>NZ_MSDO01000027.1 GCF_001937195.1 Salinicola socius | reverse complement strand
GACATTGCCGGATACGCGCTGCCCTCAAGAGCGGGCAGCCAAGAGACGTCGCTCAGCAGCATGATCCGAATCAGTGGGAATGAGGGCCGGGTAGGCAGTGAAGGCTCATTATTTCTGCGTCAGTTTTGCCTGACGACCATAGCGAGCGGGAACCACCTGATCCATGCCGAACTCAGTAGTGAAACCGCTTAGCGCCGATGGTAGTGTGGGGTCTCCCCATGTGAGAGTAGGTCATCGTCAGGCACTTATTTAACGAAGCCCCGGCCATTTGGTCGGGGCTTTGTTTTTAGGGGTCTCCCCATGGAGAGTAGCGGAGAGCCGCCCTGGTCATCGTCAGGCACCTATACCGTACCCCAGCTTCGAAAGAAGCTGGGGTATTTTTATGGTGCGACAGAAAACCAACGCAGTCATCGTCAGGCACTCATCCGACACCCCGGCCAACAGGCTGGGGTTTTTTATGCCCGGCATTTGGGTTAAGCCTTCCCGGTCCGGGGCCTTTTGCCTGGAGCTTTATGTCCAGAACCTCATGCTCAGAACCTCGAGTGGCCCCCCCGCCGAGTTACCGGTAAGCGGGTAATTTCGCTAGACTGTCGGCTTTTGTCGTCAGGCGTATTTCTATGAGTATCGGTGATCTCATTCGCCTTCTCGGCGATGGTCGTTATCACTCGGGCCAGCAGCTAGGCGAGCGCCTCGGTGTATCGAGAACGGCGGTCTGGAAGCAGCTCAAGAAGCTCGAGGCGATGGACCTGCCGCTGGAGGCGGTCAAAGGGCGCGGATACCGTCTGGTCAACTCTCTGGAGTCTCTGGATGGCGCCAGCATCGTATCGCAGCTATCTGCCGAACCGCGCCGGCATCTCAAGCGGCTTTTTGTCGAAGACGTGCTCGACTCCACCAATACCTTCCTGCGTGAACGCTTCCGTCATGGCGCTGGCCACGGAGAAGTCTGTCTGGCGGAAAGCCAGACGGCGGGACGAGGTCGACGAGGCAAGGCATGGAATACCCATTGGGGAGGGAGCCTGATTCTCTCCATGGGGTGGCGGTTCGACGCCGGGGTCGCAGCGCTGGAAGGTCTCAGCCTGGCCGTCGGGGTGGTGCTGGCCGAAGTCATCGAAGCCGCAGGCGGCGAAGTCGCATTGAAATGGCCCAATGACGTTCTGGTTGCCATCGATGGCGAATGGCGCAAGCTCGCCGGCATCCTGCTCGAGGTAACCGGCGATGTTGAAGGGCCTTGCGAGGTGGTCATCGGTATCGGGGTCAACATCTCTCTGAGCGACGCGGTCAGAGAGGCTGCAGGGCAGCCTGTAGGCGCCCTGGCAGACGTGATAGAGGCGCCGTCTCGCAACCATGTGGCTGCCTCCCTGATCGAATCTCTGCTGACGATGCTGCCTCGGTTCGAGCAACACGGTTTCGGTGCCTGGCAGGCTGAATGGAATCGTCGCCATGCTTATGCCGGTAGCACCATTCGCGTCCACCAGGGTAACGCTTCCTATGCGGCCGTGGCCGGCGAGGTAGATGGGAATGGCAATCTCATCGTGATGACGAATGGCGGCAAGCGTACCCTGACCGGCGGAGAGATCAGCATCCGTCCGGATTGACGAATCCAGGCTGCCCCCTTGGATCGTCCGTTCGCAGCGGATGAGACGGTCGAAAAGAGCGACTTCGAGCTTGCATTCGGTGTTTTGCTTTGACACAATGCGCCCCGCTTTGAGCGCAAGGCCATCGATCGGCAGTTCTGTTATTGCAGCAAAAACAGATGCTTGACATCGATGCAAGGCAGTGTAAAATCTGCCGCCGGTATGGAGAGGTTCCCGAGTGGCCAAAGGGAGCAGACTGTAAATCTGCCGCGAAAGCTTCGAAGGTTCGAATCCTTCCCTCTCCACCACAGTTTCACCGGTCTGTCTCGGCAAGCCGGAGTCAGAGCGGGTAGGCGGGTATAGTTCAATGGTAGAACCTCAGCCTTCCAAGCTGATGGTGTGGGTTCGATTCCCACTACCCGCTCCAACTGTGTTGATGATGATTCAGGCTCATGTAGCTCAGGGGTAGAGCACACCCTTGGTAAGGGTGAGGTCGACGGTTCAATTCCGTCCATGAGCTCCATTATCGATCTTCGGTTTGATGCGTGAAGGCGAGCTTTGGCTCGCTTTTTTGATGGCAAAAGAAAATGTTGTGGCGGGATTGCATTGTCCGGCACTTCTTCGCTATCATAGCGCCCTCCTAATTTCCGGGTGATTCTCGGATGTGTAGTTGCAGGCCAGTAGCTCAATTGGCAGAGCAGCGGTCTCCAAAACCGCAGGTTGGGGGTTCGATTCCCTCCTGGCCTGCCAGTCTTCCCCAGACTGGCTTGTCTTGATATCTTGTCTTGTTCGGTTATCGCGCCTTGAGTTGAGGAGTTTTCATGAAGCACAACGCCGAGGTGCAGGAGCCACGCTACGACACCCCTAAATGGATCGTCGTGGTGTTGCTGCTGGCAGTCGCGGTTGGCGGCAATGCCTGGTTTGCGGATCAAGCGTTGCTGTATCGCGTGCTGGGCGTCGTTGTCATTTGCGGCATTGCTGCAGCGATCGCGTTGACCACTACGAAAGGGCAGGCACTGATGGAGCTTGCGCGCGGTTCCAAGCGCGAGATTCAGCGTGTCGTCTGGCCGACTCGACAAGAGACTATCCAGACGACGCTGATCGTGCTGGCGGCCGTTCTGGTTGTGGGTCTGTTGCTGTGGCTTATCGATACCGTCCTCGGTTGGGCGATGTCCGGAATCATTGGCTAGGAGTTTTCATGTCCAAGCGTTGGTACGTCGTTCACGCTTATTCCGGTTTTGAGAAGCAGGTGATGCGTTCGTTGATCGAGCGGGTCAAGCTTTACGGTGTCGAGGATCAGTTCGGTGACATTCTGGTGCCGACCGAGGAAGTCGTCGAGATGCGTGACGGCAAGCGCCGCAAGAGCGAGCGCAAGTTCTATCCCGGCTATGTGCTGGTCGAGATGGAAATGAACGAACAGACCTGGCACATGGTCAATGAAACGCCGCGTGTCATGGGGTTCATCGGCGGTACGCCGGAGAAGCCCGCTGCGATCACCCAGAAAGAAGCAGATGCGATTCTGCGTCGTGTTCAGGACGGTACCGACAAGCCTCGTCCCAAGACACTCTTCGAGCCAGGCGAGACCGTGCGTGTCGTCGACGGCCCCTTCGCCGACTTCAATGGCGTCGTGGAAGAGGTCAATTATGAAAAGAGCCGTCTTCAGGTCAGCGTGCTGATCTTCGGACGCTCGACGCCGGTCGAACTGGAGTTTATCCAGGTGGTCAAGGACTGATCGGCGTAAAAGCAGGAATTCACCGCAGTGCCTCCGGGTGCTGCGTTATCGTTGCCGGTCGAATGCCGGCTGAACAGGGGAGCCGCAAGGCGTCCGTACCCGACTGGAGTTGAAAATGGCTAAGAAAGTCCAGGCCTACATCAAGCTGCAAGTGGCAGCCGGTAAGGCCAATCCGAGTCCGCCCGTGGGCCCTGCGCTGGGTCAGCACGGCGTCAACATCATGGAGTTCTGCAAGTCGTTCAACGCGGCGACTCAGGAAATCGAGCCGGGTCTGCCGACGCCGGTCGTGATCACCGTCTACAGCGACCGCAGCTTCACCTTCGTCACCAAGACGCCGCCGGCGGCGGTGCTGCTGAAGAAGGCTGCCGGTATCAAATCCGGTTCCGGCGTGCCGAACAAGACCAAGGTTGGCACCGTGACTCGCGAGCAGCTCGAAGAGATCGCCAAGACCAAGGAGCCCGATCTGACGGCTGCCAGTCTTGACGCCGCCGTTCGTACCATTGCTGGCAGTGCTCGCAGCATGGGCCTCAACGTGGAGGGCCTCTGATCATGGCAAAACTGACGAAACGCGCTCAGATGATTCGCGAGAAAGTCGAGCCGGGCAAGGTCTACACGCTGGAAGAAGCCGTCGCGCTGCTTTCCGAGGTGTCCACCGTCAAGTTCAAGGAGGCTCTCGAAGTCTCTATCAACTTGGGTGTCGATCCGCGTAAATCCGACCAGGTCGTGCGCGGTGCTACCGTGCTGCCGAACGGTACGGGTCGTGACGTCCGCGTCGCCGTGTTCGCCCAGGGTGCTGCTGCTGACGCCGCCAAGGAAGCCGGTGCCGACATCGTTGGCATGGAAGATCTGGCCGATGACGTCAAGAAAGGCAACATGAATTTCGACGTTGTCGTTGCTGCACCGGACGCCATGCGTGTGGTCGGCCAGCTCGGTCAGATCCTGGGTCCGCGCGGCCTGATGCCGAACCCGAAGGTCGGTACCGTGACGCCGGACGTGGCGACCGCGGTCAAGAACGCCAAGGCGGGTCAGGTTCGCTTCCGTACCGACAAGAACGGCATCATCCATGCCTCTATCGGCAAGGTGGATTTTCCGGCCGAAGCGCTGCGTGGCAACCTTGAAGCGCTGGTCAACGACCTCAAGCGTCTCAAGCCGAGCACGTCCAAAGGCATCTATCTCAAGAAGTTGACCCTGTCCAGTACCATGGGCCCGGGTCTGACCGTCGACCATAGCGCTTACGCTTGATTGGCGGTAACCAGGCAATAACTTTGCGGTCCCCGTGCACTGTTTCGACAGTCCTGCAGTCTGTCTCGACAGCTTGGGGCGGGGCACCGTCAAAGACCGCAGGTGTCGACGCAAGCCGTCGACTTAATGCTCTGTAAAGGGGCCTGCGCAGATGGTGTTGCTCGCCGGTTCAGGTGTGCAGCCATCATCCAAGACTTTCACCGCAGTTGGGTGGAAGAGATGGTAATCACCGGGTCGCGACGTCGTCGCCCCGGCACGAAGGAGTAACCACTGTGCCACTAGCACTCGAAGGCAAAAAAGCGATTGTTGCCGAGGTCAGTGAAGCCGCTAAGGACGCTCTTTCCGTCGTAGTTGCCGATTCTCGTGGTGTGACCGTTAGCGCAATGACCGATCTGCGCAAACAGGCACGCGAGAATGGCGTCCAGATTCGTGTTGTTCGCAACACGCTGGCACGCCGAGCGCTGTCAGGGACTTCATGGGAGTGCCTGAACGAGACTTTCGCAGGCCCGACGCTGTTGGCCTTCTCCTACGAGCACCCCGGCGCTGCCGCGCGGCTGTTCAAGGAGTTCGGCAAAACGCAGAAGGAATTCGAAGTCAAGGCGCTGGCTTACGAAGGGGAGATGATCCCGGCTGCTGATATCGACCGTCTGGCAACCCTGCCGACTTACGATGAAGCGATCGCCAAGCTGATGTCCGTCATGAAGGAAGCTTCTGCCGGCAAGCTGGTTCGTACTCTTGCAGCAGTTCGCGATCAAAAGCAGGACGAAGCTGCCTGATAGGTGGCCTGCTTTCGCAGACTGAGTCGACGTTTGAATCAACGAGCACTTGGCCGATTCCGGTCGGGGCTCCGCAAAGTTTAGGAATCTGAAAATGGCACTTTCTCAAGAAGATATCATCAACGCCGTTGCCGAAATGTCCGTGATGGAAGTTGCGGAACTGGTTTCTGCAATGGAAGAAAAGTTCGGCGTTTCTGCGGCGGCTGCTGTCGTTGCCGGTCCTGGTGGCGGCGGTGAAGCTGCTGCTGAAGAACAGACTGAATTCTCCGTGGTTCTGACCGCTGCCGGTGACAAGAAAGTCAACGTCATCAAGGTCGTCCGTGAGATCACCGGTCTGGGCCTGAAAGAAGCCAAAGGTGCCGTTGACGGCGCTCCGGCGACTATCAAGGAAGGTCTGTCCAAGGACGATGCCGAAGAAGCCAAGAAGAAGCTGGAAGAAGCTGGCGCTTCTGTGGAGCTCAAGTAACTCTGTGCTCACGGCTTCACGCGCTGCGTAAGCGCCACGGCTGGTGGCGGGCCTACCCGCTGCCGGCCTTTTTCTGTTTTTGCTAGCCTGGCGTTAGTACGCCTGACTCGGGGTCGACCTCCCGGGTTCAGGATTGTTGCCACTAGACAAATTCCGACGGCGAGCTCCCTCTTTCGGGAGGCTTGCCGTCAGCGCCTAACGGGGGTAGCCCGCGTTAGGGGAGCGCCGACCACGCACCGGTCACCCATGGTGAACAAGCTGGGGAATACAGATGGCTTACTCATACACTGAGAAAAAACGCATCCGCAAGGATTTCGGCAAACTGCCTCAAGTAATGGATGTGCCCTACCTGCTGGCCATCCAGCTTGATTCCTACTACGACTTTCTCCAGCAGGACCGGGCGCCGGAAGAGCGTCTCGAGACCGGTCTCCATGCGGCTTTCAAGTCCGTATTTCCGATCGAGAGCTTCTCGGGTAATGCGGCGCTCGAGTATGTCAGTTACCGCTTTGGCACGCCGGCTTTCGACGTCAAGGAGTGTCAGCTCCGTGGCGTGACCTACTCTGCACCGCTGCGCGTCAAGGTACGCCTGATCATCTACGACAAAGAGTCGTCGAACAAGGCTATCAAGGACATCAAGGAGCAAGAAGTCTACATGGGGGAAATCCCCCTGATGACCGAGAACGGTACCTTCGTCGTCAATGGTACCGAGCGTGTCATCGTGTCTCAGCTCCACCGCTCGCCGGGCGTGTTCTTCGATCATGACAAGGGCAAGAGCCACTCCTCCGGGAAGCTGCTCTATTCCGCGCGTATCATTCCTTACCGCGGCTCCTGGCTGGATTTCGAGTTCGACCCGAAAGACAACGTCTTCGTGCGTATCGACCGTCGCCGCAAGCTGCCGGCGACCGTCCTGATGCGCGCGCTGGGCATGAATGCCGAAGAGATTCTCGATACCTTCTTCGATACCAGCACGTTCCATATCGAAAGCGAAGGCATCTTCGTCGAGCTGGTGCCGTCGCGGTTGCGTGGTGAAACCGCGACCTTCGACATCAAGGACAACGACGGCAACGTCATCGTCGAAGAAGGCCGTCGAATTACCCAGAAGCACATCCGTCAGCTGGAAAGTGCCGGACTCGAGCGGCTAAAGGTGCCGATGGATTACCTGTTCGGCAAGACGCTGGCCAAGGATCAGATCGATGCCAATACGGGCGAGCTGATCTGCGAGTGCAACAGCGAGCTGACGCCGGATCTGCTGGAGAAGCTGGGGCAGGGCGGTGTCACCAAGCTGGAAACGCTCTACACCAACGATCTCGACGCCGGTTCGTTCATCTCCGATACGCTGAAGGTTGATTCGACACGCTCTGGACTGGAAGCGCTGGTCGAGATCTATCGCATGATGCGTCCCGGCGAGCCGCCGACCAAGGAAGCGGCCGAGACACTGTTCCACAACCTGTTCTTCTCCGAAGATCGCTACGACCTGTCAGGCGTTGGCCGGATGAAGTTCAATCGCCGTCTGCGTCGTGAAGGCGATACCGGTTCCGGTGTGCTCGACAATCAGGACATCCTCGATGTCCTGAAAGAGCTGATCAATATCCGTAACGGTTTCGGTGAAGTCGACGATATCGACCACCTGGGCAACCGCCGCATCCGCTGCGTCGGCGAGATGGCGGAAAATCAGTTCCGCGTCGGCCTGGTGCGCGTCGAGCGTGCGGTCAAGGAACGTCTCTCCATGGCGGAGAGCGAAGGCCTGATGCCGCAGGATCTGATCAATGCCAAGCCGGTAGCGGCCGCGGTCAAGGAGTTCTTCGGCTCCTCGCAGCTGTCCCAGTTCATGGACCAGAACAACCCGCTGTCGGAAGTGACGCACAAGCGTCGCGTCTCCGCGCTTGGGCCGGGCGGTCTGACCCGTGAGCGTGCCGGCTTCGAGGTGCGCGACGTTCACGCCACGCACTATGGCCGGTTGTGCCCGATCGAAACGCCGGAAGGCCCGAACATCGGTCTGATCAACTCGCTGGCGACCTACTCCAAGACCAACAGCTACGGCTTCCTCGAGACGCCGTACCGCAAGGTCGTGGATCGCCAGCTGACCGACGAGATCGTGCACCTGTCGGCGATCGAGGAAGGCGACTTCATCATCGCCCAGGCTTCGGCAACGGTCGACGAGAGCAACAAGCTGATCGACGACCTGGTCCAGGTTCGCCACAAGGGTGAAACCACCTTCATGGCGCCGGACAAGGTCACGCTGATGGACGTGTCGCCGCGTCAGGTCGTTTCCGTGGCTGCCGCGTTGATCCCGTTCCTCGAGCACGATGACGCCAACCGCGCCCTGATGGGGTCGAACATGCAGCGTCAGGCGGTGCCGACCCTGCGTGCCGACAAGCCACTCGTGGGTACCGGCATGGAGCGTTTCGTCGCCCGTGACTCCGGCGTCTGCGCCGTGGCTCGTCGGGGTGGCGTGATCGACTCCGTCGATGCCAAGCGTATCGTCGTGCGTATCGATGAGGACGAGATCATCGGCGGTGAAGCTGGCGTCGATATCTACAATCTGACCAAGTACGTGCGTTCGAACCAGAACACCTGCCAGAACCAGCGCCCCATCGTGCGCCCGGGCGACAAGGTGGCACGTGGCGATATCCTCGCCGACGGTCCGTCCGTCGACATGGGTGACCTGGCGCTGGGTCAGAACATGCGCCTCGCGTTCATGCCGTGGAATGGCTACAACTTCGAGGACTCCATCCTCGTCTCCGAGCGTGTGGTCGAGGATGACCGATTCACCACGATCCACATCCAGGAACTGACCTGTGTCTCTCGTGACACCAAGCTGGGCGCGGAGGAGATCACCTCCGACATCCCCAACGTGGGCGAGTCGGCACTGGGCAAGCTGGACGAGGCGGGCGTCGTCTACATCGGTGCCGAAGTGGGCGCGGGCGATATCCTGGTCGGCAAGGTGACGCCGAAGGGCGAAACCCAGCTGACACCGGAAGAGAAACTCCTGCGTGCGATCTTCGGTGAGAAGGCGTCCGACGTTAAGGACACCTCGCTACGGGCGCCGACCGGCATCCGCGGTACCATCATCGACGTTCAGGTGTTCACTCGCGACGGCGTGGAGAAGGATTCGCGTGCACTGTCCATCGAGCAGCAGCAGCTCGACGAAGTGCGCCGCGACCTCCAGGAAACTTACCGTATCGCCGAGGAAGCCACGTTCGAGCGCCTCAAGCGCACGCTGGATGGTCAGGCGGTTCACGGCGGTCCGAAGCTGAAGAAAGGCGACGTGCTGAGCGAGGACTACCTCGACGAGCTGCCGCGCCAGCAGTGGTTCAAGCTGCGCATGCAGGACGAGGCCGTCAACGAGCTGCTGGCTCAGGCCGACGAGCAGCTGGAAAATCGTCGCAAGGAGATGGACGAGCGTTTCGAAGACAAGAAACGCAAGCTCACTCAGGGTGACGATCTGGCCCCGGGCGTGCTCAAGATCGTCAAGGTCTACCTGGCGGTCAAGCGTCGCATCCAGCCGGGTGACAAGATGGCCGGTCGCCACGGTAACAAGGGTGTCATTTCCGCGATCATGCCGATCGAGGACATGCCGTTCGACGACAACGGTCAGCCGGTCGACGTGGTGCTCAACCCGCTGGGCGTGCCGTCGCGCATGAACGTCGGTCAGATCCTCGAGACCCACCTGGGCATGGCGGCCCACGGTCTCGGCGTCAAGATCGATCGGATGCTGCGTGATGCGCGCGAACAGCAGGTCGGCGAGATTCGCGGTTTCCTCAAGCAGGTCTACAACACCGAGGAAACGCGTCAGGAAGACATCGACTCGCTGACCGATGACGAGATCATCACGCTGGCCAAGAACCTGCGCGGCGGTGTACCCATCGCGACGCCGCTGTTCGACGGCGCCAAGGAGCACGAGATCAAGCATCTGCTGCGGCTCGCCGATCTGCCGGATTCCGGCCAGATGACGCTCTACGACGGGCGTACCGGTGAATCGTTCGATCGTCCGGTGACCGTGGGCTACATGTACATGCTCAAGCTCAACCACTTGGTCGACGACAAGATGCACGCGCGTTCCACCGGCTCTTACTCGCTCGTCACGCAGCAGCCGCTGGGTGGTAAGGCGCAGTTCGGCGGACAGCGCTTCGGTGAGATGGAAGTGTGGGCACTCGAGGCGTACGGCGCCGCCTACACCCTGCAGGAGATGCTCACCGTTAAGTCGGATGACGTCGAAGGTCGTACCAAGATGTACAAGAGCATCGTGGACGGCGACCACACCATGCAGGCCGGTATGCCGGAATCCTTCAATGTGCTGGTGAAGGAGATCCGCTCGCTGGGTATCGACATCGAATTGGAAAGCTAAGACCGGCACAGTCGATCGATAGCGACGGTTTGCGGGGCGAGCGAGTGATTCGCGGCCCCGCTCATGACAACTCCGCAACGGAGCGATCCCATGAAAGATTTGGTGAAAGTCCTCAAGTCACAGGCGCAATCTGACGAGTTCGAGGCGATCAAGATCACGCTCGCCTCGCCGGAAATGATTCGCTCCTGGTCATACGGCGAAGTCAAGAAGCCCGAGACCATCAACTACCGTACGTTCAAACCTGAACGTGACGGACTTTTCTGCGCCAAGATCTTCGGGCCGGTCAAGGATTACGAGTGCTTGTGCGGCAAGTACAAGCGCATGAAACATCGCGGCATCATCTGCGAGAAGTGTGGCGTCGAAGTGACCAAGGCGGCGGTTCGCCGTGAGCGCATGGGCCACATCGAACTGGCCTCGCCGGTCGCGCACATCTGGTTTTTGAAGTCGCTGCCGTCACGCATCGGCATGTTCCTGGACATGACCCTGCGTGATATCGAGCGCGTGCTCTATTTCGAATCGTTCGTGGTGATCGATCCGGGCATGACCACCCTCGAGCGTGGCCAGCTGCTCAATGACGAGCAGTACTTCGAGGCGCTGGAAGAGTTCGGCGACGACTTCGACGCGCGCATGGGCGCCGAAGCCGTGCAGGCGTTGCTCAAGGACATCGATCTGGAAGAAGAGATCGATCGGCTGCGTGAAGAGATTCCGCAGACCAACTCCGAGACCAAGATCAAGAAGCTCTCCAAGCGCCTCAAGCTGCTGGAGGCCTTCTACAAGTCCGGCAATGCGCCGGCGTGGATGGTCATGGAAGTGCTGCCGGTGCTGCCACCGGATCTGCGCCCGCTGGTGCCGCTGGACGGTGGCCGTTTCGCGACCTCGGATCTCAACGATCTGTACCGTCGCGTGATCAACCGCAACAACCGTCTCAAGCGCCTGCTCGACCTCAATGCGCCGGACATCATCGTGCGCAACGAGAAGCGCATGCTGCAGGAGTCGGTCGATGCGCTGCTCGACAACGGTCGTCGCGGTCGCGCCATCACCGGTTCCAACAAGCGTCCGCTGAAGTCGCTGGCCGACATGATCAAGGGCAAGCAGGGGCGTTTCCGTCAGAACCTGCTGGGCAAGCGTGTCGACTACTCCGGTCGTTCGGTCATCACCGTCGGTCCGACCCTGCGTCTGCATCAGTGCGGTCTGCCCAAGAAGATGGCACTCGAGCTGTTCAAGCCGTTCATCTACTCCAAGCTGCAGGGCAGCGGTCAGGCGTCCACGATCAAGGCCGCCAAGAAGATGGTCGAGCGGGAACTGCCGGAAGTGTGGGATATCCTCGCCGATGTCATCCGCGAGCATCCGGTCCTGCTCAACCGCGCGCCGACGCTGCACCGCCTGGGTATTCAGGCGTTCGAGCCGCTGCTGATCGAAGGCAAGGCGATTCAGCTGCATCCGTTGGTCTGTGCGGCCTACAACGCCGACTTCGACGGTGACCAGATGGCCGTTCACGTACCGCTGACGCTGGAATCCCAGCTCGAAGCGCGTGCGCTGATGATGTCGACCAACAACGTGCTGTCGCCGGCCAACGGCGAGCCGATCATCGTGCCGTCCCAGGACGTCGTGCTGGGTCTCTATTACATGACCCGCGAGCGCATCAACGCCAAGGGTGAAGGCAAGGCCTTCGCCAACCTCAACGAGCTGGACCGCGCATTCGCGACCCATAACGTGGCGCTGCATGCCCGGGTCAAGGTGCGCCTGACCGAGTGGCTGTCCGACGAGAAGGACGGCGAGGTGACCGAACTGACCGAGACGACCTCGATCAAGGAAACCACGGTCGGTCGTGCGCTGCTGTTTCGCATTCTGCCGAAGGGCATGCCCTTCGAGCTCGTCGATCGTCCGATGAAGAAAAAGGCGATCTCCGGGCTGATCAACGAGGTCTATCGTCGTACCGGTCTCAAGGACGCGGTGATCTTCGCCGACCAGCTGATGTACACCGGCTTCCGTCTGGCGACGTGGTCAGGCGCCTCCATTGGCGTCAACGACTTCGTCATCCCTGACGCCAAGGCCGAGATCGTCGATGCGGCCGAGGACGAGGTCAAGGAGATCGAGGACCAGTTCTCCTCCGGTCTGGTGACCGCGGGCGAGAAGTACAACAAGGTCATCGATATCTGGTCCAAGGCGAACGACAAGGTCGCCAAGGCGATGATGGCCGGGATCTCGAAAGAGACCGTGGTCGATCGCGATGGCAACGAAGTCGAGCAGGACTCGTTCAACAGCGTCTTCATCATGGCGGATTCCGGCGCCCGTGGTAGTGCGGCCCAGATTCGTCAGCTGGCCGGCATGCGTGGCCTGATGGCCAAGCCGGATGGCTCGATCATCGAGACGCCGATCACCGCCAACTTCCGTGAAGGTCTGAACGTACTCCAGTACTTCATCTCCACACACGGGGCGCGTAAGGGTCTGGCGGATACGGCACTCAATACTGCCAACTCCGGTTACCTGACACGCCGGCTGGTCGACGTGGCGCAGGATCTGGTCATCACCGAAGAGGATTGCGGCACCGATCGCGGTCTGACCCTGCATCCGGTGATCGAAGGCGGCGATGTCATCGTGTCACTGGCGCAGCGCGTGCTGGGCCGCGTCGTGGCACAGGACGTCATCGATCCGCAGACCGAGGATGTCCTGATTCCTCGCGGCACGCTGCTCGACGAAGCCTGGTGCGAGGAACTCGACACCATGGGTGTCGACGAGATCGTCATGCGTAGCCCGATCAGTTGCGAAACGGCTCATGGCGTCTGCGCCTCCTGCTACGGTCGCGATCTGGCCCGCGGGCACCAGGCCAACATCGGTGAAGCGGTCGGCGTCATCGCCGCCCAGTCCATCGGTGAGCCGGGTACCCAGCTGACCATGCGTACGTTCCACATCGGTGGCGCGGCATCGCGTGCGTCTGCCGTCGACAGCGTCCAGGTCAAGCACGGTGGTAGTGTTCGACTGCACAACATCAAGTCGGTCGAGCGCGCCGATGGCAAGCTGATCGTGGTGTCTCGCTCGAGCGCCCTGGCCGTCGCCGACGACCATGGCTGCGAGCGCGAGTACTACAAGCTGCCCTATGGTGCCGAGCTGTCTGTCAAGGACGGCGATCACGTCGAAGGCGGTCAGGTGGTGGCGAAGTGGGATCCGCACACCCACCCGGTCGTCGCCGAAGTTCAGGGCAAGGCGCAGTTCACGGACATGACCGAAGGTCTGACCATGACGCGCACCGTCGACGAGATGACCGGTCTGTCGAACATCGAGGTGATCGAGTCGGCGGCGCGTCCGGCCTCTGGTCGCGACAAGCGACCGATGATCATGCTGGTGGGCGAAGACGGTCAGCACGTGACGCTGCCGGGCTCCAACACGCCGGTTCAGTACCTGATGCCGGGTCGTGCCATCGTGGCAGCGGAGAACGGTACCGAGATCGGTGTCGGTGAAGTCATCGCCCGTATTCCGCTGGAAGCGTCCGGCAACAAGGACATTACCGGTGGTCTGCCGCGCGTTGCCGATCTGTTCGAAGCGCGCAAGCCGAAAGAGCCGTCCATCCTCGCCGAGATCAGCGGTACGATCAGCTTCGGCAAGGAGACCAAGGGCAAGCGTCGTCTGACGATCACGCCGGAAGAAGGCGATCCGTTGGAAATGCTGATCCCGAAATGGCGCCAGATCGGGGTGTTCGAAGGCGAAACGGTCGAGAAGGGCGAGGTCATCTCCGACGGTCCGAGCAACCCGCACGATATCCTGCGCTTGCTGGGTGTGGCGGAACTGGCCAAGTACATCACCGTCGAGATCCAGGACGTCTATCGTCTGCAGGGCGTCAGCATCAACGACAAGCACATCGAAGTCATCGTGCGTCAGATGCTGCGCAAGGTCGAGATCACCGATTCCGGCGATTCGACGTTCATTCCGGGCGATCAGGTCGAACTGGTTCGAGTGCTCGAGGAAAATGCCCGTCTCGAGCAGGAAGAGAAATTCCCGGCCAAGTACGAGCGTCTGCTGCTGGGTATCACCAAGGCATCGTTGGCGACCGAGTCGTTCATCTCCGCGGCATCGTTCCAGGAGACGACGCGCGTACTGACCGAAGCTGCGGTGACCGGCAAGCGTGACTATCTGCGCGGTCTGAAGGAAAACGTGGTGGTGGGGCGTCTGATCCCGGCCGGTACCGGCCTTGCCCATCACGACGAGCGGCGTCGCAAGCGCGAAGAGTCCGAGCGCACGCTGCAGCCGTCGGCATTCGATGTCGAGCAGGAGCTGGGCGCCCAGCTCACCGCGCTCGACGCCGATGACGACGATCTGTAAGTCGTGATCCCGGCCACCTGCCTCTCGGGGTGGGTGGCCTTGACGGGTCTCATGACAACTGATTAGAATGCGCAGCCTTTATGTAGGGGAGGTGCAACCGATCGATGTACCGGTCCGTGCACATCGTTCCCGGCATGAGGCAAGGCAACCCAATGGAGTCAGCTAAAGACTATGGCAACGATTAACCAGCTCGTGCGCAAGCCGCGCAAGCGCCCCGTCGAGACTAGCGACGTGCCGGCGCTGCAGGCCTGCCCACAACGCCGTGGGGTCTGTACCCGCGTCTACACCACTACGCCCAAGAAGCCGAACTCGGCGCTGCGTAAGGTGTGTCGTGTGCGTCTGACCAACGGTTTTGAAGTCAGTTCTTACATCGGCGGTGAAGGCCACAACCTGCAGGAGCACTCCGTGGTCCTGATTCGTGGCGGCCGCGTCAAGGATTTGCCGGGTGTACGTTATCACACCGTTCGTGGCGCCCTTGACACCTCCGGTGTCCAGAATCGTCGTCAAGGCCGTTCCAAGTACGGCACCAAGCGTCCCAAGTCCTGATCCGGGCGCTTTCCATATTCATTATCGGTCAGATAAGAGTAAGGTCGGCCCTTCTCGCTCGCTAGCGACAAGTGGTGCCGGGTTTACCTGAACGACCCTTAACTAGAGGGCTTATCATGCCAAGAAGAAGAGTCGCCGCTAAGCGCGAGATCCTTCCCGATCCCAAATTCGGAAGCGAGCGCCTGGCCAAGTTCATGAACCATCTGATGGTCAGCGGCAAGAAGTCCATAGCCGAGCGCATCGTTTACGGCGCGTTGGACAGGGTTGCCGAGCGCAGTAACGAAGCGCCGCTGGACATCTTCGACAAGTCGCTGGAAGCCATTCAACCGATGGTCGAGGTCAAGTCGCGCCGTGTCGGTGGTGCGACGTACCAGGTTCCGGTCGAGGTTCGCCCGTCACGCCGTCAGGCGTTGGCCATGCGCTGGCTGGTCGACGCCGCGCGCGGCCGTGGCGAGAAGACCATGGTGCAACGTCTTGCTGGCGAGATGCTGGATGCCGCCGAAGGCAAGGGTGCTGCTGTGAAGAAGCGTGAAGACGTGCACCGCATGGCAGATGCCAACAAGGCCTTCTCTCACTACCGCTTCTAATCAACGGGGACTTCCATCGTGGCACGAAAGACACCACTCAAGCGTTATCGCAATATCGGTATCGTTGCCCACGTCGACGCTGGTAAGACGACCACTACCGAGCGTGTCCTGTTCTATACCGGTCTGTCCCACAAGGTGGGCGAGGTTCATGAAGGCGCTGCCGTCATGGACTGGATGGAGCAGGAGCAGGAGCGTGGCATCACGATCACCTCCGCTGCGACTACCTGCTTCTGGCAGGGCATGAACAAGCAGTTCGACGAGCACCGTATCAACATCATCGATACCCCGGGACACGTCGACTTCACCATCGAAGTCGAGCGTTCTCTGCGTGTTCTGGATGGTGCGGTCGTCGTGCTGTGCGGCTCTTCCGGCGTGCAGCCGCAGACAGAGACCGTCTGGCGTCAGGCCAACAAGTACGAAGTTCCGCGCATGGTGTTCGTCAACAAGATGGACCGTGCCGGCGCCGACTTCTTCATGGTGATCGATCAGCTCAAGGATCGCCTGGGCGCCAACGTCGTTCCGATCCAGATCAACTGGGGCGCGGAAGACGAGTTCAAGGGCGTCATCGACCTGATTCAGATGAAGGCGATCGTCTGGGACGAAGAGAACTTCGGCATGAACTACGAGTTGGCTGATATCCCGGCCGACCTGCAGGAAACCGCTGAAAAGTATCGCGAGCAGATGGTCGAAGCTGCGGCCGAAGCCAACGAAGAGCTGATGGACAAGTACCTCGAAGGGGTCGAGCTCTCCGAAGCGGAAATCAAGGCTGGCCTGCGTGCCCGTACACTGGCCAACGAGATCGTTCTCGTGACCTGTGGTTCGGCGTTCAAGAACAAGGGCGTACAGGCCGTTCTGGACTGCGTCATCGAGTACCTGCCGTCGCCCACCGAGGTCAAGGCGATCGAAGGTGAGCTGGATGACAAGGACGGTACCGTTGCGACGCGTGAAGCCGACGACAGTGCGCCGTTCTCGGCACTGGCGTTCAAGATCGCGACCGACCCGTTCGTCGGTACGCTGACCTTCATGCGCGTCTACTCCGGCGTTCTGAAATCCGGTGACAGCATCTTCAACTCCGTGAAGTCGAAGAAAGAGCGTGTCGGTCGTATCGTTCAGATGCACGCCAACTCGCGTGAAGAGATCAAGGAAGTTTACGCTGGCGATATCGCGGCGTGCATCGGCCTGAAGGACGTCACGACGGGTGACACGCTGTGCGATCTGAACGACAAGATCGTGCTCGAGCGCATGGAGTTTCCGGAGCCGGTCATTTCCGTCGCCGTCGAGCCTAAGTCCAAGCCCGATCAGGAAAAGATGGGTGTCGCGCTCGGCAAGCTGGCGCAGGAAGATCCGTCTTTCCGTGTCCAGACCGACGAAGAGACCGGTCAGACCATCATCTCGGGCATGGGCGAGTTGCACCTCGATATCCTGGTCGACCGCATGCGTCGCGAGTTCAAGGTCGAGGCCAACATCGGCAAGCCGCAGGTTGCCTACCGCGAGACCATCCGCAGCAAGGTCGAGCAGGAAGGCAAGTTCGTCCGCCAGTCAGGTGGTCGCGGTCAGTACGGTCACGTCTGGTTGCGCATTGAACCGCTGACGGCCGAAGACAAGGGCGAGGACGAGGAGATGACCTTCAAGTTCGCGTCCGAGATCGTCGGTGGCGCCGTGCCGAAAGAGTACGTGCCGGCCGTCGAAAAAGGGGCTTACGAGCAGCTCAAGAACGGCGTTATCGCGGGTTACCCGATGATCGACGTCAAGGTCACGCTGTTCGACGGTTCCTACCACGACGTGGACTCCAACGAGACTGCGTTCAAGGTCGCCTCTTCCATGGCGATCAAAGAAGGTGCTCGTAAGGCCAAGGCCGTGTTGCTCGAGCCGGTGATGAAGGTCGAAGTCGTGACTCCCGAGGATTTCATGGGCGATGTCATGGGCGATCTCAACCGCCGTCGTGGCCTTGTGCAGGGCATGGATGACTCCACTTCTGGCAAGATCATCCGCGCCACGGTTCCGTTGGCTGAGATGTTCGGTTATGCAACCGATCTGCGTTCTCAGACCCAGGGACGCGCAAGCTACACCATGGAGTTTGCGGATTACGAAGAGGCACCATCCAGCGTCGTTGATGCCGTCATCAATCAGAACGGTTAACCGTTAGCTAACGTAAAGAGGTTATAGCAGTGGCTAAGGCAAAATTTGAACGCTCCAAACCGCACGTCAACGTCGGCACCATCGGTCACGTCGACCACGGTAAAACGACCCTGACGGCAGCGCTGACTCGTGTTTCCGCCGAAGTCTTCGGTGGCGAATGGCGTCAGTTCGACACGATCGACAACGCTCCGGAAGAGCGCGAGCGCGGTATCACCATCGCGACCGCTCACGTCGAGTACCAGTCCGAAGTTCGCCATTACGCGCACGTCGACTGCCCGGGTCACGCTGACTACGTCAAGAACATGATCACCGGTGCTGCCCAGATGGACGGCGCTATCCTGGTCTGTTCCGCCGCTGACGGCCCGATGCCGCAGACGCGCGAGCACATCCTGCTGTCTCGTCAGGTCGGCGTTCCGTACATCGTCGTGTTCCTGAACAAGGCTGACATGGTCGATGACGAAGAGCTGCTCGAGCTGGTCGAGATGGAAGTCCGCGAACTCCTGAGCGAGTACGACTTCCCGGGCGACGACACCCCGATCATCATCGGCTCCGCGCTGATGGCGCTGGAAGGCAAGGATGACAACGGCATGGGTACTACCGCCGTTGCCAACCTGATCAAGTCTCTGGACGAGTACATTCCGGAGCCGGAGCGCGCTATCGATCAGCCGTTCCTGATGCCGATCGAAGACGTGTTCTCCATCTCGGGTCGCGGTACCGTGGTAACGGGTCGTGTCGAGCGTGGCATCGTCAAGACTGGCGACGAAGTCGAAATCGTCGGTATTCACGACACCACCAAGACGATCGTCACTGGCGTCGAGATGTTCCGTAAGCTGCTCGACGAAGGTCGTGCTGGCGAGAACGTGGGCGCGCTGCTGCGTGGTACCAAGCGTGATGACGTCGAGCGTGGTCAGGTTCTGGCCAAGCCGGGCACCATCAAGCCGCACACCAAGTTCGAAGCCGAAGTCTACGTTCTGTCCAAGGAAGAAGGTGGTCGTCATACGCCGTTCTTCAAGGGCTATCGTCCGCAGTTCTACTTCCGTACCACCGACGTTACCGGTACTTGTGAACTGCCGGAAGGCGTCGAGATGGTCATGCCGGGCGACAATGTCCAGATGATCGTGACGCTGATCGCGCCGATCGCCATGGAAGACGGCCTGCGCTTCGCGATCCGCGAAGGTGGTCGTACCGTTGGTGCCGGTGTCGTTGCCAAGATCATCGAATAATCTTTTCGATGCTTGCTAAAGAAGGGGCGCTCACGCGCCCCTTTTTCTGTATGGATTCGACAGCCCTTGATGGAGAGTGTGTTTGACTCTCGATCGGGGCTCTCCTATAATGCGCGTCCTTTGAACGCGTGGGTCGACGGCTCGCGCCGTCAGCATCCAGTGGAGCATAAGGTAAATGCAGAACCAGAAGATTCGCATTCGGCTGAAAGCGTTCGACCATCGGCTGATCGATCAGTCGGCCCAGGAAATCGTGGATACTGCCAAGCGCACTGGCGCGCAGGTGCGTGGTCCGATTCCGCTGCCGACCAATCGCGAGCGTTACACCATCCTGATCTCTCCGCACGTCAACAAGGACGCGCGTGATCAGTATGAGATTCGCACGCACAAGCGCGTTCTCGACATCGTCGAGCCGACGGAAAAGACCGTCGACGCGCTGATGAAACTCGATCTGGCCGCTGGCGTAGACGTGCAGATCAAACTCGACTGAAACTAACACTAGACACTAGCGGGCGCCGAGTTCAACGGTATCCGCCGCGTCGTGAGACGCCACACAATGTGCTAGTGGAATGCTCTGGAAAGGGCAGCCATAGCGGGTGACAGCCCCGTACACTAAAGGAGACTGAACATGACGATCGGTTTAGTCGGTAAGAAGGCGGGCATGACCCGTGTCTTCACCGAAGATGGCGCATCCGTGCCCGTAACCGTTATTGAGGTTGAGCCCAACCGCATCGCTGGCGTCAAGACTCTAGAGTCCGACGGCTACCGAGCGGTCCAGGTGACAACTGGCTCCCGCAAAGCCAAGCACCTCTCCAAGGCGATTGCTGGTCAATACGCCAAGGCGGGTGTCGAGGCAGGCCGTTCCCTGATGGAGTTCCGTCTGGCAGAAGACGATGAGACTCCGGAAGTTGGCGGTTCCTTCACCGTATCCCTCTTTGAAGCTGGTCAGAAAGTTGATGTGACCGGTACCTCCAAAGGTAAAGGCTTCCAGGGCGCTGTTAAGCGCTGGAATTTCCGTACCCAGGACAATACCCACGGCAACTCGCTTTCTCACCGTGCGCCAGGCTCCATTGGCCAGTGCCAGACTCCAGGTCGCGTTTTCAAAGGCAAGAAAATGGCCGGTCAGATGGGTAACGAGCGCGTCACCGTCCAGACCCTGGAAGTGGTGCGTATCGATACCGAGCGCAATCTGCTGTTGATCAAGGGCGCCGTGCCCGGTGCACCCGGCAGCAATGTCGTTGTGCGCAGTGCCGTGAAAGCTCGCTGAGGGGACTGAGACCGATGAATCTGAATCTCGTAGGTGCTGCAGGCACCGTCGAAGTCTCCGAAGAGACTTTCGGCAAAGACTTCAACGAAGCGCTGGTGCACCAGGTGGTTACCGCCTATCTGGCGGCAGGCCGCCAGGGTACCCGCGCTCAGAAGAACCGCTCCGACGTACGTGGCGGTGGCAAGAAGCCGTGGCGCCAGAAGGGTACCGGTCGTGCGCGTGCCGGCACCATCCGCTCGCCGCTGTGGCGTAGTGGTGGCGTGACGTTCGCCGCTCGTCCGCAGGACTACACGCAGAAGGTCAACCGCAAGATGTACCGTGCGGCCATGCGTTCCATCCTGTCCGAGCTGGTTCGCCAGGAGCGCCTGGTGCTGGTCGAGGAGTTCGTCGTCGAGACCTCCAAGACCAAGCAGCTGGTCGGCAAGCTGAAGGAGCTGGAGCTCGAGAAAGTGCTGATCGTCACGGAAGAGATCGACGAGAAGCTCTATCTGGCAGCACGCAACATTCCCAACGTTCACGTCGTTGATGCTGCGGCCGCCGATCCGGTCAGTCTGATTGCCTTGGACAAGGTGCTGATGACCGTCTCCGCTCTGCGTAAATTCGAGGAGAAGCTGGGATGAACCAGGAACGCGTATATAAGGTTCTGCTCGGACCTCACATGACCGAGAAGGCCGCTCACGCCGCTGAGAACAATCAGTACGTGTTCAAGGTGGCCCAGGATGCGACCAAGCCCGAGATCAAGAAAGCCGTCGAGGCGCTGTTTGGCAAGAAAGTTGCCGGCGTTCAGGTGCTCAATGTCAAGGGTAAGGTCAAACGCACTCGCTTCGGTACTGGTCTGCGCAAGGGTTACCGCAAGGCGTATGTGACCCTGGCTGCGGGCGAGACGCTCGAAGACTTCTCTGGCGCCGAGTAAGGCAGGAGTACGGATCATGGCAGTAGTCAAGACAAAACCCACGTCCGCCGGTCGTCGTCACGTCGTCAAAGTGGTCAACGACGAGCTCTTCAAGGGCCGCGCTTACGGCGCGCTTGTCGAGAAGCAGTCCAAGTCGGGTGGGCGTAACAACAATGGCCGTATCACCACGCGTCATATCGGTGGTGGCCATCGTCAGCATTATCGTTTGATCGATTTCAAGCGCATCAAGGATGGCATCAAGGCCACCGTCGAGCGCATCGAATACGATCCGAACCGTAGCGCCAACATTGCGCTGCTGAAGTACATGGACGGCGAGCGTCGTTACATCATCGCGCCCAAGGCCGTCAAGGTCGGCGACGTGGTGGAGTCCGGTGTCAACGCCGCCATCAAGCGTGGCAACGCGCTGCCGCTGCGCAACATCCCGGTCGGTTCCACGGTGCACTGCATCGAACTGAAGCCGGGCAAGGGTGCGCAGATCGCGCGTAGTGCCGGTGCCAGCGCTCAGCTGGTGGCTCGTGAAGGCAACTATGCAACGCTGCGTCTGCGCTCCGGCGAGATGCGTCGCGTGCTGTCCGAATGCCGCGCTACATTGGGCGAAGTCGGTAACTCTGAGCACAGCCTGCGTCAATTGGGCAAGGCCGGTGCGAAACGTTGGAGAGGGGTGCGCCCGACTGTTCGCGGTGTCGCAATGAACCCGGTGGATCACCCGCACGGTGGCGGTGAAGGCCGTACCAGTGGCGGCCGTCACCCGGTCAGCCCGTGGGGGATTCCCACCAAGGGCCACAAGACCCGCAAGAACAAGCGTACCGACAAGCTCATCGTTCGTCGCCGCAAGTCCAAGTAACAGACATTAAGAGGTAACGGCTGTGCCACGTTCACTGAAGAAAGGTCCTTTTATCGACCTTCATCTGTTGAAGAAGGTCGACGTCGCAACGGAAAAGAACGATCGCAAACCGATCAAGACCTGGTCGCGTCGTTCGATGATCCTGCCGAATATGGTCGGGCTCACCATTGCGGTACATAACGGTCGCCAGCATGTCCCGGTGCATGTCTCCGAGGAAATGGTCGGCCACAAGTTGGGCGAGTTCGCTGCCACCCGCACGTATCGCGGTCATGCAGCGGACAAGAAAGCCAAACGGTAAGCCAAGAGGAATAAGAGATGGAAGTCGCTGCTAAGTTGCGTGGCGCGAGCTTATCCGCCCAGAAGGCCCGTTTGGTGGCTGACCAGGTGCGCGGTAAGCCGGTCGCCGAAGCGCTCGACGTGCTGACCTTCTCACCGAAGAAGGCCGCCAAGTTGGTCAAGAAGGTGCTGCAGTCCGCGATCGCCAATGCGGAAGAAAACAACGGCATGGACATCGACGAGCTGCGTGTCTCGACCATCTGTGTCGATGAGGGCATGACGCTCAAGCGCATTCAACCGCGCGCCAAAGGCCGTGCGGATCGCATTCTGAAGCGCACCTGCCACATCACCGTCAAGGTAGCCGAGAAGTAGGAGTCGACCAGATGGGTCAGAAAGTCAATCCAATCGGTATCCGATTGGGCATCGTCAAGGATCACACCTCGGTCTGGTATGCCGAGCGTGGAGCCTATGCCGACAAGCTGAACAGCGATCTGGAAGTGCGTAGCTTTCTGGAGCAGCGTTTGAAAAACGCTTCCGTGAGCCGCATTACCATCGAACGTCCGGCCAACAACGCCCGTATTACCATTCACACTGCCCGTCCGGGCATCGTGATCGGCAAGAAGGGTGAGGACGTCGATCGCCTGCGCCAGGACGTCACCCGCATGATGGGTGTGCCGGTGCACGTCAACATCGAAGAAGTCCGCAAGCCGGAACTGGATGCCGCCCTGGTCGCGCAGAATATCGCCGGTCAGCTGGAGCGTCGGGTGATGTTCCGTCGTGCCATGAAGCGCGCCGTCCAGAACGCCATGCGTCTGGGCGCCGGCGGCATCAAGGTGCAGCTCTCCGGTCGTCTGGGTGGTGCCGAGATCGCACGTACCGAATGGTATCGCGAAGGTCGCGTGCCGCTTCATACGTTGCGTGCCGACATCGATTACGCCACTTATGAAGCCCACACCACCTACGGCGTCATCGGCGTCAAGGTATGGGTCTTCAAGGGCGAAATCCTCGGGGGCATCGAAGAGGTGCGTGCCAAGCAGAAGCAGCAGGCTCAGGCACCCGCACCGAAGAAGAAAGGTTCCAGGTAAGGGGAGACTGATCGATGTTGCAACCCAAGCGTACAAAGTTCCGCAAGGTGCAGAAAGGTCGTAACCGCGGCCTGGCGCATCGCGGCAGCAAGGTGAGCTTCGGGGACTTCGGTCTCAAAGCTACCGATCGCGGCCGTATTACTGCACGTCAGATCGAAGCGGGTCGTCGTGCAATTACCCGTCACGTCAAGCGTGGTGGCAAGATCTGGATCCGCGTATTCCCGGACAAGCCGATTACCAACAAGCCTCTCGAGGTTCGTATGGGTAAGGGTAAAGGTTCCGTCGAGTACTGGGTGGCCCAGATTCAGCCGGGCAGGGTGCTTTACGAGATCGAAGGTGTCTCCGAGGAGCTGGCGCGTGAAGCCTTCTCCCTGGCGGCCCAGAAAATGCCCATCTCCACCACCTTTGTGAAACGGACGGTGATGTGATGAAAGCCAACGAAATGCGTGAAAAGTCAGTCGATGCGCTGCAGGAGCAGCTTTTCGAACTGCTCCGCGAGCAGTTCAACCTGCGCATGCAGAAGGCCACCGGCCAGCTGAGCCAGACGCATCTGCTGAAGCAGGTTCGTCGCGACATCGCTCGCGTCAAGACTGTGCTCAACCAGAAGTCAGGTGACCAATGATGGCTGAAGCAAGCAAAGCACGTACGCTCACCGGCAGGGTGGTGAGCGACAAGATGGAAAAGTCGATTGTCGTATTTATCGAGCGCCGTGAGCGTCATCCGATCTACGGCAAGTACATGAAGCGCTCCACCAAGCTGCACGCCCACGACGAGTCGAATCAGGCCAAGGCCGGCGATCTGGTTTCCATTCAGGAATGCCGTCCGCTGTCCAAGAAGAAGGCCTGGACGTTGGTCGAGGTGGTCGAGCAGGCCAAGGGCTGAGCCCGACAGGCGCCTTCTGAACCAGTGCAGTCAGATTAGGTTTGGAGAAAACCAATGATTCAGACGCAGACAATGCTGGATGTCGCGGATAACAGCGGCGCGCGCCGGGTGCAGTGCATCAAGGTGCTGGGCGGTTCACACCGCCGTTACGCTCGCGTTGGCGACATCATTAAAGTGACGGTCAAAGAAGCCATCCCGCGGGGCAAGGTCAAGAAAGGCCAGGTCCTCAAGGCGGTGGTCGTGCGTACGCGTAGCGGTGTCCGTCGTAACGACGGTTCGCTGATTCGCTTCGATGGAAATGCGGCGGTTCTGTTGAATAACACCAACGAACAGCCGATCGGTACCCGTATCTTCGGACCGGTAACTCGTGAACTGCGTAACGAGAAGTTCATGAAGATCATTTCCTTGGCGCCCGAAGTGCTGTAAGGAGCGAGGCGGATATGCACAAGATCAAACGTGACGACGAAGTCATCGTCATCGCCGGCAAGGACAAGGGCAAGCGTGGCACGATCAAGCGCGTTCTCGAAAACGACCGCTATGTCGTTTCGGGCGTGAACATGATCAAGCGCCACACCAAGCCCAATCCTATGGCTGGCAACCCGGGGGGTATCGTCGAGCGTGAGGCTCCGATCCATGCGTCCAATGTAGCCATCTTCAACGCGGAAACCGGCAAAGCGGATCGCGTCGGCTTTCAGCTACAGGATGACGGTACCAAGGTACGTATCTACAAGTCGACGCAGAAGCAGATCGACGCCTAACGCGAGTCGGGTAGCAAAATGGCGAACTTGAAAGAACGTTATCAAAACGAAGTCATGGCTCAGCTCAAAGAGCAGTTCAGCTATGCCAACGTTATGCAGGTGCCCCGGATCACGAAGGTGACGCTGAACATGGGCATCGGCGAAGCGACCAGCGACAAAAAGCTGATCGACAACGCCATCGGCGACCTGGAGAAGCTCTCCGGTCAGAAGCCGGTGGTAACCAAGGCGCGCAAGTCCATCGCAGGCTTCAAAGTCCGCGAAGGCTGGCCGATTGGCGTCAAGGTGACGCTGCGCCGCGAGAGGATGTGGGAATTTCTGGATCGGCTGGTCAACATCGCGATTCCTCGCGTACGTGACTTCCGCGGTCTGAACCCGAAATCCTTCGACGGCCGTGGTAACTACTCCATGGGCGTACGTGAGCAGATCATCTTCCCGGAGATCGAATATGATAAGATCGACCGGATTCGGGGTCTGGATGTCACCATCACGACCAGCGCCATCACCGACGAAGAAGGTCGTGCGCTTCTCAGCGCGCTGAACTTCCCGTTCAAGCAATAAGGGTGGATTCATGGCAAAGAAAAGCATGATTGAGCGTGAGCTCAAGCGCGCGAAGCTGGTCGACAAATACGCCGCCAAGCGTACCGCGCTCAAAGCCGTCATTTATGACGTCAACGCTTCTGATGAAGAGCGCTTTGACGCTCAGCTGAAGCTGCAGCAGTTGCCGCGGGACTCCAGTCAGGTCCGTCAGCGCAATCGCTGCCGCATTACCGGTCGTCCGCACGGTTACTACAACAAGTTCGGACTGGCCCGTAACAAGCTGCGCGAAGCTGCCATGCGTGGCGATGTCCCTGGGCTGAAGAAGTCCAGCTGGTAAGCCACGTCGAGGAATTCAGGAGCGCAATGTAATGAGCATGCAAGACACTCTAGCGGATATGTTTACTCGTATTCGCAATGCGCAGATGGCCACCAAGGAGACGGTTACCATGCCGTCTTCCAAGCTCAAGATTGAAGTGGCCCGCGTACTCAAGCAGGAAGGCTATATCACCGATATCGCGGTCACCGAAGGCGCCAAGCCTGAGCTGACCGTGACCCTCAAGTATTTCGAGGGCAAGCCGGTTATCGAGCACATCCAGCGTATGTCCAAGCCGTCACTGCGGATCTACAAGGGCAAAGGTGAACTGCCCAAGGTCGCGGACGGTCTGGGTGTGGCGATCGTCACCACCTCCCAAGGTGTCATGACCGATCGTGCCGCACGCCAGGCGGGTGTCGGTGGTGAAGTCATCTGCACCGTATTCTAGGAGTGAGAAATGTCTCGCGTAGCCAAGTATCCGGTTAAACTGCCCAGCGGCGTCGAAGCGAAGTTCGACGGCGACCAGCTGTCCGTCAAGGGCGGCCAGGGCACGCTTGAACTGACCGTGCATCCCGACGTGAAGATCACTCAGGAAGACGGTCAGCTGGTTTTCGCCCCGAGCGAAACGGCGAAGACATGGGCCATGGTCGGCACCACGCGTGCCCTGGTCCAGAACATGGTCACCGGCGCTTCCGAGGGTTTCACTCGGTCGCTGGAAATCAATGGCGTCGGCTATCGTGCCCAGGCTAGTGGCAAGACGCTGAACCTAACACTCGGTTTCTCACACCCGATCGATTACACACTGCCCGAAGGTGTCACGGCGGAAACGCCGAAGAACACTGTGATCGTGCTGAAAAGCGCGGACAAGCAGAAGCTCGGTCAGGTGGCAGCGGAAATTCGTGCGTTCCGTCCGCCGGAGCCCTACAAGGGCAAAGGGGTTCGGTACAGCGACGAACGTGTCCGCCGCAAAGAAGCCAAGAAGAAGTAAGGCAGGGTTATGAACGCGAAGAAAGAATCTCGTCTCCGTCGTGCCCGCCGCGCCCGTGCCAAGATCCGCGATTTGGGTGTGTTTCGCCTGTGCGTCAACCGCACCCCGCGACACATCTATGCGCAGATCATCTCACCGGACGGCGGCAAGGTCCTGGCCAGCGCTTCCACGCTGGACAAGAATTTGCGCGAAGGTGCCACGGGCAACGCTGACGCGGCTGCCAAGGTGGGTGCTCTGATTGCCGAGCGCGCCAAGGATGCCGGCATCTCTAAAGTGGCCTTCGACCGCGCTGGGTTCCAGTACCACGGGCGTGTCAAGGCATTGGCTGATGCCGCACGCGAAGGCGGTCTGCAATTCTAAAGGGTTTAACGATGGCGAATAACGAACAGAAGGGCGGAGATCTGCAAGAGAAGTTGGTGCAGGTCAACCGCGTCGCCAAGGTGGTCAAGGGTGGCCGTATCTTCGGTTTCACCGCCCTGACCGTCGTTGGTGATGGCAACGGCCGGGTCGGCTTCGGTCGCGGCAAGGCACGTGAAGTGCCTGTTGCGATTCAGAAAGCCATGGACCAGGCTCGCCGCAACATGGTCAAGGTCAGCCTCAGCGGCAGCACGCTGCAGTACCCGGTTCGCGCCCGTCACGGTGCGTCCAAGGTCTATATGCAGCCGGCTTCCGAAGGTACCGGCATCATCGCCGGTGGCGCCATGCGTTCCGTGCTAGAACTGGCGGGTGTGCATGACGTTCTGGCCAAGTGCTACGGTTCCACCAACCCGGTGAACGTGGTTCGCGCCACCATCAAGGGGCTTGAATCCATGCAATCTCGGGATGACATCGCCGCCAAGCGTGGCCTGTCTGTCGAAGAGCTGGCGGGGTAAGTGACCATGGCACAGACGATCAAAATCACTCAGACCCGCAGCACCATTGGTGTCCTGCAGAAGCACAAGGCGACGATGACCGGTCTCGGTCTGCGTCGAATTGGGCACTCGGTCGAGCTGGAAGACACCCCCGCCGTTCGCGGCATGATCAACAAGGTCAACTACCTTGTTCGAATCGAGGGAGAGTAATCCATGAAACTTAATGACTTAAGCCCGGCCCCGGGTTCCAAGCATGCTGAAAAGCGTGTGGGACGCGGTATCGGTTCTGGTCTGGGCAAGACCGGTGGCCGCGGCCACAAGGGTCTGAAGTCCCGCTCCGGTGGCTCGGTCAAGCCGGGCTTCGAGGGTGGTCAGATGCCCTTGCAGCGTCGTCTGCCGAAATTCGGTTTCACCTCGGCCAAGTCGCTGGTGTCCGAAGAAGTCCGCCTGGCCGAGCTGGCCAAGGTCGATGGCGACGTCGCCGATCTCGCTAGCCTGAAGAAAGCCAACGTACTCAAGAATGCTACCGAGTACGCCAAGGTCGTTCTTTCCGGCGAGCTGAGCAAGGCAGTTACCGTGCGTGGCCTCAAGGTCACCAAAGGTGCGCGTGCTGCGATCGAAGCGGCCGGTGGCAAAGTAGAGGACTAAATGGCTAAGTCAGGAAACATGCCGGCG
The DNA here is from genome assembly GCF_001937195.1 of Salinicola socius. Classification (GTDB taxonomy): domain Bacteria; phylum Pseudomonadota; class Gammaproteobacteria; order Pseudomonadales; family Halomonadaceae; genus Salinicola; species Salinicola socius. Next base: position 22,150 of record NZ_MSDO01000027.1, on the reverse strand, counting down.
AACATGGGTAGTGGTCTCAGCGAGCTGTGGGCACGCCTGCGTTTCGTCTTTATCGCGATCGTGGTGTACCGCATTGGTGCCCACATCCCCGTCCCCGGCATCGATCCTGACCAGCTGGCTGCCCTGTTTCGGGAGAACCAGGGCACCATCCTGGGCATGTTCAACATGTTCTCGGGGGGTGCGCTGCAGCGCATGAGTATCTTCGCGCTGGGGATCATGCCGTACATCTCCGCGTCGATCATCATGCAGCTTCTGACCGCGGTATCGCCTCAGCTCGAAGCGCTGAAGAAGGAAGGCGAAGCCGGGCGCCGCAAGATCAACCAGTACACGCGCTACGGTACGGTGTTGCTGGCATTGATTCAGGCGACGGGCATGTCAGTTGGTCTGGTCAGTCAGGGCGTTGCCTATTCGGGCGACATCAGCTTCTACTTCACGGCGATCGTGACGTTCGTGGCCGGTGCCGTATTCCTGATGTGGCTGGGCGAGCAGATTACCGAGAAGGGTATCGGCAACGGTATCTCGTTGATCATCTTTTCCGGGATCGTGGCGGGCTTGCCCAATGCGATCGGTCAGTCGTTCGAGCTCGCTCGTAACGATGGAGCCTGGAACGTGCTGCCCTTGCTGGCGCTGTCGATTCTCGGTATCGCCACCGTCGCTTTTGTGGTGTTCATCGAGCGAGGCCAACGTCGTATTACGGTGAACTATCCTCGCCGGCAGGTGGGCAACAAGATGTACGCCGGACAGAGCAGCTATCTGCCGTTGAAGGTCAACATGGCGGGTGTGATTCCGCCAATCTTCGCGTCCAGTATCCTGCTGTTCCCGGGTTCCATCGGTCAGTGGCTGGGTCAGAGCGATGGTTTCGAGTGGCTACAGGTGGCCTCGCAACAGCTGGCACCCGGTGCGCCGCTGTACATCATCCTGTTCGCCGCGGCAGTGCTGTTCTTCTGCTTCTTCTACACGGCGTTGGTGTTCAATCCGAGAGATGTCGCCGACAACCTGAAGAAGTCCGGTGCCTTTTTGCCGGGGATTCGTCCGGGAGAGCAGACGGCGCGCTACGTCGACAAGGTGATGACGCGTCTGACGCTGTTCGGGGCGCTCTACATCACACTGGTCTCGTTGATGCCGCAGTTCCTGGTGGTGGCCTGGCAGGTGCCGTTCTACTTCGGGGGTACCTCGCTGCTGATCGTGGTCGTGGTAATCATGGACTTCATGGCCCAGGTTCAGTCACACCTGATGTCGAATCAGTATGAATCGGTGATGAAGAAATCGAACCTGAAGGGCTACGGTAGCGGCGGCCTGACGCGCTGAGCCTCCGCCAGAGAGCATTTGGAGAGAACGATGAAAGTTCGAGCTTCTGTAAAGAAAATGTGCCGTAACTGCAAGATCATTCGGCGCAACGGCGCGGTTCGTGTCATTTGCACGGAACCTCGTCACAAGCAGCGTCAGGGTTGATCTGATCCTGAAGTTGCGAGTAAAAAGCGGGCCATGGCATACCCCTTGCCTTGAGAGAGGTCAGGGGGTATGCTATTGCGCCCTTTGTGGACGACTAAAACGAGCAAGCCGCTCAACATTCGGAGTAAGCTGATGGCCCGTATTGCAGGCGTCAATATCCCGGACAATAAGCATGCGGCGATCTCGCTGACCTACATCTACGGGATTGGCCGCACGCGTGCACAGATGATCTGTGTCGCTGCCGGCATCGCACCGACCGCCAAGGTTCAGGAACTGTCAGGCGAAGAGCTCGACACCCTGCGTACCGAAGTGGGCAAGTACACCGTAGAAGGCGACCTTCGCCGTGATGTGACGCTGAATATCAAGCGTCTCATGGACTTGGGTTGCTACCGTGGTCTGCGCCATCGTCGTGGTCTACCGCTGCGTGGTCAGCGTACCAAGACCAATGCGCGTACCCGTAAGGGACCGCGTAAACCGATTCGTAAGTAATTAACGTTCCGGCGTTTAAGATCAGGATACATCAACATGGCTAACCCGCGTAGCAACCGAAAAAAGGTTAAAAAGCAGGTGGTGGATGCGGTTGCGCATATCCACGCCTCTTTTAACAATACGATCGTGACGATCACAGACCGCCAGGGCAATGCGCTTTCCTGGGCAACTGCCGGTGGTTCGGGTTTTCGTGGTTCTCGCAAGAGCACCCCGTTCGCAGCTCAAGTGGCGAGTGAACGTGCAGCGACTGCTGCAGCCGAGTATGGTGTGAAAAACGTCGACGTGCTGGTCAAGGGCCCAGGTCCTGGCCGTGAGTCTGCCGTGCGCGCGCTCAATGCCGCCGGCTTCCGTGTACAGAGCATTACTGACGCGACGCCGATTCCGCACAACGGATGCCGTCCGCCGAAGAAACGCCGCGTTTAAGGAGACAGACTCATGGCTCGTTATCTTGGACCCAAGTGTAAGTTGTCTCGTCGTGAGGGTACCGACCTCTTTCTCAAGAGCGGTGTCACTCCCTTCGAGAAGAAGTGCAAATCCGAGCAGATTCCGGGTGTGCACGGCCAGCGCCGTCAGCGTCTTTCCGACTACGGCTTGCAGCTTCGCGAGAAGCAGAAAGTGCGTCGTATCTACGGCGTACTCGAAAAACAGTTCCGCAACTACTACAAGGAAGCCGCTCGCCTGAAAGGGGCGACCGGTGAATCTCTGTTGCAGCTGCTGGAATGCCGACTGGACAACGTGGTTTATCGCATGGGCTTCGGCTCCACGCGTAACGAATCTCGCCAGTTGGTCAGCCACAAGGCGATTATGGTCAATGGCCGTACCGTCAACGTGGCGTCCTATCAGGTGCGTCCGGGCGACGTCGTGTCTGTTCGCGAGAAGGCCAAGAACCAGGCCCGTATCCAGCAGGCCCTGTCCATCGCTGCCAATCGCGGCGACGTGACGTGGATCGACATCGATTCGAAGAAGATGGAAGGCACTTTCAAGGCTGTCCCGGAACGCGGTGACCTGTCTGCCGACATCAACGAAAACCTGATCGTCGAGCTGTACTCCAAGTAAGTCTGATATCGGGCCGCTCCGTGTGGCCCGATTCCAGCATTGGGTACCGAATTTCGTTTGGCAGCCTGGGAAGGTGTTCATATGCAGCGTTCAGTGACAGAGTTTCTCCTTCCCCGCGACATCAAGGTCGAAGAGGTCAGTGCACATCACGCAAAGATCGTGCTGGAACCCTTCGAACGTGGTTTCGGCCATACCCTGGGGAATGCGCTGCGTCGCATCCTGCTCTCTTCGATGCCCGGCTGTGCCGTGGTCGAAGCGGAAATCGAAGGCGTACTGCATGAGTACAGTGCCATCGAGGGTGTTCAGGAAGACGTCATCGAGATTCTCCTGAATCTCAAGGACGTGGCCATCAGGATGCACGGCCGCGACGAAGCCGTCCTGACCCTGAACAAGCAGGGCCCCGGTGTAATGACTGCGGGTGATATCGCCGTCGGTCATGACGTCGAGATCGTCAATCCGGAGCACGTGATCGCTCACCTCAACGACGGCAGCGAGCTGAAAATGCAGCTGAAGATCGTTCGGGGTCGTGGTTACGAGCCAGCGGATGCGCGACTCTCCGACGAGGACGAATCCCGTGCCATCGGTCGTCTGCAGCTGGACGCGACATTCAGCCCCGTACGCCGCGTGTCGTATGCGGTAGAGGCTGCACGTGTCGAACAGCGCACCGACCTCGATAAGCTGGTCATCGATCTCGAAACTGACGGTACTCTGGATCCCGAAGAAGCGATTCGCCGCAGTGCGACCATTCTTCAGGAACAGCTGGCCGCCTTCGTCGACCTCGAAGCTGACAGAGAGCAGGAAACCGAAGAGGAAGAAGATCAGATCGATCCGATTCTTCTGCGCCCCGTGGATGATCTCGAACTCACGGTTCGCAGTGCCAACTGCTTGAAGGCCGAGAATATTTACTACATTGGCGATTTGATTCAGCGCACGGAAGTCGAGCTGCTCAAGACGCCGAACCTTGGCAAGAAGTCCTTGAACGAGATCAAGGACGTGTTGGCTTCGCGCGGTCTTTCACTCGGTATGCGGTTGGATAACTGGCCGCCGGCGAGTTTGAAAGACGACAAGGCTTCCGCCTGAGGAAGATGACGCCGGGACTCCGTCTCCGGTGTCGTCGCCCTAGCGTCGAAACCAGCGTGCCGACTCGAATCACCAGTTTGGTAAGGAATAGCAATCATGCGTCATCGTAAGAGTGGTCGTCATCTGAATCGGACCAGCTCGCATCGGCACGCCATGTTCAAGAACATGTGCATCTCGCTGGTCGAGCATGAAGTGATCAAGACTACCCTGCCCAAAGCCAAGGAGCTGCGTCGTCATATCGAGCCGCTGATCACTTTGGCCAAGCAGGATAGCGTGGCAAACCGCCGTCTGGCGTTCAGCCGCACCCGCTCCAAAGAAGCTGTCGGCAAGCTCTTCAACGAGCTTGGCCCGCGTTACGCCACTCGCCCGGGCGGTTACGTCCGTGTGCTGAAGTGCGGTTTCCGTACTGGCGACAATGCCCCGATGGCTTACATCGAGCTGGTCGATCGTCCGGTCGTTGAAGAAGCCGCTGGCGACGAATAAGTCCCACGCTTCCGGCACGACAAAAACCGGCTATCCAGTCTTCTGGGTAGCCGGTTTTCTTTTGCCTGATATTTCGGGATCTGACGATCAAGGGCGGTCATCGACGGGATGGTGCTGCATTGACGAGCGGGTGTCGCCCTCTCGTCAACGCAGCATGCCGGCGTAGGGGCTTCAGGCGCGCTTGGCCTTGCGGGCCTTGGGCGCTGGCAGCAGTGGGGCCAGGAAATGGCCTGTGTGGGAGTGTTCGAGTGTGGCTACCTGTTCCGGCGTGCCCTCCGCGATGATCCGTCCACCGCCGGAGCCGCCTTCAGGGCCGAGATCGACGACCCAGTCGGCAGTCTTGATCACGTCCAGGTTGTGTTCGATCACCACCACCGTGTTGCCGTGATCGCGCAGACGGTGCAGCACTCCAAGCAGCTGGCGGATATCCTCGAAGTGTAGACCCGTCGTCGGCTCATCGAGGATATAGAGCGTCTGGCCGGTATCGCGCTTGGCCAGCTCGCGGGCGAGCTTGACGCGTTGCGCCTCGCCGCCGGAGAGCGTCGTCGCGCTCTGGCCGAGACGCACGTAGGAGAGCCCGACATCCATCAGCGTCTGTAGACGGCGTGCAATCGCCGGCACCGGGCTGAAGAACGCCAGCGCTTCTTCGATGGTCATCTCGAGCACTTCGTGGATGCTCTTGCCCTTGTAGTGAATCTCCAGCGTCTCGCGGTTGTAGCGCTTGCCTTTGCAGACGTCACAGGGGACATAGATATCCGGCAGGAAGTGCATCTCCACCTTGATCATGCCCTCGCCCTGACACGCCTCGCAGCGACCGCCCTTGACGTTGAAGCTGAAACGTCCCGGCTTGTAGCCGCGTGCACGGGCTTCCTGGGTCCCCGAGAACAGCTCGCGGATCGGAGTGAAGATGCCGGTGTAGGTGGCAGGGTTGGAGCGTGGCGTGCGCCCGATGGGGCTCTGATCGATATCGATGATCTTGTCGAGCTGCTCGAGGCCCTCGATGCTGCGATACGGCGCTGCGGTGAGCGTCGTGGCACGGTTGAGCTCACGCGCGGCAATCGGCATCAGCGTCGAGTTGATCAGGGTGGACTTGCCGGATCCGGAAACGCCGGTCACGCAGACGAACAGCCCCAACGGCAGTGCCAGATCCACATCCTGCAGGTTGTTGCCGCTGGCGCCGCGCAGATGCAGCTGCTTTTCCGGATTGACCGGTATTCGATAGGGCGGCACCTCGATGCAGCGTTTTCCGGAGAGATATTGTCCGGTCAGCGAGTCCGGCGACGTCTCGATATCGTGCGGTGTGCCCTGGGCGACGATCTGGCCGCCGTGAACGCCGGCGCCGGGACCGATATCCAGCACGTGGTCGGCGGCACGAATCGCGTCTTCGTCGTGCTCGACCACGATGACCGTGTTGCCCAGATCGCGCAGCCGGATCAGCGTGCGCAGCAGACGATCGTTGTCGCGCTGGTGGAGGCCGATGGAGGGTTCGTCGAGAATGTACATCACCCCGACCAGGCCGGCACCGATCTGGCTGGCCAGGCGGATGCGCTGGGCCTCGCCGCCGGAAAGCGTATCGGCACTGCGCTCCAGGGTCAGGTAGTCGAGGCCGACATTGACCAGAAACTCCAGGCGCGCGTGAATCTCGTGGACGATCTTGACCGCGATCTCGCCCTTGCGGCCGGGCAGCGTCACCTGGCCAAAATACTTCCAGGCTTCACCCACCGGCATCTGGGTCAGCGTCGGAAGATTGTTGCCGTCGACGAAGACATGGCGCGCCTCCCGCTTGAGGCGGGCACCGTCGCAGGTCGGACAGGGGCGAACGGCCAGGTACTTGGAGAGATCATCGCGCACCATGGACGATTCGGTCTCACGATAGCGCCGTTCCAGATTGGGCAGCACGCCTTCGAACGGGTGCTCGCGGGTGACCTTGCGGCCCCGGTCGTTGACGTAGCTGAACGCGACCTCGTCCTTGCCGCTGCCGTTGAGCACCAGATCACGCTCGTGGCGGGCGAGCTCGTTCCAGGGCGTATCCAGGGTGAATCGGTAGTGTTCGGCGACCGCCTGCAGTTGGCTGAAGTAGTAGATGCTGCGCCGGTCCCAACCCTTGATCGCGCCCTCGGCCAGCGAGAGTTCGGGATGGCTGATCAGTTTGTCCGGATCGAAGAACTGACGCACGCCGAGGCCATCGCAGGTCGGGCAGGCGCCGGCCGGGTTGTTGAACGAGAACAGCCGCGGCTCCAGCTCGGCGAGCGAATAGCCACAGATGGGGCAGGCGAAGCGCGACGAGAATGCCAGATCTTCCCGTTCGCCATCCATGAAATGGATGATCGCGGTGCCGTCGGCCAGGTTGAGGGCGGTCTCGAAGGATTCCGCCAGGCGCTGCTGGAGATCGGATCGCACCTTGATTCGATCGACCACCACGCTGATGTCGTGCTTGCGCTTCTTGTCGAGGTCCGGCACATCGTCGAGCTCGACGGTATGACCGTCGATCACCGCGCGTACGAACCCCTGGGCCCGCAGCTCGCTGATCAGCTGCTGGTGCTCGCCCTTGCGGCCCTTGATCACCGGCGCCAGCAGCATCAGCCGGCTGCCTTCGGGCAAGCTCAGGACCTGATCGACCATCTGCGAGACCGTCTGGGCTTCCAGTTCCTCGTCGTGATCCGGGCATCGCGGCGTACCGGCGCGGGCGAAAAGCAGGCGCAGGTAGTCGTAGATCTCGGTGATCGTGCCCACGGTGGAGCGCGGATTGTGCGATGTCGATTTCTGCTCGATGGAGATGGCCGGCGACAGTCCTTCGATGTGATCGACGTCAGGCTTTTCCATCATCGACAGGAACTGGCGGGCGTAGGTCGACAGGGACTCGACGTAACGTCGCTGTCCTTCGGCGTAAAGCGTGTCGAATGCGAGTGAAGACTTACCCGAACCGGATAGACCGGTTACCACGATCAACTTGTCGCGCGGCAGTTCGACATCAATGTTCTTCAGGTTATGGGTTCGTGCGCCCCTGACCAGAATGCTGTCCATGACTACCTCGTGCTGCGACGCGGGAAACGACCATTATAGGTCGCGGATCAAATGCCCGGCAAAGCCGGCTGCTTTCACTAGTGGAAGGCGAGCGGTAAAATGCGTCGCTCATTCCGAACCATCCTCGGTGCTGACCGAGTTCACCCAACGTTGTGACCTCCATGACTTCTCGTTTTCTCGTTACCGAACGACGTGCCATCGTCGGGCTGGCCAGTCTCTATGCCTCGCGCATGCTGGGCCTGTTCATGGTCCTGCCGGTGCTGGCGCTGTATGCCGATCATCTCGAGGGTGCGACGCCCTTGCTGGTCGGCATGGCGCTGGGCGGCTACGGCCTGACCCAGGCGCTCCTGCAAATTCCCTTCGGGCTGTTATCTGACCGCATCGGCCGCAAGGCGGTCATTGGCGGCGGCATCGTCCTGTTCATCATCGGCAGTATCGTCGCCGCCAATGCCACCTCCATCACCGGCATCATCATCGGCCGCTGCCTGCAGGGGAGCGGTGCCGTTGCCGGTGCCATCATGGCCCTGCTGGCGGATCAGACGCGTGAAGAGATCCGCACCGCGGCGATGGCTACCATTGGGCTCTCCATCGGCGTGGCGTTCGCAGTGGCCATGGTCGCCGGGCCGCTGATAGCGGACATCGGCGGGCTCGCCGGGGTATTCTGGTTCACGGCGGCGCTGGCCGCCTGCGGATTGCTGATTTTATGGAAGCTGGTGCCGAAGGCGCCGCGGCGCATGTCGCATCGCGATGTCGGCATCGATCGCCGCCAGCTGCGGGCGACGCTCGGCCAGAGCGATCTGTTACGGCTGGACTTCTCGATCTTCGCGCTGCATCTGATCCTGACCGCCTGCTTCACGGCGCTGCCGTTTCGGCTCGAGGCCCTGGGGTTCGCGCCGGCAGACCACGGCTGGGTATACCTGCCGGTGATGGCGCTGGCCTTCCTCGGCATGATTCCGCTGGTCATCGTGGCCGAGAAGTATCGCCAGATGAAGCCCATCTTCGTCGGTGCCGTCGCGGCAATGACGCTGATTCTGCTCGGTTTCGGCGAACTCGCCACGGATCGGGTGACGCTGGTTACTCTACTTTGGGGCTTTTTCGTGGTCTTCAATCTTCTGGAGGCAACGTTACCCTCGATGATCAGCAAATTGGCCCCGGCCGGTGCCAAGGGCACTGCCATGGGCGTCTATTCGACCAGTCAGTTCTTTGGCGCCTTTCTCGGCGGTACGCTGGGTGGCGCACTGTCGCAAGGCTTCGGCGTGCAAAGTGTCTTTCTGGGGGCGGCGGCGGTCGGTGCGGTCTGGCTGGCCGTGGTCTGGAAAATGCCGGCACCCCGCCACCTCTCCAGCGAGATCATTGCACTCGACGAGCAATCCATGGACAGGCTCGATACACTACTCGAGCGCTTTGCCTCGGTGACCGGTGTCGAGGACGTCATGGTCGTGCCCGAAGAGCAGGTGGCCTATCTCAAGGTCGACCGCCAGCACCTGGATGTCGAGGCGCTGGCCAGTATCGCAGGTAATCAATGGCAACGAACCGACGCGTGAACGCGTCGCAACGCAGGAATGCGAGGAGACAACGATGGCCCGAGGTGTAAACAAAGTCATCCTGATCGGCAACCTGGGACAGGATCCGGAAGTTCGCTTCCTGCCTTCGGGAAATCCGGTGTGCAACCTGCGCATCGCCACCACCGATAGCTGGACCGACCGTCAGAGCGGCCAGCGCCAGGAGCGCACGGAATGGCACAGTGTGGTGCTGTTCAACAAACTGGCGGAAATCGCCCAGCAGTACGTGAAGAAAGGCTCGCGAATCTACATCGAAGGCCGCCTCCAGACCCGTAAATGGCAGGGCCAGGACGGTCAGGATCGCTACTCGACCGAAATCGTTGGTAACGACATGCAGATGCTGGATTCCCGTGGCGGTGGCCAGGGCGGTGACTACCAGCCCCAGGGTCAGTATGGTGGAGCGGCCCAGGGTGGGTATGACCAGGGCGGCTACGATCAGTCGTCACCGCAGCAGGGTGGCAACGCGCAGCCGCAACAGCCGCCCCAGCAGCGCCCGGCTCAGGGACAGCGCCCACCGCAGCAGGGTCAGCCGGCGCCGCAGCCCAACCAGAACCCCAATTACGGCGCGCCCAATCCGGGTAGCTTCGACGATTTCGACGACGAAATCCCGTTCTAGCGGTCATCTGAAAAAACGTTTGAGAGAAGCCGTGCGGCCGACCCACTCGTCGGCCGTCACCTCGGCGCCCCGCGACGCGGGGCGTCGTCGTTTCCGGGATCTGGCCGAGGCGTTCGAAATACATAAATATATGATTGTTTACTAATTTGTAAGAAACCCCATTTGTCTCTAAGTTGACCTCGCTTGTCTGCACCACACTCAGGGATTTGAGTGCTCTCGTATCAGAGTCTTAACGGAAATAACGGTGGTTCAATCCTGTAATGCGAACATCCTGCTTCCGCGGTCGAGCCGCGCGAGCTGTCGAAGGTCTTGACCTTTCGACGGTCTCTCGTGGCGATTCTGGCCGTGTCCGCGACAGCGCTTTTTATTCTCTTGCGCCGCTCGCACTTGGTCTCCTGTCACTATTGACGCCTTCGGCTGAGGCCGCCGAACGCTTTCCGGGCGGCCGCCTGCCGGCGATCGACACGCCGGCATCAGCCTACGGTAACGACGTTCGTCCCGGTCCCAGGGGGCAACCCAATGCCGATGATCTGGCCGGTATCGCGGAGCGCCAGCGGCAGCAGGGGCACCCGGCGACGGCACTGCGCCTCGCCCAGCGGGTGCTGGCGTACGCACCGGACAACCCGCAGGCCATTCAGACCCGGATTTCCAGCCTGGCCAATCTGGGCGCGCATCGCCGCGCCGATCAGCTGCGTGAGCAGTATCGGCCCGATTGGCCGCAGGCCACGCAGGAGCGCTTCCACGCCGACGTGGCAACGGCGGCGATTCGCGATGGCACGCAGGAGCAGGCCCGTCTCGAGCGACGACATCGCTATGCGACGAGCAATCTCGAGTTGGTCAAGTCGCTCGAGACGCTGAATGCCAATCTCGAACGCTTCCCCGCCGCAAGCGAAGCTCGCCAGCGCACTCGTGTCGACCGCCTGATCGTGCTGCGCCAACTGAATCGCTTCGACGCCGTGATTGCAGACTACCGTGCCTTGCAGCGTGACTCGATTGTCGTTCCGAGCTATGCCAAGGGTGCCGTTGGCGATGCCTATCTGGCGCGTCGCCAGCCGGAGGTCGCGGCAGAACTCTACCGCAACGCGATCGATGCCAATCCTCAAGCGCCGCTGTCCGTGCGCACCGGTTACTACTACGCGCTGATCGAGAGCGAGAACTACGCCGCCGCGGGCGAAGTGCTGGCGCAGATGGACATCGACACACCGATCTGGCGCTCGCGCCCGAATGCGACGGCCTCGCCGGTGCCGAACTGGGAGCGTAGCGAAGTCGACCGTCTGCGAGTGCTCGATGCCACTTACCGTCATCACGAGGCAGCGGCTCTCGAGCAGGCCAGAGGGCTCTATCGTCAGGCGCCGCGCAACACCGACGTAATCGATGGTCTGGCTACCGCCCAGCGTTCGAGAGGTTGGTATGAACAGGCCCAGGCAACCGCTGAGCTGGCGGCTGCCTACGCCCCCGGCGATCAGGCCACCCGGCTGAACATTGCCGAAAATGCTCAGGACCTCGAGAACTTCCCGCGCTGGCAACACACCATCGAGCCACTGGCGGCGCAGTTTCCGACCGATAGCGCGATTCGGCGTAACCGCCTCGAGTGGCAGGACCGCCAGCATTTCTCCCTCGAGGGGCAGGGCAGCTTCGGCCGATCCCACGGTGGCAATGCCGTCAACGGCAGCCAGGATGGTGAGTACCAGCTTCGGCTGAACTCCCCATGGAGCGAGGGTGGCTATCGCGCTTACGTCGAGCAGTCTTACCGCTGGGGCGACTACGACGAGGGTACCGAGCGTCACGACCGCGAGGGGGGCGGCGTGGAGCGCCAATGGCTGCGTCGTCACTGGTGGGCGGGGCTGAGTGGAGAGCATTTCAGCCACGATCTTGGGCTCGAACTCGGCTGGTCGCAGTGGCTCGATGATCGCTGGCAGTACCAGCTGCGAACCCAGACCCAGTCCCCCGAAACACCATTGCGTGCGGAGCGCGATGATCTGGATGGGCGGCTCTATCAGGCGCAGTTGACCTGGCGTCAGAACGAGTCGCGTGAAGCCACGCTGACACTGGGAGCGCTGGATATCAGCGACGGCAACCTGCGAAGCGACGCCGCGGCCGATCTGACCCAGCGCATTCAGGCCAGTGCCCATCATCAGACGCGACTGATCGGCTCGCTCTCCGCCGAGCACAACAGCCAATCCGAGGCGGATTACTACAACCCCGAGGATACCCGTTCGATGGGGTTGGCTCTCGAGCACGACTGGCTGACCTGGCGCCGTTACAACCACGCCTTCACCCAGAATCTGACGTTGGGCGCAGCCTCCGAATGGGAGCGCGGCTACGGCAGCGCAGCGGGTTACGACGTCACTTACGGTCACACCTGGCAACTGACCCGAACCTGGTCGATCCATTATGGCGTCGGCTGGGGACAACACGATTACGAGGGCGAGCGCGAGCGGCGTTGGCTGGGCCAGTTCGGTTTCGAGGGGGTGCTGTGATGGGCGCTATGATGAGTCAGTTGATGCGGTCGACCTGCATCCGATCCCTGCTGGCAGTGGCGCTGGCGGCAGGCTCGATTCCGCCGGCACCGGCGCAGGCCGGCGCCGCTACCGAAGTACCGGCCGTCGGATCGACCGGCGCTTCGGCCGGGACAGCGACCGCTATGCAGATCCGTGGCCTGGGCGAGGCGTCGTCGAAGATGGCCACACTGCAGATTCCGGCCGGCCAATTCGTGACGCTGGCATTCCACGACGTCCGCGACGATGCGCAGCCCGCCGTGGATCACGACCCCTACGCCGTCAGCACCGAGCGGCTGGCATCGCTGTTCGACTGGCTGGCGGTCAACGATTGGCATCCGGTGTCGCTGGACGATATCCAGGCGGCTCGTAACGGCGAGCGAGTACTGCCGCACAATGCGGTTCTGCTGAGCTTCGATGATGGGCTGGAAAGCTTCTACACCCGAGCCTTTCCGCTGCTGCTGGCATTCGACTACCCGGCGCTGTTCGCAGTGGAGACCGGCTGGATCGAGCGTGTCAGTCGCGGCGATACCGTGGCCGCGGCCGATACCGATCCGGTGACCTCGCCGCTCGACGAGGGCGCCGTCATCCGCGGTGATGGCGGCGACGAGACCGACAACGAGGTGCGTTACAACGGTCGCGGGCGAGGAAGTGCCGGCTTCGTCGACTGGCGGCAGGTGCGCGAGATGCAGGCGTCCGGGCTGGTGGAAGTGGCGTCGCATACCGACGATCTTCACCGCGGCATTTCGGCCAACCCGCAGGGTAACGTCGAGCCTGCGGCGCTGACGCGGCAGTACGATGCGTCGAGCGGCGAATACGAGAGCGATGTCGACTATCGACGGCGAGTGCATGACGATCTGGTTCGCAGTGCCGATATCATCGAGGAACACACCGGCATTCGACCGCGAACGCTGGTCTGGCCTTACGGCGCTACCAATGCCGTCACCGAGGCGATCGCGAGGAAGGCGGGCTACCGATTTACCTTCAGCCTTGGCGATCAGCGCCTGTCGACGCCATCGAGCGGACCCGATTTCGGCCGGTTTCTGGTCATGGACGATCCCGATCCGGTCGCCATCGAGTCCCAGATCGCCCAGACGGTCGCGCCGCCCAAGCGGATACAGCGCGCCGTTCAGGTGGATCTCGACTATCTCTACGACCCGGACCCCGATCAGGTCAATGCCAATCTCAGCGCCTTGCTGGATCGAATCCAGGCCATGCAAGTGCGCACGGTCTACCTGCAGGCCTTCGCCGATCCGGATGGCGACGGCACGGCCTCGTCGCTCTACTTCCCCAACCACTCGCTACCGATGCGTGCCGATCTGTTCAACCGCGTCGCCTGGCAGCTGAAGACCCGAGCCGGCGTCGAGGTCTACGCCTGGTTGCCGCTGCTCGCCTTCGATCTGCCGGATGAAGAACGCCAGCAGCGGCTGGCGGTGAGAGCGCATGGCGCCGACGGCGACAGTCAGGCCGCCGATCGCGATTATCGCCGGCTGAGCCCGTTTCGCCCCGCTACGCTGTCGATCGTTCGCGGGATCTATGCCGATCTGGCCCGCAACACATCGGGCATCAACGGCATCTTGATTCACGACGATGCCTACCTGGCTGCCGACGAGGACGCACAGGCCTGCACCCCCGAAGCGCGGTGGCCCGGCACTCAGCAGGTGCTGACCGACTGTGGCTTGAGCGCTCGCGACAAGACCCGAGCGCTGATCGACTTCAGTCGCCAGGCGGTCGCCGGTGCCCGTGAATACGTCAATCTGAGCCATCGCTTCCGAGTGGCGCGCAATATCTACCCGCGAGTGGTGCTCGATCCCGATGCCGAGTCGCGTTTCGCCCAAGCGTTGGGGCCATTCCTCGAGAGTTACGACGAAGTGGCGCTGATGGCGATGCCGTATCTCGATCAGGCGGACATGACGCGTGACGGCGATACGGCCAGCCAGTGGTTGAATGCGCTGATCGATCAGGTGATGCGCTATCCCGACGGGCTCGACAGGACGGTGTTCGAATTGCAGGCATACGATTGGGCGCGTGAGCGCTGGATCGAACCGCAACGCTTCCAGGGCTGGATGCAGCAGCTCGTGCGCCGCGGCGGATTGAATCTCGCTTATTACCCGGATGACTTCATCACCGGCAAACCGGCGTTTCAGCCGACATTCGAGGGCATGAGCCTCAACGAATTTCCCTACTCAACTTCCCCTCTCCGGAGTCAGCCATGATCGCCGATATCGAAGCCTGGATCGTGGCCATCGACTGGCGGGACGTGATGTTCGGCTTCGCGTTCTACTATCCGATCTTCATGGCCTGGATGTGGATTACCGGTGGGCTGTGGTTCTATCTGCGTCGCGAGCGTGGCAGAGACATGACCCCGCGACTGGAAACGCTGAGCTCCGATGCGCCCCATGCCAGCATCATCATTCCCTGCTTCGACGAGGCGGATCAGGTCGAGCAGACGATCCGCTATGCGTTGGCTACCCGCTATCCGCATTTCGATGTCATCGCGGTCAACGACGGCAGCCATGATGACACCGGGGCGATCCTCGACCGTCTGGCCGAGCAGCATGAACGCCTGCGCGTGATTCATTTCGCGACCAACCAGGGCAAGGCGGTGGCGCTGCGTGCCGGCGCGCTGGCGGCGCCCTCGGACTATCTCGTGTGCATCGACGGCGATGCGCTGCTTCACCCGTTTGCCGTCTACTGGATGATGCAGCATCTCACCGGCGGGCCGCGCGTCGGCGCGGTGACCGGCAATCCGCGCATTCTCAATCGCTCGACGCTACTGGGCAAAATCCAGGTAGGCGAGTTCTCCTCTATCATCGGCCTGATCAAGCGGGCGCAGCGGACCTACGGTCGTATCTTCACCGTCTCCGGGGTAATCACGGGCTTCAATCGCGCGGCGCTGGATAGCATCGGTTACTGGCGTTCCGACATGGTGACCGAGGATATCGACGTCTCCTGGCGCCTCCAGATCAACCATTGGGATATTCGCTTCGAGCCCGAAGCGCTCTGCTACATCTATATGCCGGAAACCTTGAAAGGGCTGTGGCAGCAGAGGCTGCGCTGGGCCCAGGGCGGGGTAGAGGTGATGCTGCGCTATGGCAGACGTCTGCTCGCGTGGCGCCAGCGTCGCTTCTGGGGCGTCGCGCTCGAGTACCTCACCAGCCTGATATGGGCATACGTGATGCTCGCCATTGCCGTCCTGTTCTGCATCGGATGGTTCATGCCGCTGCCGCCGCGCTGGCAGGTCGCCACGCTGTTGCCGCAGTGGAACGGGCTGCTGCTGGGTGCCACCTGCCTGATCCAGTTTCTGGTCAGCCTGAGCATCGACCAGCGCTACGAACGTGCGGGATTTCTACGCCACTATTTCTGGGTCATCTGGTATCCGCTGCTGTATTGGGTGCTGTCGACCTTGACCGCCGTCGTTGCCGTGCCCAAGACGCTGCTGGCCTCACGCCGCCAGCGGGCGCGCTGGAAAAGTCCGGATCGCGGCATTCAACCCTGACAGGACGTATCGCCATGCAAGAGTTTCCTCATGACCTCCACAGACAGCGGGGCGCCGTCAGGCTGCCTCGAATCATCCATCGTCCCGACCTGCAGTCGCGTCGCCAGCGAAGCGTCTTCGCGCTGGTGGCAGGCATCGGCTGGATGCTGTGGCTCTACCTGCTTCTGCCGCTGGCCACGATCGGCAGCTGGATCTTCGGCGTGCACCGATTCGACACCTATGTCATCGACAATCATGGTCATGCCTGGGCGTCGCTGGCGATCTACGCGGCCACCATCGTGCTGGCCGGTGCCGCGCTGCTGGTCTGGGCGTTCTACAACTATCGCCGCTTCCGACATGCCGACCGTCGACAGCCGGCTTCCCCGGTGACGCCTGAAAAACTGGCGCTTTCCTTTGGCGTGAACTCGGCTCAGGTCGCCGAGCTGCAACGCGCCCGCAGCGTGACGCTCGAACACGACGCGAAAGGCAATATCATCCGCTCGGCGAGGCATGAGGAGGTTTGAGGCGCCCTGCCGTCAGGCACGGCATCGATATGATGGCCTCGACGCGGAAGGCGGGGGGTTCTAGAATACCGCTCTCGATAGTCATCTAATGATTTGCGCGTACTGCTAATGGGGTGCGCTGTGACTGCGCCTTCGCCCTCATCGGCGAAGGCGCACTGCTTTTCCGTCGGCCCCTCACGTCAAGAGTCTCTCCATGCCACAACGTATCCCCGATGAGGCCCGCCTCCCCGAGCTGACGCTGCGGGGCGTCATTCTCGGTGCGCTCATTACGCTGTTGTTCACCGCCTCCAATGTCTATCTGGGTCTCAAGGTCGGGCTGACCTTTGCCTCGGCGATTCCGGCCGCCGTCATTTCGATGGCCGTTCTGCGGCGTGTGGCCGGTGCCAACAAGCTCGAGAACAACATGGTTCAGACCCAGGCCTCGGCGGCCGGAACGCTCTCTGCCATCATCTTCGTGTTGCCGGGGCTATTGATGATCGGCTACTGGCAGGGTTTCCCTTTCTGGCAGACCACGGCAATCTGCGCGATCGGCGGCATTCTCGGGGTGCTCTACACGATTCCGCTGCGCCGGGTAATGGTGGTGCAGAGCGATCTTCCTTATCCGGAAGGGATTGCCGCCGCCGAGATCCTCGAAGTCGGCAGCCGCGATTCATCGGCGCCGGAAACGTCGGGTGCGGCCAAGCTGGACGATTCGCGCAATGATGACGACAAGTCTGCCGGTGAACCGGGTGCCCGGGAGATTCTGCTGGGCGGTATCGTCGCCGCGGCGTTTTCGATCGCCAGTGGTGGCCTGCGAGTGCTGGCGGACAGTGTCAGCGTCTGGTTCTCGGCGGGGCGCGCGGCGTTTCAGCTCTCCACCGGGTTTTCGCTGGCGCTGGTCGGCGCGGGCTATCTGGTCGGTATCGTCGGCGGCATGGCGATGCTGATCGGCACCCTGATCGCCTGGGGCGTTGCGGTCCCGTGGTTGACCAGCATCACGCCGCTGGGGCCGGGGCAGTCGCTGGCCGATGCCGGCATGGCGTTATGGTCCGACAAGGTGCGATTCATCGGTGCCGGTACCATCGGTATCGCCGCGGTATGGACTCTGGCGACGCTGTTCAAGCCGATGCTGGTCGGCATGCGCACCTCGTTCGGCGCGGTGCGGGGGGATCAGGGGGGCTTCCGAGATCAGCCGCGCACCGAGCGTGATCTGCCGGCAGGCATCATTCTGGCGCTGACTGGCGTACTACTGCTGTTGCTGACCGGAGTATTCGCGATCTTCCTGCATGAGGCCGCGCCGCAGCTGGCCGGCGGGGCATTCTGGACGTTGACGCTGGGTAGCGTGGTATTCGCCGGCGTGTTCGGCTTTCTGATCGCCGCTGCCTGCGGCTACATGGCCGGGTTGGTGGGGTCGTCGAGCAGCCCGATCTCGGGAATCGGTATCGTCGCGGTGATTCTGGTATCGCTGTTGCTGCTCGGCTTCACCGCCATCAGCGATGCCTTCGATGCGCTGGACCCCGGCGTCGCGCGGATGCTGCCCACGGCGCTGGCGCTGTTCGTGACCTCCGTCATTCTCGCCGTGGCGGCGATCTCCAACGACAATCTGCAGGATCTCAAGACGGGGTATCTGGTCGGGGCCACGCCCTGGCGCCAGCAGGTGGCGTTGATCATCGGCTGCCTGGTCGGGGCGATGGTGATTCCGCCGGTGCTGTCGCTGCTCTACAACGCCTACGGGTTCGTCGGGGCGATGCCGCGGGATGGCATGGATCCTGCCCAGGCGCTGGCGGCGCCGCAGGCATCGCTGATGACGGCCATCGTGCGGGGGGTGTTCTCCCACGATCTCGAGTGGACGATGATCATCATCGGGCTGGCGATCGGTGCTGCATTGATCGCCGTCGACGAAGGGTTGCGCAAACGCGGCGGCACCGCACGCCTGCCGGTGCTGGCCGTGGGGATCGGTATCTATCTGCCGCCGAGCATCAACATGCCGCTGGTGATCGGCGCCGTGCTGGGCTGGTTGATCGACCGTCGGCTGCGGGCCCGCGCGCTGGCGCGGGGCGAGGACGTCGAGCGTGCCTCGGCGCAGCCTCGCCAGCGCGGCGTGCTGCTCGCTTCAGGATTGATCGTTGGCGAGAGCCTGGTCGGCGTGCTGCTGGCCGGCGTCATCGGCATGAGCGGGGCGCCGGCGCCGCTGGCGCTGGTCGGCGACGACTTCGCCAGTACCGCCCGGTGGCTGGGGCTGGTGGCATTCGTCGTCGTCTGCCTCGGCTTCTATCGGCGCGTGCTGGCGCTACCCAGGGCCGGGTGATCCCGATGCTTTCGGTCGACTCCTGATCCTGCCGGTCGAGCCCGTCGCTGTGCCGGGTTAAAGAGACGAATCGTTGGGCATGATCACGGGGGTGGTCGCGATGCCGCCGATGTCGACCTCGATTTCGAACAGCGCACCGGCCATGGGCTCGTCGGGGCAGCCGGTGGCAGCCGATGTGACGAACAGGCGATCCAGCGCCTCGCCGGCGAAGATGCACGAGGTGGGCCGGGAGACGGGTAGCGCGATCTCGCGATCGAGCGAGCCGTCGGCGTGGTAGCGGGCGATGCGCCCGCCGTCCCAAAGGGCGATCCACAGGCCGCCCTCGCGGTCGCAGGTCATCCCGTCCGGATAGCCGGCACCGGGCGCGAGCCGGATGTGTTGGCGTCGGTTCGACAATTCGCCCCGGTCGTCGAGATCGAACGCGAACACGATCTGGCGCGCGCTGTCATTATGATAAAGTGTGGCACCGTCAGGGCTGATGGCGGGCCCGTTGGTGACGTGGTACTCGCTGTCCATCTCGACCAGGCCACGGCTATCGAGACGAAACAGGTGGCCGCGGACCTCGGCCTCGTCATTGTCCATGGAGCCGAACCACAGCCGGCCGTGGGTATCGCTGTTGGCGTCGTTGAGGCGGTCGCCGGCGGGCAGCCACTCGATCGGCGTCAGACGTTTGCCGATGCGAGGCCCATCGGCATCGAGGTCGAGTTCGACCACGCCGGACAGCAGGCCGGCGACGAAGCCGCCGCCCTCGCGGGGCAACAGCCAGCAGCAGGCCTCGTCGAGATCCCAGCTCTGGCGTTCGCCGCCATCGGGAAAGTAGGCGTGAATTCTGGCTTGGCGAATATCGACGAACAGCAGGGCATCGAGGCTGTCGGACCAGATGGGGCCCTCGCCGAGTTCGGCGCCGACGTTCCAGATGACGGTGACGTCCTTGTGCATGATGGTCTCCATGATTGGCTAGGTGGCAGTCGATATTTTACCGGTATCGATCTCGGTCATGATCGATTCCGAGGTGTTCAGTGCTTCCGTTGTCACTGCCTTGGTTATCATAGTGCCGGTGTCGACGATGGGAATATGGTTTTCCAAACGAGTAAGGATTCCAAGGCGATGAGGCGTGTCGAGGTGCCATCGTGAAGTGTCTGGTGTTGCAAGCGGAGCACTGCCTGAATCTGGCGCTGCGGGGCACCGCGGTGCAGCGTGGTGATATCGCGTACCTGCCGGCGCCCGCCGTGGTGGACGTCGGCGTGCTGACCGAGATAGCACCGGATGCCGTGATCGTGCCGCCTCTGGCGGATCCCGGCCACTGCGAGCCGGCGGCGGTCTATCGTCATGCCGATCGGGTCGAAGCGTTGCTCGAGGCGTGCCAGACACTCGGGATCCCGCTGGTCTGGGGCGTATCGGATACGCTCTACGAAGATGGTGCGGAAAGCCCTATCGACGAGACCGTTCTGCCGCAACCGCGGGACGCGGCAATGCGCCGTCTGGTCGAGGTCGGCCAGCGCGTGCGCCACCATCCTCGACACCTCATATTGCGTCTGGGGCCGCTGTTCGGTCTCGAGGGTGAGGATGCCTGGCTGAGTGAGTTGATCGAGTCGCTGGTGCGCGGCGAGTCGGTGCGAGCGACTCAGGATCTGGTGCTCTGCCCGACGTCGGTCATGGCCGCCGCGCGTGCCATCACGGGCATGCTGCTGCAGCTCGACAGTGGTGCCGGCGCCTGGGGCACCTACCATCTCTGCGGCACGGAGCCGGTCAGCGTCTTCACCTTCTGCTCGGTCGTCCGGACTCAGCTGGCGACCCGCCTCGAGGGCGTGGGCGCATCACCGGCGCTTGGGGAGTTACAGGCGCTCAACCAGCATCATGATACGCCGCTGCGGCGGGTGCTCGACTGCCGACGGCTACTCGATGTCTTCGGGATCCATCAGAAGTCCTGGCGGCTGGAGCTGGGACTGATGCTGGACGCCTGGTGTCAGCAGCACTATCCCGATCACGATGAGGCCGACAATGGCAGCCGAGACAGCAGCAGAGGAGAAGCGGCCCGCGCATGAAAGTCTTTCGTAGTGTGATCTTCTATATCGGCTATTTTCTGGCGATCCTGGTCTCCGGCCTGGTGATGCTACCTCTTGGCCTGATGCTGCCGGTACGCGCGCGATTTCGGCTGTTCAACTGCCATAACCGATTCATCGTCACCTGGCTGTCGCTGACCTGCGGCATTCGCTATCGCGTGGAGGGACGCGAACGGGTGCCCGACGGGCCCTGCGTGGTACTGGCCAATCACCAGAGCGAGTGGGAGACCGTCTACCTGCAATTGCTCAAGACGCCGATCTGTACCGTGCTCAAGAAGGAGCTGCTCACCATTCCTCTGTTCGGCTGGGGCGTGCGTCTGCTCAAACCGATCCCGCTGGATCGCTCGAAGCCATCGGCGGCCATGCGCCAGGTGCTTTCCCATGGCAGGCAGCGGCTGGAAGAAGGGCTGTCGGTGCTGATCTTCCCCGAGGGTACCCGGGTGCCGCCGGGAGAGCGTCGCCGCTTCAACAAGAGCGGTGCGGTGATCGCGTGTCGCACGGGAGTGCCGGTGCTGCCAGTCGCCCATAATGCCGGCGAGCGCTGGGGACGCCACTGGATCAAGCAGCCGGGCGTGCTCAACGTGGTGGTGGGAGAACCGATCGCCACCGTCGGGCGCCGGCCCGAAGACGTGATGGCCGAGATGGAAGCCTGGATCGAGCGCACGCTGGACGAGATTTCCGAAGTGCCGCGTCCACCGCTGCCGGAAAGGGCGCCGCCGGCAGAGCTGCCGTCCTGACCCCATTCTCCGGCAGCTGGACCTCACTTAGAACGAGCCAAAAAAGGCGCCCCGCGGGGCGCCTTTTGCATTGGCAGCGATGATGTCGGCGATCAGCTTTCGAAGCGATCCAGCACCAGGCAGGCATTGGTGCCACCGAAGCCGAAGCTGTTGGAAAGCACTCGCTTGATGTCGACATCGTCGCGTCGCTGGCGAACGATATCGAAACCGTCGGCCTGCTCGTCGAGCGTGTCGATATTGGCCGACGCGCAGATGAAACGGTTCTGCATCATCAACAGCGAGTAGATCGCCTCCTGCACGCCGGTTGCGCCCAGCGAGTGGCCGGTCAGCGATTTGGTCGAGCTCATCGCCGGCGTGCTGTCGCCGAACACTTCGCGAATCGCCTTGAGCTCGGCCACGTCGCCCACCGGCGTCGAAGTGCCGTGGGTGTTGACGTAGTCGACCTTGCCGTCGAGACCCGCGAGCGCCTGACGCATGCAGCGCGCCGCCCCTTCGCCGGAGGGGGCCACCATGTCATGACCGTCGGAAGTGGCGCCGTAGCCGGTGATCTCGGCATAGATCCTGGCACCGCGAGCCTTGGCATGTTCGAGTTCTTCCACCACCAGCATCCCGCCGCCGCCGGCAATGATGAAGCCGTCGCGATCCACGTCGTAAGGGCGCGAGGCCTTTTCCGGCGTGTCGTTGTAGTGAGTGGTCAGTGCGCCCATGGCATCGAACAGACACGACAGCGTCCAGTGCTCCTCCTCGCCGCCACCGGCGAAGACCACGTCCTGCTTGCCGAGCTGGATCTGCTCGACGGCA
>NZ_MSDO01000026.1 GCF_001937195.1 Salinicola socius | reverse complement strand
TGAAGACGGGACGCGTCGTCTAAGTACTGTGATCCCATTTCACTGAGGATGTTGATATGAATTTTCCGAGTACTAATGACTTCTTAGAGAATTTTGGTTTGGAGCCCCTCGAAGAAGATCCCAGTATGGCTTATTGCCGCTATGTCAAAATGGCCCCAGCCGAGGAGCTGGAAGTTGATATTTCATTTAGCGCTGTTGCTGATTCATTTCAGGCTGTATTGCGATGTAGTAGGAGGGAAGTGGTAACGCTATCTTCGGAAAAGGTTAGATCTATCAAGATTCAGAATGATGCTCTTGGCTCTGGTGTTCATGTTGTGTTTGATATTCATGGTGTGACCTCAGAAGCTCTGGTCAAGCTAGAACCTGAATTGAATATTCGCTGGTGGACCTTACGTAGCGAGTAGACAGTGAAAGGCCCGCTAGCCCATCAGCCAGCGTGGCATTTGCATTACTCTTCCTAAACCGCCAACAGTCAGCCTGCGGGGCCTTACCTGAAAGCCACCTTGTTCAACCAGGTCGGCGACCTGGGAGAGCGCTACCCCGAGCTTCTGGCCGACGGCGAGGGCGGCAAGATCGCCCTGCACGCCCTGGCCGGCGGCCTGGCAGCCGAAGCCACCGGCGGCGACTTCAGGACCGGCGCGGCGGCGGCGGGCGCCAAGGTTTCCGCGAAACTGGCCATGCCTTGGGTGAGGGCTCGGCGGTGGCGCTGAATGCCGATCTCTCCGACAAGCTGGATGCAATCTATGGTCTGGACATCTCCGCGGCCCAGCGGGGCCTGTTGCTAGCCCGCCTCGTGGGAACGGTTACCAGCGCAGGAGCTGCGGGTACAGTCGGCAAAGTGAGTGCCGATCTCGCCAGCGAAACGACGAAGGCCGTCGGCAAGCAGCTCGATGTCGTCCTTGAGGACCTGGCGGAGCAAGCACTGCTCAAGAGCGGTGGACTCCACGGCCTGGATGGTAAGCCGCTACTCGATATGAAGCAGTTGACCACGGCGCAGAAGGGAGAAATGGGGGAACTATTCGGCCCACAAACGGTGAAGCAGATCGTTCCCGATGGCCGCAAGATTGCGCGTGCGCACAGTGCCAGCGAGCACGGCCTCGACGATCTCTATCAGGTGAACCGCCCCGATGTCGACTATGTGGTGATCGAGTACAAGTTCGTGGGCACCGAGAGCAAGACGGGGGCTTCGGGCCTGGGCAGAACACAGGATGGCCGGCAGGGCAGCGAGAGCTGGATTATGGGATCTGATAGGCTGAAAAAAGCATTGGGTAGATCCCTAGTCCCGGAAGTAGAAAGAGCTTTCCGAAATAAAAGGGCGGAAGCTTGGGTGATTGCTACGCGGCCGGATGGTGCCACGGAAGTGCAAGTATTGGATGCCAACGGTAAGCCTAAAGCGATCGATACATCGAAAATTTTGAGTGCATTAAAAATCGAGGGTGGGGCATGATTAGAGCGCCAATGGGGGATGAGGATTTCTGGAATCGATGGGTGGCTTTTGACGAAAAAACTATTGATAAGAAAGAAGCAGAACTAAAGAAGGTGCCCGAGAACGTTGAGTACGAACCTCAGTTTGTATGGGATTTGGCTAAAAGTTACTATCTAGAGTTTATTCTGCGTCGCTACTCTCGTGGCGACGATATCCTTGAGTTAGGCCAGCACTTTCCCGGCCTACTCGACGCCTGGGAGTTATCGAACAAACTGGCCTATGAGCTTAACGCGCAGTTGGAGCCTGGGCAAAAGTGGGATCATCGTCGCGTGTTCTCCGGTCCACGATTGACCGAGGACGCGCGTGGCCATTCGGATCCGCGTGCCTGGGTCTTCGAGCTGTCGAGTCTCAACCATTACAACTTCTGTTTCTGGCTGGTGGGGCTGGCGCTCTCGCTTGAGGTTCCCGATGACCAGTGGCAACGCCTGCTGGCAATGATCGGCGGCGAGGGAGAGGACGAACTGCTCGACCGGGTAATCGCCAGCCGTCAGCCGCAGAGGCGGATCGGCACCACGCTGTTGCATCCCAAGCCCTACGCGCACCTACTCGCCGCCATCGATGCGCCTCCGGAACAACAGACGGAGCGGTTACGTAACTTCGTCACACACTGGTATCCCGAACTGAAACGCAAGGGGAACGAAGAACTGTGGTGGTACATCTTCGGTGACCCCGAGAAGCATCCACTGGAGATGGGCAGCTACTTCGGGCGCTGGTGCCTGGAGGCAGTGGCGGCCGTCAAGGCCTTCGGCCTGGACGATGCCCTTTGCCTGGGGCACGAGCACTACCCCGGTGACCTGCTGCGTCCGAATGGCCCCAGTACCCATCCAGCCAGGCCAGAGACTGAAACGAAGAAAAGCTGGATGTCGAGGCTGTTCCGGCGTTAAGGCATGCCCGTCTGAGAAAAGTGAATCGCCCCGGGTTTCGTAGACATCTCCGGGCCATAACGAATGGCGACGTCGACAGGATACCGAAAGACATCGGCGACGCGGTCGGAGAGAAACAGGCACAATTTCAACTCGGGGTAAGAGGTCCTGAAATCTGTCAGCCCCTGCAGGATCGGGTGGCGGCCCAGATCCGAAGGCGTGGCGGCCTGGAGCATGCCGCTCAAGCGCAAGTGCCTGTCACTGCAATGGAAACTCATGTTTGCCCGGCCGCTGTTCGAAACGCCGGACATGATCTGCAAGAATCAGCTGCTCGAGCGGGTCAGTGCGCTCATCGATCAGCGGCGACTGAAAACGACGCTGGGCCAGCATTTCGGTGGCATCGATGCCGCCAACCTGCGTCACGCTCATGCGTTGATCGAGAGCAACAGTGCGCGTGGCAAGATCGTTCTGGAAGGTTTCTCGGCCGATTGATCTTCACGCCATTCGGCACGGCTAGCCGGACGGCGGTACCTTTTCCGAATCGCTCGACCACGCCGCGCCGGTCAACTTACACGACACTTCCCATAGCCGATCTTCCACAGCCCGGTCCCTGGCTGCCTTGCTGCGGAAGGCGCGTTTGGGTGCGCCACGGGTCTCGCTGAAGCCGTCGGGGCCGAAGTAGTCACCGGGGCGCACATCGTCCCCGAGCGCGGCGTGAAGCGTAGGCCTGGCGCCTTCGGCGGCGGATTGGCTGATCAGCGGCATCACCAATTTGAAGGCCTGGCCGATCAGCGCGCGGCTTTTTACGCCGGCATCGAACAGGGCTGTGCGGGAAAGCCCGGGATGCGCGGCGACGCTGAGAATGTCCCAGCCGTGCTGATCGCTCTGTTTCTGGAGTGCCTGCGCGAACAGCAGCATGGCGAGCTTGGACTGGCGATAGGCGTGCCAGGGATCGTAGTGCTTGCCGCCGTCGAGATCGTCGAAAGCGATCCTGCCGCTGCGGTGCGCCAGGCTCGAGAGCTGGACGACGCGTGGCGGCTCGGACTTCGAATCCGACGACGTCGCTGCAACCAGCATTGGCAGCAGTAGGCTGGTGAGCAAAAAGTGGCCGAGATAATTGACGCCGAACTGACGTTCGAAGCCGTCCGCCGTGCGCTCACGCCGGGGCAGCGCCATGATGCCGGCGTTGTTGATCAGCAGGCGCAGCTCGGTTTCGCTTCCGCGCAGGCGCGCGGCGAACTGGCGTACCGATTCGAGGCTGTCGAGATCGAGCAACTCGAAGCGAACCTCGGCGCCGGGTCGATGGGCGCGTACCGTGTGGTAGGCGAGCTTGCCCTTCTCGGGATTGCGCCCGGCGACGATGACGCGATACCCGGCGTCTGCCAGGCCCTTGGCGGTTTCCAATCCTAGCCCGGCAGTGGCCCCGGTCACGATGGCCAGTGGCGGTTGCGTCGTGATGTCGTTCATCGAAGTCCTTACTGTCAGCGTCTATGATTACTCACAGCCGATCGTTTCCAATGCATCGATACCCCTCGTATTGCATTCATCGTTACCCGTTCATCAACCTCAGGGAGTGCCTGATGACCAACATCTCGAGAAGCCTGATCGGGCGAAGCTGGTGGATTCTGATGGCGTTCGGCGTCATTGCCATCCTCTTCGGTCTGCTGGCGATATTCCAGCCCCTGAAGGCGGTCGCTGCGCTGACCTGGATCATGGGTATCATGGCGCTGGCGGAAGGGGTCACAACGCTGTTCACGACGGCCACGGCCTATCGGGGGCCGGGCAAGGGCTGGCTGATCTTCTACGGCGGGTTCTCGGTTGTGTTCGGATTGATCGCCATTTTCGATCCGCTCTCGATGGCCAGCGCATTGCTGGTGCTGGTCGGGATCTGGCTGGTCATCGCCGGTGTCTATCGCTTGATGATGGGGCTGCGCGTTCGCCGCCCGGTGCCCGGCCAGGGTTTCACCGCGCCCGGCGAGGGCTGGACCGTGCTCAGCGGTATTCTGGCCCTGCTGCTGGGTATTCTTTTGGTGGCCAGCCCGCTCAGCGGTCTGATCGTCACGGCGCTATGGATCGGTATCGTGGTGCTGCTTTATGGCATCGTTCAGGTGATCGCGGCACTACGCGTGCGTAAGGCATTCTCACCAAGCTGAAATCCCCGACCTGACACCCTCGAACGCCCCCAGACGCCCGTGTGCGACGAGCGCAGCCGGTTGGCTATTATTTAGGCATCAGCACCCACATCTCGCCCTTCTGCTTCATTCGGCTGGCGGCTTCGCCGGCGGCGTCGCCGTGACCCCAGTAGAAGTCCGCGCGCACTGCGCCCTTCACCGCGCTGCCGGTATCCTGCGCCACCATCAATCGCTGCAGCGGCTGGTTGGAGAGCGGCTGCGTGGTGGAGAGAAACACCGGCGCGCCGAGGGGAATTTCGTCCGGGTCGACCGCGATGCTGCGCTCCGAGGTCAATGGCACGCCGAGAGCGCCCACCGGGCCGCTGGTATCGGCCAGGGCTTCGCTGCCCTTCAATTCACGGAAGAACACCATGCGCGGATTGACGTTGAGCATGTCTTCGACCTGGCCCGGATGCCGACGTGCCCAGTCACGCACGCCGGGCAGCGTGGCTTCGGCGGGCGTGATCTCGCCGCGGTCGATCAAGCGCCGGGCGAAGGACTGGAACGGCTGATTGTTGGTACCGGCATAGGCGACGCGCATGGTGGTGCCATCGGTCATTTCCACCCGGCCGGAGCCCTGAATCTGCAGATAGGCCGCTTCCACCGGATCGTCGACCCACACCAGCTCGGTACCGTCGAGATCGCCGCTGCGCATCAGTTCGGCGCGGGTCGGGCCGACGTGGGTGTGGCGCTTCCAGTACTTCGGATACTGGTAGAGCGGCGTCTGGTACGGCCCGCCGCGCACGCGGGAGCCGCGCAGAATCGGCTCGTAGTAGCCGGTGATCAGGCCGGTGGCGCTGCCGTCGCTGTTGGTCACGCGGTAGGGCGTGAAGCGGCTCTCGAAGAAGTTCTGGATCGCCTGAGCATTGAGCGGGTCGACCGACTGGGCATCGTGGCAGACGCCTTTCCACGCCGCCTTACGCTTGAGCCGTGTGCAGCTCTCCCGGAACGCGCTCCATGCCGCCATCGGCTGATCCCGGCTCCAGCCCGGCAGATGGCCCCAGTTGGTCTTGCGCGCCGTCTGTTCGACCCGTGCCTCCGGACTTCCGCTGGGGGAAGTGGTCATGACCGGACCGCTGGAACAGCCGGCCACCAGCAGGGCGAAGAAGAGGCAGGCCAGCAGCGGCAGAACACGGCGAGAGGGCACGAACGGGCGCGGGACGCTGGAAAGCATGCAGAGTCGATCCTTGAACACGATGCATTGACGAAGACAGATAAACGGGATGACGGAAAAGCTGGAGCGAGCATATCGCCGCCGCTCGACGGCGTCGAGCGAGGTATCGACCAAAGACCGGCGCTGCAAGTTCCTTCCCCGTCGCATTACACTGTGTCCTTTCAGCACGTCCGTTCATTACGCCTTTTCACTAAGCCCTTTCACTAAGCCCTTTGCTTTCGCCGCAGGACCGTCTCATGACCCATGTCATCTCCATTCAGAGCCACGTCGCCTATGGCTACGTCGGCAATCGTGGCGCGGTTTTCCCGCTGCAGCGGCTGGGGCTGGAAGTCACCGCCATCAACACCGTCCAGTTCTCCAACCACACCGGCTACGGCGCCTTCACCGGCGACGTGTTCAGCCCCGATCACCTCAGGAATGTGCTCGATGGCGTCGAATCCCTGGTCGGGCTCGACGATGTCGATGCCGTGCTTTCCGGCTACATCAACGCGGTGGAGGGCAACACCACCTTATCTCGATGGCGGCATTGGGGCTTTCGGTCAATCTGCTGACAATCATGTCTGCCGGAGGACGCATTCTGACGGCCGGCCTCCTCTCCATCATCACGCTTCTGGCCCTCAGCGTGACCGCAATTGGGTTCATCAGCTTCCCTTAGCTGGCTTTTTCAGTTTCACTAAAGCTCCATTGCAACGCCGCGCTTGAGAACTTCCGCTACGGTTCGAGCGCTGCAAGCATGCAAACTTGCGGCATAAAATAATTAAATAAAGGGAAAGATCAAATGGCCACAATCACGCTTCTGGCCCTCAGCGTGACCGCAATTGGGTTCATCAGCTTCCCTTAGCTGGCTTTTTCAGTTTCACTAAAGCTCCATTGCAACGCCGCGCTTGAGAACTTCCGCTACGGTTCGAGCGCTGCAAACATGCAGACTTGCGGCATAAAATAATTAAATAAAGGGAAAGATCAAATGGCCACAGACGTATATGGGCTCAGTGTTACAGCAAGCAGCGACAGCGTCGATGCGCTGAACACTGCAGTTAACGATTATTATGCGTGGAAGGGCGATCCGGTTGCATTGCTGATGGATGCCGCCAAGGCGGATCCGAAATTCTCCCTCGGCTACAGCGCGTCTGCGTCCCTTCTGCTGCTCAGCGGTTTTACCCGGGAAAATCCCATGGTTGTCGAGGCCCTTGAGGGCGCACAGCGCGCGATTGGGGAGGCAAATCTGCGCGAGCTCCAACATCTGGAGGCGGCAAAGGCGTGGGCAGACGGTGAAATGATCCGGGCTACGACAACCTGGGAAGACATTCTGCTCGACAATCCTCGCGATGCGCTTGCGCTGCGCTTCTGTCACGACACCTATTTCTACCTGGGTGCCTCGCAGACGATCCGCGATTCTGTCGCGCGGGTCTTGCCCTATTGGAGCGAGAACGATCCAGGCTATGGCTATGTGCTTGGGCAATATGCCTTCGGCCTTGAAGAATGCGGCGAGTTGCGCCAGGCGGAAACGGCGGCTTACCGGGCAATCGAGATCAACGAGGAAGATGGATGGGCGGTCCACGCAATCGCCCATGTGCTGGAGACCGAAAGCCGCCAGGAGGAAGGCATAAGCTTCCTGCGCAATTCCCAGCCGGCATGGAGCAAGGCGCATGCGCTTGCCGCCCATAATGGCTGGCATCTGGCACTTTACCTGATCGAGCAGCGCCGCTTCGCCGAAGTGCTGGCCAGCTATGACAGATTCGTTCAACCGACGATCGCCGGTGACGCCATTCTCGATCTCGTCGATGCGGCCTCGCTTCTGTGGCGCATCGAACTTGCCGGCGGCAATGTCGGGGAGCGTTGGCGGGATATCTCCAGGCAATGGATGACGCATGTCGATGAGCATGTTCTGGTGTTCAATGACCTGCATATCGCCTTTTGCGCGGCACGCAGCCCGGACGCTGACGATGCAATGCGTCTTCGCGCCTCGCTCGACCGCTACGACCGGGAAGGCATGGGCGACAATCATCGCATCACGCGCAGCATCGGTCGCGACATCATCGAAGCGGTGCTCGCCTTCGCCGATGGCAGCTACCATCGCTGTGTGGATCTGCTTTTACCGCTGCGCTACGACGCAACCCGCATTGGCGGCAGTCATGCACAGCGCGACATTATCAATCAGACATTGATCGTTGCTGCTGAACGCGCCGGTCGCTTGACGCTTGCCAGGGCGCTTTTGAACGAACGCCTGGCGCAGCGCCCGACGGAAGCGACCCGGCAACAGCTTACGCAGGTGGTGAGCGCCCTGACTGTCGGGCACAGTTCAAGCGCGCTTCGCATGTAAACCCTAGTCCTGCCCGGCTGCAGCCGGCGCGAAAACCAGACAGACCGGATATTGTCAAGCGTGTGAGCCGTGCTCAGCCGCAAGGCACAACATGGGTAAATCACAGGAACCACTTCGAAACCAGTAGGGGGCGCAATGCCGTCACGCTGGACCATTTCTGGATGCCGTTTACAGCCAACAGGCGGTTCAAGGCCGCGCCGCGGCTGTTGACGGCCGCCATCGGCTGATCCCGGCTCCAGCCCGGCAGATGGCCCCAGTTGGTCTTGCGCGCCGTCTGTTCGACCCGTGCCTCCGGACTTCCGCTGGGGAAAGTGGTCATGACCGGACCGCTGGAACAGTCGGTCACCAGCAGGGCGAAGAAGAGGCAGGCCAGCAGCGGCAGAACACGGCGAGAGGGCACGAACGGGCGCGGGACGCTGGAAAGCAGCAGAGTCGACCCTTGAACACGATGCATTGACGAAGACAGATAAACGGGATGACGGAAAAGCTGGAGCGAGCATATCGCCGCCGCTCGACGGCGTCGAGCGAGGTATCGACCAAAGACCGGCGCTGCAAGTTCCTTCCCCGTCGCATTACACTGTGTCCTTTCAGCACGTCCGTTCACTACGCCTTTTCACTAAGCCCTTTCACTAAGCCCTTTGCTTTTGCCGCAGGCCCGTCTCATGACCCATGTCATCTCCATTCAGAGCCACGTCGCCTATGGCTACGTCGGCAATCGTGCCGCCGTTTTCCCGCTGCAGCGGCTGGGGCTGGAAGTCACCGCCATCAACACCGTCCAGTTCTCCAACCACACCGGCTACGGCGCCTTCACCGGCGATGTCTTCAGCCCCGATCACCTCAGGAATGTGCTCGATGGCGTCGAATCCCTGGTCGGGCTCGACGATGTCGATGCCGTGCTTTCCGGCTACATGGGAGACGAAGGCATCGGCCGCGCCGTGCTGGATAGCGTCGATCGCGTCAAATTGGCCAACCCGGACGCGCTCTACTGCTGCGACCCGGTGATGGGCGACATCGGCCGCGGCTTCTTCGTCCGCCAAGGCATCCCCGAGTGGATGCGCGACCACGCCATTGCCCGCGCCGATATCGTCACGCCCAACCAGTTCGAACTCGCCTTTCTCGCCGGGCGGGAGGTAAACACCCTGGAAGACGCCCTCGCCGCCGCCGCCGCGCTGCGGGCCAAGGGCCCCAGGGTCGTGTTGATCACCTCGCTGGAAGTCACCGGGGACGACGAGGGCCACATCGGCATGCTGGTCGACGCCGAAAGCGGCAGCTGGCGGATCGCCACGCCCAAGGTGGATTTCATCATTGCGCCCAATGGTGCCGGCGATTTCACTGCCGCGATGTTCCTCGCCCACAGCCTGCGCGCCGGTCTCACCGACGAAGGCCCGGCTCGCGCCCTGGAACAGACCGCCGCCGCGGTGCAGATGCTGTTCGAACACACCCGTCGCGCCGGCACCCGCGAACTGGCGATGATCGCCGCGCAGCAGGATATCGTTTCGCCGACGGTGACGTTGCATGCCGAACGCCTCAGATAACCTCTCCATGGTTCACCAGCCGCCGCTCTATATAGGCATGGCGATGTGGGCCAACGCCGACTGGCAAGGCTCCCTGCTGCCCGCCCACGGCGACGTGGATCTGCGCGACTACGCCAGCGTGTTCAACGCGGTGGAGGGCAACACCACCTTCTACAGCGGTATCCCCAAGGCGGAAACGATCGACGCCTGGGCCGAACAGGCACCCGAGACGTTCCGCTTCTGCTTCAAGCTGCCCAGCCAGCTGACTCACGGCAAACGTCTGCGCGATATCGATGACGAGTTCGAGCGCTTCATCGAACGGCTTTCACCGCTCAAGGATCGGCTCGGCCCAATCATGGTCCAGCTACCCAGAGATTTCGGCCAGGGCGAGCTGCCCGCGCTGGAGCGATTGCTCACTCACTGGCCACGGGAGATACCCCGTGCGGTGGAGGTCCGCCACAGTGATTTTTTCCACAAAGGGCCTGCAGAACAGGCATTCAACCGCTTGTTGATAAGTCAAGACGCCAATAGGGTAATGCTCGACGTGCGGGCGCTCTTTGCCACACCCGCAGGGCTTGACAATCGGCTCGCCAAGGCGCAAGGCGAAAAGCCGAAAGTCCCATTACACGTGCTCTGCACGGCGGTCAATCCCATTATTCGCTTTATCGGACACTTCGACGAAGCCATTAACCTGGCCCGTTTCGAGCCATGGATCGAACGCCTCATCCTGTGGATAAAACAGGGGAAAACCCCTTTTCTCTTTGTGCATACACCGGATAACCGACAGGCGCCGGAACTGGCACGAAAGTTCTACAACAAGATCGCCGAACGGATCGAATTGCCGCCGTTGGCCGAGTTCCCGGGAGAACGACAGAGCTCGCTGTTTTAGCCAAATCTGAAACAGGCTGTTGATAACTCGAACGACTTTTCTGGCCTGCGATTCAGGACTATGCTTGGCATATGCTGAAGCTTTGGAAAAGATCGGTCGGAGGACAATCCTATGCACGAGCAAGAGCGCAACGACCCACCGTCTCGCACCGTATCGGTATTCCGTAACGGCCGTAATCGAGCGGTGCGTTTGCCGAAAGGCATCGAGATCGAAGGCGTCACTGAATACGTCGCCACCCGCGTGGGGGACACCATCGTCCTCAAACCCTCGCGACCCAGTTGGCACTCGTTTATCGAGGTCGAAAAGACGGACGACGACTTCCTGCAGGACCGTGAACCCGTGTTCGAGGATGAGGGTCGATTTTGAGCACGCTTTACATCCTCGACACCAATATCTGCTCCTACGTCATGCGCGAGCATCCGGTTCAGGTGCTGGAACGTCTCGAACAGGAAGCGGGCCGAGGCACCCGACTCTGCATCTCGGTCATCACCTATTACGAGATGCTGCTGGGCGCACGCCGAAAACCGAGCCTGCAACCGATCATCGACGCCTTCGTGGCGCGCACCAACGATGTTCTACCGTGGGGGCCGGAGACCGCTCGCGTCGCCGCCAATCTTTCTCGCCAGCTCCAGGACAAGGGGCAGCCCATTGGCCCCAATGACACGATGATCGCGGCACACGCGCTGGCGCTGAACGCCACGCTGGTGACTAACAACCTGAAGGAATTCCGGCGAGTCGAAGGTCTGGCTATCGAAGACTGGGTCAGCGGCGTCGTGATCGACGCCTCGGGCCAAGAATCCTCTCCGTAACGAAGCACGGAAACGCTCCCACAACCCCCCCTTTAAGAACCAACGGTTCGAGAAAAAGTTGATCTTCACGTAAAGGTCAAACAGCGCTAGGGTGGGGAAAATCAGAAAAGAGAATAACGCCGTGTCCGGCCAGACCTACGCCATTGGCGAACTCGCGCAGCACTTCGACGTGACCACCCGTACCATCCGCTTCTACGAGCAGGAAGGCCTGCTCTCCCCCGAGCGGCGCGGCAAGACCCGCGTCTACCGCGAGAAGGACCGCGTTCGCCTCAAACTCGCCCTGCGCGGCAAGCGCCTAGGTTTCTCGCTGATCGAGATCCGCGAAGTGCTGGATCTTTACGACACCCGCGTTGATGGCAGCGTCCGCCAACTCGAGCGCCTGCTCGAGATCCTTGCCGACAAACGCGCCAACCTCGAACGCCAGCTCGAAGACATCCGCATCATGCAGCGCGAGCTGGATCAGGTCGAAGAGCGATGCAAGGGCGCGTTGGGGGAGTTGAGGGACCGATAGCTGATTTGACAGTCCAATCCCTGAAAAGAGCACATGTCCCAGCATGCAGGTGATCGGTAGGCATGAACTCATTTGCCGGGAATAGGTGCCTCTTGTCCATACATTCCAAATGCCCTCGGGATTGACAAGAAGGAGTAAATCCCGCCTTGCACCAGACTGCCTTTTCTAAGATAAACGATAATTTGAATGTAAGATAAAAGATAATCGAGGTGTAAGATTAACGATAATATTAGATGTGCGCGAACTACTGCTTGAGTCGAAAAGTGGTATGTCTTAATCTCCCGGCTTCCGCTCGGCCCCGGTTTTCCGCAGGAAAACGCTTACAAGGAGACTCCTCATGGGACTTGCCATCGCTGGCGTTATTTTGAATGTTCTGTTGGCTATAGCCGTCGTTCTCAACGTCGTTGAAGATCTTTCAGGTACAGCTTCGACGGTGTTTCTGACTCTCACCGCAGCTTCATTGGCGGCAACGATTGTCGGGTTTTTCATCGCCCTGAACCAACGTGATAAGCGATTGGGCCCGATTTTGATGATTGTGGGTTCTATCATTTTCGTTCCTGGCGGACTGGTTGCCATGTTTGGAGCGAAACGGCTGATGAACCAATCCAAACAGGATCAACGTGCCCAGGAAAAATTCAGCGACTGAGCGTCACGAGTGATGAATGAGTTCAGCCCAATTACATAAAGGATACTCCGTGTCAGAGTCTGAGCCCTTCGAAGATCACTGGTATTATCAAGGACGCAGGAAGATCAACGGGCCCTTCAATAAAGAAGCCATGATCGTTGCGATCATGGACCAAGATGTGGATTCGGATACACAAGTCTGGAACACAAGCTGGACTGAAAATGCTCCGACACAGGCGTTACGTGAGACAGAACTCGGTGGTTATCTAACCGATGAGGCAAGAGAAAAATATACGCCCACGCCCGTATCGGATAGGCTGGCTTGGGTACTGGCTTTATTTCCCCTTGCGTTTCTGTTTATCGATAGCGTACTTATTTATAACTACAACCCCATCGCTTTTTCCAATGGTTACATGTTGGCGGTGCCGCTGGTCTATTCACTAATCGCCTTGGTGGATGCCTTGAGTATACGGGATAGCGGCCGCAGTAGGGCGCCCCTTTACTGGTTTTGGATGATCCCTGTCTATCTGGCAGTAAGAGCCAATAAGCTAAGAAGAGGTGGCATTTATTTCTGGCTGTGGCTGCTTTCGACGGTGCTTTATCTCATTGTCGTTTATGGGGTAGTCGATGGAGGGTATTTTATGCCATCGACTCGCCCATTGCCTTCATGCTCGAATTCCATGATCATCGATACCAATAAAGAGCTCTTTGACGACGCGGTGGCGGAAAACAGGAGGTCTCCTAATTCTCTGGCGAGATCGATCCAGAATGCATTGGGTACGGACTATGGTAATCCCTACTACGATATCGGATACAACGGCTTCAGGCAGAGCCCAAAAGCCAATGATATCGTGGAGATTGCTCAGATAACAGAAACGCAAGAAACGCGCTCATGCCAGGCCGTAGTGATCGCATCGCGAGGCCCACGGATCCCGATTGATTACAGTATCACTCGGAGAAGCGGCGGTATCGAAGTCACAATGCAGTCCCGTTAGTGCTCACTATAATCGTTTCAGGGATCTATTAAGAATGGACAGTGATAATCTACAAATCCGAAAGAAAAACCGAATCGTTGCGTTGATTCTATCCATGTTTCTTGGCGTTCTCGGAGTTGACCGGTTCTACTTGGGTAAATGGAAATCAGGCTTGTTGAAAGCATTGACTCTGGGCGGTCTATTTTTATGGTGGTTCATCGACGGTGCCATGCTGCTTTTCGATGCCTTCTTTTACTCGCTGGGCAAGGAGAAAGGCATGATGAAGGACGCCAAGGGAAGAGAGCTGAAATACGGACTTTCCATGTATCGATTCAAGAATGGGCGCTTTGAGCAGGATTGGTTCAAATAGGTCATCGATGTCCTGCAATCTTGGGGCCCGTGGCGGCGGCGGTCGGCGCGATGTGATGGCCGACTGTCGCGCGGCAAGCGCCTGGGTTTCTCGCTGATCGAGATCCGCGAAGTGCTCGACCTCTACGACACCCGCGTTGATGGCAGCGTGCGCCAACTCGAACGCCAGCTCGAGATCCTCGCTGACAAACGCGCCAACCTCGAGCGCCAGCTCGAAGACATCCGCGTCATGCAGCGCGAGCTGGATCAGGTCGAAGAACGGTGCAAAGGTGCATTGGGGGAATTGAAGGCGGCGGAACAGGGTCACTGAGCGCTAGTTGATACACACGGTTCTGCTCTGTGGCTTCTTCGATGGCAGTCAATCTGCACGGAGCAACGGCATGCAACATGACCTGGAAGCCAACAAGCGCAATGCTATCGCCTTCTATCGCACGGCTTATCTCGGTGATCCTACCCTTGCCGTCGCGACGTATGTCGGCGCCGATTACATCCAGCACAACCCGGTAGTGGGTAATGGAAAGCAGGCGTTCATCGATTACTTCACGGCAATGGCAGAGCAGTATCCCGGGAAGGAAATCGAGTTCGTGCGCGCGGTGGCCGAAGCCGATCTGGTATCTCTCCACACGCACCAGACCTGGCCCGGCGGCGATGAGTACGTCACGATGGATTTTTTCCGTTTCGACGACAACGGCAAGATCGTGGAACACTGGGATTCCATTCAGAGAATTCCGCATGAAACCAAGAACGGAAACCCGATGTACTGAGTACCGGCGGGCTAGCGCTTCAATCTGGCCGTTCCCGTGACGGCAAGCGGCCAGTGGCCCTCCTACTTCCTAAATGATCTTCGGCTTCTGACGAAACAGCGCAGGCCTCTCAAGCCACAGTTGATTCATGCTTTCGTGGCGTTGTTTCTAATGTAATGCTTGGTTACTGTGTGTAGAACAGCACAAGAGATGGCTTACAAAGTCACAAGCTCACAAGGGACAGCCGCGCTGGGACGAAGGGGATCATCGTCCTGCCTGTATGGCGTGCGGTAGCGTGGCGAATTGCGCCAAAAGCCAACCGAACGGGCCTCCACCGAATAACTGTATCTATGCACAGCCATATCTGACCGCGCAAAACGCGCGAATTCTGTATAACGCGCCGAATTATTCTGAGCATTATTCAAAATCAATGCTTTAGGCGTGAAAGAGCGTGCTAGATAAGATTATTGAACGCGCACGCTCGTTCAAGTGATAAAATGAGCGTGCATAATCCAGTTGTTACAATAACTCTAGCCTGCCTGTATGGGAATGCTTCTGCTAAGCGTCTGATGAAATTCAAAGCTTCTCCTGATAAATTTGAGGCAGAAAACGCGTTGGCTGATATTATGGAAATTACAAAATTCTCTCAAATCAAACTGCAAATTGAGTATTATGGTCGTCAAGGAGGGCGATTTTTACACTCGGACTTTATAACTGATGATGATGGGTTCAGCGAGATAATTAAATGCTATAAAGCTGATGGCGTTAAGCATGAAGATACAGACGATGGTCTTAAAACTCAGTTCTCGTTTAATGTGGATCTAAAGAGGCTGCTGACAGAAATTGAGATAGATGAGCATGGACACATTCTTGATTGATTGGAGCAAGGCTCGGAAACGAGTTTCAAAGAGCTTAGTTGCTAACAAGGCCAAGCACGGCGACGCCTTTTTCGTTGCGGCTTCGCCTCCACTTCAAAGCCGCGCATGCTAGCGGCGTTAGCTGGAGAAAGGATGCAAGAGTTTCGAGTTCAATCGTCAGAAACAGAAGCTGAATTGATTTTTATCGGCATCAATGGCGATAATTTCTCAGTGGCATTCTCGTCGGGTACGGTCAATTGCCAGAGGGAAGTGTGGGCCTACACCGATGCACATGGACTTGCAGATCTATTCGAATGGATGGCATCGCAAAGTAAACCTTGGAAAACATCGGAAGGCTGGGAGTCTATTGAAGGTGAGTTCAAGTTGTATGTCAGCTGCAACGTACGCGGGAACATAATCTTTGACTTGGAGATGAAACAGTTGGGTGGTGCTGAAGAATGGCGGGTGAAAACCCAACTCAAGTCTGAGTTTGGCCAACTTCCTAGCCTCGCCAAGAAGGCTCGAGCTTTCTTCGGGCCATCGCCAAGCTAACTAGGCGGTCGATGAGACCGCTTTTCCGCGCCGCCTTCATCAGCCGCCTCCAACTGAGATGGCTCGCAATTTCTCGATCCCTGCACCAACCTGAAACTCTGACTGCCAGATCGCGCAGTCACGACCATGCATGCGGGATCAACCGAGTACTGACGATGGATTGGCTGACATTCATTTCGAGCCTAGTCCGGTCGCTGGCCTGGCCGGTGTTCGCCCTGATTCTCGCGCTTCTTTTCCGCGACCAGATTCTGCAGTTTGGGTCCTTCATCAAGAAGCTGCGGGCCGGGCCCATCGAGGCTGAATTCGAGCACGACCTTGAGCAGTTGCGCTCGCTGTCTCCAAGTCAGGGTAATGTCGTCGGTGTGCGTGGCGGTGAGAAGGAGACATTTCTTACCGAGCTGGCCGAGCGCCATCCCCGTACGGCGATACTGGAGGCGTGGACCCGACTGGAGCGCGCGGCCCGCGCGTCGCTATCGTCACAGGAAGGCGGCGAGAGGGAGCCGGGAGGCGTATCAGCAGCTCGGCTGCCGGAACTGCTCGTAAGGGCAGGGCTGATCGATCAGCCGCAGGTCACGCTGTATCACGAGCTTCGGCGTCTGCGTCGTGAGGTGGCTCGCGACCTGGAGCCGACGAAAGAGGCGGCACGCACCTACGTTGAGTTGTCTCGCGCGCTTCAATCCCAGCTAGATCGCGGAGCCTAGAGTGGTTGAACCATGATGACTAGCGCGCCGCCAACGCCACGTCCACCTTCGACCAATTTGGACTGCCGAGTGTCAGCATCGGGATTAACCGCGGGAAATAAGATGAACCAGGACGAGATCAAGGCACTGTTCGACCAGCAGGCGGCAAGTTACGACCAGCAGTGGGCCAAGACGTCACCGATTCGGAATTGTCTGCATCTGTTGCTGGGGTCTTTGTTCGCGGATTTGCCGGCGGAGGCACGGATTCTCTGTGTCGGGGTGGGGACGGGCGATGAGCTGTTCTATCTCGCCTCACAGCACCCTGATTGGCGTTTTACGGCCGTGGAGCCGTCGGGGCGTATGCTCGACGTCTGTCGGGAAAGGGCCGAGAAGGAAGGCGTGACGTCTCGCTGCACCTTCCATGAGGGGTATCTGGCGTCACTCCCCACCGCCGAGCTACACGATGCGGCGACCTGCCTGCTCGTCTCGCAGTTCATCACGAATCCCGACGAGCGCTCCGGTTTCTTCCGTGGCATTGCCGCGAAACTCAAATTGGGAGGTATTCTCGCGAGCGCCGACCTGGCGTCAGACATCGCGTCACCCGAATATGACGTACTGCTTCACGCGTGGATGAACATGATGTCCGCGGCCGATGTCTCCGAAGAGACGATAGCGCGGATGCGCCATGCCTATGCGCATGATGTCGGTGTGCTACCGCCAGCGCGGATTGCCTCGATCATCGAGGAAGGCGGTTTCGAACTTCCCGTGCCGTTTTTTCAGGCGGGGTTGATCCATGCATGGCTTTCCCGCCGGGCTTGAGTGAGCGCCAATCGCTTCCTGCGAGCCCCCTCAGTGATTGAGTTCCGCGAAACGCTTGAATTTTAACTTTCCCTGTCCGGTGGAATTATCTGCGTGCTCTAGCGCCTATCCGAAAACCTCCTAGGGAGGCGGTGCCAATCCGGGTGGGGAAATGAAGGGAATGTCTGCATGTTTATAGTTTTGAAAGCTTCATGCTTTTATCTGAAATGGAAAATACCTGGGCATATGCTGGGTTGTGGTTTGATTATTTAACCATGACCCTTTGTAGGTCTTTCTCCACGTAAGAGTTTCTAAATACACCAATCCAGTGATTTCGCTCTTGGTTAGCCATCTCGGCTCCCTTTTTAACGTACGCAACACGATGAAGACCATCGTTACCTTTCATCAGTTTAGCAATTTCGTGCTGATCATTTTTCCCAAGACATCCATTCGTTAGCCATTCATAAATAATGCTGTTTTTAGATTGTTCAATGGTGTTGAATGAAGCAGTGTGACATTCTAAGTTATTTTTTGCCTTTTCAGTCAAGGTTGTTTTATACTTTTGATAGTATGAAGATACGCTTTCGGTAACACCTTCCATGAACTGAATGGTTAATAATTGGCTCCACGAATCTACGCTTTCGTCGTTCTTGACCAGTTCAATAAGAGTACCTTTCCCCAGAAATCCGTCATCATAAGCATATCCAACTTTCCAGTTGGAAGTGTCGACTGGGACATAAGACGTTTCCAATGGAATGGGGCTGCAAGCCGATAAAATTAAAAAGGCGGCAGGGAGTAGCTTTTTGGCTAAAGACATTTTGAATCAGGTTTTTGTGGGATGATTACTCTATTGTCGGCAGGTTTTTTTTATTCTTTAATGAGTTTTATCTTCGCCGCCAGAGCCACACCCACCTTCGACCGGTTCGGCTTGCCGATGGTTTGGGTTATCCACACCCCTGTCTCTGCCAGGTTATCCAGATCCACGCCGCTGTCGATGCCGAGGCCGTTGAGCAGGTAAATCACGTCTTCCGTGGCGACGTTGCCGGTGGCGCCCTTGGCGTAGGGGCAGCCGCCGAGTCCGGCGATGGCGCTGTCGATCACGCTGATGCCCTCTTCGAGCACGGCGTAGAGATTGGCCAGCGCCTGGCCGTAGGTGTCGTGGAAGTGGGCGGCGAGCTTGTCCCTGGGGATATCCCGGCCCACGGCGTCGAGCAGGCGCTTGGCCTTGAGCGGGGTGCCGACGCCGATGGTGTCGCCCAGCGAGATCTCGTAGCAGCCCATCTCATAGAGCGCTCTCGAGACTTCGGTGACCCGGGCGGGTTCTATCTCGCCTTCATACGGGCAGCCGAGCACACAGGAGACATAACCGCGCACGCGCACGTTAGACTCGCGGGCGCGTTCGATCACCGGAGCGAAGCGGTCCAGGGATTCGGCGATGGAGCAGTTGATGTTCTTCTGGGAGAACGCTTCGCTCGCCGCCGCGAAGACGGCGACTTCCTCAACGCCGCACGCCAGCGCGGCTTCCAACCCTTTGAGATTGGGCGTCAGTGCGGAATAGACCACGCCCGGCCGGCGTCGAATGCCGGTCATTACCTCGCGGTGATCCGCCATCTGCGGCACCCACTTGGGCGAGACGAAACTCGCCGCTTCGATCCGTTTTAGCCCCGCCGCGCCGAGCCGGTCGATCAGTTCCAGCTTGGCGGCGGTGGCGATGGGTTCGGCTTCGTTCTGTAGCCCATCCCGCGGGCCGACTTCCACCACGCTGACCTGGTTTGGCATCCCCATCTCACACCCCCTCAGTCGCGTCGGCACTGGCGAACGCCAATAGCTCATCCCCCTGCGCCACGGCGTCGCCCACCTTGAAGTGAAACGCTTCCACCGCGCCGGCGGCGGGCGCGCTCAGGGTGTGTTCCATCTTCATCGCTTCCACCACTACCAGCGGCGTGCCTTTCTCGACGGGCTGGCCGGGTTCGACCAGCAGCGCCACCACGGTTCCGTGCATGGGCGCGCTCAGTTTGGCCTCGACCTCATGCGATAGGTGATCGACCCGGTCCGAGCGCTGCCAGATCAGGCGGGATTCGAAGCCGGCGGCGGTGAGAATGATCGTTTCGCCCTCGGGGGCAGAATCGGTGCGCGCCAGCAGGCGGCGGCGATGACCATCCAGGGTGATCGCCACGGCGTCGCCGTCGAGCCGCTGCAACTTCCCCTCGTAGTCATTTGACTCTTTTCCATCCCGATTCACGCTCAGTTGCCAAGTTGACTGCGATCCAGAGCGTGTCGCGGTCACGGGGATCGGCGGCGCGCCCTCGGCCTCGGCAAACGCCAGTCGAACGTGCTGCCGGGCGT
Organism: Salinicola socius; assembly: GCF_001937195.1. Taxonomy (GTDB): domain Bacteria; phylum Pseudomonadota; class Gammaproteobacteria; order Pseudomonadales; family Halomonadaceae; genus Salinicola; species Salinicola socius. Next base: position 48,760 of record NZ_MSDO01000026.1, on the reverse strand, counting down.
TGAGCCGCCAGCCGTCACGGCGCTCCCACGGTGAACGTTCATCGTTGGCTCGATCCAACTGGTCGAGCGCCACCAGCGCGGCGCAGGCGAACTCCGCATCGGTGACCGGTGCACTCGCGAACAGCTCGTCGTGGTGGTGTTCGATAAAGCGGGTGTCGAGCCGGGCGGCGATGAAATCCGGATGCGTGACCAGCCGCTGCAGAAAACGGCGATTGGTGGTCACGCCGGAGATATCCAGCGCCGCTAGCGCGCGATCCATCTCCGCCAGGGCCTGGCCGCGATCCTCGCCGTGGACGATCAGCTTGGCCAGCATCGGGTCGTAGTGCATCGAGATGTCATCGCCGGCTTCGACGCCGCTATCCAGCCGGACGCGATCCGGCGCCAGGTCGCCGGCTTTCAGATCGAGACCGAACCGTTCGAGCGTGCCGGTGGCGGGCAGGAAGTCGTTGTCCGGGTCTTCGGCATAGAGCCGCGCTTCGATGGCGTGGCCGGTTAGCGTCAGTTCCTCCTGGGCCTTGGGCAGCGGTAGCCCGGCGGCCACGCGCAGCTGCCACTCGACCAGATCCTCGCCGGTGATCATCTCGGTGACCGGGTGCTCGACCTGCAGGCGGGTGTTCATCTCCATGAAGTAGAAAGGCGCCGCTTCTCTCGTCTCGGTGTTTGAGACAGGTTCAGAGGCGGCATCCAGCAGGAATTCCACCGTGCCGGCGCCGACATAGCCGATCTCCTGGGCGGCGCGCACGGCAGCGTCGCCCATTTGCTGGCGCAGTGCGGGGGGCAGGTTGGGCGCAGGAGCTTCTTCCAGCACCTTCTGGTGGCGGCGCTGCACGCTGCAGTCGCGCTCGAACAAGTAGACGCCGTTGCCTTGGCTATCGCAGAACACTTGCACTTCGACGTGGCGCGGCTGGGTCAGATATTTCTCGATCAGCATGCGTTCGTCGCCGAACGCCGCGCGGGATTCACGGCGGCAGCCATCGAGGGCGGCCTGGAACTCGCGGTCGGATTCGACCACCCGCATGCCCTTGCCGCCGCCGCCGGCGCTGGCTTTCAGCAGCACCGGGTAACCGATCTTGCCGGCTTTCTCCCGGAGCAGTTCGTCCTCCTGCGCTTCGTCGTGGTAGCCGGGCACCAGCGGCACGCCGGCCTTAAACATGCGCGTCTTCGCCGAGGCCTTGTCGCCCATGGCGGCGATGGCGCTGGCCGGCGGGCCGACGAAGATGATACTGGCGGCCTCGCAGGCGGCGACGAAGTCGGCGTTCTCGGAGAGAAACCCGTACCCCGGATGAATGGCGTCGGCGCCGCTGCGCTGGGCGGCGGCGATGACCTTGTCGATATCGAGATAGCTCTCCCGCGCGGGCGCCGGGCCGAGACGCACGGCCTCGTCGGCCTCGCGAACGTGGAGTGCGTTGGCGTCGGCATCGGAATAGACGGCGATGGTGCGAAGCCCCAGGCGGCGGGCGGTGCGCATCACGCGGCAGGCGATCTCGCCGCGGTTGGCGATCAACACCGAACGTAGCGGGCGAGGCGCGTGGGTCAGGCTCATGAGCGCGATTCCTTGTTATCCGGGTTGCCGTCCTGATCCCCGTTGGCATCCCCCGTGCGTTGCCAGGCGGGTGGGCGCTTGTCGAAAAACGCCGCGAGCCCTTCCTGACCTTCGCGGCTGACCCGCAATTCGCTGATCGTGCGGCAGGTGGCATCCACCGTGGCGTCGCTGTCGGGATCGCCGTCGACACGGGCCAGCAGCGCCTTGGTGGCGCGCTGGGCCTGGGGTGAGGCAGCGAGCAGCCGATCGATCATCTGACCGATATGGGCGTCCAGTGTTTCTCCGTCGGTGACTTCATGCACCAGGCCCAAGGACTGCGCGGTAGTGGCGTCGATCACCTCGGCGGTGAGCGCGTAGCGGCGCATCTGGCGCGGGCCGATGGCGCGCTGCACATAAGGGCTGATCACCGCCGGCGACAGGCCGATACGCACTTCCGACAGGCAGAATGTCGCCTTGTCGGACGCGATCACCAGATCGCAGCAGGCGGCGAGCCCCACCGCGCCGCCGTAGGCCGCGCCCTGTATGCGGCACAGGGTCGGGCAGGGCAGCCCATCCAGCTGTTGCATCAGGCGCGCCAGTTCGCGGGAATCCTTGAGGTTGTCGTCGAAGCCGTAGTCCACCATGCGCTTCATCCAGTGCAGATCCGCCCCGGCGGAGAAGTGCTTGCCGCCGGATGCCAGCACCACCAGCCGCACCTCGTCGCGCTCGGCCAGCGCGTGCAGGCGCTCGAGATGGGCGTTGAGCTCTTTGATCAACGCATCGTCGAAGGCGTTGTGAACCTCGGGCCGATCCAGCATCAGCCGCGCGACGCCGCGATCGTCGATTTCCAGGCGGGAATGGTTCGAAGTCGTCATGGCATCCTCACATCCTAAACACGCCGAAGCGCGTCTCCTCGATCTCCGCATTCATCGCGGCGGAGAGCGCCAGGCCGATCACGTCGCGGGTCTGCAGCGGGTCGATCACGCCGTCGTCCCACAGCCGGGCGCTGGCGTAGTAGGGGTGGCCCTGGCGTTCGTACTGTTCGCGAATTGGCGCCTTGAACGCCGCTTCCTCGTCTTCCGGCCAGTCGCTGCCGTCGCGTTCGAGCTGCTCGCGCTTGAACTTTTCCCTTTGAACTTGGGCCAGCACGTTGGCGGCCTGCTCGCCGCCCATCACCGAGATGCGCGCATTGGGCCACATGAACAACAGATTCGGGTCGTAAGCGCGGCCGCACATGCCGTAGTTGCCGGCGCCGAAGCTACCGCCGATCAGCACGGTGAACTTGGGCACCTTGGCGCAGGCCACGGCGGTGACCAGTTTGGCGCCATGCTTGGCGATGCCCTCCTTCTCGTACTGGGAGCCGACCATGAAGCCGGTGATGTTCTGCAGAAAGATCAGCGGGATCTGGCGCTGGGCGCAGAGCTCGATGAAGTGCGCGCCCTTCTGGGCGGATTCCGAGAACAGCACCCCGTTGTTGGCGACGATCCCCACCGGATGGCCGCACCAGTGTGCAAAACCGGTGACCAGGGTGTCGCCGTAGTAGCGCTTGAACTCGTCGAAGTCGGAGTCGTCCACCAGCCGTGCGATCACCTCGCGGACGTCGTACGGCTTGCGCAGGTCGGTGCCGACGATGCCGTAGAGCTCCGACGGGTCGAGACGCGGCGGTGCGGATTTTTTCATCGCCAGCTGGCCGCGCTTGTGCCAGTTGAGACGGGAAACGGCGCGGCGGGCGAGCTGCAGCGCGTGGGCGTCGTTCTCGGCATAGTGGTCGACCACACCGCTGATCTTGGCGTGAACGTCGGCGCCGCCCAGGTCCTCGGCGCTGATGGTCTCGCCGGTGGCGGCCTTCACCAGCGGTGGCCCGCCGAGAAAGATGGTGCCCTGGCCGCGCACGATGATCGATTCGTCGGCCATCGCCGGCACGTAGGCGCCACCGGCGGTGCAGGAGCCCATCACTACCGCGATCTGCGGGATGCCGGCGGCGGAGAGCGTGGCCTGGTTGTAGAAGATACGCCCGAAGTCGTCGACGTCGGGGAAAACCTCGTCCTGTTCGGGCAGGTAGGCGCCGCCGGAGTCCACCAGGTAGAGACAGGGTAGCCGATGCTTGCGGGCGATCTCCTGGGCGCGAAGATGCTTCTTCACCGTCAGCGGGAAGTAGGTGCCGCCCTTGACCGTGGCGTCGTTGGCGACGATCACGCACTCCACGCCGCTGATCCGGCCGATCCCCGCCACCACGCCGGCGGCGGGCACGGGGGAGTCGTAGACCTCGTGCGCCGCCAGCGCGCCGATCTCCAGAAATGCCGAGCCCTCGTCGAGCAGGTGGTCGATCCGGTCGCGGACGAACAGCTTCCCGCGGGATTCATGCCGCTTCCGGGCCTTGTCGCCGCCACCCCGGGCGATGCTGGCGGTCAGTGTGTGGAGCTTATCGACTTCGCCCCGCAGCGCCGCCTCGTTGGCCTGGAACGCTTCCGTACGCGGGTTGATCTGGGTGGTCAGGATAGCCATGAGATCGCCCTATGCTGACTCGGAGAATAATTCACGGCCAATCAACATCCGCCGAATCTCGCTCGTTCCCGCGCCGATCTCGTAGAGCTTGGCATCGCGCAGCAGGCGTCCGGTGGGGTATTCGTTGATATAGCCGTTGCCACCGAGCAGCTGGATGGCGTCCAGCGCCATCTGGGTGGCTTTTTCGGCGCAGTAGAGAATCACCCCGGCGGCGTCCTTGCGGGTGGCGCGGCCACGGTCGCAGGCGCCGGCCACCGCGTAGAGATAGGCGCGGCAGGCGTTGAGCGTGGTGTGCATGTCGGCCAGCTTGCCCTGCACCAGCTGGAATTCGCCGATGGGCTGGCCGAACTGCTTGCGCTCATGGACGTAGGGCACCACCACGTCCAGGCACGCCTGCATGATGCCGACAGGCCCGGCGGCGAGCACGGTGCGCTCGTAGTCCAGCCCGCTCATCAGTACTTTGACGCCGCGGTTCTCTTCGCCCAGCACGTTCTCTGCCGGCACCTGGCAATCCTCGAACACCAGCTCGCAGGTGTTCGAGCCGCGCATGCCCAGCTTGTCGAGCTTCTGGGCGGTGGAGAAACCGGCGTACCCCTTCTCGACGATGAAGGCGCTGATGCCCTTGGCGCCGGCCTCCGGGTCGGTCTTGGCGTAGACCACCAGCACGTCGGCGTCGGGGCCGTTGGTGATCCACATCTTGTTGCCGTTGAGCACGTAGTGATCGCCGTGCCTGTCGGCACGCAGGCTCATCGAGACCACGTCCGACCCGGCGCCGGGCTCGGACATCGCCAGGGCGCCGACATGCTCGCCGCTGATCAGCCGAGGCAGATATTTGGCCTTCTGCTCTGCGCTGCCGTTGAGCTTGATCTGATTGACGCAGAGGTTGGCATGGGCGCCGTAGGAAAGACCCACCGACGCGCTGGCCCGGGAGATCTCCTCCATGGCGATGCAGTGGGCGAGATAGCCCATGCCGCTGCCGCCGTCTTCTTCGGCCACGGTGATGCCGAGCAGGCCCATGTCACCGAACTTCCGCCATAGATCGGCCGGGAAGACGTTGTCGTGGTCGATCTGGGCCGCACGCGGGGCGATCTCGTCGCGGGCGAAGGCGTTGACCTGCTCGCGCAGCATGTTGAGCTCGTCGGCGAGCCCGAAATCGAGCTCGGTATAGGGGGCGTGCATGGTGGAATCCTCGCTGTCCGATACCGCTTCTACATCTTGGTATATGTGTCTTGGTACGTTGACGTTAACGTCAATAGGCGAAGGCGGCTAGAGCCCCTCGACCATGGTCTAGGACCCAGACACGGTTACGGGGTTTTAGCGCAGGATCAATATCAAGATTTGAGTTTATTCGTTATTTGCGTGACGATTAATCATTAACGTTGATGCGGAGCGCACCACTGATGTCTCAGACATTGAGCTTGGACCAGTTCCGAACCGCCTTTCATGCTGGCGGCCTGGTTTCCGTGGCCATCAGTGCCAGCGGTGGGGCTTTTTTCATCACGGCTCGATCGCGGGAAGGGGAGTCTTTGATACTGGGAACCACCCGCGACAAGAAGCGGCGAGCGTTTCGCGATGCGGGCAAGGCGGTGGCTGTCATGCACAAGATCGGCGCGCGTCATTTCGAAGTGGATACCTCCCATTGGGAACCGGAGCGAACGGACGACACCAGAGTGCGTCGACCGGATGCTGCCGAGCGCCAACATCAGGCGCAGCAAGCACGGTCTCACGATGCGTGGTTTAGGAGGCAGGTTCAGGCGGCGCTGGACGATGACCGCCAGCCAGTCGACGATCAAACCGTGCAGGCACGTTTCGCTCAGCGCCGCGCCGAGGCCCGACGTTTGCTCGAGAATGATACGTGAAGTTGGCTTGGCACCTGCTGGCGTTCGAGGACCGCGAAGCTATCTTCGATTATCTGGTAGTTCGTAACCCGCAGGCAGCCGTCGACACCGATGAGAGGATCGAGACGGCATTGAACCGTCTGATCGATCACCCTGATAGTGGCCGTGAAGGGCGCCTGGCAGGCACTCGTGAGGTGGTGATTGACGGCACCCGCTATATCGCCGCCTACCGTGTCCAGCGGGATGCCGTGCTCGTCCTGCGGCTGCTTCACGGTGCCAGACAATGGCCAGATTCCGTTCCCTGACTCCTGCTGGCCCGCCAAGTCGGGCTTTGATCGACGCGCCGAACTCGCAGTTTGTTCCTACTCTCGAGGTTTCACCATGCCCATCTGGAAACGTGAGTCATCACTGGAAGCGCTCACCGCCGAGTGCCGGAACACCCTGGTCAGCCATGTCGGTATCGAATTCACCGAGCTGGGTGAAGACTGCCTGCGCGGGCGGATGCCGGTGGATGCGCGTACCCACCAGCCCTACGGCCTGCTCCACGGCGGCGCCTCGGTGGTGCTGGCGGAGACGCTGGGCAGCATTGCGGCGAACCTTTGCCTGGCCGACGAGAGCAAGATGGCGGTGGGGCTCGATATCAACGCCAACCACGTGCGCGCGGTGCGCGAAGGCTGGGTCGAGGGCTGCGCCCGGCCGCTGCATCTCGGCGCCACGACTCAGCTGTGGGAAATCCGGATCGAAGACGAGCGTGGCCGGCTGGTGTGCATGTCGCGGCTGACCATGGCGGTGGTCAATCGGGGGTGATCACTCCAGCCCCAGTTCGTGACTGGTGGTCTGGCGCATGCGGAATTTCTGGATCTTGCCGCTGACGGTCATCGGGAACTCGTCGACGAAGCGGACGTAACGCGGGATCTTGTGGTGATCGATGCGATTGCGGCAGTAATCGCGGATGGCCTCTTCGTCGAGTTCGACCCCCTCCACCAGCCGCACCCAGACCGCGACCGCCTCGCCGTACTTCGGGTCCGGCACGCCGAAGACCTGGGCGTCCGATATCGCCGGGTGGGTGTAGAGAAACTCCTCGATCTCGCGGGGATACAGGTTTTCCCCGCCACGGATGATCATGTCCTTGATGCGCCCGGTGATCGCGACGAAGCCATCGTGGTCCATCATCGCCAGATCCCCGGTATGCATCCAGCCCTGCGGGTCGATCGCCTGGCGGGTCGCGGCGTCGTTGTTCCAGTAGCCGAGCATCACGCTGTAGCCGCGGGTGCAGAGCTCGCCGCTGACGCCGCGCGGCACGATCCGGCCGCTGGCGGGGTCGATGATCTTCACTTCCAGGTGCGGATGGATGGTGCCGACGGTGGAGACCCGTTTCGACAGCGGGGCGTCAGGCCGTGTCTGCAGGCTCACCGGGCTGGTTTCGGTCATGCCGTAGCAGATGGTGACGTCAGACATGTGCATGCGCTCGATCACCCGCTTCATCACTTCGATCGGGCAGTTGGAGCCGGCCATGATCCCGGTGCGCAGGCTGGAGAGATCGAACTCGCCGAAGCGCGGGTGCTCGAGCTCGGCGATGAACATCGTCGGCACGCCGTAGAGTGCCTGGGCGCGCTCGGCCTCCACCGCGCGCAGCGTCGCTTCGGGATCGAAACCGTCGTTGGGATAGATCGCCGTGGCGCGATGGGAAAGGCAGGCCAGATTGCCCATCACCATGCCGAAGCAGTGATACAGCGGCACCGGAATCACCACCCGCTCGCCGGGTTGCAGATTCATGCCGCCGCCGACGAAAAAGCCGTTGTTGAGAATGTTGTGATGGGTCAGCGTCACGCCCTTGGGGGCCCCGGTGGTACCGGAGGTGTACTGGATATTGATCGGGTCGTCGAACTGCAGCTCGGCCTGCCGCGCGGCGAGGCGTTCGGCAGGCACGCTGTCGGCAAGGTGGTGAAGATCGGACCAGTGCCACATGCCCGGGGTGGCGAGTTCAGGGTCGAGACATACCACCTGCCTGAGCTGGGGCAGGCTGGCGCAGTCGAGTCGGCGCTGCTCGTCGGTAGGGGCGTCGCGTAGTTCCGCGGCGATTTCGCAGAGGATGTCGACGTAATGCGACTTGATCGCGCCGCCGACCCGGTACGCACCCTGCAACACCAGGGCGGAAAGGCCGGACTGGGTGAGCGCGTGCTCGAGTTCGTGGGCGCGATAGCTCGGGTTGAGATTGACCAGGATCGCGCCGATCTTGGCCGTCGCCAGATGGGTGAGCGCCCACTCGGCGCCGTTGAGTGACCAGATGCCGACCCGGTCGCCGCGTTCGATGCCTAGCGCGAGCAGGGCCCGCGCAACACGGTCGGCTGCGTCGCGCAGCTCGGCATAGGTATAGCGCAGATTCTGGTGGCAGCTGACCAGCGCTTCACGCTCGGGGCATTCGCTGGCGGCAGCATCGAGGCAGTCACCGATGGTCATGCCGATCAGGGGCAGATCGCTGGTACCGCTGACGTAACTCCTGGACCCAGGGTCCTTGCGGGTGTCGATTGCTGACATGCCGATATCTCCGAGAGAGCGTCTGAATGTCGGGGCTCGTATAAGGGGGCTCGCACAGGGGGCTCGTATTAGCACGACTCAGCTGAGCCGTTCGATGCCGATCGCCGTGGCCTCGCCGCCGCCGATGCAGATGGCCGCCACGCCCCGCGTCACTCCGTGATGGGTCAGCGCATTCAACAGCGTGACCAGAATTCGCGCGCCGGAAGCGCCGATGGGATGACCCAGGGCGCAGGCGCCGCCATGGACGTTGACTCGTTGGTGATCGAGCCCGAGTTCGTGCATCGCCGCCATTGCCACCACCGCAAAGGCCTCGTTGATCTCATAGAGATCGACGCTTTCCCGCGACCAGCCGAGCCGTTCATAAAGCTTGGTGATGGCGTGGATCGGCGCCACCGGGAAGTCGCCGGGGCGCATGGCGTGGCTGGCATGACCATGCATTCGGGCCAGCGGTGTCAGCCCCAGCCGTTCGGCCTCGCGCTGGCGCATCAGTACCAGCGCCGCGGCGCCATCGGAGATCGAGCTCGAGTTGGCGGCGGTGACCGTGCCGCCGTCACGGAAGGCCGGTTTCAACTGGGCGATACGGTCGATGTTGGCCTTGTAGGGTGGTTCGTCGTGCGCGACGCGATCCGTGCCGCGTCCGGCCGGCGCTTCCAGTGCCACGATCTCGCTGGCGAAAACGCCGGATTCGATCGCTCGCCTGGCCCGCGTCAGCGAGGCGATGGCGTAATCATCCTGCGCCTTGCGGGTGAAGCCGAAGGCCTGGGCGCACTCCTCGGCGTAGGTGCCCATCAGCCGACCCGGCTCGTAGGCGTCCTCGAGACCGTCGAGAAACATGTGATCGCGCACCTGCGCATGCCCCATGCGCAGCCCGGCGCGGGCCTGGGGCAGCAGGTACGGCGCGTTGCTCATGCTCTCCATGCCGCCGGCGATGGCGTGAATGGCGCTCCCCACGCGCAGCGCATCGACGGCCTGCATCACCGCCTTCATGCCGGAGCCGCACATCTTGTTGATCGTGGTGCAAGGCGTCGATTCGGCGAGCCCCGCCCCGAGTGCCGCCTGGCGTGCGGGAGCCTGGCCGAGGCCTGCCGGCAGCACGCAACCCATGACCAGTTCATCGACGGCGTCAGGCACCAGCCCGGCGTGTTCGAGCGCGCCACGAATCGCCGCCGTGCCCAGCTGCGGGCAGCTCAGGCCACTCAAGGCGCCCTGGAAAGCGCCCATCGGCGTGCGTTTGGCGCCGACGATCACGATCGGGTCTTCGGATTTCATCGCGTTTCTCTCTGTGAGTTCGTGGCATCAACTGGCATTCATTCGAATGCCGCCGTCGAGCCGAATCACCTCGCCGTTGAGATAACGGTTCTCGAGGATCTGGCGCACCAGCGAGGCGTACTCCTCGGCGTGGCCCAGGCGCTTGGGAAACGGCACCTTGGCGTTGAGGCCTTCGCGTACCTCGGCGGGCATGCCCTGCATCATCGCGGTATCGAAGATGCCCGGTGCGATCGCCATGACCCGAATGCCGGAAACCGCCAGCTCTCGGGCGGCGGGCAGGGTCAGGCCGATAACGCCGGCCTTGGAGGCGGCATAGGCGGCCTGGCCGATCTGTCCTTCGAATGCGGCCACCGAAGCGGTATTGATCACCACGCCGCGTTCGGCGTCGTCAGCGTCGGTGGAATTTTCCTGCATTGCCGAAACGGCCAGACGCAGCATGTTGAAGGTGCCGATCAGGTTGATATCGATCGTGCGCCGAAAACTGTCGAGGCCGTGCACGCCGCGCTTGCCCTGGATCTTCTCCGCCGGGGCGACGCCGGCGCAGTTGATCAATCCGTGAACGGCGCCGAAGCGCGCCAGCGTTTCGGCGATGGCGCGCTCGCCGTCGTCCCCGCAGGTGACGTCTGCCGGCACCGCCAGGGCGTTCTCGCCCAGCGTTTGCGCCTGGGCGCTGGCCGCTTGCGCGTCATGATCGACCAGCGCCACGCTGGCGCCGGCTTCGATCAGCATTCGTGCCGTCGCCGCCCCCAGCCCGGAGCCGCCGCCGGTAACGATGAAGGTGTGCTCAGCCAGCTGCATGGGGTGATCTCCCGGGTGGAACCTTGGCCTGTTCTAGCGGGGCCGACGCGACCGGGAAATAGGACCTAGTGCTGAAAGACCAAGGTCGGATGGCGACAGGTTGACATTAACGTCAAGGTCATAGGCCAAGGCGACCGTCGAACCGGTGGCTTCCCGACTCGTCGGGCATGCGTGAGGAGACGTGGGAAGGGCCGCTCACGAGGCCGCTCGAACCACGGCCATCGATCTCGGGGAAGTACAGATGAAGAAGACCCAACCCACGGTGAAACCGGTGCACACACCGGTTTTCGCCAACGGCGACGACATCCAGATTCCCGTTTTTACCCTGCTCAAGCCCGATGGCACGGTGTACGCGGGCGCCGGGCCGATCTCTCTCGACAAACCGACGGCGCGGCGCATCTATCGCGCGATGCTTTACACCCGGGTGCTCGACGAACGCATGCTGGCGGCCCAGCGTCAGGGCCGGCTGAGCTTCTACATGCAGTGCACCGGGGAGGAGGCGGCGGTGATCGGCAGTACGGCGGCGCTGGACGACGCCGACATGATCATGGCGCAGTACCGCGAGCAGGGCGCGCTGGCCTATCGCGGCTTCACCACCGACGAGTTCATGGATCAGCTGTTCGGCAACGAGCGCGACCCCGCCCATGGGCGTCAGATGCCGATCCACTACGGCTCGAAGGATCTTCACTACCTGACGATCTCCTCGCCGCTGGCGACCCAGATTCCCCAGGCCACCGGCTATGCCTACGGCCAGAAGCTGGCCGGCAACGGCAACTGCACGCTGACGATCTTCGGCGAGGGCGCCGCCTCGGAGGGGGATTTTCACGCGGCGCTCAACATGGCGTCGGTGCACAAGGTGCCGGTGATCTTTCTGTGTCGCAACAACGGTTACGCCATCTCCACGCCGGTCACCGAGCAGTTCGCCGGTGACGGCATCGCCGCCCGCGCCTTCGGCTATCGGATGCAGTCGATCCGCGTCGACGGCAACGACATCCTGGCGGTGTTCGAAGCGACTCGCGAGGCGCGACGGCTGGCGGTGGAGGAGAACGAGCCGGTCCTGATCGAGGCGATGACCTACCGCCTGGCCGCCCACTCCTCCTCCGACGATCCCTCCGGCTATCGCAGCAAGAAGGAAGAGGAGTCGTGGCACAGGAAAGACCCGCTGCGCCGGATGCAGCGCTGGCTGATCGAGCGCGACTGGTGGCACGAGGAGGAGGAGCGCGAGCTGACCGAGTCGCTGCGGCGCGAAGTGCTGGAAACCATGAAACAGGCGGAAAAACGTCGCCCGCCGGCGCTCGAGACGCTGGTCACCGACGTCTATACAGAGACACCGCCGCTGTTGCGCGAGCAGCTCGACGAGCTGGAAGCGCATATTCGTCGTCACCCCGACGCCTACCCCAAGAGTGCGCCGTGGCTGGATGAAGCGCCTGCCGGACGGGCCGGTCACCCACAAGCCGCTCATTCAGAGGAGGGCGGCGCATGAGCCGAATGAATCTGCTCCAGGCCGTCAACGATGCCCTCGATACCGCCATGGCCGCCGATGAACGCGTGCTCTGCTTCGGCGAGGATGTCGGCATTTTCGGTGGCGTTTTCCGCGCCACCAGCCATCTTCAGGAAAAGTACGGCCGCGCACGCTGCTTCAATACCCCGCTGGTCGAACAGGGCATCGTCGGCTTCGCCAACGGTCTGGCGGCGCAGGGCTCGGTGCCGGTCGCCGAGATCCAGTTCGCCGACTACATCTATCCGGCGTTCGATCAACTGGTGAACGAGACCGCCAAGTTCCGCTATCGCTCCGGCAACCTGTTCGATGTCGGCGGCCTGACCGTGCGGGCGCCCTACGGCGGCGGTATCGCCGGCGGCCACTACCATTCGCAGTCGCCGGAAGCCTATTTCGCGCATATGCCAGGTATCACCGTGGTGGTGCCGCGCAATCCGCATCAGGCCAAGGGGCTGTTGCTGGCCTCGATCCGCGCGCCGGACCCGGTGATCTTCTTCGAGCCCAAGCGTCTCTACCGCGCGTCGGTGGGCGAGGTGCCGGACGACGACTACGAGCTGCCGCTGCGCCAGGCGGAGGTGGTCAAGGGAGGATCGGATATCACCCTGTTGGCCTGGGGCGCGCAGATGGAAGTGATCGAGCAGGCGGCCGAGATGGCCGAGAAGGAAGGCGTTTCCTGCGAGCTGATCGACCTTCGCACCATCGTACCGTGGGATATCGAGACGGTGGTGCAGTCCGTGCTCAAGACCGGGCGGCTGATCGTCAGCCACGAGGCGCCGCTGACCGGGGGATTCGCCAGCGAAATCGCGGCGACGGTCCAGAGCCGCTGCTTTCTCTATCTGGAGTCGCCGATCGAGCGAGTCACCGGGCTGGACACGCCATTCCCGCTGACGCTGGAAAAAGAGTACATGCCGGGGCCGTTGAAGGTTCTCGACGCCATCCACCGTACGATGAATTTCTGAGAGAGGAGGTGATAGTGAGCGATTTCCTGCTGCCCGATCTCGGTGAAGGCATCGTCGAATGCGAAGTGGTGGCCTGGCACGTCCAGGAGGGGGACGAGATCGCCGAGGATCAACCGGTGGTCGAGGTCAGCACCGACAAGGCGGTGATGGAGATCACCGCGCCGGAGGCGGGGCGGCTGGTGCGGCGCTACAGCCAGCTTGGCGAGATCGCCCGAGTGCATTCGCCGCTGTTCGCCTACTTGACGCACGCCGGTGATGCCGAGGACGTTGCCGTTGAAACCGCGACGACCCGGGCGAGTGACGAGACTTCCATGGCGTCGTCGTCCCCAGTCGCGCAGGCCGCGACGGCGATGTCTTCGTCGGATACCGGCCGCCGACGCATTCCGGCCAGTCCGGCCGTGCGCCGGCGAGTGCGTGAACTCGGTGTCAGCCTCGAGGAGATTCCCGGTAGCGGCAAGGATGGCCGGGTGCTCAAGGAGGACGTGCTGGCGTTTCGGCAGCAACAGCATCAGGAATGGCGCCCCGAGCCGGCCGCAATTTCGGATCCCCAGACTACGACGGCTACCGATTCTGCCTCCTGCGGCGAACGCGTCGAGCCGCTGCGCGGCGTGCGCGCGGTGATGGCCCGGCGGATGAGCGAGGCGGCGTCGACGATTCCGCATTTCGCCTATGGCGACGAGTTCGATGTCACCGAACTGCTGGCGCTGCGGGAACGCCTGAAGGGCGATTTCGAAGCGCGCGGCGAGCGGCTGACGCTGATGCCGCTGCTGATGAAAGCGCTGGCCCTGGCCGTGGCGGAGTTTCCGCTGCTCAACTGCCGGCTCGGTGCGGCTGCCGACGCCATTCATTACCAGGCCGCCTGCCATATCGGCATGGCGGTGGACAGCGCCAGCGGACTGCTGGTGCCCAACGTCAAGCACGTCGAGCGGCTGAGCCTGCGCGAAGTGGCGGCCGAGGTGGAGCGTCTGACCCGTGCCGCCCGCGACGGGCGGGTCGAACCGAGCGATCTCAAGGGCGGCACCATCAGCATCTCCAACATCGGCGTGCTGGGCGGCACCTATGCCATGCCGATCATCAACGCGCCGGAGGTGGCGATCGTCGCGCTCGGCCGCGTTCAGCGTTTGCCGCGTTTCGCCGTGGACGGTTCGGTGGTCTCCCGCGCGATCATGACCGTGACCTGGTCCGGCGATCATCGGGTGCTCGATGGCGGCACCATGGCGCGCTTCTGCAATCGCTGGAAGGGCTACCTGGAAGCGCCGGAGACGATGCTGGCGGATCTGCGCTGACCTCATGGCCACATCCGGGCACAGGCCGACGGAGCTGCAGCAGTTCTACATCCCCGAGGAGCAGTCGGTCTATCTGCTCAGCCAGAGCCAGGCACGCCAGCTGCGCGAGTGGATCGAGCGCTGCCGTCACCAGCTTGCCCAGGTCGGCTATCGCGAGGTCGAGCTGGTGGGCAAGGGGGCCTACGGCTTCGTCTTCGCGGGCATCGATGGTGCCGGCAACAGCCATGTTTTCAAGTTCACCCGCCAGAATCTGCCGCAGTCGTTCCACGAGCGCCTCGAGGAGGAGGCGTTCATGCTCGAACAGGTCGATCATCCCCGCGTTCCCAAACTGATCGCCTATCGCACCCTGCGCCATCAGGCGATGCTGGTGATGGCGCGTGCGCCGGGCATCAATCTGGAGGAGTTTTCGCTACGCGAGGGACGGCTGGCACCGCGCCTGGTGATCAGGATCGCGGCGCAGCTGGCGGACATTCTGCGCACGCTGCGCCGCGAATCGGGAGAAGGGCGACTCGTGGTACACGGGGACATCAAACCCTCGAATCTGATGTTCGATGCGCGAACCGAGCAGGTCGCGCTGATCGACTGGGGCTCGTCGGTCTTTGCCCAGCTCGATGCCGAGGGCCAGTTCCTGTCGCGCAACGTGATGGCGCTGATGTCTGCCGATCTTCAGCACACCAACGCCCGCATGGGCGATGTCTACTACATCGGCGAAGAACAGCTGAACGGCGCGCTGTCGTCGCCGCGCTTCGATGAACAGGGCACCGCCGCCACGCTCTATGCGCTCGCCACCGCGCAGTCCAGCCGCTTCGGCCACGGCACGATCCCGGCGACCTCGCTGGGCCTGCCGATCGAGTTCGCCCGGATGCTGGAGGCCATGCTCAGTGATGATGCCGCACTGCGTCGCCGGGCCGGAGACTATTTCCTCCGGCAGATGCCGCGGATCGCCCGCACCATTCTGCGTGAGCCGTCGCCGGCGCCTGAGATCCCGCTGGTGCCGGTGTGGGTGCGCTCGCTGGAGCAGGAGATCGAGACGGTGGTCTACAGCTCGCGCAAGGCGTTTCTGCGCGAGGACGTTCTGCATGACACGGCCTTGCGCGGGCGGGACCGCGACGACACCTTGAGCGCGATCAATGACGTTCAGTTCGACCGTTACTACAAGCATTTCATGCAGGGCATGGGCGATCTCGAGAAGGCCTTCCTGGTGGCGGTGGGACGACTGGGAAAGTATCCGGTGGTCGGTGGTCTGGCGGTGCGCTGGAGCGACGCCGGCGTCGAGTTCGATACCACCTTGAGTCTCAACGAACCGTCGCTGCGGACGGCCTTCGTCGCGGCGGTGAACAACATGATCACCCTGGCCCGGGCGATTCGCCGCCGCGACGGCGTGTTCAAGGCGTGCCTGTTCAACGCCCGGCGAACCCTGCACGTCGACCGTGACGACGCCTCGCAGCCTTTCGTACCCGCGGCGGCCAGCGTCATTCCCTACGAGGTCAGCCCCACGCCGGAGCTGGAGGACACCGGCCGCGAACACTCCTACTTCGAGGACGGCCCGGACCCCGAGGAGTTTCTGCGTCTGCCACCGGTAATGATCGAGGCGCTGTCCCGGCTCAACGCCATCCATCACACCGGCATGATCATCTTCGAGGCGTTGCCGACGCATCTGAAGATCCACAGCTACTACCGCCTGCTCGATCCGGCCCGGGAGCACGAGTTCCGCAACTGTCTGGAAACGCTGCTGGCGGCGGTACCGCAGATCGACGGGCTCGGCGTGTCCGGCTACATGAAGATGCCCTACAAGAACACGCGACATTTCGCGCACCAGTCACGGCTGGCCGATTCCGGCCACCGCGCCTGACCCAGCGCTCGAGCCCGGAAAGTTCGGGCGCCCCCGCGCTTCGCGCGCGATCGTTGCGTTTTCGGGACGCTTTTCACCTGTTTTGGCCATTTTGCGGAGGAAAAACGGATGAAACGAGATCGAGTCGGTATAATCCGCGCGTTTCTGTTCAAGCGGCCCGACGCTGCCGCCAAAGCTTTCAAGCGGCCTGACGCTGCCGCCAAAGCTTTCAAGCGGCCTGACGCTGCCGCCAAAGCCAAACTGCCCGAAGCTGCCGCCAACGCCAAGCGGCCGGAGACGCTCCGGGTTCTAACAACGACACCGGGTCCGGCCTCCCGAAGGGGCGGTATTCCGACAACAGCAATACTCGATGGTGAATTCATGGCCAAGCAATCCCATACCCATGCGCAGTGGTCCTCCCGCACGGCCTTCATCCTGGCCGCGACCGGTTCGGCGGTGGGTCTCGGCAACATCTGGAAGTTCCCCTACATGGTGGGCGACAGCGGCGGCGCCGTGTTCGTGCTCGTCTATCTGGTCTGCATCGCACTGATCGGTCTGCCGATCCTGGTTTCCGAATGGCTGCTGGGCCGACGTGGGCAGTCCAACCCGATCAACACCATGCAGAAGCTCAGCCGCGACTCGAAGCTGTCTCCCGACTGGGTACTGGTGGGGATCGCCGGTGTGCTGGGGTCGTTTCTGATTCTGTCGTTCTACAGCGTCGTCGGCGGCTGGTCGCTCAACTACACCTGGAGCACGCTGACCGGCGATCTGGGCCGGTCGAGTGGCGTCGATGTCGGCGACTACTTCACCACGCTGCTGGGCCAGCCGGGCACGCTGCTGTTCTGGCACACGATCTTCATGCTGCTGACCTTCGGCATCGTCGCCGGCGGCGTCAAGGGCGGTCTAGAACGGGCGGCCAAGTGGCTGATGCCGCTGTTGATCGTGGCGCTGATCCTGCTGATCGGTTTCGGTGCGACCACCGCCGGTTTCGGCGAGGCGGCCCGATTCATGTTCTCGCCCGACTGGAGCAAGCTGAACGGCGGCGTCGTGCTCGCCGCGCTGGGTCATGCGTTCTTCACGCTGTCGCTGGGGATGGGGATCATGATGGCCTACGGCTCCTACCTGGGGCAGGAGGTCAACCTGATCAAGACGGCGCGCACCGTGGTGATTCTGGATACGGTCATCGCGCTCGGCGCCGGCATGGCGATATTCCCGGTAGTGTTCGCCAACAACCTGGATCCGAGCGCCGGGCCGGGCCTGCTGTTCGTCACCCTGCCGCTGGCGTTCATCGACATGCCGTGGGGGTTGGCGTTCGGGACGCTCTTCTTCGCGCTGTTGACCGTGGCCGCGATCACCTCGGCGATCTCGCTGCTGGAGCCGGTGACCGAATTCCTGGAAGAGCGCACGCCGCTGTCGCGTATCGCCTCGGCCTTCGTCGCGGCGCTGGCGACCTGGGCGCTGGGCATTGCCGCGCTGCTGGCGTTCAACGTCTGGTCCGGCTTCCAGCCGTTCGGCCTCAACGTCTTCGATCTGCTCGACGCGCTGACCAGCAAGCTGATGCTGCCGCTGACGGGGCTGGCCGCCATCGTCTTCACCGCCTGGTTCCTGGATAGCGAAGAGGTGAAACAGGAGCTGGGCCTGGGGCCGAAGGGGCGGGTGCTGTGGCACTACGTGACGCGCTACGTGGCGCCGATCGGCGTGATCGTGGTGTTCTTCAACAGCCTGTGAGACAACGCGCAACCGTGGTGAGCCGTCGCTCGCCACGGTTGCCGCCGGCCTGTCGCGAAGATCACATCTCTTTGGCGTGAAACGAACGCTCCCGTCGGTGCGAGTGCCGACAGGGCAGGCCGCGGCCGTTGTCCTTCTAGGGTAACGGCCGCCGCTCGTTGGGAGCGGTATTCGCGCTGCCGGCTGCTACTCCGGCAGTTCGGCAATCTCTTCCGCCAGCTGGCGCTTTTCCCGACGCTGCTCGATACCGCGGCGGGCCTTCAGATAGCGAACGGCGGCCTTGCGCTTGCGCTGCTCGTGTTCGCTGACTTCCAACGTCATGAAAATGTCGAGAATTTCGCTCTTCAGGGAGTGAAGATGTTCGATGGTAGGCATGATCGAATCTCCTGGCATCCTCGGATCTGTCGGGTCGCGCCCGACATGCATACTATACAGAACATTACAAGGTCGTGACGGTTAGCTTTTTTCATGCTGCCGACGCGCCGTGCCGAGGTGTTCCGCCAGCACGACTCGGGCATACTAGGCATGTCTGAACAGTACTGCGCTCGCCCATGCGGCGTTAAAAATCGGCTGGTGCGTCAGCCCGGTCAAAATGCTCATTGACACCCCGTAAGCGTTTTCGCCGATTTTTGCCTTGCCTGGCCTTCGCTCGTCGACTTTTCAGGCAGCACCTAAGTGTTGAAAAGACAGTGTTGAAAAAACAGTGTCGAGGAGACAGTGTCGAAAAGACGGAGACGTCGAAAACACTAGCCGTCGATCTCCCTATGGAAACCTGAAGAGACGAGACCGCCTGATGCCGTCACCCGAGGGCCAGTCATGAGCCGTTCACTGTTCGATGAATTGCGTGTGCACATGGATCGTCTGCGCCGCTCCGAGCAGAAGGTGGCGCGCTTCGTGCTGCGCAATCCGGAAGAAGTGATCCTGATGCGGATCACCGATCTGGCCAGCGAGGCACAGGTCAGCGAGCCGACGGTGGTGCGCTTCTGCCGCGCCATGGGCATGGCCGGCTTCCAGGAGTTCAAGCTCAAGCTGGCGCAGATGATGGCCAAGGGCAGCCAGTACGCCCAGTTCACCATGAACGATGGCGACAGCGTGGCCGAGTTCTCCCACGGCATCTTCGACGGCACCATCGAAACCCTCGAGCGAGTCCGCGATTGCCTCGACAACGAGGCGCTGGGCAAGGCGATCGCCGCACTGGCGGTGGCCAACCGGGTAGAGTTCTACGGATACGGTGCCTCGGGAATCGTGGCCGCCGACGCCCAGCACAAGTTCTTCCGTCTCCAGATCCACACTTCGGCCTATTCCGATCCGCACTTGCAGGCGATGTCCGCCGCGACGCTGAAAGCGGGTGACGTGGTGGTGGCGATCTCCCAGACCGGCCGTACCCGGGCGCTGATCGCCAGCGCCAAGACCGCGGTCAAGGCCGGCGCTACCGTGATCGGCCTGTGCCCCAGCGATTCGCCGCTGGCCCGCGAGGTGACTCTGCCATTGCCGGTCGACGTACAGGAGGACACCGAGGTCTACATTCCGATGACCTCGCGTATCGCTCATCTGTTGACCATCGACGTGCTGGCCGTCGGCGTGGCCAAGAATCGCGGCCCGCAGATCACCGATCAGCTCAAGGCGATCAAGCGCAGTCTGGGGTCGCTGAGAGTGTCCAACAACGTTTCCTGATTTTTCTGCTCCACCGTCATTTTTCTGTCCCCACCGGCCATGCGAGCCAAGCCTCGACTTTGCTCGCATGGCTCGCTGTCGGGCGAGGATTTTTGCGCTTCCTGAAACTGTATATATAGACAGTAAATGGTTTTCTAGGCGACACTGAGTCTTCCGATTCGTCACGTCTGGTCGTCACCATGTCGCTTCGTCACGATTATCATCATCACGGATTGCCGGTTTGGCGCCCCTGCACGTTGTCTTCCCGTACTTTGCCTTCCGGTACGTTGCCTTACTGCACCAGGAAGCCGCGATGAACGGCTTGAAGGCTCTGCTCGACAGCCGCCAGGTCTGGCGCGCTCAGGCTGGCGTCGATAGCGATCGTGGCGAAGCGGTTGCCAGCGGACATGCCCAGCTCGATGCGATCCTGCCGGGCGGCGGCTGGCCGCCGGCCGCGATCAGTGAGCTGCTGTCGACGGGCGCCGGTAACGGGGAACTGGCCTTGCTGTGGCCGGTACTCTCGCGGATGACCCGCGAAGGCCGTCCGATAGTACTGGTGTCGCCACCGGGCGTGCCGTATCCGGCGGCGTGGCGGCAGGCGGGGGTAGCGCTCGAACAGTGCCATTGGCTGGACGTGCAGGGTCGCGAAGCGCTGTGGGCGACGGAGCAGTGCCTGCGCGCCGGCTGCTGTGCCGTCGTCGTTGCCTGGCTGCCACAGGCCGATAGCCGTCTCATGCGCCGGCTGCAGGTGGCGGCGGCGAGCGGCGATACGCTGGCGTTCGTCCATCGGCCGCTGGCGAAAGTGCCCGAAGCCTCGCCGGCGCCGCTGCGAATACGACTGCACCGGCATGCCGAGCTGGAGATCCTCAAGTGTCGCGGTGGCTTTGCCCCTGCGCGGCGAATCGCCTTCGGCGCCGGAGCGTGACCCCATGCGCTGGGTCTGCCTGCTGTTTCCGCGCCTGGCCCTGGAGGGCGCGCTGCGCCGCCGGGCCAATCCCGAGGCACCCTTTGCGCTGATCGACGGGCCGGCACCGCGTCAATGCATTCGCGCTGCCAATCGTGCCGCCCGCGATCAGGGGGTCAAACCCGGCCAGGCGCGCGGTTTCGCCGAGGCGCTGTTTAACGCGCCGCTTTTTAAGGCGCCCGACGCCGCGCCGCTTTCCAAGGCGCCCAACGCCGCGCCAGATAGGGGGTCTCGATCCGGTTCGAGTCAGCGGCTCGAGACGGCGCCCTTCGACGCCGAGTCGGTGGAGCGCTGGCGGCGGCGTCTGGCGACCTGGGCCTACGGTTTCAGCGCTCAGGTCAGTCTTCACTATCCCCACGCGCTGGTGTTCGAGATCGCCAGCAGTCTCGACCTGCTGGGGCCGTGGCCGCGTCTGGAAGCGCGACTGCGGGCGGAACTCGCCGAGCTCGGTTTTTCCCACCGCCTGGTGATCGCGCACAATCCGGCGGCGGCACGCGTGCTGGTCAATGCCCACGACGGCCTGGCGGTGGACGAGGGCGGGCTGGAGTCGGCGTTGGCGACGCTACGCCTCGAGCGTGCCGGGTTGGGGAGCATCGATGCCGATCGAGACATTGTGCAGACCCTGAAACGCAGCGGATTCCAGCGTCTGGGCGAGCTTTTCGCCCTGCCCCGCAGTGCGCTGGCCCGACGTTTCGGGGCCGGCCTGATGCGCCATCTGGGCGAACTGCGCGGGGAGTGGCCGCTGGCGCTCGACTACCACCGCCCGACGCCGCGGTTTTCGCGCACTTTCGAATTCGATCGACCGGTCTATGCCATCACGGGCCTCACCTTTCCGCTCAAGCGCTTGTTGCAGGAGCTGAGCGTGTTTCTGATGGGCCAGGATGCGGGCGTCGAGCGGTTCCGGCTGATGTTCGAGCTGGAAGATGGCCCGGCCCAGCCCGTCGAGATCGGCCTGGTGTCGGCGCAGCGAGATCCCGACACCCTGCTCGAGCTGACCCGTTCGCAGCTGGAGCGCGTGCGTCTCGCCGGCCCGGTCATGCGCCTGACGCTTTTCGCGCCTCGATTGTCGGCCTATGCGCCGATCCGGCGGGAACTGCTGGAGGGGCCGGCACGTCAGGCCCAGGCCTGGGCAACGCTGCATCAGCGGCTGGTGGCGCGATTGGGCGAGCCGGTGCTCAAGCCGCTGGTGGAGTATCGCGAACACCGCCCGGAAATGGCGGTGCTCCATGGCGCTGGCCCGCGGGCGCGAGACGCCCGCGCCGGCGCGCCGCGCCCGGGCTGGCTGGCCAGCGTGCCCCAGCGCTGCGATGACGACGTGGTGCAGCTGCTGGCGGGCCCGGAGCGGATCGAAAGCGGCTGGTGGGACGGCGGCGACATCCGGCGCGACTACTATCTGGCCCAGTGGGCCGACGGTCGTCATGCCTGGGTCTGGTGCGAACCAGGGCGGCAGGGATGGTATCTGCACGGGTGGTTCGGATGAACGATGGATTTTTACAGCGGCCCGACGCTGCCGCCTTATCGCGGCCCGACGCTGCCGCTTCGGGCGCCCGTGAGTCGACAGGCGCGGGTTCGGGCGCCTTTAGAGAGCCCTACGCCGAGCTGCACTGTCTCTCCGCCTTCAGCTTCCAGCGCGGGGCTTCCACCGCGGAGGAGCTGTTCGAGCGCGCCGCCCGGCTCGGCTATCGGGCGCTGGCGATCACCGACGAGGCCACGCTGGCGGGGATCGTGCGTGGCTGGCAGGCTGCGCGGACGCATGGCATCGACCTGATCGTCGGCGCCGAGTTTCGCACCGAATGCGGCATCAAGCTGGTGCTGCTGGTGGAGAACCAGCGTGGCTACGAAGCGCTCTGCGGCTTGATCACCCGCGTACGCGGTCGCGCGCCCAAGGGCGAGTATCGGCTGCTCGAAGCCGACCTTGACGAGCTCGACGGCGGCGAGGGCCTGTTCGCGCTGTGGATCCCCTGCGCCGTGGCGGATTGCGAGATGGGTGATCATGAGGTGGGCGAGCGGCTGGCACGCGCCTTTCCCGATCGGCTGTGGTTGGCGGTGGAGCTCCACTACGGCTTCGAGAATGGCTGCGACAACGCCGCGCGCCTGGCCCAGCTGCAGGCCCTGGCCGACGCGCTGGGCATACCGGCGCTGGCGACGGGGGACGTTCACATGCACGCCCGCGGCCGGCGGGCGCTGCAGGATTGCCTCGCCGCGATTCGCCATCATCGAAGCGTGTTCGAGGCGGGTGACACCCTGTTCGCCAACGGCGAGCGCCATCTGCGCAGCCGCGACGCGCTGTCCGCGATCTACCCCGCCGAACTGATGGCCGCGAGCGCGGCGCTGGCGGCGCGCTGCGATTTCGATCTCGGCGCGCTCCGCTACACCTATCCCCACGAGGTGGTGCCGGCCGGCAAGACGCCGGCCGAGTGGCTGCGCGAGTTGACGCTCGAGGGCTGCGTTCGTCGCTGGCCGGCGGGTGTACCGGAGAAGGCTTCCCGGCAGATCGACTACGAACTCGCGCTGATCGAGGAACTTGGCTACGAGCACTACTTTCTGACCGTTCACGATATCGTGGCGTTCGCGCGCCGCCGGCAGATCCTGTGCCAGGGGCGCGGTTCGGCGGCCAACTCGGCGGTCTGCTTCGCGCTGGGCATCACTTCCATCGACCCGGCCGAAACGGCGCTGCTGTTCGAACGATTCATCTCCCGCGAGCGCGACGAGCCGCCGGATATCGATGTCGATTTCGAACACGAGCGCCGCGAAGAGGTGATCCAGTACGTCTTTCGCCGCTACGGGCGCCATCGCGCCGCGCTGACCGCCGTGGTCAGTCACTACCATGCCGCCGGGGCGATTCGCGATATCGGCCGGGCACTGGGCTTCGCGCCGGAGCGCATCGATCAACTGGCCCGCTGTGCCGGACGCTGGACCGATGTGATCCCCGATGCGGCACGCCTCGAGGAGCAGGGTTTCGAGCCGCAGGAGCCGATGCTCAAGCGTCTGCTGGCACTGGCCGCCACGCTGGTCGGCTTTCCGCGCCATCTCTCTCAGCATCCGGGCGGATTCGTGATTTCGGATGCGCCGCTGCAGACGCTGGTACCGGTGGAGAACGCTGCCATGCCCGAGCGTACCGTCATCCAGTGGGACAAGGACGATCTCGATCTGGTCGGCCTGCTCAAGGTCGACGTGCTGTCGCTGGGCATGCTGACGGTACTGCGGCGCAGCTTCGACCTGCTCAGACAGCATCGCGGCCGCGACTACGGCCTGGCGGATCTGCCACCCGAGGACCCCGAAACCTACGCCATGATCCAGCGTGCCGACACCGTCGGCGTGTTCCAGATCGAATCCCGCGCGCAGATGGCGATGCTGCCACGGCTCAAGCCGGCCACGTTCTACGATCTGGTAATCGAGGTGGCGATCGTGCGCCCGGGGCCGATTCAGGGCGACATGGTTCACCCTTACCTCAAGCGCCGTAACGGCGAGGAACCCGTGACCTATCCTTCCGAGGCGGTAAAAGCGGTGTTCGAGCGTACCCTGGGCGTACCGCTGTTTCAGGAGCAGGTGATGGCGCTGGCGGTGGAGGCGGCTGGCTACAGCCCCGGCGAAGCCGACCAGCTGCGGCGTTCGATGGCGGCGTGGAAGCGTCACGGCGGGCTCGAGCCTCATCGCAAACGCATCGTCGAGGGGATGCTCGAGCGCGGCTACGAACTGAGCTTCGCCGAGCGCATCTTCGAACAGATCAAGGGCTTCGGCAGCTACGGCTTTCCCGAATCCCACGCCGCCAGTTTTGCCCTGCTCACCTACGCCAGCTGCTGGCTCAAATGCCACGAGCAGGAGATCTTCGCCTGCGCCCTGATCAACAGCTGGCCAATGGGCTTCTATTCGCCGGATCAGGTGCTGCAGGATGCCCGCCGCCACGGCGTCGAGGTTCGCCCGGTCGACATTCGCCAGAGCCGGTGGGAGAGCACGCTGGAGGTTGCCCCTGACAGCACCGGCGGGCTGGCGATCCGGCTCGGCCTGCACATGATCAAGGGCCTGGCCGAGAGCGACGGCGAGCGGCTGCTGGCCGCTCGCGATACGCCTGATTGCGATAGCGTCGAACGCCTGGCGGCGAGAGCCGGCGTCAAGCGGGCGGTGCTCTCACGGCTCGCCGATGCCGGAGCGCTGGAGGGGTTGGCCGGGGATCGCCATCAGGCGCGATGGGCCGCGGCCGGGATCGAGACCTCGCTACCGCTGTTTTCCGAGGTCGAGACCGAAGAGGAGACGTTCGCGCTGCCGACCCTCGAAGTCGGGGAGGCGATCAAGGCGGACTACGCCACACTCGGCACCACGCTGGGGCCGCATCCGATGTCGCTGCTGCGCCAGCGCTGCCGGGCGGAGGGCACTCGCGGTCTGGGCGGCGTGGTGGATTCGAAACGCCTCGCCGAGCTACCGAGCGATATCGGCGTGGCGATCGCCGGCCTGGTGATCGGGCGCCAGCGCCCCGGTTCCGCCAAGGGGGTGACTTTTCTTACCCTCGAGGACGAATTCGGCATGGTCAATGTCGTGGTCTGGCCGCATCTTGCCGTGCGTTATCGCCGGATACTGCTCGAATCCCGACTGCTGCGGGTGATCGGCAAGCTGGAGTCCCAGGCGGGCGTGCGCCATGTCATTGCCAGGCGTCTGACCGATCTTACCGGGCTGCTGGAGGGTCTGAGTACGCGGAGTCGCGATTTCCATTGAGGCCATGGCGAGACCGTATCGAGGTCGTATCGAGGCCGTACCGAAACCACAGGGCCGGGCCCGGACTGGCAATCGGGTTTCCAACTATGCTTAGGTAATGAACCAATCCGCTATGCGACCGGTCTTCACTGTCATGCTTACGCTGGTGTAGCGACGTAGCGACGATTTTTCTTTCAATCACTCAAGAGGCGGCTGATTTATGGAGAGCATTGGCGTAGGGCCCTGGATTGCCATCGCGGTGGCCGTGGGGGCCATAGGGGTGCTGGTCGGCTACTGGCTGGGCACCAAGATGGGCGGCCACAATACCGAACCGATGCGTGAGCTCAATCGCGAGCACAAGGTCTACAAGGAAGACGTTCGCGAGCACTTCGAGCAGGTCTCCGCGACCATGACGCGGATGGTCGAGGACTATCGCGAGATGTATCACCATGTCGCCAGGGGCGCCGAGAAACTGGCCGACATGCACCACGAGACGGTGATCGAGCCGCCGCCCAAGCCCGAAGCGATCACTCAGGATCTGCGGGCCGATGGCGAGGAGAACGAGGCATCGCCTGCCGACGAAAACCGCAAGACAGCGACAGCGGCCACCTCTACCGCTTCTCCCGCATCGGCTTCCCGGGCAACGGGTCCGGTGAAGACGCCCTCGGCGACGGCGCCCACGGCGTCCGGTACGGCAGCGAAATCTTCTGCCTCGTCTTCCGCATCGCCAGCCGCCGCCTCTTCGTCGGCCGGCAAGGCATCGGCCGGGACGGCCGGTGGTAATGCATCCGGCTCGTCGAGCGCTCGTCCGCAGGATGCCGCGATCCGCGCTGCCGCCGAGGATGCCGCCACGGCGCAGAAGCGCTGATCGCCCACGCCAGTCAGCGGCGGCAGTTGCCAACAGGCGTCGTGTCAGGTGGAGCGGGCCGGCTATGTTAAGCTGGCGCGCTCTTCTCTATTTCCAGCAGCAGGCCCCGCACGGTTTCCAATGGATGATGTCTCGGCACTAATCGACTCCCTCAATGCCAATCAGCGCGAGGCCGTCGCCGCGCCGCCCGGCAATATGCTGGTGCTGGCCGGTGCCGGCTCGGGCAAGACCCGGGTACTGGTGCACCGCATCGCCTGGCTGTTGCAGGCCGAAGGCGTTTCCCCCTACGCCATTCTGGCGGTGACCTTCACCAACAAGGCCGCCCGCGAGATGCGGACGCGTCTCGAGGCGCTGCAGGGCGCGACGCTTCGCAACATGTGGGTCGGCACCTTTCACTCCATCGCCCATCGCCTGCTGCGCACGCACTGGCACGACGCGCGGCTGCCCCAGCATTTCCAGATCATCGACAGCGACGATCAGCTGCGGCTGGTCAAGCGTCTGCTGCGGGACCACAACGTCGACGACGAGCGCTATCCGCCCAAGCAGGTGCAGTATTTCATCGGTGGCTGCAAGGAAGAGGGGCTGCGTCCGCAGCAGGTGGCGACCCATGGCGACCCGTACATGGCCAAGATGGTCGAGCTCTACGAGCTCTATCAGCTGACCTGCGAGCGCGGCGGGCTGGTCGACTTCGGCGAGCTGCTGCTGCGCAGCCTGGAACTGCTGCGGGATACGCCAGCGCTGCTCAAGCACTATCGCGAGCGCTTCGGGCACATCCTGGTCGACGAATTCCAGGACACCAATACCCTCCAGTACGCCTGGCTCAAGCTGCTGGCGGGCGCCGATGGCAATGGAGGGAGCGATGACGATCGTGCCTGCATGATCGTGGTCGGCGACGACGATCAGTCGATCTACGGCTGGCGCGGGGCCAAGGTCGAGAACATTCGCCGCTTCGAGAGCGAATTCGCCAATACCCGGACGGTCCGCCTGGAGCAGAACTATCGCTCCACCAGCGTGATTCTGGATGCCGCCAATGCGCTGATCAGTCAGAACAGCGGGCGCATGGGCAAGGAGCTGTGGACCGATGGCGAGACCGGCGAAAAGATCTCGGTCTACGCCGGTTTCAACGATCTCGACGAGGCGCGCTTCATCGTCGATACCATCGGCGAGCAGTCGCGTAACGGCTTTTCCCGCCGCGAGATGGCGATTCTCTACCGCTCCAACGCGCAGTCGCGGGTGATCGAGGAAGCGCTGATTCGCAGCGGCGTGCCGTATCGTATCTACGGCGGCCAGCGCTTCTACGAGCGCCTCGAGATCAAGAACGCGCTGGCCTATCTGCGGCTGCTGCTCAACCGCGAGGACGACGCCTCGCTGGAGCGGGTGATCAACGTGCCGGCGCGAGGCATCGGCACGCGTACGGTGGAGATCCTGCGTGGCCGCGCCCGCGATACCAACGTGTCGCTGTGGCAGGCGCTGCACGACAGCCTGAGCGACGGTACGCTGAAGGGTCGCGCGGGCAATGCGGTTAACGCCTTCGCCGAGCTGATCGAGCGGCTCGATAACGACACCGCCGGCATGGCGCTGTACGAGATCATCGACCATGCCCTCCAGATTTCCGGTCTGATCGAACATCATCGCAGCGAGAAGGGCGAGAAAGGTCAGGCGCGGGTCGAGAACCTGGAGGAACTGGTCAACGCGGCGCGGGCGTTCTCGCAGAATGCGCAGGCCAACCCGATCGATCTGCAGGAGGTCGGCGAAGGTGCCGCGGCGCTGGAACCGTTCCTGGCCGAGGCGGCGCTCAACGCGGGCGATCACGAGGCCGACGAGTTCGAGGACTGCGTCCAGATGATGACGCTGCACTCGGCCAAGGGGCTGGAATTCCCGGTGGTGTTCGTGGCCGGCATCGAGGAGGGTCTGTTCCCGCACAAGATGTCGCTGGAGGAGCCGGGGCGCCTCGAGGAGGAGCGCCGGCTCTGCTATGTCGGCATGACCCGCGCCATGCGCAAGCTCTATCTGACCTACGCCGAGATTCGCCGTCTGCACGGTCGCGAAACGATGGCGCGCCCGTCGCGCTTCCTGCGCGAGGTGCCCGAGGAGCTGCTCGAGGAAGTGCGCCTGCGCGGCCAGATATCGCGACCGGTGACGTCGCGGCCGAACGTGGGGCCGGCACGCCAGCAGGGCATCGAAGGCGGCGACGATCTGCCATCGCTATCGCTCGGTCAGCGGGTCAGCCATCCGCTGTTCGGCGAGGGCGTGATCCTCGATGCCGAGGGCGAAGGCGCGCGCGCCCGGGTTCACGTCAGCTTCGAAGGCGAGGGTGACAAGTGGCTGGTGCTGGGCTTCGCCAAGCTCACGCCGCTGTGACCAGGCGCGGGTCACGCCGCTGCCGGGTCAGCCCAATGCCGACGTCGTCATCTGTTTGCAATACTGTTGTGCCAGAATGGCGAGATAGGTCGTAAAACGTTCGTCGCGTCCCCTGTTTTTCGTCGCGCCTCTCATTTGGAGCCACGCATGGATATCACCAGCGATACCCACAGTCAGCACATCTCGCAGCAGTTCAATCAGGACCTGGAAGCCATCAAGACCCAACTGATGGCGATGGGCGGACTGGTCGAGAAACAGCTTCAGGAAGCCCTGACGGCACTGCTGGATGGCGATAGCCAACTGGCGATACGGGTGCGCGACAACGACAGCAGCGTCAACGACATGCAGCTCAAGATCGATGAGGAGTGCGTGCGGATTCTGGCCCGGCGCCAGCCGGCTGCCTCCGACTTGCGCCTGGTCATTGCGGTCATCCGGGCCACCAACGATCTCGAACGCATGGGTGATGAAGCCAACAAGATCGCGCGCAATGCGATCGACCTGATCGAGGCCGGACGGATTCCCCAGGGCAGCATCGAGATCCGTCATATCAGCGAGCACGTCGGCCATATGCTGCGCGATGCGTTGACCGCCTTCGCCCGTTTCGATACCGAACTGGCGCTGAAAGTGGTTCAGGAAGATGCCTCGGTGGATAGCGAATACACCACCGCCATGCGTTCGCTGGCGACCTTCATGATGGAAGATTCACGCTCCATCGGCGGCGTGCTGAGCGTGATGACGGTACTGCGAGCGCTGGAGCGTATCGGCGATCACGCCGACAACCTCGCCGAGCATGTCATCTATCTGGTCAAGGGCCACGATATTCGCCATATCTCGAAGAAAGAGCTCGACGCGGAAGCCCTGCGCGGCCGCTAGCGCCGAACCGGTACCAGGGGCGGCACTGGCTGTCGCTGCATTGACGCCTCATCGGCGGGACTGTGTTAGCGTGTCGATCACGCAACATACTGTCTGGTCGACGGATTCGGCATGATCTATCCCCTGAAAGCGATTATCGAAGGCACGCGTCTGGTTTTCGAACCCGGCCTGCGCCGCTACGTGATTGGCCCCATCGTGGTCAACGTGCTGCTTTACGGTGGCACCCTTTTCTATCTGTTCGAGAATTTCGGCGGCTGGCTGGATTACGGCATGCGCCAGGTGCCGGAGTGGCTCACCTGGCTGGAGTGGCTGATCTGGCCGCTGCTGGTGGCGGCGCTGGCCCTGATCGTGTTCTTCACCTTCACGCTGGTCTCCAATCTGATCGCCGCGCCGTTCTACGGGTTCCTGGCCGAGAAAGTGGAAACCCGCGTCACCGGGCGGCCACCGAGCGACGAGCGCGGCCTGGTCAAATCCGGTGTCGATGCGCTGGGGCGTGAACTGGTCAAGCTGGGCTACATTCTGCCGCGCATGGCGGCACTGTTCCTGCTGGGCTTCGTGCCGGGCCTGAATCTGATCACGCCGTTTCTGTGGGCGGCGTTCTCGGCCTGGATGATGGCCGTGCAGTATCTCGATTACCCGATGGACAACAATCAGGTCGGCTTCACCGACATGCGCCGTCGCCTGCGCGCGCGCTGGTGGCCGACGCTGACCTATGGCGCCTGCATGTCGGTGGCGACCTGGGTGCCGGTACTCAACCTGATTCTCTTGCCCGGCGGCGTTGCCGGTGGCGTGCTGTTGTGGGATCGCTACTACCGGCCGATGGTGCCGGCCATTCGCTGAAGCCTGGCCGCCTGACCGCGTTCCGGGTGTTCCATTCGGCAAGAAAAATGCCGAACGGGGTTGAAAGCCGTCGCCGGGCACGCCATCTATCAGAAACGCGCTGGAGATTTGCCGAAGCGCTGAGGACAGTGGTTCAGCGCTTCGAAAAATCTTTGGAAATAGGCTTTAAAATCAGGGTACTGCTCTGAATGCGCAACGCGTGACAGCCTTCGGGCCTGCTTGACACCGAGACGCGTTGCTCACTATTTTGATTGACCCGAGAGGCGCCCACGCCGGGCAATGCCTCCTCATGAATGGGAGTTTTGATCATGGCTCATAGCCTACCGTCGCTACCTTATGCATATGACGCGCTGGAACCCAAGATCGATGCAATGACGATGGAGATTCATCACACCCGTCACCATCAGACCTATATCAACAACCTCAACGCCGCGCTGGAAGGTACGGGCCTCGAGGACGTGCCGGTCGACAAGCTAATGGCCGATATCGACAAGGTGCCGCAGGACAAGCGCCAAGCCGTTATCAACAACGGTGGCGGGCATGCCAACCACTCCCTGTTCTGGACCGTGATGTCCAAGGATGGCGGTGGCGAGCCGACCGGCAAGGTGGGCGAAGCCATCGAAAGCGAGCTGGGCGGTTTCGAGGCCTTCAAGGAAGAGTTCAAGAAAGCGGCTACCGGGCGTTTCGGTAGTGGCTGGGCGTGGCTGGTGGTCACCCCGGAGAAGAAGCTCAAGGTCATCAATACCTTGAATCAGGACAGCCCGCTGATGGAAGGCCTGACCCCGATTCTGGGCCTGGACGTCTGGGAGCACGCTTACTACCTGAAGTATCAGAACAAGCGTCCGGACTACATCGCTGCGTTCTTCGACGTCGTCAACTGGGACGAAGTCAATCGTCGCTATGCCGAAGCGGCCGCCTGATCGGCGAATCGTCGCCACAGGCTTGAGCGATTTCGAGATGCCCCCGTCCCGGTTATAGCCCCGGAGCGGGGGCATCCTGCGCTGATTCCCACCATCACGCCTTTTCTGATAGGCTGAGGCCGTCGGCTTCCTGCCGGCTCGTTGCCCGACTCTCGTTCCCACTCCGCCAGACGATCCGACATCATGACTGCACTTCGCTGCGACGCCACACTGACGCTCACTGATGTAAATAATTTTCAATTGCGCCTGAGAGCGTTTCTGGATGAGTACGATGTGCTCTATCAGGGTGATGACACGCGAACGGTCATCGAGCTACCGGGGGGCGAAGCGCATTTCGCCAACATTCGCGTGGGTCTGCACATGGAAGCCCGTGCCGAGGCGCGGGACGGCCTGGAGACGCTGCGCGGGATCATCGAATACTACGTGTCGCAGTTTGCCGGCGAGAATGCGCTGCCGCTGCACTGGCACGGTGACGTCGTTGCCGCGCCCACTTTCGCCAACTTCCGCGAGATGCGAGTGGCGCGAATCGAGGACCTTAGCCCCAGCATCCGCCGACTGACGCTGGCCGGCGAAAACCTGGCACGCTTCGATCATCCGGAAGAGTGGCACGTACGCCTGCATTTTCCACCTGAGGGCATCGATCGTCCCCAGTGGCCGCGGCCGACCGCGGAAGGCGGCACCCAGTGGCCGCCGGAGGATCAGCGGGCCGAGATTCGCTACTACACCATTCGCCGCCTGGATGTCGCCAGCGGCGAGATCGAGATCGACTTTCTGCTCCATGACGCGCCGGGGCCCGGTGGAGATTTCGCGCGTCGCGCCAGGCCGGGCGATGTCTGCGGCATGGCCGGTCCGTACGGTCGTGGCGTCGCCGATGCGTCGCATTATCTGCTGGCGGGGGACGAAACCGCCATTCCCGCCATTGCGCGGCTACTGGAGACGCTGCCGGCCCACGCCCGTGTCGAAGCGTGGCTGGAGGTCGAATCGCCGGTGGATGAGGTGGAGCTGCCGATTTCGGATCACTGCCGCGTCAGCTGGCGTCACCGCTGTCGCGGCCATGCGCCCAGCGAGCAGCTCGCCTCTGCGGTGGTCAAGGCGATGCCGGCGGTTCGAGACGACCTGTTCGTCTGGTTCGCCGGCGAAGCGGACGTCAGTCAGCGCCTGCGCAAGCGTCTCAAGCAGGAGTTCGGGCTGCAGAAGGGGCAGCATCTGGTGACGGGCTACTGGAAACGTTGAGCGTCGGCTGAAAAATGCCTGCGCTCGCCCATGCGGCGTTAAAAATCGGCTCGAACGCCAGCCCGGTCCGTTTTCGCCAATTTTTGCCTTGGCTACGCGCCCCGGTCTGGCCATCGCTCACCGATTGTTCAGACGAAGCTCAGCTCATTGTGCCCTGTCGAGTACGAGCAGCGGGTCGATGCGGGTATCGAACCAGTTCATGCCCCAGTGCAGGTGGGGCCCGGTGGCGCGTCCGGTCGATCCCACCAAACCGATCACGTCTCCTTGCTCGACGCTGTCGCCGACATCGACGTCGATCCGCGAGAGGTGAAGAAAGTTGGAGCTGACGCCGTAGCCGTGGTCGAGCAGTATCGTGCCGCCGGTCAGATAGAGGTCATCGGCAAAGGTGATCACGCCGCTGGCCGGGGCCTTGACCGGCGTGCCCTCGGCGGCGGCGATGTCCATCCCCGAGTGCGCCGAACCCGGCGTGCCGTTGTAGATTCGCTGGTTGCCGAAGCGTCCGCTGATGCGGCCCTCGACCGGCCGTAGGAAGGTCTGGGCGAAACCCACCCGATCGTCGTTGCGCGCGCGCTCGGCGCTGACGGCGGCCTGCTCGCGCCGAATGCGCTGGGCGATCTCCGGTGGCGGCGAGACCGTCTTGGGCGGCACGCCGTCGATGCGCTCGATCGGCCAGTCCCGAGGCGTGATCGCAACCGATATCTGGCGACTGCGCCCGTCGGGTGTCGTGATATCGACGGTCTCGGCGCCGCTGGCATCGCGCCCGACGCCGAACACCACGGTGCCATAACCGGTGACACGCAGCGCATGCCCGGCTACCTGAACCCGGCTGCCCGGCGGCACGCGACCGATCACCATCGAGCCCTGCTGGACGCTGTCGGGAAAGGTGATCGGAATCGCCTCGCCGCGCGCCTCGGTCATGACGCCCGCCAGCAGCAGCATGAAGACGATGGCGCCGACGAGTCGGCGCCACGAAAGAGAGATTGGGATGGTCGCCACCTGTGGGCACTCCGTATCGCGAGATGCCGCCACCATAACCCGATGTGCCGTGCGGATCATCTCGCGCCGCGATGGGCTCGGAGATTCTCCTAGAACGATTCCCAGTCGTCGTTATCGTCCGACGTCGAGCGCGCTGTCGACACGGGGCTTGGCGACACGGGGCTTGGCGACGAAGCCGACGGCAGCTGCCGTGGCGTGGCCGCCGGGGTCGGCGAGCGGTATCGCGCCACCAGGTTGTCGTAGTCGACGCTGGCGATCTTGAAGCCGGCCAGGGCCTGTTCCAGCGTCGCGACCTGGGCGTTGAGCGTCGAGGCGGCGGCGGAAGCCTGCTGTACCAGCGAGGCGTTCTGCTGGGTCACCTGATCCATCTGTACCACCGCCTCGTTGACCTGATCGATCCCGTTGGACTGCTCGCCGGAAGCGACCGAGATCTCCTCGATCAGATCGGTCATGCGCGACACGGCCTCGACCACGCGGCGAATGGTATCGCCTGCCGTCGCCACGATCTCGGAACCGGCATCGATCTTGCGATTGGAGGCATCGATCAGCCCGCGAATCTCGCGGGAGGCATCGGCGCTGCGGCTGGCCAGCGTGCGCACTTCGTTGGCGACCACCGCGAAACCCCGCCCCTGCTCGCCGGCCCGGGCCGCTTCGACGGAGGCATTGAGCGCCAGGATATTGGTCTGGAAAGCGATCGAGTCGATCACGCCGACGATCTCGGTGACCTGACGCGAGCTGTCGGTGATGCCCTGCATGGTCGAGACGACCTGATCCATCATCTCGCCGCCTTCGGTGGCGGTGGTACGGGCCTCGCCAGCCAGACCGCTGGCCTGGCGGGCATTGTCGGCATTCTGGCGCACGGTCTGGGTCAGTTCCTCCATGCTGGAGGCGGTCTCGCCGATGGAGGCCGCCTGCTGCTCGGTTCGCGCTGCCAGATCCTGGTTACCGTTGTGAATCTGGCCGACACCGACGGTAATGGTGGTCGAGGCGTGGCGAATGTTGCCCATCGATTCGGCCAGGTGGGTGCGCATGCCTTCGATGGCGGCGAGCAGACTGCGCTGGTCGCCCGTTCGGATGCTCAGCGAGGTGGTGAGATCGCCTTCGGCCATGCCCTTGACCGCATCGCGGGCCTGCCGCGGATCGCCGCCCAGATCGCCCAGCACGCTGCGGATGATCCAGCCCATGATCAGCGTGATGATCGCACCGATCACGCCGGCGATGAGGCTCATCTTGAGCACGCCGGCCCAGAACGCCTGCTGGATGTCGCTGATGTAGACGTTGGCAGCCAGGTACCAGTCCCACTCGGGCACGTAGCGCACGTAGTTGAGACGGGACACATCTTCGCCATCGGCATTGGTCGAGTTGTATTCCAGCGTGCCATCGTCGGGCGAGTCCGCCAGCGCCTTGAGTTCACGATAGAAATAGACCCCGTTGTCATCGCGGAACCCGCTCATGTCGGTGCCGATCTCGCGCTTGGGGTGATAGACCAGATGAATGTTGCTGTCGAAGGCGTAGACATAGCTGCCGTCGAGGTCCAGCGCCGATAGATTCTTGCGTGCGAAGTTCTGGGCAGCTTCGGTAGAGAATTCGCCGTTGGCGGCGCGTTCGACGTAGCGCTCGACCAGGGTGTGGGCGCTACCCACGAAGCTCTTGAGGCTGCTCACGCGTTCGGCCATCAGCGTCTCGCGCTTCTCCAGGGCCATCCAGCCCACCAGAATCAACATTCCCAGCCACATCAGGCCAACCGTGATCCAGAGTTTTTGTCGCATCGTCATCGTGAAGCATCCTAGTGGTCGCGATAAGCGCAATTCATATAAACAATTAAATGGATATGAGCTGCTGGCACTATCGGCCGCCGATGCTGAAGATTGAGAGGAAGTTATTGAAAAAAGCGGGAATGGCGTCAGGGCGAGATGTCGGAAGGGAGCGAGGCTGACCCGGCGCTGGGCGCCAGACGCGGTGCGGGGAAGACGCAACGGAAGCGCGCGCCGAGGCCTGGCCGGCTGACGATCTCCAACTGGGCATCGTGGCGCAGCAACACGTGCTTGACGATGGCCAGTCCCAGGCCAGTACCGCCGGTGGCGGCGCTGCGGCCCTTGTCGACGCGATAGAAGCGCTCGGTCAGCCGGGGGATATGAATGGGGTCGAAACCGTCACCGTCATCCTCGACTTCGATGGCAGCGCCGTCGTGCCAGGGCCGCCAGCGCAGGGTGATGGTACTGCCCTCCGGCGTATAGCGGACCGCATTGAATGCCAGATTGGAGACCGCGCTGCGAATCTCCTTGGTGTTGGCGAGCAGACGCCCCGATTCCTCGATTTCTACCGACAGCTGGTGGCGACCGGCGCTGAGATCGCGGGCATCGGCAGCAATCCCGTCGAGAAGCGAGGGGACATCGATGGTATCGCGGTCATCGTTGGGGCTATCGATCTCCAGGCGCGACAGCAGCAGCAGATCCTCGACCAGATTCTGCATGCGCGTGGTCTGTGCCTGCATCTGACCGAACCCTCGCTGCCAGCGCTCGGGCAACTGGTCGGCATGATCCGAATAGGTCTCCAGATAACCCGCCAGCACCGTCAGCGGCGTGCGCAATTCATGGGAGACATTGGCGACGAAGTCGCGGCGCATCATCTCCAACTGATGCAGACGGGAGACATCGCGGGCCATCAGCAGACGTTCGTTGTCGCCGAACAGGGTGAGATGGAACTGCAGCGTGCGATTGCCTTGCAGTGGCGAGGGGATCAGCAGCGGCTCGCGGTAATCGCCGGCTTCGAAATAGTCGATGAAGCGGGGGTCGCGCAGAAAGTTGGTGATCGGCTGGCCGCGATCGTGGTCGGGCTGCAGGCCCAGCATGTCGCAGGCGGCGCTGTTCCACCACTCGAGGTCGCCGTTGGGGTCGAGCATCACCACGCTGTCGCGCATCGCCTCGCAGGAATCCTGGATGCGACGCAGGATATCGCGCAGGCGCTGCTGCAGTTGGGTCTGGGCCTTCTGGTAGCTGTACAGCCGGTCGAACAGATCCCCCCACACGCCGGTGCCGGGCGGCGGCGCTTCGCGCGGATTCTTCAGCAGCCAGACGTAGAGCAGACGTACGTGGCGCAGGTGCAGAAAGACGTAGAGCCCGAGCCCCGCGGCCAGCCCCCATCCCAGCCCGGCAAACAGATTGCCGCCCAGTTTGCCGAGCAGCATGCCCAGCGCGCCGAGCCCGAACCGCATGTAGCCGAGACGCCACAGTTCGTTGATCCAGTAGCGCACGTCCGGACTTACTCCCTGATCGAAAAGCGGTAACCGGTGCCGCGCACGGTCTGGACCAGGTGCTGATGCGCTTCGCCGAGCGACTTGCGCAAGCGGCGAATGTGCACATCGACAGTGCGCTCTTCCACGTACACATTGCCGCCCCAGACCTGATCCAGCAACTGACTGCGGGTGTAGGCACGCTCCTGGTGGGTCATGAAGAACTGCAACAGGCGATATTCGGTAGGGCCGATCTCCAGCGCGCCGCCGTGGGAGGTGACGCGGTGACTGGAGGGATCGAGCCGCAGCCCGTCGACTTCGACGGCTTCCTCGATGCCCGGCGGCGTGGCGCGGCGCAGCA
Organism: Salinicola socius; assembly: GCF_001937195.1. Classification (GTDB taxonomy): domain Bacteria; phylum Pseudomonadota; class Gammaproteobacteria; order Pseudomonadales; family Halomonadaceae; genus Salinicola; species Salinicola socius. The sequence continues at coordinate 11,998 of NZ_MSDO01000026.1, read as the reverse complement.
CTGCCTTGAGCCGGGCCACCAGTTCGCGGGGGGAGAACGGCTTGGTGATGTAGTCGTCGGCGCCAGCTTCCAGCCCCTGGACCTTGTTGTCCTCCTCGCCCTTGGCGGTGAGCAGGATGATCGGCATCTCGGCGGTGGCTTCCTCGCGCTTCAGGCGGCGCGCCAGTTCGATGCCGCTGGTACCGGGCATCATCCAGTCGAGCAGGATCAGGTCGGGCTTCTGGTCGAGCGCCATGGCGTGGCCGGTCTGGGCGTTGTCCGCCTCCAGCACGCGATAGTCGGCCATCTCCAGGGCCACGGCGATCATTTCGCGGATGGGTGCTTCGTCGTCAACGATGAGTACGGTCTTGGAGCTCATGCACATGCCTCGGGTGAGCCGCCGGCAGGCTTTCCCGCGTGACGCCAGTGGTGCATCGGGATCGCTTCCGGCCGTGACAGAACGGTGACGATTACATCGTGAAAATATGACAGCGATATGACAGTCACGCCAGGCGTTGCGTCAGAGCGTCGGCCACAAGGTCAGAACCAGCCCTGCAAACAGTAGCAGCCCGGACCAGAAATTGTTGAGGAAAGCGCGGAAACAGGCGTCGCGCTCGCGTTCGCGGATCAGCCACTGTTGGTAGACGAAGGTCGCCGCCATCGCCGCCAGGCCCAGCCAGAAAAATCCGCCCAGCGTTCCCAGCGCGCCGACCCAGACCAGCAGTGCCAGCGTCAGCAGCTGCAGCAGGCCGATGATCCGCTTGTCCCAGGCCCCGAACAGCCGGGCGGTGGATTTGATGCCGATCTTGATATCGTCGTCGCGATCGACCATCGCGTACTGGGTGTCGTAGGCCACGGTCCAGGCGACGTTGGCGACCAGCAGCAGCCAGGCTTCCAGCGGTACCTCGCGGCTCACTGCCATGAACGCCATCGGAATGCTCCATGAAAAAGCCATGCCCAGCACCACTTGCGGCAGATGGGTGTAGCGCTTCATGAAAGGGTAGATCGCGGCCAGCGCGACGCCGACGACCGAGAGCAGCACGGTGGCCAGATTGGTCAGACAGACCAGTACGAATGCCAGCACCACCAGGCCCGCGAACAGGATCTTGGCTTCCTTCTCGCGGATCCGACCGGTCGCCAGCGGGCGCGCCTTGGTGCGTTTGACGTGGCCGTCGAGATGCCGATCGGCGTAGTCGTTGACCACGCAGCCGGCGGCGCGCATCAGATAGACCCCGAGCACGAAGATGATCAGCGTGGCGCGATCCGGCAGCCCGTCGGCGGCCAGCCACAGCGCCCACAGCGTCGGCCACATCAGGAGCCAGGTGCCGATCGGCTTGTCCAGGCGCGTCAGGCGCAGGAAGTCGGGCAGGCGCGCCAGTCCGCGGGGGCGGGCGGACAAATCGTCGCCGCGGGGGCGGGCGGACAAATCGTCGCCGCGGGGGCGGGCGTCTGAATCGTTGGCGCGGGACATGCAGTTCTCCGTAACGGCGGGCCGCAGAGACCTTATCGTAGATGGCACTCGGCTTCGAGATTGGCGTGATCGCGGCGAGGTGGAGGAGAGCCGGCCAGTCCCAGATCTTCGGCCATCTCGCGGCGAAAGCACTCCTGCACCAGCAGTTGAATGTCGCCATGGCGAAAGCGTGAACGCCGTAGCCACACGCCCTCGGCCTCCGCGGAGACGCGTGCCACCTCGATCGGATCGCGCTCCAGATCAGGCTGCGCGAACAGCCAGCTGCCCAGCGAACGTTCTCCCAGCGTGCGCAGACGACGACAGCCGATGCGATCCAGCGGTGCGATCGAGCGTGCCGCCACCCACGGCCGCTCGCCGCTCATCAGCATCACCTCGCGCACCCAGGTAACGTCGGTAGGGGCCAGCCCCAGCGCCCGAGCTTCGTCGCGACGCGGCCGTTCGACGCCCTGATGCATCAGCTTGACTCGAAAGGGGCGCTCGGAGGCCGCGATCAGCCGCGCGGTCAGAGAGTCGGTGGACGCCACCCACCGCCACCAGGCGGCGCTCATCCGAGGGCGCTGAGCGGGGGCGGGAGACCAGCGGACCCAGCGCCAGGCGCGTTCGGCGGATGACAGGGCGTGGCAGTGGCAGGTCGAGGGCACGCGAGACGACTCCCTGAGAAGCAGCATGAAAGCGCCGGAAAAATGGCCGTCAACCGCCGGATGGCGCGGGCCGAAGGCGGCGTAGTGTAACATGAGGTCTCGAGACGACCGACCGAACGAGCCTTTGTCATGCGTCAAATCGATCACCCCTTCGCCCCGCTCACGATCATCGGCACCGGGATGGCGGGCCTCGGCCTGGCCCGGGCGGTTCGCCAGCGCGACCCTGACCGTCAGATTACCCTGATCAGCGCCGATAGCGGCGACGACTATGTCAAGCCGCTGCTCTCCAGCGCCTTCACCAAGCGTCAGACGGCGCAGGCGCTGGTCATGCGCGATGCCGTCGAGGTGGCCGACGCGTTGCAGGCCCGAGTTCGTACCCACACCACGGTGGATGCCATCGACACCGTCAGCCGGCAGCTGCGGATCGGCGTCGAAAGCCTGCCCTACAGCCAGCTGGTGCTGGCCACCGGTGCGGCGCCCCGGCAGCCGTGCACTGCCGAGGCGTCGCGGCACTCCCGGGTGTTCTCGATCAACGATCTCGACGACTACCGACGTTGGCGCGGCGTGCTGGAGCGTCATCCCGGTCGTCAGGCCCGCGTCGCCATCATCGGGGCCGGGCTGGTGGGCTGTGAGTTTGCCAATGACCTGCAGGCTGGCGGTCATCGGGTCACGTTGATTGCGCCCGAGACGACGCCGTTGCCTCGATTGTTGCCGCCGCCGTTGGGGCGAGCGTTGGGGGAAGCCTTCGCGGCCGCCGGCATTCGTGTCAGGTTCGAGCGTCAGGTAACGGCAATCCACGATACCGGCGAGGGCGTGGCGCTGACGCTCAATGACGGCGAATCGCTGGAGGCGGATCTGGTCCTGATGGCTACCGGTCTGCGTCCGCGAACGGCACTCGCCGAGGCGGCGGGGCTGGCGGTCTCGCCGGCCGGCATCCTCACCGATCGCCGGCTCACCACCAGCGACCCGAACGTTTTCGCGCTGGGTGACGTGGCCTGCGTCGGTGGTCTCGAGGCGACGAGCGATAGGTCGGGCAACGCGCGGGGCAACGCGCAGCACCATGGCCTGAATGCGATGTACGTTCAGCCGCTGCAGGCCAGTGCCAAGGCGCTGGCGGCAACGCTCACCGGCACGCCGACCGAGGTCAGCTACGCGGCCTGGCCGGTGATCGTCAAGACGCCGCTGTTGCCGGTTGCCGTGTTGCCACCGCGACAAGCGCCTCAGCGCTGGCGAATCGAGGGAGACGGTGATGATTTCACCGCACTGGCCGAGGACGAAGCCGGCCGGCTGCTGGGTTTTGCGCTCACCGGCCGCTGCGTTCGTCGTAAAGTCGAACTGGCGCGAGTCGCCCCCCCGTTGCTAGGCTAGCCTCGGTGGCTGCAAATGCGTAAGCCACGAATCGTCACCTGATGCTGGACAAACCGCGCCCCAAGCGGCCTATTATGCGATCGGAGGGCGTCGCCCTCATCGAGAACAACAACTCGTTTCAGATGCGAGGCGTGTCAGGTGACGCCATTGCCAAATTAGGAGGGCTCTATGCGTAAGCCAGAACTCGCTGCGGCGATTGCCGAGCGTGCTGATCTTTCGAAGGACAAGGCCAGTCAGGTGCTGAACGTCATTCTCGACGAGATCACCGGTACGGTTTCCAAGGGTAGCGATGTCACTTTGATCGGTTTCGGTTCATTCACGGTTCGCGAGCGCGCCGCACGGACGGGCAAAAACCCGCAGACTGGCAAGCCGTTGGACATCCCCGCCAGCAAGACCGTGGCGTTCAAGCCCGGCAAGGCTCTCAAGGACGCCGTCAGCAAGTAAATTCGGTCAGCAAGTCAATTCGGGTTCCGGGTTCCTGAGTCGCTCATCCGCCAATGGGCGAAGCGATAGCCGATCCCCCCAGAGGCGGGTGGGTCGGCATTCTTGACCAAGCGATATTCCTATCCTGATGATCGGTTCGTGCGAGGTGGCATGAAGCTCAAGTTGATGCTCTGGTGGCTGGGCGTGATGCTCAAACGAGCACGGGCTCGCAAGACGGCGTTTCGCGACACCCTGGAAAAGCTGCAGCGATTCGATTGGGGCGTTGCGACCGAAGATCTGTCGATCGCCCGGCACTATCGCATGACGCCGCAGACGATCCAGAGCGATGTCGGCCTGCCGGTGGATCTGGCGCTGGAACTGCGCTTCCGCGATGCCGACAGCGCCACGCGCTTTCTACGCAAACCTTCCCAGCGCGCCTTTCGCGAAGGGCTGTTCAAGGGGCAGCTGCGGCTGGTGGGAGACTCCCGCGATCTGGAGCGATTGCAGAGTTTGCTCAAGCATTTGTAACGCTGATACCCGACGATAAAAACCGGCAACGTCTCCGTCGCCGGTCAGTACTATCGCTCGCAGCCAGCTATCTCCCGAAACTGACTCTCGAGGCTGACGGCCTCCCAGAACTCACGATCGCTGGAGCTCACGGCCTCGACGCTCAGCGCGGGTTCACGCCGGGCAGATCGAATACCAGCACCTCGGCATCCTCCCCCTGTTCCAGCGTCACGCCCGGTTCATCCACGAGCATCAGCGCATCGCCGCCTTCAAGCGCCTGGCCATTGACCGTGATACTGCCCCTGACCACATGCACGTAACTCTGGCGATCGCCCGCCAGGGTCAGTTCGGCACGCTCCTCGCCATCGAGGAGCGAGGCGTAGATGAAGGCGTCCTGCTGTAGGGTCAGCGAACCGTCACGGCCGTCCGGTGACAGAATCAGACGCAGCTGGCCGCGCTTGTCGGCTTCGTCGAAGTCCTTCTCGGCGTAGTTCGGCGTCAGCCCGCGCTCCCGCGGAAACAGCCATATCTGCAGAAAATGCACCGGTTCGCTGGCGGAGTGATTGAACTCGCTGTGCTCGACGCCACTGCCGGTGGTCATGATCTGTACGCGTCCCGGACCGATCGATGAACCGTTGCCCAGCGTATCCCGGTGACCCAGTTCGCCGCTCAGCACGTAGGAGAAAATCTCCATGTCCTGGTGGCCGTGCTGGCCGAAGCCCTGCCCGGGCGCCACGCGGTCCTCGTTGATCACCCGCAGCGCGCTGAAGTGGACGTGCTTCGGATCGTGATAGCCGGCGAACGAGAACGAGTGATAGCTCTTGAGCCAGCCGTGATCGGCATAACCGCGCTCGTTACCGCGTCGAATCGTCAACATGGCCTGTCTCCTGGTTTTGGGCGCCGAGCGACAGCGACGGCGCAATGGAGACAGTTTATCGACTATATAATCGAACAAAAGCGCGTTTTTGCGCACGGATACGTGCGCAAAATCGAACGATCTGGCGCGCTCACGATTCTCCTCTCCGCGCCCCATCAATCGACTCGGCCAGTTCCCGCGTCAATCCCAGCGCGCCTTCCAACCCTGACTCGGCGAGCCGCTCGACCAGCGCGCTGCCGACGACGACGGCATCGGCAATCCGGGCAACGGCGGCGGCCGTCTCGCCATCGCGCACGCCAAAGCCGACGGCGACCGGCAGGGGCGAGCGTCGTTTGAGCTCGATGAGGGATTCGCCCAGCGAATCCGCGATATCGGGTCGTCGGCTGCCGGTGACGCCATTGAAGGCGATGCGATAGACGAAGCCATCGCCCTGGGCGAGCAGCGCCGACAGCCGTTCCGGCGGCGTGGTCGGCGCTACCAGCGGAATCCGCGCAAGCCCCAGGTCGCGCGCTTTCGCTGTCAGCGAGGCGCCATGTTCCGGCGGAAGATCGACCAGAATCAGACCATCGACGCCAGCATCGGCTGCCGCCTGTAGAAAACGATCTTCACCGAAGCGCTGAATCGGATTGAGATAGCCCATCAGCACGATCGGGGTCTCATCGTCGCGTTTTCTGAAATCCCGCGCCATCTCCAGTGTGCGAGCCAGGCTCTGGCCGTTCGCCAGGGCTCTCTGGCCGGCCCGCTGGATCGCCACGCCATCGGCCATCGGATCGCTGAACGGCATGCCGAGCTCGATGATATCGGCGCCCGCGGCCGGCAAGCGTTCGAGCAGCTCACGGCTGGTCTCGGGATCGGGGTCGCCGGCCATGACATAGGTCACCAGCGCGGCGCGGTTCTCGACCCGCAGTGCCGCGAAACGACGCGTCAGGCGCGAGTCGACGATCAAGGCCTCGGTATTCGAGTTACTCATATTCAGGACCTCCGTACTCAAGACATCCGTATCCAAGACATCCGTATTCAAAGACGAAACGCTCATGATTCGGCCTCCTCGGGCATCAACTGGCGGGTGATGGTGTCCATGTCCTTGTCGCCGCGACCGCTCAGGCAGACCACGATGACCTGGTCCGGCCCCTGCGCCGCCGCCAATTGTCCCGCATGATAGAGCGCATGCGCCGACTCCAGCGCCGGCAGAATGCCCTCCCGCCGGCAGCAGAGCGCGACGGCCTCCAGCGCTTCGTCGTCGGTAACCGCGACGTAGCTCGCCCGGCCGCTGTCGTGAAGATGGGCGTGCTCGGGGCCGACACCGGGATAGTCGAGCCCGGCGGAAATCGAGTGCGCATCACGGATCTGGCCGTCGTCGTCCTGCAGCAGATAGGTTCGATTGCCGTGCAGGATGCCGGGAGTGCCACCGTTGATGCTGGCGGCATGGCGGCCACTCTCGAGCCCTTCCCCGGCCGCCTCGACGCCGACCATGGCGACGTCGTCGTCGAGAAAGGCGTGGAACAGTCCCATGGCGTTGGAGCCGCCACCGACACAGGCGACCAGCGTGTCCGGCAGACGGCCCTGTGTCGCCAACAGTTGCTCGCGTGTCTCGACGCCGATCACCGACTGGAAGTCCCGCACCATGCGCGGATAGGGCGCCGGTCCGGCCACGGTGCCGATGATGTAGAAAGTGTCGTCGACATTGGCGACCCAGTCGCGCAGCGCCTCGTTCATGGCGTCCTTGAGCGTCGCCGTGCCGCTGTGGACGGGTACGATCTCGGCACCGAGCAGGTGCATGCGCTGGACATTGGGCTGCTGGCGCTGGATATCGGTCGCGCCCATGTAGATCACGCAGGGCAGGCCAAGCCGGGCGGCGACCGTGGCGACGGCAACCCCGTGCATGCCGGCCCCGGTTTCGGCGATCAGCCGTTGGCGGCCCATGCGTTGTGCCAGCAGTGCCTGGCCCAGGGCGTTGTTGATCTTGTGCGCGCCGGTGTGATTGAGATCCTCGCGCTTCAGATAGATCCGCGCGCCGCCGAAGTGCTCGGTCAGACGCTCGGCGAAATAGAGCGGCGTGGCGCGGCCGACGTAATCGCGCTGCAGCTCCTGCAACCGCGCCCGGAAGACGGGATCGGCGCGTGCTTCGTCGTAGGCGGTTTCGATCTCGCCAATCAGCGGCATCAGCGTTTCCGCGACGTAGCGCCCGCCATAGCCCAGTCTTTGCGGGTCGCCATGGCCGCGATTCGAGCTGCCACCAAAGAAACCATGCGGGTCGGGAAGGTCAGTCATCATCGAGTTCATCAGTCAGATCCGGTCGGCCGATTCAATGGATTCAGATTAGGCTGGTCGCGCGTCGGAAAAAATCGATAAACTCTCGTCTTCATGTGAGAAAAAATCACCGATTGGCGGAGAAGACATGACGACGCTACCCTCGCTCAATGCGCTGCGCGCGTTCGAGGCCACGGCCCGTCTGGGCAGCGTCGGCGAAGCTGCTCGGGAATTGCATGTCACCCATGGCGCAGTCAGCCGCCAGCTGCGGACGCTGGAGCACCATTTCGGGATCGCGCTGTTCGTCAAGGCCGGTCGCGGGCTGGTGTTGACCGCCCACGGCAGATCGCTGTATCCCGCGGTGGGTGATGCTTTCTCACGCTTGAGCGAGGGGTGTGCGGCGCTTGCGCGGCGCCTCGACGAGGCGCCGTTCGCCCTGGCCTGCCCGGGAAGTCTGCTGGCACGCTGGCTGATCCCGCGGCTCGACCGGCTCAACGCCGAGCTGCCCGAGCTGCGACTGCGCGTCGTTTCCAGCGAGAACGAGCTCGACCCGCGCCGCGAGGATATCGATGCCACGCTGCGCTTTGCGGCGCCACCGTGGCCTGACGACATGGCGGTGATCCCGCTGATGCCGGAGCGAATCGTTGCCGTGGCGACGCCGGAGATCTGGACGACGGCGTCGAAGGCCTCGGCCAGGGCGACACTTGAACGGCTCACGCTGCTGGACACGGCGTCGCGGCCGCAAGCCTGGCCCGAATGGGCGGCTGCCATGGGCGTCGACGATGCGACGCTGTCCGAGGCGCGCGCCAGGGGCCGCAGCTTCGAACATCTCTACTATCTGCTGGAGGCCGCGCTGGCGGGGCTGGGCGTTGCCATTGCCCCGCAGCTGCTGGTGGCGGGCGAGCTACGTCAGGGGCGGCTGCTGGCGCCGTGGCCGGTGATCGAGACCGACGCCTCGCTGGGACTGTGGCTGGCCCCCGGCGTCGATACGCGCCGCGGCGAACGGCTTGCCGAATGGTTGCGTCGCGAGCTGTCCCTTACCGCGATGGAGAACGACTCGATGATGAGGCGCGAACGGTCGAGTCAGTCACGACTGTCCTCCTCCTCGAGGGATGCCGCGCGCTGACGATAGAGCTCGCTGGCTCGGGTGAGGTGATCTCGCATCGCCTGTTCCGCCGCATCGGGATCGTTGTCGGCCAGGCAATCGACGATCTGGTGGTGTTCGCGAAGGGAGACATCTTCCGCCCCGCGAAAACTGACGATGCCGAGATGATAGTCCTTCAGCCAGTGCAGCATGGCGCGGGCGGTCGCCGAAAAGATCGGATTGCCGGTCATGTCGGCGATGGTGCTGTGAAATTCCATGTCGCGCTCGATGAAGGCATCGCCGTGTCGGCTCTGCTGCATCTCGTCGATCAACCGACGCAATGTGGCGATATCCTCGACTGTCGCCCGTGTCGCGGCCATGCGCACCATGCCGGCTTCGAAGAACACCCGGGCCTGCTTGAGATGGTCGATGTTCTCGGCATCGTCGTCGAGCAGAAAGCGGGCGGTGGTATCGAACTGGGAAATCATGGCGTCGACGGTGACTTCGCTGACCCGAGCGCGTTCGCCATGGTTGATGGTGATCCGGCCCATCGACGCCAGTTGCTGCATGGCTTCGCGAATCGCCGGTCGGCCCACGCCGTAGAGCGTCATCAGCTCGCGCTCCGGGGGCAGCTGGTCGCCGGGTTGCAGCTTCTGAGTGCGAATCAACGCCAGCAGGCGTTCCAGGACTTCATCCGATAGCTTGCGTCGACGAATCGGTCCCGCGGCGATGTCATTCATGGCGTTCCTGTGTAATGGCGACGGCTTCGCGCACCGTCCTGTCGATACGCACCCTAGCATAGCCGTTTCGGCCAACGGGAAAACAGTCATCGTGGCTGACGCTCATCGACTCCAGCGCGCCGGAACGACGCTCTGATGCGCCGCCGCCGCGCGATAGGCGGCTTCGACCAGCGCCAGCGTGTTGAAGTTGTCCTCGCCATGGGTCTCGACCGCACGACCATGACGACGTGCCTTGAGCCAGTCGGCCTGGAAGGCGAGCACGCTCTCCTGAATCGGCCACCACGGAGCTTCACTCCAGGCTGGAGGCTCGGGACGAACATCGCGCCTGTCGCAACCGCCCTCGGCGCCATGGATCTCCAGCTCGAAATCCTGACGCAGGCGCAGCGAGCCGTTGTCACCGTCGATCTCGATCAGGCTCTGGGGAAACGGGTCGTCGGCCAGCCGGGTGGCGTAACTGCAGTCCACCACGGCGGTCACGCCGTCGTCGTGATGCAGCATCAGGGTGGCGACGTCCTCGCCGTTGATCCCAGGATTGACCCGCGCGGTCTCGCAGCTGAGCCGCTCTACCTCGCCGAACAGGGCGCGGGCGATATCCAGCACGTGAATGCCCAGATCCTCGATGATGAAGCGCTCGACGCGAGCCAGATAGGGTTGCGCCTTGTAGACGTCGAAGCCGCTGCGATAGCTGATCCGGCCGAAGAAGGGCCGGCCGATCCGTCCGGCCCGCAACACCTCGATCGTCTGGCGCACCGCCCGTTGCCAGCGGAAGTTCTCGTGGATGCTGAGACTCACGCCGTTCTCTGCGCACTGGACGATCAGTCGGCGGGCCATTGCCAGCGAACCGGCAAACGGCTTCTGGCAGATGATGTCGACGCCGTGGCGTGCCGCCAGCGGCACCAGCGCCGCGTGGGCCTGCGTGGTCGTCGCGATATCGACGAAATCCAGGCCTCGATTACCGGAGCCGGTGAGCGCCGCGAACATCGTCTCGGCGTCGGTGAACGTATCTTCGATACCGAACAATGCCTGAAAATGTGCCAGCCGCCGTGGATCGCGGTCGCACAGGGCCACGATGCTAACGCCTTCCAGCTCCTGCCATGCCCGCATCTGATTCTCGGCGAAAAAGCCGCAGCCGATCAGCGCGCCCTTTACGATTCGTTCTCCGGCCATCCAGGTCACTCCTGCAATCACTGCTTCCGATGGTCCTCTCCCGGTCTGGCTTTCCCGGAGTGGACAGCGTAATGGCATTAAATCGGGGCATGGAGATCATGTCATCATACCAAAGGTCGAATGGCATCCCCTGTCAAACCCGCCATCATCGAAGACAGGCGGGTCAATCACCGCATGACGATCGTCGATCAGGGAGACCAAGGCGTGGCAGAGAATGATATCCCGATAGCAGGCGACTCTCTGGCCATCGCTCGTTACGGCACGTCCAGCGCCGATCCCGATCTGCGTGATATCGGGCTGGGCCCGCTGTCGTTCAGCTGGCAGGCGGGGGCGCTGCGTTGGCTGCGATACGGTGATATCGAGATCGTTCGCGGTATCGCCGCCGTTCTTCGCGATCCGCAGTGGGGGACTTTCGCGCCGATCGTCGATGACGACTGGATCGCGTTTTCCGAGGACGACGCCACGCTGACGCAGACGTTTCATCTGCCATCGGGGAAGGGCGCCGAACCCTGTCTTCACGGCCAGCTGAGAGTCGCGGCCAGCGTGCGTCAGGTCACGGTCACACTGATGCTCGAAGCGAACGCCTCGTTCCCGACTGCGCGTAGCGGCTTGAGCGTGCTGCTACCGCTGCGTGGGATTGTCGGCGCGCCGGTGAAGGTCACCCATACGAATGGCCGCAGCGAAGCGGATCGCTTCCCTCGCCTGATCAGCCCGTCCCAGCCGCTGTTCGATATTCGACGGCTTGAGTTCTCTCCAACGCACGATGTCACGTTGAGAATCGATTTCGATGGTGATGTCTTCGAGATGGAGGATCAGCGCAACTGGTCGGATGCGTCGTTCAAGATCTACAACCGACCGCTGGCCTGGCCCACGCCCTACGTGCTGAAAGCGGGCGATCGGATCATGCAACAGGTCACCGTTTTGCTGCTAGATCGCGACGGAGGCTCGCCATGAGTGTCGCCGGTCGGACGATCCGGCTCGGAGAACCGCTATCGCTGATGCTGCCGTCCATCGGATGCGGCGTGTGGCTGGATCGTCTTTTCGATCTGGATCCGACGCTCGAGCGCCTGTCGCGGCAGCTCGAGGCCGTCGCGCCACGGCATCTGGACGTGCTGCTCGATCTGCGCGATCCGCTGACACTCGAACGGTTGGCCGGTCTGATGTCCCTCGCCAGCGAACGCCGCGTGGCGATATGGCTCTACGTGGTCTGCGAGGACAGCGATCCCGGACGGTCGCTGGCCGCGCTGGCCAGGCGGCTGGAGAGCGTGTCGCTCGTACCGGCAGGGATGCTGGTGACGCCGGCGGCCTATCTCAAGAGTCACCAGCCGGATGGCGACTGGCCTTCGGGTACCTCGCCCGATCAGGCACTGGCGGCAGCGCGTCCGTTATGGCCGGAGCTGACGCTGGGCGGCGGCGTGCCCACCTACTTCACCGAGCTCAACCGCTGCCGCCCGGACCCCACGACGATCGACTTCATCACCCATGCCGTCT
>NZ_MSDO01000025.1 GCF_001937195.1 Salinicola socius | reverse complement strand
ACCGAAGACAGCAACGTCAATACCTCGGGTAACCTGACCGCCAGCGGCGCGTTGACGGCGACCGATGCGGATAATGGCCAGAGTGGCTTCGTGCCGGGTAGCGCCAATGCCGCCGCCGGCACCCTGGGAACGCTTGCCATCACCGCCGGGGGTAACTGGAGTTACAGCGTTGCCAATAGTGCGGTGCAATACCTGAAAGCTGGCGAAACCAAGGTCGAGAATTTCACTGTCTCCACGTTGGATGGCACCACGAAAACGATCGCCGTGACGATCGTCGGCACCAATGAGCTGCCGGAGACGCTGGATGTGAGTGTCACTGGCAGGGAGGATCCGTCATCACTGATCGCGGTCAATCTTGCCGGAACCGATGTGGACGGCAACATTGGCAGTTTCGAGATCTCGAGCCTTGGCGCCAACGGTACCTTCTATCGTGACGCGGCGGGAACTCAAGCGCTGACGCCCGGTGCCTCGATCTCCGCCAGCAGCAATGGCGCGACGGTCTATTTCAAGCCGGCGGGAGATTGGGCTGGCACGACCACGCTCCAGTACGCGGCGATCGACAGCAGCGGCGCCAAAGATTCGACTCCGGCGACGGCAACGATCAATGTCACCGCGGTCGCCGATGCGCCATCGATCACCCTGAGCAGTAACACTGCCGCTGGCGCTGGCTTAACGCGCGACACCTTCTCCATCACGACGCTCGGGACCAACGGCAATGGCGCCGACCCGGCCGCCATGCAGGCCGCGATCGATCGCGCCGGTACACCCGCCAGCAGTGGCAATGTCACGGCTGCGGCCAATACCAATGTGGCCGTTGGCACTGGGACGCATCTGTCGGGACTAATCTATCTGGAAGCTGGGAAAACCTATGCCTTCAACGGCACTGGCGATGACAGTATCCGCGTGCTGATCGGCGGAAACGTGGTCGGACAGGGGACGTGGGGTGGCAGTTCCGGCAACTATTCCGGCAGTTACAAGCCGACGGTAAGCGGTTACTACACGCTGGATCTCTACCACCACAACCAGGCGGGGGCCGGCAGCTACTCGCTCAATGTCGGCGTCAACGGTGGCGCGTCGGTCCCGCTAAACGCGAGCAACTACGTGCTGATGCAGGATGTCAGTGCGCTGGATACGGCCAACGTCAACCATTCAGGGCTGTTGGGCTCCGATGGAAAGGGCAATGGCTACTATCAGCTCTACGCCATGAACCAGGGCGACGAGGATAGCGTCGTTCATCTGTCGAAGATCGCGGCAGCGCTGACCGATATCGATGGCTCCGAGACGCTTGGCAGCGTGCGCCTGAGTGGCATTCCTGTTGGTGCCACGATCAGTGATGGCACCAATACGTTCGTCGCCACCAGCGGCAAGACCAGTGTCGACCTCGGTGGCTGGAACCTCAACACGCTGACGGTCAAGCCGATCGCCGACTATAACGGGTCGTTCAATCTCGTCGCCTCGGTCACATCAACCGAGAGCAGCAACCGCGATACGTCGACTACCAGCGTAACGATTCCCGTCACTATCTATCCGGTAAACGACGCGCCCGTCATCGTTGGCCAGAGTAACGCTGCGACGGTTTCCGAGGACGGGCTGCCAGGCGGTGTGCCGGACACTGCCGGAACATCGGATACCACGGACTCCGCCGTCACTACAGGCAGAGTCGTTGCGACGGATGCCGATAGCGATACTCTCACCTATGCGTTGACGGCGCCGACCACGGCGTTGACCTCGGGTGGCGTCGCGATCACCTGGAGCGGTAGCGACAGCGGTACCTTGATCGGCTCTGCCGGTGGCAAGGAGATCGTCCGCGCGACGATCGATGCCAATGGCCAGTATCAGATAACGCTGAAAGCGGGTGTCGATCATCCGAAAGCGGGCGAGGACACGCTGAGTTTCAATCTCGGTGTGAAGGTCAGCGATGGCCGCGTGACGGCCAACAGCTCGATCGGCGTGACCGTAGAGGATGATTCGCCGGTGGCGAAATCTCAGTCGTTGAGCCTGGTCCAAGGCGCCGTCAGCACTAACGTACTGCTGGTGGTGGATACGTCTGCCAGCATGAGCGAGAAAGTCACGGTTGGCGGGGTCGAACAGACCCGGCTGCAAGTGCTTCAGCAATCGATCAAGGAAATGCTGACCCGCTATGACGATATCGGGAACGTCAAAGTGGCACTCGCGACGTTCTCGGACCAACTGGACACGTCGCCCAAGTACAGCTGGCTGACGGTGCCTGACGCGCTAAAAGTGGTGGACGCGCTCACGACGAGCGGAGGCACCAACTACGACTATGCGTTGAGCAACGCGCAAATGGCGTGGAATACCGGTGGTAAGCTGACAGGTGACGTGCAGAACGTGTCGTACTTCTTTTCCGACGGGGCGCCGACACTCTCGAGCGACAATCCGTCCGCTGGTTATTACGACCGGTACGGATACTTTTACGGCAATTCCGGCACTTCCACCGAAACGGAGTTGGGGGACGGAATCAGCAGCTCAGAAGAGTCCGCCTGGAAAGCGTTTCTCAGCAAGAATGCCATCGACTCGCTGGCTCTTGGGATCGGCGGGGACGCCAAGCAGACGTATCTCGATCCCGTGGCGTACGACGGGCGGGGCGGAGTAAATATCGACGCGGTAGTGGTCACCAACCTGGATACGCTGGCTAGCGTAGTCAGCGGTACGGTGGAAATGCCGTTGCTGCAGGATGGGGTGATCAGTGGCAGCGCGCATGGTCTCTCCTCGTTTGGTGGGGACGGTGGTTACATCAAGAGCCTGGTGATCGATGGCGTTACCTACTCCTTCGACAAAAGTAGCGGTGCGGTCACCGCATCCTCGAGCACGGCCGTCTTCAGTGTCGACAACAGCACGCATGCCCTGAGCGTGACCACGGCGCTGGGTAGCAAGCTGGTCATGGATATGGACGATGGTAGCTATCGCTATACCGCCAAGTCCGGCAGCTACGGTGTCGATTCGATTCTCTATACGCTGAGTGACAGCGACGGTGATACGGCCAGCGGGGTCATGAACATCAACGTCAAGAGCGGTGTGACGGTCGCGATGGATGATCGCATCATCACCAATATCATGAGCCCGAGTCTTACGATCGGGGCCGATGTCCTGCTGGCCAACGATGTCATCAAGGCGGATACAACCGCCACCGCGACGGGGCTGACACTGACCACCGGCTGGAAGGATCGCACGGCCGATTTCACCGCGGCGAGCGTGCAGACGCAGTCGTTTACCAACAGCGACAATTTTGCGCTCAATCGGAACAGCTTTTCGATCGCGAATCAGCCCGCCAATGTCGCCACGACGATCGTTCGCGGCTATCTGGCGGGTGCGACGGGACTGTTGTTCCCCTCTTTCGGGTCGAATGCTCGCGATACCATGACGTTGACTCTGCGTGCGGGCGAGTCAATGACACTGTCGACTACGGCAGCAGCAGGCGTTGCACTCTCTTATCGAGCAGAGGGCGGAAGCGATACGTCGCTTGCCGATGGCGGAACTTTTACAAACCTCAGTGGTGTTGATCGCAACTACACCATCACGGTCCAAAACGTACAGGATGCCAATGCAACACTCTTTAATCCTGGCCTGGGGGCCGAGAACTACGATCTCACCATGCAGATTGGTTATCCAAATAATCCAACGCTGACCTCCAGCTACACTCTCACCGACAGCCAGGGGGGCACCGATACCGCGTCGGTGACCGTCGACTATCAGCGCGGTCAGTCGCTGACAGGTACCGACAGCGACGATACGCTGGTGGCCAACAACAGTGCGACAGTGATCAGCGGTGGCAAGGGCGACGATGTCCTGATCGGTGGAAAAGGAAATGACATTCTCACCGGCGGAGAGGGCGACGACATCCTGCGGGGCGGCGAGGGCAACGATACGCTCAGTGGCGGTGCCGGTCGTGATCGCCTGTTCGGTGGCGTGGGTAACGATACCCTCGACGGCGGCGCTGGCGCCGACCGTCTCGAAGGTGGAAAGGGCAACGATATTCTGACCGGCGGCGACGGCAGCGATACCTTTGCCTGGATGCGCGGCGATCAGGGCTCCTCGGCGACACCGGCCATCGATCGGGTCACCGACTTCAAGAGCGGTGCCGGTGGCGATGTGGTCGATCTATCCGACATGCTCGACATCGGCTCGAGTAGTCTTTCCAATGCGGCACTGGCCTCGTTGGCTTCGCAGTATCTGCATTTCGAGAAAGGCACGACGGCGGGCAGCAACAATGGTTCTACGCTGCAGATCAAGACCGACGGCCCGGATGGCGCAGTGACGCAGAAGATCGAATTCGGCAACGTCGATATGACCACGCTTGGCAACTCGGATACCGATATCATCAGGACGTTGCTGGACAACGGCAATCTCAAGACGAACCTCGATGGGTAAGGCAAAGGCTGAACATCGACTGACAGGAGGCCGCAGGTTTGGCTGAAGAACCGACACCGCTTCGACCCGACCCGGTGGGAGAGAAGGAGATCGACCCGCTTCTTGGCGCGTTGATGTTTCTTTCCCGCCACCACGGCACGCCGAGATCGGCCGATGTCATCAGTGCGGGTCTGCCCCTCGACGATGGCAGGTTGACGCTGTCTTTGGTGCCGCGGGCGGCCCAGCGGGCGGGACTGTCGGCCAAGCTGGTGAGTCAGCGGGCGGATCGTGTCGCCGATATCCTGCTGCCGTGCATTCTGATCCTGCACGGGCGGCGTGCCGTGGTGATGCTGGCGCGCGACGAACAGCGTCGGCAGGCGACGGTGTACATTCCCGAGGCAGACGGTACCGAGACCGTCGACATGGCCTCACTGTGCGAGCAGGCGACCGGCCAGGTGATCTACGCCCGGCGAGAGCACCGCTTCGATGACCGTGCTCCCGAAACCGTGAAGCTGGCCGAGGGTCACTGGTTCTGGTCGACGCTCAAGCTTTCGACGCCGATCTATCGAGACGTACTGATCGCTTCGCTGTTGATCAACCTGTTCGCGCTGGCAGCGCCGCTGTTCACCATGAATGTCTACGACAAGGTGGTGCCGAACCTGGCCTTCGATACGCTCTGGGTGCTGGCGACCGGCATGGGGATCATCGTCTGCTTCGACCTGCTGATGCGTCAGGTGCGCTCCTGGTTTCTGGATACGGCCGGCAAGAAATCCGAGGTGCTGCTGTCGGCCAAGATCTTCGCCAAGGTGATGAACCTGCGTATGGAAGCTCGCCCCGTCTCGGTGGGTGCTTTCGTCAAGCATTTGCAGGAGTTCGATTCGGTCCGCGATTTCTTCACCTCGATGACCATGACCACGCTGGTCGATCTGCCGTTCGCGATTCTGTTTCTGATCGTGGTCTGGATCGTCGGCGGGCCGCTGGTCTGGGTGCCGATCGTGGCGCTGCTCATCCTCATCGGCTACAGCATCATCATTCAATGGCCGCTCAAGCGCTCCATCGAGCTGGGTTCGCGGCTGGCGACCGAGAAGCACGCAAGACTTGTCGAGAGCGTGGCGGGACTGGAAAGCATCAAGCTTGCCAATGCACAGGGCGAGACGCAGCGCCGCTACGAGCGCGCCGTCGGCGAGATCGCCAAATGGGGAGTGAAAAGCCGCAACCTGTCGACCTCGGTGTCGTCGCTCACGATGTCCGTCAACCAGATATCGACGGTAGCGCTGGTGGTGCTCGGGGTCTATCTGATCGGCAACGCCCAGCTTTCGATGGGCGGCTTGATCGCGGCCGTGATGCTGACGGGACGTGCACTGCAGCCGCTGGCGCAGATGGCGCTGCTGATCACGCGCTTCGGCCAGACCCGCAGCGCCATGGCGGCGATCGACCACATCATGCATCTGCCGGACGAGGTCGACGAGGCCAAGAACTACGTTCATCGCGACAAACTCAACATGCGCATCGAGTTCGACCACGTCGGCTTCCGTTACGGCGAACAGTCAGCGGAAGTGTTGACCGATGTCTCGTTCACCATCGAGCCGGGTGAACGTGTCGCGATCATCGGCCGCATGGGGGCGGGCAAGAGTACGGTCGAGCGGTTGATGAGCGGACTCTACCGCTCGACGGCGGGAAGCGTGCGCATCGACGGTCTCGATATCAATCAGATTCATCCCGCCGACGTGCGTCGTCATATCGGCTTCGCCGGGCAGGATAGCGCGCTGTTCTTCGGCTCGATTCGCGACAACATCATTCTCGGCCAACCCTACGCCAGCGACGAGTCGGTGCAGCGGGCGGCGGACATCGCCGGAGTGAGCGAATTCACCCGACGCGATCCCGATGGTCTCGATCGTCAGATCGGCGAGGGTGGCCGGCTGCTCTCCAGCGGCCAGCGTCAGGCTGTGATGCTGGCACGAGCGATCCTGACCAACCCTTCTCTGTTGCTGCTGGATGAGCCGGGCTCGCACATGGACAACCGTGCCGAAGCGATGCTGCGACGCACGCTGCGCGACCTGCCACGCAGCCAGACACTGGTGCTGGTGACGCACAAGAGTTCGATGCTCGACGTGGCGGACCGGATCATCGTCCTCGACTCCGGTCGGCTGATCGCCGATGGGCCCAAGCCGACGGTGCTCAAGGCGCTCAACGAAGGCCGCGTACAGGCGCCGCCGAGTGCCGACTCGATACCTGACGCAGCCCCGGGCGGCAACCAGCAGGAGGTGCGGCATGGCCAGCGCGGATAACGTCGTCAAGTGGCCGCGGCCCAGCGCGCGCGAACTGGAACTGGCCGACGACGCCAGTGCCGCTACCCTGTTGGCGACGCCTTGGCGCTCGCGCATCATCATCTGGATCCTGCTGGCCGCCTTCATCGCCTTTCTGATCTGGGCCGGGCTTTCCAGCATCGAGGTCGTGACCCGTGGCACGGGGCAAGTCGTTCCCTCCTCCCGTCTGCAGACGATCCAGAACCTGGAGGGCGGCATCGTGCGGGAGCTCTACGTCGACGAAGGCGATGTGGTCGATGCCGGTCAGCCGCTGGCACGCATCGATCCGACCCGAGCGACTTCCGACCTGGCCGAGCGTAACTCCACGCTGGCCGGGCTGCAGGCCACGGTGGCGCAGTATCAGGCCGAACTCTCCTCCGTCGAGGTCAATCCCGATGCCGCGGCGTGGCGCGATCAGGTCGCGATCAGCCGTCAGCCGATCCCGCTCAGTGATGAATTCCAGACGACCAATCAGGATATCTACACCGCGGCGGCGAGTGCCTACAGCGCACGCATCAATGGTCTGCAGTCGCAGCTCGACCAGGCCGCGGCCCAGATTCAGCAGCGCCAGCAAGAGCTTGAGGAGATCCGGGCGCGGGTCGGTTCGTTGTCGCGCAGCTACCAGCTCTCTCGGCAGCAGCTCGGGATTACCGCGCCGCTGGTGAAAGAGGGCATCGTCTCGCAGGTCGACCTGCTCAATCTGCAGCGCGAGGTCAATGATCAGCGTGGCGATCTGGAATCCGCCCAACTGTCGATCCCTTCCAAGCAGTCGGAACTGGAGGAGGCGATCAGCAAGCGTCGCGACGTCGCCGCGCAGTTCCGTTCGCGCAGCGCCGATGCGCTGACCGAAGCGCGCAACAAGCTGGACAGCCTCCAGCAGGGGCGGGTCAGCCTGCAGGATCGTGTCGACCGGACGCTGATTGTTTCTCCGGTTCGGGGCAGCGTGCAGTCGATCAACGTCAATACCATCGGTGGTGTGATCGAACCCGGCGCGAGTCTGATGGAGATCGTGCCGATCGAGGAGCAGCTACTGGTCGAGGCGAGGATTTCGCCGCGAGACGTCGGCTTCATTCGCGTGGGACAGCCGGCGACGGTGAAGTTTTCCGCCTATGACTTCACCATCTACGGGGGCATGAAAGGACAGGTCATGCGAATCAGCCCGGATACCGAAGAAGACGACAAGGGCAATACCTATTACGAGGTGACTGTGCGTACCGACAGCAATCACCTGGGGAAAAACGTCGATGACCTGGCGATCATTCCCGGGATGCAGGCGACGGTAGATGTGATCACCGGTGAACAGACCATCCTGCAATACCTGCTGAAACCGATACTTCGTGCACAGCAGGGGGCGATGCGTGAACGCTAACCGTACGCAGCGAGACAAGAACGAGGGGAACAAGGCGTCATGATGAAGCGATGGATTCTGTCCGCCGGCCTGGCAGCGCTTGCCGGCAATGCCCAGGCGCAAACGCTGACCCAGGCGGTAACGCAGGCGGTCATGGAATATCCCACCACGCGTACCGAGATGGCGCGCTATCAGCAGAACCTGGATGACGCGCGAGCGCAGCGGGGTGCCTACCTGCCCTCCGTCGATCTGGAAACGCGGGTCGGCTACGGCGAGAACGAGAGTGAGATCGACGGGGTTTCGCAGTCCAGCGATCCCCATAACTATCGTCGCGCCCAGATCACGTTGTCGCAGCTGATCTGGGACGGCAATACCACGATCGAGCGCATTCGCCAGGCCGATGCCGAGAGCGATTATCAACGCTGGCAGGTGGCGGCCGCCGCCAACCAGATTGGTCTGGTGACGGTCCAGAGTTATCTCGACGTGCTGCAGTCGCAACGTCTGCTCGAACTCGCGCAACGCAACGTCGATACCCATCAGCGGATCGCCTCGGACATTCGTCGACGTGAAGAGCTCGGTGCCGGCACCACCACCGACACCAGCCAGGTCGAGGGACGCCTGGCCCAGGCTCAGGCCAGCCTGATTTCCGCCCGCAACAACCTCGACGATGCCGTTTCGGCTTTCGTGCGTTACGTCGGCGAGTCTCCCCGTAATCTCAACTTGCCCGATGATGTCGACATGGGCGCCGTTCCCGGGGACTTCGATTCGGCCATGGCGATGGCGACCTCGGACAACCCGCTGGTGATTTCGGCATCGCATTCGATCGAGGCGGCGCGACACGAGGTGGCTGCCGAGCGTGGCGATTTCCTGCCCACCTTCCGGGCCGAGGCCAGCCGATTGGCCAGCCGCGATTACGACTACGAGGGCAACGACGCCGACGACTGGAATGCCGATCTGGTGATGTCTTGGAATCTCTATCGCGGCGGTATCGACAGTGCCGAGATGCACTCGCGGGAAGAAGCGTTGCGCGCCGTGCGGTATGACAGCGATCGCTCGTTGCGCGAGATCCGCGATGAACTGCGGCTGGCCTGGAATGCGCGGGACTACATCACCAGCCAGCTGCCGTTTCTCAGACGCCACGTCGAGGCCAGCGAGCAGACTCGGGTCAACTATCGCAAGCAGTTCGATATCGGGCGTCGCACGCTTCTGGACATGCTCGATAGCGAGACCGAGCTCTTCGATGCGCAGCAGGCGCAGGTACAGGCGGAGTTCTCGCTACGCCAGGCCAACTACCGACTGCTGTCCGCCACCGGCCAGCTGCTGGACACGCTGCAGGTGAACGTCGGCATGATCGGTGGTCCCGACGATCGCTATCCCGTGTCGGAAGCCGCCAACGACCGCCCCCAGGGCTGAGGAGATATCTATGAGCCTGTTTCGGCGTTCGGTCGCGATCATGGTCGGCCTGTTACTGCTGTTTTCAGCCGGTATCTTCGCGATCGAGGTGCATCAGACCCGGGCATCCCTGGCGGAACGTCAGCAAGCCGACGTCGATAACCTGGCCCAGGCCTTGAGTCTGTCGCTGGTGCCTTTCGTCGAGATCGGCGACTGGACCAGCGCCGAGACGCTCATGCGGGCGGCTGCCGACGGCGGCGCGGTACGTCAGATTCGTCTCGAAGCCGTCGGCCAGGAAGAACCGTTGGTCATCGGGTCGCGTCGTGAAAGCGAGACGCCGGGCTGGTTCCAGCATCTGGTCGCGTTGCCCAACGCGGTGAGTGAGCGCGAGATCAGCGGGGGCTGGTCGGCGCTCGGCAGCGTACGCATCGCATCCGAGAGCGCTGGCGCCTACGATCAGCTGTGGTCGCTGGCGCTGCAGATGCTGACCTGGATGGCCGTGGGTATGGTCGGTGCCGTGCTGCTGTGCGTGCTGGGTTTCAAGTTGCTGCTGGGGCCGCTCAACCGCCTGGCCCGCAGCATCGCCGACATGCAGATCGATGGCTTCGACACGCCGCTTCAGCCCAGCCGCATCCGCGAACTGCAGGGCATCACGGAGTCGGTCAACCGGCTCGGGGCCCGACTCAATCAGCAGTTCGAGCAGCAGGCGGAACAGGTCGTTCGGCTGCAGCGCATGACCGAACAGGACGCCGTGTCTCAGCTCGGCAACCGGGCCTATCTGTCGCGTTCGCTCGACGAATGGCTGTCGGCCCCAGTGGGGGGGGCGCTGGTGATTCTACGTATCGATCATCTGCAGGAACTCTACCGACGTGATGGCTTCGAGGCGCGTGATCAGGCCATTCGCAGTCTGGGCAGTCATCTGCAGGGCGCCCAGCTGGGCGGGCGAGCCGTACTGGCCGCGCGTCTTTCCGCCGAGGAATTTGCGCTGATCCTGCCGGACTGCGACGACGAAACGCGGGAGCGCTGGCTCGAGGAGACGCTGAATCGTCTCGACGACGTCGTCGATGCCAATCCGCTGGCCGAGACGCGTTCCGAGCACACCCGCGCGGGTGTGGTGCTGAAAGAGTCGGGAATGACGCGTGAAGGCGCGCTGGCACGCGCCGACAGCGCCCTGCGCGACGCGATCGAGCTGAGCAGGCGCTGGGTCGTGGTGCGTCCCGAGAACACGCTGGCGGCGCGGGGAAGGCAGGAGTGGCGGCAAGTCATCGATCATGCCTTGACCGAGCGCAACGTCAGTTTCGTGGCCCAGCCGGTACTGATGATCGACGGCAGCGAACTGCATCGCGAGGTTTTCGTTCGCCTGAACGAGGGTGATATTCAGCATCCGGCCTACGCGTTTCTCCCTGTCATCAACCACTTCCAGATGGGAGCACTGCTCGATCGTGCCGTGCTCGAGAGCCTCGGCGAGCGAGCGGGGCAGTTCGAGGGCCGGTTGGCGATCAACCTGACCGCGGATTCACTGGTGGATCAGGCCGCGTATCGACGGCTCATCGGTTGGCTCGAATCGCATCCACGGTTCGCCGCCATGCTCGATCTCGAAGTCAGTGAAGAGATTGCGCTCGAGCATCTCGATATCGTTCAGCAACTGTTTCGTAGCGCGCATCGACTGGGTGCCCGCTGCGGGGTGGATCGGTTTGCTCGCAACCTGCAGGCGATGGCCTATCTGGCGAGATTGCGTCCCGACTACGTCAAGATCGACCAGGGCTTCTTCGTGCGCGAAGAGGTGGATACCGAATTCCTGCGAAGCCTCTGCATGGCGGCGCATCAGGTCGAGTCGCGGGTGATCGTGACACGGGTCGAATCCGACGAGCAGCGCCAACGCGTGGAGGCGGTGGGCGCCGATGGGTATCAGGGTTACCTGGCACCGATCTCGCCGCTGACGTTGCAATGAGCCCGGACCGCACGCTCGTGGCGTCGGTCTGACACGATGAGGTCAGTTCTCGAGCGCGGCACGTCTGGCCGCCGCGCCTTGCGGCTGCTGGGCCTCGCCGGCATGGTCGTTCTGCTGCAGAGCGGACTGCCAGCGGCCGAGGCGCTGCCGCGGTTGCCCCCAGAGCAGCAGGTTGTCTCGATCTATGGCCAGACGGGGTGGCAGCGGATACGGCAATGGCAAGTGCTTATCGATCGGCTGCAAGGGCGGGCAGTGAATACGCAGCTGGCCGGGGTCAACGACTTCTTCAATCAGCTGCGTTTCGTCGACGATATCGATGTGTGGCACGTGGAAGATTACTGGGCCACGCCGTTCGAGTTTCTCGGCGTGGGCGCGGGGGACTGCGAAGATTTTGCCATGGCCAAGTATCTGACGCTGCGGGAGCTTGGCGTGCCGGATGCGCAGTTGCGGCTGCACTACGTCAAGTACATCCCCTACGATCAGTTTCATATGGTCGTGACCTGGGCACCGTCTCCGACGACGCCACCTGTGGTTCTCGACAATATCGTCAAGCCGATCGAACCCGCCTCCCGTCGCAACGATCTGGTCCCGATCTACAGTTTCAACGGCAGCCATCTCTGGATCAGCAAGCTGGGCGGGGGTGGACGTGAAGTCGGCGAGTCGAGCCGACTGAGTTTATGGCAGAGCTGGCAGCAGCGGCTGGATGACGGCACGCTGCGCGATCCGCGGCGCTAATTCCACCGTCGCTGTCAGCCCGAATCGCGAAGGGAGTTCCACGATGAGTAATACACGATGAGCCTTAAACGGGATTGGCGATCGCGGGCGTGGCTCGCTGTGGCGCCGACGGCACTGCTGTTGGCGGCATGTGCCACTTCGTCGCCCAGTCGCGATGTCGTCGTCGACCACCCGACATCCGCGGGCATCGACCAGGTCAGCGCCGACCATGTCTTCGAGACGGCGGATAGTGACGCCGATGGCTATCTGATGCCGGTGGATGTCGAACGGCTGGGACTGGGTGGCAACTGGCACACGCTGGATGCCGACGGTAGCGGCCGCGTCTCTCGCCCGGAGTTTCGCGATCAGTTCGCCGCGCCACTGATACAGGCTACGCTAAGATTGCCCGGTGACATCGAGAACGCTCAGCCGCTGGTTTCCAGCGAGTTTCTGCTGCCCCCGGAACCGCCCGCCCAGCGTTACGTACCTGCACCCGTCACGGCGCCGACCCCTGCAAGCATGACGATGCCGTTCAACGCGCCAGTGGTGATTCCGGTGCTGATTGACGATCAGGAGGCCGCCGCGCTCGATGAAGCCAGTAAAGATACCGAGGCCGATACGTCGGACACCGATATGTCGCTGCCTTCGAACTGACGCGATCTCAGAAGAGCGGCACCGATCATCATGTCCAACCGAATTTTGAGGTGGTTAACGACCATGTTTTCAGCGACCCCAATCGTGCGCTCGGCGGAAGTACAGAACGACATCGACCATGCCTGCCAGCGTCTCGCCCTTTATCACTTCAACAGTTGCCCGTTCTGCCAGCGCGTTCGCGTTCGGATTCAGCGGCTGGCGCTGCCCATCGAACTGCGCGATATCCAGCGTGATCCTCGGCATCGGCAGGACCTGATGGCGGGCGGCGGACGGACGATGGTGCCGTGCCTGCGCATCGAGAAGGAGAATGGTGCGGTGGAGTGGATGTACGAGTCGGCGGACATCAATCGCTATCTGGAGCGGCGCTTCGGCTGAAAACGGAGATCGATTGTCGGTGACTCAGGCCGGTGGGGTTTCGTAGAATGGCCCTTTCCCATTGATCAAGATTCAGGTGTGATGTCATGGCACAGGCCAGCGCCCGCCATATTCTCGTCGACAGCGAACAGAAGTGTCTCGAGCTCAAGCAGCAGATCGAAGCCGGCAGCGATTTCGCCGAAGTGGCGCGTCAGCATTCCAGCTGTCCCTCCGGGCGTCAGGGCGGCGAGCTGGGTACTTTCGGTCGCGGTCAGATGGTCAAGGAGTTCGATGAAGTCGTCTTCAATGGTGCCGTCAACGAAGTGCACGGCCCCGTGAAAACCCAGTTCGGATATCACCTGCTGGAAGTCACCTCGCGCACCTGACTTGCGCACCTGATAGGTCGTCGGGCCGCCCGCATTCGGGCGGCTTCTTTTCTTTCCGGTTACCCCCCCCCCCACCTTTCCTGCCTGTTTACCATTGCGGTGATCGGCCTCTTGGTATCGGTCCCGTGGTCACGCCCGCCACTCAAGCACAAAACATTACCAAATTTTCCATTTGGCTTTTCCGCGGCGAACTACGCTGAGGATACGCTCACCGTCGCCGAGGGTTCGGTATTGACAACGCGGCGAGCGGATAAGGATATCCACGAAAAGCGAGGTAGTACTGATGACTACGAATTCGAAGTCAGACAAGACGGAAGGCAAGGTCGACAAGGTCGCCGGTAAGGTAAAGGAAGCGGCTGGCAAGATGACCAAGGACCGCGAACTCGAAGGTAAAGGCAAAACTCAGCAAGCCAAGGGGGATGCCAAGTCTGCCAAGGGCAATCTCAAGGACGCCACCAAACCACGCCACTAACAACTCGAGTCATCGAACCTCGTAGTTGCCAATGTTTCATGACTCCAAGGTTCTTTATTCAGCAGCCCCGGCATTCTCCGGGGCTGCTCTCGTCTCAGACTGGCAGTTCAGTTCAGTTCAGTTCAGTTCAGTTCAATTGGGTTCAGTACCGAAACTCGACAGCCAGCATCGACTGGAGCACTCAAGCCTTGCCGCGACTGTTGTAAACCTCCAGATCCAGCTCTTTCTCGCTCTTGCCGACCAGTGTCGTCACCATCAGATCGCCGGCGACGTTGACGCTGGTGCGCGCCATGTCGAGGATACGATCGATTCCCGCCACCACGCCGATCGCTTCAAGCGGCAGTCCGATCTGCGCCAGCACGATCGACAGCATGATCAGCCCCGCACCGGGTACGCCGGCCGTACCGATCGATGCCAGCGTGCCGGTCAGTACGATCATGCCGTAATCCATCATCGTGAGATCGGCCCCGACCAGCTGAGCGACGAACAGCGCCGCGACACCCTGGTAGATCGCGGTACCGTCCATGTTGATGGTCGCGCCCACCGGCAGCACGAAACTCGATACACCTTCCGAGACACCGAGATTCTTCTGGGCACAACGAATCGAAACCGGCAGGGTGCCGGAGGAGGAGGCCGACGAGAACGAAACGACCAGGGCGTCGATGATGCCCTGCAGATAGCGCATCGGATTCAATCGGCCGACCAGGCTCAGCAGGCCGGTATAAACGACTAGAACATGAACGATGCAGGCGAGGTAGACCACGCCGATGACCTTGGCCAGCGGCAGCAGCACGTCCAGCCCATATTGTCCGGAGACGTTGGCCATCAGACCGAAGACCCCGAATGGCGCGAACGCCATGACGATGGCGGTGAGCTTGTACATCGCTTCGGCGAAGCTTTCGAAGACGCGCACGACGGGCTCGCCTTTCTCGCCGATCAGCATCAGGGAAATGCCGAGTCCGATGGCGAAGACGATGATCTGCAGGATATTGCCCTCGATCATCGCCTGAAGAGGATTCGACGGCACCAGGCCGACGACGATATCGACCAGCGACGGCGCGTCGTTGGTCTGCTGCGCCGCGCTCATCGACGCATCCGCGCCGACGCCCGGCTGGAAGATCGTCGCGGCGACCAGGCCGATGACGATCGCGAAAGCGGTCGTGATCAGGTAGAGCCCGATCGTACGGGCGCCGACACGGCCCATCTTCTGCGGGTCGCGCATCCCGGTGATGCCGACGACCAGGGTCGAGAAGACCAGCGGCACGATCAGCATCTTGATGCCGTTGATGAAGATATCGCCGAGCGGTTTGAACATGCTGGCCTGTTCGCCCATCAACGCACCGGCGAGCACACCCAGCACCAGGCCCGTGATGATCTTTTGCCACAGGGGAATGCGTCGCCATAGATTTGGCCGGGAGGTTGTTGCAGTCATGCGCGTGGTCCTTTTGCAGGCGAAATTGCCGAGGGCAAAAGCGCGCATTTTACGCATCCCCGGGCCTTTTGCGATCCGTCCATTCGAAAACGGGATGGCATATAACCTGATTGCGACCAAAGTCTCAGCGCGTCGATCCGGCAGTGAAGCCTGCGTCGACGCTCGGAAGACGCAGGCCCGCTTGCACAGGCGTTGTACCGCCGGCGGTATCAGATTTC
Source organism: Salinicola socius (assembly GCF_001937195.1). Classification (GTDB taxonomy): domain Bacteria; phylum Pseudomonadota; class Gammaproteobacteria; order Pseudomonadales; family Halomonadaceae; genus Salinicola; species Salinicola socius. The sequence goes on along the minus strand of NZ_MSDO01000025.1, from coordinate 140,889 downwards.
CCGATACAGCTCACCGCCCTCACGCTTGAACCGCTCGGCCTGCTCGTTCATGCCGGCGTCCCGCGCGGCGATCACCTCGTCGGCATTGCCGCCGAAGCGTTCGCGGACCTCCTGGGTGATCTTCATCGAGCAGAACTTCGGCCCGCACATCGAGCAGAAGTGGGCCACCTTGGCGGCATCCTTGGGCAGCGTCTCGTCGTGATAGGCACGGGCGGTATCCGGGTCGAGTCCGAGATTGAACTGGTCCTCCCAGCGAAATTCGAAGCGTGCCTTGGACAGCGCGTTGTCGCGACGCTGGGCGCCGGGGTGCCCCTTGGCCAGGTCGGCAGCGTGAGCCGCGATCTTGTAGGTGATGATGCCGGTCTTGACGTCATCCTTGTTGGGCAGGCCCAGATGTTCCTTGGGCGTGACATAGCAGAGCATGGCGCAGCCGTACCATCCGATCTGCGCCGCACCGATGCCGGAAGTGATGTGGTCGTAACCGGGTGCGATATCGGTGGTCAGCGGGCCGAGCGTATAGAAGGGCGCTTCATCGCAGCACTCGAGCTGCTTCTCCATGTTCTCCTTGATCAGTTGCATCGGCACATGGCCGGGGCCTTCGATCATTACCTGCACGTCGTGTCGCCAGGCGATCCGGGTCAACTCGCCCAGCGTTTCGAGCTCGGCGAACTGCGCTTCGTCGTTGGCATCGGCGATGGATCCGGGGCGCAGACCGTCACCCAGCGAGAACGAGACGTCGTAGGCCTTCATGATCTCGCAGATGTCCTCGAAATGGGTGTAGAGGAAGCTCTCTTTGTGGTGATACAGGCACCATTTGGCCATGATCGAGCCGCCCCGGGAGACGATGCCGGTGACGCGCCGGGCCGTCATCGGAACATGGTGCAGGCGCACGCCGGCGTGAATGGTGAAGTAATCCACCCCCTGTTCCGCCTGTTCGATCAGGGTGTCGCGGAAGATTTCCCAGCTCAGGTTTTCGGCCACGCCGTCGACCTTCTCCAGCGCCTGGTAGATCGGCACCGTGCCGATCGGTACCGGCGAGTTGCGGATGATCCACTCCCGCGTCTCGTGAATGTTCTGGCCGGTGGAGAGATCCATGATGGTGTCTGCGCCCCAGCGGATGCCCCAGGTCATCTTGTCGACCTCTTCCTCGATCGAGGAGGTCACGGCCGAATTGCCGAGGTTGCCGTTGATCTTCACCAGAAAGTTGCGCCCGATGATCATCGGCTCGCTCTCGGGATGATTGATATTGGCCGGGATGATCGCCCGGCCGCGAGCCACTTCGTCGCGCACGAACTCCGGCGTGATCTCGTCGGGCAGCTCGGCACCGAAAGATTCGCCCGGATGTTGATGATCAAGCATGGGATCTTGGTAAGAGCCGAGCATCGGATCGAGATGGGCACGGCTTGCCTCTCGCCGACGCTGATTCTCCCGAATCGCGATGAACTCCATCTCCGGGGTGATGATGCCCTGGCGGGCGTAGTGCAACTGGGTGACGTTGGCACCCCGTCCCTCTGTTGTCATGCGGGCACGACGTGGCGTGCGCCGGAGCTGAAATCGCAGTGTCGAAAGGCGCAGGTCCTCCGCGCGCAGACGGCCGTAACGAGAGCTCGGGCCCTCGAGCCATTCGGTATCATCGCGTTGGTCGATCCAGCCACGGCGCAGCTCGGGCAACCCGCGACGAATGTCGATCTCCGCTGCAGGGTCGGTATAAGGGCCGGAAGTATCGTAGACGGTGAGCGGTGCGTTGGGTGCGAGTCCGCTTCGTGTCTGCGTCGGCGAGAGCGCGATCTCGCGCATCGGCACCCGGATATCGGGACGCGAGCCTTCGACGTAAATCTTTCGCGAGGCTGGCAACGGCGCGATGGCAGCGCTGTTGACGCGGGCGGTTTCGGAGAGAAACTGTGGGGATTTCATGTTCGGTCGTGCTCCGTGGCATGACTTGCCAGGCGTATTTGCCAAGGCTATCGGGTCAGGCCGGCGCACAGCGCAGGAGGGGGAGAACGAATCGACGGAACGGTATCCGGGAATGAGATTCTCCGCTTGATCCCTACGCCGGTACTAGCCGGATCAGGTTCGTCGGGATCCGTCGTGGCGCCGTCGAAAGACTCTCGGCGCAGGACGATCTCAGCCGGTTCCACCGGCACCCCGTCAAGCTGGCGATAGCGTTCATCGCCATCAGCAGTCTGTGGCGAGGGTCGGGCTGGGTCAAGCAGGGTTTACGTCCGGGCCACGGTTGTGGTGTCGATAAAACTGCGCTTCATGGATCGACGGCGCGCTCGACCAGATCGATGAACGCCTGGGCCTGTGGCGTCAGTTGGTGTCTCGTATGGGTCAGCCACACCTCGGAAACCGCGTCCCCGTCACTGATGGGCCGATAGCGAACATTGTCGACCTGGATATGCTGGAACGAGGCGGGCAGGATCGAGACCCCGAGCCCGCTGGCGACCAGGCTGATGATGGTGTTGGGACCGCCGACCTCCTGGACCAGCCGAGGCGCCAAGCCGCGTTTGGCGAATAGCGCATTGAATTGATCCAGCAGGCCGGTGCCGGCGGCGGGCGAGAAGTAGACGAACGGGTGGGTTGCCAGTTCGTCGAGCGTTAACGGTAGCGCGCTGCCGCCGAGCGGGCCCTGTTCATTGACCACGGCCATCAGCGGTTCGCGAATCAAGGTGAATGCCGCGAGGCCATCCGGCAGGGTCGCGGGGCGCATGATCCCGATATCCAGGTCACCCTGGAGCAGAGGTTCGATCTGGCGCTGGCTGTTGAGCTCGTGCATGCGAAGCTCGACGTCGGGGTAGCCTTGCCGATAACGCATCAGCGTCTGCGGCAGCGTTGGCGTCAACGGTACCGACGTGGTGAAGCCGATACGCAACTGACCGGCCTCGCCACGCCCGAGCCGGGACACTCGACGCGTGGCGCGTTCGGTTCGCGCCAGAATGTCACGCGCTTCATCGAGCAGCAGTCGGCCCGCCTCGGTCAGCTCGACGCGGCGATTGGTCCGAGTCAGCAGACGCGTGCCTAGTTCGCGCTCCAGCGCCTGGATCTGCTGGCTCAACGGTGGCTGCGAGATTCCCAGCCGCTCGGCGGCGCGGCTAAAGTGAAGCTCTTCGGCCACAGCGACGAAATAACGTAGATATCGTAGTTCCATGGGGAAACTCGCAGCTCCATTGAGTCGAAAAACCTCTCAAAAGCATCGAATAATATATTAGAAAGCTTAATGGCGGCGGCGTAACCTACCAAGGTCTACATCGAATCTCTAAACCCCTGATGCCCCCGAAGCACCTTCATTCCCGGTCGGCTTCGGTCATCGATATCGGGAGAACCGGGTTGTCTCGCCACTCCTCATCCGAGATCCACCGCGCTACGCAGGCCACTCATCATCAGCTGGAACGCGAGGCGGAAACCGTCGAGAGCGGTTTCATCGAGCGCGGGCAGCGCGGTTACCGGCCGACCATGCTGGCGCTCTTTCTCGGCGCCTTTTCAACGTTCGTGCTTCTCTATTGCGTGCAGCCGCTGATGCCGATCCTGTCGGACGCCTTCGGTATCGATGCAGCCACCAGCAGTCTGTCGCTGTCGGTATCGACTGGCATGCTGGCGGTCGGGCTGTTGATTACCGGTCCCATTTCCGATGCGGTAGGGCGCAAGTCGGTGATGACGGTCGCGCTGCTGGCGGCGTCGACCTGTACGCTGCTGGCGGCGGTGATGCCCAACTGGACCGGCATTCTGATCATGCGAGCGCTGGCGGGGCTGTCGCTTTCCGGGCTCTGTGCGGTGGCGATGACCTATCTCAACGAGGAGATTCATCCCCGCTACGTGGGGCTGTCGATGGGGCTCTACATCAGCGGCAACTCGATCGGCGGCATGAGCGGTCGCCTGATCAGCGGCGTGATGGTGGACTGGGTGCCGTGGCGCTGGACGCTCGCTACCATTGGCATCGTGGCGCTAATCGCGGCGTTGCTGTTCATGCGCTGGCTGCCGCCATCCCGGCACTTCACCCCCCGCCCGCTCAACTGGCGCAGTGTTCTTTCCGGCTTCACCGTTCATTTCAAGGATCGAGGGCTGCCCTGGCTCTTCGTCGAAGCCTTTCTGCTGATGGGCGGCTTCGTCACGCTCTACAACTATATCGCCTACCGTCTGCTGGCCGAGCCCTATCAGGTGAGCCAGGCGTTGGTGGGGCTGCTTTCGATCGCCTATCTGTCAGGCACCTACAGTTCGGCCTGGGCAGGGTCGCTGGCGGACCGGCTCGGGCGTCAGCGGATCTTCTGGATGTTCATCGCGATGATGCTGGCAGGCTTGGCCATCACGCTGTTCGAGCCGATCAGCCTGATCCTGATCGGCATGCTGGTCTTCACCTTTGGTTTCTTCGCCGCGCATTCGCTGGCTAGCGGCTGGGTCGGCCTGCGCGCCAGGCAGGCCAAGGGGCAGGCGTCGTCGCTCTATCTGTTCAGCTACTATCTCGGCTCCAGTGTCGCCGGCACGCTCGGTGGTGCCTTCTGGTACTGGGGCGGCTGGAACGGGGTGTCGCTGTTCATCGCGGTATTGCTGCTGACAGCGCTGGCGATCGGCGGATTGCATCTGCGGCGGCTTGCCTAGCGGCTGCGTCGTTTCTCAATGAAAAAAGCTGGCGATCTTCTGATCGGCAGCTTTTTTTTACGGCCTGAAGACAGGAATTTTACGCCCTGGCTAACCGGCAAAAATCACTTCGCGAAGAGCTGGCCCATATCCTTGAACGCCTTGAATTCCAGGGCGTTACCGCACGGATCGAGCAGGAACATGGTGGCCTGTTCGCCGGGCTGGCCCTTGAAGCGCACGTAGGGTTCGATCACGAACCGGGTGCCAAAGCCCTGCAGGCGCTCGGCCAGCGCTTCCCACTCCGGCCAGCTCAGCACGATGCCGAAGTGCGGCACCGGGACATCGTGACCGTCGACGGGATTGGTATGGGCCGATTCCTGCGAGGGCGTCTGCGGGTGCTCGTGGATCACCAACTGGTGACCGTAGAAGTCGAAGTCAACCCACTGTTCGCTGGAGCGACCTTCGTTCAGGCCGAAAGTCTCGCCGTAGAACTGGCGGGCGGCGGCCAGGTCGTGGACCGGGATTGCGAGATGAAAAGGGGAAAGTGCCATGAGGTGTTCCTTGTCGCTGTGAGGTTCGGGGTATTCTGACTGCGGGTTTATTTGATGAAAAGCGCATATTATTGCTGCCTGATATCAAATATTGTGGATTCTCGACGCGCTGGCTGCCCATGCTCAAACAACTCAGGACCTTTCTTGCCGTCGTCCGTCACGGCACCTTTTCTGCCGCCGGCAGTGCGGTCGGGCTGACCCAGTCCGCGGTGAGCACCCAGATCCGAACTCTCGAGGCCGATATCGGCGAGCCGCTGTTCGATCGGACGGGGCGTGCCGTTCGACTCAATGCGGCCGGACGTCGGCTGCTGCCGCAGGCCAATGAAATGCTGGCGTTGGCCAGCCGGATTCGGCACGCCGATGCGGATGGATTGACCGGGGAGTGGCATCTGGGTGCGATCGCCAGCCTGCAAAGCGGAGTACTCCCCGAGGTTCTGCAAACGCTGACCCGCGAGGCACCGGGGGTGATGACTCGCGTCGTGCCTGGCGTCTCGCTGGCGCTGCTCGACCAGGTCGATAAGGGCGATCTGGATATGGCGTTGATCGTCCGGCCACCGTTCGCGTTGCCTCCCGACCTCTATTCCCGAGTCATCGCTCGCGAGCCGTTCGTCATGATCGCGCCACTCGATGCCGAGGAGGGACCGGCGGAGTCCCTGCTCGAGAGCCATCCGCTGGTGCTCTACGATCGGGGCTCTTTCGGGGGACGTCAGGTGGTGCGGTTTCTCGAGCGTCGGCGTCTGCGCCCGTCGATTCGGCTGGAGCTCGACGAGATCGATGCCATCGCGCGAATGGTGGAATGCGGTCTGGGTGTCGCGCTGATTCCGCTTGCCGGGTTGTGGCGTCGCCAGCAGCCGCTGCCGGTGCGGGTGATCTCTCTGGAAGAGCAGCGGTTTCATCGTGAACTGGTCATGGTGTCCCGGCTTTCGCCGGCCGAGTCGCCGCTAGTGGCATTGATCGAACAGGCGCTGCTGTGTCTCGACCAGGCCAGCGACGATTCAATGCAATGAAACGGTGAAAATCATTCGCTTTTTTCGTACGTGGCCTGATCTAGACTGCGAATGAATCTATCAGGGAGAGCCTTCATGTCCGCGTCTACGCCACGCCGCGTCATCGCCCAGCACGCTGCGATCCGCGATGATATCGGCGATCTGACGACTCGCCGGCCGTTACCGGGTCCCGGGCTCGATCAGCTCGATCCGTTTCTGTTTCTCAACCATCACGGCCCGCAGGTCTACCCCACCAACAATCGCGGTTTGCCGTTCGGGCCACATCCTCACCGGGGCTTCGAGACCGTGACCTTCATTCTCGAAGGCTCGCTGGCCCATGCCGATAGCGCCGATCATCAGAGCGTGATTCGTGCCGGTGGCGTGCAGTGGATGACGGCGGGCAGCGGCATCGTGCATGCCGAAATTTCACCGCCCGAGTTTCTGCGCGACGGCGGGCCGCTGGAGATCCTGCAGTTGTGGATCAATCTGCCGGCCAGCCTGAAGATGAGCGAACCGCGCTATGTCGGATTACAGCGAGAGTCGATTCCTGCCATTTCACTGAACGGTGGCGGAGAGCTTTGCCTGATTGCCGGTGAGCATGGCGCATCGACAGGTCCCATCGAGACGCTGACCGACGTCTTCATGTCGACGCTGTCGTTTCCTGCCGGCGCGAGCCATCGACTGACGGCGCCCAGTGGCCGCCAGGTCTTTCTTTACGTCGTCGATGGCGAGGTGACGGTGGGCGGCGCGCCGGTCAAGTCGCGGCATCTGATCGAACTGGATCGTGACGGCGATGGCGTCGAAATCGAAGCCACCACCGACGCTCGACTGCTGTTCGGTCACGCTGATGCGATCGGGGAACCGGTGGTGTCGCACGGTCCATTCGTGATGAATACCCGTGAGGAGATCGTCGAAGCGATCGACGATTACCAGGCCGGGCGCTTCGGGGGGTTGGCACAGTAACCCGACACTGTTCAGCAATGGTCAGCGCTTGCTGTAGAGACGCTGCTCCCGATATCCGGGAACCTTCTGCTGCTCCTGCTCGGTTTTCTTCCAGCGCTTGTATTCCCACTGGTACTGCGCCGGGTCGAGAGCGATGGCGGACTCGACGCAGGCGTTGACGCCTGCGGCCGATGTGACTTCGTCGGTGTCATAGACGCGGTCGTCGGCGGCGAGAAAGTGAATCGCGAAGCCACGACCGTCGGGCAGACGCCTGGCGACCCCGGTCACGACACGAGCCTGAGTGCGGGCGACCAGTTTGGGTAGCAGCGTGGCGGTATAGGCGGGGCGGCCGAAGAAATCGGCAAACTCGCCGCTGCCCCAGTCGGGCTCCTGATCCGGCAGGATCCCGACGGCTTCGGCACGCTTGAGCGCCTTGAGCAAGGCGGCGACGCCACGCGGGTTGGTCGGCACCAGTTCCGCGCCCATGCGCTCGCGCCCATGGCGAATGACGGCATCGAGTTCGGCGATCTTGGGCGGCTCGTACATCGCGGTGAAGGGAAAGTGGCTGGACAGCCAGAAATTGAGCACTTCCCAGTTGCCGAAATGTGGCGCCAGCACGATCACGCCGCGATTGTCGGCGCGTGCATTGTCGAGTAGCTCGCGGCCGTGAACCTCGACGACTGACGCTTCGACGCGCGCCGGCTTGGCGATCCAGGCGAAACCCAGTTCCAGCATGGTGGCGGCGGAGTGGCGCAGGCTCTCGCGCACTCGCTCACGCCGTTGCTCGCTGCTGTCACCCGGATAGGCGACCTCGAGATTGCGTCGGGTCACATGGCGCTCGCGTCGGGAGACGGCATAGAGCACGCGGCTGGCAGCGCCTGCCAGCGACCACGTCGTTTTCAGTCGACAATGGGACAGCAGGCGCCAAAGCAGATGGATGGCGCGAGCTTGCAGACTTTCGATCATTCGTTTCTCTTCTTCAATGCGCGTCTACTTGACGGGCCGGTTACCAGAGCCAGCTATCGACCTTGTCAGGTGCCCGCTGTTCCTGCAATGCCTTGAATCCGATCACGCAACGGACGATCAGCCATACGGCCTGTAGCGCCATCAGCGCGAATCCGATCAGCACGAAGGCCAGCACCCAACTGATGCAAGCGTAGAGCAGGCCGATCCAGAACGTGCGGATGTGATAGCGATAGTGTTCGTCCAGCCAGCGTGGGCCGTTACCGCGGTAGACGTAGGCGATGACGACGCCGATCACCGGGGTGATGCCGGTTATGAAGACGCCGAGCAGCAAGGCATAGACGATCATGGCCAGCGTGGTGTCCGGTCGTCTCGCTTCGGTATTGGACTCGGTGACGACGTTATCGAGCGGCGAAGGCATGAGATTCCTCTCGTCGGCGTGCGGTAGTTGTCCGCATTTTGCCGTCGAGAGGCGTCGGGTACCAGTCCGCCGAGATACGCCGAAAGAGAGCGGTAAATGGTGGGCACTACTCGATAAGCAGATTGTCTCGGCGCGGTCCGGCTTTCGTTTCGACAAGGGGGGCGCGACCGCCACGCAGGATCGAGTTGCCCTCGAACAGCGTGCGCTGGTCGATGGGGGCGGGATCGAGCCAGTCGGAATCCTGTATCTGACCGCTCTTGCCGTAGACCGCGAGCGCATTTTCGTAGGTGACCTGGCGCACCACCGCCTCGGAAATACCGGATGCGAGGGCCAACCGTGCGGTCTTGGGGACGCCGAGACAGTCGGAAATTCCCCAGTCACAGGCGCTGTCGACGATGATGCGATCCCCACCATACTGTTTGAGCAGATCGACCATGCGCGCGTTGCCCATCTTGGTCGAGGGGTAGATGGAAAAGCCTGCCCAGTAACCGCGATCCAGCGTCTCGCGTACCGTCTCTTCGTTATTGTGATCGATCACGACCCAGGAAGGATCCAGCCCCATCTCTTCGCACACGTCCATCGAGCGCGACGTACCGCGCTTCTTGTCGCGGTGGGGGGTATGCACCATCACGGGAAGTTCGAGCTGCCTGGCGAGCGTCAGCTGGGCGCGAAAGTACTTGTCCTCCAGCGGCGTCTGTTCGTCGTAGCCGATTTCGCCGATGGCGACGACACCTTCTTTGAGGGCGAAACGCGGCAACCACTCCATGACCCCCTCAGCCAGCGCCTCGTTGTTGGCCTCCTTGGAGTTGAGGCCGATGGTGCAGTAATGGCGGATACCGAACTGGCCGGCGCGGAAACGCTCCCAGCCGACCAGCGAAGAGAGATAGTCGACGTAAGTGCCGACGAAGGTACGAGGCTGACCGACCCAGAAGGCCGGCTCCACCAGAGCCACGATGCCGGCAGCGGCCATGGCCTCGTAGTCGTCAGTGGTGCGAGACACCATGTGGGCGTGGGGATCGATGAACATCTCAGGCGGCCTCTTTGAGGGGCAGGTGATTCCAGTCGAGACGGCCGTCCGCGACCAGTGCGGTGATATCCGGCACCGTCCGAAGCAGGTCTCGGGCGGAAGAAGTGTCGGCAGCGATCAGCGCCAGGGTGGCTGCGCCGCGCTCAATGGGCGTCCCCGACAGCGCCCGCTGCAGCGCGCCGTAAGCCGATACGTGCTCCGCGAAGGGGCCGACGCAGCGCCACAGCTCCGGGCTGACCTCACGCCCGGCTGCCCAGCGTTCCTGGGCGTAATCGAGCAGAATCCTCGCCAGCTCCAAATTGGCCCGAGCATCGAAACCGACGATGGGGGAAAGCCGGCTGCCGACGAACAGCGCCTTGAGTACCATATGGTTCCAGCGGTGGTCGTCGAAGTGGTCGCGCGGGTACGGATTGCGATGCACGATGGATTCGAACACGGCTCGCATATTGGAGCGCAAGCCTTCGCCCACCTCGAACGTCAGCGATTCTGGCCGGGGGTAGAGCGCCAGGCCCCGATACAGCGTGATCAGCTCACGGGCATCGGCGGTCCTGACCAGATCCTGGAACGTGGCCGAGAACGGGCGAGAGCCCTTGAACGCGAGCAGCGCAGCGACACGAGCCGCACCATCGAGACTCCAGCCATCGGGATTCCAGCCCGGGTAAGTCTGATTCGCCATCGCCAGGTCTTGAGAGGTCAGCGTCAGATCCTGCTTGCCAACGCGGCGTACCACCAGACCGAGAAACAGATGAAGATCCTTCTCGTCGCCCATTTGACTCAACAACGCGTACTGTTCGGCGAGCCAATGGGCATGCTCGGGCGACTGACGACAGACCCATTCACGCAATAACGCCAACGATGTAACAGACATGGAAGGTTTCCGAGCCGGTTGTCTTTGACGCTACTTTATCGGGTGAGGAAAAGAACCCCCAAGCTCAATTATCTGGCTAATTGAGGGTTCGCGCTGCAAAGGTTTATTGCTTTTTTCAGATGAGTTTTATGAACTCAAGGCATTCGAAATCCAAACCTTTTCTCATGATAATTTCTCAAAATAGGGCTGTATCCATCATTCCGATTGTGTGGTGGATTTCGAGCTGATATGCAGGATTTACATATCGTTTCGATGTGGTTGGAACGGTACTGATAACGTAATGCCATCGGCAGGCAGGCCATGCAAAAGACTCTGGTAATTCTCGTGGTAGGGCTGACGCCTCAACTGGTCGGCGAGCATACGCCGGCCCTGAAACGACTCTCCGCGCGTGGCGGATTGAGACCGCTGAATACCGTAACGCCGGCGGTAACCTGCAGTGTTCAAGCGACACTATTGACCGGGTTGCCGCCAAGTGGGCACGGGGCCGTGGCCAACGGCTGGTATTTTCAGGATCTTGCCGAGGTCTGGTTCTGGCGCCAATCCAACCGGCTGGTGGCGGGCGAGAAGATCTGGGAAACCGGGAAACGAAGGAACCCCGGTTTTACCTGCGCCAAGATGTTCTGGTGGTACAACATGTATTCGACCGCCGACTGGAGTGCCACGCCGCGACCGATGTATCCCGCGGACGGCCGTAAGCTGCCCGATCATTACACCTACCCGGCGGATCTCCACGACGAACTCGACGCCAAGCTGGGCACCTTTCCCTTGTTCACCTTCTGGGGGCCGATGGCGGATATCACATCGAGCCGTTGGATCAGCGACGCGACGCGCCACGTGATGGAAACCCGCGATCCCACCCTGACGCTGAGCTACCTGCCGCATCTGGACTATAACCTTCAGCGGCTGGGGCCTGACCTTTCGCATCCCGAGCTGCAGCGTGATCTTCAGGACGTCGATGCGCTATGTGGGGAACTGATCGATGCGGCCGATCGGGAAGGTCGTCGGGTCATCGTGGTTTCCGAATACGGGATCACGCCGGTTCGCGATGCCGTTCATATCAATCGCGCGCTGCGCGAGGCGGGTCTGGTCGCGGTGCGTCGAGAGAAGGAGCGGGAACAACTCGATGCCGGTGCATCACGGGCATTTGCGGTGGCCGATCATCAAGTGGCTCACGTCTACGTCAGCGACCCGGCAGAGATTCCGAGCGTCAGGGCGCTACTCGAGGCACTCGACGGTGTGGAGGCCGTGTGGGGTGAAAACGAGAAGCGGGACAATGGCCTCGATCATCCCAACTCGGGCGCGTTGGTGGCGATCGCCGAGCCGGATCGCTGGTTCAGCTACTACTACTGGCTGGATGATGTCCGAGCCCCGGACTATGCGCGCACCGTCGACATCCATCGCAAGCCGGGATACGACCCGGTGGAGCTGTTTTTCGACCCGGCGTTGAAGTCGCCGAAACTGTCGGCAGGTTGGCGTCTCGCCAAGCGCAAGCTGGGCATGCGGCAACTGCTGGACGTCATCTCGCTCAAGGATACGACACTGGTCAAGGGCGCTCACGGACGCCTGACCGATGATCCCGACATGGGGCCGCTGGTGATCTCGTCGGAAGCTGGTCTGCTGCCCGAAGGGCCGGTCGAGGCGACGGACTTCAAGGCACTGGTATTGGCTCACGTCTTCGAAGGCGACGATGAGGATACGGCGTACCGCCGGACCGCTATCGATAACGCCAGCGCCTGACGCACGGCAAAAAAAGGCCGAACCCGCATCACCATGATGCGGGTTCGGCCTGGTCCGTTTGTCGAAGATCGTCCTGCCACCGGCGGCGTCCGCCACCGGTTGGCGTGTGTCGATTCAGGTCCCGGAAGTCACTCGCTGCAGTGCCAGCGTCGCGGCGAAAGCCAGGACGCCGAGCATGGCCATGGTGGTCGCTCCCATGGCGGCCATCAGCGTGGCGTCATAGAGCGAAATTGCGGCGATGAGGCCGACGACGGCGCGAGGTACGTCTCCCGGCGCCCGGCGAAACAGCCACATCAGACAGCGCGTCCCCCAGATCAGATAGCCCAGCCACAGGACCAGTGCGAGCAGCGACGGTTCGGGGCCGGTCAGCATGGCGGCCAACATGAACACGACCGGCACCGCCATGACGGCCAGTGGCCAGGTGGCGCCCAGCCGATCGTAGGCCTCCTGGCGGGCGGCGTAGGTCAGGCCGACGACATGGCAGGCCAGTCCGATCGCGCCCCACAACACGGCTTCATTGAGAACGCCGGCGACCACCAGCGCGGCCGTCAGATAGGTCAGGAGCCGGCAGGCGCCCATCAACAGCGGGCTCCAGCCGATACGCTTGTGCCACCAGTCATAGCTCAGGATCGCGGCAACCAGCGCGAGTCCGGTGATCCCGGCAGAAAGGTGGCTCAGAAACAGCAGCAGGCTGCCCAGACCCAGCATCCCGACGCCCAGCAGCGTGACGGTCAGGCGGTCGATATCACCTCGCGGGATCGGACGATTGGCACGCTCGCGCGCGTCGATCTCCGCATCGCAGGCATCGTTGAGGTACATGCCGCCAAGGTAGAAGAGCGTCAGTGCCAGCAGCAACGGCCAAGCCGCGGTGGCGCTCCATAGGGCGCCAGTACCGGCCCCCGCCAGAACGACACCGGCCAGCGCATTGCTCCAGACCGTGGGCAGGTTGGAAACCCTGCCCAGCTCCAGCCAGACCTTTGACGTCAGCCCCGGTATCCGAGACCTCGCCGCTCGCTGCTCCACCTCTTCGGGCTCGATGGCGGTCAGGTCAACTGCTGCTTGACCCACGTCAGCTCTCGCGACACGGCTGCTTCCACGCTCTCGGTGCGTAGGTTCTCCGGTAATACCTGCCATGTGTAGGTCTCCACTTCCAGATGCTGCGAAATCGGTTGCTGACGGTGCAGGGCGAGAATATCGGCGAGAAACGACTGCGTGGTCTCGAACGGCGCAATGGCGTCCACGAAGATCGGGACGTGGAAGTGCACTCGCCACTCTTCACCGTCGACTCTCGCGTCGTCGGCCAGCGCCTCGGGCAGATCCGCATACCGCACCCGTCCGTCTGCGGAGTCGACCACGACCTGATGCAGATAGGTGCGCTCGCAGAACGGCACCAGCGCCTCTCGCTTCGTCGCGTCGAACTGGGGGATCCGCAGCGCCGCGCTCAGTTGCAGTTTGTGGATAGGGATGCCTGCCGTGCGCAGGGCTTCGATGCTGGCGGCCGGATCCTCGAATTCGACCGCGGCATGGCAGACGTCGTAACACACGCCCAGATGTCGCGGCAGCGCCAGTTTCGCTTCATCGCGGGTCAATCCGCAGAGCTCTCCCAGACGATCGGCGGCAGCGTCGGAGTAGAGCCAATCGCGGAAGAAAGCGACGGTTTCCTCGATGGTTTCCAGGAAGCAGTGGGGTTCGGGCTCCAGCGCGATGGCGATGGTGACCTGGGTCTTCTGGGCGAGCTTGACGCAGTGGGATGCCGCTTTCAGCAGATTGTCGGCCATCTGCGCTTCCGCACCCTCGGCCATTGGCTTGTAGGTGCCGGGAACGGTGCTCAGGCTCAAGGTATCGCCAGCGGCACCGAGTTCACTCATCAGATCGGCCAGCCAGCAGGTGTAGTCGAGCCGGGCGCGCTGCTTCCAGTCGGGCTGATAGACATTCTGTTTGACCGGTATGCCGTGGAAGGGGCCGAACGGGAAGCCGTTCATGGTCACCACGCGGTAGTTCTCCCGCGCGAGGATGTCCTTGAGTTCGGCACGCGCATCGGGGGCGCGGAGCTCCTCCAGCGCCTGGGCAGACAGGCGCAGACCCACACCGAAGGTCGCCTCGGGGCAGACGGTTTCCCGCACTCGCTTGACCGGCCCGAGCAGCGCCTCGCGCACCGCTTCCCAGGTTTGAGTCGGATGAATATTGAGACAGTAGGTCAGTTGACCCAGATCATCAGGCAGCTGCATGGCGGTTCGCCTCTTCTTGCAGCCAATCGATCGCGGCTGTCATGGTGGTTTCATCGATCTCGTGAACGTCATGTCCACGCCCCAATCCGGCCAGCAACGTGACCGTCAGCTCACCGCCCAGATGTTCCTGGAACTCCTTTAGCCCCGCCAGAATGGCAAGTCGGTCGTCGTCGCCCAGCTCCATCAGCTGGGTGTGGAAGACCGGCAGACCCAGACGTTTCAACAGCCACACGATGCGCCATTCGGCACCGGCAGGCAGCAGGCCCTTGAGTACGGAATAGCGTGCATCCAGTGCGATACCGATGGCGACGGCTTCACCGTGACTGATGCCATGGTGAGTCAGGGCTTCGAGCTTGTGTGCCGACCAGTGGCCGTAATCCAGCGGGCGCGACGAGCCCAATTCGAACGGATCGCCACCGCGGCCGATCTGCTGCATGTGCAGCTCGGCACTGCGGCGGATCATGATCTCTTCGGTGCGCGGGTCGAACTCGGCCAGTGAATCGGCGTTGGCTTCCAGCCAGTCGAAGAATTCGCCATCGCGGATCAGTGCCACCTTGATCGCTTCGGAGATGCCGGCGAGCCTGTCGCGTCGGGAGAGCGTGCACAGGAAGTCGAAATCGTTGAGCACCGCCCAGGGTGGGGCGAAGGTGCCGATGAAGTTCTTGCAGCCCTTGAAGTTGACGGCATTCTTGACCCCGACACCGCTGTCGTTCTGAGACAGCACGGTGGTGGGTAGCCGAATCAGGCGGACGCCGCGATGGCCCATGGCTGCGGCGAGTCCGAGCGCATCCAGCACCGCGCCGCCGCCGATGACGATGACGTAGGCATGACGATCGACGCCGTAGTGCCGGATATCTTCCAGCACACCGTCGATCGTCTCCCGATTGGCCTTCACGAACTCTCCACCCGGCACGGTGATCGGTGGCGTCAGCAGTGTCATTCGGCTCGCATGAGCGGTGAAATAGGCTTCGATACGGCGGGTGAGATCCGGCCAGGTGGCGGCAATGCCCGCATCGACGTAAATCAGGCAACGGTGGTTCTTGTGGGGCTCCCGGCGCGAGATGACATCGGCCAGCAGCGTGTTGTCGGCAGAAAAGATCTCTCGCGTAAACGCCACGGGGAAGTCATACGCGACGGAAAATCGTTGCCAATGAATGTCGGTCAGGGAAGTGCGCTGGGCGGCGTCTTGCCGTATTGGCGAGCGAGACGGGGTAAAATCCGATGCATCGAAAGCGACATTGCCATCGATCGAAAACGATAAAGCGGGCCGGTTCATGAAGTTATCGCCTGCGTAAGGGGTCCGAAAACGAAAAAGCGGACCGCTTCATTAGGGGGCGATCGCGCTTGGCCTTTGGCCTAGGTTTCACGGGCTTAGCTTCGGGGTTGGACGGGGCAGGCGACAAGAATGGTTCTTTTGCTACGAAGTATTAGCAGCGTATCGAGTTTTCGAGCGTGTCGGCATTCATGAAAACGTCTCTGGTCGTCGAAGAGACGGCGTTATCTGGTCATGCCGTCTCGAGGTTTTCCGCCATTATGCTCCTCGTCGTCTCCTGTCACCCTTTCAGCGGCGAGGGCGTGACATCGTCGGGAATCGGGCAGCGATAGGGCTCGCGTTGCGTGGCCTTGTCCAGCTCCTCTCGGGCCTCAGCCAAGGCAGCCGGGTTCTGCATCAGCGCAACGGCAGTACCGGCCATCACCTTGGCGGCCTGTAGCATGCCCTTGTGGCCCAGGGAACTGCGGCCTTGCGCGACGACCTGCCAGGTATGCAGGGGAGTGCCCAGCGCAAAGCAGTTGACATAGCACTGAGCCGTCGGCACCACCCAACTGACGTCGCCGACATCGGTGGATCCATACATCAGTGCGTCGCTGGCGCTGTAGGGGGCGATATCGTCGACCAGAGCCTTGCCTTCGAGCCCATCGACATACACTTCGGCGGCTGCTCCGCCGGCGCTGACGATGTTGGCGTAGGTGGTGCGCAGGTCATCGGCGCTGACCGTCGAATGGATTCGCTCGGCGTAAGCCTTTTCCTTGTCATCGTGATGCGGGGCTCCGAACGCCTCGAACCGTGACTGCATCAGCTTTTCCAGGGTGCGATTGGGGCGATAGCCGGAGCATGCCTTGTCGAACTCCATTTCGACGGTGGTGCCGGTCATCAGCGCCGCGCCCTCGGCGATCTTCTGGACACGCTCGAAGATCGCCTGAACGTCGCCCATGCGCCGGGCGCGCATCAGGTAGAGTACCTCGGCATCGGCCTGGACGACGTTGGGCGAGGCACCGCCGGTGCGAGTGATCGAGTAGTGCAGGCGCGCATCCGGCACGATGTGCTCGCGCAGATAGTTGGCGCCGACGTTCATCAGCTCCACGGCGTCCAGCGCGCTGCGGCCGAGATGAGGCGAGTTGGCAGCGTGGGCCGAGGTGCCCTTGAAGCGGAAGTAGGCCTGGATATTGGCCAGCGTCGGGGTCGAGAAGATGGCGTTGAACGCCTGCGGATGCCAGGTCAGGGCAGCATCGACATCGTCGAAGGCGCCTTCGCGTACCATGAAGGTCTTGCCGGAACCGCCTTCCTCACCCGGGCAGCCGTAGAAGCGGATCGTGCCGGCGAGACCCTGTTTCGAGCGCCGTTCCTCGAGATAGTCGCGCACGCCGACGGCGCCGGCGAGCGCGGCGACGCCCAGCAGATTGTGGCCACAGCCATGGCCATTGCCATCGGGAATCAGCGGCTCCGCATCGCTCGCTTCGCCGCGCTGACTAAGTCCGGCCAGGGCGTCGTACTCGCCAAGCAGGGCAATGACCGGCTTGCCACTGCCGTAGCTGGCAACGAAGGCGGTATCGATGCCCGCGATGCCGCGCTCGACCCGAAAACCCTCGGCTTCCAGTGCGTCGCTTAGCGTCGCTGCAGAGCGGGTTTCTTCGAAACGGGTCTCGGCGAGCTCCCATACCTGATTGGCGTAATCGATGAAGCGATCGCGCTTGCTCTCGATCAGGGTGTCGAGTTGTCGGATCGTATCGTCAGTCGCATTCATATCCATGAAAAACTTTTTCCTTAAAGCGTCTCGGAAGGTCGGCGGTGAAGGGCCGGGTCGTCTGCCTGCAGTGCCAGATAGGCCAGGGTGCGAATGGCCAGCGGCAGCACGTCTTCGTCGAAATCGAAACGCTGATGGTGGTGGCCGGCAGCGAGCTCGGTACCGAATACCATGTAGGTGGCCAGCCCCCCACGTTCCCGCACGCGCTGCATCATGGTCGTGGCGTCTTCGGAGCCGGAAGGACGATTCTCGATGGGGATCACGGTGTCGATCCCGGGGAGCTCGGCGATATGCCCCCGAATGAACTCGACCAGCGCCGGGCTCGGTTCGCAGTTGCGCGCTTCGCCGGCAAGGCTGTACGCCATCTCGACACCCTGCATCGCCGCGGCGCCGTGCAAAACATTCCGTGCCCGGCGCTGCATCTCGGCATCGATCGCGCTGGTTTCTCCCCGCGTTTCGAGCTTGAGCGTGGCCGTGCCGGGCACCACGTTGCGGCCGCTGCCGGCATTGAGCACGCCGACGTTGATGCGCGAGGCGCCGGCGCTGTGGCGCGGAATGGCATGCAGGCCAAGCGCCGCCTGGGCCGCGGCCAGCAGCGCATTGTTGCCGGCCTCCGGGTTGGCACCGGCATGGGCGGGCACGCCGGTGAAAGTGACATCGAGCTTGGTGGTGGCGAGATAGCCGTTATGACCGCAGACGACCGTTCCCTTGGCCACGCCGGTGCCGATATGAGTGGCGATGAAGATATCCACGTCATCGAGCACGCCGGCTTCGACCATCGACCGGGCGCCGCGTACGCCCTCTTCCGCGGGCTGGAAGATCAGCTTGATTCGACCGCACAATTGCGGCGTCAGATCGACGAACAGACGCGCCAGGCCGAGGCCGATGGTGGTATGACCGTCATGGCCACAGGCATGCATCATGCCGGCGTTGCAGGAGGCGAATCCCTCCCGGCTGGGCCGGTGGTCGTTGTCACTGGACTCATCGAGATCGAGCGCATCGAGATCGACGCGATAGGCCAACGTCGGCCCCGGGCGGCCGGTATCCCATTCCGCTACCACGCCGGTGTAGCCGCCGGCGAGGGCCGGCAGCCAGCGTTCGACGGCGCCCTGGTCGCGGGCGCGCTCGAGTGCCCGGGCCATCACTTCCGGCTCGGGTACGCCCATGCGACTGTCGGCGTCGATCACGTCGCGGCCGACGCTGACGCCATAGCCGAGCCGGTCCAGCTCTTCCGCAACGAGAGAGGCCGTTCGGAATTCGACCCAGCCGGACTCGGCATGGCGATGGAAATCCCGTCGCCACTGGGTCAACTGCGGTATCAGGGCCTCGACCGCTGCCGTCAGCTCGGGTTTGGTCACGGTATTCATTGTGATGTTCTCCGCGTGTTGGGTGTCTTGATGCGCTTGCCCACAGTCGTGTCCTGTCGCCTCAAGCGGGCAGATAGGTGGTGATACCCGGGCCGTAGGGCAGCCCCAGCAGGTAGAACGCCGTCAGAAGAAGAATCCAGATGCTCAGAAATGCCAGGGTGTAGGGCAGCATCAGCGACATCAGCGTGCCGAGCCCGGCGTTCTTGTCGTATTTCCGGATGAAGGTGAGCACGACGATCATGTAGGGATTGAGCGGCGAGATGATGTTGGTCGAGGAGTCGGCGATGCGGTAGGCGACCTGGACGAAGGCGGGGTGATAGCCGAGCTGCATGAACATCGGTACGAATACCGGTGCCTCCAGCGCCCATTTGGCCGAGCCGCTGAAGATCAGCAGATTCATGAAGGCCGTGAAGACGATGTAGCAGAGGATGACCGGGAACCCGGTGAAGTCCATGGCGGTCAGCAGGTCGGCACCGTTGACCGCGATCCAGGTGCCGATGTGGGTCCAGTTGAACCAGGCGATGAACTGCGAGGCGGCGAAGATCAGCACGATGTAGCTGCCCAGATCGCGCATCGCCTCGGCCATGTTCTCGGACACGTCGCGCGAGCGCTTGATGCGGCCGACGGTGATGCCCCAGGTCACGCTGACCGTGATGAAGAAGAACAGGATGATCGGAATGATGCCGCTCAGGAACGGCGACGGAATCAGCTCGCCATCGGGGCCGCGCAGCGGCGAGTTCGGCCAGAAGAGGAGTGTCGCGATGGCAGCGACGTAGATCAGCGCGGCAATGCCGGCGTTGCGAAGACCGCGGCGGGCATTTGCCGGCTCGCTGCTTTCGACCTGCTCGACGTCGCCCTGATAGGTGCCGAGGCGCGGCTCGATGACACGCTCGGTGACGACGGCGGCCACGATGGTGAGCACGAACACGGAGACACAGTTGAAGTACCAGTTGTCCACGGGCGTCACCACGATGTCGGGACTGACGATGCGCGCCGCTTCGGTGGAAATGCCCGACAGCAGCGCATCGGTACCGACGATCAGCAGGTTGGCGGTGAAGCCCGCGCCGGCGCTGGCGAATCCCAGCGCCAGGCCGGCGATCGGATGGCGGCCGAGGGAGTGATAGACCATGGCGGCCAGCGGCGGCAGCAGGATTAGCGAGGCGTCGGAGGCGACGTTCATCATGATCCCGGTAAACGCCACGGTGTAAGTCACCAGCCGTTTGGGTGCCGAAAGAATGGTGTGGCGCACCAGCGTCTCCAGCAGCCCCAGCTTTTCGGCCAGGCCGATACCCAGCATCATCGACAACACCAGCCCGAGCGGCGCGAAGCCGGTGAAGTTATCGAGCATCGAGTCGAGAATGAACTGGATACCCTCGGCGGAGACCAGGCTGCGAATTGCCTCTACCTCGCCGCTGCCGGGATGTTCGACAGTGGCGCCGGCGAGGGCAAACAACACCGATGCCACCAGCACGGCGGCAGCCAGCATGACGAAGATCATGAAGGGGTCGGGAAGCCGGTTGCCGAAACGCTCGATGGCGTTCAGCAGCCGGATCGACAGCCGCGGGCGAGCGGCGTCACGGGACGCGGTCGCTTCCATGGGGAACTCCTGAGTCGGTTGTTGTAGATCGGATGAGCCGATCGAATGTTATATCGCGCTATTGCCGCGCTCGGAGCCGACGATCGATTGTGTTATGGCGTCTGGACCTCGAGCATGTCGTCGTCATCGTCTTCAGAACGTCAGACTGAAGATCTGGATCCGGAAACCCGGGGCTGAAGTCGGGAGTCTGGTGGCGTCGACTCGTCAACAGTAGAGCCGGCTCGAGATTCGCAAAAGATGTCGATTACTTTTTGGTGATAACCTGCGGTGATCGCGCAGTGGGAGTCGCCGTATGCAGTATCCGATCAAGCTCCACCAGATTCGGGCCTTCGTCGAGGTGTCGCGCCGCGGCAGTATTCGTGCGGCAGCGCGTGAGCTGGGGCTGTCCCAACCGGGGCTGACCAAGGCGATTCGCGAGCTGGAAGAGGGATTGGGCGCGGCGCTGCTGGTGCGCACTTCCCAGGGCGTGACGCTGACCGACTCCGGGCGAGCGTTCGATCAACACGCGCATCTGATCATCGAGGAACTGCGCCGGGCGCGGGAGAACGTCGAGCAGTTGAATGGGGTGCTGCGCGGGCAGATCGTGATGGGGGCTTCGGCCACGGTCGCGCGCACGCTGCTGCCACAGGTCGTCGCGCGCTTCCGGCGGGAACTGCCCAACGTCAGGCTACGGGTGATCGAAGGCCAGTTGTCATCGATGGTGGCGGGGTTGCGCGACGGTGAGCTGGACTTCTCGATCAATACGCTCTCCAGCGGCGTGCTCGATAGCGATCTCGAGGCGCTACCGCTTTTCTCGACGCCCTTCGTCGTGGTCCTGCGACAGGACCATCCCAGAGCGGGCGCCACCCGGTTGAAGGAGTTGATCGACTGCGACTGGGTGCTGCCAACGGCACGAAGCGGCTATTACGCGGATCTCGCCGACACCCTGGAACGTCACGGTTTCTCGCGTGATCAGGTGAGCGTGGTGTGCGACTCGTTCACCACTTCGCTCAATCTGATCCAGCACAGCGAGATGGTCGGTGCGTTTGCCTCGCAGATGACCGCGCAGCATGGCATGGGCGAACTGATGGAGCTGACCCTGGATGACCCGCTGCCGCTGGCGACCTTTCACATGATCAAACGTCGTGGCGTACCGCTGACGCCGGTAGCAGCGCGGCTGGCCAAGCTGTTCGAGTACGCAAGCCGGGACGCGTGATGGCGTTTGCCGGTCTTTTCATCGAATCACGCCGACTTGCCGGCGGGTTCGGGACGTGACGGGGCTGGCGGCTCTTCTTCGACGCCGTCGAGACGATCGGCGTGCCTCAGCACCGGGAAGCTCCACATCCATATCCCGACGATCGCCAATGTACCGACCGAGCCGATGACAGCTGCGGGCACGGTGCCGAACCACGACGCCGTGACGCCGGATTCGAACTCCCCGAGTTCATTGGAGGCACCGATGAACAGCATGTTGACGGCGTTGACCCGGCCGCGCATCTCGTCTGGTGTCGCGAGCTGCAACAGCGTCAGGCGCACGTAGACGCTGATCATGTCGGCGGCACCCGCGATCAGCAGGGCGCCGAACGAGAGCCAGAACCAGTGGGAGAGGGCGAACACCAGGTTGGCGATGCCGAACACCGCCACCGCGGCGAACATGATCATGCCGGCATGGCGCTTGATGGCGCGAACGCCGAGATAGAGTCCCATCAGAAACGCGCCGATGGCGATCGAGCTGCGAAGCGCGCCGAGCCCCTCCGGGCCGACATGCAGAATTTCATGGGCGTAGACCGGCAGCAGCGCAACGATCCCTCCGAACAGCACGGCGAACAGATCCAGCGAGATGACCCCGAGAATCACCGGCTTGTTGCGGATGTAATGAATGCCGGCGGTGAAACGCTGCCAGGCGGTATCGTCGGTCTGGACGCGCTCGAAGGCATAGCGTACCGGCACGCCGGCCAGCGCCAGTTGGGCGACCAGGAAGCAGGCCAGGTTGACGCTGTAGGTCAGCGTCGGGCCGAAGGCGTAAAGCAGCCCGCCCAGCATCGGGCCGCCGATGACCCCGATCTTCATGATCGACGAGTTGACGGCGATCGCCTTGCCCAACTGATCGCGCGGCACGATCTGCGGCAGCAGACTCTGCAGCGTGGGCCCGGTGAAGGCGCGGGCGGCGCCGAACAGCACCAGCACCGCGTAGAACGGTAGCGGCGAATCGGGCTGCTCCAGCGATAGCAGAATCAGCAACACGCTGCAGAGTGCCTGCGCGGCCCAACTGAGTTGCAGGATCCGCTTGCGATCGAAGCGGTCGACCACGTCGCCGGCCGGCAGCAGCAGCAGGACCATCGGTAGAAACTGCGCCAGGCCGACATAGCCCAGTGTCAGCGGATCGTGGGTGATGTCGTAGACCTGCCACGCCACCACGATCGCCTGGATCTGCATGGCGAAGACCGCGCAGAGACGGGAGGCAAGAAAGGGGACGAAACCGGGCTGGCGATAAACGGGGCTGTCGGGACTGGCGGAAGCGTCTGCGGGCATGGTGTCCTGGGCGTGAGGCAGGGAAGGGAAGAACGGACGGATTAGCGTGCTAATGGCCAAGCATACGCCGTTATGTGACAAAAAGCCGCTGGCGGCCACCCTTCGTTGGTGGTGGCGTGGTTGGTATTACGGTGTTCGACGCGATGTTGACGGTAATTTTCGTTTGTCAATCAGGTGCTTTGAATAACCACCGGTAATGATGATCCCGCCGTTGCGCCAAAACGGCGCAATGACCTATTTTAACGATGTTTTTCTGGCTTCTTTTGGCGCAACACCGGGCGTATAGTGCGCTCGCTGCTGGCTTCATGACGTTGCCTCCCTGGCGAGAGCCAACGCCACCACCGAGTCTGCGAGCACTCACACGCTTTCCTGATCGTTCGAGTCGATGTGATCCATCGCCGACTCGAATGGAACTGTCGGCGCGGTGCCTCACGCACGGGTCGCCGGCCTTATTCGATTTGCACGTTCGAGGTTCTTGGCCTTATGTCCCGGCAGTTGCTTTCCATGGCGCTGGCACCGCTACTCGGTCTTTTCATCCTGGGTATCGGTAACGGCTTTCTGGCCTCGCTGATTACCCTGCGCCTGGATGCGGCCGGTGAGTCGGTCACCACCATCGGCTGGGTTTCGGCGGCCTACTATATCGGGCTGGCCATCGGGGCGTTGTTCAACGATCGGCTGCTGCTGCGGATCGGCCATATCCGCGCCTATGCCTGCTTCGCGTCGCTGGTGGCAGTCACCGTGCTGCTGCAAGGGCTATGGCTCAACGCCGAGCTGTGGTTCACGCTGCGCCTGATCGGCGGCTGGGCGACGCTGGGCGTCTATCTGGTCATCGAGAGCTGGCTGCTGACCGCCGCCGATACGCGAGTGCGAGGCCGGCTGCTGGCGCTGTACATGATCGCGCTCTACGGCGCCGGGGTCATCGGGCAGCTGCTGCTGGGCGTGGCGGACCATGCCGGTGCCAGCCAGCCGTTCATGATCATCGCCATGCTGGCGTCGCTGTCGGTGCTGCCGCTGGGCATGATCCCGCGGGTCTCGCCGTTGATCGAGCACGCCGAACCGCTGTCGCCCTGGCGGCTGATCACAGTGACGCCGACCGGCGTGATGGGCTGTTTCGGTTCGGGACTGGCAGTATCGGCGATCTACAGCCTGCTGCCGCTCTACCTGCAGCGCAGCGGTTTCGAGGTGCAGCAGATCGGTGAAATGATGGCGATCGTGATTCTTGGCGGCATGCTGCTGCAATACCCCATCGGTCGCTGGTCGGATCGGCACGACCGTCAGATCGTGCTGATTCTGATTGGTGGAGTCCTGGCGCTATTGTGCGGCGGGGTGTTGCTGTTGCCGGATCTGCCTGGCGTGCTGGCGGCCATGCTGTTTCTGGTGGGCGGTGGCGTGTTTGCACTCTATCCGGTGGCGGTAAGCCATGCCGCCGACCGTGCGCCGGCCGGCGCGCTGGTGCGAATGAGTCAGGGTCTGCTGCTGATCAATGCGCTGGGTGCGACGCTCAGTCCGCCGCTGATCACGCCGTTGATGATTCATGTCGGCGACGCCGGGTTGTTCGTGGCGCTGTCAGGGCTGGGCGCGGTGCTGGTGGCATTCTTCGTCTGGCGCCGGAGTCGGCGTCCGGCGCCGATGCCGATGGCACCATTCACGTCCAATCCCCATCAAACGGTGGTGGGCGCCGAGCTCAGCGTGACCGACGAGCTGGTACAGGGCGCGATCGAGCACGAGCATCTGGAAGATCTGTCGCAGGTGGTGCCGGATGTGGAAACGGCGCTCCCCGATGATAGGGAGAACGACACCAGGAGCGACGGGGCAGGCGACGCTGCGACGCCCCTGGCGCAAAGACGAGACAATCCCAGCCATCGGACCTCGGCGACCGATTAGGCCGCCGGGTCGATCACCCCGCCCAATGAAGCATTGCGCCGGAACCAACCGGCGATACTGACGCGAGGCTGTCGAGTCGGCAGCACTTCATGCGGAATGCGATCAGAGAGAAAGCAGGCAAAGGTCCCGGCGTCGGGGTGAACGCGCGCCACCTCGCGTTCGGTCTCGTGTTCGTCGTAGAGCACCATTTCACCGCCACCGTCGACCGGCCAGTCCGGGTTGAGGTAAAGCACCGTCGAAATGATGCGATTGGCGCGACCGCGAAAGCTGTCGTAGTGCTTGCGGTAGAACGCCCCGGGCGGATAGTGGGCGAAGTGAGCCTCGAATTCGAACAGTCCGGCGTAGAGCGCGATGTTGATCTGCTGCTGGAGTTCGCTCATCAGCGCGAGGTAACGCCGTTGCGCCAGGCTCTCCCGATCCAGCCAGTGGATGGCGTCGCCGCGAATGTCGCGCCTCAGCGTGCGTTCGTCCCCGCGACCGATGGCTGCTTCCTGAAGCGCCGCCCGCTGATGCAACAGCTGCAGTTCGTCCAGCAACTCCTGACATAGTCCGGCACCGAGAAAGCGCTCGCCGACATACCAGCCGCGCTCTACCAGCCCGTCGATCAACGCGGGTAGTTGGGTACTGTCCCAGAAGGCGTGATGGGCATCTCGAGGTGTCATGAAGCCCTCACTTGAGAACCTTGCCGGATTGGTCGGAACGCGCCGCGGTCTGGCGCCGGCGCTGCGGGTGATAGCGCAGCTCTCCCTGCTCGGGTTTGCGGTCCAGCGCGATGTCGCTTTCGAACCCGACGGCCAGCAGCTCGACCAGCATCATGGCCGACAATCCCCAGATCACGCGGCCCTCGAAAGGGTAACTGGGAACATACCAGGACCGGTCGTCGACGGGGATGACATCGGTGTGGCTGCGGCGATCATCGATGAAAAGACGCAGCGGTACCTCGAAGATCGTCTCGATTTCCCCCGGCTCCGCCACCAGCGACAGATCGGGGGCGATCAACCCGACGTATGGCGTCACACGCAGACCGTAGAGCGAGATGACGTCACTCAGCCGGCCGATGATCTCGACCTGCGCGGGTGCGAGGGCGATCTCCTCCTGCGTTTCCCGCAGCGCAGTGGCGAGCAGGTCGATATCCTCGGGCTCACGCTTGCCCCCCGGAAAGGCGACCTGTCCGGCGTGCTGGGAGAGATGAGCCGTGCGCTGGGTGAACAGCAGCGTGGGCTCGGGCCGAGCGACGATGGGTAGCAGAACCGCCGCCTGAGGATAGGCATTGTTCAAACGACGCGGGCGATGTGCTTGCAGGCGTTCACGGACTTTCTCTAACATGCATTTTGACTCTAGCTTTCGACCCTGGCTTTCGACCTTGAACGGCCCGGCGTACCGATCCACGGCGACCGGCGGCTCCCGCGAAATCTCGAATCCCGCTCCCGTGAAACCGAGGCGCTCTGAACCGAGACTCTATGAATTACTGTAGCCACTGCGGCCATACCGTGCGTTTTGCGATTCCCGATGGCGACGATCGTCCCCGGTTTCTGTGTGATGCCTGTGGCACCGTCCATTACCAGAATCCGCGCATCGTGGCTGGTACGCTACCGGTCGCCGGAGAGCGTATCCTGCTGTGTCGACGCGCCATTTCGCCGCGCAAGGGGTTCTGGACCCTGCCGGCGGGTTTCATGGAAAACGCCGAAACCGTCCAGGAGGCCGCGCTGAGGGAGACTCGCGAGGAGGCTCGCGCTGTCGTCGACGATCCGACACTGTATACCCTGATCAGTTTGCCGCACATCAATCAGGTCTACATGATTTTTCTCGGTGATCTCGATGGCGATTTCGCGGCCGGCCCGGAAAGTCTCGAGGTCGAGCTGTTCGACGAGTCGCAGATTCCGTGGGATGAACTCGCGTTTCCGACCATCGAGCGCACGCTGCGACACTTCTTCGACGATCGCCGTCGGGGCACTTTCGAACTGCACCTTAGCCAGATTGGCCAGGAAGAACGCGAACGCTTTTTCGGTTCCGCTTGAGCGCGGCCGGCCGTCAGCGCTCGTCGAATCGGTCTTTCGGCAGCGACGCCAGACTGCTCAGCGGCCAGACGTCGAAGGCCGGCTCCTCGTAGGGGTGCGCATCGATCAACGCTGCGATCGCCGCGCGGATTCGATCGTCCGCGCAGACCAGTTCGACCCGATACTCTTCGACACTTTCCAGCCTGCCGGCGGCACCGATGTGCGGCTGCGCCCCTGCGAGCGGCCGAAACTGGCCCTGGCCGCGCAGCTGGAAACAGCACGCCTCGTAATCCCCGATGCGGCCGGCACCGCTGGCGAAGACCGCGGATTTGACGCTTTCCAGGTGGGATTCGGGAACGAAGAACGCCAGTTTGTACATGAGGATCCTCCGATTCGGATTCTGTCGTGACGGTGGGCCGCGTGCGGCGATGATGGCATAATGAGCCCGCTCCGACAGCGGGCCTGCCTCCCTTTTTCCGGGTAGGTGCGCTGTCTGGAACGAAACTGTTCAGGAAGAACTGTTCGAAATGAAACGTGCCGACCGGAAGCCTTGGCGATGTGGAAATGGGTCATTGTAGTACTGGTTGTCATGCTGGGGCTGATGCAGTACCGGCTGTGGTTCGGCGAGGGCGGCATTCGAGAATTCAACGACATCCAGGCGCGCGCCGATACCCTGGAGGGTAATACCGATACGCTCAAGGCGCGCAATGATCGTCTGGCCGCCGAGGTCGTCGATCTCAAGAACGGTCTCGATGCCATCGAGGAGCGCGCGCGCAGCGATATCGGCATGGTTCGCCAGGACGAGCAGTTCTTCTGGGTGCCCGGTGTCGACGATTCCGGTGATGGACCCGCCGCCCGTACGGGAGTCGTGCAGCCATGACGCTATGGTTGATCGTACCTGCCGCCGGTCGTGGCCAGCGCATGCAGGCCGACCGCCCCAAGCAATACCTGATGCTCCAGGGAAAAAGCGTGCTGGCCCGCACGCTCGAGCGCCTGCATCAGGCGTTTCCCGAGGCCGTTCTGCGGCTGTGTCTCGACCCCGACGACGAGTATTTCGATCCTGCGGACGTGCCTTTCGAGGCGTGGCAGCGTGTCGGCGGCGGTGATGAACGTGCCGACACGGTAGGCCGTGCGCTGTCGACACTGGTGGAGCAGGCGGCGGACGACGATTGGGTGCTGGTGCATGACGCCGCCCGACCCTGCGTGCGGCTCCAGGATCTGCAGGCGCTGCGCGAAGCGCTCGAAGACGAGGCGATCGGCGCGCTGCTGGCAACGCCGGCGGCCGATACCATGAAGCGCGCCGACGCCCGCGGTCGCGTCAGCCACACCGAACCGCGCGATGGTCTCTGGCACGCGCTGACGCCGCAGGTATTCCGCTTCGATCTACTCCGTCAGGCGCTCGACGCGGCGCTGGCCACCGGCATGATGGTGACCGATGAAGCCTCGGCGATCGAAGCCATGGGGCTGGCACCCAGACTCGTCGCCGGTAGCCGCGACAATCTCAAGATCACCCATCCCGAGGATCTGGCCATGGCCGCACGAATTCTGGCCGTGCAGCGGGAATCGGCAACGCATGTCGGCGGGCAAGGAGTGGAAGCATGAGTGTCAGAATCGGACATGGTTTCGACGTGCACCGCTTCGGTGACGGCGACCATCTGATGATTGGCGGCGTCCGCTTGCCGTTCGATCGCGGTTTCGTCGCCCACTCCGACGGCGACGTGCTTTTACATGCCGTCAGCGATGCGTTGCTGGGCGCCTGTGCGCTGGGCGACATCGGTCGTCACTTTCCGGATACCGACCCGGCCTGGAAAGGTGCCGACAGTCGGGCGCTGCTGCGCCACGTCGTCGGGCTGGTGCATGACGCCGGCTATCGAATCGGCAATCTCGATGCCACGCTGATGGCACAGGCGCCGCGCATGGCCGAATGGATTCCGGGGATGCGCGAGACGATCGCGGCCGATCTTGACGTCGAGCTGGGCGCGGTCAACGTCAAGGCGACGACGACCGAGCGCCTCGGCTTCACCGGGCGTGGTGAAGGTATCGCCGCGGAAGCGGTGGCGCTGCTGATCGCGAGCGGCGAATGAGCGATCCGGCGCCGCCAACCGTCGATTCGTGGCCGCCGAACTGGTGTTACGTCGCGGGCATGCCGACCGTCGCCGGTGACTATCGCCAGCGGGCCGAGGATTTCCAGGTCGAGGAGCAGTTCGATTTCACGCCGGAAGGGCAGGGCGAGCATCTGTGGTTGTGGCTGGAAAAGCGCGGGTCGACCACGCCGGATCTGGCGCGTCTGCTGGCTCGGGCGGTCGACATCCCGGTGCGGGACGTGGGTTTCAGTGGTCTCAAGGATCGCGATGCGGTCACGCGTCAGTGGTTCTCGCTGGCGCTGCCCGGTCGCGAGCCGCCGCCGGGCTGGAAGGCGGGGCTGGCCGAGCGCCATGTCGAGTGTCTCGAAGCGGTTCGGCATCCGCGTAAGCTGAAACGCGGCGTGCATCGGGCCAATCGGTTCCGTCTTAGAATCCAGGGCGAAGCGATTGCCTCTTCGGCTACGCGAGAGCGCTGGGATCGACTGGTTGCCGACGGCGTGCCCAACTATTTCGGCCCGCAGCGTTTTGGCCCCGCCGGACGCAATCTGCATCGCGCCCGCCAGCTGCTGGCTCGTGGCTGGCGCAAACGCCAGGATCCGCAGGGGCTGCTGTTATCCACGGCGCGCAGCTATCTTTTCAACGCGGTGCTGTCGGCTCGGGTAGCCGATGGCAGCTGGTGCGTGCCGCAGCCTGGCGACGTACTGAATCTGGATGGCACCGCGAGCCGCTTTGCCTGCGAGACGATCGATCAGCAGCTGCTGGCCAGAGCGCAGGCCGGTGACCTGCATCCGACCGGGCCGCTGTGGGGAAAGGGCCGGCTGGAGAGCCTTGCCGACGTCGCCGGGCGGGAAACGGCCATCGCGACCGGCTTCGCCGAATTGGCTGACGGTCTCATCCAGGCCGGGGTACGTCAGGATCGGAGGCCGCTTCGGCTGCGGCTTGCCGACGCCAGCTGGGAAGCCGCGGATGATGCGGTCTGGCTCTCCTTCTCGTTACCGCGAGGTGCCTTTGCCACGTCGGTGCTGCGAGAGCTGTTTCAGCATCCGTCGCTGATCTGACGCCGCCGATTTCGGCAACTCATCATGAGGATCAAGAGATGCGCAGACTGTTGTTGTCCAACGACGACGGCGTCCATGCTCCAGGATTGAGGGCTCTGGCGCGAGCTCTCGAAAGCTACTCGCGGCTGCGAGTGGTGGCGCCGGATCGTGACATGAGCGGTGCCAGCAATTCGCTGACGCTGACACGACCGTTGGCGTTGACCGCACTGGACAATGGGTTCTACAGCGTCGACGGCACGCCGGCTGACTGCGTCTACCTGGGTGTCAACGGCGTGTGGGAAGAGAAACCCGATCTGGTGATCTCCGGGATCAATCATGGCGGCAACCTGGGTGACGACGTGCTCTACTCGGGCACCGTCGCGGCGGCCATGGAAGGACGCAATCTAGGCATGGCAGCAGTGGCCATTTCGCTCTGCGGGCAGCGCCACTTCGAGACCGCCGGACGCGTTGCCGCGAGTCTCGTCGGCGCGGCGGAGGCGCTGTCGCTGCCGCCTCGCAGTCTGCTCAATGTCAACGTGCCGGATCTGCCGTGGGGCGACATTCGCGGCTTCCGGGTGACGCGTCTGGGGTATCGCGGTCCGGCTTCGCAGCCGATACACGTCAAGGATCCACGCGGGCGTGACCGCTACTGGATCGCGGCGGTCTCGGAAAATGCCGATGACGGTCCCGATACCGATTTCGCGGCGATCGAGGCGGGCTTCGTCTCGATCACGCCGCTGCAAACCGATCTGACCCGTCACGAGACGCTAAACGACGTACAGGGCTGGCTGGATGGACTGTCACACGCCTGAAGAACTGAGCGGCGTCGGCATGACGTCGCAACGAACACGCAATCGCATGGTCGAACGTCTGGCGGCAGGCGGAATCCGCCATGCTCGCGTGCTGGAAGTGATGGCGGCCGAACCGCGCCATCTGTTTCTCGACGAGGCGTTGGCGCACCGTGCCTATGAAGACACGTCTCTGCCACTGGGGTTGGGACAGACCCTGTCTCAGCCCTGGATCGTGGCGCGGATGAGTGAATTGGTGGCTCTGGCCGAGCCGCAGCGCGTGCTGGAGATCGGCACTGGCTCAGGCTACCAGACGTTGATTCTGTCGCGTCTGGTCAGGAGCGTCTGGAGCGTGGAGCGTATCGCGGCGCTGCAGTCTCGGGCTCGGCAGCGCCTGAAGCGTCTGGGCGCGCACAACGTCAATCTACGCCACGCCGATGGTGGCATGGGCTGGCCGCAGGCAGCGCCGTTCGACGTCGTGTTGCTGACCGCCTGCGCCAGTGAGCTGCCCCAGCCGCTGTTGAGGCAACTGCGTGATGGCGGGGTACTGATTGCGCCACTGGCGGACAGCGAGGGACGTCAGTGGCTGACGCGGGTCCGCCGGCGTGGGCTGGCATTCGATCATCAGCGTCTCGAAGAGGTGCGTTTCGTACCATTGCTTGAGGGAGTCATTCGTTGAAGCGCATCGCGAAAACCGTATTGAAGGGTATGGGGATGGGGGCGGCAGATGCCGTGCCGGGCGTCTCGGGTGGCACCATCGCCCTGATCGTGGGTATCTATCAGGAGCTGATCGAGACCATCAAACGCTTCGGGCCGGGCGCCTTCGGCGTCTGGCGTCAGCAGGGTTTGACCGGACTGGTGAGCTACCTCAACCTGCGCTTTCTGGTGCCGCTGGTGGTGGGGATCGGGCTCAGCCTGGTGACGGTTGCCCATCTGGTGACCTGGTTGATGGCGCATCATCAATTGCCGCTCAACGCGTTCTTCTTCGGATTGGTGTTGGCGTCGGCCTGGGTGGTCATGCGACAGGTCGGCCATTGGCGCTGGCGTTACCTGCTCCCGGTGCTGATGGGGTTGGTCGTTGCGGCGTTCTTGCCGCACCTGTTGCCGGACATGAGCCGAGCCGGCGACGCGACGCTCTTTGTCGCGGGTGCCATCGCCATCAGTGCGATGCTGTTGCCGGGCGTGTCGGGCAGCTTTCTGCTGCTGGTGATGGGGCTCTACGGCACGGTGATGAGCGGCATCAAGAGTTTCGATGTCGGCCTGATAGCCGTCTTTGGGGCTGGCTGTCTCCTGGGTCTCTTCACCTTTTCCCGGCTGCTGTCCTGGTTGTTGCGTCATTATCATGCGATCACGCTGATGGCGATCGTCGGTTTCATTCTGGGTTCCTTGCCGCAACTCTGGCCCTGGCGTCAGATAGCGAGCTACCGCATGGGAGCCGATGGCCAGCAGGTAGCTCTTGCATACCACTATCTGATGCCTTCGGAGTACGCGGCGATCACCGGTCAGCCCTCACAGTGGCTGCTGGCCGGCGTGTTGATCCTCGCCGGCATTGTGGTGGTAATGTGTCTGGGAGAGCGCCGGGAGGCGTCATGACACGGTTCATCGGCTGCTGTTCGCTGTCCGTCACGAAAAAGGAATTTTCTTATGAGTAAACGTCGAACTGCACTGTTACTGGGGCTTCTCCCCGTCTTCGCCGTGGGGTTGAGCGCCTGCTCGACTTCGAGCGGCCGGCCTCAGGTGCAGGATCTCTCTGTCAGCCGCAACAGCACGACGAACTCCAGCTACACCGTCAAGAGTGGCGATACGATCTACGGCATTGCCTGGCAGAACCGGGTCGATTTTCGTGATCTTGCGCAGCTCAACGGCATTTCGCCTCCCTATCGTCTGGAGCCGGGCCAGCAACTCAGGCTGAAAGCCGGGGCGACTATCGACGCCGGCCAAACCGTTGCCAGTAGTGGCGGCGGAGTGACCGCGACGGGGCTGGGCGCTGCGGGTAGCGGTGCCAATCAGGCGCAGTCCGCGGCGGCCGACGGTGACAACCCCTCCTGGTTGCTGCCCTCAGGCGGAAGCGCGGCAGCGGGAAGCGCGCAAGACGCGTCGCAGAATGGAGGGAAGGGCACCACCGGCGCGTCCTCTTCGAACCCGGGACCGGTCTACGCGCAGGGCAATGACCAGAGCGGTACGTCGAGCGCTACCCGGAACGTCGCTCGGAATGAGGCGAGCAGCGGCTCGCAGCAGAGTTCTTCTACGGCAAACGCCAACGCCGGCGCGGGTCAGTCCAGCAGCTCGCAAGTGGCGTCCGGTTCGACGCCAACTGACACCGAATCGTCATCGTCTTCTGCTTCCATGAACCGGAGCAACACGAAGACGGCGGCAGGAAACGATGCGGGTACCGAGGTCGCGGGCGAGCCCAGCGGGGCGCCAGACCGTTCCGATAGAACCTACAAGCCGGTCGAAAACGTGCCTTGGCAGTGGCCGGCCAGTGGTCAGGTGGTCGGCAAATTCCAGGATGATTCGAACATAACTCCCGGCATTGATATTGCCGGTCAAAAGGGGCAACCTGTCAAAGCAGCCGGACCAGGGATTGTGGTGTATGCCGGCGACGGTGTGCGGGGATATGGCAACCTCATCATCCTCAAGCACAATGATCGCTTCTTGAGTGCTTACGCTCACAACGACGCGTTGAAAGTGAAGGAAAACGATGTCGTTGAGGCCGGAGAAACGATAGCGACGATGGGTCAGACGGATGCTGACCAGGTCGAGCTACATTTCGAGGTTCGCGTGAACGGACAACCTCAAGACCCACTGCAATACCTGCCTGCGCGTTGATTTTTTACATCGACAGTCTTCGGACTGTCGATGAAGGGCTTGCCGAATCCATCATCGAAGGCCGCATCCAATCACTCGACCTCAACGTAGTTGCCTTACGGGGCGACGTCGAGGTCGGTGATCGATAACGGCGACATTCGATACGGGGATTTGGCGAACCGGGATAACTAGGGAAAGTTATAACACTGCAAGGAATACGCGGTCGCCTTGATGAAGGATGGTCATGGCGAGGGACTCAGGTAGCCAAGATTGGGGGTAGTGGACATGAGCATGCTTGAACGGGAAATTCAGGATGTTGAGCTCGACGGTGATACTGCAGAAGTCGATATCGACAATGCGGGTCGCAAGGATGATGAAAGCGCTTTTGAGAAAGCGTTGAACCGTGAAGAAAATTCCTACCACCAAAGTCTCGATGCGACACAGATCTATCTCAACGAGATCGGGTTTTCGCCGCTGCTGACTCCCGAAGAAGAGGTGCATTTCGGCCGTCTTGCGCAGAAGGGCGACCCGGCCGGGCGTCAGCGGATGATCGAGTCCAATCTGCGCCTGGTGGTCAAGATCGCGCGGCGATATCTCAATCGGGGGTTGTCGCTGCTCGATCTGATCGAGGAAGGTAACCTGGGGTTGATTCGCGCCGTCGAGAAATTCGATCCCGAGCGAGGGTTTCGTTTCTCGACCTACGCCACCTGGTGGATTCGCCAGACCATCGAACGGGCGCTGATGAACCAGACGCGGACGATTCGCCTGCCGATCCACGTGGTCAAGGAACTCAATATCTATCTGCGTGCCGCCCGCGAGCTGACTCAGAAGCTCGATCACGAGGCGACCGCCGAAGAGATCGCCGAGTTCCTGGACAAGCCGGTGGGTACTGTCAAGCGCATGTTGGGACTCAACGAGCGTGTCTCCTCCGTCGATTACCCGATGGGCGCCGAGAGCGACAAGCCACTGATCGATACGATCGCCGACGAAAACGAAGATGGCCCGGAATCCAACTTGGTCGACGACGACGTCAAGCAGCATGTCGACGAATGGCTGATCGAGCTGAGCGAAAAACAGCGCGAGGTCGTTCTTCGTCGCTTTGGCCTGCGCGGGCATGAAGCGGCCACGCTGGAAGAGGTCGGCGAAGAGATCGGACTGACGCGTGAACGGGTCCGTCAAATTCAGGTCGAGGCACTCAAGAAGTTGCGCCGCATGCTGGAAAAACAGGGCCTGTCGATGGACTCGATCTTCGAATAAGCGGCTTCGGGCGCATAAATGCGCAAATGTCCGTGAAGGGTTGGTCTCGCTATTGATCCGGCAGCATACATGCGGCATTGTATGTAAACCTCAGCCGAGGCGTCAGCAGACATGCTGGCGCCTCGGCCATTTGTAGTGTGGCCCTGATGGCGTCGAAGACTATCGGCGTCTTGAGTCCGCCGGAAAAATAGCCATGATTGGGTTTCTGGGCGATGCCGACAGTGTCGCTACCGCTAGTGTCGGCTGGCTTGTATACGTTCAAGCCTGACTCGCATGATCGGTTGTATATCGTCTTCAGTGCTCAACGATAGGAAATGTCTCGATGTCGCCTCTCATCTCGTTGCCGTCGCGCTCCCCCTTGCGACATGCCATTTCTCTGCTGGTCGTGGCAGCGTTCGTGCCCTCGGCCCATGCGGCGGATCTACTGACCATCACGCAGGATGCACTGGAGCACTCCGCGACGTTGAACTCCTCGCGCTCGACGTTCAAGAGTACCGAAGCGGGCCAGGACGTCGAGCGTGGCGACTTGCTGCCGCAGATCAGCGCGACCGGCAGTCTGTATCACCAGAAAGTCTTCGACGAACAGAGCTCGACGCTGAGCGCCGGTAGCGGCAGTGGCGGGGCGGGTAGTGATGACAGCTACAACGGCAGTAGCGCAGGCGTCAATGTCACCCAGGCGCTGTTCGATGCGACCAACTGGTACGAGTACCTCCAGAGCAAGAAGCAGGTCGGTCAGCAGTCGTTGCAGTTGGAAATCGACCAGCAGCAACTGCTTTATGATGTCGCCGAGGCCTATTTCGAGATCCTGCGAGCCAAGGAGGTGCTGGACGCCAGCCAGGCGCAGGAGAAGGCGATCGGGCGGCAGCTGGAGCAATCCAACGAACAGTTCAACGTGGGTCTGGTGGCAATTACCGACGTCAACGAGGCGAAGGCCGCCTATGATTCGGCCCGAGCTGAGCGGATTGCGGCCAAGAGCGACCTTCAGGTGAGTTTCGAAGCACTCGAGCGCCTGACGGGCCGACGGTATCCCAGCATCGAAAGTTTGGCGGACGATCTGCCGATCGAGCCACCCATGCCCGCCAATCGCGACGACTGGGTGGACCTGGCGCTGGCCAGCAGCCCGTCGATCCAGTATGCCCAGGCGTCCGTGGAACTCGCGAAATCTGGCGTCGATATCGCCCAGGCAGGCCATCTGCCGACGCTGGATGCGTTCGCGGACTACTCCTATTCCGATAGCGATAATGACTACACCCGAGGCCACGGAGAGGATCTGCAAGTCGGTGTTCAGGCCAACCTGCCGATCTATACCGGCGGATCCACCAGTGCATCGGTCCGCGAGAATACCTATACGCTGGAGGCGACCCAGTACGATTTCGAAGATCAGCGTCGCTTTACCACGCAGCAGGTGCGCTCGCTGTTCGCCCAGGTCAGCAACGACGTCGAGTCGGTCGAGGCGCAGCGTGAGGCGATCGTCTCCAGTCGCAGCGCACTGGAAGCGACCCGCGCCGGATACGAAGTAGGTACCCGTAATATCGTCGATGTGCTGGATGCCGAGCAGGCGCTCTACGAGTCGATTTCCAATTATGCCGATGCCCGTTACACCTATGTCACGGATCTGCTGCAGCTGCGCCAGCAGGCTGGCGTGTTGAATCTCGACGTGATTCGCGGTACCAATCGCTGGCTGCGCGACAGTGATCCGGTCTCTCTGACCACGATCGACGATGATGGCGCGTCGGCTGTTGATGACATCGGCGCGCGTCCGACGCCGCCGCCCGCCCCCTGATCAGAAGCCGGCGCTGCTGGCTCCACTCAGGCAGCCGGCCCCGCCGGAGACGGTTTGTCGGCAGGCTGTGCCAGCAGCCCGCATCGGGCACCAAAATCGACGCCGCTGTCCTAGCGGCGTCGTCGTTTTCATGGACGGATGGTTTGCCAGTCAGCCGGCTCGAGTCGATCGACCCCGAACGTCGTCCCAGAGGGTGAAAGTACCGTTCGACAAGGTAACATGACGGTATTCGGCCGGTGTCAGCCACCGGCTTTTCTGATGGTATCGAAGGAAATGTCATGGCCCGGCCGCTCATTGCCGATATCGATCTCGACGCACTGCGCCACAATTACGCCGTCGCCAGAGCCCTGGCACCGCAAAGCCGCTCCATGGCGGTGATCAAGGCCAACGCCTACGGTCACGGGGCGGTGGCGTGTGCGAAAGCGCTGGAGGCCGTGGCGCCGGCCTTTGCGGTGGCGTCACTGGAGGAAGCCGAGACGCTGCGCGAGGCGGGGATTCGCCATCCGATACTGCTGCTCGAGGGAATCTTCGAGGTCAAGGAGCTGGCCCGGGTCGAAGCGCTGGGGTTGTGGCAGGTCGTGCATAGTGACTGGCAGTTCGATGCCGTGATGAACTATCCGGCGGCGCAACCGTTGCCGGTCTGGCTCAAGCTGGATTCGGGCATGCATCGGCTCGGGTACGACCCGGAATCGTTCGTCGATCGCTGGAGCCGATTGAAGGCTGCTCACCGCCGGGTCCGCGATCTTCATCTGGTCAGCCACTTTGCCAGTGCCGATCAATCCGATACCGCGCAGTTCGAGCATCAGTGGCGGGTCATCGAATCGATCCGTCAGCGTCTCGAAGCCCCGCTCTGTATCGCCAATTCACCAGCGACGCTGGCCAAGCCAGTCACCCATGGCCAGTGGAATCGTCCCGGCATCATGCTTTACGGCAGCAACCCTCTGGAGAGCGAACTGCCCGCAGGGGTGTCGCTCAAACCGGTCATGACGCTACGCTCGCGTCTCATCGCGGTGCAATCTCTGCAGGGCGGGGAGCCGGTAGGCTACGGGTCCCGCTGGCACACCTCACGGCCGTCTCGGATCGGAGTGGTCGCCGCTGGCTACGGCGACGGCTACGATCGCCATGCCGCCGACGGCACGCCGATACTGGTCGATGGTCAACGCTGCCCCCTGGTGGGGCGTGTGTCGATGGACATGTTGACGGTGGATATCAGTCACCTGCCCGAAGCCGATATCGGCAGCGAGGCGGTGCTTTGGGGACGAGGGCTGAGTGTCGATGAAGTCGCGAGCCATGGTGATACCATCGGTTACACGTTGCTGACCGGACTGCTGCCGAGGGTGCCGCGACGTTATCACTCGGGCGCCTAGAGCCCGCCCGCGCCAGTTCGCTACACTATCCGCCTTTTACACGACATCCCGGCATTCATACGAGATCCGGCATTCATACGACATCGGAAGAATCATGGCCAAGAAACGCTATCCTGCCAATCGCGCTCATCCCCGTTACTGGGGTGCCTGGCTTGGTATCGGGCTGATGCGAACGGGGGCGATGCTACCCTGGCGTCTCAAGCTGGCGTTGGGCCGCGGCCTCGGGTTGCTGACCTGGAAGCTCGCCAGGCGTCGACGTCATATCACCGACACCAACCTGTCGCTGTGTTTTCCCGAGCTGGACGGTCAGCAGCGGGCGGAACTGGTCAAGAAGACCTTCATCGCCAACGGAATCGGTATTCTCGAGACGGCGACCGGTTGGTGTCGCGATCCCGAACATCTGCGCCATCGAGTGACTTTCCGAGGAACCGAACACATGGAGCGCGCCATGGCGCAGGGAAAGGGAGCGCTGATCATCGGCATCCATTTCTCGACCCTGGATCTCGGCGGCGCCCTGCACTCGCTGTTCTTTCCCGCGGACGTCGTCTATCGCCCTCACGACAATCCGGTATTCGAGGATTTCATGACCCGTGCCCGGCGCAATATCTTCGGTGCGGCGATCGACCGTCACGACTTGCGTGGGGTCGTCCGTCGCATCAAGTCGGGTCACGCGGTCTGGTATTCGCCGGATCAGGACTTCGGCCGAGAGGTGAGCGTATTTGCGCCGTTCTTCGGGGTTTCCGCGGCATCGATCAAGCTGACGGCCAA
This sequence comes from Salinicola socius, assembly GCF_001937195.1. GTDB lineage: Bacteria > Pseudomonadota > Gammaproteobacteria > Pseudomonadales > Halomonadaceae > Salinicola > Salinicola socius. The sequence goes on along the minus strand of NZ_MSDO01000025.1, from coordinate 102,323 downwards.
GATCGCGCGGATGACGGGAGCGCCGGTCATGCCGCTGATGTTCCATCGCAATCCGGACGACCGGACCTACACGCTTGAGTATCTACCGCCGCTTGAGAATTTCCCCAGCGGCGATGATGTCGCCGATGCCGCTCAGGTCAATGCCTTCATCGAGCAGGCGATTCGTCGGCGGCCTGAGCAGTATCTCTGGCTGCATCGGCGTTTCAAGACCCGCCCGCCTGGCGAGGAGTCTTTTTATTGAGCGAGTCGTCGGGTACGAAACTTGACGAAAAGGCGGCGAACGACAAGGATGAGTCTGTCCTCACGGAACGAGAGGGCGGTTTGCCGAAGCCGGATAGCCCGGCCCAGGCGAGTCCAATGGGTCAGCACAGGAAGAGTTGCCATGCTTAGCTACGCCGTGATTTTCCTCATCGTCGCGATCATTGCCGGGGTTCTTGGGTTCGGTGGTGTCGCTGGGATCGCTGCGACGATCGCCAAAGTGTTATTCGTGATTTTCTTGATTCTGTTCGTCGTCTCGTTGGTTCGCGGACGGGGCCGCTGAAACGAATCGAAAGCCACCGTCACCAACCATTACCCCGCCATCAGGCGGGGTATTGGTTCATGCGGCAGTCGGAGCGAGCAGCGGTTTTGGGCTCAGGCGTCGATACGCTTGTACTTCATTCGCTTCGGCGTGTCGTTGCCAACTCGCTTGTGATAATCCGCTTCGTACTCGTTGTAGTTCCCCTCGAACAACACCACGTTTGAATCTCCCTCGTAGGCGAGAATATGGGTCGCGATGCGGTCCAGGAACCAGCGGTCGTGCGAGATGACCAGCGCGCAACCGGGAAACGCCAGCAAGGCTTCCTCCAGCGCTCGCAGGGTCTCGATATCCAGATCGTTGGAAGGTTCGTCCAGCAACAGCACGTTGGCGGCCTGCTTCAGCGTCTGGGCCAGTTGCAGACGCCCACGCTCACCGCCGGACAGATCGCTCAGGCGCTTCTGCTGATCGGTACCCTTGAAGTTGAACCGGCCGACATAGGCGCGGGAAGACACTTCGTAACCGTTGATGTTGAGAATGTCCTGACCACCGGAGACGGCTTCCCACACGGTCTGGGTATTGTCGAAATGGTCGCGGAGCTGTTCGACGTAGGCCACGTCGACCGTCTCGCCGAGTACCACCTCGCCGCTATCCGGCTGCTCGTTGCCGGCAATCAGCTTGAACAGCGTCGATTTGCCGGCCCCATTGCCGCCGACGATGCCGACGATTGCGCCGGGCGGAACCCGGAACGAGAGATTGTCGAACAGCATCTTCTCGTCGAAGCGCTTGCTGACATCTTGGAATTCGATGACCTTGTCGCCCAGTCGTGGCCCGGGCGGAATGTAGATCTCGTTGGTCTCGTTGCGCTTCTGGTAGTCGCCGGACTGCAGTTCCTCGAACCGGTTGAGGCGCGCCTTGCTCTTGGCCTGTCGGCCCTTGGCATTCTGACGGACCCACTCCAGCTCCTGCTTGATCGCGCGCTGACGGCCGGCTTCCTGCTTGGACTCCTGGGCGAGGCGCTGCTCCTTGGACTCGAGCCACTGAGAGTAGTTGCCTTCGAACGGAATGCCGTGACCGCGATCGAGTTCGAGAATCCAGCCGGCGACGTTGTCGAGGAAGTACCGGTCGTGGGTGATCGCCACCACCGTCCCCGGATAGTCGTGCAGGAAGCGCTCGAGCCAGGCGACCGATTCGGCATCCAGATGGTTGGTCGGCTCGTCCAGCAACAGCATGTCCGGGCTCGACAGCAGCAGACGGCAAAGCGCCACGCGGCGACGCTCCCCCCCGGACAGATGGCCGACACTGGCCTCCCACGGCGGCAGGCGGAGCGCTTCGGCGGCGACCTCCAGCTTGCGCTCGATATTATGGGCGTCGGCGGCTTCGATGATGTTCTCCAGGCGCGCCTGCTGCGCGGCCAGGGCATCGAAGTCGGCGTCCGGCTCGGCATAAGCGGCGTAGACGGCTTCCAGCTCCACCTGGGCCTTTTTGACCTCGCCCAGGGCTTCCTCGACCGTCTCGCGTACGTTCTTGCTGTCGTCGAGTTCGGGCTCCTGCGGCAGATAGCCGATATTGATACCCGGCATCGGGCGAGCTTCGCCGTTGTACTCGGTATCGACGCCGGCCATGATTCGCAGCAGTGTCGATTTTCCCGAGCCGTTGAGACCGAGCACGCCGATCTTTGCGCCAGGGAAGAAGGAGAGCGAGATGTCTTTCAGAATCTCGCGCTTCGGGGGGACGACCTTGCCCACCCGGTTCATGGTGTAAACGTATTGCGCCATGGAAATCCGATTCAGTGAGTCACAGTGGATAAAGACAGGCAATCGATGCTGCAGCGCCCGCCAACGGGGCGCAGCCTGGATAGGGCAGGGTAAACGACTCATGCCGACAATGCGAACGGGCGCCTGGGCGCCCGTCGGTACAACGCTCAGGGTCGCGACCTGCTCTATTACGACCTGCTCTTAATTACGACCTACTCTTCCTCGTCGCCGAAATCATCGTACCAGTCGTCTTCGATGGCACGTTTGAGGCGGCGTTCTTCCAGCAATGCCTCGACCTGGCGTCTGGCGCGCAGCGAGTCTGCCTTGCTACTGCGGGGACGTTCGAACTGTTCGTCGTTGATGGCTTCGGAAAAATCCTGATCCTCGACATAATCCTCACGGCTCATTACTTGGCCCTCCCGTGAAATCGCATCTCAGTGACGCTCCGGGCTATATATCGTCGAATCCGATCGGGTACAAGCGTTTCCTGGCTTAAAAAAAACTATCGCCGCAGTTGGCGGCGATAAGTGATGATCCCCGGATGCCGTTCAGGCGGGATCGCGCTCGGTTTTCAACGTCTCCAGCTCCTCCAGCGCCTTGGCCAGGTTGGTGACATCCTTCTGCACGCCAATGAAGTAAGTGAGCTGGTCCTCATCGTCGTAGACCGGGGTGATCGACAGCTCGTTCCAGAACGGACTGCCATCCTTGCGATAGTTTCGCAGCACCTCGCGGCACGACTTGCCTTCACGCAGTGCGGTACGAATTCTGTCGATTCCCGGTTGATCACGATCGCCGTTCTGCAGGAAACGGCAGTCGCGGTAGAGAATCTCGTCGATGGTATAGCCCGTCAGACGTTCGAAGCCCTGGTTGGCATAGATCAGGATATTCTCGTCGCCTTCCTGCTCGGCCACCACGATGCCGTCGTCCGAGGCGTTGACGATACGCTCCAACAAGGCCGGGCTGATCATGGGCGGGTGTTTACTGGTACTGGCCATCCTTGCCTCCAGGCTGGGCATTCGACGGATTGTAGGAGCGATACTTTCAATAATGATGCCATGGTGCGATGGGATTACAACGCTTTACGTCAGCTCGGCGTCTCGACCTCCGCCAGCGCGTGCGAACTCAGGGCCGCCGCGACCGCCAGCACTGCAAGCATCAACATCAGACCCGCGCTGCCCAGCCATTGCGCCAGCGCGCCGAGCAGGAGTCCGACGACCAGCATCAGCGCGCCGGTGAAGGTGTTGGAAAAGGCGACGTAGAGCGCGCGGGTGCTGCTGTCGGACAGGTCGATGACATAGGTCTTGCGGCCCAGGCGGACCCCCGCGTGAGCGATCATCAGCAGGCCATAGATCAGGGCGTAGGGCCATACGCTGGTTCGTATTGGCGCCGGAAGCCAAACGCAGGCGGCGCCTGCCAGGCAGCAGACGGCAGCGCCGATGGCACTGTTGCGCATCACTCGACGGCTGGAGCGATCGGCCAGTCGCCCCCAGATCGGGCCGGCAATCATGCTGGCTGCCCCGGAAGTCAGGATCAGGATGCCGAGGCTGGCCAGATCGGTACCGCTGTTCTGCTGTCCCAGCAGGGCAAGATAGGGAAGCGCGAGGGCACTGGACAGCAGCAGGGCGCGCGAGAGATTGAAGTGCAGGAAACGACGGTCGCGGCGCATCAGAGAGACGCCCTGCTTGATGCTGTCCCAGGCGTTGGCGCCGCCTTCGATAGCGCCCGGCGTCTCGCGAATCATGGCCGCGCACAGCGCGTTCAACGCCCAGCCCAGGGCGGCGGCGAACAGCAGGATCGCCAGCGCCCAGGTGCCGGGCTGGTCATCCAGAATGACCATGCCGGCGCCGACGATCAGCGTCAGCGCGCCGGCGACACTGGCGCTCCACCCCATCAAGGTGCCGCGACGCTGCTTGGCAATCGTCTTGCCAAGGACATCCTTGGTCGCGACCGACGAGAGCCCGCGGCCGAGCGCCAGGCCGGTCAGCGCGATCAATACCAGCATGCCCCCCCAATTGCCGTGACCAAACAGGGCGAGCAGCGCCAGCAGCAGTGCTCCGATCGCCTGGACGATGCCGCCGATCACCCATACCCACTTGCGGACAGGGCGCAGGCGGATGTAGCCGGCAATCATCAGTTGCGGCAGCAGGGCGCCGGCCTCGCGGATGGGCACGAGTAGACCCACCATCCAGATCGGTGCGCCGATCGCGCCCATCAGCCAGGGGAGAATCAGACGGGCGTTGGAAAGCTCGTCCGCCAGCTTGTTGCCGAGGGCGGCGATCAGGTGGCGGAAGAAGTTGCCGGGCTGCTCGTGACAGGCTTCGTCGGAGATGTCACGACACATGCGACTATCTTCGTCACCGGTGACGCGCTCGAAAAGGCGAGTGAGGCTGGCTTGCTGGGCTGACATGAAAAACGTTCCCTGTTTTCCGAGTAATGGCTTTCTGGTGCCGAGGCGTTGCGTCGACCGCCGATCCGACGAATATGAGCTGCCCGGAATCGCGCTGCGCTCCGCTTGAGTTGTGGCGCTTCAGCGCCGCATCATGTCGCTAACCTTCCCAGGAGAGAGCGATATGGCGCGTGTTCGTATTCACTATTGTACCCAATGCCAATGGTTGCTGCGTGCCGGCTGGTACGCGCAGGAGCTGTTGCAGACCTTCGGAGAAGATCTCGAGCAGGTCGCGCTGGCGCCCAGCCATGGTGGTCACTTCGAGGTGTTCTACGACGACGAAACGCTATGGGAGCGTAAACGCGACGGCGGCTTCCCCGACGTCAAGGAGCTCAAGCGCCGGGTTCGCGATCGTCTCGATCCAGAGCGCGATCTGGGTCACACGGATCGCGCCGCGCGCTGAGCGTCACCACCAGTGCTTGCGTTTGAGCAGCCACATCACCCAGCCGCCGACCACGGCGGTAATCGTCACGAACACGACGAAGCCGTATGGGCTGTCTGCGCCGGGTATGCCGCCCACGTTGATGCCCAGCAGACCGGTCAGAAAGCTCAGAGGCAGGAATACGGTGGTCACGATCGCCAGCATGTACATGCGCTGGTTCATGCGCTCGTTATGTTCGCTGAAGAGCTGTTCCTGCAGGATCAGCGCGCGCTCCTGCATGGCGTGGAAATCCTCCACGTAGCGTGACAGCTGGTTGGCACTTTCTCGGATCGACACCTTGGTATCTTCGTCCAACCATTCGGGACCGTGTGCCATCTGATCCAGACAGTCCCGTTGCGGTCCCATGAAACGCCGCAAGGTAACCAACGAGCGCCGAACGCGAGAGAGATCGTCGGGATCGACTTCACGATCGCTCAGTTGGTCCTCCTCGAGTTCGCCCAGGCGATCGTCGAGCTGATGCGTGACATCACCGACCTTGTCGACCAGCGTCTCGGTCAGCCACGCCAGCAGATCCGGGACCGACAGCGCGCCGTCGCCGCCATCGATGCGTTCACGCACGTCGCTGACCGATCTCAATGGCCGACGGCGCAGGGTGATCAACCGATTGGGGGCGCACCAGATGCGCAGCGAGATGAGATCCTCCGGCGCGGCGCCAGGATTGAGGTTGATACCGCGCAGCGTGGTGACGGCCCCGTTACGGAACTTGGCAACGCGGGGGCGAGTATCTTCCTCCAGCAGCGCCTCGATCGGTGCCTCGTCGAGCCCGGCGATCTCCTCGAGGTAGGTGTGAACATCCTCGTGACGAAAATCGAGATGCATCCACAGGGGGCGTTCAGGATCCGCCCACGCTTCGCGCAGTTGGCGCACGCTGAGAAGGGCGCCGCCGCCTTGCCCGTTGAGTTCGTAAGCGGCGACCAGGGCCGTTTCTGTCTCCATCATCAACCTCCTTGTCGAATCCAGACTCGCCATGCCGCGAGTGTTTTCAAGGTGGTGACGATAGCACGTTGGTCAAAATCGGGAGATGGGACGGGGCGCATGTCATGCTGGTGCGGAGGCGAGCCGGTGGAAACCTTGCCGAGGGCGGCCCTGTTTCCAAGCCCGTTCAGTCTCCAGGCCAGTTCAGTCCCGAGGCAGTTCAGTCGCTGCCGTTCGCCGAGGCCGACAGCATTGGCGCCAGTTTCGACCAGACGTTTTCGAGGATGATCGGCTGAGCTTCGGCGGTGGGGTGTATCCCGTCGCTCTGAAGCATGCTGTCGAGATCGACGCCCTTGAGCAGGAACGGCAGCAGCGTCACGCCATAGTCGCGGGCCAGCTGCGTATAGACGGCGCGAAAGGCCTCGGTGTAGGCGGGGCCATAGTTGGGTGGGACCTCGATGCCCAGCAGCAGCACCCGGGCGCCCTGCTTCTGGCTACGCTCGATCATCTTTCCCAGATTGACCTGCATCTGCTGGGGGGACAGGCCACGCAGGCCGTCATTGCCGCCAAGTTCCAGCAGAACGATATCGGGATGGTATTGTCCGAGAATGTCAGGGAGTCGTGCCGAGCCGCCGGATGTCGTCTCTCCGCTGATGCTGGCATTGACGACCTCGTGCTCGTCATCCAACCGATGCTTCAACAGACTGACCCACCCCGCCTGCGGATCGATGCCGTAGGCCGCGCTCAGACTGTCGCCCATGACCAGAATGGTGTCGGCACGCGCCGCATCGGGTGCCAGCGACAGCACGGTAAGACACAACAATAGTGCGCCACCTGCACAGCGCTTCGCCATTCTGGCGAAAGGCCTTTTGATATCAAGCACAGGGAAACCAGGCACCATGTCTTACTCCTCGGACAATCAACGAACGCGAATTTTATACGCCAACCAGCTCGGCAAAAGGGTAACAAGCGGGGAACGAGAGCTCGTTATCCTCGAATCGTTGGCGCTGGAAGTCGACCGCGGTGAGAGTGTTGCCATCGTTGGAAGTTCCGGGGCAGGCAAGTCGACGCTGCTGGGGTTGCTGGCGGGGCTCGATGCGCCGAGCTCGGGTGAGCTCGAAATGTTCGGTCAGTCCCTGAGCGCCCTCGATGAAGACGGACGGGCGGCACTACGAGCCGGTCGCGTCGGCTTCGTGTTCCAGAATTTCCAGTTATTACCCACTCTTACCGCCATGGAAAACGTCATGTTGCCGTTGGAACTGTCTCCACGGCAAGACGTGGCGACCAAAAGTCGTCAATGTCTGGAGCGTGTCGGTCTGGGCGCGCGTCTGGATCATCTGCCGAAACAGCTTTCCGGTGGCGAACAGCAGCGGGTGGCGGTGGCACGAGCCTTCGTGACCGATCCCGATCTGGTCTTCGCCGACGAGCCCACCGGCAATCTCGACGAGACGACCGGCAAGCGCATCATCGATCTGCTCTTCGATCTCAATCGCGAGTCCGGCACGACCCTGATCCTGGTGACGCACGACATGGCCCTCGCCAGGCGCTGCGATCGCTGTCTGCAGCTCGAGGGCGGCAGGCTGCAGGCGGCCGGGCGTCAGCATCACGGGGTCGAGGCATGAATCTGATTGCACTGTCGCTCAAGGGGCTCCGGCGTGACCTGCGGGCCTCCGACGTGAGAGCGCTGTTCGTGGCGCTGGCGCTGGCCGTGGCGGCGACCACCATGATCGGCTTTTTCCTTGACCGGCTCGATCGCGGGTTGACCCGTCAGGCCGGCCAGCTACTGGGCGGAGATCTGGTGCTGGAACAGGGCCAGCCCTTCGACGACGGGCTCCGGCAGGAGCTGCGCCAGGCCGGTCTGACGTTGAGCGATCAGGTCGATCTGGTGTCGATGGTCAGTCAGGCGGACGCCTTCCAGCCGGCCGGGCTCAAGGTCGTCGACGACCATTACCCGCTTTACGGGCAGGTTCGCGTCGACCGAGGCAACGGTGTCGAAGAACTCGGGCAGGGCCCGCCGCCGGGCAACGCCTGGATCGCGCCGCGGCTGGCTCAGCTGCTGGACGTCACCATCGGCGACGAGGTCCAGGTTGGGGCGCTGTCGTTGACCATCACGGGGCTGATCGATCGTGAACCCGATCAGCAGGGCGGGTTCGCCGGGCTGACGCCGCGTATCATGCTCAATCTCCAGAATCTCGAGGCGACCGGGCTGGTCAGACCCGGTTCGCGCATCGAATACGAACTGCTCGCCGCCGGCCCCCCGGCGGCGATCGACAGTCTCTCGAACCGACTGGACGCATTGCGCCAGGCCGGTGTCGAGATTCGCGATGTGCGTGTGGATCGGCCCAGCCTGGGTCGCTCGTTGGAGCGCGCGCAGAAATATCTCAGCCTGGCCGGGCTGGCGGCAGTATTGCTGGCCGGCGTCGCCGTGGCCATGGCCACTCGTCGCTACGTCGATCGCCATCTCGATACGGCAGCATTGCTGCGCTGTTTCGGGGCTTCCCAGCGACAGCTGGGCCAGCTATTTGCCTGGCAACTGGCGTGGCTGGGGCTGGTCGCGGCCGCGATCGGCGCGCTGCTGGGGCTTGCCGGGCAGGCGGTGCTGCTGGCGCTGCTGACGCGTTTTCTGCCGCTGGAGCTGCCGCCACCGGGCGGAATGCCGTGGCTGATGGGCGTGCTGACCGCGCTGGCGGTGCTGGTGGGGTTCGCCGGACCGACGTTACTGCGACTCAAGCGTGTCAGCGCGCTGAAAGTGCTGCGCCGCGAGCTCGATCCGATCCCGGCGTCCGGGTGGCTGGTGGTGGCCTTCGCCAGTCTCGTGTTCGGCGCTCTGCTGTGGCTCTATTCCGGCGATCCGGTGCTGTCGATCGGCATTCTGGTGGGCGGCCTGATCGCCCTGGTCGTGCTGTGGGGTGTGGGGCAATTGATGCTGCACCTGCTGCTTGGCGTACTGGCTCGCCTGCCGCAGCAAGGCCAGAAGGCTCGAGCGTGGCAACTGGGCGGTCGTCAGTTGGCAAGGCGGCGCACGGCGAGTCTGGGCCAGCTGCTGGCGTTTTCGGTCACTTTTGCCGCCATGGCGATCATCGCACTGGTCCGTGGCGATCTGCTGACGACCTGGCAGGCCCAGCTGCCGGCGGACACGCCCAACTACTTCGCGATCAATATCCAGCCTCAGGAGCGTGCGGGCGTCGAATCGTTGATCGAGGGTGCGGCCGACAGCTCCAGCGGGCTCTATCCGATGGTGCGGGGCCGGCTGACCGCCATCGATGGCAAGCCGCCGCAGCAGCAGGTACCGGAAGCCCATCAGACCGATGGTGCGCTCAGGCGTGATCTCAATCTGACCTGGCGTGCCGTGCTGCCCGAGGGCAACCGGATCACCGAGGGAGAGTGGTTCGACGCCGATGCAGCGCCGTCGAGCGATGGCCCGGCTCCGATATCCATCGAACAGGAGCTGGCGGGGAGGCTCGGCCTCTCGCTGGGCGACGAGCTGACGTTCACCATCGGCAGCGACAGCGTGACCGGCCGCATCACCAGCTTGCGCCATCTCGATTGGGAGAGCTTCCAGCCCAACTTCTTCATCATCTTCCCGCCCGGTGCGCTGGATGGCTTCGGTCACAGCTACATCACCTCGTTCCACCTGCCTGACGCCAGCAACGATATGCTTGGCGAGATGGTGCGACAGTATCCGGGGGTGTCGGTGCTCAACGTCGAAGCGCTGCTGGAGCAGGTCCGGGGGATCCTCGTCCAGGTGACGCGAGCCATCGAATTCGTGCTGGGGTTCGTGCTGCTTGCCGGCATCAGCGTGCTCTACGCGGCACTCACGGCCAGCCGGCCGGCGCGAGCCCACGAGGGTGCGCTGTTGCGGGTATTCGGCGCCGGCAACCGCGCGCTGTCGCGCATGCAGTGGGCCGAGTTCGCGCTGCTCGGGTTTGCCAGCGGGCTGATGGGCGCGGCGCTGGCCGAGGCGTCGGCGCTGGGTATCTACGGCTGGCTGGGGCTGGCCCCCAGGGTGCACTGGCTGATGTGGGGCGTGATGCCGGTGCTGGGTGCTGCAGCGGTGGGGGGCATCGGCTTCATGCTGTCTCGAGGTGCACGCCGACAAGCGCCGATGGATAGCCTGCGACTGCTGGGAGAGACCTGAGGCGATGGAAAGCGGTGTGATGGAAAGCGCCCGTGGTTCGCGAAGCACGAGAGACGTCCTGGCTGGCGGGCCTGGAACATCGGGTGGCGCGGACGAGCATGCTTTACCGAGGCTAAAGCCAAGGTGAGAAATTATGCTTCCGTGCATGACGGACTTTCATGGGAAAGGTCGTCAGCGCTGGGGTATCATTGCGACCGTCAAATCTAGATCGAGCCGCCGGATGCCGGACTTGCGCCGGTGGCAGTCGAACCATCCCCGAGCCGAGGATACCCGTCGATGTTCACCCGAGAGATGCAGGTTGCCGGATTCGATGACGCCCTCTGGGACGCGATGCAGCAGGAAGTCGTGCGCCAGGAAGCCCATATCGAGCTGATCGCTTCCGAGAACTACGCCAGCCCACGCGTGATGCAGGCCCAGGGCACGCAGCTGACCAACAAGTACGCGGAAGGCTATCCCGGCAAGCGCTACTACGGTGGCTGCGAGCACGTCGATGTGGTCGAGCAGTTGGCGATCGACTATGCCAAGGAGCTGTTTGGCGCCACCTACGCCAACGTTCAGCCACACTCCGGTTCTCAGGCCAACGGCGCGGTATTCCAGGCGCTGGTCAAGCCGGGCGACACCGTGTTGGGGATGAGCCTGGATGCCGGCGGTCACCTGACCCACGGTGCCAGGCCGAGCTTCTCGGGCAAGCACTACAACGCCATTCAGTACGGCATCGACGAAAGCGGCCGGATCGATTACGACGAAGTCGCCAAGCTGGCGCGCGAGCATCAGCCGAAGATGATCATCGCCGGCTTCTCCGCCTATTCGCAGATCATCGACTGGTCCAGGTTCCGCGAGATTGCCGATGAAGTCGGCGCGTTTCTGCTGGTCGACATGGCGCATGTCGCCGGTCTGGTCGCGGCAGGCGTCTATCCGAGTCCGCTGCCTCACGCTCACGTGGTCACCACGACCACGCACAAGACGCTGCGTGGTCCCCGCGGCGGTCTCATCCTGTCGGCCGAGAACGATGCCGACATCGAGAAGAAACTGCAGTCCGCCGTTTTCCCGGGCGGACAGGGCGGCCCGCTGATGCACGTCATCGCGGCCAAGGCGATCTGCTTCAAGGAGGCGATGGACCCCGGGTTCAAGACCTATCAGCAACAGGTGGTCAAGAATGCCCAGGCGATGGCCGGCGTGTTCATCGAACGCGGCTACGAGGTGGTCTCCGGCGGTACCGAAGACCATCTGTTCCTGCTGTCGCTGGTCAAGCAGGGTCTGACGGGCAAGGATGCCGACGCCGCTTTGGGTCGCGCTCACATCACCGTCAACAAGAACGCTGTGCCGGGCGACCCGCAGAGCCCGTTCGTGACGTCCGGTCTGCGTATCGGCACGCCGGCGGTGACGACTCGCGGCTTCGGTGAAACGGAATGCCGGGATCTGGCCGGCTGGATCTGCGACATTCTCGATGCCATGCAGGCGGGCGACTCCAGCCGGACGGAAGCCGAGGTCAAGACCCTGGTCGAAACCGTCTGCGCGCGCCTGCCGGTCTATCGTTGACCGTCAGGTTCGGCTCACGACGCCCCTCCTCGGAGGGGCGTCGTCGTTCTGGTCCCCGATGAGCGCTCGAGACACGATCTCGCCATGCCTGCGCCTTCGTCTGCGTATTTCGATATCAAGCCTTCTACGACTTTAGTCTTGGTCATGACCATGGTCTAAGAGCCAACGCGCCTGTCTTGCGAGAAGCTATGTCGGACATAAGCGCCACTGAGTTGAACATCGCCATGGCAGCAGATTCTCCTGTGACCGGTTCTTGCTCCGCCCCCAGAGTGGATATCGCCGAAGCTCTCGCCGAGGCTGTGTTCAGTGGCGACTATGCGATCGGCGCCACGATTCCGCGGGAGGTCGACCTCTGTGTGCGCTTCGGCGTCAGTCGGAGTACGGTTCGCAGCGCGCTGCAAAAACTGGTCAATGCCGGCCTGCTGGTGCGCGTCTCCGGCCAGGGTACCCGGGTCTGCGAGCTGTCGGCCTGGCATCTGCTCGATCCCCAGGTCAGCGCGTGGATGGCACGTTATGCCAAGCCCAACCCGCGGCTGCAGCGGGAAGTCTTCGCCTTCCGGGTGGCCGTCGAACCGTTCGTGGCCGGCCTGGCAGCGACCCACGCCACGGCTTCGGATCTGCTCGCCATCGAGACCGCCTACGAAGGCATGATCCGGGCGCTCGAACAGGCCGATCTGCGCTGGCAGGGCCACACGCATGACGACTACGACGTCGCCTTCCACGAAGCGATATTCGCGGCGTCCCATAATCTTATCTGGGCACAGATCAGCCACGTGCTCAAGCCCGCAATCGCGCTGATCGTCGAACGTTCCAACCATAGCGCCAAAGCGCTCGACGACAGCATGGCGCGCCATCTGAGGATGATGGAGGCGATCCGTCTGCGCCAGCCCGAAACGGCTGTGCAGGCGGCGCTTGCGGTGCTGGAACGGACCAGCCGCGATCTCGGCATGGAAGATCTGATGGCGAATCCGCCCTCCATCATGCTGCCGCTGCCGACACAAGCTCGCTAGCGTACTGGCGTTTCCCGGAATCGACTGAACTGAAAGCAACAGGTGATCCATGAAAATTACGCAACTCAAGACCTGGCAAGTACCGCCGCGCTGGCTGTTTCTCAAGATCGAGACCGACGAGGGCTGCTATGGCTGGGGCGAACCCGTGGTCGAGGGGCGTGCGGCCACCGTCGAGGCGGCGGTACATGAACTTTCCGATTATCTGATCGGTCAGGACCCGCATCGCATCGAACACTTGTGGAACATCATGTATCGCGCCGGTTTCTATCGCGGCGGCCCGATCCTGATGAGTGCCATTGCCGGCATCGATCAGGCGCTTTGGGATCTCAAGGGGCGTGATCTCGGCGTGCCGGTGCATCAGTTGCTGGGCGGTGCCTGTCGCGACAGGATGCGGATGTACGCGTGGACCGGCGGCGACAAGCCCAGCGACGTCGGCGCCGGTGCCAAGGCACTGGTCGAGCAGGGCTTTACCGCGTTCAAGATGAACGGCACCGCCGAGATGGCGATCGTCGATTCTCACGCCAAGGTCGACGAGGCGATCGCGCGTGTTGCCGAGGCCCGCGATGCGGTGGGTTCGGATGTCGGCATCGGTATCGATTTCCATGGTCGCGTGCATCGACCGATGGCCAAGGCCCTGCTGCGGGAGCTCGAACCGTATCACCCGATGTTCGTCGAAGAGCCGGTGCTGCCGGAGCATCTGCCGAGTCTCAAGCACATCGCCGGCGGCCTTGGATACCCCATCGCCACCGGCGAGCGGCTGCACACGCGTTATCAGTTCCGTGATCTGCTCGTCGAAGGGATGGTCGATATCGTCCAGCCTGATCTGTCTCACTGCGGCGGCATCAGCGAAGGGATGAAGATCGCGACGCTCGCCTCCTGTTTCGATGTCGCGCTGGCGCCGCACTGCCCGCTGGGCCCGTTGACGCTGGCCGCGTCGCTGCACGTGGATGCGGTCAACCACAACGCCTTCATCCAGGAGCAGAGCATGGGGATCCACTACAATCGGGACAACGACGTGCTCGATTATCTGGTGGACAAGAACGCGCTGGCGATCGAGGACGGTTTCTGTGCGATTCCCCAGGGGCCGGGACTGGGTGTGGAGATCGACGAGGCTTTCGTCGAGGAGCGCTCCAAGGTCGGTCACCGCTGGCGCAACCCCGTCTGGACCCATGAAGATGGTTCCGTCGCGGAGTGGTAAAGGAGACAACATGAACGAGACACGCAAGTTCGCACTGGAAACGGCGCTGCGCGAGCGGCCGCTGGTGGCCATTCTGCGCGGGATCACGCCGGAAGAGATCGATGCGGTATTCGACGCGCTGGTGACGGCAGGCTTCAAGCTGATCGAGATCCCGCTCAACTCGCCACGGGCCTGGGACAGTATTGCCGCCATCGCCGGGCGTTGCCCGGATGACGTGGTGATCGGCGCCGGTACGGTACTCGACCCCGCCCATGCCGAGCGGTTGGCCGATCTCGACGCACCGCTCCTGATCACGCCCAATACCGACCCGGAAGTGATTCGCGCCGGTGTCGAATACGGCCTGGCGCCGATGATCGGCTGCATGACGCCGAGCGAGGCGCTGGCGGCGGCCAAGGCTGGGGCCACGGCGCTCAAGCTATTTCCGGCGGCCCGTCTGGGGACCGGCTATTTCAAGGATATCAACGCGATCCTGCCCAAGGGTTTGCCGGTGCTGGCGGTCGGCGGCATCGATCAGAGCAACATGAGCGAGTGGCATGCCCATGGCGTGGCTGGCTTCGGGTTTGGCAGCAATCTCTACAAGCCGGGACGCAGCGCCGACGAAGTCGGACGGATTGCCGCTGAACTGGTCGAGGAGTGGCAGCGGCTGAGCGAGGTCGCCCACTATGCCGATCAGCTGGAACGCGAGGCCGATGCATGAGCGGCAACACGCCCGATCGCCTGATCGTCATCGACTGGGGGACCAGCAATTTTCGCGCGTTTCTGGTCGATACGGCCAGCGGCGACGTGCTGGATAGCCGGCGCTCGGCTTCCGGCCTGCGCGCGCTGAGCCAGAGCGAGTTCCCGCACTATTGTGCGTCGCAGACCGACGATTGGCGCGAAGGCGGTCGGGTTCCGATCTATCTCGCCGGAATGGTGGGGTCGGCGCGGGGCTGGCACGAGGCGCCGCAGCTGGAGCTGCCGGTGACGGCTGCCGATCTGGCGAACAATGTGGTGGCCGCGCCGGGGCTCGATAACGTCTGGATCGTGCCGGGCGTCAAGCAGGTCATGCCCGAGCATGTCGACGTGATGCGCGGCGAGGAGGTCCAGGCGTTCGGCGCGCTGGCGCTGGCTGGCACCGACAGCGGCGATTGCTGCCTGCCGGGTACGCACAGCAAGTGGGCGCGTCTCGACGCTGGCCGCATGGTCGAATTCACCACCGTGATGACCGGCGAGCTCTATCACGCCGTGCGCTTTCACACCCTCCCGGGAGAGCCTGCCCGCGACGAGTCGCCGTTCGACGAGGCCGCATTCCGGCTGGGTATTTCCCGGGCCGGTCGCCCCGGTGGCGTGATGCATGCGCTGTTCGAAGCGCGCAGTCGTCATCTCTATGCAGGGCTGGAAGCGGGGCAGGTGGGCAGTTTTCTGTCGGGCGTGCTGATCGGTGAGGAAGTCCGTGCCATGCGCGAGGCTCGCCCCGGGCTCGACACGGTGCGTTTGATCGGCGCCGCGTCGCTGCGCGAGAGTTACACCATTGCGCTGGATTCGGCCGGCATCCGGATCGAGGCGATAGACAGCGACCGGGCCACGCTGGCCGGCGTCGCCGCGATCGCGGCACGTCATGGCCAGCGCTGACGGTCAGCGTGCCACAGTGACGCATGGCGCTCGCGTCGATGCACCAAAAGCATGCATTAGCGGCTGCAAAGCGGCCCGGAATCGCCGCCGACGGCCCGAGGCTTCCCCGAATGCCTCGGGCCGTCGTGTTTGGCATGATCCGTGCTACCTTCATCTATGCGACTGCTGACCGGCAGCCGATCGTGTACGACTTGAAGAGGTGATGCCATGCAGGTGATGCAATGACACAGCCGGCCCTGAACAAACCTCCCCTGTTGGTGTTTACCGATCTCGATGGATCGCTGCTGGATCACGACACCTACAACTGGCAGCCGGCGGCAGCGTGGCTTTCGCGCCTCGAACGCCAAGCGATCCCGGTCATCCCCACCACCAGCAAGACGCGCACCGAACTGCTCGCCTTGCGTCAGGAGCTGGGCCTCGAGCACACGCCGTTCATTGCCGAGAACGGCGCCGTCATCGGCCTGCCGCCATCGTGGCAGCATGCGCGACTGGATCGCGACCCTGCGTCTCCGGACGGTCTGGTGGTCAAGACCCCGAGCATGGACGTGGACTATATCCGCAGACGCCTGGACGTGGTGCGTGAACGTCACGGTCTGCGCTTTCGTCGCATGGGCGAAATGGCGTTGGCCGAGGTGCGGGAGCTCACCGGGCTCAGCACCGCCGGCGCCGAACAGGCCATGGCTCGGGAAGGTAGCGAGCCGCTGGTATGGGAAGACGACGACGCCAGGCTGCAGGCACTGCATGAGACACTTCGGGCAGATGGCCTGCGGCTGACCCGAGGCGGGCGCTTCTGGCATGTGATGGGCGCGGTCGACAAGGGCCAGGCATCGGACTGGCTGGTCGCGCGATTCGAAGCGCTGCGGGGCTATCGTCCGCAGACGATCGGGCTGGGCGACGGTCCCAACGATCTGGCGCTGCTGGCTGCCACCGACATGGCGGTCGTCATCGCCGCGAATCATGGTCAACCCATGCCGCTGGAGGGTTCGCGGATCTATCGAACCCGGGCGCCAGGGCCGGCCGGCTGGTCGGAAGGCGTCTCTCACTGGCTCACCCGGGAGCTGGGGTGGTCCGGTGATCTGGAGGATTAAGAGAGAGTCCCGGCGGCTATCTTTGGAGAGTCCCGACAACAGGCGTCAAGGACCGACGCCAGACGACAACATCACGAGGGCGGCTCATGAGTGACTTTTATCAGAACGGTATCGTTACCAACTTTCATAACCTCACGCGTCGCTCGGTGGAAGCGCTGGAGACCGATCTCAAGCAGTTCTCGCGCAGCCGGCCGATGGGGTTGATCCTGCCGTCGCTCTACTCCGAACTGGAAGGACCGGCGCTCTCGCATATCGTCGACGAGCTGTGCAAGGTGCCTTATCTCAGCGAGATCGTCATCGGTCTCGATAGGGCCGATCGCGAACAGTTCCTCAAGGCGCGCGAGTTCTTCTCGCGCCTGCCGCAACATCACCGCATTCTCTGGAACGACGGCCCGCGTCTTCAGGCCCTTCACCAGGAGCTGGCCCAGGAAAATCTGGCTCCCCAGGAGCCGGGCAAAGGCTGCAACGTCTGGTACTGCTCCGGCTACGTGCGCGCGTCCGGCAAGGCCGAGTCGGTGGCGCTGCACGATTGCGATATCGTCACCTACGATCGGGGGCTACTGGCACGGTTGATCTATCCGGTGGCCAATCCGCGTTTCCATTACGAGTTCTGCAAGGGTTACTACTCGCGGATTGCCTCCGGCAAGCTCAACGGCCGCGTGGCCCGGCTGATGGTCACGCCGCTGATCCGGGCCTTCAAGATGATCTACGGCCCGCTGCCTTATCTGGACTATCTCGATAGCTTCCGCTACCCGATCTCGGGAGAGTTCTCGATGCGTGCCGATGTGCTCGACGGCATTCGCATCCCCAGCGACTGGGGTCTGGAGATTGGCGTACTCTCCGAGGTGCATCGCAACTTCTCGACCAAGCGGCTGTGTCAGGTCGATATCGCCGATGCCTACGATCACAAGCACCAGCCGGTCTCGGAAGATGATCCGGCGGGCGGGCTGAATCGCATGAGCATGGATATCGCCAAGGCGATGTATCGCAAGCTGGCGACGCTCGGGGTGGAAATGAGCGTCGAAAGCTTCCGCACCGTCAAGGCGACCTACTATCGCGTGGCGCTGGATCTGATCGAAGCCTACGACCACGATGCGGCCATGAACGGGCTGAAGCTCGATCGTCACAGCGAGGAGGCGGCGGTGGAGCTCTTCGCCGACAACATCATGCAGGCCGGTGCGGCGTTCTTCGAGTCGCCGCGCGACAAGCCGTTCATCCCTAGCTGGAATCGGGTGCAGGCTGCCATCCCCGATCTGCAGGATCGACTCTACGAGGCGGTCGAGCTGGACAACAGCGGCGACGTCTGATCGTCACTGCTACCGAATCCGGTGATCGAACGGCGGTGCGGGCGGGGAAGCGCGGGGCGGACCTCTTCGCTCGCGCGATCCGTCTCCGCCAGTGGTCTCTCCGCGCATCTCCCCGATCCGTCTTCCGATCCGGCTCTTCATTCCAGCCCGGCTCTTCCATCCGTCAGGGCTGTACCAGCCACAGGCTGCGGTAAGGGCGCAGAATGTCGCGTTCGTCGGGATGCGGACTCCAGCGCTTGCCGTCCTTGAGGACGTCGTACCAATCACCGTCGTTGAGCTCGTCGATCTTCAGCGGCTGGCGGGTGTCGCTGATGTTGTAGATCGCCAGCAGGCGTCGGCCATTGGCCAACGGTCCGCGTTCGATGGCGAAGATGCCCGCTGGCGTATCGAGTACGCGCTGGGCGGCTTCGGGATGGAAACAGGGTTCGCTGGCGCGGATGTTGAGCCGTCGTTTCAGCGACGTGAACGCCTCGCGGGTCGGCGTGCTGCGGCTGTCTATCAGCTCGTCCAGCTCTTCCTTGGGCCAGCGACGGCGATTGATCGAGCGCAGCTTGCCGCTGCGCTCGACCCCGCCGTGGTCATTGAGCGTCGCGGTCAAGCTGTGGAAATAGACGCCGGGGATGCCCTGCAGTGCCAGCATCAGGTTCTGGCTGCACAGGAAGCGTTCGACCTGCCAGGCATCGGCGCCTCGCCGGGTGCCTTTCATGGCGTCATAGTAGGTGATGTTGATTTCGTAGGGCGAGTCGCTGCCATCGGCGTTGGTTTTCATGCTGACGTAGCCGCCGAAGCGGTGCATCAGTTCGAGCATGATGTCGAGCTCGTGGGCTGGCAGCAGACCTTCGAGCGCTCGGACGCCGATACCGTCGTGACTGGCGGTGAAGTTGAAATAGGTACAACCCGGTGGCAGCGCAGGCAGGCTTCTTGCCCATTCGCTCAACGTCGTCGCATCGCCGCTGGTCAGCGTGTGCACGAGCAGGGGCGGCAGCGTGAACTGGTAGATCATGTGCGCTTCGTCGGGCATCGCGGCCGGATCTACGTCGTGGTCCTGACGTTCGCGATCCTGACGTTCGCGATCCGGGCGCAGACGATCAAGGCCGAAGTAGCTCATGTTCTCCTGATGCGGCACGTTGGTCTCGGTGATCAGCAGGGTGCCCGGTGCCATGAAATCCAGAATGGCTCGCAGCAGGCGCACGATGGCATGCGTCTGGGGGAGATGGACGCAGCGGGTGCCGACCTCCTTCCACAGGTAAGTGATGGCGTCGAGACGAATGAGACGCGCGCCCTGCTGGACGTAGTAGAGCAGGATGCCGATGAACTCGAGCAGGACATCGGGATTGGCGAAGTTGAGATCGATCTGGTCCTCGGAGAACGTCGCCCACAGATGGCGGGTGCCGCGGCGTGTGGATACCGGCACCAGCAGCGGCGAATTGCGTGGCCGGGTGACCTGCGAGAGGTCCGTCTCCGGATCCATCTCGATGAAGTAATCCCGCCCTGGCTGGGTCCCGGAGAGATAGTCGATGAACCACAGCGAATCGCGTGAGACGTGGTTGATGACCAGGTCGACCATCAGATCCACCCGCGACGCGAGCCGCCGGACGTCCTGCCAGTCGCCGAGTTTGGGGTTCACTTCGCGATAGTGGATCACCGAGAACCCGTCGTCGCTGCTCCACGGAAAGAACGGCAGGACATGCAGGCCGCTGAACGTGCCGTTGAGACGGGTGGCGAGAAAATCGTCCAGCACTTCCAGCGGCGGACGCTCGCCATCGGTGATGGTATCGCCGTAAGTGATCAGGATCTGGTCACGCTCGCTCCACGTTGGCCGAGGCAAACTGTCCAGTGCGCTGCGATGGTGCATGAGTAGCGTCATCAGACGGCGCATGACCTCATCACGGCGGGGGCCGTACACCTCTTCCAGGCGGGCGCTCGCGCGCTCGATGAAGGCGTCTTCGGAAAGCGCTGGATAATTCGCGGCACGGCTGGGCATGGAGAGAGGTTCCTGATTCAGCGGTTGGCATACGCGACGGCGTGCGTATCGAGACATTGTCGTGACGGACTTGTTGTCGTGACGGATTGTCTATTGTGAATGACCGTCACATTATCCTTGCAGAAGTTGGGCCAACATGAAAACCGCTGCAGTTTTTCGGCGTATTTCCGCTATGTTGCCCAAACCGTTACACTATCCATCGTTCATTTGACACCGTCCTGTCGTGCATGTGACACGGTCCTGGCGTGCATTTGACGCCGTTACCCCGTTCACTCGATCCGTCATCTCGTTCTTTCAACAATAGCGGCGGTTCTGCCAATCGCCCACGCTGACAGGTAGCCCCGACGATGCATTGCCCTTTCTGCGGTACGCACGATACCAAGGTGACCGATTCCCGCCTGGTGGCCGAGGGGGATCAAGTGCGTCGCCGCCGCCAGTGCGCCGAATGTGGCGAGCGCTTCACGACGTACGAGACCGCCGAGCTGGTGATGCCGCGCGTGGTCAAGTCCGACGGCTCGCGAGAAAGCTTCGACGAGCAGAAGATGCGTGCCGGAATGGCGCGGGCCCTGGAGAAGCGCCCGGTCAGCGTGGAATCCTTCGAGGCGGCCGTGGAGCGAATTCGCCAGCGGCTGCGGGCCAGAGGCGAGCGGGAAGTCGAGGCGCGTGAGGTGGGTGAAGAGGTGATGGGAACCCTCCAGCGGCTCGATCACGTGGCTTACATCCGTTTCGCCTCGGTCTACCGCCGTTTCCAGGATCTCGACGAATTTCGTGCCGAGATCGACCGATTGTCCCAGGAGCCGACGTTATCGTCGGGTGACGAGGACAATCCGCGCTGAATCGGCGCTTTCGTTCCGGTTTCGTTGTCAGACCATCCGTCGTTTCGAGCGAGTCGCCATGTCTGCTGCCAGTTCCGAATGTCTTTCCCCCGCCGCCTGCATGCATCGGGCGATTCGGCTCGCCTGGCGCGGGCAATATACCTGCGACCCCAATCCGCGAGTCGGCTGCGTGCTGGTCAAGGAGGGGCAGATCGTCGGCGAGGGCTTCCATGCACGTGCCGGCGAGGCGCATGCCGAAATTCACGCGCTGCGGAAGGCAGGGGAGGCCGCCCGAGGTGCGACGGTGTATGTCACGCTGGAGCCCTGTTCGCACACCGGGCTTACCGGCCCTTGCAGCCAGGCGCTGATCGACGCCGGCGTGGCGAAGGTGGTCGCGGCCATGGAGGATCCCAATCCAAAGGTGTCCGGTCGCGGTTTCGCGATGCTGCGCGAGGCGGGTATCGCAGTCGAGGTCGGCCTGCTCGAGGAGCAAGCGCGCCTTCTCAATCCCGGTTTCATCCGGCGCATGCGCGAGGGGCTGCCGCGCGTCACCTTGAAGATGGCGATGAGTCTCGATGGACGGACGGCCATGTCAGACGGTGAATCCCAATGGATCACCGGGCCTGCCGCCCGGCAGCAAGTGCAACGTCTGCGAGCGGCATCCAGCGCGGTACTGGCCGGGGTGGAATCGGTCATCTTCGACGACTCCCGGCTGACCGTTCGCGCCGGCCAGCTGGGGCTCGATGATGCCGAGGCGATCGCCCGGCGTCAGCCTCTCAGAGTGATCCTCGACAGCCAGCTGCGGTTGCCGCTGGCGGCGGCGTGCCTGAGCGAACCGGGTCGCACGCTGGTCTGCACGATCCAGCCGGAGATGAGCGAACGTCGGCGCAAGCTCGAAGCGGCGGGTGCCGAAGTGTTGGTCATGCCGGCCAACGCTGAAGGGCGTGTCGAGTTCACGGGTGTGCTGCGCTATCTGGCCACTCGCGAGGGGTGCAACGAGGTGCTGGTCGAGACCGGTGCGACCCTGGCCGGGGCCTTGCTGGAAGCGGACTGCGTCGACCGGCTCGAGCTGTTCATGGCGCCGACGCTGCTGGGTAGCGAGGCACGTCCGCTGTTCGCCTTGCCGGGCCTGGCGACGATGAGCCAGCAGCGCCGATTGCAGATCGACGAGATCCGCGCGGTGGGCGAGGACTGGCGCATTTCGGCACGGCCGGTCACTGCTGCGGCGCGGCAGGAGCAGAGCCGGTGACGCTTGCAGCGGGCGCAAGCGCTTCGCGTGCGGGTCCGTGTCGCGGCCATCCGACAGTAGCGTCCGCGTCTCGCGACAGGTAGGCTGTGCCGCATCGAGCCTGCTGGCCTCCAGCGGCCGGCGGGTTGCGTGGCATTCCCGTAGACGTGGTTTCAGCAGACGGCAGTTTCCGTGGACGAATCAGCAATGACGACAGCGCAATCGAGCCAGCTGGCCAGCATCGACGTTCTGGTCGAAGAGATTCGACAGGGCAGGATGGTCATCCTGATGGATGACGAAGATCGCGAGAACGAAGGCGATATCATCATGGCGGCCGAGTGCGTCGAGGCCGACCATATCAACTTCATGGCACGTCATGCCCGAGGCCTGATCTGCCAGCCGATGTCGAAAGCGCGCTGCCAGCAGTTGAAGCTGCCGCTGATGGTCAGCGACAACGGCTCCGGCTACGGCACCAAGTTCACCGTCTCCATCGAGGCGGCCAGCGGTGTTTCCACCGGCATTTCCGCGGCGGATCGCGCGCTCACCGTGCGTGCCGCGGCGGCGCGTGGCGCGAGGCCGGAAGATATCGTCCAGCCTGGGCATATCTTTCCGCTGATGGCGGAACCGGGTGGCGTTCTGCGCCGGGCCGGCCATACCGAAGCGGCCTGCGATCTGGCCGCCATGGCCGGTTTCGAGGCGACCGGCGTGATCTGCGAGATCATGAACGACGACGGCAGCATGGCGCGGCGGCCGGAACTCGAACGCTTCGCCGCCGAGCACGACATCAAGATCGGCACCATTGCCGATCTGATTCACTACCGCATGCTCAACGAGCGCACCGTCGACGCCGTCGAGCAGACACCAGTGGCAACCGCGTTCGGCGATATGACCCTGCATGTCTTCCACGACACCATTCAGGATCGGCATCACCTGGCGCTGGTCAAGGGCAAGCCCCAACACGCCACGCCGACGACGGTGCGGGTGCATGGCGGCGACACGCTTCGCGACCTGCTTGCGCTGTGTCGTGCCGATAGCCACTGGACGGCCCACACTGCACTGGCCGAGATCGGTCGGGCCGACGCCGGCGTCTTCGTGCTGCTCGACGATGCGCGCCCCCAGGGGGACTTCAAGCAACAGCTCGACGTGCTGATGGGGCGCCGCGCTTCGCCACGATCCAGCGCTTCCGACGGCTCGGGAAATTTCCTGTCGATCGGTACGGGGGCGCAGATTCTGCGTCAGCTCGGGGTCGGCAAGATGCGACTGTTGAGTTCGCCGTGGCGCTTCTCGGCCCTCTCCGGTTTCGACCTGGAAGTGGTCGAACTGGTCAGCGGCGACGCCTGAGCAAGAGTCAGCCAAGCCTCTGCGGGCATGGTAAGGCTGCGCGGCCATGGTAAGATGGCCGGCTTCGCGCGCCGAGCGCTAGGTTCTGGCGCCGGCCAATCAGACTGTTTTTATCGCGTCCAGATTCGAATTCATGACGAATCTGGCGCCGTGTATCCGGAACCCGACAATGCAACCGATCGCTCAACTGGAAGGTCAGTTCACCGATGTCGATTGCCGTTACGCCATCGTCGTGGGCCGTTTCAATCATCATGTCGTCGACAGCCTCGTGGAAGGCGCCGTCGACAGTCTGACGCGGCACGGCGTCAGTGAAGAGAACATCGAGCTGATCCATGTCCCCGGCGCCTGGGAACTGCCGTTGGCGGTCAAGCGCGTACTGCAGGTGTCCCGCCCCGATGCCGTCATCGCGCTGGGTG
This sequence comes from Salinicola socius, assembly GCF_001937195.1. GTDB lineage: Bacteria > Pseudomonadota > Gammaproteobacteria > Pseudomonadales > Halomonadaceae > Salinicola > Salinicola socius. Next base: position 78,571 of record NZ_MSDO01000025.1, on the reverse strand, counting down.
CGGTGATTCGTGGCGGCACGCCACATTTCGAGTACGTCGCCGGAAACTGCAATTCATCGTTGAGCAGTCTGCAGCTGGCGTTCGATACACCGATCGCCAACGGCGTGCTGACGGTCAACTCGATCGACCAGGCCATCGAACGTGCTGGCACCAAGGCGGGCAACAAGGGCACCGAAGCGGCCATGGCGGCAATGGAAATGGTATCGCTGTTCAAGCGACTGGGAGGCGAGGCATGAGTTCACCGACACGACAGCCGACGCCGGCTCAGGAGTCGCGCCGCGCGGCTCGCGAACTGGCCGTCCAGGGTCTCTATCAGTGGCAGATGACCGGCAAGTCGATCACTGCCGTCGAGGCCGAATTCCGCTCCCAGATCGCCGATGACGATCTCGAGGATCACGAAAACTGGCACAAGGTGATGGAGATTGCCGACAAGGCGCTCTTCCATGATCTGCTTCACAACACCGCCAGTCAGCGCGCCGAACTGGATGCCGCCATCGCACCGTTGCTCGATCGGCGTCTGGAGGATCTCGATCGGATCGAGCTGGCGATTCTGCGGCTCGGTACCTACGAACTCTCTCACCGCCCCGAAGTTCCCTACCGGGCCGTCATCAACGAAGGCGTCGAGCTGGCCAAGATATTCGGCGCCACCGATGGCCACAAATACGTCAACGGCATCCTCGATAAGCTCGCCTCGCGGCTGCGGGGCGCCGAGGTCGCTGCTCGCCGTCGTTGACATGGATCGCGTCTCGTTGAGCGAGTTCGAGCTGATCGCTCGCTATCTGTCGCGGCCTGCGGCCGCCGAGCGGGGCGATGTCGTCGTCGGCAATGGCGATGACTGTGCCGTGCTCGCGCCGTCTCCCGGCCATCAGCTGGCGATCAGCGTCGACACCTCCGTCGTCGATGTCCATTTTCCCCACGACGCGCCGCCGGCGGCCATCGGCCATCGGTCGCTGGCCGTCGCCCTGAGCGATCTCGCGGCGATGGGCGCCAGAGCGCGCTGGTGTTGCATGGCGCTGACGCTGCCGGCGGCCAACGCCGAGTGGCTCGCGGCTTTCGCCGAAGGTTTCCGGGCGCTGGCTGCCCGCAGCGGCTGCGAGCTGATCGGCGGCGACGTGACCCGCGGTCCGCTGACGATCGGCGTCACGGTCCACGGCGAGCTGCCGGCCGGCCAGGCGTTGCGGCGAAGTGGCGCGCGTAAAGGGGATCTGATCGCCGTGACCGGTTATCCCGGCCGCGCCGTCGCCGGGCTTGCCCGCTGGCAGCGCGGCGAGCGCGAGTCGGGGCACCCGTTGCTCGAGGCCTATCTGCGTCCGGAGCCTCGCCTGGCCGCGGGGGAGGCGCTGCGCGGCCTGGCCAGTAGCGCCATCGACATCTCGGACGGTCTGCTGTCGGATCTTCGGCACGTGCTGATGGCCTCGGGGCTGGGAGCCAGGATCGATATCGACGCATTGCCGCTGGCCACACCACTGCGTGCCTCACTCGATCTGGACGAGGTTCGGGAACAGGTGCTCAATGGCGGCGATGATTACGAACTGCTGGTGACGCTGGCGGCGTCGGATCTTGCCGAGGCCCAGCGTCGCCTGGCGCCGCTCCATCTGCCGTTGACGCCCATCGGGCGAATCATCGAAGGCGAGGGCATCGAGGGAGTTCCGCCGCGTCATCTCGGACGCAGCGGGTGGGACCATTTTCCGGAGATCGCCTCATGAATCGGGCGCCCGCGAGTGTATGGCGTCGACCGACGCATTTCCTGGCCTTCGGGCTGGGCAGTGGTGCGGTGCCGTTTGCGCCCGGAACCTTCGGCACTCTGGCGGCGATTCCGTTCTACTGGCTGTTGTCGGGACTGCCGCTGACCATCTACATGGGCGTGATGGGCGTGGCCACGCTGGTCGGCATCTGGCTCTGCGAGACGACGTCCCGCGACCTCGGCGTCCACGACCACTCGGGGATCGTCTGGGATGAATTCGTCGGCTATTGGCTGACCATGGCGGCCGTGCCGTTTTCCTGGGAAGCCGCGCTGTGGGGTTTCGTGGTGTTTCGTATCTTCGACATCCTCAAGCCGTGGCCGATTCGCTGGGTCGACCGTCGGGTTGCCGGCGGTATCGGCATCATGTTCGACGATATTCTCGCCGGCGTGTATGCCTGGAGCACGATGCACCTGTGGTTCTGGTTGCACTGAACGCACGCTGGCGTCGTTTGAAGACGCCCGTCAAAAAAATGATTGTCGAGGGATCAGAGAATGCGCAAGTGGGTTGGCGTGGTCGGCGGGATCGTGATTGTCGCAGCGGCGGGTTATCTCGGCGCTCAAGCCTATTCGAGCCAGCGCTTCGACAGCGAGATCGACGAGCTGGTCTCGCGACTCGATGCCAGCCCCGATTGGCAGGTATCGCGTGATGATGTCGACAGCGGCTGGTTCCATTCCAGCGGTCGCATCGAAGCGCGCTATCTGGAGGCGGCTCAGAATACTGATCCCGTCGTCGTCGAAGTCCCTTACGAAGCGAGTCATGGCCTGCTCGAAACGACGCTGAACGGCGAGGTCCAGATCCGAGGCAGCGAGGGCGAAGCGCTGTTCGGAGAAGTGATCGAAAGCGAAGGCCCGGTGACCTGGACCGGACGTTTCCTGACCCGCGAGCAGAAGTTGCAAGCCCATTTTATGCTGCCGAGCTTCTCCCAGACCGTCAGCGTGCCGGCGCAGCAAGTCGCCGGAGAGACGACCGCTCCGCGCGACATGCAGCTGGATTTCGCCGGGCTGACGCTCGATCTCGAGCAGGTAGACGACAAGGTGACCTTCAACGGCGAGGCGCCACGCCTGCAGATGGCCGACGATCAGGCCGATATTCTGGTCGAGGGAACCTCGCTCTCCGGCGCGTTCGAGGGCAACGAGAAAGCGTTCCATCAGGCGATGTCGCTGACCATCCCCACCACCACCGTCACGCCCAATGGCAACCCCGCGGTGGTTTCCAAGGATGTCAGTTATGCAGTGGAAGCCACGCTCGATGCCGAGCAACTGGCGATGCAGCTGCAGATGAAGATGGGCGAGACGCGAGTGCAGGATCAGTCGGTCTTCGACGGCGGCTTTGCGTTGACGCTGGATCACGTCGATGGCGATGCTTATCGCTCGCTGGTGGCCGCGCTGGACGAGCATCTGACCGATATCCAGAGCGCCATCGACGCCGACGACGATCAGCAGCTCCAGTCGGCGCTGCAGCCGCTGCGGCCATCGATCAAGGCGGTGCTGGCAGGATCGCCGCACCTCTCGCTGGATAGCCTGACCGCCAACAGCCCGGTGCTGGGAATGAAGATGCGGGGCAGCGGCGAGCTCGGCATCGACGGTGACGGCATCGAGAGCTGGGATCTCGATACGATGAACGTCGAAACGCTACAGCGCGTACTCCTGCCGCGGCTGGAAGGACGCCTCACCCTCGAAGGCGCGCCGGCAATGATGCTGATGGCACTGGGCCTGCCGATGAGTCGCGATCCGTTGCAGGTCGAACTGGCGGATGGTGTGCTCCAACTCAACGGCCAACGGATGCCGTTGCTGCCGCCGACGTCCGCGTCGGAGTGACGACTGCGCCATCTCAACCGGGCCGAGCCGCCGCGTTCGGCCCGTCGATTTATTCCCCGATCCCGCGCTCACGACTTGAACTCCGGCCTCGGTGCCCGCATCCCTAGGTCATTCGGCCAGCACTGGCCACGAACTCAGGGTGAATAATGAGCGATCATAATCGGGATTCCGCGGACGACTTCGACACCGTCCAGAACGCGTTCGAGACTCACCGTCACTCGTCCGAGGCCGGTCAGGATTCGTCCGATGGCCAGAATTCCGCCGACCACGATCAACACGCGTCACAGTCGACCAGTGGTGCCGTCGTTCCCTCAGGCGATTCTCTGCCGGAGCGGATCTATCTTCTCCCCATCCACAATCGACCTTTTTTCCCGGCCCAGGTACAGCCGCTGATCATTCAGCGTCAGCGCTGGGAAGAGACCATGAAACGCGTCGGCAACACGCCCCACCACATGGTGGGAGTGGCGTTCGTGGGCGACGTGAGCATGGAAGCGCTGAGTCCGGACAGTTTTCCCGAGATCGGGACGGCGGTGAAGGTGCATCGTCACCAGAGCGAAGAGCAGCAGATCCAGTTCATCGCCCAGGGCGTACGGCGTTTCCGCATTCACCGCTGGCTGTCGAAGACGCCGCCGTATCTGGTCGAGGTCTCCTACCCGCGGGAGCCGGTCGATGCCGAGGCCGAGGAAGCTCGCGCCTATGCGATGTCGCTGATCAACGGCATCAAGGAACTGCTGCCGATCAACCCGCTTTACGGCGAGGAGCTGAAAAGCTATCTCAACCGGTTCAGCCCGCATGAGCCGGGCCCGCTGACCGATTTCGCCGCGGCCATTACCTCGGCCAAGGGGCGCGAGCTGCAGAGCGTTCTCGAGACGTTGCCGATCATGGATCGGATGCAGAAGGTGTTGCCGCTGCTGCGCAAGGAGATCGAGGTCGCGCAGCTGCAGAACCAGATCAGCGAGCAGGTCAATTCGCAAATGCAGGAGCGCCAGCGCGAGTTTTTCCTGCGTGAGCAGCTCAAGGTGATCCAGAAAGAACTGGGTATATCGAAAGACGATCGCGAGAGCGATGTCGATACCTTTCGCGACCGGCTCGAAAGCCTGCAGGTGCCGGAGCGGGTACAGGGCCGAATCGACGACGAACTCGGCAAGCTGTCGGTGCTGGAGACAGGCTCGCCAGAATATGGCACCACGCGCAACTATCTCGACTGGCTGACCTCGCTGCCCTGGGGCATCACTTCCGAGGATCAGCTCGACCTCAAGCGCGCCCGAGGCGTGCTCGATCGAGATCACGACGGTCTCGGCGACGTCAAGGAACGGATCATCGAGTTCCTGGCCGAAGGGTCGTTCAAGGGCGACGTGGGCGGTTCGATCGTGCTGCTCGTCGGCCCGCCGGGGGTGGGCAAGACTTCGGTCGGGCGCTCGATTGCCGATGCCCTGGGCCGCAAGTTCTATCGCTTCTCGGTCGGTGGCATGCGCGACGAAGCCGAGATCAAGGGCCATCGCCGGACCTATATCGGCGCCATGCCGGGCAAGCTGGTGCAGGCGCTCAAGGAGGTCGAGGTCGAGAATCCGGTGATCATGCTCGACGAGATCGACAAGATGGGCCAGTCGTTTCAGGGCGACCCGGCCTCGGCGCTGCTCGAGGTGCTGGATCCCGAGCAGAACGTCGATTTCCTCGATCACTATCTCGACGTACGCCTGGATCTCTCCAAGGTGCTGTTCGTGTGTACGGCCAACCAGCTCGACACCATTCCACCGGCGCTGCTCGACCGCATGGAGCAGATCCGGCTCTCCGGCTACATCGCCGAGGAAAAGGTCGCGATCGCCAAGCATCACCTGTGGCCGAAGCTGTTGAAGCGGGACCGCATTCCCAAGAAGCGCATCAATCTGACGGACGCGGCGCTGAAGCAGGTGATCGAGGGCTATGCGCGTGAGGCCGGCGTGCGTCAGCTGGAGAAACAGCTGCATCGAATCGTGCGCAAGGCGGCGGTCAAGATGCTCGAGCAGCATCAGGAGACGGTCAAGGTTTCGGTCAACAACCTGGAAGAGTTCCTTGGCGCCCCCTTGTTCCGCAAGGAGAAAGTGCTCAAGGGCGTGGGCGTGGTCACCGGATTGGCCTGGACGGCGATGGGCGGAGCGACCTTGCCGATCGAGGCTACCAAGGTCCATGCGCTGACCCGCGGCTTCAAGCTGACCGGCAAGCTGGGCGAGGTGATGCAGGAGTCCGCCAATATCGCCTACAGCTACACGCTGGGGCATCTGGGCGAGTACGGTGCCGATGCGGATTTCTTCAACGAGGCTTTCGTCCACCTCCACGTGCCGGAAGGCGCGACGCCGAAGGACGGGCCCTCGGCAGGCGTCACCATGACAACCGCCCTGATGTCGCTGGCGAAAAACCAGAACATCGATCGGCCGCTGGCAATGACCGGCGAACTGACGCTGACCGGGCAGGTGCTGCCGGTCGGGGGTATTCGCGAGAAGGTGATCGCCGCACGTCGCAGCGAGATCTTCGAGCTGATCCTGCCGGAGGCCAATCAGCGCGACTACAATGAGTTGCCGGACTATCTCAAGGCGGGAATGACCGTGCATTTCGCCCAGGTCTATCGGGATGTCGCCAAGGTCGTGTTCGGCCGCTGAGACGCCCAGCTCTTGCATCATGTTACGCTGATGGACGAGGCCGGCGTGACGATCGGCATGACATGAGGAGAAAGGTGTGTTCAATAGCGAGAAACGGCGGCGGTCGCGTTATGTGATCACGTCGATCTGGGGGTTACTGGCCATGGTACTGTTGAGTGCCTGCAGTTATCACCCGGCGCGGATCGACCCGGAACCGCCGGTCATCATCGGCGATGGCGATCATCGCCACGGCGATGGTGACTTCTGCCCGCCGGGGCAAGCAAAAAAGGGTAACTGCTGAACCCCGGCGGTTCGCGAAACCCGAGCGGCAGCGCACTTGCGCTGCCGCTTTTTTGGATCGGATAATCGGTACTCGCCGACATCGGAATACTGACCCTCATGACACCCGAAAGCGCTGCCACCTATCTGCTGGCGATTTTTCTGTTCGCCATCACTCCCGGTCCGGGGGTGTTCGCCCTGATCGCTACCGGCATGAATGCCGGCTTCCGAGGGTGTCTGTCACTGGCAGTCGGCATGACGCTCAGTGACGTGCTCTACCTGCTGCTTGCCACCTTCGGTCTGGCGACCCTCGCCGAGCACTGGGGGGAAGTCTTCGGGGTTATCCGGGTTCTGGGTGCGCTCTACCTGTTCTACCTGGGTTGGAAACTGTGGACGAGCTCGACCCAGGACGAGGAAATGCCAGCGACTGGCGCCAACGGCGGAGCGCTTGCTGGCGTGACGCAGGGTTTTCTGATCTCCGCGTCCAATCCCAAGGTGATCCTGTTCTACATCGCTTTCCTGCCCACGTTCGTCGATCTGGATCGGCTCGGGGGCGCTTCCTTGACGCTACTGGTAGCGCTGACCGTCGTCGGCCTGATGAGTGGGCTCTGCCTGGTCGCGGCAGGTGCGGCGCGGACACGGCGGATCTTTCGCTCGTCCCGCGCCCAGCGGCGCCTGAATCGGGGCGCCGGATCGCTGATGATCGGCGCCGGTGCGCTGCTGATCGCCAAGAGCTGAACGAAGGGAACCGCATGGCACGCCGTCGCCGGGCTCACGCTTGCCGGTTGCGGGGCTTGCGGCTGACCAGGGCGACGCCGGCGGCAGCGATCGCCATGCCAAGCCAGGAGACCGCGGGCATGGGTTCATCGATCAGCCACCAGGAAAACAGCGCCGCGCACGGCGGTACCAGATAGAAGAGCGCCGACACTCGCGAAGCCTCTCCGCGACGGATCATCGCCAGCAGCAGCGATATCGCGATCAGCGAGTTGCCGATGACCAGGTAAGCCAGCGAGCCGACGAGGGCACCGTCCCAGTCGAGCGTGAAGTGGCCGAACAGCACGATTAGCGGCAGCGTGGTGAGCAAGCCGGTGAAGTACTGAATCAGATTGGCACTGACGGGATGCAGCGGCTGGCCGTAGCGCTTTTCGTACAGCGTCGCACCGCTCATGCCGAGCAGGGCGGCGATGGTCAACAACAAGCCGCCCGTGGTTATCCCCTCCACCGTCGATCGGCCCAGAATCACCACTACGGCGCCGACGAAGCCCAGCCCGAAGCCGAGCCAGCGCCGCGTACCGATGGTTTCTCCGACCATCGCCGGGGCGGCGAGCGCGACCAGGATTGGCTGCAGTGACACCACCAGCGCCACGACGCCGGCGGAGCTGCCGAGCGCAAAGGCGCTGTAGCAGCAGCCGAAGTAGACGGTCTGGATCAGGAACCCGACCACGGCCTGATGGCCCCAGGCGCTGAGCCGGGTCGGCATCGGCGGGCGTAGCCACAGCCAGACCGGCAGCATGATCGCCAGCACGAGCACGAATCGCAGACCCAGGAAAAGCAGCGGGTCCACGTGCTGGGTGCCGATCTTGGCAACCGGAAACCCCAGCGACCACAGCAACAGGAAAAGCCCGGGGGCCGCAGTGAGCCAAAGGGGTGGCCGCTCGCGAGCGGAGGTCGCCGCGGCGGAGGAGGAATCAGACATGTCGATCCGTGATTGTGATTATCGAGAGTGCCCTTGGTGGCAAGCGCGGTCGAGCATCGAGATTGCTCTCCATCGTCTGCAATTTCCAGTGAGTCGCGGGCTTCCCTTCCGCTCGGCGTTCATCCGTCTCGATTGACCGACAGGCCACCCCAGGACTGGCACACCGGCATGATCTCGAGGCGGTTGATGTTGAGATGCGGCGGTAACGTCGCGGCCAGGAAGACCTGCTCGGCGACATCCTCCGGCTGGATCGGCTCCACGCCGCCATAGAGCTTGTCGTGAGCGCTCTGATCCCCTTTCATTCGCACCAGCGTGAATTCGGTTTCCGACATGCCGGGGGCGATGTCGGTGACGCGAACCCCTGTGCCTCTGAGATCGCAGCGCAAGTTGTAGGAAAACTGATTGACGAACGCCTTGGACGCGCCATAGACGTGGCTGCCCGGGTAGGGCCACAGCGCGGCGGTGGAGCTGATGTTGATGATGGCGGCACCGCGACCGACCCCGATCAGTGTCGGCAGCAGCGTCCGCGTCACATTGACCAGCCCGGTGATGTTGGTGTCGATGACGGTTTTCCAATCGTCCAGGTTGGCTTCCTGGGCCGGGCCGGCGCCCAGCGCCAGACCGGCATTGTTGACCAGTACCTTGACCGCCTCGAAGGCAGCAGGCAATTCGTCGATCACCCGGGCAACGGCTTCACGGTCTCGGACATCCAGCGTGGCGACATGAACCGGGACCTTGCCCTCGAGCTGCTGTTTGACCGCGTCCAGACGCTCCTGACGCCGGCCGCTGAGTACCAGAGCCCATCCAGCCTCGGCAAAGCGATGGGCGCAGGCGCGCCCGAATCCGGATGTGGCACCGGTGATGAACGCGACGGGGGGATTGTGGCTCATGCAGACTCCTGATCCGGAAAAAGTGAAGGATGTCGACGCCGAACGAAGACATGACGGGATGATCGGGCCAGGCCGGTTCGCCTTTATCAGACTAGCGCATTCCCGATCGGAAATACCGCGGTTGGAAGATGACTACCGTGTCGTTCATTGGCGACAGGGGTGGCGGCTTTGTGTAAAACCCGGTGATTGCCGATACGCATTGATGAATGTTGTTGCCGTCTGATTACGTTTTGGCGACGATATCCCATCGTTCGCGCTGATCCTCGCGGTTCGGCCAACTCCCAAGGCATCACGTTTCTCGTAAACCCTTACGATCTTCGAACTGGCCGCACTCTTCTCGGCGTTTTATCAGCCACGGTATCAACCACTCGGGGATGGCTTCTCGAAGTCCTGTCTGCAGATCGGATCGACGGATGTCGTCTGGCGGTATGAAAGGAGGTGGCGATGTCCACTATCAAGCGGCAGCGTTATTACGGGCTGGAGTGGCTTCGGTTTCTCATGGCGCTGTGGATGGTCGCCTACCATTTCGGGGGCATCTACAGCGACATGCCCGATATGCTGAGAGGCGTCATCGGCATGGGCTTTTTCGCCACCAGCACGTTTTTCATGCTATCCGGGTTCCTGCTCGCTCACGTGGCGCTGGATCACGCCGGCGAGATGAAAATGTACGGGCCGGCGTTCGTCGCCAGACGATTGTGCAATCTCTACCCGATTCACGTGATGACCATGCTGTTATCGATCGGGCTGCTGTTGCTGCAATATCCGATTCGGCCCGAAGGGGTCTACGTCTACTTCAACACTCACCCGTACTACCCGCTGAGCGACGAAGCGCGCGCGGCATTTGCGGAACGTATCTCGTGGCCGAGTGCGCTGGGGCATATCGCGCTGCAGTTGACATTGCTACAGGCCTGGGAGCCTCGCTTTCTGTGGTTGAACGGTGCGTCCTGGTCGATTTCGGCGTTACTTTTCTTCTATGCCTGCTTTCCCTGGTTGGCCCCGCGACTGATGCGGCTCCAGCGTTGGGGGCTGGTGCTATTGGGTGTCTGGGGACTCTATGCGCTGGGTCCGCTGGTGGCGACGCTGGCAGGCTCGTTCGACTACGTGACGGTCGGCGTCCTGCATCGTAACCCGTTATTCCGGTTGCCCGAGTTCCTGACGGGCATCCTGCTCTACCGCGCCTGGCAATCGGAGCGCGTGAGCGAGCTGTTTCGACGTTTTCGCTATCCGCTGCTGGCCGCCGGACTGTGCGGCGTGCCGATCGGTATCTGGCTACTGAAGCTGGATGGTCTGCAGCTTTACTATCTGACCCACAATGGACTGCTGCTGCCGTTCCAGGGACTGGTACTGCTGAGTGTGTGTACGTTTGGCGCCCCTGAGAGCGCGACGATACGCGCCTGGGCCCAGCGCCTAGGAGAATCGGCATTGTGTATCTTTGCCCTGCACACCCCGCTGATCGGGCCGACTGCGAGAGCGACACGCTGGCTTCTACAGCGATGGCACGAAAGCTGGATCGCGGACAGCAGCAACGCGGCGCTCAAGTTCGCGATTCCGCTATGGACGATGGCTTTCCATCTCGCGCTGATCGTCGTTCTGGCGTTGCTAATGCAGCGCTTCGTGGTCGCTCCGATGCGACACTGGATGGAGGCGAGACTACCGTCGGCGTGGCAGCAGCGTCGGCTGCCGTTGGTCATCGCCAAGGCTTGATGGCCGACGCTATCTTTCTCTCTTTCTCTCTTTCTCTCTTTCTCTCTTTCTCTCTTTCTCTCTCCTCTCAAGCTCGGTGCATGTTTCTGTCTCGAGCGCCGATTCCCTCTACCTGATGTCCAGGCTAGCTTGACGTTGGCCGTTGGCGTCGCGCTGGCAAGGCGGCGGCGTCGGCCTGCGGATCCTGTGGCGCGCCTCCATCGTTTGGGGTAAATCATTGCCTTGAAGGATGCGATATCCTTGGAAATTCGTGCTTCGCCGGTCGTTCGGCAAAGCGATCGCGAATTCATCTCTAAGGGACGCCGCATGAAGGAATCCATCCGCGTGGGACTGGTCGGCTATGGCATGGCCGGCAAACGATTCCATGCGCCTTTGATCTCCGCCCAGGAAGGGCTTTCGCTGGTGGCCGTGGCGAGCCGGGATGCCGACAAGGTTCATGTCGACTGGCCGAGCGTGCCGGTGGAGCCGACGCCGCAGGCGCTTTTCGCCCGCGATGATATCGATCTGGTCGTGATTCCCACGCCGAATGCGACCCACTATCCGCTGGTCAGCGAGGCACTGGCTGCCGGCAAGCATGTCGTCGTCGACAAGCCGTTTACCGTGACGGCGGACGAAGCCCGCCAGTTGTGCGAGCAGGCCGCTGACGCGAAGCGTTTGCTGTCGGTGTTTCACAACCGGCGCTGGGATGCGGATTTCCTGACCGTGCGTCAACTCATCGATACCCGGTCGCTGGGCCGGATCGTGCATTTCGAGTCGCATTTCGATCGTTACCGGCCGGAAGTCGCGCAGCGTTGGCGTGAAGACCCGGCGCCGGGGGCCGGTGCCTGGTTCGATCTCGGATCCCACCTGCTCGACCAGAGTCTGGTGCTGTTCGGGATGCCGGATGCCATCTCGCTCGATCTCGCCTGTCAGCGCGAAGGAGCCAAAGTCGACGACTACTTTCACGCCGTACTTCGCTACCAGGAGTGCCGCGTGATACTGCATGGCGGTACGCTGGTGTCTGTCCCCGGGCCCCGTTTCACCGTTCACGGGACGCGGGCCAGCTATGTCAAGCACGGTCTCGATCCACAGGAAGACATGCTCAAGCGCGGCGATCGTCTGCCGTCGCCGTACTGGGGGGAAGATTGGCGCCACGGCATGATGACGGTGGGTCAGGTGCGGGAGGGCATTCAGCCCGAGTTGCACGAGGTGGCGACCCTGCCCGGCGACTATCTCGCCTACTATGCCGGGGTACGCGATGCCATTCAGAACGGGGTACCGCTCCCGGTGACGGCGGAAGACGCACTGACAGTCATGCGAATGCTGGAGGCCGGCATTCGAAGCGCCGAGTCGGGGCAGGTCGTCACCCTGTCCTGATGCGGTTCGGCGTCGCCATCAGTCACTGCAATGGATCGAGCCAGCGAATGCGCTGGCTCGAATCGTTTGGGGCACTGGTATCCAGAACGGTCACTTCATGATTGCCTCAGACCGCACCAGGTTGGATGCATCGCCGATTTCCGCAACTTCCTTTCGTGTTTCTTCCGGTGATCGCAGCTCGCCGTTGCGTTTGAGCAGCCACGAGGCGATGGCTGGTGCCATCAGGGCGGAAACCAGTACGCAGGCTGCGACCTGGGTCGTTGCGACGCCGACATAGGATTGGAGCGAAGGATCGGCCGCGGCAGCGATCGCTGGCGTCGCAATGGAATTACCGGCAGTGGTTCCAGCGGCGAAGCCGATGCCGCTACGTGGACCGCGTTTCAGCAGGTATCGATAGCCTAGATAGACTAGTCCTCCGGTAAAAGGGGCGACGATCAAGCCCAGCGCCAGTCCGGTAATGCCTCCATGTAATACATCGGTGAGATTGATGCCGGTGCCGAGCCCGAAGGAGAAAAATGGAATCACCATCTCCGGTACCGGACGCAGAACCTCGGTCCATTTTGGATCGAGGTTGCCCACCAGAATGCCCAGCAATAGCGGAATGATCGCGGCCATGAAGACTTCCAGAGGAATGTCTGCCAGCCCCGATGCTCCGATCAAAATCAGGGTGAAGAACGGACCATCATTGATCGCGCTGGCGATGTAGGCGCCGCGATCACGTTGATCACCGTAGCGTCCGGTAAAGGCGAGCCAGATACCGCCGTTACTGTTATCCATCGCGGCCAGCATGGCCAGAATCGAGATGCCGAACAGGCCGTGCATACCTGTGGTCAAACCGAGCACCGCGATCAGAACACCGGGAATCAGGCTCTTGGTTAAAAGTATGACGCTGGCGGTACCGACAATGGGGCCGGCATTGCGTGGAGTGATCTGCATGCCGGTGGCGAAGATCACCAGGCCCATGAAGGCCATGGCGCCATCCTTGAACAGCGCGGTCGTGAAACTACCGATCTCCAGCGCGGAGGGCGCTAGTGTACCCACGATCGAACCGAGTATCAGCGGCACGATCATCAGGCCGCCGGGAATACGATTGAGTGTGTCGTAGATGGGGATGCGAGATACAGGAGCCGACATGCGATTTTCTCCATGCCTATCATGATCAGACGCCGTCAGCGACGGCGCCCGCTGATTTAAGAGCGAAAAGCCTGGTTGACAAACGGAAGCCCAAATCGCGCACGAAAAGTAGCGGAAGGGCGTTGAATTCAGGTAATGACGCCGATCTGCCAGGGCACGAATTCCTGTTGCCCGTAGCCGTGGCGTTCACTTTGGCTGCGCTCGCCGGAAGCCAATGTCAGAAAGCGCTGGAATATCTGCTCGCCGAGCTGTTCCAGGTTGACGTCGCCGTCGGTCAGGACGCCGCAGTTGATATCCATATCATCCGACTGATGACGCCACAGCGCGGTGTTGGTCGAAAGCTTCATGGATGGCACCGGTGCGCAGCCGAACGCGCTGCCACGGCCGGTGGTGAACGCGATGAGATTGCAGCCGCTGGCCACCTGCCCAGTGACCGAAACGGGGTCGAATCCGGGAGAATCCATGAAGGCCAGGCCGCGTTCGCGCATCGGCTCGGCGTATTCCAGCACTTCGACCAGCGGCGTGGTGCCAGCCTTGGCCACGGCGCCCAGCGATTTCTCGAGGATCGTGGTCAACCCGCCGACCTTGTTGCCGGCCGAGGGGTTGTTATCGAGCGAGGCACCACGCACGCGGCAGAATTCTTCCCACCAATGAATACGCTCGATCAGCTTGTGGGCGACGGCGGGACTGACTGCCCGACGTGTCAGCAGATGCTCGGCGCCGTAGACTTCCGGCGTCTCGGCGAGCACGGCGCTGCCCCCATGGGCGATCAGCCGGTCGACGGCAACGCCCAATGCCGGATTGGCGGTAATGCCGGAGTAGCCATCGGAGCCGCCGCACTGCAGTGCGACCCGCAGATGTTCGGCCGAGCAGGGCGTGCGTTCGACCTGATTGGCCTCGCCGAGCAGCTGCTTGATGTGCCGTATGCCTTCGGCAATGGCCTTGGTGGTGCCGCCGATCTGCTGGATGGTAAAAGGGTGCAGTTTGGGGCCCGGCTTGAGGCCCTGGGACTCGATCAAGGCATCGATCTGATTGGTTTCGCAGCCCAGGCCGATGACCAGCACGGCGGCGAAATTGGCATGGCGCGCGTATCCGGCCAGCGTGCGCTGCAGCATCTGCAGCGCCTCACCATCCGCTGCCACTGCGCAACCGACGCCGTGGGTCAGGGCGACCACGCCATCCACGTGGGGATAGGGCGCCATTGCTTCGGGGTGAACGTCGCGCCGGAAATGATCGGCGATGGCATGAGCGACCGTGGCCGAACAGTTGACCGAGGTCAAAATGCCGATGTAGTTGCGTGTGGCGACTCGGCCATCCGTGCGCTGGATACCCATGAACGTGGCGGTGGGGGAAATCCGCTCGACGGGCGTGACCTCGCTACCGATGGCATAGTCCTGTTCGTGTCCGGCACCTTCGAGGTCACCAATACTCAGATTGTGAACATGGACATGGTCACCGGGTGCAATGGGCTGTGTGGCGCGGCCGATGATCTGGCCGTAGCGGCGAATCATGTCTCCCGTCCGAAGATCCCGGACGGCGATCTTGTGGGCGGCGGGCACCGCTCCTGTCAGGACGATGCCCGGCAGGACCTCGGTCCCCTTGGGTAGCGGTACGCGTGCGATGACGACATCATCGCGTTCGTGCAGGCGAATGATCGAGGCGGGTGCCTCGGTGGTATGGTCGATCAGTGCCATGAATCGGCTCCTCGAGCGGCTGGTGCCACTTTGGTCTATGCGACTTTAGACTTAAAGTCGTTTATAATCAGCGGTTTATTAGGATATTGCTGGTAGCCACACCCTATCCGCTCGCTCTGCAATGCACTACTGAGAGTTACTGATCGAGTGATAACGACGGCGCATTCGGCCAAAGTCTTATTTCTAGTCACATCGTGAGCGAGAGGATTCGTCGATGCCCCCGACGCTGGAAACGTTGATGTCGCGCCTGCGATTGCGCCAGCTGCGTCTATTGATGGCGCTCGACGAGTGCGGCTCCATTCACAAGGCCGCCGAGCAGGTGGCTATCTCCCAGCCCGGCGCGACACGCGCGTTGAACGAGATCGAGTCGACGCTGGGGTCGCCACTGTTCCTGCGAAGCGCGCGAGGATTGCAAGCCAACGATCTGGGGCGTTGCGTAATTCGCTACGCCAGATTGATTCAGACCGACGTGGCGCATCTGCGCGAGGAGATGATCGGTATACAGCAGGGCTACGGCGGCCATCTGGCGGTGGGCGGCACGATGGGTGCCATCGCCGCGATCGTCGAGACCATCGTCAAGGTTCGTGCCGAGCAGCCGTCGCTGTCGCTGCAGGTCATCGAGGATACGAGCGAAGGGTTGTTGCGTCTGCTCGACCACGGGCGGATCGATGTCGCGCTGTGTCGTTCCAACTTCGGTCGGCGCCCGGGCGACTACGAATGCCACGGCCACTTTCCCGAGCCGCTGTGGGTGGTCGCCAATCCCGGGCACCCGCTGGTCGAGGTCGGGCAGCCCGATTTCACCACGCTGGCCAGACAGGCGTGGATCGTCTATCCCGTCAGCATGCCGCGAATGCTGGAGCAGGAGTTCGTGACCGCCGGTCTATCGCAACCGGTGCAGGCGATCGAGATTTCGTCGACATATGCCATTCTGGCGATGCTGGAGCGAGACAAGGGAGTGTTGGCGCTGCTGCCAGAGCGGATTGCGCGCGAGCAGGTGGAGCGGGGCCATCTGGCTCGGGTGAGCTACTGCTTCAAGACGCGCAATCCCGCTTTCGAGATGCTCTGGCGCCGGGATCGAGAGCTGTCGCCGGTCGCGCGACGATTTATCGAATGCTACGACAGCGAGGAACAATCTGGCGGCAAGATTTGCTAACTGACGAATTGTTGTCTAGGTTTTGTATAGATTGCTCAGGCAAGTCGACGTGACACAAGCAGCATTGGCAATGGCTGCTGGGACCGTGTCGCGAATCAGGATGAATTACGGAGGATTCAAATGAAAAAAGTCAACGCCGCCATTTTTGCCGCACTCATCGCTCTTCCGACGGCAGGCGCCTTTGCTCAGGATCAGGCGCCCAGCGTCAGCCCGGAGACCGGCTCGGCCAACACCCAGTCCGGTGACAACACGACCAAAGCACAGGGTGGTACTGCGGCCGGCGACACTAGCGGTTCGCTCCCGACCGAGAACAACCTGCCCGACACTGACAACGCGCAGACCGGTTCTGCCAATACGCAGCCGGGCAGCCTGAAAGCCGAAGGCGGTACTGCGCAGGATACCTCTGCCGCGAAGGGTGCCATGAAAGACGATATGGAAAACAACCACGGCGTCGACTCCGCGCAGGATGTGGACCCCAACTAAGCAGTTTGAAGTCTCGCGATAGAGGCTCCGAAAACTGGCATTACTGTCGACGATCGCCCCGCTGAGCGGGGCGATCGTCGTCTTCAAGGCACGAATTCAAAGCGCGAGCTTCGAGGCACGGACTCGAAGCATGGATTCGGAGGAAACATGGTGGGTCGTACCTGGGTGAAAGTGACAAACCTACCACCAGCTTTCCGATTCACGCTCGCTGCGCAGCTTCTCGCGAGCGATGAACAGCGCCGCAATGGCCCGACCCTCGTGGAAGTCATCGCGAGCCAATAGCCCGACGATGTCGTCGATGGCATGCGTCTCGACGATCAGCGGTTCGGGCTCGTCGCCTTCCAGGCGTCTTTCGTAGAGATCGCTGGCCAGCATCACCTGGATGCGATGATTCATGTAGTTGGGGGCCAGTGACAGCTCCACCAGTGGTTCGATGCGGTTGGCCCCATAGCCGCACTCTTCCATCAGCTCCCGATTCGCTGCCGTGATGATATCTTCGCCGGGATCGACCAGCCCCTTGGGCAGCGTCAGCGTGTATTCGTCGAAGCCCGCCGCGTATTCTCGAATCAGCAGCACGTGATCCGGATCCGGCATCGCCACCAGCATCACCGCACCGCGGCCCTTGCCCTTCAAGCGTTCGAAAGTCCGCTCCGCACCGTTGGCAAAGCGCAGGTCGAGCGATTCGATGGCGAACAGTTCGCTCTGGGCGACATTGCGCCGGGCGAGAATCGCCGGCTTGATCGAGGATTTCGAGGGAGAGTCTGTCGGCACCATGCGGCCTCCGTGCATCGGGCGGGTTGCACTGGGTACAATAATCGACGCTTGTCCTCGTGGGAAATGACCCTGATGCATCCTGGCGAGAATAGGGGCGTTCCGCGAGAGGATTTCCTTCACCTGACGGCCGAGAATTCTCCGATGATCGACTGGAACACGATCGATACCGTTTTCCTGGATATGGACGGTACCTTGCTCGATCTACATTTCGACAGCCACTTCTGGCTCGAGCACCTGCCACGTCGCTACGTCGAGCTGCATCGGCTGGATGATGCGCACCGCTCGGCGCTGGAAGCGCGAATCCTCGATGCCCGTGGATCGCTGGACTGGTACAGCCTGGCGCACTGGAGTCGCGAGCTATCGGTGGATATCGTCGCGCTCAAACGCGAGGTCGCGCACCTGATCGGTTGGCGCGCCGATGCGCTGGCGTTCATGGAGTGGCTCAAGGCGGCGCCGGTGAAGGTCGTGCTGGCGACCAACGCCGATCGCGAGAGCCTCGGGCTGAAATTGCCGCTGACCGGGCTGGATCGCTACGTCGATCGCATCGTGTCGTCGGCGGATGTCGGTGTGCCCAAGGAGCAGCCGGCATTCTGGGACGCCATGCAGGGACTGCATCCGTTCGACCCTGCGCGGAGCCTCTTCATCGATGACAACACCGAGGTGCTGGGCAGCGCGCAGCGTTACGGCATCCGCCATCTGCTGGGCATTCATCAGCCCGACAGCCGCAAACCGGGGTGCAAGCATCCGACGTTTACCGTCGTCGAGCGCTTCGCGTCGCTGATGCCTGCAACGCCGGCTTGAACCCGGGACCAGCGGCCCCCATCTAGGCAGGTCGAGGTAACAGACCCATGAGTGAAACGATACGTATCGACAAGTGGCTGTGGGCTGCGCGGTTCTTCAAGACGCGCCAGCTGGCCAAGAAAGCGATCGAGGGTGGCAAGGTTCGCTACAACGGCGGCCGTGTGAAAACCAGCCGGGCCGTCGAGGTCGGCGCGCTGATCGAGGTGCCGCAAGGCTGGGATCATGCGACCGTCGAAGTCCTGGCGCTGTCGGATCAACGCCGTGGCGCCCCCGAGGCTCAGGCACTCTATGCCGAGACGCCGGACAGCATCGATCGTCGCGCGCGCGAGGCGCACCAGCGGAAGTTGGCCAATCAACTGATGCAGCCGCCGATCAAGCGCCCCGACAAACGCCAACGTCGTGATATTCACCGCTTCCAGCGCCAGCACGGCGACGACTGAACGTTCGGCGCCTGCGCCTTGAACGGTTTCCGACATCCCTTCTGCCATGGCCGGACGAGCGTCAGCGATTCGTCCGGCATCCGACGAGATCCGATTGATGAACGACGAAATTCAGCGCTTCCTCTTCGATGACACCAACGTACGCGGCGAGATCGTGCAATTGGAGACCGCCTACCGAGAAGTGCTCGAGCGTCAGGACTACCCCGAGCCGATTCGATATCAGCTGGGTGAGTTGTTGAGCGCGGTTGCCTTGCTGACCGAGACCGTCAAGCTCGATGGCACGGTCAGCCTGGAAATCCGGGGCAAGCAGGGCGTCGATGTATTGATGGCCGAATCCAGTCCCGGCGGGCAGCTGCGGGCCATCGCACGTTATGACGAGAATCAGGTATTTGCCGACAATGCGACGCTGCGCCAACTGGTGGGCGACGGACAGATCGTGATTACGCTCGATCCCGCCGAAGGCAATCGCTATCAAGGGATCGTGGCGTTGGAGCACGACCGGTTGGCGGGCTGCCTGGAAGAGTACTTCGCGCAGTCCGAGCAGCTGGCCACTCGCCTGTGGCTGAGCGCCGATGGCGAGCGCAGCGCTGGCCTGCTGTTGCAGCAGTTACCGAACGACGCCTCCAATCGTGACCCCGACGCCTGGGATCGCGTCGTTCACCTGGCCGCGACGATTACTGCCGAGGAAATGCTGACGCTGCCGGCGCAGGACGTGCTGTATCGACTGTTCCATGAAGAGACCACCCGGGTGTTCACGCCCAAGCCTCTGGCGTTCGGCTGCACCTGCTCGCGGGAGCGCATCGCCAACGCCCTGCACACTTTCGGGGCCGACGAGCTGCGCAGCATTCTGGATGAGCAGAAAGCCATCGATACGCAGTGCCATTTTTGTCATACGCAGTACCATTTTAGTGCGGCAGAGATCGAGGCGATCATCGACTCCCCGCAGGCGCCGTCGCCGACGCTGCACTAATACCGGCGCTCGGTGGTAGCCGGGCTTCGATCAAGGCGGAATTGACATCGAGCGTTCGGCGTTTGCGCGCCGGGCGCTTTTTGCCATAATGGCGATCCTTTTTCGCCCGCCAGACGCCGAGGTCGCCTGTCCCAGAGTGATGTCACCGGGACGGCGGATCTTCGACGCTGTGATAAAACACGAACAGAGGCCTTAGCGCCCAGGATTGGACAATGACCACCTCTCAAGCCTTCCAGGCTGCCGGCGATTCCCGCTCCGCCAAAGCGCACACCAATTTGACCACCGCCGAGCTGGTCGAATATGCCCTTGTCAGGGGAGAAGGCGTGCTGGCCGCCAATGGTGCACTGGTGGTGGAGACGGGAGCGCGTACCGGACGCTCTACCCTGGACCGCTTCATTGTCGAGGAGCCCTCCACGTCGGATCTGATCGACTGGGGGCAGGTCAATCGTCCAATCGGCCCTGATGTTTTCGATGCGCTATGGGAGCGGGTCGAGGATTATCTGGCGGGCGGCGATACTTTCGTTTCGGAGCTGCATGTCGGCGCCGATCCGGAGTATTACCTGCCGATCCGCGTCGTCACGCAGACGGCCTGGCATTGCCTCTACGGGCGCAATCTCTTCGTGCGTACCGACAACTGGAATCCTAAGGACAAGAGCGAGTGGACGGTGCTAAGCGCGCCCGATTTCGTCTGCGATCCGCAGCGCGACGGCACTCGCTCCGAAAGCACCGTGATGATCAATTTCGCACGGCGCCGAGTGCTGCTGGCGGGCATGCGCTATGCGGGCGAAATGAAGAAGGCGATGTTCTCGGTTCAGAACTTTCTGCTGCCGGAGAAGGACGTTCTGCCGATGCACTGCAGCGCCAACGTCGGTGAAGATGGTGAAACCACGCTGTTTTTCGGCCTTTCCGGCACTGGCAAGACGACACTGTCGGCGGATCCGGAGCGCTACCTCATCGGCGACGACGAGCATGGCTGGGGCGAGGGCACCGTCTTCAACTTCGAAGGCGGCTGTTATGCCAAGACCATCGATCTATCGCGCAAGAACGAGCCGATTATCTGGAATGCCATTCGCTTCGGCACCGTCCTGGAAAACGTGGTTCTGGAGGCGGATCGGGTGCCTGACTACTCCGACGACAGCCTTACCCAGAACGGCCGTGCCGGTTACCCGCTGGAGTTCGTCGACAAGCGCATCGAGGTGAATCGTGCCGGCGAGCCTAACGCGATCATCTTTCTGACCTGTGACATGAGCGGCGTGCTGCCCCCGGTGTCGCTGCTCACCAAGGAAGCGGCGGCCTATCATTTTCTATCCGGCTACACCGCCAAGGTCGGTTCGACCGAGATGGGCTCCACCAGCGGCCTGGAAGCGACCTTCTCGACCTGCTTTGGCGCGCCTTTCTTTCCGCGCCCGGCACATGAATACGCCGAGCTGCTGATCAAGCGTATCGAGGCGTTCGAATCCCGCGTCTACCTGGTCAATACCGGTTGGAGCGGCGGTGCCTACGGCCAGGGCGGCAGCCGCTTCAGCATTCCGACGACCCGCGCCATCATCCGCGCGATTCAGGAAGGCGACCTGAAAAATGTCGAGACCCGTCATATCGACGGTCTCAATCTCGACGTTCCGGTGGCGGTGGAGGGTGTCGATGCCAAACTGCTCGACCCGCGCGACGCCTGGGCCGATCAGGAAGCCTACCGCGAGCAGATGAATGCGCTGGTGGCCAA
Source organism: Salinicola socius (assembly GCF_001937195.1). Taxonomy (GTDB): domain Bacteria; phylum Pseudomonadota; class Gammaproteobacteria; order Pseudomonadales; family Halomonadaceae; genus Salinicola; species Salinicola socius. The sequence continues at coordinate 57,300 of NZ_MSDO01000025.1, read as the reverse complement.
GTTTACCGCCAACTTCACCAAGTTCGATAACGTCGATACGGCGATCCTGGCGGCCGGTCCGCAGGTGCTCTAGCACGCGACAACGATGCCGATAGCGCCGATGGGGACGCTGACAGCCTCGAGGATGAGGCGGTCAGCCTGCTCGCCGGCGCTGATAGCCCGATCGCTGATGCTTGAAGTGCCGGATCGAAAACCTTGAGTCGCCATGTCCGACGATTGCACGGCAGCCATTGACGGGGATGACCATCGGTCATCCCCGTCCGGTTTCCGGCACGCCGGCAGCGTCGAGGTGTGAGCCATTCGCGCCGGTGTGCTAACGTGGCGCGATCCTACCCATCGTGATGGTTTTCATGTCCAAGATCCAAACCGCAATCATTGCGTTGATCGCCGAAGAACTCGGCGTTCGCCCGCTTCAGGTCAATGCTGCTGTCGAACTGCTGGATGGCGGCGCCACCGTCCCGTTCATCTCCCGCTATCGCAAGGAAGTCACCGGCGGTCTCGACGATAGCCAGCTACGGGCGCTGGAAGAGCGGCTGCGCTACCTGCGTGAAATGGAAGAACGCCGCGAAGCGATCCTGCAGGCGATCGACGAGCAGGGCCAGCTGACCGAGATGCTGCGCGCCGAGCTGAATTCGGCGACCACCAAGCAGCGCCTTGAAGATCTTTACCTTCCCTACCGCAAGAAGCGTCGGACCAAGGCGCAGATCGCTCGCGAGGCGGGACTGGAGCCACTGGCGGACCGGCTGCTGAGCGATCCGAGTCTCGACCCGGAGCGCGAAGCGGCGGCGTTCGCCGATAGCGCTACCGGTGCTGGCCACGGCATCGAGGACGCCAAGAGCGCGCTGGACGGGGCCAAGCAGATACTGATGGAACGCTTCAGCGAAGCGGCCGAACTGGTCGGTCGCCTGCGGGAACGGCTGTGGGAAGACGGCCAGCTTCGCGCCCGGGTGGTCAAGGGCAAGGAGGCGGAAGGGGCCAAGTTCTCGGATTACTTCGAGCACGACGAAGGTCTCGCCAAGACGCCTTCACATCGGGCGCTGGCGATGTTTCGAGGGCGCAAGGAGGGCGTGCTGTCGCTCTCGCTGGCCATGGCCGGCGAAGACGACGCGCCGATTCATCCTGCCGAGGTAGCGATCGCGCGTCATGTCGGTATCGATCTGGGGGCCGAGCAGGCCGCCTCTCGGTGGTTGAAAGAAGTGGTCCGCTGGAGCTGGCGCGTCAAGCTCTACACGCATCTCGAGACCGAATTGATGGGTCGGCTGCGAGAGCGCGCCGAGCAGGAAGCGATCGATGTCTTCGCCGCCAACCTCAAGGATCTGCTGCTGGCAGCACCGGCGGGACCGCGTACGACGCTGGGTCTCGATCCGGGTCAGCGTACCGGGTGCAAGGTTGCCGTGGTCGATGCCACCGGGCGTTTCCTCGAGGAAGCGGTGATCTACCCTCACGCGCCGCAGAAGCGCTGGGACGAGGCGCTGGCCACCCTGGTCACGCTGGTCGAGCGCCATGAGGTGTCGCTGGTGGCGATCGGTAACGGGACCGCCAGCCGCGAAACCGACAAGCTGGCCGCCGAACTGGTCAAGCGCGTGGCGCCGCGCCAGCTCACCAAGGTGATGGTCAGCGAGGCCGGAGCGTCGGTCTATTCCGCGTCGGAGCTGGCGGCCAAGGAGTTTCCCGATCTCGATGTCTCGATTCGTGGCGCGGTATCGATTGCCCGCCGGCTGCAGGATCCTCAGGCCGAACTGGTCAAGATCGACCCCAAGTCGATCGGCGTGGGGCAGTATCAACACGATGTCTCCCAGGTGAACCTGTCCCGCAGTCTCGAAACGGTGATCGAGGACTGCGTCAACGCCGTGGGCGTGGATCTCAATACCGCCTCCAGTGCGCTGCTTTCCCGAGTCTCGGGCCTCAGCACGATGCTGGCCGACAATATCGTCGCGCGGCGTGATCGCGAAGGCCCGTTTCGGACTCGCAAGGAGTTGCTCAGCGTCGACAGACTGGGGCCCAAGACCTTCGAGCAGTGTGCCGGCTTCCTGCGCATCATGGGCGGCACCAATCCGCTCGATGCCAGTGCCGTGCATCCTGAAGCCTATCCGCTGGTGGCGCGCATCGCCGAACGCAATGGGCGTGAGCTGGGCGGTCTGATCGGGGATAGCCGCTATCTCAAGTCACTCAAACCGTCGGATTACGTCGATGACGCGCTGGGAATCGATGCGACGTTCGGGTTGCCGACGGTGATCGATATCCTGGCGGAACTCGACAAGCCCGGTCGCGATCCGCGCCCGGAATTCAAGGCGGCAACGTTCCGTGAGGGGGTCGAGAAGCTTGGTGATCTCGAGCCCGACATGCTGCTGGAAGGGGTCGTGACCAACGTCACCCACTTCGGGGCCTTCGTCGATGTCGGCGTACATCAGGATGGCCTGGTGCATATTTCCGCACTGGCCGACAAGTTCGTCGACGATCCGCGCCAGGTGGTCAAGGCCGGCGATATCGTCAAGGTCAAGGTGATGGAGGTGGACGTGGCCCGTAAACGCATCGGCCTGACGATGCGGCTCAGTGACTCAGCGGGTGAGAAATCGCCAGCGGGCGAGCGCCGATCGAGCGGCGGCCAGTCGCGGGGTGGCGAAGCGAATCGGGGTCGTCAAGCGCGTCAGGGCAACGGCGACCGTCAGCCTGCGCAGCCAGGTGGCGCGATGGCCGAGGCGCTGCGCAAGGCTCAGCGGCGGACATAGCGTCGGAAGCGGCATCGAACATGTCGCCGGGAATGGCGTCGACGGAGAAGTCGTTAGCCTTGAAAGTGCTATCGCCGCCTCCATAATGAGATTTTGCTCGAGGCGGACCGGACAGGAACGAGTCCCGTCCGCCTCGTCGACGCACGGATAAACGGGGGAGTGCTGCTCCTCCAACGAGATAAGGTGTTGAGCGTGTCTGATCAACTCGCCAAGAACGTTGGCCAACTGATGGCGCCGGCCCGCAAGGGATTGCTGGGTCGCCTGCGCCGTGGCATCGAGAAGGAAGGCCTACGCGTCGATGCGAAGGGTGCCATCGTGCAGACCTCTCACCCGCATGCGCTCGGTTCCAAGCTGACCCATCCGCATATCACGACCGATTATTCGGAAGCGCTGCTCGAGTACATCACGCCGGTTTACTGTCGTCCCGCCGATGCACTCTCGTTTCTGGGCGATCTGGTGCGTTTCACCTACCGCAAGCTCGATGACGAGTGGCTGTGGCCGGCCAGCATGCCGGCGCGGCTGGCGGGTAACGACAGTATTCCGATCGCCGATTATGGCACGTCCAACATCGGTACCATGAAGTATGTGTACCGCAAGGGGCTCGACGCGCGATACGGCCGCATCATGCAGTCGATTGCCGGAATCCATTACAACGTGTCGCTGCCGGACGATATCTGGCCGATGCTGCAGGAAATGGAAGGGCGCCAGGAGGAGTCGCTGCAGGGCTTCCGTTCGACGCGTTACTTCGACCTGATTCGCAACTTCCGTCGCAACAGCTGGCTGTTGCTCTACCTGTTCGGTGCTTCGCCGGCACTGGATCGGAGCTTTCTGGGGGAAGAGGGCGGCGATGACCGCTGCGACAAGCTGAAGCCGCTGGGCGACAAGACCCTCTATGCGCCCTACGCCACCAGTCTGCGGATGTCCGATCTGGGTTATCAGAACAAGGTGCAGGAGCAGTTGAAGATCTGCTTCAACTCGCTCTCCAACTATGTGGGGACGCTGCGCAACGCGATCTCGACCGAATGGCCTGGCTATCGCCGGATCGGCGTCGATGTCGATGGCGAATGGCGGCAGCTCAGTGCCAATATCCTGCAGATCGAGAACGAGTATTACAGTGACATTCGGCCCAAGCGCGTGGCGCGACATGACGAGACGCCAACTCAGGCCCTTGAAGCGCGCGGCGTGGAATATATCGAGGTGCGCTGTCTCGATTTGAACCCGTTTCTGCCGCTGGGGATCGACGAGCCGCAGATGCGTTTCATGGATACCTTCCTGCTCTGGTGCCTGCTTTCCGAAAGCCCCTGGATCCCTGACGAGGAGTGCGACCGCCTGGACGACAATCGCCGGCTGGTCGTCGAGCAGGGGCGCGACCCGGCGCTCGAGCTGCAGATCGGGGATCGTCGGGTGTCGCTGCGTGTTCGCGGCCACGAGATCATCGAAGGCATGCGCAAGGTGGCCGAATTGCTCGATACCCTCGAGGGAGACGATCTTCATGTTGCCGCGATTGCCGCCATTGCCCCGCGCCTGGATGACCCCGAGCTGACGCCTTCCGCGCAGATGCTGCGTGCCTTGGAGGCGCATGGTGGCGAGTGGGCGGATTTCATTGCCGATCTGGCCAAGGAGCAGGCGCAGCACTGGCGTTCGACGCCGATGGACGAGGCGCGCGCCGAACTGTTTTCCCAACTGGTCGAGACATCGCATCAACAGCAGCATGACATCGAAGCCGAAGACAGGCTCTCGTTCGGCCAGTTTCTCGCCGAATATTTCCAGCGGGCGAGGGAACCTCGGTCGGCGACGTGAGTCAGTGAACCATTGGCGTTCATCGAGCGTACCCAGGATCGACTGTCGTCGAACGTACTTGTGACCGGCGGTCGTCGAGGATGAAAACCGCCGGCGCGAACGTGCGCCGGCATTCAGTGGGAAAGGACATGCAAATCAAGCATTGGATGGCACAGGCCAGTACTCGTCAGTGGTGTTTGCTGGGCCTCTTGATGTGCTGCTTCATGATGGCCGTCGCTCTCTATCTCCAGTATGGCGTCGGCCTGGAGCCTTGCCCGCTGTGCATCTTTCAACGCGTCGCGGTCATATCCGCGGGTGTCGTGTTCCTGATCGGCGCGATTCACAACCCCGCACGCGGCGGCCGTCTCGTCTACGCGGCGCTCTCTCTGTTGGCGGTGCTGGGTGGCATCGGCGTGGCGGGTCGGCACGTGTGGCTGCAGACGCTGCCTCCGGATAGTGTCCCCAGCTGCGGACCGGGTCTGGATTACATGATGGACATGCTGCCATTGTGGGACGTCATGGCGCGGGTGCTGCACGGCTCCGGAGAGTGTGCGTTGGTCGAGGGGTCGCTGTGGGGTGTGACGTTGCCGCAGTGGACGCTACTGGGTTTCGTCGTCCTGGTCATCATTCCGGTGATGATGATCGTGTCCCGATTGCGCTACAGTGGCAAAACGGTTCGCGAACCGGCGGGGCAGGCGTCCTGAATCGGGTTCGATGCCTCCCGGGAAACAGGCGACGAGGGAGAGTCTGATCATGCTGGAAGATTGCAAAACCGCCCAGGAACGGTGGGGTGGCGTTCATACGCTGATCGATCGATGGCTGGACCAGCGCCACGACATGCTGGTGACACTGGTCGATCTCCGCGAATTCTGCGATGGCGATCTCTCGGCGGTGTCGAAAGAGCGCATCGATGCTTTCAGCGAAGCCTTGATGGATTACATCAGCGCCGGACATTTCGAGATCTATCCACAGCTGCGCGAGGAGGCTAGAGCCTTCGACGACCGCGAAGCGCTCGACGTGGCAGACAAGCTATTGGCCCGTGTCGATGCATCGACGCAGATGGTGCTCGATTTCGATAACGAGTACGCCACGCCAGCGCGCTGTCAGCGCTATACCGACCGTCTTCCCGGCTGGCTCGATAAGCTGGGCGCGACGATGACAGAGCGCTTCGCGCTGGAAGACCAGCTCATCAGCCGTCTGCATGCGGTCCATGCGCCTTCCGCTGCCGACGTGGCGAAGGCGCCTGACGATCGGTCCGTTCGCACCGACTGATGGTGCCTTTCGTTCTACCTGAAGCCCCGGCCCTGGTCGGGGCTTGGCTTTTGTGACGTCGGCAGACTGTCGCAACCCTCCATGCCTGACTCGAACACGGCTCGCCACGCTCGAACGCCGCCGAGGACTAGCGCAGAGACAGTATGCGCCACGCCCGCTCACTCGCCAGGGCTCTGAGCTCGTCGTCGGGATCGACCGCCACCGGCTGGCTCACGGCCTCCAGCAGATAACGATCATTGATCGAATCACTGTAGAACCAGGCGTCGTCCAGGGTCAGGGTGGGGTGATCGTCCAGCCACTGCATGACGCGCGTGACCTTGCCTTCGCGGTAGCTGGGAACCCCTTCGACACGACCGGTGTAGCGTCCATTCTCGCGCTCCGCTTCAATGGCAATGAGATCGTCGACGCCGAGGCGCTCGGCGATGGGGCCGGTAATGAAGCGGTTGGTCGCGGTGACGATCAGCAGGAAATCGCCCCGTTGACGATGCCAGGCCAGCAGCGTCTCGCCCCGCGGCAGAATATGGGGTTCGATCCTGCAGGCCATGAACTGCTGGTGCCAGGCGTTGAGTTGCGCCTCGCTATGCTCGCTCAGCGGTTTCAGCGCCATCGAAAGATACGCCATGATATCCAGCTGGCCGGCTTGATAGTCTTGCAGATACTGATCGTTGGCACGGCGATAGCTTTCGCCGTCCACGGCGCCCTGTTCCACCAGGAATTCGCCCCAGGAATGGTCGCTGTCACAGCTCAGCAGGGTATTGTCGAGATCGAAGATGGCCAGGCTCAAAGGTGGGCTCCCGTGTTGGCGTGCGGCGCGTCTTGGTAGGTCGAAGTCTTTTTGGCCAGGTCTTTTCGGCCAGGTCTTTTCGACAAGTCTTGTCAGCGAGGTCTGTCAGTCAGCTCCTGACAGTGTCGAACGCTTGTCGGTTCAGCGATGAATACGAGCGCTCGGCAGTATCGCAAACTCCCGCCCCTTTGCCCACGCGCGCATCCCGGCAACGGCTCGAGAAACCGCTGTCGTCGACGTGGCCTGAGGATAATCCCCTATGAAGCTATGCCTCAACCTGACCGATCGGGATTCCGATGGGGCAGTGGGTGCAACCGAAGGATTTGAGTGAAGGTTTTATGGCCGGTTGGCTTAAGGCGTATTGATGCCCTTTCTCGCTTTGTGGAAGAATGATCCCAACGACGATTGAGCTAAGGTGAACGCTGTGATAGACGCCGATGGCTTTCGGCCGAACGTTGGCATCATCATTGCCAACTGTGACGGCCAGCTGCTCTGGGCGCGTCGGGCGGGACAGGAGGCGTGGCAATTTCCGCAGGGTGGTATCAATGCTTGCGAGACGCCGCATCAGGCACTCTTCCGGGAACTGGAGGAAGAGATCGGGCTGACATCCAAGGATGTCGATGTCGTTGCCTGTACGCGAGGATGGCTACGCTACCGTCTGCCCCGGCGCATGGTCCGGACACACTCGAAACCGATCTGTATTGGCCAGAAACAGAAGTGGTTTCTACTGAAGATTCGCTGTCACGACAGTCGGGTTTGCGTGGATAGCACCCCCAAGCCGGAATTCGATGGCTGGCGATGGGTGAGTTACTGGTATCCTTTAGGGCAGGTGGTCTCCTTCAAGCGTGAGGTCTACCGACGCGCGTTGCGGGAGCTGGCGCCAGATTTTCATCGACTGTCGCTGGAGGAAATGGCCAGGCTGTAGAACGACCCTGCTGTTTGAGTTCACGGGCCACGCTCCCCGATTCTGATGCCGATACCCGGTTGAGGTTTCGGGGATTGGCGCTGTCCACCCGAAGCCACCACGAGGATCTCCTCGCCCACAAGAAAAAGGCCCATGCTCGATACTCTTCGCCGCATCGTTCAGGAAGTCAACGGCGCCCGTAGCCTGGATGCCGCGCTGGCCACCATGGTACGTCGCATCCGTAAGGCGATGCGCACCGATGTCTGTTCCATCTACCTGTTCGACCGCGAGCGCGATCGTCTGGTGCTGATGGACACCATTGGCCTGCGAACCCAGGCCGTAGGCGTGGTGACGATGCGGCTCGGTGAAGGGCTGGTCGGACTCGTCGGTCAGCGGGAAGAGCCGTTGAATCTCGAGGATGCGCCTGCGCATCCGCAGTTCCGTTATTTCGTCGAGACCGGAGAGGAGCGATTCTCGAGTTTCCTGGGTGTGCCCATCATCCACCAGCGGCGAATGCTGGGCGTGCTGGTGGTTCAGCAGCAGGAAAAGCGTCGCTTCGACGAGGGCGACGAGGCGTTTCTGGTTACCATGGCGGCGCAGCTGGCCGGCGTGCTGGCTCATGCGCTGGTATCGGGGACGCTCAATCGCCGCGCCGAGCCTGACGGTCAGGCGATGTTTTCCGGCGTGGCGGCATCGCCGGGCATGGCCATCGGCGAGATCGTGGTGATCGCGCCGCCGGCGGACCTGGATAGCGTTCCCGATCTGATCCCCACCGACCCGGATGCCGAGGTGGTTCGCCTGCATGCGGCTCTGGCCCACGTGCGCGAAGATATCCGCAAGGCCGGCGCGCGCCTTGCCAGCCGTATTTCCACCCAGGAGCTGGCGCTGTTCGATGTCTATCAGCAGATGCTGGGCGATGCGGCGCTGGGCAACGAGGTCGAAAAGCGGATTCGCGAAGGGCAGTGGGCGCCGGGGGCGCTGGCCGATGTGGTGCGGCGCCATACGCAATACCTGGAGCGGGTCGACGACGGCTATCTTCGCGAGCGAGCGGCGGATATCCGCGATCTGGGGCGCCGCGTGCTGGCGCGTCTGCAGGAAGGCAATGAACTGACGCCATCGACCTACCCCGACAATGCCATTCTGGTAGGTGACGAGATCAGTGCGGCAACGCTCGGCGAGCTGCCCAGGGGGCGTCTGGCGGCGCTGGTCTCGATTCGCGGCTCCAGCAATTCGCATGTCGCCATTCTGGCCCGCGCCATGGGCATTCCCACCGTGCTGGGCATGGTCGATCTGCCGCTGCCGCGCATCAACGGGGCAAAGGCGATTCTCGACGGACACCGGGGCCGGCTGTTCGTGCGGCCCGATGCTCAACTGGCCAAACGCTATGAACGCCTGATCAAGGAGGAGCAGGCGCTGGCGGAGGTGCTCGAGCACGAGCAGCATCTGCCCAGCGAGACCTCCGATGGCTACAAGATGCCGCTCATGGTCAATACGGGGCTGGCGGTGGATGTCGTGGCGCAGCTCAAGCCACGGGTCAGCGGTGTCGGCCTGTACCGGACGGAAGTCCCGTTCATGATGAACGAGCGCTTCCCCAGCGAGCAGGAGCAGACCCGCCTCTACCACGAGCAGCTTTCCAGCTTTGCACCGCTGCCGGTGGTCATGCGAACGCTCGATATCGGCGGCGACAAGGACCTGCCTTATTTCCCGATCAACGAAGCCAATCCGTTTCTTGGCTGGCGAGGCATTCGGGTCACGCTCGATCACCCGGAAGTGCTGATGGTGCAGATGCGGGCGATGCTGATGGCATCGCGCGAGCTGGACAATCTGCGCATCCTGCTGCCGATGATCACCAGTGTGGACGAGGTCGATACCGCACTGCGCCTGCTGGCGCGAGCTCGCGAGGAACTCGCCGAGGATGGCATCGAGGTCGCCTCGCCCAAGGTCGGGGTGATGATCGAAGTACCGGCCACGCTCTACCAGTTATCGGCGCTGGCGGAGCGCGTCGATTTCTTCTCGGTGGGAAGCAACGATCTGACCCAGTATCTCCTGGCGGTCGACCGCAACAACGCCCGAGTGGCCAGTCTCTACGACGCCTGTCACCCGGCAGTGCTCAATGCCCTGGCGCGCCTGGCGACGGAGAGCCAGCAGCTCGGCGTGCCGGCCTCCGTCTGCGGCGAACTGGCCGGCGATCCCGCCGGCGCACTGCTGTTGATGGGCATGGGCTTCGACGCGCTGTCGATGAACGCGCCCAGCCTGCCTCGGGTGCGAGCGGCCATTCGGCGCGTCAGTATCGAGGATGCGCGCTCGCTGGTGTCGGAAACGCTCTCGTTGCCGACCACCGCGGTCGTCAGAGCGCACCTGCGCCAGCGGCTGAACGATTGGCAGATAGGTCACCTGCTTCCGCCTCAGGACTGATCCGTTCCCGTTGCGCGCGTCGCCAATCGCGTGATGTTGTCTGCCGGCACGCCGCCAGGGTCGAATCGCTGCTCTTCCAGCATCGTGTTCCCTGCAGCGGCCGTCACCAGCGTGGTGGCTCGCGTCCCGTAGTGGTAGCCCTCGATGAATGCCGGCGAGAGAACGCGTTCGAGATCCTGGCCGACGCCGGTATCGGGGAGCTCGTCGAGCGGTGCCTGGCGGGCATCGCGCATGGCCGACCACAGGTCGACTCGCCAGTCCGGCGCCGTCAACGCCTGTTGCAGGGCGTGCCGCGCCTGAACGAGCTTGGGCCAGGGCGTGTCGAGGCTGGCGTTGGACAGGCCGTGAATGCCGGCGGACACGAGTTGCCAGTGGGTGACTCGATGGTCGTGATGAAGCGTCCACAGCCGATGGCCCGACATCAGCAGCAGGTTGAATCCGGCGTACCGTTCGGCGCCGCCCGCGGCCAGGGTTTCCAGCCAAGCGACCGGATCGTCGGTCTCCAGCGCCTGACGCACCAGTTCGCCTCGGCTGGGCGCGCCGGGTGCCGCGGCCGGTCCCGGTTGGCGAACGTTGGTGAGCGCGGCCACGCGCGAGGGCGTCGCGGCAAGCCAGGTTCCCCCGCCCTGCAGGTCGCGGCCACCGATCAGTTCGGCGTCAGGCCAGCGATGCAGTGCCTGGGCTGGCCTGGCGTGGAATTCGTCGCGATTGGCAGCGAGGCGCAATTTCACCTCGGATCGAGGCTGCCAGTCGAATACGATCAAGCACATGGCATGGATTCCTGATTGGCAAAGCGATCCGGTCGAGAGACGGTGCCATGACACCATCCTGGCGGCAGCGTAACATGAGCATGCTAGCGATCCGCGGTCGAAATCTCTGCCCGGTTTCGGCGTTCGATCTTTGGCTCTCGCTCTCAACATCAACCGATACCTTGCGCCTACAGGATCGCTTCATGCCAGCCTTCACCATTCCGGCCGCTGCGCCAACCCGCATGGGTGCCACGCTCCCCTCCAGCGATATCGAGCAGGCCAGGAGCATTCCATGCTGACCGCGATCCTGATCTATCTCGTGGTCGGTGCCGCCGCTGGCCTGATGGCGGGCGTTTTCGGTATCGGTGGTGGCATCGTCATCGTTCCCGCGCTGGTCTTTACCTTTCTGGCGCAAGGCTTCGATCCTTCTGTCGTCGCGCATCTGGCGGTGGGTACGTCGCTGGCGACGATCGTGGTCACCGGCGCCTCGTCGGCCTGGGGGCATTGGCGTCGCGGCAGCGTGCGTCGAGACTGGCTGCGGCTGATGATCCCGGGTCTGCTCGCAGGCGGCGTTCTCGGTGTGCTGCTGGCGTCGGCGCTACCCGGTCATGCGCTGACTCGGCTGTTTGGTGTCTTTGCGGTGGTGATGGCGCTGAAGATGCTGTTGACGCGACCGCCCGCGACTCAGGGGCAAGTGCCGCGACGCTGGCCAATGACGGCAGCCGGCGCCGTGATCGGCGGCGTCTCGACCCTGTTCGGTGTCGGCGGTGGGGTGATGTCGGTGCCCTGGCTGTCACGTTTCACCAGCCGGATGACGGAAGCGGTGGGAACGTCCTCGGCGATCGGTTTGCCGATCGCGCTGATCGGCACCGTCACCAATATCGCCGTGGGTTGGAGCGAGATGACGCTGCCGGCCGGCGCGACCGGCTATGTGATGTGGCCAGCCTTTCTCGGCCTGATGGCGACCAGCGTGCCGATGGCTCGAGTCGGCGTCAAAGTCGCCCATGCATTGCCTGCCAGAACGCTGCGACGTATCTTTGCCCTCCTGCTGATCGTGGTAGGGGTCAAGCTGATGATTGGCTGACTCGCGATCTGGACCATCCCGTAGCCAAGGAGAAAGCATGCTGGCTTACCCCGAGATCGATCCGGTGGCCGTTTCGTTGGGCCCGCTCAAGATTCACTGGTACGGGCTGATGTACGTCATCGGCTTCGTGGGAGCCTGGTGGTTGGGACGTCGACGTGCCGACCGCCTGGGACTGAAGCCCGATGACATCGGCGACATGCTGTTCTATGGCGCGCTGGGGGTCGTACTCGGCGGTCGTATCGGCTATGCGCTGTTCTACGGTTTCGATCGGTTTCTGGACAACCCGCTGTGGATCTTTCAGGTCTGGGACGGCGGCATGAGTTTTCACGGTGGCCTGCTGGGGGTGCTGCTGGCGGCGCTGTTGTTCGCGCGCAAGCATGGTCTGGCGTTCTTCCAGCTCACGGATTTCATCGCGCCGCTGGTACCGATCGGGCTCGGCGCAGGGCGTATCGGCAACTTCATCAACCATGAATTGCCGGGCCGCGTGACGGACGTCCCCTGGGCGCTCGTGTTTCCGGGGATGGGCGGGCAGGGGCGCCATCCCTCTTCGCTGTATCAGTTCTTTCTGGAAGGCGTCGTGCTGTTCGGGGTGCTGTGGATGGCGTCCTTGTCGCCTCGTCGACGCGGCTTCATCTCGGGCCTCTTCCTGATCTGCTATGGCGCGTTTCGATTCCTGTCCGAATTCTTCCGGCGCCCGGACCCGCAGCTCGGCTTTATCGCCTTCGACTGGCTGACCATGGGGCAGCTGTTGTCACTGCCGATGATTGTTGCCGGTATCGCGCTGATCGCCTGGTCGCGGCACAATGGCGTCGACGACGCTCGCGTGGGGCAGCCGGCAGCTCAAGCGTGACTCATCGAGTGCTCGGCCGCCTGATTCCTGGCGGTCTCAATTTTGAACAAGTGTCTTGACGGGCTTGCCGTATGTGGCGAGCCCGTCACCGGAAAGGAGCGTGCCCATGCGGCCTTATCTCGACTTGATGCAACGCGTGCTCGACAGCGGCGTTGAAAAAGCCGATCGCACCGGGGTCGGTACGCTGAGCGTGTTCGGGCATCAGATGCGCTTCGATCTGCGCGAGGGGTTTCCGCTGGTGACCACCAAGAAGCTTCATCTGCGCTCGATCATTCACGAGCTGCTCTGGTTTCTGCGGGGCGAGACCAATATCGCCTATCTGCATGAGCACAACGTCACGATCTGGGACGAGTGGGCAGATGCCAGCGGCGATCTGGGTCCGGTCTACGGTTATCAGTGGCGCAGCTGGCCGTCGCCCGATGGTGAACATATCGATCAGATCGCCAAGGTGGTCGATCAGATTCGGCGTAATCCCGACTCCCGCCGGCACATCGTCTCGGCCTGGAATCCGGCCCTGGTCGATGAGATGGCGCTGCCGCCTTGCCATGCCCTGTTCCAGTTCTACGTCGCCAACGGTGAGCTGTCCTGCCAGCTCTACCAGCGCAGCGCCGATATCTTTCTGGGCGTGCCGTTCAACATCGCAAGCTATGCGCTGCTGACCCACATGGTGGCGCAGGTCTGCGGGCTGAAGCCCGGCGACTTCGTGCACACGCTGGGCGATGCACATCTCTATCTCAATCACCTCGATCAGGCCCGGTTGCAGCTGTCGCGCGAACCGTTGGCGTTGCCGAGACTGAAGCTCAATCCCGCGATCGATGATCTGTTCGACTTCCGGTTCGACGATATCGCGATCGAGGGGTATGAATCCCACCCATCCATCAAGGCACCGATTGCCGTATGAGCGACGTGAAACCTTCGACGCGAGAAACGCCGATCGCGATGATCGCCGCGATGTCGTCCAACCGGGTCATTGGCGTCGATAATCGCCTGCCCTGGTATCTGCCGGAGGATCTGAAGCGCTTCAAATCTCTCACGCTAGGCAAGCCGCTGGTGATGGGGCGCAAGACGTTCGAGTCGATTGGCCGGGCACTGCCGGGTCGGCTCAACATCGTGATCACGCGGGACCCGCACTACCAGCGCGAGGGCATCCGGATCTGCCATTCGCTGGACGAGGCGTTGCGACTTGCCGATCATCAGGCGTTGATCGATGGCGCCGATGAGATCATGGTAATGGGCGGAGGAGAGATCTACGCGCAGGCACTGCCGGTGGCCACGAGACTCCATCTCACGGAGGTGGACGTCGAGCTCGAGGGTGATGCCTTTTTTCCGGCCTTCACGCGAGAAGAGTGGGAGGAGGCTGAACGCACCGTCAGGACGGGATCACCGGATTATGCTTTCGTCCAGTATCGTCGTAGGCTCGGTTCTGGCTGAGTCTCTGCTGGAAGCGTGCGTCCGAGAGGGATCGAGCGCCTGTCGTCAGGATGACCGGCGGCGTGTCCCGATGTCGATTGAGAGGACTTGAGAGGAGTTGTGCCGTGTTGACGGATCGAACACAGGCGCTCCTGGCTGCCATCGAGCACCAGGTCGAAGCGGGTCAAGCTGCTTTGGAAGCCGAGAAAGAGCGCTACAAGGCGCTGGAGGCGGAAAACCGGGCGCTGAAGGAGCGGCTGCTTGCGCTGGCGGAGCTGGACCCCTTGATGGTCAAGGGGCACGATCATAACGAAGATCCGGACGGCGGAACTCGCGCCCGTGGGCTGGGTAATCTGGCGTTCCGACGGCCCCGGCCGAAACTGGACGAGACACCCGCTGGCCGCTCCAGCCAGACGATTTCGCCACTGCAGCGGCTGACATCGTCGTCCAACGGGACGCCAGGCGAACCGCCGGCTGCGCATCACCCAGAGACCCGGTCGACCGAGAGGGCTGAGATCGAAGGCGACGCGCACCCGACGATTGGGGAAGGGGCGTTAGCTTTCGAATCGCGCCCACCCGAGGAGCCGGGGGACTTTGCGTCGTCGATGCCGGATGCCGGGCAGCCACAGAACTCGCTGGCGTTTGGTGCAGAACACGAGGCGCCTTCGCCGCACTCGCTGCTCGCCCAGTGGTACAAGCGTTACCCGAAAACGTTCTTCAAGGGCCACACGCGGCCGTTGAAGACCGGCATTCATCTCGAATTGTGTGAAGTGGAGCCCTGGCCCGAGAAGCTGGTTCGCCGCGCGCTGGCCTGTTACGTGCATCTGCCACGCTATCTGAAATCGGTCCGGGAGGATGCGCGGCGTGTCGGCATGGACGGTGAAGATTGTGAGGCCGTCACCGCAGAGGAAGCCAAGCACGCCAAGCGGCAGTTGGAGGCCTTGCAGAAAAAACAGAAAACGCGTGAAACGCAGCAGCGATCCGAAAAGCTGGATCGCAAGATTAGCGCGTTGCTGGCCAAGCACGGCCAGCAGCCTCAGGAGTAGCGACGTGGTCGGATGAGCATCACGTCGCGCTGGAGAAGACAGGTCGACAGCAGCCGTTGGCGTTAGACCAGAGCATTTGGCGGTAAACTTTAGTCTCGTTCTGGCGCCAGGCTGTCAAATGTTCTACCGCTTTTCCTTGCCGAGCGGTGGGGTGTCATGGGATTGTCACCGCCCGAGGCTAGGCTGCGAGCGCCCGACAACTTCGTAGTTATCACCAGCATAGGTGAGAGCGACGGAGGCGAGAAGACGCCGCGACGGGAACGAAAACAGTGTTTTTTTCTTGTTGCGTTCCTCCAACGTCCAGTATAAGGTTTCTGGGCGAGCATTGGACAATAACAAGGCTTCTAAGTTCCACAGCCGTCATTCGTTCGCGTGACGATGCTGGTTGAAGGTGCCGAAGCCGACTGCATCTGCAGACACGATCGAACAGTAAGCTAGTTAAGGAACCTATCGCGATGAAAAAGACGCTCTTAGCGACTGCTATTGCTGGTGCCCTGGGCGCCTCCGCCGCTGCCCAGGCAGCGACTGTCTACAACCAGGACGGCACGCAGCTCGACATCTACGGCAACATCCAGATTGCCTACAAAAATGTCAAAAACGAACGCGGTAACTACGAAGACGAAATCTTCGACAACGGTTCGACCATCGGTTTCTCCGGCCAGCACATCATCAACCCGGGCCTGACCGGCTACTTCAAGGCCGAGTTCGAGCACCAGGCTGACGAAGAGAAGTCCAACGGTGGCATCAACGATGGTGACCAGGCCTACCTGGGTCTGAAGGGCAACTTCGGTGACGCACGTCTGGGTTCGTGGGATGCGCTGATCGATGACTGGGTCCAGGATCCGATCTCCAACAACGAATACTTCGACGTCAGCGATTCCAGCGGTGCTGCTCTGGATCCGTTCAGCGATGATGTGAATCTGGGCACCAACGACCGTGAAGGCGACAAGTTCCAGTACATGTCCCCGGTCTGGGCTGGCCTGCAGTTCGCCGTCGGTAGCCAGTACAAGGGCGACGCCGAAGAAGAAAACATTCGCAATGACAGCAACGCTTCTTTCTATACCGGTCTGAAGTACGCTGTTGGCGCATTCTCCATCGCGGGTGTCTATGACGATCTGGACAACTACGATGGAACGTATACCAGCAACGGCGCGACCTACGAGTCTGGCGACCAGTACGGTATCACCGCTCAGTACACCATCGATGCGCTGCGTCTGGCTGCCAAGGCCGAGCGTTTCGACAGCGAGCAGGGCGATGCCGACGCTGACTTCTACGCGCTGGGCGCTCGCTACGGCTACGGCTTCGGTGATGTCTACGGTGCCTATCAGTACATCAAGGCTGATGATGGCTCCACTTACCTCAACGGTGATGACACGGCCAACGAAATCGTCGGCGGTGTGACGTACAACATCTCTCCGGCGATGTACACCTTCATCGAAGGCGCGCTGCGTGACCGTAACGAAGACGAAGGCGACGGCGTTGCTGTCGGTGCCGTCTACAGCTTCTAAGCTGATCCCGATGCGAGTGGCCGCTTTGAGCCACTCTATCGAACGAAGCCGGCCTCAGGGCCGGCTTTTTCGTGGGTGAAAGATATTAGGCGATGGCGCGTCGACAACCATTTTCAGCCCTTGAATATTCCCATCGCTGTGCAACCGCCCGGCTTCGCCCTTCACTCTGCGTTTCATTCCTTTGTCCTGCCTGGCACTTCCCACCCTGACCTTTGTTCAGATGTCATTTCCGTGACGGGCTGGTAATCTCTCGTTGAGCGGACGTTCGATAATGATGGAGCGTCACGCGCCAGTAACAGGTCTGTCGTATAACAACGTTTTCCGCCGGCCGGTATTTTGCTAACCGGGTGGTGGATCGACAAACAACAGGAGACCTTCGATGACCCTTTCCCGTCGTCGCTTCTTGCAGGGCGCTGCGGCTGCCAGTGCCGCCGCTTCGGTACCGTTCTATATCAATCGCGCCTTCGCCCAGGATCAGGTGCTGCGCATTTATGCCTGGGCGGGCTATTTCACCGATGAAATGCTGTCGGATTTCACGGCCAAGACGGGCATCAAGGCGACGTTTACCCCTTACGGCACCAATGACGAACTGATGAATTCGTTGCGGGCCACCGATGGCTCCGGATTCGACGTGATCATGCCGACCGTGGACCGCGTCCCGGGTTATCTGGATTACCAGCTGATTCAGCCGCTGGATACGTCACGCATTCACTGGGATGGCTGCCTGGATACCGCGTTGAAGGGATCGGAAGTCGGTGGAATGGTCGACGGCAAGCGCTATTTCGCGCCGTCGGACTGGGGCACCGAGGCCATCGCCTACAACACACGGTACACGGATATCGACCGCGCCCAGCTGAGTTACGGTGATCTCTGGAACCCGGAAATCGGCCCTGGGGTGACGGTACGCGCGCATTCCGCCCTGGTGGGCATCGGCCTGTGGCTGGAAGCGCAGGGCAAGCTTCCCAGGCCATTGCTCGAGTCGTTCAAGACCGAAGAAGCGATGCGTGCCAACTTCGATGTCATTCTGGCCGAGGCCGTCAAGCACAAGGACATGGTGATCCAGTTCTGGTCGACCGAGAACGAAGCGCAGGGTGCTTTCCGTACCAACGGCGCCATGATCGGCCAGACATGGGACAGCACCGCCTTCCGGCTACAGACCGAAGGCGAGCCGATCGCCTACGGCGCACCCAAGGAAGGGGCGCTGGCGTGGATGGAGGGGTTCGTGATTCCCCAAAATGCGCGCAATGTCGATGCGGTTTACGAGCTGATCAACTGGTACTACACCCCGGAAGCGGGAGCGATGTTCGTCAAGTCCACCGGTTATAACTCGACGGCGGTGGGTGCCGAGGATCTGTTGCCAGAAGCGACGCGTCAGTTCTTCCAGAACTCCTACACTCAGCAGGATCTGGACAATCTGTGGTGGTGGCCGGTCCAGGATCCCTGGTACGTGGCGTTGCGCAACGAATATCAGGACCGTTATCTGTCGGCTTGATTGCACGGCTGTCGAGCGTCATTTTGCTAATGACGAACGCGATTCACGTTTTCGAACGACGAGCGCCACCCATGCTCATTGTCAGCCGGTCTCGAGGGGAATGTCGCACGATATTCGGACTTGAGACGCTGACCGCCAGCGAACGTTCAATGGCGGATAGGCAGCCGAATTACTCGAAGAGGGCGTCATGGACGGTCGCGTATCCTTGAACCAAGTCGCGATGCGGTTTGGTGATTTCACGGCGATTCAGCCGACTTCTCTGGAGATCGAGTCAGGCGAGTTCTTCAGCTTTCTTGGCCCCTCCGGCTGCGGCAAGACCACGCTGTTGAACCTGATCAGCGGGTTTCTGACTCCCAGCGAAGGCAGCGTTGCCATCGGCGGCACCGATATGACCCGCGTGCCGGTCAACCGGCGACCTACCGCAATGATTTTCCAGAATCTGGCGCTTTTTCCGCTGATGAGCGTCTATCAGAATATCGAGTTCGGGCTGGAAGTTCGCGGTATCGATCGTCGCGAGCGCCGTCGTAGAGCGGACGAATTGCTCGAGCTGGTAGCCCTGGTCGGTAGTGGTGACAAGCCGGTTGTCGAGCTCTCCGGTGGTCAGAAGCAGCGGATTGCGATCGCGCGTGCGCTGGCGGTCGAGCCGCGCGTCCTGTTGCTGGACGAGCCGCTATCGGCGCTGGATCTCAAGCTGCGCCAGCATATGCGGACCGAACTCAAGGCGATTCAACGCAAGACCGGTATTACCTTCATCTATATTACCCACGATCAGGGCGAAGCGCTGACCATGTCCGACCGGGTTGCCGTGATGTCCGAGGGTCGAATCCAGCAGGTCGCCGATCCGATGACGCTATACCGGCAGCCGGCAACGGATTTCGTCGCCAATTTCGTGGGTGAAACCAACTGCTTTCCGGGGTGCGTCACGGTGGTAGCGGGCGAGATGGTGACGCTGGAGGCCGGGTTGGCGCTACCGTTGATCGGACGTTCCAGCAGCCCGCTCAAACCCGGCGATGAGGCGACACTCTATGTGCGGCCCGAGCAGTGGCAAGTCGGGGGTATCAACGAGACGCATCTGCCGCTCCTCGGGGTTGTCCGGAGCGAGCACTTCGAAGGCGCGTGGCTGACGCTGGAAATCGCTCTGGATCAGGGGCCGACGGTTCGCGCGCACGTGCCACATGCCGGGGCAGGCGTTGGCCTCGACGATCAACTGGCCGTGGGGGACGTTTGCCGGCTGGACCATTCGCCTCATCAGGCCATCGTGCTGCCGGGTGCCAAGGTGGAAGCATCGCGCGAGGAGGCCGTCGATGTGGCAGCAACTGCGTAATCGCTTCGGACTCCCGCTGACCATGGCCATCGTCTCGCTGCTGGGAATCTGGCTGATCGCGATGGTGTTGCTGCCGCAATGGCAGATGGTCGACTACTCGTTTCACCCGTCGCTGCTGCCGGCCGAGCGTGGGGGCGTGAAGGATGTCTGGTCGTTGACCAACTACGCGACCTTTTTCAATAACGACATTCATCTGGCGATCTTCTTCAAGACGATCTGGTCGAGCGTTCTCGTCACCGGGCTGACGCTCATCGTCAGCTATCCGCTGGCCTACTATCTGGCCAAGGTCGCGACGCCTGGCCAGGCGGCGCTGTGTCTGCTGTTGTTGATCATCCCGTTCTGGATCAACGAAATTCTGCGTACCTTTGCCTGGTACATCATCTTCGCGTTTCGCGGCCCGCTCAACGAGCTGCTGTTCGCACTGGGCTTGATCGATCGTCCGATCCGCTTTCTCAGTGGAGATTTAGGCGTGCTGGTGGGCATGGTCTATGCCTACATTCTGTTCATGGTCTTTCCGCTCTACAACGCCATCGAAAGCCTCGACGCCAATCAGATTCGGGCGGCGAGGGATCTGGGGGCAGGGTGGGGTCGAACCCATCGGCGTATCGTGATTCCCCACGCCAAGCCCGGTATCGCCACCGGCTGCATCATGACGTTCATGCTGGCGGCAGGCAGTTACGCGGTACCGGCGCTGCTGGGATCGCCGGGCAGTCGCTGGTTCACGCAGATCATCTACAACTGGTTCTTCGAGGGCGGTGACTGGAATCAGGGGGCCGCCTACGCCTTTCTGCTGCTGGTGCTGTGTATCGTCTTCGTCACCGTCATCATGCGGGTTTTCAAGGTCGGCCTCGGCGACATCGCTAAATAGACCATGCCAAACAGGAACAGCGTTTCATGAGCTCTTCGCGATTCTTCTCCTGGGCGCTCAAGGCCTATCTGCTGGTTTTCTTCATCTATCTGTTTCTGCCGCTGATCATCATGGCGGCAGCGACGTTCAACGAGAGCCGTTTTCCCACCGTCACCCCGTGGACCGGTACCACGCTGCGGTGGTTCTCGGCGCTGTGGGCGGACAGTGGCATGTGGAACTCGCTGGTCAACAGCCTGCTGGTGGCCGCTGGCGTGCTGTGCCTGGCGCTCCCCATCGGCGTGGCCAGTGCGCTTTTCCTGACCACGGTCGAGGGCCGCGGCAAATCCTTCATCTATGCGCTGATTCTGTCGCCACTATTGACGCCGGGCGTGATCATCGGCATCTCGACGCTGATTTTCTGGCGCGGCTGGGGCGTGAATGGCGGTATCGCGCTGACCATCATTGCCCAGAGCGCCTTCATCGCGGCCTACGTCATGCTGATGGTGGCGGCTCGGCTTCAGCGCTTCGATCGCACGCTGGAGCGCGCGGCCCTGGACCTGGGGGCCAGCCAGTGGCAGACGTTCCGTCGAATTCTGCTGCCCTATCTCAGGCCGGCGATTCTGTCGGCGGCGGTGCTGGCGTTCCTGCAGTCGCTGGAGAACTACAACACCACGCTGTTCGTCGCCGGTTATGACACCACGCTGACGATCTACATTGCCTCCAAGGTCCGCACCGGCCTGACGCCAGCAGTCAACGCGCTGGCGCTGCTGATGATCCTGTTCACCGTCGGACTGGCGATGATCTATGAGTTCAAGCGCCGGCGCGAAGCTGCCCGGCGTATCGTCTGAGGGATCGAATGCCATCTGGAGCCGGCGCCTACTGGTGCGTCAATCGCACCAGACGATGACGCAATTCCGGATCGAACAGTGCCCGGCTGCGCATCTGCAGGCGTGGCAACGTATCGTCGTAGAACAGGTGCTCGTTCTCGACACGTAGCCAACCTTGCTGCTCAAGTGTCTCCAGCATCCCGCTGAACAGCCGCTTGTCGAAAAACTCCGGTGCGTTGAGTCCTGCCAGCAGTGTCAGTCGCTCGGCCAGTTGACGACTGTGCTCTTCAAGCGCTTCCCGGGTCAGGTCGCCGCTGGGATAGCGCAGCAGCGACGCCAGCAGCAGATAGGCGCGCTCCAGCGTGGGCTGCACCGGCTGGCCCAGCAGTCTCAAATGTTCGCTGGACTCGAGATGTCCCGGTTGTCGGCGCCAGCCGTTGGCGGTGGCTTGCAGCAGGCCTTCCTCCGTCAGTGCCGCCAGCGTGGAAGCCAGGCGCTCGCGGGGATCGTTCGGCGGCGCGAAATAGAGTTCTCGCGCCAGTAACGGCCAGGCCGGCGACAGCAGCGTATCGAGATCGTCCAGCGAGAAGGCAGCGTTGTTGCGAAAGGCGAATGCCACCAGCCCCAGATGCATGAAGAGATGCAGAACGTTGTTGCGATACCAGGTCAGGAGCGTTGCCTGTTCCGGACGTGCGGTGATCAATTCGCCAAGCGCCTGCGGCTGCCGGGTGACGAAACCCAGGCTGACCGCTTGATCGATCCAGTCGGCAGGCTCGCCTGTCGGCAACTGACAGCGCTGGCTGCCGGGCAAGTTTTTCTGAAGCCTGACCAGCAGGCCGATATGGTTCGCCAACAGGTCGGATTCGATGGTGTGGTGCGGGGTGGCCAGCAACGTCATCGCCACCAGCGAGACGGCATTGAGACTGGCGGCATCGTTGATCCGCCGGGCCAGCGTTTCCCCGAGTAGCGGGACGGCTCGACTCAACCATTCCGGGCGCGCCGAAACGGGATCGTCCTGCCATCCGGGAACCGTTTCACTCAGGAAACCCGCCAGCGACAGGGGTTCCCCCACGCTTACCGTGACCCGGCCATGGGGCTCGCGTAGATGCTTGAGGACCCGCAGCAGGTCGAGCGGAGACTCCTTCTTCTTTTTACCGCCGCGTAACTCGCGCAGATAGCTGTTGCTTTCCAGGACTCTTTCGTAACCCACGTAGACCGGCACGAAAGCGACGTCGCGGATCGCATCCCGGGCAAACGAGCGCAATGTCATTGCCAGCATGCCGGGGCGCGGAGAGAGCATTCGACCGGTTCGCGAGCGGCCGCCTTCGATGAAATACTCCAGCGGATGACCCCGGGCGATCAGGCGGTGCAGATACTCGTTGAAGACCGCCGCATAGAGGCGGTTGTCCTTGAAGCTGCGGCGCAGGAAAAACGCCCCGCCACGCCGCAGCAACGCGCCGATGACCGGCATGTCGAGATTGCGGCCCGCGGCAATGTGCGGCGGCATCAAGCCCTCGCGGTAGAGCACGTAGGAGAGCAGCAGATAGTCGATATGGCTGCGATGGCAAGGAACGTAGATGAGCGTGCGCTCGCCGGCGATGGCCTTGACCGCGTCGAGGCCGTGTACATCGACGCCATCGTAGAGGCGGTTCCACAGCCGCTTTAGCAGTTCATAGCAGAAGCGCAGCATCGGATACGACATGTTGGAGGCAATTTCGCGGGCGTAACGCTCGGCGCGGCGGTGTTCACGCGCCGGCGTGCTGCGATTGGCCGCGACTGCCTCCAGCACCGCTGCCTGGACCGGCCGGCTGTCGACCACGCCACGCATCAGCGTGCGGTGATGCGATATATCCGGTCCCAGCACTCTTGCTCGAATGCGTCGGAAGTGAACGCGCAGTACCCGGGCAACCTTGCGCTGGGTCAAGGTGACGGCCGGGTCGTCGATCAGCGGCCTTAGCCGGATCGGCTCTCCGAAGTGCGCTTCCAGATGACGGCCGTTGACGGCCACCGACAGCAGTCGGCGTAAACGCCCGCTCCAGGCCCAGTCGTCGGCGGCCATCATCTTCCAGAAGCCGAAATCCTTGCCGGGTGCGCGACTCCAGAACACGCTGACCGGCACCAATTGGGCGTCCAGGGTGGTGTCGTTGTCGAGCGCATCCAGCAACTGCTGCAGATGAGCCGAATGCTGGCCTCGAATTCTCCCGCGGCTCCCCCGCAAACGCGGCAGTGCGAAGCAGCCGGGAAGCAGGGCGCGGTCCAATGAGTGCCATTCACCAGCGCCGGGGAGATCGAGATCCCGGGTCAGGCGTTCGACAGCCAGCTCGTCGGTCAGCGAAGGGCGGGCGATGACATAGAAAGTCGGTAGCGTGGCATCGAGCGCGAAGGGTTCCGGCTCGACCAGGCGAAAGGCAAGCCAGCGATCGAGCACGCGACTGACCAGGCGATGCCACAGTCGTTGAAGTTCAATCACGATCGTTGAATCCCCTGGTCATTGCATCTCCGAACATTGGAAGCCTTGTTCCTTGAAGTCTCAAAAGCGCCAGCATCGAGACAATTTCGTCCGCAAAACGTCCGAGTATAGCGACAAGCCTGGCCGGCAGCGATGACCCCAAACGACCCGCTTTCCTTGTCACCGTAAACGTGCGTCAATCGTCGGCGACCAAGGAGGCGGCAGTTGATGCAAGTGACGTGGAGGGACGGCAACCGATTCGAACTGTTGCCGGAAGGCAAGCGGTTCTGGCCGGCCATGCGAGAGGCCATCGAAGGCGCTCAGCGCCATTTGTGGATCGAACTCTACCTGATGGAATCGGGCTCTCTGGCCGAGCGCTTCATCGATGCCCTGGCAGCGGCGTCGGCGCGCGGGGTCGAGGTCAAGCTGATGCTCGACGGCGTCGGTAGCATGGGCCTGACG
The DNA here is from genome assembly GCF_001937195.1 of Salinicola socius. Classification (GTDB taxonomy): domain Bacteria; phylum Pseudomonadota; class Gammaproteobacteria; order Pseudomonadales; family Halomonadaceae; genus Salinicola; species Salinicola socius. The sequence goes on along the minus strand of NZ_MSDO01000025.1, from coordinate 33,369 downwards.
AACAGCGATCGGCAGCGACTGCGGGATGGCGGGGTCGAGCTGCGATTCTTCAATCCGCTGTCGGTGACGCGGTTGGGCGGCAATCTGATGCGCGATCATCGCAAGCTCGTTATCGTCGATGGCGTCACCGCGTTTACCGGTGGTTTCGGCATCGTCGACGAGTTCGTCGACGCCTGGTACGAGGTCGCCGTGCGCATTCAGGGGCCGGTTGTCGAGGACTGGATGCGGTTGTTCGCCCAGGTCTGGGATTCTCCGCTGACCAGAGGCGGAGGGACGCGAACGCGCTTGTCGCGATCGATTCCGGTGGCTTCATTGCCGACCGAGCCCGTCGCCGGCGGCATGCGCGGTCGCGCCATTTGGGGGCGAGGACATCGTTATCAGGCGATTCGGGTCTCGCTTCAGGGACGCATCGGCACCGCCCATCGCAGGCTGTGGTTGTGTACGCCCTATTTCGTGCCGACGCTCAGCCTTCGCCGGGCGCTGGCTCGCGCTGCGCGCCGCGGTATCGATGTGCGCCTGTTGTTGGCAGGCGGCCACCACGATCATCCGGGCGTTCGCTACGCCGGTCAGCGGTTCTACGGTCGACTGCTCAAGGCGGGCGTCAGGATCTATGAATTCCAGCCCAATTTCATTCACGCCAAGTTCAGCGTCGTCGACGACTGGGTATCGCTGGGATCGTGCAACTTCGACCACTGGAGTCTGCAGTGGAATCTGGAAGCCAACCAGGAGATCGATGATGCCGACTTTGCCGCGGAGATCGCGCAGCTTTTCGAGCGCAACTTTGCCGCCAGTGAGCGTATCGATGCCGCAAGCTGGGCCGAGCGATCGTGGGTCCAGCGAGTGAGAGAATGGCTGTTCGGCACGCTCAATGCCTGGGTGACGCGACTCAAGTAGATCGCCGCCGACACCGCCATCGAGCGGCTCCGGCGGAGCCGCTGGCGAGACACGGTCAGCGCTGTCTCAGCGCTTGCGGCCGCGCTTGCGCCCGCCGGACGAGGCCTTGCCTGCCGCCTTGCCCTTGTTCTTGCCCCCAGAGGGTTCCGGTGGCACCCGAAAATGCAGGTAGAGATCCAGCGTCAGCTCCGGCAGCTGGCGCGCCAGGGCGACGAACTGTTCGTCCTCGGCGATCATTTCCTCGATCTCCGGCTCGTCATCGAACAATCCCGATAGCGCCATGAACGGCAGCAGCAGGGCGGCCACGTGAGATTCATCCTGCGAGAACCAGGCTCCTTCGTCGAGAAAGACGCCTTGCATGAATCCGGCGCACCAATCCTCGATGGCGGCAGCCATCTCGCCGGCCTCGTCGAGCTCGGTGTCGAACGGCAGCTCGACCCAGTGTCCGCGCTCCAGAATGCTGCCGGCATTGCTCTTGAGCGTCTCCAGCAGGCCCAGAATCTCATCGCGCTCATCGACGCTGTCGAACGGCGGCTCTCCTTCGAACAGCTCGGCGATCCACTGTTTAGGTTCGATGTCGCGAGGAGAGACAGCCAGCGCAACCAGATAGCCGTGGGCGGCGATGACATCGGGCGCTTGTTCACCGAGGCGTTCGTCGTCCAGGTAGTCATCGAGGCGCGCCAGCGCATCGTCGCCCAGAGGCGGTTGGCTTTCGATGGCGTCATCCGGTGATTCGGACGAGAGGTCAGGCATGCGGCGCTCCAGATCATGGCGATATGAATGTATGGACAACCTGAATCTTGCAAGGGCTCAATGGGCTGGACGCCCGTTCATGTCCCCGGCATTCTATCATCCCATGACCCATCTGCGTTCCTCTCCTGCCTCTCCCGCGCTCGGCCAAAGTGATGCCCAGGCGCTGGCTGCGCTTGATCATGCGTCGCTGGAAGAGGCGTTGCTGCACCGAGCCGACGCTGCCTGGCGGCTCGCTCGCGAAGTGCATCCTGAATTACCGAGACCCGGAATCTGGTTCGATCTACGCGGCAGAAGCGCCGGGCAGGCGCATTACCAGCGCGGCGGACTGCGCTTCAATCGAACGCTGCTGCGCGAAAACCGGCAGGCCTTCATGGACGAGATCGTGCCTCATGAAATGGCGCACTGGCTGGTCTTTCATCTCGAGGATGGAGCCAAAGCCCGACCCCACGGGCATGAGTGGCAGAGCGTGATGCGCAAGCTCTATGGGCTGACGCCGGTCACCACGCATCGTTTCGATGTGACTCGCGCCAGCCCCGCGCCTTACTGTTATCGCTGTCGCTGCGAGACACTGCATCGCTTCACCGGTCGCCGTCATGCACAGGTGTCGAAAGGGATGCGCTATCGTTGTCGTCATTGTCGCGCGACATTGACGTTTGCCTATCGGGAAGCGTCGGGATAACGCCGGCGCGTTCGGCTCGCAGCCATCGCCAAGCCTGAAACCACGTGCGTCTGCCAGCCACTGACAGCGCCCGGTTCCGGAGGATTGGCTGAATCGGGGACGCTTGCCGAAACATATTGAGACGAAGGTCTAATAGGGGGTGGCCGGTGCCGTCGTTATATGCTGGCCGACTTGACCGTCGATGGTCTATCACCTTGAGCCGGCTAGGCTTTCACCGTCGAACGAGTACGAACGCAGCACGATCAACAGGGAGTCTGGAGCATGAGCGAACAGCAGCGCGTATATCCTGTCGATGAGCGCTTGGCGGCCGATGCCTGGGTCGATCGCGATCGCTATGAGTCGCTCTATCGTCAGTCCGTCGAGGATCCCGAAGGCTTCTGGCGTGAGCAGGCCGAAAGCCTGAGCTGGAGTCGCAAGCCAGCCACCATCAAGAACACGTCGTTTGCTTCCGACAATGTCGACATCCGCTGGTTCGAGGACGGCGAACTCAATGTCGCCCACAACTGTCTCGATCGCCATCTGGACTCGCGCGGCGATCAGCCTGCCATCATCTGGGAAGGCGACGATCCGAACGATCACAAGATCATCACCTATCGCGAGCTGCATCAGCGGGTCTCGCAGCTCGCCAATGGCCTCAAGTCTCTCGGGATCGGCAAGGGCGATACAGTCACGCTCTACATGCCGATGGTGCCGGAAGCGGCCATGGCCATGCTGGCATGTGCGCGCATCGGCGCGGTCCACTCGGTGGTGTTTGGCGGCTTTTCACCCGATGCACTGGCAGGGCGTATCGTCGACTCCCAGTCTCGGGTGGTCATCACTGCCGATGAATCGGTTCGCGGCGGCAAGCAGGTTCCGCTCAAGGATAACGTCGACGCGGCGTTGACTCGCGAGGGGACCGATGTGGTCGACTCCGTGCTGGTGGTCAAGCGTACCGGCGGCGATATCGAGTGGCACGAGGGTCGCGATCTCTGGTTCGACGAGGTCGTCGACCCGCAGGACACCGACTGTCCCGCCGAGACGATGAATGCCGAGGATCCGCTATTCATTCTCTACACCTCCGGGTCGACGGGAACGCCGAAAGGACTGAAGCATACCTCCGGCGGTTATCTGCTCTACGCTGCACTGACGCATCGTACCGTTTTCGACTACCACGACGGCGAAGTTTACTGGTGCGCCGCCGATGTCGGCTGGATTACCGGCCACAGCTATATCGTCTATGGTCCCCTTGCCAATGGCGCCACGACGTTGATGTTCGAAGGCGTGCCGACCTATCCGACTCATGGCCGGATCGGGCAGATCGTCGACAAGCACCAGGTAGCGATTCTCTACACTTCGCCGACAGCGATCCGCTCGCTGATGGCGCACGGCGAGCACATCATGGACGACAGTCGACGCGACTCTCTCCGGATACTCGGATCCGTCGGCGAGCCGATCAATCCCGAAGCCTGGGACTGGTTCTATCGGGTGGTGGGCAACTCGAACTGTCCGATCATGGATACCTGGTGGCAGACCGAAACCGGCGGTCACATGATCACGCCGCTTCCTGGCGCGACCGATCTGAAACCGGGTTGCGCGACCAAGCCGTTCTTCGGCGTTCAGCCGGCGCTCCTCGATAACGAGGGGCAACGTCTGGAAGGGGCGACCGACGGCAATCTGGTAATTCTGGATTCCTGGCCCGGGCAGGCGCGTTCGATCTGGAACAATCACGAACGCTTCGTGCAAACCTACTTTTCGACCTATGAAGGCGTCTATTTCACCGGGGACGGTTGCCGTCGTGATGTCGATGGCGATTACTGGATCACGGGACGCATCGACGACGTGCTGAATGTCTCCGGCCACCGGATGGGAACGGCGGAAATCGAGTCTTCCCTGGTGGCTCATCAATCCGTAGCCGAAGCCGCAGTCGTCGGTTATCCGCATGATATAAAAGGTCAGGGAATTTACGTCTACGTCACGCTCAACGATGACGTCGAACCCAGCGACGAGCTGAAGCAGGAACTCAAGCAGTGGGTGCGCAAGGATATTGGCCCGATCGCGACGCCCGATGTGCTTCAATGGGCCCCAGGGTTACCGAAGACCCGCTCCGGCAAGATCATGCGCCGTATTCTGCGCAAGATCGCCGCCAACGAGTGTGATGGCCTGGGAGATACCTCCACGCTTGCCGATCCCAGCGTGGTGGAAGACCTGATCGAGAACCGTCATCTGAAATCATGACGCTTCCCGGTGCACCGGGCGAACCGGTGCACCCACCACCAGGCGGCGTATTAACTATATGATTAGTTAAGCTAAATCTTCCTGGTTTTTATTGATCGATGATTATCGTTCGATTGTCTTGAAAGAGGCTCTCCTCCCGGTACTTTTCGTGCCGCTCCAAAGGGAGGGAAGCGCGCCAGCTTTCCAGGACGATCGAACTTTTTTTACGCTTTTATGGCATGTTTACTCAGCCATTATCCTGGGATTTTCCTCCCGTTGATTTGAGACTTGGGATTCCACGATCGCATGGGGTAACATGCTGTTAATCAATAGTTGAATCATCTTGTCCAGATGGCGACAGTGAACCGGCTATCTCGCCACATATCTAGACAGCGCCGGAGGAGAATCAATGGCTTTTGCCCAGAAATTCATCGTTGCCGATGACCACCCACTCTTCCGGGCGGCTCTCAATCAGGCATTGCGACAGGTTTCGCCGCAAGCGGAAATCGTCGAGGCGGACACCATGGAGGCCACGACAGAGGTCGTCACTCGGCATCCCGATGCCGACTTGATCCTGCTTGATCTGCATATGCCCGGCGCTCACGGATTCTCCGGGCTGATCCAGTTGCGCGGGCAGATGCCGGATATCCCGGTGACGGTAGTATCCGGCAGTGAAGAGGTCAATGTCGTTCGACGCGCCATCGACTATGGCGCGTCGGGCTTCATTCCGAAATCCGCCTCACTGGATACCATCGCCGAAGCGATCGGAGAGGTGCTCAAAGGTGAAGTCTGGTTGCCTCCCGAATTGGCGGGGGTCATGGGCGATGGGAATGAGGAAGACACGCGTTTCGCGGAGGCGATCGCGTCACTGACGCCACAGCAGTTTCGAGTACTCAACATGTTGACCGAGGGGCTGCTCAACAAGCAGATCGCCTACGAACTCAATGTTTCCGAGGCCACCATCAAGGCCCATGTGACAGCGATTCTTCGCAAGCTGGGGGTTCACTCCCGCACCCAGGCGGTGATCGCCGCTCAGAAGCTGGAGATCGAACCACCCAAGGTTACCGACAACTAGACGTTTCTCGATCCACATTGATTTTCGGTCGGGTATCGTACGCCGGGATCGAGAAGCTATCGAAAGCCGCCCACTCCCTCCCAGGGATGGGCGGCTTTCTCGTTCCCGCCCCGGGTAACGTGGCCACTGGCGTGACAGAGGTCGTATGGCTGCTTGTATCCGCTGGCAGGGCCGGTATGAGATCAACCGGTGCCAGATCCGCCTATGCCAGATCCGCCTATGCCGGATCAGCCGGCCTCGAGCAGCCTGCGATCGCGAAGCCGTCTGGCCAGCAGCAGCAGTTCCACGCTGGCGAACAGCAGCAGGCTGTAACCGGTCAGCTCCGTGATCTCTTCCGCTGCATCCTTGACGATTCGCAGGTAGTGATCACCCATCAGGGCATGCCACAGCTCACTACGTCCATAAAGGCGAGAAAACACATAGGTCGTCAGGAAACCGCCGGCAAACAGGCCGAACCCCAGGCTATTGGCGATCAGCGAAAATTCTTCGAGAAAGGCGCGTCGCGAGCGTAGCACCGACAGCAGGGCGGGCAGTGCCATCAGCACGACCAGCCATTCCCAGGCACCATCGAAGAGATAGGTATCCAGCCATAGATCGTTTTCCCGCACGAGGGATATCGCGAAGAACGCGGCCAGCAGCAGGCTGACGTTGCGAAGCACCCCGACGCGTTGGCGGATGATCAGCATCAGGACAGTGCAGAGAAACAGCAATGCCGCCTGGGTGATTTCGGTCAGCGAGGTTTCGCTGAAATCGGCCGCTACGGGATGCCTTGCATCCACCATCAGCACGGCCTGCATCAGCCCTGCCAGAAACAGGATGTAGAGGCCGGCCCTCGAGGCGACCGTACGGAAGGAAAGAGTCGGCATGATCGATTCCTGCACAGCAATTAATAGCTGGCTAAGGATATCAGCCTCAAACCCGTTAAGAAACGCTGTTCGGTAGATTTTTTAAGGTTTCCTTAATCTCAGGGTGTCTTGCGTTCAGTTTTCCGGTGTCAGACCGACCCGAAGATTGGCCGCCTCGATACCCGCGATGGCCGCTCGTTCATCGTTGTCGGAGCTGTCTCCGCTGACGCCGACTGCGCCGATGACATGGTCCTGTGCGTCGAGGACCAGTACGCCCCCGGCGACGGGAATGAATTCGCCCCGGGACGCCGAGGCAACCGCCGACAGGAATGCCGGGCGCGACCCGTTACGGTCGCCGATGGTCCCGCTGGAGAGTCCGTAGCCCAAGGCGGCCTTGGCTTTGCCGTGGGAGACCGCCAGTCGTAGAACGGCGCAGCCATCTGCCCTGTCGCAACTTATCGGGTATCCGCTGGTGTCCATGACCGTAACGGTGACGGGATTCATGGCCTGTGCGTTGGCGTAGGCCAGCGCCGCTTCAATGATGGTGCGGGCTTGGGTGCGGGTCAGTGTCTGGTGGGTGAGATAGACATTACGAGCCATGCGGACCTCCGTTTCGATTCTTTGTATTCATAATTCATTTTGGGTGGCGTGATCCATGCGCCATTGGGAGAATGGCGTATTGAAACCGTTCTGAGTGCACCATGATCAAGATCCAGCAAAATACGCTCCATGGCGAAGCCGCCGCCCGTATCCGTGAGATGATCAACGACGGGTCGCTCCTTCCCGGTATCCGCATTCCGGAGAAGCAGCTGTGCGAGCAGTTCGGCATATCCCGAACGCCGCTACGGGAGGCACTCAAGGTTCTGGCGTCCGAGGGCATGGTCGAGCTTCTACCCAACCGGGGTGCGTGGGTCATGCGCTTGACCCGTCAGATGCTGGAAGAGACCTACAGCGTGATGGGCGCTCTGGAAGGTCTCTCCGGTGAACTGGCTTGTCGCTACATTACCGAACAGGAGGTCGCCGATATTCAAGCGCTGCACTATCAGATGCTGGCGTACTACAAGCGCAAGGAGATCCGCCCCTATTTCGAGCTCAATCATCGAATTCACGATGCGATCATGATCGCATCGCGTAATGAAGTGCTGCGTGAGACGCACAGCAGCTTGAATTACCGCATCCAGCGGGTGCGTTATTCCACGCGCATGGTCGGTGACTACTGGGACCAGGCCGTCGCCGATCATGAGGCCATCATCGACTGCTTGCTGGCCCGCGACGGCGAGCGGCTCGGCCGTATCCTGCGTGAGCACTTGCGTCACAAGCTGGTGGTGGCTGCGGAGAGTGGCGTGATCGATGACGAACGAACTGCGGGCTGATCGCGGCGTGATCGTCATTGATGCTTCAAGATCGTGACACCTTCCATAAACGTGGGCACGGCGTTTCAACGGGATCGCCGCCGCGAATCTTCTTGCTGCGGGTTTTGAACACCGGCCTTGATCGGTGATGCATTATCGGCGTCACCGCCTTCCTATTGCTTCCCTTCCATAATTTTTGCGCCGACCGGCATAATTTAAAATGAATTCATTGTGTTGGGGCTAATCTCGACACCTGGTCTTAGGTAACTCGCTAATTTTAAATGCTTAGCGTTGAGACTTTACGCCAATAGACAAATGTTGGATTGGTTCCAATTGAATTATGAATTCATAATTCGCGGGCAGGATCCCATGGTGCTCGCACTGCGGGAGGAGTGGAAAAGGACGTTGAGAGGATTCCGTCACCGTCCCCGGTCCATCGTTCAGGCGAGCCAATATAAAAAGACGGAAGGACGCCAGTGATGAAAAGTCTCAAAGCAGGACTGTTGGCGATAGCACTGATGGCCGGCGTCAACCACGCCGGTGCTCAGGAAGTTCAGGTCAAGTTTGCTCATGTTGGCGAGCCGGGCTCGCTGTTCGCCGATGTGTCCCAGGAATTCGCCAAGCGCGCCAACGAAAAACTCGCGGGTGAAGCCAAGGTGGTCGTCTACGGCTCGAGCCAGTTGGGCGGCGACTCGGAACTGCTGAAGAAGCTCAAGCTGGGCACGGTCGACCTGGCGCTGCCTTCGACCGTCATGAGTAGCGTGGCACCGCAGTTTGCGCTGTTCGAAATGCCCTATCTCATCGCGGATCGCGACCACATGGCGAAGGTGCGCGACGAGGTGGTGAGGCCTCAGCTCTACCCCGTGGCTGCGAGTCGCGGCTACCACATCATCGGTGTCTGGGAGAACGGCTTCCGCCAGATCACCAACAACGTTCGCCCGATCAAGACGCCGGCCGATCTTTCGGGCATCAAGCTGCGCGTGCCCCAGGGCGTTTGGCGGGTCGAGATGTTCAAGAGCTACGGTGCGAACCCGTCGCCGATGGCGCTCTCGGAAGTGTTCGTCGCGTTGCAGACAGGGGCGATGGACGGCCAGGAAAACCCGCTGGTCCAGACCTATGCCTCGCGCCTCCAGGAAGTGCAGAAATACCTCTCGCTCTCCGATCACATCTATACCCCTGCCTTCGTGACCGCGGGTCTGAGCTGGAACCGCCTGCCCGAAGATGTGCGTGAGGTGCTCCAGCAGACCGCCGTGGAGATGGAATCCTACGCGCTCGAGCAGGGGGCGAAGCTCGACGAGGAGACGCTTGCCAAGATGCGCGATGCCGGTCTCGAGATCAACGAGGTCGATCGTCAGGCCTTCATCGATGCTTCCAGGCCGGTCTACGACAAGTTCATCAAGGACGTCGAAGGTGGCCAGGGGATGCTCGACAAGGTGCGTGAACTGCAACCTGCCAGTTAACTCGCGGGCCTGGCCGCGTCCGCTGATCGGGGCGCGGTCGGGCTGCGGACGAAGGAGCCGCCTGTGAAAACTCTGAATACGCTGCGCGATGGATTCAGCCGCCTGCTCGAGGTCATCGTGGTCATCAACATGATGGCGCTGGCGGGGATCGTCATCGTCGGCTTCCTGTCGCGTCTGGTGGGGTCGCCGTTTACCTGGTACGACGAAGCGGCCTCTATCAGCCTGGCCTGGCTGACCTACTACGGTGCGGCGCTCGCCGCGGCCAAGGGGGCACACATTGCCTGTCCGAGTATCGTCAATGCGTTTCCGCCCACGATACGGTTACCGATCGCGCTGCTGGGAGAGGCGGTGACGATCGCATTCTTCGTGCTGCTGGCGGTGACAGGATGGCAAGTCGTCCAGATCCTGGCCGGTTCCACCATGATCAGCCTGACCAGTGTCTCTCTGCAGTTCACGCAGTCGGCGCTGCCGATCGCCTCGGTCCTGTTCATCATCGCTGAGCTGCTGCGTCTGCCGGAAGTCATCCGTCAGGCACGCGGGGAAGGCTTCGTCGATCACGAGCTGGAGGAGGTGGGCCTGAGTCCGAACATGGCAAGCCAGTCCGACGCGGGGAGGGTGACACGATGATTCTGGCGCTGATGTTCGCAGGACTTCTGGTATTGATCGTGCTCAACGTCCCCATTGCCATCGCGTTGGGCCTGGTCGGTGCCATCGCGGTGTATTCCAGCTACGGCGTCTATGCGCTGCCCAATATCGGGCTGACCATGTTCGAGGGCGCGACCAACTTTCCGCTGATTGCCATCCCGCTGTTCATTCTGGCCGGGGCGATCATGAATGCCTCGAGCATCTCGCGGCGTCTGATCGACTTCGCGGCGTCGCTGGTCGGTTTCGTCAAGGGCGGCCTGGCGATGGTCACCATCGGTTCCTCGATCTTCTTTGCCGAGATTTCCGGCTCTGCCGTGGCCGGGGTTTCCGCATTGGGCAGTCTGCTGATTCCGGCGATGAAGAGCCGCGGCTACTCCAAGGAGTTTGCCGCGGCGATCTCCTCATCCGCCGCCAGCCTGGCGATCATCCTGCCGCCCTCGATCCCGATGATTCTCTATGCGGTGATGTCAGGAGAGTCGGTGGTCAAGATGTTCGTCGCCGGCATCTTTCCTGGGCTTCTGGGCGCCCTGGGCCTGGCGATCGTCTGCTACTTTCTGGCACGCAAGCACAACTTCCCATCCGAAGGGCGCTTCCAGGCCAGCCGGGTGTGGAAGTCGTTCAAGGAGGCGATCTGGGCGCTGCTGATTCCGGTGATCATCCTCGGCGGTATCTTCGGGGGCATCGTCACCGCGACCGAGGGCGCGGCGTTGGCGGTGGTGGTCGCCATCTTCATCAGCGCGGTGGTCTATCGCGAGTTTTCGCTGAAGACGCTATGGAAGTCGTGCCTGGACGCCGGCATCCAGACCGCGGTGGTCATGCTGCTGGTCGCCAGTTCCGCGCTGGTGGGGCTCTACCTCACAGAATCCCAGCTGCCGCAACAACTGGCCAGCTCGATCAGCGGGCTCACCGACAACAAGTACGTGATCCTGGCGCTGCTCAACATCATCTTCCTGATTCTGGGGATCTTCCTGCACTCGGCGGCGGCGATCATTCTGGTGGTGCCGATCGTGTTGCCACTGATCATCAGTGTCGGGATCGACCCGCTGCATTTCGGCCTGATCGTCACGCTCAATCTGGCTATCGGCCAGCAGACGCCGCCGGTGGCGAGCGTGCTGATCGCCTCGTGCTCGATCGCCAAGGCCGATATCTGGCGCACGACTCGAACCAACCTGTGGTTCCTCGGCGTGCTGTTCATCGTGCTGATATTCAATACCTACGTCCCTGACTTCGCGCTGCTGCTGGTGCACATGATCTACGGCAGCTGAGACGGGACACCGAGTTTGCGGAATTGGGCATGTTTCGATCCGAGGAGAAACCGCAATGATTCAAGACGACGAGATCCGCTGTTACCAGGAGGGCGCGATCGGCTGGATTCGCTTCAACCGGCCCGAAGCCCGTAACGCCATGACCTGGCACATGTATCAGGCAATGACCCAGGCCTATCGGCAGTTCGACGAGAACGAGGCGGTCAAGCTGATCGCCTTTCGCGGCGAGGGCGGCGAAGCCTTCGTCGCGGGGACCGACATCAAGCAGTTCGCCGAATTCCGCGAGCGCCGCGATGGCATCGACTATGAGCGTCGTATCGATGAAGTGATCGGCGGGCTAGAACGCTTGGCGACGCCGACGGTGGCGCTGATCGAGGGGTACTGTATCGGGGGAGGGGCGGCCATCGCGCTGGCCTGCGACTTCCGCTACGCCAATGGCGCTCTGAAGTTCGGAATTCCTATCGCCAGAACGTTGGGAAACTGCATGTCGATAACCAACGTGGCACGACTGATCGACTTGATCGGCGTTTCCCGAACCAAGCGCGTCCTGATGCTGGCCCAGATGATCGAGACCGAGGAGGCGCTGGCGGCAGGGCTGATCGAGACGGTCGTCGACGGCGACGACCTCGACGAGACCGCCCGCAAGCTCGCCGAGAGGTTGTCGGGCCACGCGCCACTGACGATGCGGGCGGCCAAGATGTGCATCAGTCGGGTTCTGGATCAGCGGCGCGCCACTCATGAGGCCGGCGATGACCTGATCGAACTGTGCTACACCAGCGAGGATTTTCACGGCGCCGTCAAACGCTTCATCGACAAGACTCCGTACGCCTGGCAGGGCCGCTGAACCCGAGCGACAGCAACGCGTATCGATCCGAACGACGGCACGTTCACTGCAGTTCGCTGCGGCGGTAACGTGCATGTCCATCAATGATGCCGGCCGTCTGTTGGAGGACCGGCAGGGAGAATCGCCATGTTACCGCTGGAAGGCATGAAGGTACTCGACATCTCGCAGATCATGGCGGGGCCGTACTGCACCATGGTGCTGGGCGACATGGGTGCGGACGTGATCAAGGTCGAGAAGACTCAGGGTGGTGACGACAGTCGTCAGATGGGGCCTTACGTCAATGACGAGTCCACCTGCTTCGCGCAGATCAACCGCAACAAGCGCAGTATTTCGCTCAATCTCAAGGAGCCCGACGGGCTGGCGCTGTTCTACCGGCTGGCGAAGGAAGTGGACGTCGTGGTCGAGAACTATCGCCCCGGGGTGACTCAGTCGCTGAAGATCGATTACGACACGCTCAAGGAGATCAATCCCGGTCTGGTCTACTGTTCGATCTCCGGCTACGGGCAGACCGGCCCTTATCGGCGCAAGGGCGGATTCGACCTGGTTGCCCAGGGGATGACGGGGTTGATGTCGATGACCGGCGAACCCGGGCGGCGGCCGTTGAAGACCGGGGTCGCGGTCTATGATATCGGGGCCGGGATCACCGCGATCTATTCGATACTGGCGGCGTACATCCACAAGCAGAAGACCGGCGAGGGGCAGCTGGTGGACGTGGCGATCGCCGAGTGCGGGCTGCCCTGGTTCACCTGGGAAGCGGCTGCCTATTTCGCCGAGGGGCGCGTTCCGCAGCCGACCGGATGGCGGCATCGGGTCTCGGCGCCTTATCAGGCCGTCAAGGTTCGCGACGGCTACATGATGCTGGGGTGCGCCAATCAGCGTACCTGGGAGCGATTCTGCAATGACGTGCTGAAACAACCTGACCTGATCGCCGATCCTCGTTTCGTCACCAACAGCGACCGGGGGCGAAATGTCGATACGCTGGAGACGTTGCTGGAAGAACTGATGTGCACGGCGGACCGGCAGCACTGGCTGAGCCGTTGCGATGAAGCCGGCGTGCCGGCCGGGCCGATCAACGACTTCGCCCAGGCGATGGACGACCCGCACTACCGGGAGCGCGGCATGGTTCAGGAGCTTGATCATCCCGTGATCGGACGCATGCAGACCATCGGCTTTGCCAGCAAGCTATCTGCGACGCCGTCTCAGATTCGCCGGCCGGCACCGGTCTTCGCCCAGCACACCGAAGAGGTGCTGGCGACGCTGGGTGTCGAAGGCGAGCATCTGGCGGGTCTGCGTGAGCGCGGGGTCGTGCGCTAGACGCCGTCAGGCGAGCTCGTCAGTATCGAGCGAAAAGTCGTCCGGAGGCGGTGCTCAACCGTCGGAATCGAAGCGCGGCGTGGTCTCCAGGGATCGTCGCGCCTCCTCTTTCAGCCAGTCGTGTACCGCTTGCACGCGGCGGTCGTCCAGTGCGCCCTGCGGATAGACCAGCCCGTAGCGCTTGCCGGTCGCGACCGATCCGGCGAACGGTGCGATCAGGCGGCCGCTGGCCAGCTCGTCGCCGATCAGGGTTCGGCGGGCGATGGCCACACCCATGCCGGCGATGGCTGCCTCTACCGTCAACTGGTTGCGATTGAAGGTGTAGCCCCGGCGCACGTTGACCCCTTCGCCACCGATGGCCCGCAGATAGTGCTCCCACTCTGCGTAATCGTGACTGCCACGCCAGGCGGTCACGTCGTGCAGGAGCGGGTAGTAGCCCAACGCCTCGGGGTGCGTGAGCGGGGGGCGTCTTCTCAGTAGTTGCGGGGAGCAGACGGCAAAGATCTTTTCATCGATCAGCGGCGTGGTCTGAAGGCCCGCGTAATGGCCATCGTTGAGGTCGATGGCCAGATCATAGCCGCCGTCGAGCAGCGAGAGGTTGCTGTCTTCGGCCGTGATGTGCAGGTCGATATCGGGAAATCGGGCCTGCAGTCGCGGTAATCTCGGCATCAGCCATTTGGCCAGGAACGAGGGCAGGCAGCGCAGCCTGAGCACGCCGCTCATGACGCCACCGCGCAGGCGATCGACCTCCAGCCCGACGGCATCGTAGGCCTGGGCGACGACGCGGGCCAGCCGTTCTCCCTCTTCCGTCAATGCCAGCTTTCGTGGCAGCCGCCTGAAAAGACGGAACCCCAGGCGTTCTTCCAGTTGCTTTATCTGCTGACTGACGGCGCCGGTAGTGACATGAAGCTCCTCCGCGGCACGAGTGAAGGACAGGTGCCGGGCACTGACGGCGAACACCTTCAGCCAGGCATGGGTCTGCGCATTGAGGGGCTGGATCATGATTTAGTCATGCTATATCCGAGGGCAGTTTTTATCGATTGTTTCCGGGTAGGCTGGCGAACACACTGAAGTCAGACTACACCATGTGCCGGTTCTTGAAACGACAGATCCTGGCGCAAGAGCGACATCCTGGCATTTGAACTATATGAGGTGGCCGCATGCCATTCAGTGTGTTCGACCTGTTCAAGATCGGTATCGGGCCTTCCAGTTCGCACACGGTGGGACCGATGCAGGCCGCCCATGATTTCGTCGCGACGCTACGCGAGCGCGAGCTGTTGACGACCATCCGACGCGTGTCGGTGACGCTCTACGGTTCGCTCTCGGCAACCGGTAAGGGCCATAACACGGACAGCGCCGTGATGGGGGGGTTGATGGGCGAGCGGCCCTCTACCGTCGACCCTGACGACCTGGCGCTTCGGCTGGCGGCTGGCGCGCGCGAAGGGGCGCTGAAACTGGCCGGCGTGCACCCGGTGGCATTCGATGCGACGCGGGACATCGAGTGGTGCGACGAGATCCTCGATTACCACACCAACGCTCTGCGCCTGGTCGCCTTCGACGACAGCGGCGTCGTCTACGACAACACCTATTACTCGGTTGGGGGGGGGTTCGTCGTCGATGCCGGGCAGGCGGCGCAGGGCGATGCCATCACGCCGACGGTCACGCTGCCATTTCCGTTCAAGAATGCCGTCGAGCTGCTTGATACCTGCCGCCGTGAAAATCTGGCCGTCAGCGATGTGATGCTGGCCAACGAGCAGGCCTGGCGCAGCGAGGCGGAGATTCGCGCCGGGCTGTGGCGGATCTGGCTGGCGATGAAGGCATGTGTCGACAGCGGCCTGGATCAAACCGGTGTTCTGCCGGGCGGTCTCAATGTGCGGCGACGGGCGCCGGCGCTCCATCGGCGTCTGATGGCGCTGGACAACGAGAAGAGTCTGATCGCGAGTACCTTTTCGGCGATGGACTGGGTCAACCTGTTTGCGCTGTCGGTCAACGAAGAGAACGCCGCGGGGCGTCGGATGGTGACCGCGCCGACCAACGGTGCCGCCGGGATCGTGCCGGCAGTGTTGCACTACTACATGAAGTTTCAGCCGGACGCTTGCGAACGGGATGTGGTCCGGTTCCTGCTGACCGCAGGCGCGATCGGCATTCTGTGCAAGACCAATGCCTCGATTTCGGGGGCGGAAGTGGGCTGCCAGGGCGAAGTCGGATCCGCCTGCGCGATGGCCGCCGCCGGTCTGGCGGAGTTGATGGGGGGGACGCCGGCTCAGGTCGAGAACGCCGCCGAGATCGGGTTGGAGCACAATCTGGGGTTGACCTGCGATCCGATCGCGGGGCTGGTTCAGGTGCCCTGTATCGAACGCAACGCGATCGGCGCGGTCAAGGCCATCAACGCGGCCCAGATGGCGCTCTGCGGCGACGGCGAGCATTTCGTTTCTCTCGACAAGGTCATTCGCACCATGCGTGACACGGGGCGCGACATGCAGGACAAATACAAGGAAACGTCTCGCGGCGGGTTGGCGGTCAACATCATCGAATGTTGAGCCTGTCGATTTCGGCAATGGTGGAAGATAGGCGCGTGTACCACCCGGATCGTTACCCTCAGAGAGGTCGTGAACCCTGATATGGGATAACGACAATCTCGGCTGGCTGTGCCAATATCGACTCCCTCAACATGGCGTCGCCAAAAGCATGAACAAGGGCAGGGTAATGAGCCACGACAGTTGCATCGTCTGTCATTTCAAGCACTACGGTGAGCTTTCCAAGAACGACGAAACCTTGCTGGCCGAGCTCGAGCAGAGCCCGACCGAGGTCAAGGCCGATCAGGTTCTGTGGCAGGAAGGCGATCCCGCGCGGGAATTCTGTACGCTCAGCAAAGGCTGGGCCTATTCGTTTCGTCATATGGAGGATGGATCTCGCCAGATTCTGGAGATCTACCTGCCCGGCGATATCATCGGACTGAGGGAATTTGCCTTCAAGGAGCGCCTGACCGGTGTTGCCATGCTCGAAGACGGCGTGGTGTGCCATTTCCCCCATCGGCGTCTGGTCAACGTTTTCCGTGAATCGCTGACGCTTTCGACCATTTTCTTCGCCATCTCGTCTCATCAGCAGGCCCTGTTGACCGAGCGCCTCGTCAATCTGGCGCGACGTAGCGCGCGTCAGCGTCTGGCCCACTTGATCTATGAAATGTACGTGCGGCTGGATCGAACCAAGGCGCGGCAGGGCAATGGCATCCGGTTACCGCTGTCCCAGCAGCATCTCGGCGATGCGCTGGGGCTGTCTTCGGTCCACGTCAGTCGGACGCTGACGGCCTTCCGCGAGGAAGGGCTGTTGTTGCGCTCGCGCCAACGCATCGAACTGCCCGATCCTGCCGCGCTGGCGCGGGAAGCGGAGTTCGGCGATGCCTACCTCAACGACGGTATCGATCACTTCTTCCATCATTGAATCGACGATTCGCGATGTGCCGGGCCGGGATGTCGCCGGCCCGGATGGCCTGCAGTCATGGCGCGAATGCCTAATCGGCCGCAATCGCATCCGGCAGCCGCTCGGCCAGGAAATCGACCAGCAGGCGAATCTTGGAAGAGAGCTGTCGGTGACGCGGGTAAACCGCCCACACGCCCGTATCGGTGAACTGGTAGCGATCCAGGACGGGTATCAACTGTCCCTGTCGGATCGCTGCTTCCACGTAGTAGTCGGGCAATTGAGCCAGTCCGATACCCTTGCAGGCAGCATCCAGCAATGCCGGCCCCGAATTGCCCCGCCAGTTCCCCGAAACGCGAATTTCCCGCTGTCGGCCGTCGACACGGAACAGCCAGCTGTCCCGCGATCCGACCAGACAGTTGTGATGCGAAAGCTCGGAGAGACTGTGCGGCGTCGGTCGTCGCTGAAAGTAATCGGGTGCGCCGACCACGTACTCCCGGCGTTGGCAGAGCCGTCGGGCCAGCAGGCTGGAATCCTTGAGCACGCCCATGCGGATGGCGACATCGAAGCCTTCGTCGATCAGCTCGACGGCGCGGTTGGTGAAGTGCAGTCGCACGTCGAGCTGCGGGTAGCGGCAGTGGAAGTCATTGACCAATGGGGCGATGTAACGTTCGCCAAAGGTGGTCGCGCAACTGATGGCGAGCCGGCCCTGGGGCTGCGACTGCAGTTCGTTGAGCGCGGCCTCGGCCTCCTTGAAGCCATCGAGCAGCGACCGGCAATGTTCGTAGTAGATCGCGCCGCTGTCGGTCAGTCGAATCTGTCGCGTCGTTCGATAGAGCAACGGCATCCCCAGTGTCTGCTCGAGCTGGCCCACCAGCCGACTGACGTGAGAATTGGACACTTTCAGTGACTGGGCCGCGCGGGAAAACGTCCCCAGACGAACCACGGCGACAAAGGCCTCGATACCCTCCCAGCGCGTCATGATGACTCCTCGATGAATGTGGCGGGATTATTGTCACACAGCAATAATCATATGCTGATTGCCAGGTTTATTGCATGGCAGTGACCACCTAGACTGAAGCCAGACCGGTCGTCACCTCGGCTGACGAACGATGGACGATCCCTGAAGTCCAAGCTTTCACGCTCAAATGGAGACAGTTCAATGAAATCGCGCGCCGCAGTCGCCTGGGAAGCAGGCAAGCCGCTCTCGCTGGAAGAGATCGATGTACAGGGCCCCAAGGCGGGCGAAGTCATGGTGCGCATCGTCGCCACCAGCGTCTGTCACACCGACGCCTACACGCTCTCCGGCAAGGATCCCGAGGGCCTGTTCCCGTCGGTACTGGGTCATGAGGGCGCCGGGATCGTCGAGGAAGTGGGCGAGGGCGTTACCGGCCTGAAGCCCGGCGATCACGTCATCCCGCTCTACACCGCCGAATGCGGCAAGTGCAAGTTCTGCCTTTCCGGCAAGACCAACCTGTGTGGCGCCGTGCGCGCCACACAGGGCAAGGGGCTGATGCCGGATGGCACGACGCGGTTCTCGAAGAACGGCACCTCGCTGCACCACTACATGGGCACCTCGACCTTCTCCGAGTACACCGTGCTGCCGGAAGTCTCGCTGGCCAAGGTCTCGAAGGAAGCACCGCTGGACAAGATCTGCCTGCTCGGCTGCGGCGTCACCACGGGGATCGGCGCCGTGCTGAATACCGCCAAGGTGGAGCCGGGTGCCACGGTCGCCGTGTTCGGCCTGGGAGCGATCGGCCTGGCCGTGATCCAGGGCGCGCAGATGGCCAAGGCGTCGCGCATCATCGCCATCGACGTCAACCCGGACAAGTTCGAGCTGGCGCGTCAGTTCGGGGCGACCGAGTTCGTCAATCCCAAGGATTACAGCGACCCGATCCAGCAGGTGATCGTCGATCTGACCGACGGTGGCGTGGACTACTCGTTCGAGTGCATCGGCAACGTCAACGTGATGCGCTCGGCGCTGGAGTGCTGCCACAAGGGCTGGGGCGAATCGATCATCATCGGGGTTGCCGGTGCCGGCGAAGAGATCTCCACCCGCCCGTTCCAGTTGGTCACCGGGCGAGTCTGGAAAGGTTCCGCCTTCGGCGGGGTCAAGGGTCGTACCGAGCTGCCAGGCTACGTCCAGCGCTACATGGATGGCGAGATCAAGATCGATGAATTCGTGACCCACGACATGGCGTTCGATCAGATCAACGAGGCCTTCGAGCTGCTGCATGCGGGCAAGAGCATTCGCACCGTTCTGCATTTTTGATTCATCGCGCCCGAGGCCGCGCGAAAAGCCAGAGCCATGCCGGTTTCGGGGCGCATGAAAAGCGGCGCACAAAGAGACAAGGAGAAAATCATGTCGATGAGCGAACAGCTGGAACTCGTCTCGGCTACCAAAAGCTTCGGTGGCTGGGTCAAGCGTTACAAGCATTATTCCCGGGCGCTGGATTGCGACATGATCTTCGCGATCTATCTTCCGCCGCAGGCCGAGGAGGGGCGCGTGCCGCTGATGTGGTGGCTCTCCGGTCTGACCTGCAACGACGAGAATTTCATGCAGAAGGCGGGGGCGCTTGGGACCGCGGCCGAACTTGGGGTGGCGATCGTCTGCCCGGACACCAGCCCGCGCGGTCTGGATCTGCCCGGAGAGCACGACAGCTACGATTTCGGCTCCGGCGCGGGTTTCTACCTCAACGCCAAGCGGGAGCCGTGGTCGAAGCATTATCGGATGTACGACTACGTGACCGAGGAGCTTCCCTCGGTGGTACGCCTGCACTTCCCTGTCAACGGTCGCGAGTCGATCAGCGGCCACTCGATGGGCGGCCACGGCGCGCTGGTGCTGGCCCTGCGCCAGCCTGGGCGGTATGCGGCGGTCTCGGCATTTGCGCCAATCGTCAATCCGACCCAGGTGCCGTGGGGGCAGAAGGCGTTCGAGAACTACCTGGGCGACGATATCGGCCTGCGCACCCAGTACGATGCCTGCGAGCTGGTGGCCAAGGGCTCGTCGCGCCAGCCGCTGTTCATCGACCAGGGCGAAGCGGACAACTTCCTCGAAGAACAGCTCAAGCCCGAGCGGCTGGAAGCGGTCTGCGAAGAGCACGATCACCCGCTGACCCTGCGCCGCCACCCGGGCTACGACCACAGCTACTTCTTCATCGCCAGCTTCATCGACGAACACCTGCGCTACCACGCCGAGAGGCTCTACGCCAAGCGCTGAACACAGTCGTCTCGGGCTCTAGCCCCGCCTCAGCGGCACGCATCATGCGTGCCGCTTTTTCGTTGCCGTGTCGGTGCCGAGGCGCATGACCGATGCTTCGCCAAGAAAAGCTCGATGCTCGTTGTCAGGCGGGAACCGGCGGGGCGATCGAGGGCTTCCCGATGACCTGTCGCGGCTGAAACCAGTGAATGTGATGGATTTTCAGACCGACTCGATCACCGAGGGATAACGACAATGACTTGAACGCGTGGCGAGTCAGTTCGATCACGATCAGTCCGCTTTCGATCTGAGGCCCATCTCCTCCAGAGGCATCAGCGAAGGGAACCGCCTCGATATGATAGCTGCTGCCCATCGGCTGGATGTGTTGGACTCTTGCTTGCCACTCTGATGTCGAAGGATGAACAATCTCGATGTCGTGCGGACGGACGAACGCGTTCTGCTCGGCAGCGTTGAGGGTATCTCTGGCATCCGTTAGTGGAAGACGCCAGCTGCCACTGTGGAAAGCGCCACTGCGAATGGTGCCCTGAAACACATTGACGTTGCCAATGAAGGAAGAAACGAACGGCGTGCGGGGTTCATCGTAGATATCGGCAGGCGTACCCACCTGCTCGATTCGCCCATGATTCATCACCACGATGCGGCTCGCGACTTCCATGGCCTCTTCCTGATCGTGAGTGACGAACAGACTCGTCACATGTAGCTCCTCGTGTAGACGGCGTAGCCAGCGTCTCAATTCCTTGCGAACGTTGGCATCCAGTGCGCCGAACGGTTCGTCAAGCAGCAGGTATCGAGGTTCCACTGCCAGAGCCCTCGCCAGCGCAATACGTTGGCGCTGGCCACCGGAGAGCTGTGGCGGAAAACGTTTGGCCAGCCATTCCAGTTGAACGAGCTCGAGGAGCTCATGGACGCGCTGACGAATCGCGGCTTCGTTGGGACGCTGGGCACGCGGCCTGACGCGTAAGCCATAGGCGACGTTCTCGAACACGCTCATGTGGTTGAACAGGGCGTAGTGCTGAAACACGAATCCGACCTGGCGATGGCGTATGGGCTCGAACGTCATGTCGCGGCCCTCGAGCAGGATGTTGCCGCTGTCGGCGAATTCCATGCCAGCAATGCTGCGAAGGAGCGTCGTCTTGCCGCAGCCGGATGGGCCGAGCAGTGCCACCAGCTCGCCATCGTCGATGGACAGCGAAATGTCGTCCAGTGCCGTGAAGTTGCCGTAGCGTTTGGTCAACTGGTTAACGTGGATACTCATGACGATGCATTCTCCCATTGACGCTGCTGACGCCACTCGACGATCGACTTGGCGATCAGTGTCACGATGGCGAGGCCAGCCAACAGCGTGGCGACGGCGAAGGCCGCGCTGAACTGGTACTCGTTGTAAAGAATCTCGACGTGAAGCGGTAGCGTGTTGGTCGAGCCACGGATATGTCCGGATACGACGGATACCGCACCGAACTCGCCCATGGCGCGCGCGTTGCAGAGAATCACGCCATATAGCAGCCCCCACTTGATGCGCGGTAGCGTGATCGTCCAGAACATCCGCCATGGGCCGGCCCCAAGCATGATTGCGGCCTCTTCCTGCTCGGCGCCTTGCGCTTGCATCAGGGGTATCAGCTCGCGGGCGACGAACGGCAAGGTGACGAACATCGTAGCCAGCACGATGCCTGGCAGCGCGAAGATGACGGGAAAACCGTTGGCCGCGAACCAACCGCCGAACCAGCCTTGAGCACCGAAGATCAGAATGAAGACGAGGCCGGCGATGACCGGCGATACCGAAAAGGGCAGGTCGATCAGCGTGGTCAGAAGACTACGACCCGGGAACTGGAACCGTGCGATACACCAGGCTGCGGCAATGCCGAAGAGCGTGTTCAACGGCACACAGATCAGCGCCGTGAACAGGGTCAGCAGAATCGCGTGGCGCGTGTAGCGATCGGTGACGGCGGTCAGGTAGGCCTGCCAGCCTTCCCGAAACGCCTCGAACAGGACAGCGACCAGGGGCAGAATCAAAAACAACCCGATGATGGCCAGTGCCAGCAAGCTCAGCAGGTAGCGGACGAACGGCGTTTCTGCCTTTTGCTCTCGCGACGCGGTTTGGGGTTGGAGAATACGACTCATGAGGTTTTCCCTAGTCGCGACCGGTGCGCTTGCGCGTCCAGTGCTGCAGTCCGTTGACGACGAGCAGCATGATGAAGGCAACGACCAGTGAAGCCAGCGCGATAACGGTGGCGCCGGCGTAGTCGTACTGCTCGAGTTTGGTGACGATCAACAGAGGTACGATTTCGGACCTCATCGGCATGTTGCCGGCGATGAAGATGACCGATCCGTACTCCCCCAGCCCTCTCGCAAAGGCGAGCGAAAAGCCGGTCAGAATGGCCGGTACCAATGGCGGTAGCAGTACGCGGTAGAAGGTCTGCCAGCGCGACGCGCCCAAGCTGGTCGAGGCCTCTTCTTGCTGTCGATCCAGTTCCTGAAGCACGGGTTCGACCGTGCGCCCGACGAATGGCAGCCCGATGAAAATCAATGCCACGATGATGCCCAGTGGCGTGAAAGCCACGCGAATCCCCCAGTCCGTGAAGAACTGCCCCAACCAACCGTTGGGGGCATACAACGTCGTCAGCACGATCCCCGCGACGGCGGTGGGGAGCGCGAACGGCAGATCGATCAGGGCATCGAAGCCGCGTTTGAAAGGAAGGGGGTAGCGCACCAGTACCCAAGCGACGATCAACCCCAGAAACACATTGGCGAAGGCGGCTGCAAAGGCGGTCGAGAAGCTGACGCGAAAGGCCGCCAGCACCCTGCGATCCGCCAGCGCGTCCCACATGCCGCCGAGACTGAGCTCGGCGGATTTCGTGACGAGAGCCAACAGCGGGATCAGCACCAGCAGCGAGAGCGTGAATACCGTGATACCCAGACTCAGCCCGAAACCCGGTAACAGCGTCTTTCGCTGGCTCATGAGAGATCGGCTTCCAGGCATTCAGGGCTGATAGATCTTGTCGAAGACGCCACCATCATTGAAGTAGGTTTCTTGCGCTTTGCGCCAGCTACCGAAGACTTCATTGACCGTGTGCAGTTCCAGATCGGGGAAGCGTGCGAGATCCTCCTTCGCGGCAGACTCGGGATTGACCGGGCGATAGTAGTTGGCAGCCGCCAACGCCTGGGCTTCTGGTGAGTAGAGATGCTCGAGATAGGCGTGAGCGGCCTTCTCGGCAGCCTCTCCCTTTTTCCTGACATTGCCCTCGACGACCGCGACCGGGGGCTCTGCGAGAATGCTCACCGAGGGCACCACGATATCGAACTGACCCTCACCCAGTTCTTCCGTGGCCAGGAATGCTTCGTTTTCCCATGCCAACAGCACGTCGCCGATCCCCCGTTGCACGAAGGTATTGGTGGCACCGCGTGCGCCGGAGTCGAGTACCGGCACATGGCGGTAAAGGTCGCCGACGAATTTCTCTGCTGCCGCTTTTGCGGCGCTGACTTCATCGGCGTAACGAGGATCGTCGAGCTTGCCCAGGTCGCCCATTTGCTGCTTCAGGACGTAGATCCAGGCGGCCAGGAAGTTCCAGCGGGCGCCGCCGGACGTCTTGGGATTGGGCGTGATGACCTCGATGCCATCTTTCGTCAGATCGTCCCAGTCCTGAATGTTCTTGGGATTTCCCTTGCGAACCAGAAAGACGATCGTCGACGTATAGGGTGCACTGTTGTGCGGAAACGCGCTCTGCCAGTCCTCTGGTATCTTGCCGGTGCGATCGGCAATGGCGTCGATGTCGTAACCCAGCGCCAGCGTCGCCACGTCCGCAGGCAGACCGTCGATGACGGAACGTGCCTGACTGCCAGAACCTCCATGGCTCTGTTCGACGGTGACGTCGTCACCGGTCTGTTGCTTGTACCACTTGCTGAACAAAGGGTCGTAGGCTTGATAAAGCTCACGCGTCGGGTCGTAGGAGGCGTTTAGCAGCTCGATGTCTTCCGCCTGGGCGAATGACGTGGCGCTCAGCGCGAACAGCCCCAGTGCGCTGGCGAATGCCCAAGAAGTCAATTTTCCCACGGGTATCGGTTCCCTGAAGTCGATCGGTGGGAGTGTCTGTCCAATGACTCTAAGTGAGCTGTTATCTGATTAAAAAGTAATAAAAACTGAATTGCTTATCACGTTTCTGACTTATTGGGTCAGCGCGCACCGAGCGCCTGCTGCACGGTCGTTGTGTCCAGCGCAGCGCTGCAGAGCTGGAGGAATTCGTAGGCGAAGGCGTGCAGGAAATGCCCGCGCCTGAGGGCGAGATAGGTGGTATTGCGGGGGAACAACGACTCTCCCGACAGCAGTTCCAAGCCACGGTCGCGATCCGGGTGGTAAGCCAATGATGCGATGATTCCGATCCCCAGACCCAGCTCGACGTAGGTCTTGATCACGTCGGCATCCAGCGCGGTCAGAACGACATTGGGGACCAGCGAAGCCTTCTCGAAGGCCTGATCGATTCTGGCGCGGCCGGTGAAGCCTTCGTGGTAGGTCACGACGGGGTAGTCGGCCACGTCCTCCAGAGTCAGGGGCGCGGCTCTGGTCAGCGGATGGTCGTCAGGCACGATGACGCTGTGATGCCAGTGATGGAAGGGAAAGCGCACGAACGACGCGCCATCCTCGTTGACGGCCTCGGTGGCGATGCCGATATCAACTGCCCCCGTCTTCAGTAATGAAACGATCTCCCCGGGGCTGCACTGGTGAAGCTCGAGATGGACTTTGGGAAACCTTTCCTTGAACCGGGCGATGATCGGCGGCAGGGAATAGCGCGCCTGAGTGTGCGTCGTGGCGATCGCCAGCCGGCCCTGGTCCTGGTTCGCCAGCTGGTGGGCCGAGCGCTTGAGGTTTTCGGCATCGAGAAGCATGCGCTCGATGGTCTCGAGCAGCGCGCCGCCTGCGGTCGTCAATCCGAGTATCCGCTTTCCGCGGCGTTCGAACAGCTCGACACCGAGCTCGTCCTCGAGGTCGCGAATATGCTTGCTGGCACCGGATTGCGAGGTGAAGAGCGCGTTCGACGCCTCCGTCAGGTTGAAGCGTTGGCGCACGGTCTCGCGGACGATGCGTAGCTGCTGAAAGTTCATGGGCAGGGCCGGTGGTGATCGTTGTAATGGAATATAAATCAGGTTTTTTATTCTCTTTAATACATATTGCTCATATCCATATCGAGCAGCCGGCACCGCTATTGCCGTTTGGTGTGTAGCGGGCGTAGTGTGGAGTCAATCATCGGCCAGCGGGACCGTCACAGTAGAGGTGTTTCATTCGATAACAAGTCAAGGGAGATAACCCATGGATCATTCCAGCCTGAAACGTCACCTCATCACCGCCGCGCTGCCGCTGGCACTGTTGACGGCGGGATCGGCGCAGGCCGATCTCGACACCGTGCGTTTCGGTGTGCCGCCGTGGCCGGGCGTGACGGTGAAATCCGAGGTCGCTTCGCAGATTCTCGAGGCCATGGGCTACCAGACCCGGCAGAACGAGCTGGCCGTCGGGGTCATTCTCAACGGCCTGGCCAACGACGACCTGGATGTCTATCTGGGCGGCTGGTATCCGATCGAGCAGGAGATGATCGATCCGCTGGTGGCCGACGGCAAGGTCGACAAGGTCGCCAGGAACATCAGCAACGCCAACTCGGGGCTGGTCGTTCCGGAATACGTTCACGAAGCGGGCGTGGACAGCGTCGCCGACCTCGATCGCTACAAGGATCGCTTCGACGGCGAGATCCAGGGTATCGAAGCGGGTACCGGCATCAATGACGCCATTCTCGCCGCGATCGACAAGGATGCGGCGGGGCTGGGCGACTGGCAGCTGCGGGAAAGTTCAACGGCCGCCATGCTGGCCTATGCCGATCAGAAAATCAGCGACAAGCAGTGGGTGACGTTCGTCGGCTGGGAACCGCACTGGATGAACGTCAGCTACGATCTCTACTATCTCGAAGATTCCGACGACAGCGGCGTGGCGCAGATCGAGAGCACCGTGTGGACCGTGGTACCGGCGGGCCTCGAGGCAGAGGACGCCAACCTCTATCGTTTCCTGTCGCAGTACCAGGTCGCCATCGAGGACCAGAACGATTGGGTCTACGAGTACAGTTACGAAGAGCGTCCCGCTGACGAGGTTGCCAGCGAGTGGATTCGCGACCATTACGAGACCGTGGCGCAATGGCTGGACGGCGTGACCACTAGGGATGGCAAACCCGCGATCGAGGCCGTCAAGGCAAAGCTGGATAGCTGAACGGACTGCGGCGATTCAGGCTTCGTCCTCGAGCCGCCGTGCTATCGCCTGGCAGAAATCCTGCCATGCGATCCTCATCGCCGGTAGCTCCGCATGGCCGTGAAGGGCCGCGTGCACCATATCGGGCGCGCAGCGATAGCCTACCGATGCGCCGGCCCGGCGCCAGGCGTCGACAGCCCGTTCCAGCGGCCGCGTGAGGGGATCGCGCTCGGCGGAGAGGGCCTCGATGTTCGGGACTGGAGGTAGATTGGCCGGCACATCGGGGGCGCCAGGCGCCGCCATTCGCCATAGTGAGAGAATGTCCGCTCTCGACAGCAGTGGCGCGTCATCGCCCAGGTTCTCCCGCGTCGGCGCGCCTACTACCGGATAGATCAAGCCGAGCAATCCTTTCCACTCGCTGGTATGGGCGACATCGATCGCCAGCCGTCCGCCGGCGCTGTCGCCAATCACCGCACCTGGCGCGAGCGATTCGACCACGGCGCGACAATCTGCCAGCGCCTCGGCGTAGCTCGCTTCCGGCAGCAACCGATAGTCGACGCTGATCACCTCGCGCTGCAACCGCTCGGCCAGATTCGCGGTGATGCCGTGATGGCTGTCGACCGAGCCCAGGTTCCAGCCGCCGCCGTGCAGGTAGACGACGTCGCCGGCGTGGCAGCGGGCGGGGCGGAATCGGCGGACACCGACACCGGCCAGGATCTCGTCGTGAATCCGCATGTCGGCGGGATCCGCCGGGCGCCTTCGAGCATGCAACCTCTCATAGGCTCGCCGTCGTGCGTCAAGCGAGTCGTCTGCACCGTCGTCGCTGCGGCTGAATTCGCAAATGAACTGCTCGATATGCATGAAACGCTCCTCGTCGATGGGCCGTTTGGAAATCCGTCGTCGGGATCCGGCGAAGTCCCTGTCGTGACGGGGCAACGATTCGCCTCGATGCCGAACCCATGCCAGCAAGCCCTTGTTATACTAGGCTCCTACTTTTTCGACCATGAGCTCTCCGCCATGCCCTCAGGTTGGCCGCGCACGTTCCTTCGCTATCTGGTGATCGCCATTGCGGCTTTCGTGGGGTTGTCGATACTCTTCGTGCTGATCTTCCGCTTCGTGCCGGTGTTCGGCTCGATGGTGATGGTGGAGCGCAAGGTAAGTTCCTGGTTCCACGGAGACAACCTGACCATCGAACAGCAGTGGGAACCGTGGTCCCGACTCTCCGACAATGCCAAGGTGGCGGTGATGGCGGGGGAGGACCAGCGCTTCCCCGATCACTGGGGCTTCGATGTGGCGCAGATCAAGCGCTCGATCACGAGCTGGTCGGACGGAGGCGACTTGCGTGGCGCCAGCACCCTGAGCCAGCAGACCGCCCGGAATCTCTTTCTCTGGACGGGACGCAGCTGGATTCGCAAGGGGCTGGAAGCGTGGTTCACGCTGCTGCTCGAGGCGCTATGGCCGAAGCAGCGAATTCTCGAGGTCTATCTCAACATTGCCGAGTGGGATACGGGCGTGTTCGGACTGGAAGCCGCAGCGCAGCACTATTTCGGCACCTCGGCTGCCAATCTCAGCGTCTCTCAGGCCAGCCGGCTCGCGGCGATACTGCCCAATCCGCGGGGCTGGAGTGCTTCTCGGCCTTCCGCGCACGTTCAGCAGCGGGCGGCATGGATTCAACGCCAGATGCGTAACCTCGGCGGTACCGACTTTCTTCAGCGGCTCGATTGATTCCCGCGGCCTGCTCAATCATCCGTCCAATCGGCCAGCACCGCGTCGCGTTTCTCCAGCAGGTGGCGCTCCATGAGTGCGCCGAGCGCAGATCCATCACGAGTTTCCAGCGCGGCCATCATCTCGCGGTGTTCTTCCACCGCTCTGCGCCACTTCGCCTCCGAGCGATTGGAGGAGAGCCGCAGGGGATGAAGGCGCCGGTTGAGCGATAGATAGATCTGGCGCAAGGCATCGTTGCGGGCCGCACGGTTGATCAGATCGTGAATGCGCTGATTGGCGTGGTAGTAAGCTGGCAGATCATGGCGCTGCCAATGACCCAGCATCGCCTCGTGGGCTTCGCGAATCGCCGTCAGTTCCCCCGCCGTGATTCTGAGACACGCCAGCTCTCCGGAAAAACGCTCCAGTGCGCTCATCAACTCGAAGGTATCGTGAATTTCCTGGCGCGTCATGCGGGTCACGAAGGTGCCGTAGTTGGGCGAGATCGTCACCAGCTTCTCGGCTGCCAGCACACGCAGCGCCTCTCTGAGTGGCGTACGCGACACCGCCAGCCGATCGGCCAGCTCGCGCTCGTTGATGCGCTCGCCGGGTTTCAGATCACCTTCGGTAATCAGGTCGTGCAGCCGTTCCACGATCTTGTCGTGAAGCGCAGCGCGTTGGATGCGCATCGGACGCGCGGCCGTCTCGAGCGTGGTGCCATCGTCATTGAATGTCTGCATGCATTGAACCCTGGCCAGGCTTTCCTTCTTTCTATCGCAAGCGTTCGGTGCTGGCTACTCTCGGCTGAAGCCCTCGAGACCAGTCACTGAGCACTTACTCCTCTCGAACACCAGTCCGCGCATCTCGTTCTGCGACTTATGTCCAGGTGTGTCGGCGTTCGATTATTGGGCATATTGTGTAATGAATGCAAAAAACCAATTGAGTGACAAAAACCCGGTAAGTGCTAAAACGATGTGAGGCGGCTCCCGCTTCACTCTTGGAGATGCCGCCATGCTCAAGCTCGACCAACACCCCTCCGGCCGTCATTTTTTGCAGATACCCGGGCCTTCGCCGGTGCCGGATCGCATTCTGCGGGCCATGAGTCTGCCGACCATCGATCACCGAGGACCCGAGTTCAGCGAGTTGGGTCTGAAGGTCATCGGTGGCATTCAGAAGATCTTCAAGACCGAACATCCGGTGATCATCTATCCGGCATCGGGCACCGGCGCCTGGGAAGCGGCGCTCTCCAATACCTTGAGCCCGGGTGACGCGGTATTGATGTTCGAGACCGGCCACTTCGCCTCGCTGTGGAAGCAGATGGCGCTGCGCCTCGGGCTCGAGCCGGAATTCCTGTCACTGCCAGCGTCGCAGAGCTGGCGCTACGGGGTACGGCCGCAGCTCATCGAAGAGCGTCTCCGCCGTGATGGCGAACATCGGATCAAGGCGGTATGCGTCGTGCATAACGAGACTTCGACCGGCGTCACCAGCGACATCGCCGCCGTGCGCCGGGCCATCGATGCGGCCGGTCATCCGGCGCTGCTGGTGGTCGATACCATTTCGGGGCTGGCCAGTGCCGACTATCGCCACGACGAGTGGGGCGTCGATGTCACCGTTTCCGGTTCGCAGAAAGGGTTGATGCTGCCGCCGGGCATCAGCTTCAACGCGCTATCGCCCAAGGCGATCGAAGCCAGCCAGCGCTCCCTCATGCCCAAGAGTTTCTGGGCGTGGGACGAGATTCTCGCCGGCAACAACAACGGCTACTGGCCCTACACGCCGAGCACCAATCTGCTCTACGGTCTCAACGAGGCGCTGGACATGCTGCTGGAGGAGGGGCTGGATCAGGTCTTAGCCCGCCACGAGCGCTGGGGCGAAGGCGTCCGGCGCGCGGTCAATGCCTGGGGGCTGGAAATCCAGTGCCAGGAGCCCGCGCTCTACTCGCCGGTGCTGACGGGCGTGGTGATGCCGGAAGGCGTCGACGCGGATGATGTCCGCCGGACCATCTACGATCGCTTCGATCTGTCGCTGGGCACCGGCCTCGGCAAGGCCAAGGGGCGGATGTTCCGTATCGGCCATCTCGGCGACTGCAACGACCTGACCCTGATCGCCACGCTCGGCGGCTGCGAAGCCGGGCTCAAGCTCTGCGGGGTCGAGCTTTTCGGCAGCGGGCTGCAGGCCGCGCTGGAATTCTTCGCCGACAATCCGGCGCCCGGCACGCCGGCGGCCCGCAAGCTGGCGGCGGCTGCGTCGACGGGCCCATCACAGGCCGGTGCCGTTCGCGCCTGACAGGAGATCGCGATGAGCGTGATGCCGAAAAGCCCGGTCGCAAGACGGCCCCGACAAGCCGCCATGAGCGAATTCGAGAACCGGTTGCGGCGGGAGCTGAAAGGCCAGGTGGCGTTCGACGCCGGGTCGCGCGGTCGCTACGCCACCGATGCGTCGATCTACCAGATCATGCCGTTGGGTGTCGTGGTACCGAGAGACCAGCAGGATCTGTCTCTGGCGCTGGATATCGCTCGCGACATTGGCGCGCCGGTGCTGCCGAGAGGCGGCGGCACCAGCCAGTGCGGGCAGACCGTCAACGAAGCGCTGGTGATCGACACCAGCCGCTGGCTGACCGGCATCGGCGAACTCGATGTCGAGGCACGCACCGTCACGGTCGAGCCCGGGGTGGTGCTCGATCATCTCAACGCCTGGCTCAAGCCCCATGGACTCTGGTTTCCCGTGGACGTTTCCACCTCGGCGCAGTGCACGCTCGGCGGCATGGCGGGCAACAACTCCTGCGGTTCGCGCTCGATCCGCTACGGCAACATGGTTCACAACGTGCTGGGGCTCGAAGCGACGCTGGCAGACGGTCGCGAGGCACACTTCGGCTGGGTCGACGAGATCGGGCCGGCATCGCCCCTGGCCGAACTGGCGACGGCGGTGAAGGCGATTGCCCGGCGAGAAGCGGCAGCCATTCGCGAACACTACCCGCAGGTGCTGCGGCGGGTCGGCGGCTACAACCTGGATCTGTTCGACTGCCGCAACCCGATTCCTTATGACCCCGAGGGGCGTGCCAATTTCGGGCATCTGCTGATCGGTTCCGAGGGGACGCTGGCTTTCACTCGCCGGCTGACGCTGAAGCTGTCGCCGCTGCCGATCCATAAGGTGCTCGGCGTGGTCAACTTCCCGACCTTTTACCAGGCGATGGACATGACCCAGCACATCGTCGAGCTGGGACCCGCGGCGGTGGAACTGGTCGATCGCACCATGATCGAGCTGGCGCTGGAGAATCCGGCCTTCCGACCGACGGTGGAAAAGTCGCTGATCGGGCGTCCGGATGCGCTGTTGCTGGTGGAGTTCGCAGGGGAGGATCTCGATTCGCAACTGCGTCAGCTCGCACAGCTTAGGACGCTGATGGGCGATCTCGGTCTGCCGGATAGCGTGGTCGGGCTGACCGCCGGCGCGGAGCAGTCGGCGCTGTGGAACGTGCGCAAGGCCGGGCTCAACATCATGATGAGCATGAAAGGCGACGGTAAACCCGTCTCCTTCATCGAGGATTGCGCGGTACCGCTGGAGCATCTCGCCGAGTACACCGACCAGCTCACCGAGGTCTTCCATCGCCACGGCACCGAGGGCACCTGGTACGCCCATGCCAGTGTCGGCACGCTGCACGTGCGCCCGATTCTCGACTTGCGCCGCGATGGCGCCGCCAAGATGCGCGCCATTGCCGAGGAAGCGTCCGCGCTGGTTCGTCGCTACAAGGGGGCCTATTCCGGCGAGCATGGAGACGGCATCTGTCGTGGCGAATGGGTCGCGTGGCAGTTCGGTGCGGAGCTCAATGCGGCCTTTGGCGAGATCAAACGGCTGTTCGATCCGGATAATCGCTTCAACCCCAACAAGATCGTCGACACGCCGAAGATGGACGACGCGCGGCTGTTCCGCTTCCCCGCCGATCACCAGATCATTCCCGTTGCCACCGAGCTCGACTGGTCGGCCTGGGATGTCACCCGCGATCCGCTGAGCGGCGACCTGGGCGTACCGGGTAGCGGCGGCGACCCGGCCCAGGGTCTCGCCAAGGCCGTGGAGATGTGCAACAACAACGGCCACTGCCGCAAGTTCGATGTCGGTACCATGTGCCCCAGCTACCGGATCAGCCGCGACGAGCGTCATCTCACCCGCGGTCGCGCCAATACGCTGCGTCTGGTGCTGGCGGGCCAGATCGGCGATCGGGGGCTGGCCAGCGACGAGGTGGCTGACGCGCTGGATCTGTGCGTCTCCTGCAAGGGCTGCAAGCGCGACTGCCCGACCGGCGTCGACATGGCCAAGTTCAAGATCGAGGCGCGGGCTGCGCGGGTCAAGGAACAGGGTCTGAGCTGGCGCGACAAGCTGGTGTCCGAGCTGCCGCGTTACGCGCCCTGGATGCGCCATGTGGGCAAGCTCGCCGCGCGCCTCGAACGGGTCTCCTGGCTGGGCGGGCGCGGCAAACGCTGGCTGGGCTTCGCCGAGTCGCGCTCGTTACCGGTCTTCAATGGGGATTATCTGCGGAGCTCGCGAGGCGAAGTGGACAAGAGACCATCGGTTCAGGCGCCGCTCCCCGCCGGTGAAGTGCTGCTGTTCGTCGATACTTTCAATAACTACTTCGAGGGCCACAACGCGGCGGCGGCGCGGCGCGTGCTGGAAGCCGCCGGTTATCGAGTTCATCTCAACGTCCGCGGAAGTGAACGGCCGCTCTGTTGCGGACGAACCTATCTGGCCGCGGGTCGCGTCGATCGGGCCAAGGAAGAAGCACGCCGCACCCTCGAGACCCTGATGCCCTACGTCGAACGCGGCGTCAAGATCGTCGGGCTCGAGCCCTCGTGCCTGCTCACGCTGCGCGACGAGTTTATGCACTATGGTTTTGGTGATGAGGGGACGCGGCTGGCGGAGGCCGCCATGCTGTTCGAGGAGTTCCTGGTAGCAGAAAAGCAGGCGGGGCGGCTGAACCTGGAACTCGAGCCGTTGACGGTCGGTCGAGCCAAGGTTCACGGTCACTGCCACCAGAAAGCCTTCGATGCCTTCACGCCGGTGATGACCGTGCTGAACTGGATTCCCGAACTCGACGTCGAGGCGATCGTCTCTTCGTGCTGCGGCATGGCGGGCAGCTTCGGCTACGAAGTCGAACACATCGATGCCTCGCGACAGATGGCGGAACTGTCGCTGTTGCCGGCGATACGTGAAGCGGGCGAGGACGCCTGGATCGTGGCCGATGGCACCAGCTGCCGCCATCAGATTCTCGATGGGGCCGGACGCGAAGCGCTGCACGTGGCAAGAGTGCTGGAGACGGCGTTGAGCCGTCGCAAGACCTGAGACATTGGTCTTGCGACGCAGCGCCTGCCAGAGCATGGGTTTTTACCCTCGATAGCGTCGCCTGGGGAACGCTGCATGAATGCCTGCGCGAGCGAGTCGCTTCGTTGCGTGGCACGCGAAAACTCGCCTGACTTCATGTTATGTCTCGTTCCATGCGCCTCGCG
>NZ_MSDO01000024.1 GCF_001937195.1 Salinicola socius | reverse complement strand
GTCAACGTGGCGCTCTAACCAACTGAGCTACGGTCCTACAATCCATCGCCTTGACGAGCTCGCCGTGACAACGGATGCGAATTTTACCCGGGCAGACGCGGAATGCAACCCTCAATCCGTAAAAAAATCGACGCCAACTCCCTGTCATGCCGGGACAATTCTTTCACCGACGACGGCCGGCACGCTCTGGAATGCAAAACCATGCCAAGCCGCCCGGTTTCCGCGCATCGCGGAAGCCATCATCTTGAACTGGTACACGGGGGCTTCAAACCGGCAAATCACGCCTTCAAACCGATAAATCGGGCATCTCGGCGAGCAGCAAGGGAAAGCCGGTCTGGCCGGTGAATGTGATTTTCCGGCGCTACCCATACCATGGTCGAATGCATAATCTCCGTTGCAGCCCCAACCAGAGCAACGGCAGGTCGTTCGGTTTTGGTAAACTGTTCCCATCAGCAAGAAGACAAGTCATCGGTCCGCGCCAGGGAATTTACATGACACAGCAGGAACGTCACGAAGCTATCGTCGAGCTGGTCAAGCGCCAGGGTTATGCATCGATCGAACAGCTTGCCAAGGACTTCGACGTCACGCCCCAGACCGTACGCCGGGACCTCAACCAGTTGGCGGAGGAAGGGATCGTCAAGCGCGTCCACGGCGGCGCCGGGCTCGAGTCGAGTACCGTCAATACCGCCTATCACACGCGCAAGACCCTAAATCTCGACGCCAAGCGCCGCATCGCCGAGATGCTGGCCAGTCACATTCCCGACTCTTCGTCGCTGTTCATCAACATCGGTACCAGCAATGAATTCATTGCCGAAGCGCTGTGCCAGCATAGCGGGCTGGAGGTCATCACCAACAATCTCAACGTGGCCGCCATCCTTCAGCACAAGACCGACTTCAACGTCATCGTCGCCGGCGGCCAGGTTCGCTCGCGGGACGGCGGCATCATCGGCGAAGCCACCATCGATTTCATCAACCAGTTCAAGGTGGACTACGGCATCATCGGCATCAGCGGTATCGACGGTGACGGCTCGCTACTGGAGTTCGACTATCAAGAAGTCCGCGTGGCCCAGGCCATCCTGCGCAACTCCCGGCAAGTATTTCTGGCGGCCGACCATTCGAAATTCCATCGCAACGCCGTGGTACGTCAGGGCAATCTCAGTCAGATCAACGCCTTCTTCACCGACCGTCAGCCTCCTGAAGCCCTACGCCGGCTGATGCGGGAGCACGACGTCGCGCTCCATGTCGCGGACCCTTCGCTACCCGCAGAGATGGAACCCCTCGCTTCCCAGGCAGGCTGACGCTGCGCGCGAGCAGACCGAAACCGCCACTCTCCTGTTCAAGCCGGTCTGCACCGGCTTTTTATCGCTCCTGTTATCGGTGCTTCATACCGTGCCGTTCCCGATTTTCTCCTCAATGGGTCGACTTCGACACGATGGTGCTATTGATGTTCGGAAGTGATTAATCTATTTTCGTTTCCGAACATATCCAATTTCACTCACCGGAGGACGGTATGGCTTCAGCGACAGAGAACCCCATCCACGACCTCATCGTCGTCGGTGGCGGTATCAACGGCACCGGTATTGCCAATGACGCCGCCGGCCGAGGCCTTTCGGTGCTCCTGTGTGAGCAGGCCGATCTCGCCAGTGCGACCTCCTCCGCAAGCAGCAAGCTGATCCATGGCGGCCTTCGCTATCTCGAGCATCGGGAATTCCGCCTCGTTCGGGAAGCGTTGAGAGAACGCGAGATCATGCTGCGCAAGGCGCCACATATCGTGTGGCCGCTGCGCTTCATTCTCCCGCACCAGCCCCACCTGCGACCTGGCTGGATGATCCGTACCGGACTGTTTCTCTACGACCACCTGAGTCATCGAGACAGCCTGCCCAATGCCAGGAGTCTTCGCTTCGGCACCGAGAGTCCGCTGGTGCCGACGATCAAGCGCGGCTTCGAATATTCCGACTGCTGGGTCGACGATGCCCGGCTGGTGGTTTTGAATGCGCTGCAGGCGCAGGAAAAGGGGGCGGATATTCGGGTGCGCACCCGCTGCATCGAAGCGCGGGAAGAAGCAGGAACATGGATAGTCAGCCTGGAAGATCGCGACACTGGCGAACGCGAAGAGCACCGGGCCAAGGTACTGGTCAATGCCGCCGGCCCCTGGGTGGAATCTTTCGTCAAGGGTAACGCCAAGCGTAATTCGCGCTACGGCATACGCATGATCCAGGGCAGCCACCTGGTCGTGTCGCGCCTCAACGACGACGAGCGCGCCTATATCCTGCAGAACCAGGATGGCCGTATCGTCTTCGTACTGCCCTACCAGCAGCGTTATAGCCTGATCGGCACCACCGATCGGCGCTATCAGGGCGATCCTTCCCAGGTCAGCATCAACGACGAGGAGATCGATTATCTGCTGGATGTGCTCAACTCCCACTTCGTCAAGCAGCTGAGTCGAGAAGACGTCATCTCGAGCTATGCAGGGGTCCGTCCGCTGTGCGATGACGAGTCGGAGAACCCGTCGGCCATGACTCGCGATTACACGCTCGACCTCGATAGGCGCGGCGCACCGATACTGTCCATCTTCGGCGGCAAGATCACTACCTACCGCAAGCTTGCCGAAGCCGCCATGCACAAGCTCGAACCCCTGCTGCCGCACATGGGAAGCGCCTGGACGGCTGAAGCCAGGCTGCCGGGAGGGGATATCGCGTCGCGCGAGGCGTTCGTGGCAGGGCTGTTACGTGATTATCCGTTCCTGGGGCGGGAACGCGCCGAGCGCTACGGCTCCAGCTACGGCACGCTGTGCCTGGGTTTTCTGAAGGGCAAGCAGAGTCAGGAAGATCTTGGCCAGCATTTCGGTGGCGGCCTGACGCAGGCAGAGGTCGACTATCTGATCGAGCACGAATGGGCACACAGCAGCGACGATATTCTATGGCGGCGCAGCAAGCTAGGCCTGCGTTTGACGAACGACGAACAACAGGCTCTGATGGGCTACCTGAGCCAGCATCCCGCCATCGCCACAGCGGAATCTCCATCTCGGGTTTCATGAGCTGCTAGCCGGCGCGTGGTCGGCCAAACCTCGAGCTGACGTGGGTGTTTGGCGTTTCTGCTACCCTTGCCGGGCATGGCGCTCTATCCCGACATAAGGAATGATCAGTTGCTGCAACTTTTGTTGACCTGTCTCGGTGTCCTCGTTTTGTTGATCACCCTGGTGCCCTACACGAGAATCCGCCACTGGAGTGTTCGCAGTTTCGACTTTCCACTGCTTCAGATTGCCATCGTCGCTACCGTATGGGCGCTTGCCCAGCTGGCTCTCCATCCCGATAGCGGGTGGCAGTGGGCTGGCGTTACCACCAGCGTCATCGCAGCTGCGATCCAGTGGATGCGAATCTACCCGTGGACGCCTCTGGCCAGATGCACTGTCGTCAAATCCCGATCATACGCGCCGGACCAGGAGCTCAAGCTGCTCGTCTCCAACGTGCTGACACCCAACCGGCAAGCGTCGAAGCTGATCGATCTTGTCAAAAAGCATGAGCCCGACATTCTGCTGACGCTGGAGTCCGATCAGTGGTGGGGAGATCAGTTGGATGCCGCTGTCGCCGAAACGATGCCGGAAGCGATACGCATTCCTCTGGACAACCTCTACGGCATGCATCTTTACTCGCGCCTGCCGTTGGAAAACGTCGAAATCAAATGGTTGATTCAGGACGATATTCCTTCGATTCATGCCTGGGTGAAGCTGAAGAGCGGGGATCGTATTCGCTTTCATGCGCTGCACCCGCGGCCGCCCGCGCCGTCCGAAAGCGATGAGTCGCTGTGGCGCGATGCAGAGCTGATGCTGGTCGGGCAGGCGATCGCCAAATGCAGTGAACCGACCGTGGTTGCCGGGGATCTCAACGACGTCGCCTGGTCGCCAACGACCAAGCTGTTCTGCAAGATCAGCGGCATGCTCGATCTCCGCCGTGGCCGCGGCCAGTACAGCACCTTCCATGCGAAATATCCGATGTTGCGCTGGCCGCTGGATCACGTCTTCGTGACCGAGCATTTCACGCTCGTACACATGGAGCGACTGTCTGAGGTCGGGTCCGATCATTTCCCGATCCTCGTCACGCTCCGCCACAACCCTTCTCGCGCGGCAGAGAACGAGCCCGAAAAAGCCGATCGCGAGGAGCGTGAGGATGCAGAAGAGACGATAGAGGAGGCGCAGGAGCGCCACGGCGAGGCGCCGGTCTGAGCAAGACGCCTGTCCTGACGAAGCACCTGTCGACGGCTGCTGCAGCCGATTGAACGCCACGCCGCGCCTTTCGACACTCTCGCGTATTCGTCAACGCCACCCGAAACGGGTGGCGTCTTTGTGTCGGTGTTACCGAACGGACATCACTCCGGGATGCCGCCCTCGGTGAGCTTGGCGGGATCGAGCAGCCGTTCCAGCTCCTCTCGGGAAAGATCGGTCTCCTCCTCGGCAACGTCGATGATCGGCCGGCCGGCCTGATAGGCCTTCTTCGCTACGGCCGCCGCCGCGTTGTAACCGATCACCGAGTTGAGCGCGGTCACCAGAATCGGGTTCCTGGAGAGCGGGCCTTCGATATTGTCGCGCCGCACGTTGAACGTGGCGATGGCACTGTCTGCCAGCAAGCGGCTGACGCTGGTCAGCAGCTGGATCGAGCCCAGCAGATTATGCGCGATCAGCGGCAACATGACATTGAGCTGGAAATTGCCACTCTGTCCGCCAATGGTGATGGCGGTGTCGTTGCCGATCACCTGCGCCGCCACCTGAGCGGCGGACTCCGGGATCACCGGATTGACCTTGCCTGGCATGATCGAACTGCCGGGCTGCAAAGCCTCCAGCTCAATTTCTCCCAGCCCCCCCAGCGGACCGGAGTTCATCCAGCGCAGATCGTTGGCGATCTTCATCACCGCCACCGCATAGGTCTTGAGATGACCCGACAGCTCCACCGCGGCATCCTGCGATGCCAGACTGGCAAAGAAACTGTCGTTGGGACGAAATTCGAGATGCGTATCGCTGGCCAGACGCTGAGCCACCTTCCCGGCAAATTCCGGATGTGCGTTGACACCCGTCCCTACCGCCGTGCCGCCCAGGGCCAACCGAGTGATACGTTTCAAGCCATCGTTCAGACGCTCGATCGACTGGCCGACCTGGCTGGACCATCCCCCCAGTTCCTGGCTCAGCCGCACCGGCATCGCGTCCATGAGATGCGTACGTCCGGTCTTGACCACATCGTCGACCGAGGCTGCCTTGTCATCGATGCAGGCGCGCAGGTAGGTCATCGCAGGCACCAGGCGCTCACGAACCTGAATCGCCGCCGCCAGATGGATGGCCGTGGGGATCACGTCGTTGCTCGACTGCCCCATGTTGACGTGATCATTGGGGCCGACCTCGAGTCCGTCTCGGCTCGCGAGATGCGAAATGACCTCGTTGACGTTCATGTTGGTCGAGGTGCCCGACCCCGTCTGAAACACATCGATCGGAAACTGGCCGGCGTGCTTGCCTTCGATGATCTCGTCGGCCGCCGCCACGATGGCCCGGGCTCTGGCATCGTCCAGCAACCCCAGCTCCAGATTGACCTGTGCCGCGGCACGCTTGATGTGAGCCACGGCGGCGATGAACGCCGGCGGCAGCGGCTGGCCGCTGACCGGGAAATTGTTCACGGCGCGCTGCGTCTGAGCGCCATAGAGCGCACGTTCGGGGACTTCCAGTTCGCCCATGCTATCGCGCTCGACTCGTGTCTGGGCCATGACCTTCTCCTAACAGTGACGGATGAAATGCGAAAGAGGTAGCCATCACGCTGGCTACCCCTTCGGGACTCCTTCAAGACTAGCAGTCGGTCCGCAACCTGCCCTACTCGAGACTCAGTCGAAATCGATGATCTGACGAATCGCCTCCCCATTGGCCAGGCGGTCGAAGCCGAGATTGATCTCGTCCAGTTTCAGCCGGTGAGTGAGCAAGCGATCCACCGGCAGGCGGCCGGATTGATAGAGCGCAATGTATTCGGGCACATCCAGCGACGGCACGTGACCGCCCAGGTAGGAGCCCTTGAGCGTGCGCTCCTCGGCGACCATGCGCGTCGGGCTGATGGCGAATCGCACGTCAGGATGCGGCAGGCCGGATGTCACGGTCGTGCCGCCACGGGCGGTCGATTCGTAGGCAAACTCCAGCGCCCTGGCCACACCTGCGAATTCGGCGGCGATATCCACCCCACCGCCACTGATCTCGCGTACCTGCTCCACCGCATCCGCGTCGCCGCTGTTGACGATATGGGTGGCCCCCATCGCCCTGGCCGTTTCCAGTTTGTCCTGCGCGATGTCCGCCGCGATCACCTGCCGCGCGCCGCCACCGACAGCACCCATGACCGCTGCCAGCCCGACCCCGCCAAGACCGACGACGAGTACCGACTGACCCAATCTCAGCCCAGCGGTGTGTACCAGCGCCCCGACACCCGTCAACACGGCGCAGCCGAACAGCGCCGCGATATGGAACGGAAGTTCGGGGTCGATCCTGGTCAGGGAGCGTCGAGAAGCCACCGTGTACTCGGCAAAGCCGGAGACGCCAATGTGGTGATAGATCTTCTTCCCGCCCTTGTGCAGGCGCATTCCGCCGCCCAGCAGATGTCCGGCAGTGTTGGCCGCCGCACCGGGCTTGCAGAGCGCCGCGCGTCCGGACAGACACGACGAACAGGCGCCACAACTGGGCGCAAACGAGAACACCACATGATCGCCCGGAGAAAGATCGGTCACGCCCTCGCCGACTTCGGCCACTTCGCCGGCAGCCTCGTGGCCCAGCACCATGGGCAACGGGCGCGGTCGATCTCCATTGATCGTGGACAGATCCGAATGGCAAAGCCCCGCGGCGCGCATCTTGACCAGCACCTCACCCGGGCCAGGCCCGTCCAGCTCGACCTCCTCGATCGACATCGGCCGCGATTCCCGATACGGACGCGGTTTCTTCATTTCATGAATCACGGCGGCATGGATTTTCATATCAGCATCCCATTTCACGGATCGCCCTGGCTCGCTTGAACGAGCCGGGTGTGGTTTACGTTCGTCTGCCTGGCGGCATGACCAGAGAGGAGTCGTGATGAAGAGCCATGATCACGAGTAGTATTCGGGCGCATGACGGAATGTCGGCCATGCCACCGGGTCATGCCCGGTCACCACGAGTGCGCCGGTCTTCTCCACCAGGGCATGCAATTTGCGCACGGATCGTACCGTGTCCACGGTCGAGGCTAGAAAGCCCGGCAAGGCCTTCTCCTCCCAGTGATCGGTGGTGTATGCCGCGTCCACGGCCAACAGCACCGGCCCGGTCTCGGGCAAGCGAAGCAGGAAACTGGCATGCCCGGGTGCATGGCCGGGCGTGAAGATGAAACGAACGGTGCCGTCGCCGAAGACGTCGTAGCCGTCGTCGCCATCCTCGAGCAGATGCCACTTCAATCCGGGGCGGTCGAAGTCCGCGCGAATATAGCCACCGGCGGAGAACCAGTCCGGGGCCATGGCATACTCGTATTCGCGACGTCTGACGATATGAGTGGCATTCGGGAATCGGCCCGTGGCACCGGTATGGTCCAGGTGCAGATGACTGTGCAGGACATAGCGGATGTCCTCGGGTTCGAGGCCGAAATTCTTCAGCGCCTGGACGCAACCTTCCTCCTCACGCATCACGGGCCAGTAGACCGCGGTGATATCGCCCCAGTGCTTCTCGGGATCGCTGGCGCACTCGACGGCACAGCCACCATCGATGACGACATTTCCCTCCGGGTGCGTGATGAGATACCAGGGCACGGGGATCTCGTACTCATCCAGCCCCGCATTCATCTTGATATTGCACACCCGGCACTTGAGCGTGCCGGTCTGGAACATGTAAAGACGAGGGGTAGTCATGACGCACTCCTGGTTTGTGCCACATGAAGACGACATTGACGCCGACTGCGGTGCGAGTACGGCGAGAGATGCAACATCCGCCAGCGGCCCCGACACTCGCAGCCGGGGGATCGGACATGTCAGAGTAGGACACCGCCAAACGGCGTGACCAGCGGACTTTGGTCCCAGACAGCCCCCGCGGCGTGTCGGCACCTCACCCAGTCCCGACCGGTCATGCCCACTTTCAGAAAACCGATCGAGGAGTCTCGGCCATGTGGCATCGTCAACCCTTCACGCTCACCGCGCGCCCGCGCGGCTTTCATCTGGTCACCGACGAGGTCCTGGCGGCCCTGCCGCGGCTGGCCGAGATCCGTATCGGCCTGCTCCATCTGCAGTTGATGCATACCTCGGCATCGCTGACGCTCAACGAGAACGCAGACCCGGACGTTCGGCACGACATGGCGCTGTTCGCCGGCCAACTGGCACCCGAAAACCTCTCCGGCATGAAACACACCTTCGAGGGTCCGGACGACATGCCCGCTCACGTGTTGGCCAGCCTGTTCGGGACCGAGCTGACCGTGGCGGTCGAGGACGGCAGGTTGCTCACCGGTACCTGGCAAGGCATCTGGCTGGGCGAACATCGCCAACATGGCGGTGCCCGAAGGATCACCGCCACATTGATGGGAGAGTAACGAAAGATTCTGCCAGCTCAATGCGAGTGCCGCGGCACCTCGGCGCCGCGGCAGCCGCGCAGGAAGTCGAAATCACAGCCCTCGTCGGCCTGCAGCACGCGTTCGATATAGAGCTGGCGATAGCCACCGGTACTGGCAATCTGGTTCGACGCCGCCATCGGATCGGCCGTGGCCAGGCGGCGTGCAATCTCGGCGTCGTCGACTTCCAGCTCGAGCTTGCCGCTGTCGCAGTCCAGGCTGATCCAGTCGCCGTTGTGGACGGCCGCCAGCGGTCCGCCGGCCGCGGCTTCGGGCGCCACGTGCAACACCACCGTGCCGTAGGCCGTGCCACTCATGCGGGCATCCGAGATCCGTACCATATCGGTGATGCCCTGCTCGAGAATCTTGGGCGGCAACCCCATGTTTCCGACCTCGGCCATGCCGTGATACCCCCGCGGTCCACAGTGCTTCAGGACCAGGATATCGTTGGCTTCGACCTCGAGTTCGGGGTCGTTGATCCGCGCCTTGTAGTCGTCGAAATTCTCGAACACGACCGCGCGACCGCGATGTTTCATCAGCTCGGGGCTGGCTGCAGAGGGTTTGAGTACCGCCCCGTTGGGCGCCAGATTGCCGCGCAAGATGCAGATCCCGCCGTCCTTGCGCAGCGGATTGTCCAGGGGACGAATCACCTCGTCGTTGTAGTGCGGCGCATCCTGCACGTTTTCCCAGAGCGTCTTGCCGTTGACGGTCAACGCGTCCTTGTGGGGCAGGCGATCCGCCTCGCCCAGCCGACGCAGCACGGCCGGCAAGCCTCCGGCGTAGTAGAACTCTTCCATCAGGAAGCGCCCGGAGGGCTGGAGATCGACGATGGTCGGCGTGCCGCGACCGATACGGGTCCAGTCGTCCAGCGGCAGATCGACACCGATGCGCCCGGCGATCGCCTTGAGGTGGATGACCGCGTTGGTCGAACCGCCGATCGCCGCATTGGTGCGAATCGCGTTCTCGAACGCCTCTCGGGTCAGGATCTTCGAGAGCTTGAGGTCTTCATCGACCATTTCGACGATGCGATTGCCGGAGAGGTGCGCGAGAACGTAACGGCGGGAATCGACAGCCGGAATCGCCGCATTGTGGGGCAGGGAGACGCCCAGCGACTCCGCCATGCAGGCCATGGTGGATGCCGTACCCATGGTGTTGCAGGTGCCGGCGGAGCGAGACATTCCGGCTTCGGCGGCCATGAAGTCATGGATCGAGATCTTGCCGGCCTTGACCTCTTCCGACAATTTCCACACCACCGTACCCGAACCGATATCCTTGCCTTCGTGCTTGCCGTTGAGCATTGGCCCGCCGGTCACCACCAGCGTCGGGATATCACAGCTAGCCGCTCCCATCAGCAGCGCCGGCGTGGTCTTGTCGCAACCGACCAGCAGCACCACGGCATCCATGGGGTTGCCACGGATCGCCTCCTCGACATCCATGCTGGCGAGATTGCGGGTGAACATCGCCGTCGGCCGCAGATTGGATTCTCCGTTGGAGAACACCGGGAATTCGACCGGATAGCCGCCCGCCTCGAGCACCCCCTTCTTGACATGTTCGGCGAGCTTGCGGAAGTGCGCGTTGCAAGGCGTCAACTCCGACCAGGTATTGCAGATACCGATGATCGGCTTGCCCTGGAATTCGTGATCCGGAATGCCCTGATTCTTCATCCAGCTGCGGTACATGAAGCCATTCTTGTCGGCGGTACCGAACCACTGGGCCGAGCGAAGCTGGGGTTTCTTCTGGGACTCTGGTTTTTGGGAAGGTTTCTGGGACTTGTCCGATGAATCGCTCATCTGTTTTTCTCCTCAAGCCACCGTCAGTACGGTGGCGGTCACGGCAGTCATCAAACGTCGTTGTCACTGGCGCTATCAACACGCGCCATAGATGCGGCTATCCGTACTTGCTACCAGTACTTGCTCTCCGTACCTACAACAGGGAAAACACCAACCAGGCCAGGCCAAAGGCCATCAAGGAGATGCCGGTGGAGATCACCGTCCACGTCTTGAGCATGGTCTTGGTATCGACACCGAGGAACCGCCCGACCAGCCAGAAACCGGAATCGTTGACGTGGGAGTAACCGATGGCTCCAGCCACGATGGCCACGGTGATACAGGCCGCGGGCAGCCCCGCCAGTGTCGGATCGCCCAGCACCACTGGCGCCATGATGCCCGCCGCCGTGGTTCCGGCCACCGTGGCCGAGCCCTGGGCTATCCGGATCACCGACGCGATCACGTAGCCGGCAAGGATCACCGGCAGCCCGAATGCTTGCAGGCTATCCGCCAGTGCGTCGCCGATACCGCTGGCAGTCAGCACGCCACCGAACATGCCACCGGCACCGGTGATCAGAATGATGCTGCAGACCGGAGACAGCGCCTGTTCGACGATCTCGTTGATGGAGTCCATCGCCCCGCGTTCACTGGCGCGGATGACCAGCAGCCACATGGCGATACAGGTGCTGATCAGCAGCGCGATCGGCGTCTCGCCGAT
Source organism: Salinicola socius (assembly GCF_001937195.1). GTDB lineage: Bacteria > Pseudomonadota > Gammaproteobacteria > Pseudomonadales > Halomonadaceae > Salinicola > Salinicola socius. The sequence goes on along the minus strand of NZ_MSDO01000024.1, from coordinate 50,737 downwards.
CACCATCAACGCCGCTACCAGCGGATTGTCGCCATCGATCACGCCGCTCTGCCCCAGCGTCGACAGCCCGGTGTTGAGAAAGATCAACACCAGCGGCAGCAGTAGCACCAGCAGCACCGTACCGAAGGCCGGGCGCTTCTCGGGAGGAATCTCCTCGCTTTCCGCCCCCATGAAGTTCGGTACCGGTTGAAACGGCGAGCGCTTGGCCAGCATCAACGAGAGCCGATAGCCCATGGCGTACCAGGTCGGAAGGCCGACCAGCAGCGCGATGAACAGGACCTGACCGATGTCGGCGTGCAGAAAGACAGCGGCAGCGACCGGGCCCGGATGCGGAGGCATCAGCGCGTGCATGACCAGAAAGGCGCCCGCCGCCGGAAGGCCGTAGAGCAACAGGGACGCTTTCAGCTCGCGGGCGACCGAGTAGATCACCGGCAGCATCACCACGAAGGCCGCATCCAGAAAAATCGGAAAGCCGAACAGCAAGCAGGCAATCGACAGGCCGAGCGGCGCCCGTTTGCTGCCGAAAAAGTGAATCAACGTGTCGGCCAGCACTCTTGCGCCACCGGAAACGGCCACCAGCCGACCGAGTACCGCGCCGAAACCGATCAGCAGCGCGACGTTGCCCAGTGTCTTGCCAAAGCCCCCCAGCAGCGTCGGAAGCAGGTCGGCGACCGAAATCCCGGTCGCCAAGGCCGTTCCGATACTGACGATGACCAGCGCGAAGAAAGGATGCAGACGCACCCGAATGATCAAAACCAGCAGAATGGCGATGGCCGCAACGGCGATTCCCATCAGCCCTAGCGTAGACAGGCCGGCTGCCGCTTGTGTCGTGTCTTGCATGGCGTTCTCCTGACGGCTGCCACGGCTTGAGCGTGGCAAGCTCGCCGTGGAATGCGGCCACCTTAGCGACTTCGACCAATAACCATGAAATGCCAATAACCGACATTAACGATACCCAACTGGTTATCACGACAGTCACACCAGGCGAGAAGTCACTCGTTCGTCATACCTGTCGTTTTGCCAGACCCGACCAAAGTTGCAGGTTTTGCCCAGCGGTCCTGTCAGCCACCGGCCCGACGGGTCTGTTTCCAGCGATCGAACATGACGGCGAGCAGCAGGATCGCCCCACGCACCAGGTATTGATAGAACGTGGGAACGTTCAAGAGCCCCATGGCGTTCTGCACGCAACCCATGATCAGGACGCCGACCAGCACGCCGGTGATCGATGCGACCCCCCCGGACAGTGAAACCCCGCCCAGTACGCAGGCCGAGATGACCGCGAGCTCCAGCCCCTGAGAGGTATTGGGATCCCCGAGCCCCATGCGCGAGGTCAGCAGTACGCCCGCGATACCCGCGACCAGGCCCTGGAGCGCGAATACCATGATCTTCAGACGCCGTACATTGACCCCGGCCAGACTGGCCGCTTCGGCATTGCCTCCCGTCGCCAGCGTGTTACGGCCGAAGGCGGTCATGTTGAGCACGACACCAAACACCAGAAAACAGACGATCATCGTCCAGACCGGCAGCGTCAGTCCGAGAAACGCGGCGCTGCCGAGATCGAAGAAACCCGGCACGGTGATCATGACCGCATCACCGCCGGAGGTGATATAGGCCAGCCCCCGCACGAATTCCATCGCGGCCAGTGTCGCGATCAGCGAATTGATGCCGAAACGGGCAACCACGAATCCATTGAAGGCGCCCACCACGGCGCCGGCCAGAACGCCGACCAGCACACCGATCACCACGCTGCCGCTGGTGGAGGTCACCATCGCCGCGACCACCCCGGAGAAAGCGACGATCGACGCTACCGACAAGTCCACTTCCCCCAGTGCCAGTACCATCATCATGGTGGTGGCGATCGTGCCGATCAGTGTTACCGACAGCAGCAGACCGACGATGTTGCGACCGGTCAGGAAGTCTGGCACCAGCACTGAAAGCCCGATGAACAGCAGGATGAAAACCGCAATCAGACCGGAGGTATCAAGCAGCGTCCTCAGCGGTTTGGGGAGTCCGCGACGGGTCTCGCGTGGCATTGCCTCGGATGTGGCAACTTTGTCATTCATGGTCCTGAACCCTCTTGAGCTTCACTGCGTCTGGAAAACGATCCACTTCTGCGGGATATCGCCCCTGTCGGATGACACCAAGCATCGATTTCAGGCCGGCAACGCCAGCCCCAGCAATCGCTCGGGCGTCGCCTCGTCTCGTTCCACGATGTCGATCAACTCGCCGTCTCGCATCACGCCGATGCGATCGCAGATAGAACTGACTTCCGCCAGGTCGCTCGAGATGACCAGAATTCCCTTGCCCTGGTCGGCGAGGTCATACAGCAGCGAATAGATATCCCGCCGCGCGCCGACGTCGATGCCTCGGGTCGGTTCGTCCATCACGAACAGATCGATCTCCTCGGCCAGCCAGCGTGCCACGATCACCTTCTGCTGATTCCCCCCCGACAGATTGGCGATCGGCGTTTTCGGGCCCGGCGTTCGGATCCGTAACTGACGGATATAGTCCTGGGTATTGCGGGTTTCACGCTGCGGGTTGCGAAAACCGCCCCAGCGCTTGAAGAAGCGGCGGCAGCTGATATTGAGATTGTCCGAGACGCTGGCGACGGGAAAGATGCCCTGGGACTTGCGATCCTCCGGACACATCGCGATGCCAGCGCGGATGGCTGCCTGAGGCGAGCCGAACCGTTGTGGCGTACCGTCGAAAGAGACCCGGCCCGCAGTGGCACGCTCCACGCCACAGACCAGACGCATCAATTCGCTGCGCCCCGCGCCCACCAGGCCGAACAGTCCGAACACCTCGCCACGTCGCATCTCGAAACTGACCGGGGCCTTGACGCCTTTCCCTTCGATCCCTTCGAGCCGCATCAGCACCTCGCCCTGTTGGCGTGGACGGTAGCCGTAGACATCCTCGATCTCCCGCCCGACCATCTCGCTGACCAGGATGTCGTGATCGAGCCCTTCCAGCGTGTCGTGGGTGCGGATGTGGCGGCCATCGCGAAACACGGTCACCGCATCGCACATCTCGAACACTTCCTCCATGCGATGGGTGACGTAAAGCACTACCCGGCCCTCGTCGCGGAGCCGCGAGACGATCCGTTTGAGATGACGGATCTCCTGTACCGACAGCGAGCTGGTCGGCTCGTCGAAGGCGATGATACGGGCGTCACGCAGCAGCGCACGCCCGATTTCGATCATCTGCTGCTGACCGATAGAGAGCTCTCGAACCTTTGTCGATGGATGGATATCCCCTTCGCCCAGCTCTTCCAGGATCGTCATCGCCCTTTCGCGCAGTCGCCGCCGGTCGAGGAACCCATGTCTTACCGGTAGCTGACCCAGCAGCAGGTTCTCGGCCACCGAAAGATTGGGTGACAGCGTGAGCTCCTGGTAGATGATCGAAACGCCGTGCCGCAGCGCCTCGCGCGCGTTGGCAAAGACGATGGGCTCGTCGCCGATCCACAGCTGTCCACTGGAGACTCGGTTGACGCCGCTCAGTACCTTGAGCAGCGTCGACTTGCCCGCGCCGTTTTCACCCATCAGGGCATGGACCTCCCCTCCGCGAGCGGAAAAACTGACCCCGTCCAGCGCGCGAACCCCGGGGAACTCGACGGTAATGCCGTCGATGCGAAGGTGAGCTTGCGCCATGCCAATCTCCTCAACGGTATGTCGGTCGGCGGTTTCCCGAGCCGACATCAAAGGCCCAGGTCTTCTCGAACCTGCTCCCAGTTATCCCGCGTCATCAATGTACCGGTGGTTTCGGTATTCGCCGGCGGCTGCTTGTCCTCGGTGATCCAGGTATAGAGGTTGTCGGCGCTCTGGCGGCCGTGCATGGTCGAACTCACCGCAATCGTGCCGTAGAAACCGGTCGGTTTTTCTCGCGAGAACTCGGCAAACGCCGCGCCGGAACCGTTGATGCCGACACCGATCACCTGATCCGGCGAGAGACCATACTGCTCGCTGGCGCGGACACCGCCCAGAACGCTCTCTTCGTTGAGCGCGTAGATCACCCAGTGCTCGAAATTGCCGTTCTTCGACAGTACCGGAGAGGCGGCAGCGAAGGCGCTGCTGGTATCGGTATTCTGCTGCGGTGCATCGAAGATGTTGTCCTTGACGAAGCCGGCATCCACCAGCGCGTCGGTCGCACCATCGGTGCGCGCCTTGGCAGTCGGCAGCTCATTGTTGCTGATACGCAGTGCCGCCACGCTCTTCGGATCCCAGCCGCGCGCCTTCATCTCCTTGGCGATCGTCTCGCCCACCTGTTGGCCGATCTTGTAGCCCGACATACCCAGATGCGGCACGGACTCCATCGGCTTGCCGTCAGCGCCGAGGAACTGATCATCGACGGTCACGACCTTCATGCCGTACTGTTTGGCACGGTTGGCGATGGCCGGTCCCAGGCGAACGTCCGGCGGACAGATCACGAACCCTTGGGCCCCTTGCGAATTGAGATTGTCGATGGCGCTGAGCACCTGCTGACCATCTTCACCCGACAGCCGGACCACCTCGAACCCCTTCTGCTCGCCCAGTTTGCTGGCGGCATCCTGTTCATTGATGAACCACGCCTGTTCCGGCTTCTTGACGATAAAACCGATCTTGACGTCATCCTGGGCGTAAAGCGGTGAAGCCCCGATGCCCAGGGTGGAGACACCGAGTACCAGTAGGGACGATTTCACGAAGCGAATCATTGACCACCTCCAGCCCTCGAGGGCTATGGGTTTGTTGTTGGTAGCGCATGCACATCACGGCTGAAACGACAGTAAACAGTCGTCCGATAACCGGGTAATAACGACAGTTGGGAAAAGCGATACCAGATTTGCTATCAGCAAACAGAGAAGGCAAACGGGAGGCGGGACACAACCCATCGGGACGATTTTTCATCCCGACTAAAGTCGCTTTACGACTTTGGTTAAAACAGGCGTTTTATCCCGATGCCACAAGCCGCCACGAGGGCGGCCTGGATCTTTCAGGGTCGGTTTACGGCGTTCGATGACTCAATACGAAGCAGCTTCGGGCGTCTGCGTCGTCGAGAAGCGATAGACGGTCCGGGAGTGATACGTTTCATCCGGCTTCAGGATCGTCGAGGGAAAGTTGGGCTGGTTGGGCGAGTCGGGGAAATGCTGCGTCTCCAGCGCCAGACCGGAGCGATGCGTATAGGGACGACCGCTTTGACCGACGAGGCTACCATCGAGAAAATTGCCGGAATAGAACTGCAGGCCCGGCTCGGTGGTGGCAACCTCCAGCACCCTGCCGCTCTGCGGCTCGACGACCTTCGCCGCCAGTGTCGGACGATCGGCTTGACCGGGATTCTTGCTCAGCACGAAGTTATGATCGTAGCCCTTGGCGTAGGCGAACTGGGTGTTCTTCTGCCCCATCCGCGCACCGATGGCAGTTGGCTGGCGAAAATCGAACGGCGTACCGCTGACATCCGCGATCTCGCCGGTCGGAATCAACGTTTCGTCGATCGGCGTGTAGGCACTCGCATTGATCATCAGTCGATGGTTGAGGATGGTGCCGCTGCCCTCGCCCTGCAGATTGAAATAACTGTGCTGGGTCAGGTTGACCGGTGTCGCGCGGGTCGTCCTCGCGCGATAGTCGATCGCCAGTTCATTGTCGTTGGTCAACGTATAGCTGACTCGCGTCGAGAGCCGGCCGGGGAAACCCTGTTCGCCATCCGGGCTGGTGTAGGTCAGTACCAGCCCCCGCCCCTCGGCCGACGAGAAGGGTTGCGCGTGCCACAGCCGTTGATTGAACCCCGTGTCACCGCCGTGCAGGGTGTTGGGACCATCGTTGGTCGGCAGCTGGTGGGTCTCCCCGTCGAGAGTGAAGCGGCCATGGGCAATGCGATTGCCGTAGCGTCCAATCAAGGCACCAAAGTAGGGGTTGGCCTGCCGGTAGGTGTCGGAGAGATAATCATCGAGCGAATCGAACCCCAGCACGATGTCATCCATTCGGCCCGCTATGTCAGGCGTCTTCAGCGACACGATGATGCCGCCGTAGTTGATGACCCGCATCTCGATCCCGTTGTCGTTGGTGATACGGTAGCAGTCGACTTCGCGGCCGTCGGGCAGCTGACCGAAGGCCGACCGCTCGATGCCGGGAGGCAAGGCACTGGAGGGTGGCGAATCCATCGACGTCGTCTGCGCCTGAGCGTGTAGAAAGACCTGGCCGATCATCAGTCCAAATAGACCGACGCCCAGGCACCGAGGGAGAGAAAGGATATGGCGTGTCATCGCAAGCTCCTGTTTTTCGTTTCAGCTTATCGCTTCTGGTTATCGTTTTTGATGTTCGGACCGGCGTATCGATACCGATGACGATCGCTTAAACCGTAGACCGACCGGCCCGTTCTGACTATGCGGGAACACGCCACCATGCCTTGTAAAAACGTCGAATACGCCACCGAGATCGCTTCATGAAATTTCATTCTGCCGACCTGCTCCCCCCGGACTGGTTTCTACGTGTGCGGCTCAAGTTCCGCCATCTTCAGCTGTTCGTGGCACTGGACGATCACCGCAATCTCCACCGGGCCGCGGAACGGCTGGGCATGAGTCAGCCGGCGGCATCCAAGCTGCTGGGAGACCTCGAGCATCTGCTCGGCGTTTCGCTTTTCGATCGGCATTCGCGGGGGGTGACCCCCAACTGGTACGGGGAAAGCCTGATCCGCCACGCCCGCGGCATGCTGACGTCGCTGGCTCAGGCGAGCGACGAGATCAACGCGCTCAGCGAAGGGAACGCCGGGACGGTATCGATCGGCACGGTGCTGGCGCCGGCCGTCACCCTGCTGGCAAGCGCGGTCGAGCGGGTGCACCGCGACAGCCCGCATCTGGAGGTCAACATCGATGTCGACGTCAGTCGCAACCTGGTACCGAGGCTGCGCGACGGCGAGTTCGACTTCGCCATCGCCCGCATCCCCAGCGGGATGCCGGCCGGCGATTTCGTGTTCGAGGAGATCGGGGAGGAAGCGCTATGCTTCGTCTGTCGAGCTGGCCACCCGCTTGCCTCGCGGGACACTTTCGACCTGACATCGATGCTGGATTATCCGTGGGTGCTTCAACCCCCCGGTGCGCTGATGCGCCAGCGCGTCGAGCATCTGTTTCTGCATCACAAGCTGGCGCCTCCGCAACGCATCATCAACACGCCGGATATCTATATGGCCCTGGCCATGGTCGACAAGTCGGATTCGGTCACCGTGACCACGCAGGAAGTCGCGGATCTGCTGTGTACGCAGCCGCGCTTCGCAATCCTGCCGTCGACGGATGCGCTGAGCGTGCAGCCGTTCGGACTGATCAGCCTGCGCGAGCGTCGAATGTCGCCTGGCGCCGCAAAACTGATGGGCACGCTGCATCAGATGATTCGCGAGCGACGTGCGCTCGACCCGAAGGAAGCTCGCGCCGCATCGCCTCACTACCGGGATGTCACGCTCTGAGAAGGGCGCGGTCCAGCGCCGTTTACCACTCCAGCGCTTGCTTGACGAAGGGAATCGTCAGTTTGCGCTTGGCCGACAGCGACGCCTGATCGAGCCTCGACAGCATCTCGAACAGCGGATCCAGCTGACGCGGCCCGCGGTGGAGAATATAGCGTCCGACCTCCGCCGGCAGCTCCATTCCGCGCACCTTGTCACGTAGCTGGAGCGCGGCCAGCCGCTGTGCATCGTCCAGCGGCTGGGCGTGGAATACCATCCCCCAGTTCAGTCGAGACGCCAGATCCGGCAGCTTGACGTCGAGCTGCCGTGGCGACCGGTCGGCGGCGATGATCAGCCGCCTGCCGGCATCGCGCAGGCGGTTGAAACCGTGAAACAGCGCTTCCTCCCACCGTTTGCGCCCCACCACCCGCTGAAGATCGTCGATCGCGAGCAGATCGAGACGCTCCGGCTCCTCCAGGATATCCGGTGGGAAGTGCCCCAGCGTTTCCAGCGGAAGATAGAGCGCTCGCTTGCCCTGGGCATCCGCGTTGTGACATGCCGCCTGCAGCAGATGGCTACAGCCCACGCCCTCGGCGCCCCACAGATAAAGAAACGACTCGCCACCCTCCTCCAGCTGGCCAGTCAGGTGGGACACGAGAGAAGCGTTGTCTCCCGGCAGATAGTTGGCAAAGGTCGCGTCATCGCGTAGCCCGACGCCGAGCGGCAGTTGAGACGGCCCTGGTCTCATCGGGATTCATCCCCTCGGCTCTGTCTCTGATCCAGGCCCAGGCCCAGGCCTGGAAACGTATCAGCACCTTGCGAGCGGTGGCAGAGCTGACTGCCTCGGTAGCGATCATGGACGGCGCATCGTGTCGCCATGATCGTCGCGGCGACCGGCAACGCCGCCGCGATCGCGTCCCAGGTTTGAAGTCTTGTCATTGTGCTCCCGTCGTCCTTCGACTGCCCCCTCAATGCAGGCAATGCTACAATGCGCCCCGCTGAACATCATCCCTATTCATTGGCTCCGCGAGAAAGGTCCTGTCATGACGCGCTCTTCTTCCGATACCCCGAACGCGCCCCGTTCGCTCAGCCCCCAGTCTCTGACCTACCGTGACGCCGGTGTCGATATCGACGCGGGCAATGCGCTGGTCGAGAGGATCAAGGGCGTCGCCAAGCGCACCTCGCGGCCGGAAGTCATGGGCGGGCTCGGCGGGTTCGGTGCCCTGTGCGAGATTCCCAGCGGCTATCGCCAGCCGGTGCTGGTCTCCGGCACCGACGGCGTCGGCACCAAGCTGCGCCTGGCGATGGACCTGGGCCGTCATGACACCATCGGTATCGATCTCGTCGCCATGTGCGTCAACGATCTGGTGGTCGCCGGTGCCGAGCCGCTGCAGTTTCTCGACTATTACGCCACCGGCAAGCTGGATGTCGATATTGCCGCCGACGTGGTTACCGGCATCGGCGAAGGCTGCAGCCAGGCCGGCTGCGCGCTGGTGGGTGGCGAGACGGCGGAAATGCCCGGCATGTACGAGGGCAGCGACTACGATCTGGCCGGTTTCTGCGTGGGCGTGGTCGAGAAATCCGAGATTCTCGATGGCAGCAAGGTCGGCGCAGGCGACGTGCTGCTGGGGCTGGCCTCATCCGGCCCGCACTCCAACGGCTACTCATTGATCCGCAAGATTCTCGAGGTCGGAGGCGGCAAGCTCGACCAGACGCTCCAAGGCAAGCCGTTGGCGGACCTGCTGATGGCGCCGACTCGGATCTACGTCAAATCACTGCTGTCGCTGATCCGCTCCAGCGGTGTCGACGTCCACGCGCTCTCCCATATTACCGGCGGCGGGCTGCTCGAGAACGTGCCGCGGGTATTGCCGGACCACCTGGCAGCGCGAATCGACGTCAGCCGCTGGCAGCGCCCCGCCGTGTTCGACTGGCTGCAGCAGCAGGGCAACGTGGCGGAACGTGAAATGTACCGCGTGCTCAACTGCGGCATCGGCATGATCATCGCGGTCGATCCCGATCAGGCCGATCAGGCGGTCGCTCATCTCGAGGCCAGCGGCGAAACGGTCTATCGTCTGGGCGACATCGTCAGCCGCGGCGCCGAAGACGACGCCGTGCAACTGGAGAATCTTCCGGCATGAGCGGTGACTATCCTTCACAACAGCAAGATACCCTGAACGACTTCGAGGCGGCCGCCGCCGAAAAACCGAGGGTCGTGGTGCTGATCTCCGGTAACGGCAGCAACCTGCAGGCTTTGCTGGACGCCCAGGCGCATGACGAACTGGGCGGCGACATCGTTGCCGTGGTCTCCAACAAGGCCGATGCCTACGGGCTCCGGCGAGCCAAGGATGCCGGCGTCGATGCGGTGGCCCTGCCGCACCGCGAATACGATTCCCGCGAGGCTTTCGACGCCGCACTGATCAAAGTGATCGATCGCCACGAGCCCCACCTCATCGTGCTCGCGGGTTTCATGCGGATTCTGACGCCAGGCTTCGTCGATCACTACCGGGGTCGCATGCTCAACGTCCACCCGTCGCTGCTTCCCGCCTATCAGGGCCTGCACACGCATCAGCGCGCGCTGGCCGATGGCGTCGAAGAACATGGTGTCAGCGTCCACTTCGTCACCGAAGAGCTCGACGGCGGCCCGGTCGTGATCCAGGCCGTGGTCAACGTCGAGCCGAATCAGGACATCGATGCGCTGATCGAAAAAGTCCACGCTCGCGAGCATCTGATCTACCCCATTGCGGTGCGCTGGTTCCTCGAAGGCCGCGTCAAATTGTCTCCGCAAGGAAAGGCGACGCTGGATGACATTCCGCTGCCCCCGACCGGCCTGCGCATGTCTCACGCCGATGCCGCCGAAGAGCTGGACGAAGATCTCGACGACTGACCGTGGGATCAGCGGCCTGACGTCTCCCCTCCCCTTGCCCTGACGGCAATCTTTGCCAGACTGATACTACGCAGTCGCCCGGCGCACTGCCGGGCCACTCGTTTCAGTCAGCGAGAACTTCTGTCGATGACTGTTTTCATCGGCAAAAGCTGTCACTGGCGGAAGTTTCAGCAAGCAAGGAGGAGAAACGATATGGATTATCGTCCGCTAGGCCATTCAGGACTGATGGTTTCGACGCTGACGTTGGGCACGGTGCCATTCGGCGGCGCCAACGGTTTCGAAAAAGCGGCGAGCGTCGACGTCAAAGGGGCCAAGAAGTTGCTCGATATCGCCTTCGACGCTGGCGTCAACCTGGTCGATACCGCCGATCTCTACTCTCTCGGTCTGGCCGAGGAAATCACCGGCAAGGCGTTGGGCAGCAAGCGCCAAGACATCATTCTCGCCACCAAGGGCCGAAGCCCGCTGGGCAACGATCCCAACGCCTCCGGCGCCTCGCGTTATCACCTGATCCGTGCAGTGGAGGCCAGTCTGAAGCGCCTGGGCACCGATCACATCGATCTCTACCAGTTACATAACTGGGACGGCGTCACCCCCATCGAGGAGACACTCGAGGCCATGCATCAGTTGGTCGCCAGCGGCAAGGTGCGCTATTGGGGGACGTCCAACTACACCGGCTGGCAGATGATGAAGACACTCGGCAAGGCCGAGACGCACAACATGATCAAGCCGATCAGCCAGCAGATCTACTACACCCCGGAGTCCCGCGAAGCGGAGTACGAGCTGATGCCCCTGGCGATCGACCAGAATGTCGGCTCGCTGATCTGGGGGCCGCTGGGCGAAGGTTTCCTCACCGGCAAGGTACGCCGGGGTCAGAAGACGCCGCCGAACACCCGCCAGGGCAACGGCTGGCCGGAGCCCTACGTTCACGACATGGAGCGCGCCTACGATATCATCGAGGCGCTGGCCGCCATCGGCGAGGCCCACGGCTGCTCCATTCCTCGCGTGTGTCTGGCGTGGTTGAAGGATCGTCCGGGCGTGACCTCGTTGATCGTCGGTGCCCGCACCGAAGAGCATCTGCGCGACAACCTTGCCGCGGCCGACCTGAACCTGAGTCCGGAAGAGCACCAACGTCTCGAGCAGCTGACTCGCCCGGCGCCGCTCTACCCGTACTGGCATCGTGTGGTCTCGGGCATGGATCGTCTGGATCCGGCAGAAAAGCCGTTCCTTGACGGCTTCGGTGAGACCATCAGGAATCGAACCGATGATCGTTCGGCCTAATGATAATCAGCTAACCGCTTGAAGACGTAAGCGAGGAAGACAAAGCAAGGAAAAACGGCCGACAAATTGTCAGGATTGACGATTTGTCGGCCGTCTCAACGCAGTGTTGCCAACGCGGATAGTTCTTTCAGGTGCGTGGCAACGTTACCCCACGCTGACCCATGTACTTGCCGCCACGGTCCTTGTAGGAGACTTCACAGACCTCGTCGGACTCCAGAAACAGCATCTGCGCCACCCCTTCGTTGGCATAGATGCGCGCCGGCAGGTTGGTGGTGTTGGAAAACTCGAGGGTCACGTGCCCTTCCCACTCCGGCTCCAGCGGCGTCACGTTGACGATGATACCGCAGCGGGCATAGGTCGACTTGCCCAGGCAGATCGTCAGCACGCTACGCGGGATGCGGAAATATTCGATGGTGCGCGCCAGCGCAAACGAGTTGGGCGGGATCACGCAGGCGTCGCCCTTGATATCGACGAAGCTCTTCTCGTCGAACGCCTTGGGATCGACCACCGCCGAGTGGATATTGGTGAACACCTTGAACTCGTCGGCACAGCGCACGTCGTAGCCGTAGCTGGACGTGCCGTAGGAGATCACGCGCTGGTTGTTCACGTGGCGGACCTGATCGGCTTCGAACGGCTCGATCATGCCTTCCTGCTCCGCCATACGGCGAATCCACTTGTCGGATTTAATGCTCATGCAGGTGTCCTTGGGACAGAAACTGCCGTCATCGTGGTGTCACGAATTGGCCGAAATGACTGAAGTGTGTTGATGGGGCAACATGATAGCGGCCCGATTTCTTGAAAGAAAAGGAAAAGAGAGGAAACGGCGCCCTCGTAAAGGGAAGGTTAGGCACGGAACACCACCCGGAAAACGGCGAGCGGGCAGAAGCCTGCGCGGCACAGAGCGCATCCACCCGACCGGCATGGTCAGTCGCTGAACGAAATCGTCGGGCCGCCGGTATCCTGTTCGGCGACACCGCTGGCGACTTTCCGCGCCATGGCCCGAAACGTCGCGGCGACTTCGCCGTCCGGATCGGCGATGACACTTGGCCTGCCACCATCGGCCTGCTCGCGGATCGACAGCTGCAACGGCAACTGGCCCAGCAGTTGCGTGTCGTACTGCTCGGCGATGCGCTCACCGCCACCGGCGCCGAAGATCGGCTCGCTATGGCCGCAGCTCGAGCACACGTGCAGACTCATGTTTTCGACCACGCCCAGCACGGGCACGTTGACCTTGCGAAACATCTCGATGCCCTTGCGCGCGTCGAGCAAGGCGATGTCCTGCGGCGTGGTGACGATCACCGCGCCATCCACCGGCACCTTCTGCGCCAGCGTCAACTGGATGTCGCCGGTGCCCGGCGGCATGTCGATGAACAGGAAATCGAGGTCGTTCCATAGCGTCTGATTGAGCAACTGCTGGAAAGCGCCGGAGACCATCGGCCCACGCCATACCATCGGCTGATTGATATCGACCATGAATGCCATCGACATCGCCTGGATGCCGTGCGCCATCACGGGTTTCATGCTCTTCTCGTCGATCACCTCGGGCCGGGTATTCTCGGGCAGCCCCAGCATCCGGGCCTGGCTGGGCCCGTAGATATCGGCGTCGAGCAGGCCGACGCGATACCCTTCCGCCGCCATCGCCAACGCCAGGTTGGCAGTCACGGTTGACTTGCCGACGCCGCCCTTGCCGGATGCCACGGCCACGATATGTTTGATGCCCTCGATCACGAACCCCTCCTTGCAACGTTCAACGCATGACTGGTGACCAGTATAACGACCCATGGCGCCCATACCCTAGCGGCACGCTCGGAAATAGCGTTCGCGCCTGATCGAAGCAGGCGCCAGCGCGGCGACCGCGACGGATCTCGGGCCACGGCCCTCAGGGGCGTTCGAACTCCTCCAGCACGACGAGCTTGGTGCGAATGAAATCGCTGTGGGTCACATAGAGCAGATCGGCCAGACGCCGGATACGATGCTCCTCGAGCGCGGCCAGCTCGTGGTCGGCGTAAGCCAGCCGCCACATCCCCGCAATCAGCTCGACGCGCTGATCGTAGCTGTAACGTTCGTTGAGCAGCGACACGTACTGAAAGTGATCCACCGCCTGCTCGATCTGCTGCTGCGCCTGCTGAATCAGCGCATCGGCGGCGGCCTCATCCAGCGAGAACTGATCCATCAGGAGCCGGCGCAGCGTCGCCAACTCCTGAGGATCGACTTCGTAGTCGGCGCGCAGCACCTCACTGAACAACGCCGCAACGGCCAACTGTGGCGAAATGGCATTACGATCATCGGATTCCGGCGCGGCCAGAACGCGTTGGAAGAACTGCTGAACGGTGTCGAGCACTGGTCAATCCCCCTGCGGTAAACGGCGATAAAATGGGTAACGTTTTGACACCGAACGCACCAAAGGTTCATCAAAGGAAAACTCGATCGATTCGTCAAAGCCATCTTTCAAAACGAAAAACCCGCAACCGGAGTTGCGGGTTTTCGCGCGGCCGCTGACAGCCAGCGGCTGCCAGTTGCGTCTGTTACGCGCCGTGAGCGGCGAGGAACTCCTGGGTCAGCTTGAGCTCGCTGTTGGAGTTGACCCCGATACCGCGCGTGGTGACGTTGCGGGCGATCTGCTGCGCTTCGTCCAGCGAATGCATTTCCGCCGTACCACACTGATAGATGTTCAGCTCGGGAATCGCTTTCTGATCCGTCAGCGCCAGCACATCTTCCATCGCGGCTTTCCAGGCCGTGCCTACGGTCTGCTCGTCGACGTGACCGATCAGGCTCATATAGAACCCGGTGCGACACCCCATCGGCGAAATGTCGATGATTTCGACACCATCGCCATTGAGGTGCTGACGCATGAATCCGGCAAACAGATGCTCGAGTGTGTGAATGCCGCGCTCGGAAAGAATCTCGTCATTGGCAATGCAAAAGCGCAGGTCATAAACGGTGATATTGTCACCGCCCGGCGTCTTCATCTGCTTGGCGACTCGCACCGCGGGTGCTTTCATCTTGGTGTGATCGACCATGAAACTATCGAGTAGTGGCATGTTGCCTCCTTGTTGACGTGTCCGGCTGACTGTCTACTTTAGCACGCTAATCGGCGCTGTCATGTGCCGGCTCCAGATCGTCAGGTGTCAAGTTCGGGGTAGTGCCGGAACACCCCGCTGTCGTTGAAATCGAGCCGCCGATCCGACGTCAGGTAGGCCGAGAGCCTAGGCCGCTGGCTGACGCGATCGACCAGCGCCGTCACCTCGGGCAGCTCGGGTTCCAGCCGATCCATCGCCCGGGGGAAGGCATAACGCAGCCCCGTCACCACCTGAAACAGCGACAGGTCGACATAGCTGTGCGCCGTGCCTACCAGGTAGGCCTCGTTGCCGGCGTTGACCGACAGTACCCGCTCGAAGTAATGGAGAAACTTGGGCAATCGCTCCTGCACGAAGATCGCCCCACGGCGCTTCGCCTCTTGCTGCTGATCTTCGTAATAGAGCGAAGCGCCGAGCGGATGGTGAGTATCGTGAATCTCGGCCACGAAGTCCGTCAATGTCAGTTGCAATCCATGGGTCCAGAGTCGGCTGGCTTCGTCATCCGGCACCAGCCCGAGCCGGGGACCGAGAAACTGCAGAATGTTGGCGACGTGAGAAATCACCAACTCACCGGCTTTCAACACGGGCGGCGCAAAATGCGGCTGCCCTGCCGCCTGGCCGTGAATGAACTCGCTGACGGCGCCCGCGCCACCGCCGCTGTTGGCGGACTGCTTGCCCACGTCGCGATAGTCCACGCCCGCGTCTTCCAACGCCAGGCGAACGAATTCGCCGCGTCCGGGAATGCCGGGCCAGTAGTAGAGTTCGTAGGTCATTTTTTCTCTCCCCTTGCGATGCGGTTCATCGGTGGATGTCCCCAGCGCCGCTGAAGTACGGAATCGCGACATGGCGCCGAGATCGCCACGGAACAACCCGGCGCGGTAGCAGTCGAGTCGGCGGTGAAATTCGCCCTTCAGCATAGGATAAAAAAACAGGCCCGAACCGCTTGAGTTCGAGCCTGTCGAATGATCGAGGCGCGACTGCCTTGATCGGTTACGGCAAATGAGCAATCGAACGTATCGCTAACTCAGCGACACGCCACGGCCTGGCGTAACGTGCTCTTCACCCACAACCGCTGGTCATCCGGCGTTCTACCCTGATCATTCCACTGCTGGGTGGTCTGGACGCAGAACGAACCGAGATTCTCTACCGCCGGCGCGGCCGCGTCCGGACGCTCGCCGCCAATTCGGAGAACATCGGTATTGTTCGACTGATAATTGGGCGCAAAGGTGTTGGAGGCGCAGCCGGCCATCGCCACGACCAAACCAGACGCCATCAGCATACGGCGCAATGCCATCGTGAATAAGTCCTCGAAAAGCGCCTGACTCTCTCCACGGGCGTGGATGACGAACCGGCGCAGCGCCGGCACGGTTGCCGGCAGCGGCTAGATATCACCGCTTCGATGGTGGCGTCAACGCCTTTTCGCGTCAGGTCGGCCGCGTCGTCCTGACGACCTCGACAGGCGTCAGAACAGCCCCAGCTGTTGATCGGTCAAACTGGCGAAGTCATCTCCCATGAAGGGCAGGATGCCATCGGCGACAGGCGCCAGTTGGCGGCTGACGTAGTGCTGGTAATCGATCGCCGAGCGCTGGTTCTCCAGCGGCTCGGGGCCGGCAACGGTCATCACATAGCGGATCCAGCCACCGTTCTGATATTGCAATGGCCGTTTCATCCGACGATTGAAATCGTCAGCCAACCGCGCGGCCCGGACATGCGGCGGTACATTGCGCTGGTAATCGTCGAGCTTGCGACGCAGCCGTTTGCGGTAGACCAGCATGTCGTCGTTCGATCCCGCCAGCGTCTCCCGGACGGTCTCGCACACATAGTCGCGATAGGCTTCCCCCGCGAAGATCCGTCGGTAGAGCTCGCGCTGGAATGTCTTCGCCAACGCCGACCAGTCGCCACGCACGGATTCCAGCCCTTTGAATATCAGCCGTTCACTGCCATCGGCCTCGCGCACTACTCCCGCGTAACGCTTCTTGCTGCCCTCTTCCGTGCCCCGGATGGTTGGCATCAGAAAGCGGGTAAAATGCGTCTCGAACTGCAGTTCCAGCGCGCTTTCCAGGTCGAAAGTCTCTCGCAGATGCCGCTGCCACCACTCGTTGACAAGCGCGACCAGTCGCTGACCGATCGCATCGGCCGCTTCGGCATCATGCGCGCTGCCCAACCACACGAACGTCGAGTCGGTATCACCATAGATAACGGTATAACCTTCGATTTCAATCAGTTCCCGTGTCCGGCGCATGATTTCATGGCCACGCATGGTGATCGACGACGCCAGGCGCGGATCGAAGAACCGGCAGCCACGCGAACCCAGCACGCCGTAGAACGCATTCATGATGATCTTGAGCGCCTGGGCCAACGGCGCATTGCCGTCGCGCTTGGCCGCCTCGCGACCTTTCCATACCCGTTCGACGATCGCTGGCAAGGCGTGGGTCGAACGCGAAAACCGTGCGCCCAGGAAGCCGGGCACAGACTGGGCCTCATTCGGCGTGCGCAGACCTTCGATCAACCCGACCGGATCGATCAGAAACGTACGGATGATCGAGGGATACAGGCTCTTGAAATCGAGCACCAGTACCGAGTCGTAGAGCCCGGGGCGAGAGTCCATGACGTAGCCACCGGGACTGTCCTCGCCGTCACGGGCCCCCAGTGTCGGCGCGACGAACCCCAGCCGATGCATGCGCGGCAGATAGAGATGCGAAAACGCCGCGACCGAGCCGCCGCTACGATCCGCGGCCAAGCCCGTCACGCTTGCCCGCTCGAGCAGGAAGTCCATGATCCGGGTATGTTCGAAAATCCGCGTGACCAGCTCGCAATCCTTGAGGTTGTAGCGCGCCAGCGCCGGCTTGTCTTCGCCGAACATGCGGTTGATGTCGGCCATCCGCTGGTAAGGATTGTCGATCGCCTTGCCCTCGCCGAGCAGGGTCTGCGCCACGTTTTCGAGACTGAACGACGGGAAGCTCCAGGTCGCAGACCGTAGCGCCTCGATACCATCGATCGCCAGTCGCCCGGGGATAGTGACGAAATGGTGATTGGGCTGGTTGCCATGGGCGCGCCACTCTATCGGCGCTCCGCCACGCCCCAGCAGCAGCGGCACGTTCAAACGTTCGGCGTGACGCTGCAATTGGCGCAGGTCGAACTGGATCACGCTCCAGCCAATGATCGCATCGGGATCGAAGCGCACAAACCAGGCGTTGAGCGCATGCAACAGATCGGCGCGCGTCGCGCAGTAGACCAGCTCGAAATCGCGCTGGCGATCCGCTTCGCTTCCTTCACCCTTCGATGGACCGAGCATATAGACGACCCGCTGACCGCAGCCGTGCAGGCCAATCGAATAGAGCTCGCCGCGCTCGCTGGTTTCGATATCCAGCGAGCAGAGATTCAGCGCCGGGCGGTAATCCGGCGCCGGCTTCAATTGGGCGTCCAGAATCGTACCGTCCTCGATCTCGCGGCCGGTGACCCTGACCGGGGCGGTGATGAATCGCTCCATCAGGTAGCGATCCGGCGGCCGCACATCGGCCTCGAACACATCGATGCCGGCATCGCCGAGACGCCGTTCCAGATTCATCAGCTGACGATGGTGCCGACAATACAGCCCCGCCACCGGTCGCTGATCGAAGTCCTTCAGCTCCAGTTCACGCAGTTCGACATCGCGTTCGGCGCGGATCAGGCGCTCGACGGCCTCGCGCTGATCTGTCGGAAAGAAAGCCACCGAAATCTGAGGCGGCAAGTGCACCAGCCGCGGCCCATCGTCGGTGGCCAGCCACAGCGAGACATCCGTACCGGCCGGCGTGTCCTGCCAGTGACGGGTCAAGATGAAGCCCTGCCTTTCGACGAAATTCCTTTCCACGGAAGTCTCTTGCACGATAGTGGACACTCATCCCGCTCGTTTCAGAAAGTGAGCACCCAGGGCAGTACGTACCCGAGGTAGATCGGTATCAACAAGGGCGCGGCCAGGGTGGTGATCAAAACCGCGATGGCCCCCTTCTCGGGCCGAATCTCCAGCTCCATGGCAATGACGACCACGTTGGCGGCCATCGGTACCGCGCCGATCAGCAGAAACGCCAGCACCAGCGAATCCGAAATGCCCACGCTCGCTCGCAGGAGAATCACCATCAGCAGCGTCGCCAGCGGCCAGACGACAAAGCGCACCAGCACACAGGCAGCCACGAAGCGTCCGTCGAACGCCCGCCACGTGACACGCCCCAGCGTCATGCCGATGATCATCATGCCCAGCACGGTGAAGCAGTACTTGAAGTAGTCGAGCCCCTCTGCGGCGACCTCGGGAAGGTACCAATCGAGTGCGCTGATCAGCATGCCGGCCAGGAACGCGTAGATCAGCGGCAGCTTCGCCAGTCTGACGAGGCTCTCCCTGACCGAAAAACGTCCGCGGGCACTGACGTAGAAGCCGACCGTGAATTCGTAGAGCGAGATGCCCAGCATGCAGAAGAGATAGAGCGTGACGCCCTCCGGCGGCAGCAGTACCAGCGCGATCGGAAAGCCAAAATAACCGGTATTGCCGGTTCCCGCCGAAAAGGCCAGTAACGCCCGCTCCTGATCGGCAAAAAAGCGCGCGGCCACGACATTGACGATCACGCACAAAAACGCTGCCAGCAGCCATACACTGCCCGTCAGGACGAGCTTGTCGGGGCTGGGCTGCCCCTGGGTCAGGCCGTGAAAGAAGGTCAGCGGCGAAATGATGTAGACGAGCAGGGTCGCGATCGGTCGCGGGTCGACTTTCAAGAGCCGCCCGGCCACCCAGCCCAGAGCCACGAAAATGAGCAGCATCCACAGTGACTGTGAGAGGTCGATATCAGCCATCCCGGGCTCCTGACGCGGCGGACTATAGTGGTTTGGCCGCTAACTGTAACACCCGAAACCGGCGCGAGCTGGCTTTCACTCTGGCTGGCGAGATCCGTCCGGCCTGGCAAGACGACGAGGCTGTGTCGAGGCGATGATGCAGAACAGCAGAAATCCCTGAAACGGCAAGCGCCACGACAGCAGCCACTCCGGCACCATGGGAAATAGTTCAGGGTGCAGCCACATGTAGACATTGGCCGGCGTCACGCAGATCGTCAGCGCAACCAATCCCCACCCCGCCAGCGACCGATAGCGCGGCAGCAAGATACCCACGGCACCCAGCAGCTCGAAGAAGCCGCTGATCAGCACCGCCGCCTCGGGCCAGGGCAAACCCGGTGGAATAATCGAGACAAATGCATCCAGCATCACGAAGTGGCCGATACCACCCACCGCGAACCAGATGAAGACGAGAGAGAGGCCTGCAATGCGCCAGACACGACGATGAGAAGCGATGGAAGTCACCAGTCTCGGAAAGTGAATGAACCGACATCAGAAGCATAGAACACTCGCGACCAGGCCTCCCTGCCGGGCCGTCGGGTTCATGGCAGCGCGCCCTTTCCGGCGCAAAGTCACTGCCATCAGTGCTACAATCGTCGACCAAGTTTTCAGCCTATCCATCCCGTGGGGCCTTCGATACCGCGCCGCCTCGGGTTTCGTTACGGGAATGTTCCAGTCGCCATGTCGAACAACGCCTCGCTTTCGCGCCAGATCCTCGTTACCAGCGCGCTGCCCTATGCCAACGGCTCGATCCATCTGGGCCACCTGCTGGAATATATCCAGACCGATATCTGGGTGCGTTTCCAGAAGAGCCGCGGCCACCAGTGCCATTATGTCTGCGCGGACGATGCCCACGGTACCGCGATCATGCTGCGCGCCGAGCAGGAAGGCATTACCTCCGAGCAGCTGATTGCCAAGGTCAGTGAAGAGCACCAGGCGGATTTTGCCCGGTTCGGCGTCGCCTTCGACAACTACCACTCGACCCACTCGGAAGAGAACCGCGTCCACAGCGAGCGCATCTATACCGCGCTGCGCGATGCCGGTCACATCAGCACCCGCGATATCGAGCAGATGTACGATCCGGTCAAAGGGCTTTTCCTGGCCGACCGCTTCATCAAGGGCACCTGTCCCAAGTGTCACAGCGAAGACCAGTACGGCGACAACTGCGAAGTGTGCGGCGGAACCTACACGCCGGCAGAGCTGATCAATCCGGTCTCGGCGATCAGCGGCGCCACGCCGGAAGTAAGGACTTCGACCCACTACTTCTTCAAGTTGCCGGATTTTGAAGACTTCCTGAAACAGTGGACGCGCTCCGGTCGCGTGCAACCGCAGATCGCCAACAAGCTGCAGGAGTGGTTCGAAGCGGGTCTCAACGAATGGGACATCTCCCGCGATGCGCCCTACTTCGGCTTCGAGATCCCCGATGCGCCGGGCAAGTATTTCTACGTCTGGCTGGACGCGCCGATCGGCTATCTCGCCAGTTTCCAGAATCTGTGCGACCGCGAAGGACTCGATTTCGACAGCTACTGGAAGGCGGATTCCCGCGCCGAGGTCTATCACTTCATCGGCAAGGACATCGTCTACTTCCATGCGCTGTTCTGGCCGGCGATGCTCGAAGGTGCCGGCATGCGCACGCCGACCGGCGTCAACTGCCACGGTTTCGTGACCGTCAACGGCGCCAAGATGTCCAAGTCTCGCGGCACCTTCATCAAGGCGCAGACCTACGCCGAGTATCTCAACCCGGAGTACCTGCGCTACTACTTCGCCGCCAAGCTGACCTCCGGCGTCGACGATCTCGATCTCAATCTCGCGGACTTCACGGCTCGGGTGAATTCGGATCTGGTCGGCAAGGTAGTCAATATCGCCAGCCGCTGCGCCGGCTTCATCAAGAAACTCGCCGACGGCCGGCTCTCCTCGACCTGTGCCGAGCCGGAACTGATGGCAAAGTTCATCTACGCCGGTGACGAGATCGCCGCCGACTTCGAGGCGCGCGAGTTCGGCCGCGCCATGCGCAAGGTGATGGAGCTGGCCGACGAAGCCAATACCTATATCGCCGATAAAGCCCCCTGGGTGCTGGCCAAGGAAGAGGGCCGCGAACAGGAAGTGATCGATATCTGCTCGGTGGGCCTCAATCTTTTCCGGACCTTGATGGTCTACCTGCAGCCGGTCGTGCCGGCGATGGCCGAGCAGGCGCGGTTGTTCCTGCAGATCGACAGCCTCGACTGGGAAAGTCGCCAGCACGTGCTGGAAGGCCACGTCATCGGCAAGTTCAAGCCGCTGATGACTCGCGTCGAAAGCGACAAGATCGATGCCATGATCGACGCCTCCAGGGAAGTGCTCGCAGAGGAGAAGAAATTGACCGGGAAGGCCCCATCCGATGCCGAGGCGGACAGCGTCTCCGCCATCGAACCGATCAGCGACGAGATCGCGTTCGACGATTTCATCAAGGTCGACCTGCGGATCGCGAAGATCGAGAAAGCCGAGTATGTCGAAGGCTCCAACAAGCTGCTCAAGCTGACCCTCGATCTCGGTGGCGAAACGCGCACCGTGTTCTCCGGGATCCGCAAGGCCTATGCGCCGGAAGCGCTGGAAGGCCGGCTCACGGTGATGGTCGCCAACCTGGCGCCGCGCAAGATGCGCTTCGGTGTCTCGGAAGGCATGGTGCTGGCTGCGGGCGATGAAGGCGGAATCTATCTGATGTCGCCGGACAGCGGCGCCAAGCCCGGCCAGCGAGTCACCTGATTACGCTCTGTCTGAAAAATGCCTGCGCTCGCCGATTCTTCAGACAGAGCTTGGCCGGCGGCGTCAGACTCTACGAACGCGCGGCTCCGGTCGCGCGTTTTGCCTGGGCCGGATTGCAGGCCTGAATCTCGAAGCGTCCGTGGCAAAAGACTATAATGCCGCGCTGTCCCTGCCAGGGGGCGGTCGTTCGTCCCGCTTTCGGAAATCTCATGACAGTCGCCATTACCGTTGAACGCATCGATGCCGAATTGCCGCAGACTCAATGCGGCAAGTGCGGGCATGACGGCTGTCGCCCCTACGCGGAGGCGATCGTCGAGGGAGAGGCGATCAACCGCTGCCCGCCCGGTGGTGAGGTCACCCGTGATCGACTGGCAACGCTCACTGGCCAACCCCCTCTCGAACTGATCGAGCCGCCCCAGACACCGCTTCTGGCGGTGATTCGCGAAGCCGAATGCATCGGCTGTACCAAGTGCATTCAGGCCTGCCCGGTGGATGCCATACTCGGTGCCGCGAAGCAGATGCACACGGTGATCGAATCCGAGTGCACCGGTTGTGAACTCTGCGTGGCGCCCTGCCCGGTCGACTGCATTGATCTCGTCGAGCATCCCCGGTGGGCCGCTGCCCGAAACGACGCCGAGCAGCAGCGATATCTCGATTGGCGTGCCGACAACGGCCGCCGACGCTACACCGCACGCAACGCGCGTCTGGCCCGCAAGGCCGAAGAGAAGCGCCGCAAGCGGGAGCGACGCGCCGCCGCGGCGCGTTCGCCTGTCGCGCCACCCACGGAAACGTGCGGGCCGTCCGCCGAAATCGATGTCACGGCCCTCAAAGCGCAGAGGGCGACCCTGACGGCACGTCGGAAACGCGTGCAACGCCAGTTGGATAAAGCCGACGAGGCGTCGCGCGCCGCACTGCTCGAGCGCCTGGCCGGGTTCGACGCCCAGCTCGATACCGTGGAGCGCCAGCTGGCGTCGGCATCGCCCGATGACGGCCCGACTCGCGATCACCAGCATATTGCCGTGGCAGCGGCAGAGCAGGCCGTGCGCAAGGCACGTCAGGAACTCGCTCACTTTCAGCGTCAGGGCAATCAGGAAGATGTCGACCGGGCGCGAGACAAGATACGCGCGGCGGAGCGGCTCATCACCCTTGCCAACGAGACTCCGGCCAATCGAATCGAGGCCGGCCAGTCCACGGCCAATCTGTCCGCCGATAGCAGCGGCGACGATGACGGAACGACCTCATGAACGCGACCAAACGTGAACGGATTTTTGCCCGTCTCAAGGCCCATAACCCCAACCCAACCACGGAGTTGAACTGGACGACGCCCTTCGAGTTATTGGCTGCGGTGCTGTTGTCGGCACAGGCAACGGACGTGGGCGTCAACAAGGCGACGGCCAGGCTGTTCCCGGTGGCCAATACGCCCCGGGCGATCATCGATCTCGGCATCGACGGCTTGAAAGCGCACATCAAGACCATCGGCCTGTATAACACCAAGGCCGAGAATCTGATGAAGACCTGCCAAATTCTCGACCAGCGCTACCATGGCGACATCCCGCGAACGAGGGAAGCGCTGGAAGCGCTACCCGGCGTCGGCCGCAAGACCGCCAACGTGATTCTGAACACGGCGTTCGGCGAGCTGACCATGGCAGTGGATACGCACATTTTTCGTGTGTCCAACCGCACTCGACTCGCCCCGGGCAAGAACGTGGTCGAAGTCGAGAACAAGTTGATGCGTCATGTGCCAAGGGCGTACCTCAAGGACGCCCATCACTGGCTGATTCTCCATGGCCGCTACACCTGCCTGGCACGCAAGCCTCGTTGCGGGAGCTGCGTGATCGAGGACCTGTGCGAGTATCCGGACAAGATCGATATCGCCTGACGAACGGTTGACAATCGAACCCCAAGATCAGGGGCTGGATTCCGGCTCCTGCCCAGCGTCCAGATTTTCCGACTCCGGTGTGGGCAAGGCATCTTCGCCACTGGATTCCGGTGCGACGGGGGCGGTTTCCGGCAAACGACTGCCGTCGCCACCCTCGGCATCGCCCTGAACGCCTGCGGGATCGGCTCCCGACGAGGTTTCCTGCGGGGAAGCGGAACTCATTTCCGTGGCTCCGTCGCGACGATAGACCACCTTACGCGTGCCACCATCACAACTGCCAACCACCTCGGCCCCGGCAAAGCTTTCGCCCTCTCGGACGACATCATCTTCCACCTGAGCGTTATCGACGATCTCGAGCAGAAAGTGTCGCGCCCCATTGTCACGGATGGTCTGGTCGATCTGCGCTTTCAGGCGCTCACAAGCCAGCCGGGTTTCCGGCTGCTGATCGAAAGGCGATTGCTCCGCCTGGCCCTGCGCCCACGCCAGTGACGATCCCAGTGCGGCACCGCTCAACAATCCGACCATGACGGCGGTCTTTCCGATAAAGGCACGCATAGAAACTCCTCGACCCATTTGCCGCGCGAGACTGGCATGTCGTTCGCCAACTCGCACACGAGTGATACCCAGCCACGCGTGACCCGTCTCGACAGCTCCGCTATCGAAACATCTCACAGTCGAAATTCCCCTCCTTTCTCGATCGCTCGCTGATAGGCGGGCCGCTCGCGCATCTCCTCGAGCACCCTCTTAATATTAGGATAATTGGATAAATCGGTACGACTTTCTGCGGCCAGAAGCGGAAAGCTCATCTGGATATCGGCGGCGCTGAAATCGTTTCCGGCAAACCAGGCATAGTGTTCAAGCTCGCTTTCCCAGTAGTCGAGATGCAGACGGAGCTGCGGATCGAGGAATTTCTGACGGACCCCGGCGGCGAGCAACTTCCCGATCGGACGGATGATCGCGGGCACCGGTGGCTTACCCAGCTTCGAGAACACCAGCTTCATCACCAGCAACGGCATGGCCGAACCTTCTGCGTAGTGAAGCCAGTGGATATAGCGCAGACGTTCGGGTGTGCCCGCTTCCGGCACCAGCGCATCGCCATCGTAGCGGGCGACGAGATATTCGACGATCGCCCCGGACTCGGCCACCGTGTAGGCGTCGTCGGTGATCACCGGCGACTTGCCCAATGGATGCACCTTCTTCAATTCGGGTGGCGCCAATAGCGTTCCGGGGTCACGACGGTACGTTCGAATCCGGTACTCGGCCCCCAGCTCTTCAAGCAACCAGAGAATACGTTGCGAACGGGAGTTTTCGAGATGATGCACGGTAATCATGGGCGGCCTTCCCTGCCGGTAGTTCGAATGCTTCGAGAATCCAGGGGCTTGTCAAATTGCCGGATGGACTGGAACGAGCTGACTTAACCATAGGAAGTTATCGGTAAAGCCGCCAATCGCAAAAACGGCGCCGTAATGGCGCCGTCGGCAGGATCAGTCGGACATCATCAATGCTCCTGCTCGAACATCTCGTCGCCGATATCATCGATGTAACGCTGGCTCTTGGCGACCGTCAACTCGACACAGGCATCTTCGCCAGGGACGACATCGGAGCGCTCGAACCGGCGCTCCAGCGTTTCGCCACCTTCGACCGGCTTGCGAATCCAGCCGCTGACCCGGTACTGACCGCCGGCATCCTGCGGCTCGGGTACGATCAGGAAGCCCTTGTACTCGACCGGCTCCCGCGCCGGTGCGGACGTCGACTTCCCGCTCGCCGACTTGGGCTCCGAACCGCCACCCAGCAGGCTGGAGAACAGTTTCTTCAACATACGTTGCTCCCGATACGCATACCGACGACTGCATCGGCATCATTGATGGGGCCGGAGCGCCGAGCCATTTCAGCTGGCGGAACGACCTTTGCCTGCCGCGATCCGCAGACGCAGCGCGTTGAGCTTGATGAAGCCCTCGGCATCCTTCTGATCATAGGCGCCGGCGTCATCTTCGAACGTCGCGATCGACTCGTCGAACAGCGACTGCTCGGACTGACGACCGACCACGATGGCATTGCCCTTGTAGAGCTTCATGCGAACCACACCATTGACGAATTCCTGGGTTTCATCGATCGCCGCCTGCAACATGCGACGCTCCGGACTCCACCAGTAGCCGTTGTAGATGACCTTGGCGTACTTGGGCATCAGCTCGTCCTTGAGATGCGCCGCCTCGCGATCGAGCGTCAATGACTCGATCGCCCGGTGCGCGCGCAGCAGGATGGTGCCGCCGGGGGTCTCGTAACAGCCACGGGATTTCATCCCGACGTAACGGTTCTCGACGATGTCCAGACGGCCGATACCATTGTCGCCGCCCAGCTTGTTGAGCTTGGCCAGCACTTCGTGCGGCTTGAGCGATTCGCCGTCGATCGCCACGACGTCGCCTTTCTCGTACGTCAGCTCGATATAGGTGGGCTGGTCCGGCGCCGCTTCCGGCGAAACGCTCCAGCGCCACATCTCCTCTTCCGCCTCGGCCCACGGATCCTCGAGGATGCCGCCCTCATAGGAGATGTGCAGCAGGTTGGCGTCCATCGAGTACGGCGACTTCTTCTTGCTCTTGGAGAAATCGACCGGGATGTCGTTGTCTTCGCAATAGGCCATCAGCTTCTCGCGCGAGTTGAGATCCCATTCGCGCCACGGGGCGATGACCTTGACGCCCGGCTTCAACGCGTAGGCGCCCAGCTCGAAGCGCACCTGGTCGTTGCCCTTGCCGGTGGCACCGTGGGAAATCGCATCGGCACCGGTCTCGTTGGCGATCTCGATCAGACGCTTGGCGATCAGCGGTCGCGCAATCGAGGTGCCGAGCAGATACTCGCCTTCGTAGATCGTATTGGCGCGGAACATCGGGTAGACGTAATCGCGGACGAACTCTTCCCGCAAGTCCTCGATGTAGATCTCCTTGACCCCGAGCGCCTGCGCCTTGGTTCGGGCCGGCTCGACCTCTTCCCCTTGACCGATATCGGCGGTGAAGGTGACCACTTCACAAGCGTAGGTCTCCTGCAGCCACTTCACGATCACGGAAGTGTCAAGGCCGCCGGAATAAGCGAGGACGACCTTTTTGACATCGGACATGCGACAGCTCCTTAGCAATATGGAATTGATGGGCGAGGTTTGCGGGATGCAGCGATCAGTGACCGGGCAAATCGTGGATTATAGCGTCCCGAAGCCGCGGCGAACACCAAGCCAAGGGACGCCAATGACCTGAACTGCTAGACTCTACGCGATTTCATCATCACTACCACATCAAGGGAATGGGAGTCATCGCATGTCGGACGCCAGCACGAAGGAGCTGATGGCGCAGCGTTTTCGCGGGTATCTCCCGGTGGTGGTAGATATCGAGACCGGTGGATTCAATTCCGCCACGGATGCACTACTGGAAATTGCCGCCGTGCCGTTGACGATGGACGCGCAAGGCAATCTGCTGCCCCTCGATACGATCGCCTTTCACGTCGAGCCATTCGAGGGCGCCAATGTCGAACGGTCCGCCCTGGATTTCACCGGCATCGATCTTTCCAGTGCCTTCCGCAAGGAAATTGCGGTGAGCGAGAGAGAAGCCCTGGATGGCATCTTCAAGCCGATTCGCAAGACCATCAAGTCCCACGACTGTACGCGAGCGATTCTGGTAGGCCACAACGCCTCGTTCGACCAAGGCTTCCTGAACGCCGCCATCAACCGCTGCAACATCAAGCGCAACCCCTTCCATCCATTCTCGAGCTTCGACACCGCCACGCTGTCGGCACTGGCCTATGGCCAGACCGTATTGGCGCGCGCCTGTCAGGCTGCCGGTATCGATTTCGACAGCTCCTCGGCGCATTCGGCGAGCTACGACACCGAACGCACCGCAGAACTCTTCTGCGCCATCATCAACCGCTTCAAGGATCTCGGCGGCTGGAATCTGGCCATGAAGGAACAAGGGCTCGACGAGATCTGAATCCCGAAACGGCTGAATCTCGAAACGACTGAACCTCGAAACGAAAGACGCCCCGTGCGATGACGGGGCGTCTCGGAGACGAGGCTCGAAAGGATGACTCAGCTGTCGCTGGAAGCCTCGGCCGACTTGGCCGCAGCCGCCTTGACCATCGGCTCCAGCTCGCCGTTCTGATACATCTCGACGATGATGTCGCAACCGCCGACCAGTTCACCATCGATCCACAGCTGAGGGAACGTCGGCCAGCTGGCGTACTTCGGCAGCTCGGTACGAATATCCGGGTTATCCAGAATATTGACGAACGCGAACTTCTCGCCGCAGGCCATCAGCGCCTGAACCGCCTGGGCCGAGAAGCCGCACTGCGGCAACTGGGGCGACCCCTTCATGTAAAGCAGAATCGCGTTGTCACTGATCTGCTGCTTGATCGCTTCGATGGTATCGCTCATGAGACGTCCTATAGCGGGAAGAGAAGGTCGATGCCGACTCTTCGCGTGTACGCGAGTGTGAATGACCGTATTCCCATTCTACTGATGACATCGTCTGAAAACACCCCCGCTACCCTTTGAAGCTCCGGCCGGGCCATTGCGCCGCCCGCGGGGGCTGGTTAGGATGATTGGCTTTCGCACGGATCGGCCACCACCGCAGCAAACGCATGACCGGCCGATCCCGGCGCCGTCTCGCCAAACGCCCTTGCCGGCGCTTGGGGCGCGGCGCTTTTTTCGTTTTTCCCGAGTCGACCGCGTGGGTAGCCCGCGATTGCGGCCGACGATCTCGAATTCGCCGTGCGGCGCGCCTGGATATTGCCGCATGCCTTGTAGCCAATGTCTCAACGTCAAGCCACGACAGGAAGCCGCCCATGAGCGCACGCCATTTTCTGACCCTGCTGGATCTCTCCGCCGACGAGCTGGCCTACCTGATCCAGCGCGGGATCACGATCAAGAATCGCCTGAAGGCCGACGGCCCGGTCTACACGCCGTTCAGCAATCGCACCCTGGCGATGATCTTCGAGAAGTCATCGACCCGGACTCGCGTCTCGTTCGAAACCGCCATGGCACAGTTCGGCGGGCATGCACTGTTCCTGTCATCGCGTGATACCCAGCTCGGCCGGGGCGAGCCGATTGGCGACACCGCTCGCGTGCTCTCCGAAATGGTCGATGCGGTCATGATCCGGACCTTTTCCCATGCGGGGCTCGAGGCGTTCGCCGCCGCCAGCTCGGTGCCGGTAATCAACGCGCTCACCGACGACTATCACCCGTGTCAGCTACTGGCCGATGTCATGACCTGGACCGAGTGCCGCGGGCCGGTGAAAGGCAAGACGGCGGTCTGGATCGGTGACGGCAACAACATGTGCCACTCCTGGATCAACGCTGCACGTCGGTTCGATTTCCAGTTGAGGATCTGCTGCCCGGAGGGTTACGAGCCGCGTCAGGACATTCTCGATGCCGCCGGCGAGCATGCCGTCATCGTCCGCGCCCCGAGCGACGCCGTTCGCGGCGCCGACCTGATAACCACGGACGTCTGGGCTTCGATGGGGCAGGAAGAAGAGCAGGCCAAGCGCGAACGGGACTTCGCCGGGTTCCAGGTCACCGAAGCCCTGTTGGATCAGGCCGCTCAAGATGCCCTCTTCCTGCACTGCCTGCCGGCGCACCGCGGAGAGGAGATCAGCACCACGCTACTCGACGACCCGCGAGCGGTCGTGTGGCAGGAAGCGGGCAACCGGCTGCATGCTCAGAAGGCGCTGATCGAGTTTCTGCTGCTCGGCCAGGTCGACTGAGAGCTTCTACGTCGCCCCCGCCGCGCGCACTGGCACGCGGCGTCTCCTGCCGCGCGTTCCGACGGAACCGAATCCCCTGCTTCATTTTCCTGTCGCGTTTCCCGCTTCTCGTTGTTTGCAGGATGTTAAATGGCAGAGCCTTTAGCGTCATCGGCACTGGAGACATCGCGCTCCCTGACCAATACTGGTGACATCGAAGCGAGGTCTTCTCTGGATACCGTATTTCTGGATCCCGGCGTTTCTGGAAGAAACAGGTTTTGGACCCACGGAAGGAGAGCAGAATGATTCGAGTGGTTTTATTTCAGGATGGTGCCCCGATCGGCCATCCCTACTGCGATAGCAACGGTGTCATGACATTGCCGGTCGCCCCGCGCCCGGAAGAGGACATCATGCTGGATGGGTTTCCGATCAAGGTGCTCAACGTCACCTGGATGCTGGGAGCACAGGATTACGATCTCCGCATCGACGTCTCGCACCGAGAGCGTTAGGGACTCGCGATGGACGTCAGGCACTCGCAATAGGCGTCCGGTACTTGCGATAGGCTTCGAGCACTTGCGATAGGCTTCGAGCACTTGCGACAGCCGCCATGTTGTCGACATGGCCCGCCTCGAGCGCCAGTCACCCGGATCGATGACTGCGCTCGACCGAAGAACGCGGACCCAGGGTCGAGCCCGCGCTGGCAGCCGTCACTCGAGGTTATCAAGCCCCTTCTCGGCCATCGCCACGGCGCGAAACAGCGCACGACGCTTGTTGAGCGTCTCGTTCCATTCGTCGTCGGGGTCGGAGTCGGCCACGATCCCGCCACCGGCCTGTACATGCAGCTCGCCATCCTTCAGTACGGCGGTACGAATGGCGATCGCCATGTCCATGTTACCGTGCCAGGAAAGATACCCGACCGCGCCGGAATAGATGCCGCGCTTGACCGGTTCGAGTTCGTCGATGATCTCCATCGCCCGGATCTTGGGCGCGCCCGAGAGCGTACCCGCCGGGAAGGTCGCCCGCAGCACGTCCATCGCCGACATGCCCTCGCTGAGCTTGCCGGTGACGTTGGACACGATGTGCATGACGTGAGAATAGCGCTCGATCGCCATCCTGTCGGTCAATTCGACGGTTCCGACCTGGCTGATGCGGCCGATATCGTTGCGCCCCAGATCGATCAGCATCAGGTGCTCGGCAATCTCCTTGGGATCGGCCAGCAGCTCCTCTTCCAGTGCCTTGTCCTGCTCCGGCGTGGCGCCGCGCGGCCGCGTGCCCGCAATGGGGCGCACGGTCACTTCGCCGTCTTCCAGCCGGGTCAGAATTTCCGGCGAGGAACCGATCACATGATGATCGTCGAGATTCAGGAAAAACATGTAGGGAGACGGGTTGAGACTGCGCAGCGCACGGTAGAGATCCAGCGGCGGCGCCTGGTAAGGGATAGACATGCGCTGGGACGGCACGCACTGCATTACATCGCCCGCCAGCACGTACTCCTTGATCCTGGCGACCGCGTCCTTGTAACCCTGCTCGCTGAAGCTGGCATGAAAATCGTCCTCGGCCACGTCCGCACGCCCCGTTCCCGGGCTCAGCGTGTTGAAAGTGGCACTGCGGAGCTTCAGCTCCAGCGTCTCGAGACGCTCGATGGCGTTGGCGTAGGCGTGAGGCGTCTCCGGGTCGGCATGCGTCCACAGCTGAAGACGACCCGAGAGATTATCGAAGACGACCAGATCGTCGCACACCATCAGCAGAATATCCGGCACCCCGATGGGATCGGGCTTTTCGGCAGCGAGCGCGGTACGCAGCTTGGGCTCTATGTAGCGGATGGTGTCGTAGCCGAAATAACCGACCAGGCCGCCATCGAAGCGCGGCTGATCGTCGAGCTGGGGCACCTTGAAACGTGACTGGAACCGCTCGATCCACGCCAACGGATCCTCGACCTCGCTGGCGCCGTGCTGTTCTCCGTCGACGATATGTCGAACGGTAAAGCCACGAACCTCGATGCGCTCCCGGCTGGGCAGACCGATGATCGAGTAACGGCCCCACTTCTCTCCGCCCTGCACCGACTCGAGCAGAAAGGTCCAGGGCGCGTCGGCCAGTTTGAGATAGGTGGAAAGCGGCGTATCCAGATCGGCCAGCACCTCTCGGGTGACCGGAATACGGTTGTAGCCGGCTTGTGCCAGCTCGGCAAAGCGATCAGGGGTCATCATGGGACCGGGCTCCAGCAGTGAAAATCAGCAATCGGCAATCGAGGGAATCGGCTGACAGTCACCATCGCCAACACGTGACGTGGCGAATCGACGCGCTGGGGCTGAAAAGACGTTGGGTATCCGGTCGCATGTCAAAGCTCGGTCGAAGGAGGAACGGGAAAACACCGGGAAGGTACACAAAACCGGCGCCACATCTGCCGTGGCGCCGATTCGGAAACCCTAAACGAGTTCCCGGAGCGATTCAACTACGCCATCCGGGCGGCTGGAGACCACCGGTTCGCCGTGATTGTACCCGTAGGACACCGCCAGCGTGCGAAAGCCCGCGCGCCTCCCCGCCTCCACGTCATGGCGCGAATCCCCCACCATCAGACACTGCGCGGGATCGACCCCGTACTGCGTCGCCAGATGCAGTAACGGCGCCGGATGCGGCTTTTGCTGCGGCAGCGAATCCCCGCCCAGCGTGGTACGAAAATAGCGGCGCAAATCCAGCGCTTCGAGAATCGGGTCGATGAACGCCGCCGGCTTGTTGGTGATCAGGGTGACGATGAATCCCTCCGCCTCGAGGGCATCCAGCGCCTCCCTCACGCCGGGATACACGCGGGTCTGATCGCAGGGCGCCGCGTGATAATGGCGCAGAAAGTGATCGTGACTCGCTTCGATCAGTGACGCATCTGGCGCCTCGCCCACGACACTGGCCAGCGCGCGCTCCACCAGCTTGCGGGATCCATTGCCGACCCAATCGCGAACCCTGGCCTCGCCCACCGGCTCGAAGCCCTGCTCGACGAGCATGCCATCCACTGCCGCAGCCAGATCAGGGACGGAGTCGATCAGCGTTCCGTCGAGGTCGAATGCCACCAGGCGAATATCGTGAAGCAGCGGATGCATGAGAGCTCCCTTGTGAGAACGGGCCGGAAGATGGGCGTGCGGGCACCAGCTTACCCAAGACGGCGTAAGTTTACGCAACCCACGGATGCCAAGCGGCACTGATCGGCGTATCCTTTGGCCTATCTTTCGTCGAATCGACGGGTGCCGTTTTCCGTGAATGCGCAGTCTCACAGTCCGATATCGTCATCACTCGGCTCTTGCTGTGCCTACTTTTCGCCGGTTACCGGCTTTGCGGACATTCAACGCGACTTCCCGATTCGACAATGCTCGTTTTCCTCGAATGTTCTGGTTTCTTTCCTTTCCGATTTTCCGTCTGGAGCTTCCCATGACCACACCACGTATCGTCGTGGTCGGTGGCGGTGCGGGTGGACTCGAGCTGGCGACCCGTCTGGGTCGCAAGCTCGGCAAGTCCCGGCGTGCCGATATCGTCCTCGTAGATCGCAATCCGACCCACATCTGGAAACCGCTGCTGCACGAGATCGCGACCGGCACGCTCGACTCCGGACTCGATGAAGTTTCCTACCAGGGCCACTCGAAGAGTCACGGCTATCGCTTCCAGCGCGGCACGCTGAGTGCCATCGATCGCGACAACCGGACCCTCACGCTAGAGGCGATTCACGATCACGAAGACGTGGTCGTGCTGCCGGCCCGCCAGCTCGAATATGACTATCTGGTCCTGTCGGTGGGCAGCGTCTCCAACGACTTCGGTACCCCCGGCGTTGCCAGGCACTGCCACT
Source organism: Salinicola socius (assembly GCF_001937195.1). Classification (GTDB taxonomy): domain Bacteria; phylum Pseudomonadota; class Gammaproteobacteria; order Pseudomonadales; family Halomonadaceae; genus Salinicola; species Salinicola socius. The sequence goes on along the minus strand of NZ_MSDO01000024.1, from coordinate 17,072 downwards.
TCATCGACAGCCCGCAGCAGGCGGAGAGCTTTCGCCGCAACATGCTCAATACCTTCCTGCGCTACAGCGACCCCGAGCGCAGGACGCATCCCAAGCTGACCGTGGGACTGGTCGGTGCGGGCGCCACCGGTGTCGAGCTGGCAGCCGAACTCTTCGGCGCATCGCGCATGCTGCACAGCTACGGCTTCACCGCGATGGATAGCGGCAAGCTCGAGGTTCACCTGATCGAGGCGGCGCCACGCATTCTGCCGGCCCTGCCCGAGCGGATCAGCCGCGCCGTTCACGGCGAACTCGAACGTCTGGGGGTCAAGATTCACGTCGATACTCGAGTCACCGAGGCCAACGCCAACGGCTTCATCACCGCCGATGGCGAGCCGCTGGAAACGGATCTCAGCGTCTGGGCCGCCGGCATCCGCGCGCCCGAATTCCTGTCGAACCTGGGTCTCGCCACCGAGCGCAATCACCAGATCAAGGTCAGCCAGACACTGCAGAGTCTGGACGACGAGCGGATCTTCTCCTTCGGCGACTGCGCCTCCTGCCCTCAACCCGACGACAAGCGCGTTCCCCCGCGCGCTCAGGCCGCCCACCAACAGGCGACTCACTGCTATCACAATCTGCGCGCGGCGATGGACGGCAAACCGCTCAAGCCCTTCGTCTACCGGGATCGGGGCTCGTTGATCTCGCTGGCCCATTTCGAGGCGGTCGGTAGCCTCATGCGTGGCGCGTCGGCGCGCAGCCTGTTCATCGAGGGCCGGCTTGCCAAGTTGTTCTACGCTTCTCTCTATCGCATGCATCAGATGGCGATTCACGGCATCTTCAAGACCGGCATGACCGTCATCGTCGATGGCCTCAACCGCTACATCCGCCCGAAAATGAAATTGCACTGATGCGTTGACCCCGAATTCGATACACCAGCGGAGAGACAACATGGATCGTTTCTACAATGCCCCCGGCGATGTCGTCGACGACATTCTCTATGCCGCGGCAGCGACTGCCCCGCTGCGCGTCGCCGAGCCGGATAGCGGCTTGCGCATTCTGGTTCGCAGCGACTGGGACAAGCACGCTCAAGGGCGGCGCCAGGTCGCGGTTCTCTCCGGCGGCGGCGCGGGTCACGAACCCGCTCACGCAGGATATATCGGCGAAGGCATGCTGACCGGCGCAATCTCCGGGAGTCTGTTCGCATCGCCCAGCGTCGAGGCCGTGCTGGCCGCGATTCGTGAAGTCTGTGGCGATGCCGGCTGCCTGCTGGTGGTCAAGAACTACACCGGCGACCGGCTCAACTTCGGGCTCGCTGCCGAGCGCGCCAGGAGTGAAGGGTTGAACGTCGCGATGGTCATCGTCGCCGACGACGTGGCCATCGAGAACGCCCCGCAGCCCCGAGGCATCGCCGGTACCCTGCTGGTGCACAAGCTGAGCGGTTATCTCGCCGGCCAGGAAACGCCGCTCGACACCATCCGCGAACGCGCTGGAGCGCTGTGCCACCAAATGGCATCGCTGGGCATGGCGCTGAGCGCCGCGGCGCAGCCAGGTCAGGACGCCGCCGCGCGCGCCCCGGAGCTGGGGCTAGGGATTCACAACGAGACCGGCACGCGAGAGGTCGATCCGAAAAGCGCCGACGACGCCATGACCCTGGTTCTGGATCCGTTGCGCAACGCGCTTGCCGATCGCCAGCTCGACGGGCCCTGGATCGCGATGCTCAACGATCTCGGCAGCTGCTCCACCCAGGAGATGGGCGTACTCGCTGCCAGCCTGCTGCGTCAACTTGGCATCGATCAGGTAGCGCACTTGATTGGCCCGGCGCCGCTGATGACCTCGCTGGATATGCACGGTTTCTCGCTCACGCTGCTGCCAGCGGAAGATGACATCGTCATCGCGCTAGCGGCGCCGACGAGCGCTCCCGGCTGGCCCGGATTGCGTGCCATCCAGACCCCTGCGCATTTTTTGCCGGATACCCATCAGGATCATGAAGCGCTGGTCGAGAATGCCCCGCAGGACGCCAGCACTTCCGCCGCCCTCGAACGGATCATCGACGCCCTGCGCCAGTCGCGTAAGGAACTCGATGCACTGGACGCCAGGAGCGGCGATGGCGACGCTGGCACCAGCATGCAGAGCGGCGCCGACGCGATCGCCAGGGCACTGCAGGCCGGACGGCTGAATACCGCCGCGCTGCCGCAGCTGTTTGCCGGCATCGGCCAACTGCTCTCGCGGGACATGGGTGGCTCCAGCGGCGTGCTGCTGTCGATCCTGATGACCGCTGCTGGCGCGTCGCTGGATCGTCGCGGCGAACTCGCCAACGCGCTGGCCGAGGGCGTCGAAAAGATGCAGGCCTACGGTGGCGCCAGACTCGGCGACCGCACCATGCTCGACGCCCTGATCCCCGCCATCGAATCGCTGCAGCGGGGCGAATCGCTCATCCAGGCCGCGCAGGCCGCTCGCGATGGCGCCCAGGCCACTGCCGCGCTGACCCACGCCAACGCCGGGCGCTCTGCCTACGTGCCGGAGAGCGCCCTCAAAGGCGTCGTCGATCCCGGCGCCGAGGCTGTCGCGCGGGTGTTCGAGGCACTAAGCCATTCGGTCTCGTAGATCGTAGGACAGCGCTACCGAAAAGACCTACGCCATGTCCACTTGAATCGGCCACTTCGACGCCTCCGGGGCCGCGCTGAAAGACGAGGGACAAGCCGGGTCTTGTGACATGGATGTCACAAGAGGCGCGCCCGGACAGGGATGTCCTTGCGCGCCGACCCGAAGCGCAGGCCATCGTCTTTCAGGGTTTCGCGGACCAGCGGCGTCAATCAAGAGGGGGAGCGCGAGGGGGCGAGCGTTAAGCCCCCTCGTAACCACGAGCGGAACGGTCGTCGATGCTCGAACAGTCGTAAGCTAAAAAAGCTGGGATGTGGCACTTTGCCAAAGGGAGAAGCAGCCCTTCAGCTCCTCTACCCTTTTCACACCTAATCCGTGATCGGCTTAGGCCACCACGCCGGCAGCAATGCCTGCGATTCGCGCTTCGCAAACCGATCGTCGAGCAGATGAATCACCCCTTCATCCGTGCCGGAGCGGATCACGCGACCAGCGGCCTGCACCACCTTCTGCATGCCGGGAAAGAAGTAGGCATAGTCGTAGCCATGACCGTAGAGCGCCTGCAGCCGTGCGCGCATCTGCTCGTTGACCGGGTTGACCTGGGGTAGTCCCAGCGTCGCCACGAACGCCCCGATCAAGCGATCGCCCGGCAGATCGATGCCCTCGCCGAAAATCCCGCCCAGCACCGCGAATCCCACGCCTTCCCCGCTCGTCTCGAACCGCCCCAGAAACGCCTCGCGGGCGTCATCGTCCATGTGCGAGGCTTGCCGCCAGAGCGGAATTTGGGGATGACGCTCGGCCAGCCGATCGGCGACCTGCTCCAGATAGGCGAAGCTCGAAAAAAACGCCAGGTAATTACCGCGCCGTGCCTGGAACTGTTCGGCGATGCGATCCGCCAGCGGCGTCAGCGACGCCTCCCGGTCAGCATAACGAGTCGATAGCCGCGCGGCGATTTGCACCTCGAGCTGCGAGTCTCGAAACGGCGATGCCAGCGACACCCAGGGGGCACCTTCGGGTACGCCCAGCAGGTCACGATAGTAGGCTTCGGGAGCCAGGGTCGCGGAAAACAGGGCGCCGCCATGGGCAGCGGCAAAACGCGGCGCCAGGAACGGCGCCGGCACCACGTTGCGTAACGTCACCCGAGCGCCGGCATTGCGCTGCCGGCCCCGTGCGGACTGCCGCGTCACGTCGCAGATCGAATGATCGCCGAACATATCGGCGACGCGACAGAAGTGCTGGGCGTCGAACGCGAACCGTTGCAGCTCGCTATCCAGCGCGATCGGCTGCTCGCTCTGGTACTCGACGATCTGCGAGACGGCCTGTTGCAGTGCATTGATCAACTTGCCGGGCAGCGTCTCGAGCACGCGATACTCGACGTCACTTTCCTCTGCCAGCGCTTGCCAGACGGACGCCACTCGCGACAGCGGCCTCCTGAGCGGCGCCGGCAGCGTCGGCTTCAGCCGCCGGAAGGCGGCATGATCCAGCGTGGCGCTATACATGCCCCGCCCCCGCTCGACCAGATTGTGCGCCTCGTCGACGAGCAGACCGACCTGCCACTGCTGCTGCTGACTCAGGGCGTAGAGCATGGCGTGGAAATCGAACCAGTAGTTGACGTCGCCGATGACGACGTCGGCCCAGCGCGCCATCTCCTGACCCAGATAGTAGGGGCAGACTTGGTGACCGAGCGCGATCTCTCTCAAGCCGGCCCGATCCAGCCAGCCGCGCTCGACCGCCGCCACGCGCGCCGCGGGCAGCCGATCGTAGAAACCGGCGGCCAGCGGGCAGGAGTCACCGTGACAGGCCTTGTCCGGATGCTCGCAGGCCTTGTCGCGGGAAGTCAGCGTCAGTACGCGCAGGGGCACCGCTTCGGCTGCGCTATCAATATCGATATCGTCGCACCCGAGCTCGTCCGGGCCGGCCCCCTCGAGCCGTTGGCGTTCGGCACCTAACGAACGCAATGCATCGAGAGCCAGGCGCTGGCCGGTGTTGCGCGCCGTCAGAAAGAAGATCTTGTCCAGCGGCTCGCCCGGCATCGCCTTGAGCATGGGGAACAGCGTACCCAGCGTCTTGCCGATACCGGTGGGCGCCTGCAGCATCAGCCAGCGGCGGGTGTGAATCGACTTGTAGACCGTTTCTGCCAGCGGCCGCTGACCGTCGCGGAATCCGGCGAACGGGAATCGCAGCGCCTGCAACGCGCGATCACGCCGCCGCCGGTGGGCCAGTTCCTGCTGCGCCCAGGCCAGAAACGCCTGACAGAGTGTCTCGAACACCTCTCGCAGTTCATCCGCCGAACAGGACTCGCTCAATGGGGTTTCGCGCTGGCTGACGATATCGAAATAGATCAGCGCCACCGTCAGTTGATCCAGGCCCCGCTCGACGCAGAGCAGATGACCGTAGACCTTGGCCTGCGCCCAGTGCAGCGCCCGCTGGTTGGCCGGCTGGCGGGAGAGATCGCCACGATGCGTCTTGATCTCCTCCAACCGATTGGCGACGGGATCGTAGCCGTCGGCGCGCCCGCGAACCTCCAGATGACGATAGCTACCGCGCAGGGCGACTTCACGTTCGTAGCGTTCGCCGCGTCGTTCCCCGACCAGTTGATGGCCGGCAATGCCCTCCTGTGCCGAGGGCGACGGCGTGAAGCGCAGATCGAGATCGCCGCGCTTGGCCGCGAAGTCGCACAGGGCGCGCACGGCGATCCGGTAGCTCAAGAAAGCACTCCCGTCATGCTCTCGCCGTCGTTCGCGGCTGTCGTCTCGCCGTTTCCGGCCTCCCAGGTGACGTAGCAGACGCTGACCGGCATATCGTGACGGGCACAAAACTGAAGCCAGCGTTTCTGATTGTCCTGCAGGCGATCGCCGGGGCCTTTGACCTCGATCATGCGATACGTCGGCGACTCGCTCGCGCGGGCGTCCGACGAGTCATCGGCAACGCCCGGCCAGAACTGGATCAGGTCAGGCATTCCGGCGCGATTGGCGCGGATATCGCCGAGCAGACGCTCGAACCAGAGACGAAGATGACTGGCGGGAATGCACTGCAGGGCCAGCTCCAGCACGCGCTCGTCGAGCGCTTCCCAGAACATGAACGGTGACTGGATGCCGTGTTTGTCGTGATAGCGGCGGCGAATGATCTCCGCGTAGTCGCCCTGCTCGAGCGTCTCCAGGCAGCCATCGATCAGCTCGCGACGGCGGGCCTGAAAGTCCACCTCGAACAGATCGGTCGGCCCGCTATGAAACGGGTGGAAGAATGCCCCGGGCAGTGGCGCGAAGATCGCCTCCCAGCAGAGCAGTCCGAACAGGCCGTTGACGAGCACGTTCTCCACATAGCAGACCGGCGCCTCGTCGCGAGAGAGATGGCGGGCCACCGCCAGCTCGACGCTGGATGCCCGAGGCAATATCAGATCGAGACGTGGGGGTTCCGGTGCTTTCGTGCGTCTGGCTGAAACCACGCCCAGTTTGCGCCGCAGCCGCGGCAGCACGCGTTCCAGCGCCTGACTCTCAGCGGCACTGACAGGCGCTGTCTCGGCCTGCCCGGCCAGTGTCAGCGCATCGCTCAATTCCTGCTGGGCTTCGAGCACGCGAATCTGACGGAGCCGAGCTTCCGGCGCCGAGCAGTCTCGATAGAGCGCCAAAGCCTGACCGAGCTCGCCCTGGCGCTCGAGACGATAGGCCAGCTTGTAGATCAGCCGGCCTCGCCGACGCTCAAGCCAGTTGTTGTCGAACGCGATTCGCGGGATATCCGGCAGCAGCGACTCCATCGGCTCGTCGGCGTCGAACCGCTCGCGACAGCGGTGAAGATGATGATAGGCCTCCAGTTCCTCACGCCGGGAGAACGCTCGCGAGGCGGCATCCAGCTCGACGGCCTCGAAGCGATAGACGCCGAGTTCCGCCAGTACGAATTCCGACCAGTGCTGACGCAGGTTGCCGAAAAACATCAGTCGAAAGCGTTCGCACATGGCGTCGACGTTCAGACGATAGTGACGCTCTTCCAGGGTCGGCAGCCACTCGGCCAGCGGACGAGGATCCGGCGACTGCGCCTGCAAAACCGAAAGCCAGACACGCTTGCCGGCACTCTTGCCGATACCGAGCTCCCCGAGCCACGGGCCCATATCGGCCGCGATTTCCGCTCGAGTCACCAGCGTGAACAGGGTTTCCAGCGTCAGCGGCGCGCGCTCCTCGATCCAACCGGCCTCGAGCAGTGGGCCCGCCACCTGATGGCTGTCGCCGATCTCGGCATAGACCAGGCGACTGGCGCGAAAATCGGCGCCCTTGCGCATGACCATCCGCACCAGCAGCGCCTGAGAGGCTTGAGGCAAGCGCTCGAAAGCGGCGATGAACGCCGATTCCTCGGCGCTCAGCAGATCCGCGTAGCGCGACGTCAACCAGTCGAGCACGCGGCGGAAGTTGGCGAGATAGTAAAGCGGATCTTCGAGCGTCGGCAGCGCCATGGGGTCCCCAGCGTCGGACTCAAAACACTGGGTAAGTATACAGACCCTGCATGAACGTTCGAAGCCTTGGCGCGGCTACTCCCCCAATTCCGTCTTGAGCTCCTGCCATAGACGGCGATAGGCGTGAGTGGCGCGGCTGCGAGGTGCCAGATCCGCCAGCGGCCGGTTTTCGAGACTCATGCGCTCGATGTCGCTGGCGTAGGGGATCCAGTTCTCCAGCGTCCGCCCCAACGCCTCGGGCGGGGAATCGATCCACTCGCAGTGCAGACGCCGACGTCGATCGACCAGATTGAAAAACGGCAGGACGCGTTCGCGCTGGCGCTTCTTGAGCTCGAGATGCGCCAGCATCCGCGAGAACGCCTGCACCGACAGCGGGCTGGGAATCGTCGGCACCAGGATGCGATCGGCGGCGCGGATCAGCTGTTCGGCCAGCGTGGAGAGCCCGGGTGGGCAGTCCAGAATCATCAGCGCGTACTCCTCGCTGAATGGCGCGATCAACCGTTTGAGGTGCTTGTCGCCCTCGGCCTTGTCCTCGAGGATACGATCGAGCTCGCGCAGTCGCATATCCGCCGGCAGCAGATCGAAACGCTCCCAGGGGGTGTGCTGCACCTGCTCACCCAGCGGCGACTTCCCCGACAGCAGCTTGCCGACCTTACGGCTCATGCCGTTCTCCCCGCCCAGTATCCAGGTCGAGGCCCCCTGGGCATCGAGATCCCACAGCAGTACCGGCAGGCCATCGCGATTGGCTTCGCGGGCCAGGTTGACGGCGGCGGAACTCTTGCCGACGCCGCCTTTGAGGTTGTGCAGTGCCACCACTTTCATGATCGAAGCGTTCCAGGTCGACGTCGTCGGACGGTGACTGGAATTCTACGGTGCCGCGGGATCCGGGACGATGACAATCTGGTGACAGAACGATGACAGCCGATGTCGCTCGATCCAGCGCCACTTTGCTGCTGCGGAGAGACGCTTGATCGAGGCCTCGAGCCGGAGCGCGTCGCCGTGACTGCCGACCGCCTGGGCGTGGCGCAGAGTCAGCGGCCCTTTGCCGCGCAGCGCCCGTGCGCCACGGCCGCGGGCGTGCTGAGCGAACCGTCGGGCGACATCGGTGGTGATGCCGGTGTAGAGCGCGCCATTGGCCATCTCGACCAGATAGAGATACCACTGGCGCGGCTCGACGGGCGGCGTCGATGCTTCGGCGGTCGTCGACATGCCCTGTCAGCTCGCGGCGAGGGCCGAGCGCATCTTGCCGATCACGCCGTCGTAGCGATTGGGATCATCGAGATTTCGCGCCTTGAAGATCGCCGAGCCGGCAACGAACGTGTCGGCCCCCGCTCGGGCGATCTCGGCGATATTGTCCGGGCCCACGCCCCCGTCGACTTCCAGCCGGATCGGCAGGCCGCTGGCGTCGATGCGCCGACGCGCCTCGCGCAGCTTGTCGAGCGCCGCAGGTATGAAGGATTGCCCGCCAAAGCCGGGGTTGACGCTCATGATCAGGATCATGTCGACCTTGTCCATAACGTAATCCAGGTGGGAAAGCGGCGTTGCGGGATTGAACACCAGCCCCGCCTTGCAGCCGTGGCTGCGAATGAGCTGTAGCGAGCGGTCGATATGCTCGGACGCCTCCGGATGGAACGTCACGTAGCTGGCCCCGGCATCGATGAAATCCCCGATAAGCCGATCCACCGGCTTGACCATCAAATGGCAGTCGATAGGCGCGGTGATGCCATGCTTTCGCAGTGCCTCGCACACCATCGGCCCCATCGTCAGGTTGGGTACGTAATGGTTGTCCATGACGTCGAAATGGATGATATCGGCGCCCGATGCCACCACGTCCTCGACCTCCTGTCCCAGACAGGCGAAGTTGGCGGACAGAATCGAGGGGGCAATCTTGAAATCGCGCATGAGCGAAAATCCTTATGCAGGCTGGCTTCTGGCGCTCATTCTAGCGCACGCACCGCCACCTTTGGCCGATCCGGACGTAAAACCGCTGCGCCACCGAAGTCGACGAAGCGGTTGGCGTCGACTCTTTCTATACTGCATCTGGCCTCGACCGCGCGTATCCCGTCGGTCACATACAACAACGATGCTTCTGGGGGACATTTCATGCCTCGCTTCATTGCTGCCGCGCTGCCCGCTCGCCGGGTCATCGCGTTCTCCGTCTTCTGCCTGACCACCGCTGTCTCGGCGACATTCTCGATGGCGTTTTCGCCGCCGGCGCTAGCCCAGTCGGCGATCCTCGAGGGCGAGCGCTTTCATCCCCAGGTCGGCGAACATGCCATGGTGGCAACCAGCCATTACCTGGCTTCGCAGATCGCGCACGACGTGCTCGAAGGCGGTGGCAATGCCGTCGATGCCGCCGTTACCGCCGGGTTCGCGCTGGCGGTGACACAGCCCCGCTCGGGCAATATCGGTGGCGGCGGCTTCATGCTGATTTCGGACGAAAGAAGCGACAAGGTCATCGCCATCGACTATCGCGAAAAGGCACCCGCCGCGGCCTACGAAACCATGTTCCAGAACGAACAGGGCGAGGCCGTCTCCGAGCTTTCGCGCGACACCCACAACGCGTCCGGCGTGCCCGGCACCGTCGCCGGCCTGGCCATGGCTCTCGATCAGTACGGCACCTTGAGTCTGGCCGAATCGTTGGCGCCTGCGATCAAACTGGCCGACGACGGCTTCATCATTCCGCCGCGATTCGCCGAAGGACTCGAGCAGTCCCGGCAGCGGCTCATGCAGTGGGACTCCACCCGCAAGGTGTTCTACAAGCCGGACGGTTCGCTCTATCGTGCCGGCGAGCGATTCCGCCAGCCCGATCTGGCCGCGACGCTCAGGCGCATCGCCGAAAATGGCCCCCGTGAATTCTACGAAGGCGAGACGGCGCGCTTGATCACGGCGGAAATGCGGCAGCACGGTGGCCTGATGACGGCGAAGGATCTGGCCGATTACCAGCCGACGGTTCGCGAGCCGGTACATGGCACCTATCGCGGCTACGACATCTATGCCATGAGCCCGCCCTCTTCCGGCGGCGCGCATATCGTGCAGATGCTCAATATCCTCGAGGGTTACGACATTCACGCCATGGGCTTCAATTCGGCGCGGACGATCCATGTGATGAGCGAGGCGATGAAGCGCGCTTATGCCGACCGGGCCGAGTATCTCGGCGATACCGATTTCGTCGATGTGCCGCTGAAGGGCATCACGTCGAAGGCTTACGCCGACGAACTGCGAGCGCAGATCGATCTCGACCGCGCAACGCCGAGCAAGGAAATCGCCGCCGGTCAGCCGCTGCCTTATGAATCCAACGAGACCACGCATTTCTCGATCGCCGACGATAGCGGTCTGGCCGTCTCCAATACCTACACCATCAATTTCAGCTACGGCTCGGGTATCGTCGTCGACGGCGCCGGCTTTCTGCTCAACAACGAAATGGACGATTTCTCGGCCAAGCCCGGTACGCCCAACGCTTACGGTCTGATCGGCGGCGAAGCCAACAAGATCGAACCGGAGAAGCGCATGCTCTCCTCGATGACACCGACCATCGTCAAGAAGGATGGCAAGAACTTCCTGGTGACCGGTAGCCCGGGCGGTTCACGCATTATCACCACCACGCTCCAGGTCGTGATGAACGTGATCGACCATGGCATGAATATCCAGAGCGCGGTCAGCGCCCCCCGAATTCACGACCAGTGGCTGCCGGACGAGATCCGTATCGAAGACGGCATCAGCCCGGATACCATCGCCCTGCTCGAGGCCATGGGACACACCGTCAGCCAGCAGCAAGCGATGGGCGCGGCGCAGTCCATTCTGATCGGGGACGACGGCACCTTCACCGGCGGTGCCGATCCGCGACGCTCGACGTCATCGGCCATGGGTCTTTGAATGAGCCTCTGATCCGACGCCTTACCCAAGGTTTGGAGGGGCTGCAACGGTTTCGAGGGGCTGCGGGTCGCTGGCGTCTGATCAGCTTGATGCGGCCGGGAACGTCTCATCCGCAAAGGAGTGCCGATGCCGATCGTCATTATTGCCATCGCCGAATGGTTCGGTACCGCGCTGTGGTTCACGCCCAACGCGGTGATCGACGATCTTCAACAGCTGTGGCAACTCTCTCCCGGCGACCTGGGGTGGCTGACCGGCGCGGTGCAGTTCGGGTTTCTGCTTGGCACGCTCAGTCTCGGTCTCAGCGGTCTTGCCGATCGCACCCGGGCCAGCCGGCTATTCGCGCTGGCATGCCTGATCGGCGCCCTCTCCAACGCTTTGCTGCCTTACGCCAACGGTCTGGGGTCGGCAGTCGGGCTGCGCGTGGTGACCGGGATGTCGCTCGCCGGCATCTACCCCATCGGCATGAAACTGATGGTCGGCTGGGCACCGGGTCGCACCGGGCTGGGCCTGGCATGGCTGGTCGGCATGTTGGTACTGGGCACTGCGATGCCCCATCTGCTGTCCGGCATCGGCTGGAGTGGAGGTGGGCTCGTGGATCAAAGTGGGGGTGGACTCGTGGATCAAAGTGGGGGCGAACTCGTGGATCAAAGTGGCCGCGGGCGGGCAGGCGACAGTGACGACTGGCGGCTGACGCTCTGGATCGCCTCGCTGCTGTCGCTGGTGGCCGGCATGGCTGTCTGGCGACTGGGTGATGCCCCGAGCGGGCCGAGGACATCTGCCACTACGTCATCGCGCCTGGCCGGTCTGGGGGCGTTCCGGATCGCCGATTTCCGCCGTGCGGCCGGCGCCTACTTCGGCCACATGTGGGAGCTCTACACCCTCTGGACGCTCATTCCTCTGCTGCTGATAGCCGTAGATCCGACGATCTCCTCGAGAACGCTGGCGATGACATCGTTCGCCCTGATCGCGATCGGCGCCCCTGGCTGCTGGTTCGGCGGCTGGATGAGTCAGCACATCGGCAGCCGCCGAGTCGCCGCGGCGGGGCTGGCTGGCTCGGCGCTCTGCTGCCTGTCGTACCCATGGCTGGCGCCTCACATCGGCTACGCCACGCTGGTCGGTTTTCTGGGCCTGTGGAGCCTGCTCGCCGTGATCGATTCCCCGCAGTTCTCGGCGCTCTCCGCCAATGCCTGCCCAGCCACGTTGGTCGGTAGCGCGCTGACACTGCAGAACGCCATCGGCTTCGCCATCTCGGCCGCCTCGATTGCCCTGCTGGTGCCGGCGCTCCCCACATGGGAGGCGACGATTGCCTGGTGGCTGCTACCCGGGCCGCTGCTGGGTCTGGTCGGATTGAAGCGAATCGGCAAGCCATCCCGAGTGGCGCAAAGCTGCGCTTGATGAGAGGCGGCTTACCGAAGCGACGAGGCTTATGGAATTCCTACGCACGAATATAATAAAAGGTTCTATTAAAACAAATTGTCATTCCATTCAGATTTACCTAGCCTTGCCATCATCGCCAATCATTCGCAGGGAACTGACATGTTCGGGTTTTCCAGACCTCGCTCGCTATTCGCCGCCTCCACCGTCGGCCTGGCCTTGACGCTGGGTGCTCTGTCGCCTGCGCAGGCGCAAGACGAGCCGCGTGAACTCCTCAACTCTTCCTACGATATCGCCCGAGAGCTGTTTGCCGCGGTCAACCCGAAATTCATCGACTGGTGGCAGGCCCAGCACGACGAGACCGTCAGCGTGCAGCAGTCCCATGGTGGCTCCTCGACCCAGGCACGCTCGATCATGCAGGGACTGCGTGCCGACGTGGTGACCTTCAACCAGGTCACCGATGTCAACGTGCTCGCCGACGCCGGCCTGGTCGCCGAGGATTGGCAGGATCGATACCCGAACCACGCTTCGCCCTACTACTCCACCACCGCGTTCCTGGTGCGCAAGGGCAACCCCAAGCAGATCGAGAACTGGGACGATCTGGCCCGCGACGACGTCTCGCTGGTGTTCCCCAACCCCAAGACCTCGGGCAACGGACGCTATACCTATCTGGCGGCCTGGGGTTACGCCGATCAGGCCTTCGACGGCGACAAGGCGAAGATCGAGGAGTACATGAAGACGTTCCTCGGCAACGTCGAGGTGTTCGACACCGGCGGCCGCGGGGCGACGACGACCTTCGTCGAGCGCGGGATCGGCGATGTGCTGATCACGTTCGAGTCCGAGGTCAACAACATCCGCAACGAATACGGCAAGGACGACTACGAGGTGGTGGTACCGCCGGTCAGCATTCTGGCCGAGTTCCCGGTGGCCGTGGTCGACGAGTACGCCGAGCGTAACGGCAACGAGGATCTGGCCAACGGCTATCTCGACTACCTCTATACCGAGGAAGCGCAGCGCCTGCTGGCCGGGTTCAACTATCGGGTCAACGACGAGAAGGTTGCCGCCGAATTCAGTGACCAGTTCCCGCAGACCGAACTGCTGAGGGTCGAAGATGTCTTCGGCGGCTGGCCGGAAGCGATGAAAACGCACTTCGCCAGCGGCGGAGAACTGGATCAACTTCAGCGCCGATGATCGCCCAGGCTCTCACGCGACGTCGCGAACGCCGAGTACTGCCGGGTTTCGGTCTGTCTCTCGGCGTCTCGCTGACGTTCGTCTCGCTGGTGCTGCTGCTGCCCCTGACCAGCCTGGTCGGGCAGCTTTCGCAGTTGAGCTGGTCGCAGTACTGGTTTCTGATCACCGATCCCCGCCTGCTGGCCAGCTACACGGTCACACTCCTCGCCGCCGCGGTGGCCGCCCTGTTCAATGCGGTCTTCGGGCTGCTGATGGCATGGGTGCTGGTGCGCTACGAGTTCCCCGGCAAGCGTCTGGTGGATGCGCTGATGGATCTGCCCTTCGCCCTGCCCACGGCGGTCGCCGGCATCACGCTGGCGACGCTCTACTCCAGCAACGGCTGGATCGGCCGGCTGCTGGAGCCGCTGGGCATTTCGGTCTCCTACACCTGGATCGGCATCGCCCTGGCGATGGCCTTTACCAGCATCCCGTTCGTGGTCCGTACCGTGCAGCCGGTGCTGGAAGACCTGCCTGCCGAAGTGGACGAAGCCGCGATGACCCTCGGCGCCAGCGATGGCCTAGCGTTTCGCCGGGTGATTCTGCCCTACCTGTGGCCGGCGCTGGTGACGGGTACCGGCCTCGCCTTCGTACGCTCGCTGGGGGAATTCGGCGCGGTGATCTTCATCGCCGGCGGCAAACCCTACGAGACCGAAATCACCTCGCTGATGATCTTCGTCAAGCTGCAGGAGTACGACTACGCCGGCGCTTCGGCGGTCGCCTCGATCGTGCTCGCGACCTCGCTTGCCCTACTGCTCGCGATCAACCTGTGGCAGGGACGTTTCATCAAGCGACTGCATGGAGGGCGCGGCTGATGATCCGAATCGGTGATGCACCGAGTGTCCGCCGCCTGTTGATCGGCATCGCCCTGACGCTGACGGCACTGTTACTGCTGCTGCCCTTGGTGGCAATCTTCGCCCAGGCGTTGATGAGCGGCATCGATGTCTACTGGCAGAATCTGAGCGACACCTACACCCTGGCTGCGATCGGCCTGACGCTGCTGGTCGCGGTGATCACGGTGCCGGTCAATCTGATCTTCGGGGTGTTTCTGGCCTGGCTGGTGACTCGCTTCGCGTTCCCGGGGCGACGCCTGCTGCAGACGCTGATCGATATCCCGTTTGCCGTATCGCCCGTCGTCGCCGGCCTGGTCTACCTGCTGCTCTACGGACGCAATGGCTGGCTCGGCGGCTGGCTCGACGCCCACGATATCCAGATCATGTTCGCCTGGCCGGGGATCGTGCTGGTGACGGTGTTCGTCACCTGCCCGTTCGTCGCCCGTGAACTGATTCCGCTGATGCAGGCCCAGGGTTCGCGTGAAGAGGAAGCCGCGGTGACGCTCGGTGCCTCCGGCTGGACGATCTTCCGTCGCGTCACACTGCCGAACATTCGCCACGCGCTGCTCTACGGCGTGATCCTGACCAATGCCCGCGCGGTCGGCGAGTTCGGTGCCGTCTCGGTGGTCGCCGGGGCGATCCGCGGCCAGACCAACACCCTGCCGCTGCAGGTCGAACAGCTCTATCAGGACTACAACACCGTCGGTGCCTTCACCAGCGCCTCGCTGCTCGCGCTACTGGCACTCCTGACGCTGGCCGCAAAGGCCGCACTCGAATGGCGCGCCGCGCGCCGGGAGACCGCGACATGAGTATTCGCCTCTCGCAGATCGACAAGACCTATGGCAATAAGGGCCGTGGTTCCAAGGGCCGTGGTTCCAAGGGCCATGGTCATAAGGACGACGGCCGCACCCGCGCCCTCGAGCCCATCGATCTCGACATCCACGATGGCGAGCTGATCGGGCTGCTCGGCCCGTCCGGCTCCGGCAAGACCACGCTGCTGCGCATCGTGGCCGGGCTGGAGCAGGCCGACGGCGGAACGATCCACTTCGGCGAGCGCGAGGTGACCCACGTTCACGTGCGCGATCGGCGCATCGGTTTCGTGTTCCAGCACTATGCGCTGTTCCGCCACATGAGCGTGTTCGACAACGTCGCCTTCGGCCTCACCGCCATGCCGCGTTCGCAGCGGCCCTCGAGCGGGGAGATCCGCACCCGGGTGATGCAGCTGCTCGAGATGGTCCGGCTTCAGGACTTCGCCGAACGTTTCCCCGCCCAGCTCTCCGGCGGTCAACAGCAGCGCGTGTCGCTGGCCCGCGCCCTGGCCCTGAAGCCGGACGTGCTGCTGCTCGACGAGCCGTTCGGTGCGCTCGACGCCAAGGTCCGCCAGGAGCTGCGACGCTGGCTGCGCCATCTCCATGAGGAGCTTCATTTCACCAGCCTGTTCGTGACTCACGATCAGGAAGAGGCGCTGGAACTGTCGGATCGCGTGGTGGTGATGAGCAATGGTCGGGTAGAGCAGATCGCGACGCCGGATACGCTCTATCGCCAGCCCGCCAACCGCTTCGTGTTCGAGTTCCTGGGCGACGTCAACCGGCTCGAGGGCGATATCGAAGACGAAGTACTGACCTGCGGCAATGCACGCGTGGCGGTGCCCGGCGTCGAAGATGGTCGCCGGGAACTGCTGCTGCGCCCCCACGAGATTCGCCTGGACGACCAGCCAGGGCCCCGTGCCCATCTCCCGGTCAGCGTTACCGCGGTGGTGCCGGTGGGCGCCGAGGTCCGTATCGAACTGGAGGCCGATTGGCTCGGCGAACCGTGGCTGGCAACGATCAGTCATGCGGACTTCGAGCGTCTGGCGATCACCCGCGGCAAGCGGCTCTACGCGCAACCCAGCCGCCTGCACCGCTTCGATACGCCGCGCCCGCAGACGCTGGCGCCGCTGTCGATTTCCTGATGACGGTCTGGCGCTCTGGCGCTCTGGCCAAAGCTTCATCCGCATTCCGGAAACGACCGGGCAGTGTCTATAATGGACCCGTACGCTCCCACGATTCGAGAGGTTCACTGTTATGCGTCAATGGTTTGCACTCAAGTGTACGGCCACATTGCTGTTGCTCGGTCTGCTGACGGCCTGCGCTCAGAGCCCGCAGATTCTGTCCGTTAGCCCCAAGGTCAGCGGCGGCTTTCCGCATGCCGGCAACGGTCAGTCCGTATCGCTGGAGATCGTCGACGGTCGCAAGAGTAGCGTCATCGGCACGCGATCCGGCACGGCATCGGCAACCTCGACGATTACCGTCGAGGCGAATGACGTGATCCCCAAGATTCGCGCGCAGGCGGAGAATGCCCTTCGCAGCATGGGATTCAACCCGACCAGCCAGAGCGGCAACGGGCCCTCGCTGACCCTGACCCTGGCCGAGCTGGATTACATGCGTGGCACTGCCGAGCAGCCGTTGCTGGGTGCCTCGCAGCTGCAAGCGATCATTCAGGCCGAGGCCGCCAACGGTGGCGATACCTACACCGGGCGCTATACCGCCAAGCGTTCGCAGAGCTACGCGCTCAAGCCGGACTGGGACACCAACAACCGCATGGTCAGTGAACTGCTGAGCAACGCGCTGGATCGCACGTTCCGCGATCAGCAGCTGGCCAATCTGCTGGCGCGCTGACTGCCCTGGAAACGCGCTTCAGCGAAGACGACGAACCGACGGAAACGACGAACCGACGGAAACGACGAACCGACGGAAACGACA
>NZ_MSDO01000023.1 GCF_001937195.1 Salinicola socius | reverse complement strand
GACGTCACGCGAGAGCAAGCACCCACATCAATTACCTGATCGATTGTTAAAGAGCGTTCCCACTTGGGAGTCTTGCGACTTCCGCCACGAGCCTGAAAGGTTTCAAGTGCTTGTCAGCGCTTGTTTTCTTGCTCGCCGTAAGGAGTGGCGTATTTTAAGGATCTGGGCGAAGATGTCAACGTTTTTCTGTCGAATCCTGCCGGGCGCCGTTGCTGCTCAGTGGTGCCGATCCTGCGAAGAACTGGGAAGCGATTGTGCCTGCCTCACCGCCTTGCGTCAACCGATTTCTTCAATCAAATCAAACGCTTGGCTTTCTTCTTCACCGCCTCCGAGAACCTGTCTCGGCGGCAGCGGATGCGTACTTTACGGACCCGCCCGCGTCTTGGCAAGCCCTCGCGCTCAACTTTTTGGACATTCGCCCCCACCCCCTGCCGCCAAAAACGACGACGCCCGCGCCGGGCGGGCGTTTCAGCGTATTCAACTATTGACTCAACCAAGCGAGACACGGGCATAGCGTTTCTTGCCCGCCTGGATCACATAACTCTTGCCCGTCTCGAGCATGGTGTCCTTGGCGGCGACTTCACCATCGACCTTGACCCGACCGTTGCTGAGCATGTCCTTGGCCTGGGCGCTGTTATTAGCCAGGTTGGCGCGATTGAGCACGGCCGCGATCGGCGCTTGCGCCGCGCCTTCGAAGTCGACCGTCACTTCCGGCAGATCGTCCGGCAGCTCTCCCTCCGCCAACTGATTACCTGCGGAACGGTGCGCATTAGCTGCCGCTTCTGCTCCGTGATAACGCGTGATCAACTCTCTGGCCAAGGCCATCTTGATATCACGAGGGTTGGCGCCTCCATCAATTTCCTGACGAATCGCTTCGATCTCTTCGTTGGATTTCAACGACAACAATTCGAAGTAGCGCCAGATCAGGCTGTCCGGCATCGACACCAGCTTGTTGAACATGACACCCGGCGTGTCGTCGACACCGATATAGTTGTTCAGCGACTTGGACATCTTCTGCACGCCGTCCAGTCCTTCCAGCAACGGCATGGTGATGACGACCTGCGGTTCCTGCCCGAAATGCTTCTGGATTTCGCGCCCCATCAGCAGGTTGAACTTCTGGTCGGTCCCCCCGAGTTCGATGTCCGCCTTCAACGCGACGGAGTCGTAACCCTGCACCAAGGGGTACAGAAACTCGTGAATCGAGATCGACTGGCCGGCACGATAACGTTTCTCGAAGTCGTCGCGCTCCAGCATGCGAGCCACGGTGGATTGCGCGGAGAGCTCGATCATGTCCGCCGCGGACATCTCGCCGAACCATTCGGCGTTGAAGCGAACTTCGGTCTTGTCGGGATCGAGAATCTTGAAGACCTGCTCGCGATAGGTCTGGGCGTTGGCCTTGACCTCTTCTTCGGTGAGCGGCTTGCGCGTCACGTTCTTGCCGGTGGGATCTCCGATCCGGCCGGTGAAATCGCCGATCAGGAAGATCACCTCATGACCTAGCTCCTGGAACTGGCGCATCTTGGTCAGCAGTACACTGTGCCCCAGGTGCAGATCGGGGGCCGTGGGGTCGAAGCCTGCCTTGATGCGGAGCTTGCGACCGGATTCGAGCTTTTTCACCAGCTCATCTTCGATCAGAATCTCCTGCGTGCCGCGCTTGATCAACGCCAGCGCTTCATCGACCTCGGCCATCGTATCCGTCTCCATTACCAACGCTATCGGGCTTGAAAGGCGGCAATCTTAACATGAGTCTTCGAGGACCGTTGAGACACCGCCCGCCCGGGCCGCTGCACGATGTCATCGATTCATATCATGGGTTCACAACGACGAAGGAGAGATTCATGGCACTGTTCGTGGGATTGATGTCCGGCACCAGCCTGGATGGCATCGATGCGGCACTGGTAGAGATCGCAGACGAAGCGGCTCAACGCCCGCGGCTGATCGATGCCCTGTGTCTCCCGCTGGGCATCGAGCTGCGAAAGGCGCTGCTCGAACTGACGCAGGCATCGCAGGTGAGCTTCGCCGCGCTGGGTGCGACCGAGAGTGCATTCTGTGACCACCAGGCCGAAGCCGTACGCCAGTTACTGTGCCGCCACGATCTGCCTCCCGAGGCGATCGCTGCCATCGGCAGTCACGGGCAAACCATCGAGCACGCCCCCTATGCCGATGCGCCTTTCACCTATCAACTCGACAACCCGAGCCGTCTGGCCGAACTGACCGGCTGTCAGGTCGTCGCCGATTTCCGTCGTCGTGACATGGCGGCCGGCGGTCAGGCCGCGCCACTGGCGCCGATCTTTCACCAGGCCCTGTTTACCGATACGACGCGTACTCGACTGATCCTGAACCTTGGCGGCATCGCCAATCTGACCCGCCTTGGTCCCATCGGGTCATCGCTGCCGGTCATCGGCTTCGACACCGGCCCGGCGAACCTGCTGATCGATGCCTGGCACGTCCGACATCGACAAGGTCCGATCGACGAGGACGGACGCTGGGCCGCCAGCGGCAGGATCGATGAAGCCCTGCTCGAACGCCTGCTGGAGGAGCCATACTTCGACCTCACGCCACCCAAGAGCACGGGGCGGGAGCAGTTTCATCTTGGCTGGGTGGAAAATCGACTGCGCGGCAACGAAGCCGCCGTCGACGTCCAGGCCACGCTGGTGGAATTGACGGCAATGAGCGTGGCACAGGCTGCGCGCGGGTTCGTCGAGTCCCTCAATACGGATCTGATCGTCTGCGGCGGTGGCGCACGCAACGGCCATCTGATGCAGCGTCTGGCGGCGCATCTCCCGGGAGTCTCGGTACTGGGGTGTGAAGCCTTCGGCTGGTCGGCCGACTGGCTGGAAGCCGGGGCCTTCGCCTGGCTGGCCTGGCGCCGCATTCATCGAATGCCCGGCAATCTGCCGGAGGTCACCGGCGCCAGCGGCCCTCGCGTTCTGGGTGGCATCTACGCGCCCTGATGATTGGCACTCAACCCGATTCGGCCTCTGCCCGTAAGGCACCCGAATCAGGCATGGGGCCGGATTACTCGTCGTCGATCAGCGAAAACCGCGCGCCGTCGTCATCTCTCTCACCGGGCTGTCGGCGCTCATCGAATTTGATCAGCATGCGTAGATCGTTGGCCGAATCGGCGTGAGCCAGTGCCAGGTCTTCACTGATATCCCCGCGCCGGAACAGCTCATGGAGCGACTGATCGAAGGTCTGCATGCCCTGCTCGCGGGAACGCCGCATCAGATCCTTCAGTTCAGCCACTTCGCCACGCCGGATCAACTCGCTGATCAGCGGCGACTTGAGCAGAACCTCGGTCGCGACGCAGCGTCCGGTCCCATCCTGTCGCGGCAGAAGACGCTGGGCAACCACGGCGCGCAGGTTGAGCGACAGATCCATCCATACCTGTTCCTGCCGCGATGGCGGAAACAGACTGAGAATGCGCTCGATCGCCTGGTCGGCGCTGTTGGCGTGAAGCGTGGCCAGACACAGATGCCCGGTTTCTGCAAAACTGAGCGCCAGTTCCATGGTATCGCGGCTTCGAATCTCGCCGATCATGATCACATCGGGGGCCTGACGCAGAGCATTCTTCAATGCGACTTCGTAGGATTCGGTATCGATGCCCACTTCCCGCTGATTGATGATGCCGCGCTGGTGCGGATGCATGTACTCGATCGGGTCTTCGATACAGATGATATGGCCGCCGACCGTGCGGTTGCGATGCTGGATCATCGACGCCAGCGTCGTCGACTTGCCGCTGCCGGTACCGCCGACCACCAGCACCAGCCCGCGCCGGATCGAGGCCAGCGTTGCCGTCACTTCCGGCAACCCCAGCGACTCGAGATCGGGGATATCGAAGGCGATCCGCCGCACGACCATGGCCGGCTGGCTACGCTGAAAGAACGCGCTGATCCGAAAGCGCCCCTTGCCGCTCAGGCTCAAGGCGAAATTGGCTTCGTGTTCGGCCTCGAACGCCTCCCGGCGCCCCTGGGGCAGGGCGACAGCCACCAGCTCGCGAACCTGATCCGGCTGCAACGGCACGTCGCCCAGCGCCATCAGCTTGCCATCCAGCTTCAGACAGGGTGGTGCACCGGTCGAGATCAGCAGATCCGAGGCCTGCTTGGCCAGCATGATGTCGAGGAGTTGCTCAAACCATTGAGAGGGTGTCATGTCATTCCTGGTAGCTGAATCCGGGACGAACTCATTGATCGAGTCCGGCGCGCGATTTGGCATGGGCTTCCTGGCGCGTCACCACGCCATCGGCCACCAGTTGGGATAGCGCCGCGTCCAGCGTCTGCATCCCCAAACTGCCGCCGGTCTGAATCGCCGAGTACATCTGCGCGACCTTGCCTTCCCGAACCAGATTGCGAATCGCCGCGGTGGCCACGAGAATTTCATGGGCCGCGACACGGCCACCGCCCTCGCGCTTGAGCAACGTCTGCGAAATCACGGCCTGCAACGATTCGGACAACATCGAGCGCACCATACCCTTCTCGTCTCCCGGGAACACGTCGATGATCCGATCGATGGTCTTGGCCGCCGAGGTGGTGTGCAGGGTACCGAATACCAGATGTCCGGTCTCGGCCGCCGTCAATGCCAGACGGATGGTCTCCAGGTCCCGCAGCTCGCCTACCAGAATCACGTCCGGGTCTTCGCGCAAGGCCGACCGCAACGCGGGCGCAAAGCCCTTGGTATCGCGATGCACTTCCCGCTGATTGACCAGACAGCGCTTGCTTTCGTGCACGAATTCGATCGGATCCTCGATAGTGAGGATGTGCTCCTGCCGATTGCTGTTGATGTAGTCGATCATCGCCGCCAGCGTCGTCGACTTGCCACTGCCGGTCGGCCCGGTGACCAGCACCAGGCCTCGTGGCAACATCGCCAGGCGGCGGAAGACGTCACCTAGCCCGAGATCATAGAGTGTCAGCACGTTGCTGGGGATGGTTCGGAAGACCGCGCCGGCCCCGCGCCCCTGCGTAAACGCGTTGACGCGAAACCGCGAGACACCGGTGACCTCGAACGAAAAATCGGTCTCGAGAACGGCCTCGAAGTCGCGGCGCTGACGATCATTCATGACATCGTAGATGAGCCGGCGCACCTGACTGTCGTCGAGTGCCGGCACGTTGAGACGGCGCATGTCGCCATCTACCCGTATCATGGGCGGCAATCCAGCCGAAAGATGCAGGTCGGAGGCGTCGTGCTTTGCCGAGAACGCCAGCAGTTCGGTAATATCCATGGGTTTTTATTCGATCCCCTGCGTAAGGTCGACATACAGTATGCCAGAAGCGTCGGTGTCCGAATCCCTCTCAAGCGCCCGTGAGCGTCTTCAGGCGGCGCTGTCCGCGGCCGGTCGCCCGGATGATGCCGCGCGCCTGCTTGCCGTCAGCAAGACCAAACCAGCAGACATGCTGCGTCAGGCCTATCTCGCCGGTCAACGCGCCTTCGGCGAGAACTACCTGCAGGAAGCGCTGGAAAAGCGGCAGGCGCTCGCCGATCTCGACGACATCGAATGGCATTTCATTGGCGCGCTGCAGTCGAACAAGACCCGCGACGTGGCCGAACATTTCGACTGGGTGCATGGCGTCGACCGAGAGAAGATCGCCCGGCGGCTTTCCGAGCAGCGCCCGGCCGAACTCGAAGCGATCAACGTCTGCCTGCAGCTCAATATCAGCGGCGAATCCAGCAAGTCGGGGGTTGCGCTCGCTGACCTGCCGGCACTCGCCGAGACGCTGCTGTCGCTCCCCGGGATTCGGCTGCGCGGGCTGATGGCACTGCCTGCGCCCAGTGACGATTTCCGGCAGCAGCGTCACGCTTTCCGTCAGCTCGCAACCGCTTTCGCCGAACTGCAAGAGCGCTTCCCCGAGGCCCGACTGGACACGCTCTCGATGGGCATGAGCGGCGATCTGGAAGCGGCCATCGCGGAGGGCGCCACGATCGTTCGCCTGGGGACCGCCATTTTCGGCAGCCGACCGCCGTCAGGAGAGTGAGCGCGCCGTCGCCCTTACACGCTCATGACGTCACGGCCTCTCTCACAGACTTTCCCAAGCCGCTTCCAACAGAATTATCCAAAAGCATTTTCAAAGGACTCTGCCATGAACGACTCGCCACAGCCCAGCCGGATCGCCTTCATCGGTGCCGGCAACATGGCCAGCGCCATCTTTGGTGGCATGCTCGACAGCGGATACCCCGCCGAGGCGATCGTCGCCACGTCGCGTAGTCAGGAAAAACGCGACGACATCAGCCAGCGCTACGGCATCCGCACGATGCAGGACAATCTGGCCGCGGTACAGCAGGCCGATGTCGTGGTTCTGGCGGTCAAGCCGCAGATGATGCGCGATCTCTGTCTGTCGCTACGCGAGTCCGTTCAGGCACGTCGTCCACTCATCGTTTCGGTGGCGGCCGGGCTCGACGCCGCGACGCTGGACAACTGGCTGGGAGGCGATCTGGCCGTGATTCGCTGCATGCCCAACACGCCCTCACTGGTCGGCGCCGGCGCCAGTGGTCTTTACGCCAACGCCCGCGTCAGCGATGCTCAGCGCCAACTCGTCGCCGAGCTGCTGACATCGGTGGGGCTGGTCGAGTGGGTCGAGCAGGAAGCGCAGATCGAGGCTGTCACGGCGATTTCAGGTAGCGGCCCGGCCTACTTCTTTCTGTTCATGGAGTCACTGGAGGCGGCCGGCGTCGAACTGGGCCTGTCCACCGAGAGCGCTCGCCGCCTGGCATTGCAGACCGCGTTCGGCGCCGCCAAGATGGCGCGGGAAAGCGTATTCGACCCCGCCGAGCTGCGTCGGCGCGTCACCTCCCCCAACGGCACTACCGAGCGCGCGATCCAAACGTTCGAGGAGGCAGGTCTGGCGGATATCGTGGGGCGCGCGACTCAGGCCTGCGCCGAACGCGCCCGCGAGCTGTCGCGCGAGTTGTCGAAGTAAGTCAGATCGGGATTGAACCGAGACGAAATGGAATCCGCCGAATCACTAGGAGAACGTAATGGGCAGTAATCTGGGAAGCGCCGGCCTGATGCTGGTCAACACACTGGTCAACATCTATCTGTTTGTGCTGATGCTGCGCTTTTTGCTGCAATTCTCGCAGGCGGACTACTACAACCCCTTGAGCCAGGGGATCGTCAAGGCAACGCAGCCAGTAGTTGCCCCGGTGCAGAAGATTCTGCGCCCGCTCGGCCGGATCGATATCGCCACGCTGTTCGTGGGTTTTCTGCTCAAGATCATCGTGATCACCGCTATCTTCCAGCTCGCCGGTTTCGGCATGCCCCCGCTCCAGGGCCTGCTGCTGGCGGGCATCGCCGGCGTGCTCAATGCGATTCTCAAGATCTACTTCTTCGCGCTGATCATCATGATCATTCTGAGCTGGGTGGCGCCGCAAGCCAGTCATCCCGGCGCGCTGCTGGTAATGCAGATCGTAGAACCGATCATGGCACCGGTACGCCGCGTGATTCCGCCGCTGGGCATGATCGATCTGTCGCCGATCGTGGTGTTCATCGCCATCAATCTGCTCGACAGCGTCGTCGTCGGCTCGCTGGCCCGTGCGGCCGGCCTGCCGGGGGCATTGGTCGGCTTCTAGGACTGAGCTGTCGTCACCGCCGCCAGCAATCTACGACTCGAGAATGGCCCGCATCCGGTTTCGGGCCGCTACCGGATAGCGCCTGGCGGCGCTCGGGCACACATCGATGTGCATCAATCGTGTGTCCTCGCTGAACCTGGAGACTACCCCGTTTCATGTCCGCTTCCTTTCCATCCGACTCCGTCGGTCTGGTCACGCCGCAGACCGCGACATTCGAGTCCCCGCTGGCACTGGCCTGCGGCAAGACGCTCGAACGTTTCGACCTGGTCTACGAGACCTACGGCACGCTCAATGCCGAGCACACCAACGCGGTGCTGATCTGTCATGCGCTTTCCGGCCACCATCACGCGGCGGGCTACCATACCGTCGATGAGCACAAGCCCGGATGGTGGGACGCCTACATCGGGCCCGGCAAGGTGATCGATACCGATCGCTTCTTCGTCGTTTCCCTCAACAACCTGGGCGGCTGTCACGGCAGTACCGGCCCCGCCAGCATCGATCCGCAGACCGGACACCAGTGGGGGCCCACGTTTCCCGTGATGACGGTGGCGGACTGGGTCCACAGTCAGGCGCGCCTGGCAGATCGGCTCGGCATCGAGCGTTTCGCCGCCGTGGTCGGCGGCAGTCTGGGCGGCATGCAGGCGATGCAGTGGACGATGGCCTACCCCGAGCGTGTCGCCAACGTCGCCGTGATCGCCGCCACTCCGCGCCTGTCGGCGCAGAACATCGCCTTCAACGAGGTGGCCCGCCAGGCCATACGCTCGGATCCGGATTTCCACGATGGCTGGTACGCCGATCACGATGCCATCCCCAAGCTCGGCTTGAAACTGGCCAGGATGATCGGCCACATCACCTATCTGTCGGAGCATTCGATGGGGTCGCGGTTCGGTCGCGACCTGCGTAGCGATCAACTGAACTTCGGCTACGATGTCGAATTTCAGGTCGAGTCCTATCTGCGCCATCAGGGCGATACCTTCTCGACCCGCTTCGATGCCAATACGTATCTGCTGATGACCAAGGCGCTGGATTACTTCGATCCCGCCGGCCAGCACGACGGCGACCTGGCGGCGGCACTGTCGCCAGCGGCGTGCCCCTTTCTGGTCATCAGCTTCACCACCGACTGGCGCTTCGCTCCGGCCCGCTCACGGGAACTGGTCAGCGCGCTACTGCGAGCCGGCAAGGCAGTCAGCTACATCAACGTCGATTCGCCCCACGGTCACGACGCCTTTCTGCTGCCCAACGATCAATATGAAGCCGTTTTCGGCAGCTACATGCGGCGCATCCACGCCGATATCTCCGGGGAGACAGCCTGATGCGCGCAGATCTCGAACTGATCTACGACTGGGTACCCGACAACGCTCGCATTCTCGACCTCGGCTGCGGCGACGGCACCCTGCTGGCAGCGCTGGCACGTCACAAGAACGTCACCGGCTACGGCCTCGAGATCGACGCCGACGGGATCGCAGCCTGCCTCGGCAAGGGCGTCAACGTACTCGAACAGAATCTCGACGATGGCCTGGGCAATTTCGTCGATGATGCCTGCGATCTGGTGATCATGACCCAGGCGCTGCAGGCACTACGCCGCCCGGATACCATGCTCGACGAAATGCTCCGGGTCGCGCCGGAGTGCATCATCGCCTTCCCCAACTTCGCCTACTGGAAGCATCGCCTGCATCTGACCTTTCGCGGTCGCATGCCGGTCTCGCGTTCGCTGCCGCACGCCTGGTACGACACGCCCAACATCCACCTGTCGACGTTTCAGGACTTCGCCGGCCTGTGTCGCGACAAGGGCGTCACCATCGTCGACGAAGCGGTCGGCAGTGCCGATCACGAAGGGCACTGGACATCGCGGCTCTGGCCCAATCTGTTTGGCGAAACGGCAATCTTCCGTGTCCGGCGCGGTCGCTAGCCAGGCGCCATCTCGGCCGCGAACCCGCGACGTTCGAGATCCACGGGCAGCCGGCGATCCAGCATCATTGCGCCGGGACGCCCGTGCTCCCATGTCACCCGGCAGCCATAGGCCAGGACCTCCACGCCGCGATCAGCCACCGCAGCCAGCGTTCGCGCATAGACCGGATCGAGGTGCGCAGCCGGAGCCACGTCCTCGATGCCGGTGTGCGCCACGCAGAACAGCAGCACGCCTCGATGGCCCTGATCGACCAGCTCGGCGAGCACCTCGAGATGGCGCCGGCCACGCTCGCTGACCGAATCGGGAAAATAGCCGTGGCCGTCGCTTTCCTTCAGCGTGACCTGCTTGACCTCGACATAGATGTCGCCCGCTTCCGCCTCTCTCAACCGGAAATCGAGCCTGGCGCCCTCGACGCTGACCTCGCGCTTGAGCTCGCTGAAGCCGGCCAGTTCGGGAACGAGACTGCCCCGTAGCGCTGCCTCCACCAGCGCATTGGCGCGTCCGGTGTGTACCGAGACGAGATCGACCCCGCCCTTCCCATCGGGCAATTCGATCAGCTCCCAGGTCCAGCCCAGCTTGCGTGCCGGATTCGTACTCTCGGAGAGCCATACCCGACAGCCGGGAACATTGACGGCACGCATCGAGCCCGTATTTGGACAGTGCGCGATGACCTGGCGACCATCGTCGAGTTCGATATCGGCCAGGAAGCGTTTGTAGCGTCGTAACAGCACGCCGGGGACGAGAGCGGGATAATTCATGCAGTGCGGATCCAGAAAGCATTGGATTCGAAGGAATCGGTTGGAAGGCCAAACCGTCGCTGCCGGCGCCTGCCCGGCGGATGACAGCTCGATTCCCCGGTTTCACGCCCCGGGGATGAGAAAAATAAAGCGCCCATTCGGTTGCAAACCGGCAACTTTTTCGCTAAATAAGCATGGCTTCGGGCAGTGGCAGACGCTGCCCCGGCCGATCCTCGGCCAGATTGAACGCGTCACGACACTTGCGTAACGAGGCAGCCCCCATGCCAGTAGCGGAAAAGAAAGCGGAAGCGCCTAGCCAATTCACCCCGTACCAGCCGGCGCCGGGTGAAGAGTATATGAATGAAAAACAACTTGCGCATTTCCGTGAGATCCTTCTGGGCTGGAAGCAGGATCTGATGGAAGAAGTCGACCGTACGGTTCGCCACTTGCAGGAAGAGGCCAATAACTTCGCCGATCCTGCCGATCGCGCCACGCAGGAGGAAGGGTTCAGCCTGGAACTGCGAACGCGGGATCGCGAGCGCAAACTGCTCAAGAAAATCAACGAAACGATCGAGAAGATCGACGAAGACGATTACGGTTTCTGCGAGGCCTGCGGCGTCGAGATCGGCATTCGCCGCCTCGAAGCGCGTCCCACCGCCACGCTGTGTGTCGACTGCAAGACGCTGGCCGAGCTCAAGGAGAAGCAGCTCGGCGGCTGATCGCAGTGCGGGACACTGTCTGATACGACGGGCACCTTGATCGGTGCCCGTCTTGTTTTCCGTTGTTCGATATCGATCGCCGCTGGAATCCTGATGACCTCTGCCAAGCGCTACACTGGACGCTTCGCTCCCACGCCCTCAGGGCCGCTGCACCTGGGTTCGCTGGTCGCGGCACTGGGTAGCTGGCTCGATGCGCGTGCCGTCGAGGGGCGCTGGCTGCTGCGCCTCGAGGATATCGATCCGCCGCGATGCCCATCCGGCACCGACGACGTCATTCGGCGCCAACTGGAAGCCTTCGGTCTGACCTGGGATGGCGAGATCCGTTATCAGAGCGATCGCGGGGCAGCCTATCAGGCAGCGCTGGACCGGCTGATCGTCGACGGCATGGCCTATCCCTGCGGCTGTTCGCGGCGGGAATGGCAGCAGCATGATCACTATCCGGGTTGGTGCCGTCACGGCTCGCGGCATCCCGAACGCAAGCAGGCCTGGCGTCTGCGCACCGACAAGGGCGTGCAACCGATAATCTGGCAGGATCGGCTGTTTGGCCGCCAATGTCTCGATCCTTCCGGTCAGGGCGACGTGGTCATCAAGCGCAAGGATGGCCTATGGGCCTACCAACTGGCCGTGGTGGTCGATGATGCGGACCAGGGCGTCACCGATATCGTTCGCGGTTACGATCTGCTCGACAACACACCCTGGCAGCGACAACTCCAGTCGGCGCTGGATTACCCCGAGCCGCGCTATCTGCACATGCCATTGATTCTGGGCAGCGACGGCCAGAAGCTATCCAAACAGAATCTCGCGACCGCCATCCCCGACGACCCCGTAAAGGCTCGACCGCTGCTCTACCACGCACTGCAGCTGCTCGACCAGCAACCACCGCCCGAACTGCGCGAGGCGCCTGTCGCCATGCAACTCGCGCATGCCAGCCGACACTGGGCGCCCGAGGCATTGACGGCGACACCCACCCGCGATCTTCACTGATCGCCCATCCGTGTTTCAGCGGTTTTCCCCTACGCCAACGCTCTCGAGGCAGGCCAAAACCGGCTCCCTCTTTCGATTGAAGACTATTGTCTAAGCGAAACTCGCGTCGTTTTGCGCCACCCTGTCGCCATTGCGCCAAGGGATGCACCACAAGCAGGCACTGCGCCCCCCAGATGCCCCCTCATGAATCACCTGGGTCATACGGGAATCGGATCGCAAAACGAACTGATGTGACAGAAATCCATTAACTGCATGTTTTACCTGAAAAAAATATGGAGTGGCACGGCAAGTGCAGTACCTAAGACAAGAAAAACAACAGCGGGTGCCGATCCAACCCAACAACAATCTTTGATCGGAAGTCCCCAAAAGCCCACAACAACAACAAGACGGCACTCAACCTAGGAAGGCAGATCGCCACTGACCCAATAACGACAACATGGGCAGCATGCGAACGAGAACACGAACAACAACAATCGTTCTCGAGCCGATGCAAAATCAGGACGCGACGATCTTCATCAACGGGCAACAACAACAAGCCTCCCGGTGACCCGAAGACTTCTCGGAACAACGACAAGAACCGAGAGAGGGCATTGCCTGTCGTGGTTGGATTATTGTTTTGAATACGAGGTGGTCGCTACACAGCAAAGCTGACAACGACAAGCCAGTGACTGCACTATCGTTCAGCGACTGTGGTGCGTATTCAAGGCGATGCGCCATCACGAACAAGAAGAAGCGGCATGGACGTTGCGAAGCATGCTTACGAAGGGAGACCCGCCGGGTCTCCCTTTTTACTGAGCGCACTTAACCTACCGAACGCACTGACTTGCTCAGCAAACTGATTACTGGCCACGCTAGTGAGTGAGCCCGCTTATTAGTTAACCCGATGATTAGTTAACCTGATATTGGTTAACCTGATATTGGTTAACCTGATATTTGTTAACCTGATATTGGTTAACCTGATGACAACTTAGCCCGCCGATTACCGACATCACTTCCGCCCGCACTGTCGGCCCCGCCGGCCAATGACGCCAAGCGGCGTCCGTCAACGATGCCGGTATTAAACGGATGGTTCGCTACCGTCTTCCCGCTGTGACTTATCCCCTCCATCCCCCGTCAATCGACCTGTTCCGAAACTTTTTCAGCCACCCGGTAGCGCCCGCCTGCCTTTGCAAGCCTGCTGGGCTCCGCTACACTGGAGTTTTGCTACCTCGCGAGTCGATTTCGCCGCATGTTCAAAGGATTTTCCCGCTTTCTCCAACGTCCCGGTGAACGTTTGAAGACTTTCTTCGGCCCGGAATCCGCGTCAGCTGCCGAAGACACAACGCCTACCCGACAAGTCCTGCCTCGCGACGAACATAATGTCTCGCGCCAGAACCTCAGCGAGAGCGCGCTCAAGGTGCTGTACCGGCTCAATGGTGCCGGCTACGATGCCTATCTGGTCGGCGGCTGTATTCGCGACTCGCTACTCGGCAATCGACCCAAGGATTTCGACGTCGCGACCAATGCGACGCCGGACGAGGTGCGTCAGCTATTTCGCAACTCCCGCATCATCGGCCGTCGATTTCGGATCGTTCACGTACGTTTCGGCCGCGAGGTCATCGAAGTCACGACTTTCCGTGGCCGCCACGGCGAAGAACACGCCGGCAATCACAGCCAGCAGTCGGATGAAGGCTTGCTGCTCCGCGACAATGTCTGGGGCAGCGTCGAAGAGGACGCGATCCGCCGCGACTTCACCGTCAACGCGCTTTATTACAGCGTCACCGATTTCGCGATCCACGATTGGACTGGCGGCCTTCAGGATCTCGAGGACCGCGTTCTGCGCATGATCGGTGATCCGGAAACCCGCTATCGCGAAGATCCGGTACGCATGCTGCGAGCGGCCCGTTTCGCCGCCAAGCTCGATTTTCGGATCGCCGAGGAGACCGAGGCACCGATCCGCGAACTGGCCCCGCTGTTGCTGCAGATTCCCCCGGCAAGACTGTTCGAGGAAGTGCTCAAGCTGTTTCTGTCAGGCCACGCCCTGCAGAGCTTTCGCGTACTGCGTGAACGCGGGCTGTTCGCCATGCTGTTTCCGGAAAGCGATGAAGTGCTCGACCAGCAGCCCTGGGCGGTCGCGCTCGTCGAACAGGCGCTGGCCAATACCGATGCGCGGATTGCCCAGGATCGGCCGGTTACGCCCGCGTTTCTGTTTGGTGCCCTGCTATGGCCCTGCGTACAGCAACGCACGCTGCGTGTCGCCCACGAGCAGGACCTGCCGGACATCCCGGCACAACAGGCCGCGGCGCAACAGGTCATCACTCGGCAGCTGCAGCATACCTCGATTCCCAAGCGCTTCAGCATGCCGATGCGCGACATCTGGGATCTGCAGCAGCAGCTCCCTCGCCGCCGCGGGCGTCGGGTATTCCAGACACTGGAACATCCGCGTTTTCGGGCTGCCTATGACTTCCTGCTGCTGCGTGAGGAAGCTGGCGAGATATCCCCCGGGCTCGGCGAATGGTGGACCCAGTTCCAGCAGGCCGACGAAGAGGGCCAGCGGGAGCTGATGGCAACTACCGGTGGCGGCAACGCTGCCACCCCCGCTGCCGGGCCTGGTTCCAAGCCGCGCCGACGCCGCCCGCGCAAGCGCCGGCGTCCGACCAACAAGCCGACCCCTCCGACGCTGGATGACTGAACGCCAGCGCCCGGCCCTGGCCTACATTGGCCTCGGCAGCAATCTGGAAGCGCCACGGGATCAGCTGGAACGAGCGCTTTCGGCCCTGGGGTCGCTGCCTCTGAGCGAGTGCGTCGCACGCTCGTCGCTCTATACCAGTGCTCCCGTCGGCCCGCAGGATCAGCCCGATTTCATCAACGCCGTCGCCGCGATCCGCACCCGGCTCTCGCCGCTGGCGCTACTCGATCAGCTCCAGGCGCTCGAGCAGCGCCATCGCCGGGTGCGCAATCGCCACTGGGGGCCGCGCACGCTGGATCTGGATCTGTTGTGGTATGCGGGCCTCGAGCGACACTCGCCCCGCCTGACGCTGCCCCACCCGCAGATGCGCCATCGCCGATTCGTGCTCGAACCGCTGGCTGAAATTGCCCCGACGCTCTCCATCGATGGCCAATCGCCGCTGACTCTTGCCGCCAGGCTCTCGGACCAGACGCTGACTCGGCTGACACCATGAATCGGGTGTGCCGATCCATGAAGCCCCCATGCCGCCAACGTCGTGTTGCGTCTTGTCGACAACCCATTACACTCCCTGCTCGACAGCCGCTCGCACTCGGCTCCGCACCCGCCTCAGAATGCGTTAACTCGTAGCCCCACGCGGCGGTATCGGGCGAGGCAGCCGATGTCGGCCGGCGGTCTCGCCATCCATGGGAGAGAAAGCATGAAGCGTGTCACCCTCAATACGCTGCGCGACTGCAAGGCGCGCGGAGAAGCTTTCAGTTGCCTGACCGCCTACGACGCCACCCTGGCGCGCTGTGCCGATTCGGCCGGAATCGATGTGCTGCTGGTCGGCGATTCGCTGGGCATGGTGCTACAGGGCCACGCCAGCACCCTGCCGGTCACGCTGGAAGACATCCGTTATCACACGAAGTGCGTGGCGCGTGGCAAGCAGCGAAGCCTGCTGATGGTCGATCTGCCGTTCATGAGCAACGCCGATACCGGCCAGCTGCTGCGCGACGCCGGCGAATTGATGCGCGCCGGTGCCGAGCTGATCAAGATCGAGGGCGAGGCGTGGATGGCCGACGGCATTCGCGAACTCTCGCGTCGCGGCGTGCCGGTCTGCGCACACCTCGGCTTGACCCCGCAAAGTGTCCACCAGCTGGGAGGCTTCAAGGTCCAGGGCAAGGCCGCCGACGATGCAGAGCGCATCGTCCAGGACGCCCGGCTGCTGGTCGAGGCCGGCGCGTCAGTGATCCTGCTCGAGTGCGTGCCTCGAGTCGTCGGCCGGGCCGTGCGTGAGGCCGTCGACGCTCCTGTCATCGGGATCGGCGCCGGGCCGGACGTGGATGGACAGATTTTGGTCATGCACGACACGCTGGGCCTGAGCAGCGGCTACGTGCCCCGTTTCGTGCAGAATTTCCTGAAAGGCCAGGAGAGCATCGAAGCGGCGTTTGGCGCCTACGACGAGGCAGTCAAATCCCGCCGCTTCCCAGCCGAGGAGCACTGCTTCTGATGCAGACGTTGCACGAGATCGCGCCACTGCGTGAAACCCTGCGTGAGCACCGGATCGCCGGCCGGCGCATCGCGCTGGTTCCGACCATGGGCAACCTGCACGAGGGCCACCTGAGCCTTGTCGATCGCGCCCGAGCGTTGGCCGATGTGGTCGTTGCCACGCTGTTCGTCAATCCGCTGCAGTTCGGCGCAGGCGAGGATTTTGGCCAGTACCCGCGCACGCTCGATGACGATCGCGAGCAGCTGGCGACACGCGGCTGCGATGTGCTGTTCGTCCCCAGTGTCGAGACGCTCTATCCCGGTGGCCTCGAGTCACAGACGACGATCCACGTGCCGGACATTTCCGAGGGGCTTTGCGGGGGAACTCGCGTCGGCCACTTCGATGGCGTCGCCACAGTGGTGTCGCTGCTGTTTCATCTCATCCAGCCGGACATCGCCTGTTTTGGCGAGAAGGACTTCCAGCAGCTGGCCGTCATACGCAAGCTGGTCGCCGACCTTCACTTCCCGATCGAGATCGTCGGCGTGCCCACCGTTCGAGCCGAAGACGGTCTTGCGCTCTCTTCGCGCAACGGCTATCTCACCGCGAGCGACCGTGCGCTGGCGCCCACCTTCCACCTGATGCTATCGCGCTGCCGCGATGCGCTGTCCAGCGGCCAGTCGCCCGGCACCGCGCTGGCGGATGCCACGCAGGCGCTGCAGGAAGCCGGCTTTCGACTCGACTATCTGGAACTCCGCGGACCATTGCTGGCGCCATTCGATGCCGCGAAGCATCGCGAAGGCCGCCTGCTGGGCGCGGTCTATCTCGGGTCGACGCGCTTGATCGACAATCTCGCCGTCACGTTTCGCTCTCCTGACGCCGGCACCCGCCATGGCTGATGCTCGCTGGCGCCCGGCGCTGCCGACGGACCTG
This sequence comes from Salinicola socius, assembly GCF_001937195.1. Lineage (GTDB taxonomy): Bacteria > Pseudomonadota > Gammaproteobacteria > Pseudomonadales > Halomonadaceae > Salinicola > Salinicola socius. The sequence goes on along the minus strand of NZ_MSDO01000023.1, from coordinate 60,595 downwards.
ACACCTATCGCAGGATGGATCGAGACGCCAGCGGCGCTGGAACGCTGGGCCGGACCAGGCCTCTCGTGGCCGACGGATGGCAACACGCTGTGGCGGGAAATCGATGGACCCAATCCGAACTCGATTTCATTCTGTCTCGAATCCGAGTCCCGGCCGGCCGCCTTCGGCCAGCTCGTCATCAAGGGTGAACGCCACTATCATCTGGCCCGGATCATCGTCTCCCCGGCGCAACGGCGAAGGGGGCTGGGCGAGGTGCTGTGCCGACGATTGCTGGCGGAGGCGCGTCAGCGTCGCGCCGAGCGCATCACGCTCAATGTCTTCGCCGACAACCAGCCAGCGATCGATCTCTATCGGCGATTGGGCTTCGTCAACCAAGGCGCGATCGACACGCGTGGCATTCAGCCGATGCAGCTGAGACAATTTGCCATCAATGGCGACAGTGCAGACCTCTAGCCTCTGCCGCGTCGTGGTGACGCCGCCGGCTCGACAGTAGAAGAGACACGATGAACCAATTGAGACCGGACCCCTTCTCCCCGTATCAGTTCTACACGGCCGAGCAGTGGGCCGAATTTCGAGCCGACACGCCGCAGACCCTCTCCGCCGAGGAGTTGCAGCGGCTGCGTTCGCTCAACGATCCGATCGATCTGGGCGAGGTACGGCGGATCTACCTGTCGCTGTCGCGCCTGCTCTCGTCCTATGTCGAAGCGAGCCAGCGGCTTTACGCCCAGCGCAAGCGGTTCCTGGATATCGACGACACCCAGAAGACGCCGTTCATCATCGGCATCGCCGGTTCCGTCGCCGTGGGAAAATCGACCACGTCACGCATTCTCAAGGAGCTGCTGGCACGCTGGCCTTCCAGCCCCAAGGTCGACCTGGTCACGACCGATGGTTTTCTCTACCCCAATGCCACGTTACGCGACAGGGACCTGATGGCTCGCAAGGGCTTTCCGGAGAGTTACGATATCGGCGCCCTGCTGCGCTTCTTGTCCTGGATCAAGGCCGGAGCGCGCAACGTTCAGGCGCCGCTCTATTCGCACCTGACCTACGACGTGCGCGAACATGAATACCAGACCGTCGATCGCCCCGACATCCTGATCGTCGAAGGCATCAACGTGCTACAGGTCCGCGACCTGCCGGAGGACGGCAAGATGGTGCCGTTCGTGTCGGATTTCTTCGACTTCTCGATCTACATCGATGCCGAGGAGAATCATATTCACGAGTGGTATCTGGAACGCTTCAAGCTGCTGCGACAGACCGCCTTCCAGAACGCCGATTCGTTCTTCCATCGCTATGCTCAGATCGGCGAAAGCGAGGCCGTGGAGATCGCCGAAGGGCTATGGCGGGATATCAATCGACGCAACCTGCGCGAGAACATTCTGCCCACCCGCCCTCGTGCCGATCTGATCCTGCGCAAGGGCCGTGACCACCTGGTGGAACAGGTCGCGTTACGCAAGCTGTGATCGCGACCGAACGCTAACCGAGGCGCTCACCAACCTTGCGGAGTGGCCGATTCAGAAACACCGTTTTGTCATTTTGTGTAAAACCACCGAACTTTTTCGCTTGCTGCCCTTCCCATAGAGCGTCTTGGGAGTTCATGGGCAGGATAAGTAAGGATGCTGATTTCAGTACAGGCGCTACGAGCCCTGGCGGCGTGGATCGTCGTCTTTCATCACTTCATGCAGGTATTTTTCGGTTTCAAGGCGGATAATTGGGTCGAATATCTGTTTTCCACCCGTGGCCAGGTGGGTGTGGATATCTTCTTCGTCATCAGCGGCTTCGTCATCACGGTTTCGAGTCGTGGCAAGCGGCTGACGACGCCACAGTTTCTGCTGCATCGCGTCGTCAGAATCGTTCCCGCCTACTGGCTCTACACCGCCATCACCGCGCTGGTCATCTATTTTGCCAGCGACGTCATGCCCGAGTACGGCCTGGGCCTGAAGCCGTTGATCCTGTCGCTGTTCTTCATTCCCACCGAAAACCCGGCCGGCTACGGCTACTATCCGATCTTGCCGGTCGGCTGGACCCTCAACTTCGAGATGCTGTTCTATCTCGTCTTCGCCGCTTCGCTGATGCTCAAACGCGAGTGGCGGCTGTGGGCCGTGGTACTGACCATCGTGGTCATCAACACGCTATTCGCGCATCAACCGTTCATCAGCAACTTCTATACCGATCCGATCATCTTCCAGTTCCTGCTCGGCCTGGGGATCGGTGCCGTCTACACCCGCTGCGGCATTCCCGGGGGCCGCTGGTGGCCCTTGGCACTGGCAGTTGCCAGCACCGCGACCATTCTGTGCTTCGACGATCCCTCGGGAGCCAAGCGCTTTTTTGCCTGGGGCCTGCCCAGTGCGCTACTGGTCATCGCGTTCATCGGACTGGAGTCGCGTATCGGCGACAATCGCGTGTTCAAGGCGATGGGGGATTGGTCCTACTCCACCTACCTGCTCCACGTGATCGTGCTGTGGTCGGGAAACTACGTGCTGACCGAGCAGTTCGGTCTCAGTCCTTACCTGGCGCTGGCGATCTGCCTGCCGATCATCGCGGTCTGCTCGTGGCTCAGCTTCGAGTTCGTGGAGAAGAAGTTCTCGCGACAGCTCAAGCGCCATCTGCCGATGCCGCGCCCTCGAGCTGTCGCGGCATGAGACGCCCATGAAAAACGCCCGGCCTGCAGGATGCAGGCCGGGCGTCGTCGGTCACCGCCGAAGAATTACTCTTCGGTGACGAGCGTCGCTTCGAAAGCGGCTTTCTCTTCCGGAGTGATCTCCTTGATCGACAGCTTCACGCGATTGCGGTTGTCGATATCGAGCACCTTGACGGTCACTTCCTGGCCTTCGTTCAGATATTCCTTCACGTCGTTGACGCGCTCCGGCACGATCTGCGAGATGTGCACGAGGCCATCGGTACCCGGCATGAAGTTGACGAAGGCGCCGAAGTCGGCCAGACGCACGACCTTGCCGCGGTAGAGCTTGCCGATTTCGGCTTCGGCAGTGATCCCGAGCACGGTATCGATGGCCCGCTTGGCGGCGGAGCGATCCTCGGCGTAGATCCGCACGGTGCCGTCGTCGTCGATGTCGATCGAGGCGCCGGTCTCTTCGCAGATGCTGCGAATGGTCGCGCCGCCCTTGCCGATGACATCACGAATCTTGTCCGGAGAGATCTTGATCGTCTGCATCGCCGGGGCGTGGTCGGAGACCTCGGTGCGGCTCTGGCCGATCACGGCATTCATCTGGTCGAGAATCTCGATGCGAGCCTGATGCGCCTGCTGCAGCGCGGTCTCCATGATCTCTTCGTTGATGCCTTCGATCTTGATGTCCATCTGCAGCGCGGTCACGCCGTTGGCGGAACCGGCCACCTTGAAGTCCATGTCGCCGAGATGATCCTCGTCGCCCAGGATGTCGGTCAGCACGGCGTAGCCATCGTCATTCTTGACCAGCCCCATGGCGATACCCGCCACCGGCGCCTTGATCGGCACGCCGGCATCCATCAGCGCCAGCGAGGAGCCGCACACGGAGGCCATCGAGCTGGAACCGTTGGATTCGGTGATCTCGGAGACGACGCGAATGGTGTAGGGGAAATCCGCTTCGCTCGGCAGCATCGCCTGGATACCGCGGCGGGCCAGACGACCATGACCGATCTCGCGACGCTTGGGGCCACCCATGAAGCCGGCTTCGCCCACGCTGTACGGAGGGAAGTTGTAGTGCATCAGGAAGCGATCCTTGCGCTCGCCTTCCAGTGATTCGATCAGCTGAGCGTCGCGCAGCGTGCCCAGGGTGGCGATGACCACCGCCTGAGTCTCGCCACGGGTGAACAGGGCCGAACCGTGGGTGCGCGGCAGCACGCCGACACTGATGTCCAGCGGGCGCACGGTCTTGTGGTCACGGCCATCGATGCGCGGCTCACCGGCGACGACACGACGACGCACGGTGTGCTTCTCGAGGCTGGCCAGCGCGCCGCTGACCTCATCGACGCTGTACTGCGGCGCATCACCGCTGGCCAGCTGCTCGATCGCCTTGTCCTTGATCTCGGCCAGCGCATCCTGACGCGCCATCTTGTCGGTGATGCGATAGGCCTCGCCCACGGCGGACTCGAAGCTGGCGGCAATGGCTTCCTTGAGCTCGCCATTGACGGCGGCCGGCTGCCAATCCCACTTCGGTTTGCCCGCTTCGCCGACCAGAGACTTGATCGCGTCGACCGCAACCTGCATTTCCTGGTGGGCGTAGAGCACCCCGCCCAGCATCTCGTCTTCGGTCAGTTCCTGCGCTTCCGACTCGACCATCAGCACGGCCTTGTCGGTTCCGGCCACGACCATGTTGAGCTCGGAGGTAGCGAGCTCTTCGACCGTCGGGTTGAGGAAGTAGCCACGTGACTCGGTAAAGCCGACGCGCGCCGCACCGATGGGGCCGCTGAACGGCAGGCCGGAGATCGCCAGCGCCGCGGAAGTCCCGATCATCGCGGCGATGTCAGGATCCTGGTTGCGATTGGCGGAGAGCACGGTGCAGATGACCTGCACTTCGTTCATGAACCCTTTCGGGAACAGCGGACGAATCGGACGGTCGATCAGGCGCGAGGTCAGCGTCTCTTTCTCGGTGGGACGCCCTTCGCGCTTGAAGAAGCCACCGGGGATCTTGCCCACGGCGTAGGTCTTCTCCTGGTAGTGCACGGAGAGCGGGAAGAAATCCTGGCCGGGCTTGAGGTTCTTGCGACCGACGACGGTACACAGCACCACGGTGTCGTCCATGGTGACCAGCACAGCGCCGGTGGCTTGGCGCGCGACGCGCCCGGTTTCTAGGGTGACGGTACTCGAACCGTACTGGAACGTGGTCTGAACCGGATTCACGGGCTTTCCTTTACTTGTCGAATTCATATTGGGTCTTTTGACTCGGCGCTTATTCTAGGCGTTCGTGGAAGAGAGAGCTACCGATGGGCGACCTTGGTCCCATACCGGTCAATACGAAAAAACGCCGCCTGAAAACGCAAAGACCTCCACCCTGAGGGTGGAGGTCTCGGCTCTGGACGATCGAGAATCTTCGGACGCTAGAAAATCTTCGAACGGTCGAGAATCTCTACGCCATCCGCCCGGTCGCCGATCGGCAGCCCGGGCGGCAGAGACTCACGCTTCGCGTTTGCCGTCGACCAGACGACGCAGCTTCAGCGGGTTGTCCTGCTTGATCGCTTCCGGTCGCAGCGCGTCCGGCAGATCCTGGTAGCAGACCGGACGCAGGAAACGGAAGATCGCCGCGGTGCCCACGGAGGTGGTGCGCGAGTCGGAGGTCGCCGGGAACGGGCCACCGTGAACCATGGCATCGCACACTTCCACCCCGGTCGGCCAGCCGTTGACCATCACGCGACCCGCCTTGCGCTCGAGGATCGGCAGCAGTGCCTTGGCGGCCTCCAGATCGGCGTCGTCCATCTGCAGCGTAGCGGTCAACTGACCTTCCAGGTGCTCGGCCACCTGCTTGAGCTCGGCGGCATCGGCACATTCGACCACCAGCGACGTGGAGCCGAACACCTCTTCCTGCAGCGCGTCGCTGCCCAGGAAATCCTGAGCCGTGGCCACGAACAGACCGGTCTGGCACTGGTTGGGGCCTTCGCCTTTCTGGCCGCGCGCGACTTCCTTCGCCTTGCCGCTACCGGCCAGCGTACTGACGCCATTCTCGTAGGCATCGAAGATGCCCGGCGTGAGCATGGTCTGGGCGGCACTGCCCTTGACTGCCTCGCTGGCGGCGTTGACGAAGGCGTCCAGTTCCGGCCCCTTGATCGCGATCACCAGACCAGGATTGGTGCAGAACTGCCCGGCGCCCATGTTGAGCGAACCCACGAACGCCTTGCCCATCTCTTCACCACGCGCCTTCAGCGCCGCCGGCAGCGGGAAGACCGGGTTGATGGAGCTCATTTCGGCATAGAACGGGATCGGCTCGGGACGCGACTGCGCCGCCTTCCACAATGCCAGACCACCGCTGCGCGAACCGGTGAAGCCGGCCGCCTTGATGCGCGGATCGGTGACCAGCGCCGTGCCGACTTCGCGACCGGAGCCGTACATCAGCGAGAACACGCCTTCCGGCAGGCCGCACTTCTTGACCGCGGCCTGGATGGCACGACCCACCAGCTCGCTGGTACCGGGATGCGCACCATGTGCCTTGACGATCACCGGACAGCCCGCCGCCAGTGCAGAAGCGGTGTCGCCACCGGCGACGGAGAACGCCAGCGGGAAGTTGCTGGCACCGAACACCACCACCGGGCCCAGCGCGATATGGCGCTGGCGCAGGTCGACCCGCGGCATCGGCTGACGGTCCGGCAGCGCCGGATCGATACGCACGTCCAGCCACTCGCCGGCACGCACGGTCTTGGCGAACAGTCGCAGCTGGCCACATGTGCGGCCACGCTCGCCCTGGATACGACCCTGGGGCAGGCCGGATTCGGCCACGGCGCGCTCGATCAGCGGATCACCGATCGCTTCGATCTCATCGGCAACGGTTTCCAGAAACTTGGCGCGATCCTCGAGCGAGGTTTCGCGATAGCTGTCGAACGCGTTCCACGCCAGTTCACAAGCGCGATCGACCTCAGTCTGAGTGCCACCGGGGTAGCTCGGATCGAGGCGTTCGTTGGTTGCCGGATTGATCCCCTGGATCGGATCGCGACTTCCCTTGACGGCCTGCTGACCGATTAGCATTTCACCTGTCAGATTCATGTTGCCTCCTGCAGTGATGGTGGATACTCGTTCATCTACCGGCATTGAGCCGGATGCAACTTATCTTGTACCTGCCACAGCATAGTGTCTTGAAACCGTTACCGAGCGGATTCGTCTCCGCCGGGCGATCCTGACTACATGGGTCCACGGCACGGTCGTTTCAACGCACGAGGGCCGGACGCTTGGGATCGAATTGCCAGCCGTCGATCAGATACTGCATCGCCATGGCATCGTTACGCCCCCCGGCGGGCAGGCTGCGATAGAGCGCATTGGCCTGCTCGATGCGCTCCATGTCGATCTCGATCCCCAGTCCCGGGGCGTCTGTCACTGCGACCTTGCCATCGACGATCTGCGGCGGATTGCGGGTCAGGCGGGCATCGCCCTCCTGCCAGATCCAGTGCGTGTCCAGCGCAGTAGTGCGACCGACGGCGGCGGCACCGACCTGGGCAAACATCGAAAGCGAGATATCGAAATGATTGTTGGAGTGTGACCCCCAGGTCATGCCGTGATCCTGACACAGCTGTGACACTCGCACCGCGCCGGACAGCGTCCAGAAGTGCGGATCGGCCAGCGGAATGTCGACCGAGCGCAGCATCAGCGCATGGGCCATTTCGCGCCAGTTGGTCGCCACCATATTAGTGGCTACCGGCAGCCCGGTGGCATGGCGAAACTCGGCCAGAATCTCGCGACCCGAGAACCCCTGCTCGGCGCCGCAGGGATCCTCGGCGTAGGCGATGACGTCGTGCAGATTCCGGCATAGCCGAATCGCCTCGTCGAGCGACCAGGCGCCGTTGGGATCGATGGTCGTACGTGCCTCGGGGAAAGCCTTGTGCAGCGCAGTAACGGCTTCGATCTCCTGCTCGCCCGGCAGGGCGCCGCCCTTGAGCTTGAAATCCCTGAACCCGTAGCGATCGTGTACCGCTTCGGCCAGCTCGACGATTCGCTGTGGCGTCATCGCCGCCTCGTCGCGCAGACGGTACCAGTCGTGACTGGCACCCTCGGTTTGGCGGCGATAGCCAAGCGGCGTGGCGTGACCATCGCCGATGAAGAACAGATAGCCCAGCACCTCGACACTGTCGCGCTGCTTGCCGTCGCCCAGCAGTTCGGCAACGGGCACGTCGAGGAACTTGCCGAACAGATCGAGCAGTGCCGCCTCGAGCGCCGCGACCGCATTGACCCGCAGCTCGAAGGTCCAGGAGCCCTTGCCGAAGTCCTCGAAATCGGCACCGCGACCGGCGGAATGCAACGATGCCACCATCGACCTCAGCTTACCGATGGGCTGACCCACGACCAGCGGGCGCGCCTGTTCCAGCGACTGCTGGATCGTCTCGCCGCCCGGCGCCTCGCCAACACCCACATGACCAGCGCTATCCTCGAGAATGACCAGGTTGCGAGTGAAATAGGGAGAGTGCGCCCCACCGATGTTAAGCAGCATACTGTCCCGGCCGGCAACCGGAATGACCTTCATATCCCTGATAGTGGGCGTAGCGTGGCTCGACATAAGGGGGGTTCTCCAGCTATCGGACGGCACGGCGTGGGCTCACTGCCAGTGAAGCACCACCGAACCATTGATCCACATTGAAAGTCGTTCGCAGCGAAAGCGGTTCACAATAAAAATCGCGGGGCGACATCGTGTCGCCCCGATGATCCCGAATCTCGATCAGAGCGCGCGGGCTTTTTCGATCAACTGCTTGAGCGTGGCCCGCTCTTTCTCGTTAGGCATGGTCAGCGGCGCACGCACGTCGCCACCCGGATAACCGACCAGATCGGCACCGGCCTTGATCAGGCTGACGGCATAGCCTTTCTGGGTATCGCGCATGGTGACGAACGGGATGAAGAACTCGCGTGTCGCCTGACGAACGAACTCGCGGTTGCCCTTGCGCAGTTCCTGATAGAACTTCACCGCCATCTCCGGCACGAAATTGAAAACCGCGGAAGAGTAGGTGCTGACGCCGATGGCCAGATAGGCTTCGGCGATGATTTCGGCCGTGGGCACGCCACCCACGTACGCGAGGCGATCGCCCAGCGTCTTGATGATGATGTTGAGCGCCTGCATGTCGCCCTTGCCATCCTTCAGGCCGACCAGGTTCGGACAACGATCCGCCAGCGCCTGAACGCCATCGACGGTGAGATAGCCATTGGCGCGGTTGTAGTAGATCACGCTGAGATCGGTGGAATCGCAGACGCTGGCGGCGTACTCGACGATGCCGGACTGCGGGCATTCTGTCAGGTACGGCGGCATCAGCAGAATGCCGTCGGCGCCCGCTTCCTGCGCGGCCTTGGCATGGGCCTTGGCAAGTTCGGCGCTCTGACCGGCGCTGGCGATGATCGGCACATGCCCGCCGATGGTCTCCACGGCGACTTTGACGATCTCGCGATACTCTTCGATCGTCATGTTGAAGAATTCACCGGTACCGCCTGACACGAAAAGGGCGGAAACCTCATACTCCTTGAGCCACAGCAGACGGCGGCGATAGCTCTCGACGTCGAACTTGCCGTCGGCATCGAAATCGGTCACCGGGAAAGACAGCAGACCGTCGGTGATCGAGGCAACAACCGCTTCTTTGGAAAAATTCACCTTGATTCCCCTCATCGTGGGTTAACGTAAACCAGCATTCCATCACTTGGCCGCTGCGCCCCGCCAAGGGCAGAAAACGAAAGAGTGATATTCTGTGGGCATGTTGTCATACATCATACTAGATTGCCGTTAGACCTTAGATGAATTCCCCGATCCGGCACGCTCACCGACGCTTCAGCGACCGAAAGGTAACTGCGTTGTCGATAGCACTTCGCGCAACCCCATGAACGAGCGGATCTGGCGCACCCCGGGCAAATAGATCAGCTGCTCGGCATGCAGCCGGTTGAAGCTCTGGTTGTCGCGGGTACGGATCAGCAGGAAATAGTCGAACTCGCCGGTGACCACATGGCACTCCATGCAGCCGGAGATATGCTGGGCGGCCGCTTCGAAATCGGCAAACGACTGCGGCGTCGAGCGATCCAGCACGACACCGATCAACACTACCATTCCGACATTGAGCCGCTCGGCGTCCAGCAGCGCAACCACGCCCTTGATCACCCCTGTCTGCTTGAGCCGTTCCACACGGCGCAGGCACGCCGGCGGGCTCAGGCTGACGCGCTCGGCCAGGGCGACATTGGAGATCGAGGCATCGCGCTGAAGCTGCTCGAGAATCTGACGATCGATGCGATCCAGCGACGAGCCCGTGTGGTAACCGACTTCCGACATGATCTTGCACCTGCTTCGCTTAATTTAATTGCCTTGTATCGATAAATCATAAAATAAAAAGTCTATAAAATAGAAAAATCCGATTTTAATTTCCGAATATGATCCTGATTTTGCAACCCCAACTTTACCGTTTCGCTCTAGGATAGACCGGGTCCACTTCACAACAACAACCGGTCCCGCCATGAAACTCGACAAGTTTTCTCGTTACCCGTTGACCTTCGGTCCCTCCCCCATTACGCCGCTGAAGCGTCTGAGCCAGCATCTCGGTGGCGACGTCGAACTCTATGCCAAGCGTGAAGACTGCAACAGCGGGCTTGCCTTCGGGGGCAACAAGACGCGCAAGCTCGAGTATCTGATCCCCGAGGTGCTCGAAGGCGGCTACGACACGCTGGTTTCGATCGGCGGTATTCAATCCAATCAGACCCGCCAGGTCGCCGCGGTCGCCGCACATCTGGGTCTCGAGTGCGTGCTGGTGCAGGAGAACTGGGTCAACTATCACGATGCCAGTTACGACAAGGTCGGCAATATCGAGCTGTCACGCATCATGGGTGCCGATGTCCGTCTCGATCCCGCCGGCTTCGATATCGGCATCCGCGAGAGCTGGGAACGCGCCATGGAAAGCGTACGCGCGAAAGGCGGCAAACCGTATCCGATTCCTGCCGGATGCTCCGAGCACCCCTACGGAGGGCTGGGTTTCGTCGGCTTCGCCGAGGAAGTCCGTCAGCAGGAGCGCGAGCTGGGTTTCCGCTTCGATTACATCGTCGTCTGTTCGGTCACCGGCAGCACCCAGGCCGGAATGGTGGTGGGCTTTGCCGCAGACGGCCGCGCCCGTCAGGTGATCGGTATCGACGCCTCGGCCAAGCCGGAGCAGACCCACGCCCAGATACTGCGCATCGCCCAGAACACCGCCGAGCTGGTCGAGCTCGGCCAGCCGATCACCGCCGACGACGTGATGCTCGATACCCGCTTCGGCTATCCGGAATACGGCCTGCCCAATGACGGCACGATGGCAGCGATTCGGCTCTGCGGTCGGCTCGAAGGCGTGCTCACCGACCCGGTCTACGAGGGGAAATCGATGCACGGCATGATCGAGAAGGTACGCCTGGGCGAGTTCCCGGCGGGTTCGAAGGTGCTCTACGCCCACCTCGGCGGCGCACCGGCGCTCAGCGCCTACGCCGAGCTGTTTCATCAGGGCTGAATCGGACCAGATGAGTCGAACGGGCACGAGCCAGAAAGCTGCAGTGGCGTGCCGGCCACGCCACTGCGGTATGCTGCCGATACCCACTTTTGCCGGAATCCTGCCGATGTCCAACGCTTCCGACCGCACGCCAGTCCGACCGCCACTGAACGAGATCGTTAGCTGGGAGGCGACCACGCTATCGCAGCGCATTCACGACCGATCGGTCTCGTGCCGCGAGGTCATGACCGCCTACCTCGAGCATATCGACGTCGTGAACCCTGTGGTCAACGCCATCGTCTCCCGTCGCGAACGCGCTCCGCTGCTCGCCGAGGCCGAGATCGCCGATCGCGAACTCGCCGTCAGGCAGTCTCGCGGTTGGATGCACGGCTTCCCCCAGGCCATCAAGGATCTCTCCGACGCCAAAGGCCTGCCGACCACCCAAGGCTCACCGTTGCTCGTCGGTCAGATTACCGGCCAGGACAGCCTGATGGCCGAGCGCATGCGTGCGGCCGGCGCCATCATCATCGGCAAGACCAACACACCGGAATTCGGCCTCGGCTCGCAGTCCTACAACCCGGTATTCGGCGCCACCCGTAACGCCTTCGATCCTTCGCGCACCGCCGGCGGGTCCAGCGGTGGCGCGGCGGCGGCACTCGCGATGCGGATGCTGCCGGTCGCCGATGGCAGCGACATGATGGGCTCGTTGCGAAACCCTGCCGCCTTCAATCACGTGATCGGCTTTCGTCCTTCGTTCGGGCGCGTGCCCGGTCTCGCCGCCGACCCGTTCGGTCAGCAGCTTGCCACCAACGGTCCGATGGGGCGAACCGTCGAAGACGTGGCGCGACTCCTCGAGACGCAGTCCGGTTTCGATTCGCGCGTTCCGCTTTCGCTGGGAGAGCCGCTGGTCCCCGCAGGCGGCGATATTGCGACTGCTCTTGAACGCGACGTTGGTGGATTGAAGATTGGCTGGATGGGCGACTGGCGCGGCTACCTGGCGATGGAGACGGGCATTCTTCCGCTGTGCGAAACGGCGCTGGCGCGCTTTACCGAGCTCGGTTGCGAAGTGGAAACCGTCGATCTGCCCTTCGATCCCGAGACGCTGTGGGACAGCTGGACGACGCTGCGCCACTGGGCCGTCGCCGGCAACCTCGGCGCGCACTACGCCGACCCCGCCAGCCGCGCCCTGTTGAAACCGGAAGCCAGGTGGGAGATCGAACGCGGTCTGCGACTCTCGGCGCAGGCCATCCACGTTGCCAACGTACAGCGTGGCGACGCCTACCGCGCCTGGAGCGCCCTGTTCGAACGCTTCGACTATCTGGCCATGCCCAGCGCCCAGGTCTTCCCCTTCGATGTGGAGACACATTGGCCTCACGAGATCGCCGGGCGAACGATGGATAGCTACCACCGCTGGATGGAAGTGGTGATTCCCGCCTCGATGCTCGGCGCCCCGGCGATCAGCCTGCCAACCAGATCGAGTGATGCCGGCCTGCCCATGGGTTTCCAGCTGATCGGCAAGCCCCGCGACGACTGGGGCGTACTACAACTGGCGCGCGCCTTCGAAACGGTCGGTGGCGATCTGGCGATCCTGCCGCCGGCGCTTGGCGTGTGACCACGACCGACCGCCGGTCAGGAAGCCAGGCGCTCATCGGGTAGCGCCTGCAGCGCGTCGTAGGCCGCCAGCACCGTGGCCCGCTGTGCCGCGACGCCAGCCTGGAAGTCGGCAGCGTAGACCATCTCGTCCGGGTATTCGGTGATCAATGTCATCGGCACGCGATGGCGGTCGTCCTCCATTATCAGACACGGGAAACCGTTGATCATCTCGAAGCCGGTTTCGCCGGCATATCTTTCGAACAGGGCGATCTGGCGATCATTGAACGCGCGCAAGCCAGACACCTCATCAAGGCTCAGCGTTACCCGCTCGATCAGCCAGCGTGACGCCTCGGCCCAGCCAGGCGCATGGCGCAGGATCAGAAAGAATCCCTTGGGCAACGTCCACATTTCGAACCCACGTGGAATGTACCCCGACAGCGGCCGCGTCCATTCATGCGCCGGATAGCCATGCAGGTTGAGATGCAGCCTTGCCTCGCTGAGCCGTTCCGCCTCGAGCCGAATGGCCGTCTCATGGCGATCGTCTTCACGGTATTCCAGATCATCACCGAGCGCCGTGTAGCGCGCGGCATGATGCATATGCCGGGGGTTATCGGCGATCAGACGCTGATGCAGCGCATAGCCGTCCGGGTTCTCCAGCGGGCATAACGTGAAGTGAGCCCCGTCGCGGGATGCCAGCAGCTGCGCCGCCTGCAGCGTGCCGGCCGGCGAGCTGGTCTCGTTGGCGTGCTGGCCCGCCGAGATGATCATGGCCCGATCCGGGCCCGCGAAGTAACGCCCCTCGAGGCGACGCCCCGCCACGGAGATCGCGTGAAACGCGATACCGCCGAGCCTGGCCAGCTCCTCGCCTATCTGACGTGTCGACAACGGCCGGGTGACGGCATCCAGCGGCTCGTGGTGAGTCGTGATCGACTCACGGTCATAGCCCCGCGTTTCCACCTTGACCGAATACTCCGTACCGAATCGGATCTCCGGCACGATCTGGCCCGGCCGCAGATGACGATCGCCCAACGGCCGTCCGGAACGACGCTGGAATAGTTCCAGCAGCGAGAAATAGAAATCCTCGTGCAGCGCCTCCCGCAGCGACATCACCTCGTCGGCGTAGCCGAGAGGCTCATCGGCGATCGGTAGCGTCGCGGTGATGTTGAGTTCTTCGAAATAGGGCTCTTCGAAATAGGGCGCTTCGAAACAGGGCGCTTCGAAACAGGGCTCGTCGCCCCACTCGCCGTCCCTGATCGCACTTGTCGCCTCCATGAACAGCTGCTCGTAAACGGTCGTCAGCTTGCTCGCGGCACCCTCGACGATCTGCCAGCCGCAGGGTGACAGCGCCTCCTCGTCGGCGAAATCGCGGTGGGATCGGTTGGGTGCCAGCACGTCCAGCGTTTCATCGCGACCGTCGGCGTAGCGTAGTCGCAGGCGGTAAGTCGGGACTGCTTCGCTGATCTCGCCGGCCTCGAACCGAAAATCGACCGCCGGATAGAGTGCCGACAGCGGGTAGCTCTCGAGCAGAAAGCGTGCCGGTTGGGCGGCCGGATGAATCGGATAGACGATCTCGACGCTGACCAGACCTTGGGTCGCGATCTCCTCGCGAAAAGCGCAGACCAAAGGCTTGTAGGCCGAACGACAGCGCGCCGTGATGCCTCGACGCGCCAGCGTGGCCTCGGCCGCCCGCCGCGTGGACTGATCATCGAACGTCCAGGTTTCCAGTCTTCGCCCGGTGGATTCGGCGACGAGCAGATCGAGCGTCGCGGGGTAGTGTTTCTCGAACAGGATCACGACGACACTCCTCGCAGGACGGTTTCGAAAGCACAACGAAGAAGCGGCGCCCTTTCCGATAAAGGCGCCGCTCCGGGTCATGCGGTGAGGGTCACGCTACGACGACGATGACCATTTGTCACCCACCCCGTTCAGAACACGAACGTCAGCAGCAGGTTGAACACCAGCGCGGCAATGAAACCCAGCGGCGCGGCGCGGAACAGCAGCTTGGGCAGAAGCCCCGAACGCGCTTCGTCCGTCGGGCAGGAGCCGAGAATCAGGCTGCCACCGGAGGAGAACGGCGAGATCGAGGTGGCCTGCGCGCCGACCACGATGGCGATGAAGATGATCATCGGATCGATCGACAGCGTGCCGGCCAGCGACGGCACCAGCGGGAACAGTGCCGGCGTGACCACGCCCAGGGTACTGGCGAACAGCGACATGAACGCGGCAACGACGCCGAACGCGACGGGGATCAGCACCGGCGGGATGTTGGTACCGATCCAGGAGCCGAGCAGATCGATGGTGCCCGCCTTGATCGCCACCGAGATCAGCATGCCGACGCCGCAGATCATGATGATCGTGCCCCACGGCAGCGAAGCGATCGCCTTGCGCTCGTCGCCCAGTTTCATCAGTAGCGCGATGACCGAGAACACGCTGGCGATCAGGCCGATATCCACCTTGGAATTGACGAACGCTACAGCGGTATTGTCGGGCAGAATCAGACTGGCGATCGGCGGCAGCAGCACGGTCGCCATCATCACCAGGGTCAGAATCAGGGTGGAACGCTGGTCAGCACTCAGCGGGCTCGGGCGATCGACATGCGCCATCGATACCATCGCCGTGCCTCGCTTGCGGCTGAACAGAATCAGACCGGCCAGCACCACGATCGGTACGATCATGGTGCTGGCGAAGATGCCGAAACTGTTGATGAAAGCCTGATTGTCGGAGATGCCCGAATTGGTCATCAGCGTGCGGAAGATGATGCCGCTCTGACTGGAAACGAAGTTGGCGCCTGCCAATGCACCATAGTTGACCGCCATGGCGCCGACGATCAGGTTCAGCCCGGTGCGGCTGCACAGCAGCAGCGTGATCGGCGCCATGAAGGCCAGCACCGTGTAATAGCCGGCACCGAGTGCGGAGATCACCACCGCCGCCAGGAAGATGGCGAACGGCAGCAGATGTGGAAAATGGCGGCAGCGGTACATCAGATGCTCGGCCAGCTTCTCCAGCGTGCCGTTGACGATGGCGAAACTGTAGAAGAGACAGACCGAGAAGATGATGAAAAATATCTTCAGCGGCCACATGGCGATCACTTCCTTGGGGCTCAAACCCAGCCCGAAGCAACCGATCAGATACGCGAAGGCGATCGCGAACAGCCCGATATTGATTTTGGTGCGATAACCCAAAACGATGGAAACGACGATCGCTCCCACCACCAGAAGACTCATCATAATTCTGTTCCCCTTGCGTACTTGTCATGCACTCTTCATGCGTGCTTGTCGTGTCGTCCGTCGGCCTTCAGTTCGCAGGTCCGATCTTGAACAGCGTGGCCGGGTTATCGGCCAGAATCCGCTGACGTTCAGCCGCATTCGGCAGCAGTGTCTGCATCAGGGCGAACTGCGCCTCGTAATCGGTCTGGGACTCGAACCTCGTGTGAGGCCAGTCGCTGCCCCACAGCAATCGCTCGCTATGACCGTAGGCATCACGCAAGCGATCGATGGAGCATCGCGCCTGATCCAGATTCGAGCGGCTACGATAGGTCGCTGACAGTTTGACCCAGATGTTTTCGCTTGAAAGCAGCGACAACAGCGCCTGATGGTGCGAATTGACCGGATCGATCTCGCCATTGGGCAAACCGAAATGATCGATCACCACCGCGACACCCGACTTCAGGATCTGCGGTACGACCACGTCGAGATCTTCCATGCCGCGCTGAATCTCCACCGACCAGCCTCGCTGCGCCACTTTGGCGAATAGCGTTCGCCACGGCGCACTACGATAATCTTCCAACGGCTGGCCGATCAGATTGAGTCGAATGCCGACGACGCCGGCCTCGGCCAGTTCGTCGAGCGATTCGTCGGCCGCGTCCCGTTCCACCACCGCTGTGCCGCGCAGGCGATGCGGGAAACGGCGTAGCGCCGCGACCATGTGACTGTTATCGGTGCCCAGAAAGCTCGGCTGCACCAGCACGCCATGGGAAAGACCACAATCGTCGAGATGGCCGAGATACTGCTCGACGGTCGCGTCGTAGTCCGGGCTG
This sequence comes from Salinicola socius, assembly GCF_001937195.1. Taxonomy (GTDB): domain Bacteria; phylum Pseudomonadota; class Gammaproteobacteria; order Pseudomonadales; family Halomonadaceae; genus Salinicola; species Salinicola socius. Next base: position 43,860 of record NZ_MSDO01000023.1, on the reverse strand, counting down.
TAGCGGCGGCTGTCGGTCAGTCTCAGGCCCTGATGGAAGATATGCGCATGGGAATCGACCCCGGTCAGCGTGACGGTAGCGAGTTGCGTCATGAATGGCCCTTGATGGATGGCATAAGCACGTGACGGCGAACGAAATGTTCGGCCCAGGTATAGATCTATTCATATAGTTGAATGTATCTAGCCCAAGCATACCTCTATTTAGTCGTATTTTTATGGGCTTACGACTAAAGGTGACAACAAAGATGATACATTTGTTTGAAACAACACGAGGGGTACATTCATGAAGGGGACAAGCTCCATGACAGACGAACGTCTGCCGCTCTATCAGCGGCTACGTGACGATATGCTGTCCAAGATCTCCGCTGGAGAATGGACACCTGGTGGCGCGATACCGACGGAAGCCGAGCTGACCAAGCACTACGGGGTCGCCGTCGGAACGCTGAGAAAGGCAGTGGACACGCTGGTGCAGGACGGGCTGATGAAGCGCAGTCAGGGGCGCGGCACTTTTATCCTGCGGCCCAATTTCGAAGGGTCGCTGTTTCGCTTCTTCCGCCAGGTGGATGCCCGCGGCGATCGCCGGATCCCCATTAGCCGTATCCTCGACCGTCAGCTGGAATCCCCCGCTCGATACGTCGCGGATGCGCTGGAACTCGCCCCCTTGGAAAAGGTCATTCGGCTGGAAAGGATTCGCCAGATCGACGGGGTGACCCTCCTGCATGAAGACATCTGGCTACCGGCTTCCTGTTTCGAGGCCTTGATGCAGATCGATACCGACGATTTCGGCAATCTGCTCTATCCGTTCTACGAGGCACAGTGTGGACAGTTGATCGGCTCGGCTCGGGAGACGCTCACCGTCGAGACCGCCGATCAGAAGCTGGCCGACATTCTGGAGATCGACACCGAGCAGCCGGTGGTCATGATCGAACGACTCGCGTTCGGCTACGATCGCACGCCGCTGGAATATCGGCGCTCACGCGGCCCTGCCGATACCTTCCGCTATCAGGTCGATATCACCTGAGCCGGGGCTCGTCCCGAAAGGCTGGCTGGGTCACAACAACGATTGCGAGCGCTCGGCGCCAACGTAAGGGAACGTAACGGTCGTTCCGAGGTCGATGAATGGCCAGGGCGGCGCCGTGATAAGCATGCTAGTCATGTCTGTCGTCATGCAAACCGTCATCAACGCCAGCGCCCCGGCACCCATCTCAGCTTCAGGGGCGCCACCGTGTTCCGATCGTTCTTTCCCAGACCACCACTCTTTTTTTCCAGCGCCCTGATCTGGGCGCTTCTCGCCATCACCCTATGGGAAACCACTGCCAGCACCTGGGGCGAATTCATCGGCTTGCCGCCGCTGGCCGGGGATGTCGCCCTGCCGGTCAGTGTCTCTCGCTTCTGGTCGCCATCGTTTCTGTGGTTCTACCTCTATTACATCTCTTGCACCGGGCTGTTCGCCGCCGTGTGGGGGCGTGTCGAACCCCACCGCTGGCAGCGCTGGTCCATTCTGGGCGGCGCGCTGATCATCTTCCTGACCTATTTTTCCGTGCAGACCAGCGTCGCGGTCAACGCCTGGTATGGCCCGTTCTGGGACATGGTGCAGCAAGCGCTCGCCGGTGGCAGCGACGTGACCGCCCTGGATCTCTACCGGGAGATGCTCACTTTCGCCGGTATCGCCTTCGTCGCGGTGACGGTCGGTGTGTTCAATCTATTCTTCGTCAGCCACTACATCTTTCGCTGGCGCACAGCGATGAACGACTACTACATGAGCCATTGGTCACGGCTGCGGTCAGTGGAAGGCGCGGCTCAGCGCGTGCAGGAAGACACCATGCGCTTTTCCACCACGCTGGAAGGCCTCGGCGTCAATCTGCTCAAGGCCGTGCTGACGCTGATCGCTTTCCTGCCATTGCTGGTGACGATGTCGAAGAACATCACCGAGTTGCCCTTCATCGGCCATGTGTCCGACGCGCTGGTGTGGGCAGCGATCGTGTGGTCGGTGTTCGGCACTCTGCTTCTCGCCCTGGTAGGGATCAAGCTGCCGGGGCTCGAATTCAACAACCAGCGTGTGGAGGCGGCCTATCGCAAGGAGCTGGTCTACGGCGAGGACGACGCATCGCGCGCCGGGCCGGTCGCCGTGAGCACGCTTTTCTCGCGCGTGCGCCACAACTACTTCCGGCTCTACTGGCATTACGCCTACTTCAATATCGCGCGGATCTTCTATCTGCAGGCGGACACGATCTTCGCGTTCGCGGTGCTGACGCCATCGATCGTCGCCGGCAAGCTGACACTGGGGTTGCTGCAGCAAATCCTCAATGTCTTCGGTCAGGTCCGAGAATCGTTCCAGTACCTGGTCAATTCATGGTCGACGATCATCGAGCTTCTCTCGATCGCCAAACGCCTGCGCACCTTCGAAGCCGTGATCGACGAAAGCCGGACGGTGTTCGAACCGCCGGCGTCGTCCGACCTCGTCACCAGAGAGCGGTAGCTCGTGCAAGCCCCTTAGGTGCTGTCTGAAAAGTGGACGAGCGCAGTACTTTTCAGACAGTGCCTAGTCAGGAACATGCAGCGTGATCACCGGACAAGGGGCAACGTGCGATACCTTGTGCGACACGCTGCCCACCACCAGGCTCTTGAGATTGCTCTGGCCGCGACTGCCCATGACGATCATGTCGACGCCAAGATCGGTCGCCAGCTGCACGATGACGTGCGCCGGTCGCCCTTCCTCGACGTGATAGGTCACTTCGTCGGAGCCGCCACCGACGGCCAGCCAGGCTTCCGCGAGCAGGCGCTCGCCTGTCAGACGCCCCTTCTCCGGCGTGTAGTCGGCCGGCGACGCACCGACCATGGCGCCCAACGCATCCTTGGCGACCGGTACCTCGGGAACATGCAGCAGGTGAATCCGGGCCTGGGTCGCGCGCTGGATGAGACATGCGTGCTCCAGCGCCTTGCGCGCACTGGTGGAACCGTCGATCGGTACCAGAATCCGTTGAGACATGGTCGCTCCCCCTGGTTGGCGATCGATTCGCGGGTCACTCGAAGACCGCGCAACGTCGGTCGCGGTAGACGCCGGTGTTTCGCCAGACGGGCAAGACACCGGGCTCTCGCTCAGCGTAGCCAATTCAGCGCCGTGGGAAAGGGCGCAAAAGGTCGCAGGGGCAGGTGGATGCCCGCCTCGGCCCTGCGCAGGGATGCAGCACCGTCACAGCACGGCCATCGGACTGACATCTTTCTCTTTTAAGGTACACCACCAGTACCCCGCTCCCCCGCTCGACTTGCCCGGAGACATTGCCGTGCGATTTCATCACCTGTTCTGCTGCGCCGCTCTGGCGACCCTGTCATTCTCCTCCTCGGCCCAGGCGGCGACCACCATCACCTGGTGGCATGCCATGGAGGGCGTGCTCGGCGAGAAGGTCAACGAGATCGCCGACGAGTTCAACGCCTCGCAGGACGAGTATGTGGTCAAGCCCGTTTATAAAGGCAGCTACAGCGACAATCTCACCGCGACCATCGCTGCATTCCGCGCCAATCAGGCCCCGGCCATCACGCAGGTCTTCGAGGTGGGCACCGCGACGATGATGAACGCGGCGGGCGCTATCTATCCGATCCATCAATTGATGGAGGAAACCGACACGCCGTTCGACCCCGACGCCTTCCTGCCGGCGGTGAAGAGCTACTACACCTCGAGCGACGGGCAAATGCTGTCGATGCCGTTCAACTCCTCCACCCCGGTGCTCTACTACAACAAGGATGCGTTCCGGGAGGCCGGGATCGAGACGCCACCGGCGACCTGGAAAGCGGTGGGCGAGGCGGCCCACAAGCTGGTCGAAAGCGGCGCCTCAGAATGCGGGCTGACCACCGCCTGGCCAAGCTGGACGCAACTCGAGAACTTCAGCGCCATCGATGACCTGCCCTTCGCCACCCATGCCAACGGCTTCGATGGCACCGACGCTCGCCTGGTGTTCGACAAGCAGGAGGCGACCGTGGCCCACATTCAGGACCTGGCCGAGTGGCAAAAGAGCCACGCCTTCGAATATGGCGGCCGCGCCGACAGCGGCACCAAGCGCTTCCAGTCGGGCCGCTGCGCCATGCTGACCACCTCCTCCGCCTCGCGGGCCGGCATCCAGGAGGCCGCCGAGGGCAAGTTCACCTTCGGCATCGCCCCGCTGCCCTATGACGCCAAGGCGGTAAACCAGCCCAGGAACTCGATCATCGGCGGCGCCTCGCTGTGGGTCATGCGGGGCCAGTCGGAGGCGGTCTACCGCGGCGTGGCCAGGTTCCTGAACTTCCTCTCGTCTCCCGCCATTCAGGCCGACTGGGCAAGCTTCACGGGCTACGTGCCGATCACCACCGCCGCCTACCAGCGCCTGAAATCCCAGGGCTTTTACGCGGACAACCCGGGGGCCAGCGTGGCGATCGACCAGCTGACCCGCGGGACGCCGAATGACAACGGCCGTGGCGTGCGCCTGGGCAACATGCCGCAGATCCGCAACATCATCGCCGAGCAGCTGGAGAAAGCCTTCAACGGTGACGAGCCGGCCGCCGCAGCGCTGCAAGAGGCCGCCCGGCGTGGCAACCAGGAGCTGGCGCAGTTCCAGCAGAGCGTGGCGCGCTGACGTTGGCGCCGATTCTCGTTTTCTCTCCGCTAGCGGCGGATGGCGCAAGCCGCCCGCCGAATCACCGATGACCACCTTCGAGCGCTATCGTTTCACACCCTGGCTGCTGCTGGCGCCCCAGCTCGCCATCGTGGCCGTCTTCTTTTTCTGGCCGGCCGCGGACTCTCTGCGCCAGGCATTCTATGTCCAGGATGCCTTCGGGCTCGGCGAACGATTCGTGGGCCTGGCGAACTTCCAGCGGGTCATGGCCTCGTCGGGATACTGGCAAGCCATGAGCGTGACGGTGCTTTTCAGCGTACTGGTGGCCGGCGGCGCCATGCTGCTGGCGCTGCTGCTGGCGGTACTCGCCGATCGCGTGCTCCATGGGGCCAGGCTCTACCGGGTGCTACTGACCTGGCCATATGCCATAGCACCGGCGGTCGCGGGGATACTGTGGATGTTCATGTTCGACCCGGTGCTCGGCGTGCTGACCCACGTCCTGGCCGGCTTCGGCGTGCACTGGGACGCGCAATTGCATCCCGGACAGGCGCTGGCGCTGGTGGTGATCGCCTCGATCTGGCAGCAGATGAGTTACAACTTCGTGTTCTTTCTCGCCGGCCTGCAGATGATCCCGACCTCGTTGCTGGAAGCCGCGGCCATCGACGGCGCCGGTCCCTTCCGCCGCTTCATCGGCATCACGCTGCCGCTGCTCTCGCCGACCGCCTTCTTCCTGCTGGTCATGAACAGCGTCTACGTGCTGTTCGAGACCTTCGCCACCATCGACAACACCACCCTCGGTGGCCCGGGCGGCGCCACCCGCACGCTGGTCTACAAACTCTACGAGGATGGATTCGTGGCGCGCGACCTCGGCAGCTCGAGTGCACAGTCGGTGCTGTTGATGGTGCTGGTCGGCGCACTCACCTTCGTCCAGTTCCGTTACCTCGAACGCCGGGTGCAGTATTGATGCGCTACGATCGCCCCCTCCTCGACCGGCTGACCCATCTGCTGCTGATCCTTGGCGTGATCGTGTTCGGATTGCCGCTGTGGCTGGCGCTCACCGCCTCCACCCACAGCGCCGGAGCGCTGCAGAGCGGCATCGCCCCGCTGTGGTTCGGCGGCGAGGGGCTGGCCAACTACTGGCAATTGCTGTCACAGCCGATCGCGGGGCTCGGTGTCAGCGCCCTGCGGCTGCTCGCCAACTCACTGGTGATGGCGCTCGGCATTGCGATCGGCAAGATCGCCATCTCGCTACTGGCCGCCTATGCCATCGTGTTCTTCCGTTTTCCCTGCCGCACGCTCTGCTTCTGGCTGATTTTCGTCACCCTGATGCTGCCGGTGGAGGTGCGTATCGTGCCGACCTATGGCGTGGTGGCGCGCTTCGGATTGATCGATACCTATGCCGGCATGATCCTGCCGCTGATCGCCTCCGCCACCGCCACCTTTCTGCTCCGCCAGAGCTTCATGAGCCTGCCCCAGGAGCTGTTCGAGGCCGCCCGGCTCGACGGCGCCGGGCCGCTGCGCTTCCTGAAGGACTTCGTGCTGCCGCTGTCGAAGACCAACCTGGCGGCGCTGTTCGTGATCATGTTCCTCTACGGCTGGAACCAGTACCTGTGGCCGCTGCTGGCGGCCAACTCGCCGGAACACGCCACCGCCGTGATCAGTCTGAAGAATCTCGTCCAGTCCACCGACACCCTGCCGCCCTGGCAACTGGCCACCGCCATGGCAGTGATGACCGTGCTGCCGCCGGTGGCGGTCATCATTGCCATGCAGCGCTTCTTCGTGCGCGGCCTGACCGATACCGAGAAATGATTTCCAACCGTGGAGAGCCACCATGGCCACACTGACCTGCCGCCAGTTGTCCAAGACCTACCCGGGCGACCATCGAGCCGTCGAGGCGCTGGACCTGACCCTGGAGGCGGGCGAGCTGATGGTCGTGGTGGGCCCGTCGGGCTGCGGGAAGTCCACGCTACTGCGCATGGTGGCGGGTCTCGAAGCCATCAGTGGTGGCCAGTTGATCATCGACGGGACCGTCGCCAATGCCCTGGAGCCGGCCCGGCGCGGGGTCGCGATGGTGTTCCAGAACTACGCGCTCTATCCGCACATGAGCGTGTTCGACAACATGGCCTACGCGCTCAAGCTGCAGCGGCGCCCCCGCGCGGAGATCGAACGTCGGGTGCACGAGGCAGCGACACTGCTGGGTATCGATGCCCTGCTCGAGCGTCGTCCCCGCCACCTCTCCGGTGGACAGCGCCAGCGCGTCGCGATGGGGCGCGCCATCGTGCGCGAGCCAGCCCTGTTTTTGTTCGACGAGCCGCTCTCCAACCTCGACGCCGCGCTGCGGGTGCAGATGCGTCAGGAGATCCGACGCCTGCAGCAGCGGCTGGGCGCGAGCATGCTCTATGTCACTCACGACCAGGTGGAGGCGATGACGCTGGCCGATCGCCTGGTGGTGATGCGCGAAGGCCGCATCGAGCAGATCGGTACACCGATGAGCCTGTTCGAGGCCCCCGCCAGCTGCTTCGTGGCCCGCTTCATCGGCTCGCCGGCGATGAACCTGATACCCGTCAAACGGGCTCGCGACGGTGCCCACCTGTGTGCAAGGCTCCAGCTCTCCGGCGACCCTGAGGCGACCGCGCGGGCGGCCACGCTCGGCCTGCGCCCGGAGCACTTGAGACTCGACCCCCAGGGAGAGCTGGCAGGCACGGTGGAGATGATCGAACCGCTGGGCGTGGATGCCCTGGTTCACTGTCGGCTGCCGGAACATCACGAGCCGCTGACAGCCCGGCTGCCGATGACGGCGCTCGCCGCATCCGGCATTCGACAGCAGGGCGCGATCCGACTGGCCGTCGACGGCCCGCTGCACCTGTTCGACGACCAGGATCGCCGCCTCGACCATGCGGCAAGGCTGACGCCGCTGCCATCCCTCTTCGCCATTTGATCTTTTCGCTCACCGACCGGCGCAGATCCACGCTCTCGCATCCCGCGTCGCGTCAGCCCGCCACGGCGTATCTGGCGGCGGCCTGATCGACATGGATACAGGCTACCGCGACCCGCTCGTTGACGTGCTCCAGCGGCGGATCGAGCCGGGTACACTCCTTGGTCGCCAGATGGCAGCGTGGTGCGAACGGGCATCCCGGCGGCGGCGCCAGCGGCGATGGCGGCTCGCCCTTGAGATGAACGCGCTCGCGGCGGCGGTTGGGGTCCGCCACCGGCGTGGCCGAGAACAACGCCTGGGTATAGGGATGGCGCGGGGTGGTGAAGACCTCCTCCGCTGGCCCGGTCTCCACCGGCTGGCCGAAGTACATCACGATCACGTCATCGGCGATGCGTCGCACCACCGACAGATCATGCGAGATGAACACGTAGGCCAGGCCGAACTCCTCCTGCAGATCTGCCAGCAGGTTGAGCACCTGGGCCTGGATCGACAGGTCCAGCGCCGAGACCGGCTCGTCCAGCACCAGGATCTTGGGGTTGAGCATCAGCGCCCGCGCAATGGCGATGCGCTGGCGCTGGCCGCCGGAGAACATGTGCGGATAGCGATCGGCATGTTCGGGGCGCAGCCCGACCTTGGCGATCATCTCCAGCGCCGCCTGGCGGCGCTCGGCCGCGCTCATCTCCTTGCGATTGAGCTTGAGCGGCTCTTCCAGCATGGTCGCCACGGTCTTGCGCGGATTGAGCGAACCATACGGGTTCTGGAAGATGATCTGCACCTCGCGACGCAGCGCGGCCGGCGGGCGCTGCCCCTCCTTGAGCGACACCTGGTGCCCGCTGATGGTCAGCTGGCCGCTGGTAGGCGGCTCGATCATCGTCAATACACGAGCCAGCGTCGACTTGCCGCAACCGGACTCGCCGACCACCGCCAGCGTCTGGCCGGGATAGAGCTCGAAGGTGGCCTCGTTCAGCGCCTTGACCGTCGCCGGCTTGGAGAACGGGCTACCCTTGATCTGATAGTGACGGGTGAGATTGACGGCGCTCAATACGGCATCGCGGCTCATGGGCGCACCTCCGGTCGCGACGGATTGTGGGAAGACGGATTCGAGGCCAGCGGATCCTGCGGCGTCGCCGAGGGCGGCGTGCCGACTGCCGGGTGATCGAGCGGATAATGGCACAGCGTACTGGCCGGATCGTCCGGCGCGGCGACCGGCTCGACCTCGCGGCAGTGTTCGGTCGCATACTGGCAGCGCGGATTGAACAGACAACCGCTGGGGCGATCGTGCTGCCCGGGAACGACACCGGGAATGGTCGGCAGTCGGTCCTGATCGCCGGCACGCTCCGGCAGCGCCGACAGCAGCGCCTCGGTATACGGATGACGCGGATGGGCGAACAGCGACTTCACGTCCTGCTTCTCGACCTGGCGGCCGGCGTACTGCACCACTACGTGCTTGGCGGTCTCCGCGACCACACCCATGTCGTGGGTGATCAGGATCAGCGCCATGCCGGTATCTTCCTGCAGCTTGAGCAGCAGCTCGAGAATCTGCGCCTGGATGGTGACGTCGAGTGCCGTGGTTGGCTCGTCGGCGATCAGCAGCCGGGGGTTGCAGGAGATCGCCATGGCGATCATCACGCGCTGGCTCATCCCGCCGGAGAGCTGATGCGGGTAAGCCTTGATCCGACGCGCCGGATCGGGGATACCGACCTGCGCCAGCAGATCCAGCGCCCGTTCGTGGCGCTCCTTGCGTGAGCCGCCCAGGTGCTGCTTGATCATCTCGTCGATCTGGGTGCCGACGGTGAAGCAGGGGTTGAGACTGCTCATCGGCTCCTGAAAGATCATCGACATCTCGCCGCCGACGATGCGGCGACGCTGGCGCGAGCTCAGCTGCTGCAGATCCTGGCCGTCGAAGGCCATCTTGTCGGCGGTGACCTGCGCCGTCCACGGCAACAGGCCCATGGTGGCGAGCATCGAAACGGACTTGCCGGACCCGGACTCGCCCACGATCGACCACACTTCGCCGCGATCGACGTTGATGTCGACGTTTTCCACGGCGGCAAACAGGCCGCTACTGGTCTTGAAGCGAACGCTGAGGCCTTCAATATCGAGTAATGCCATAAGTCAGAACCTCCGGCGTTAAGAGCGTTTCATCTTGGGATCCAGCGCGTCGCGCAGGCCGTCACCCATCAGATTGATCATCAACACCGTGAGCAGAATGATCAGCCCCGGGAACGTGACCGCCCAGTAGGCGCTGCCCATGAACTCGCGCGCATTGGCCAGCATCGCGCCCCACTCCGGCGTCGGCGGCTGTACGCCCATGCCGAGAAAGCCCAGTGCCGCGATATCGAGAATCGCGGTGGAGAACGAGAGCGTCGCCTGCACGATCAGCGGCGCCATGCAGTTGGGCAGCAGCGTGTTGAACATCAACCGCAGGTGCCCGGCACCGGAGAGCCGGCTGGCGATGACATATTCGCGATTCTTCTCGCCGATCACCGCGGCTCGCGTCAGACGTACGAAATAGGGCAGCTGGACCATCGCGATGGCGATCATCGCGCTGGTCAGACCCGGGCTCAGGATGGCGACCAGACCCAACGCCAGCAGCAGGCTGGGGAACGCCAGCACCACATCCATCACGCGGGTGATGACGGTCTCGACCCAGCCCCGGAAGTACCCGGCCAACAGGCCGAGGAAGATACCCACGCCCATCGAGATCACGACCACCATGGCGCTGATCGAGAGCGAATAACGCGCGCCGTAGATCAGTCGCGAAAGCACGTCGCGGCCCACGGCGTCGGTGCCGAGCAGGTAGTTCCAGCTGCCCTCGGCATGCCACACCGGCGGCACCAGCAGCGCCGAGCGATCCTGCATCGCCGGATCGTGTGGCGCGACCCATGGCGCGAACAGCGCGACCAGCAGAATGAAGACGATGAAGATCAGGCCGACCAGCGCGCCGCGGCTGGCACTGAAGTCGCTCCAGAAAGACGCCAGCTGGTAGCGAAAGGTACCCGGCGCGGGCTGAGAGCTTTTTTTCGAAAGTATCAGTTGGGACATGTCTTGGCTCCCGAAATGACTCCAGAATGCGCGAACGAAGACAAGACAAGGCGGGCTCGGTCGAAGACGCGGAGTTTACGAGTTGTAAATGAGCATTCTGAGACTGAGGCCAACGCCGTATTGTCGAGTGCAGCCATTTTGGACCCCTCAGTGGCGAATGCGTGGGTTGATGACGCCATAGGCGAGATCAACCAGCAGATTGACGATCATCACGATGAACGCGATCAGCACCAGACCACCCTGCACCGAGGGATAGTCGCGTCGCGAGATCGCATCGATCATCCATTTGCCGATACCCGGCCACGAGAAGATCGTCTCGGTCGGAATGGCCCCTGCCAGCAGCAGGCCGACCTGAAGACCGATCACCGTCACCACGGAAATCAGCGCATTGCGCAAGGTGTGCACCATGATCACGCGGAAGTTCGACAACCCCTTGGCTCGCGCGGTACGCACGTAGTCCTCGCCCAGCACCTCGAGCATCGAAGAGCGGGTCTGGCGAGCGATGACCGCCAGCGGGATCGTCCCCAGCACGATCGACGGCAGGATCAGATAGTGGAGCGAGGAGAGAAACGCGCCCCAGTCGCCGGCGATCAGGCTGTCGATGGTCATGAAGCCGGTCACCGGCTCGATGAAGTACATGTAAGAGATGCGCCCGGAGACCGGGGTCCAGCCCAGCGTGCTGGAGAACAGCATGATCAGCAGCAGGCCCCACCAGAAGATCGGCATCGAATAGCCCGTCAGGCTGATGCCCATGACGGTGTGATCGAGCGTCTTGCCGCGTTTGACCGCGGCCAGTACACCGGCCGGCAGGCCGATGATCACGGCGAACGCCAGCGCAAAGAGCGAGAGTTCGAGCGTCGCCGGAAAGCGGCTCATGAACTCGTCCATCACCGGGGCGTGGGTCACCAGCGAATTGCCGAGGTCGCCATGCAGCAACCCCTTGAGGAAATCGAAATACTGAACGATCAGCGAGCGATCGAAGCCCAGCTGGGATTTGAGCTCGGCGTAGCGCTCGGCGGATATGCCGCGCTCTCCCGCCATCAGCAGAATCGGATCGCCCGGCAGCAGGCGAATGAAAGAGAACGCAACGATGGTGACGCCAATGAACGTCGGCACCAGCTGCGCCAGTTTGACCAGAAAGAATTTGAACATGTTTGGAGTACTGCTAGTCACGCGTCAAGACGCGGGGCGGCTGTCAGGGCCGCCCCGCGTCTCCGCTAGGAGAGAATCACTCGATGTCGACGCCTTCGAAGCTGTGGCCGCCGAGCGGATCGATCTTGTAGCCGGTCACTTCCTTGCGCAGCGGCATGAAGACCGTGGAGTGGGCCAGGGTGTCCCACGGTGCCTGCTCCTTGAAGATCTCCTGCGCCTGCTCGTAAAGCTTGGCGCGATCTTCCTGGCTATCCAGGGTGCGTGCTTTCTGGATCAGATCGTCGAACGGCTTGTAGCACCACTGTGAACGGTTGGCACCACCGACGCCGTCACAACCGAGCAGCACGCCCATGAAGTTGTCCGGATCGCCGTTGTCGCCGGTCCAGCCGAGGATGACCGCACCGTCACGCTTGGTATCCGAAGAGCGCTTCAGGTACTCGCCCCACTCGTAGGTGACGATCTCTGCATCGACGCCAACCTTGGACAGATCCGACTGCATCAGCTCGGCGGTACGCCGCGCGTTGGGCATGTACGGACGCTGTACCGGCATTGCCCAGATGTTCATCTTCAGGTTCTCGACGCCAGCATCCTCCAACATCTGCTTGGCCTTCTCGGGATCGTACCGATCGTCCTGGATGGCGTCGTTGTAGCCCCACATGGACGGCGGAATCGGGTTCTTGGCCACCTGGCCGGCACCCTGGAACACCGCATCGATGATCGCCTGCTTGTTGATCGCCATGTTGAGTGCCTTGCGCACTTCGGGCTTGTCGAACGGCGCCTGCTGGGTGTTGTAGGCCAGATAGGCCACGTTCAGACCGGCTTCCTCGAGCACGTTGATGTCGTCGTTCTGCTGCATCGCTTCGACATCGGACGGATTCGGGAACGGCATCACCTGACACTCGCCCGCCATCAGCTTCTGATAGCGCACCTGAGCATCGGAGGTGATCGCAAAGACCAGATTGTCGATCGGCTGCTTGCCGCGGAAATAGTCCGGGTTCGCCTGATAGCGAATGGCCGCATCTTCACGATAGTTGACGAACTGGAACGGACCGGTGCCGACCGGCTGCTGGTTGGCCAGTTCCGGCTTGCCCTCGTCGAGCAGCTGCTGCTCGTATTCCTTGGAGTGGATCGACGCGAAATCCATCGCCAGGTTGGCCACGAACGGCGCATTGGGCTGGGTGAGCACGAACTTCACGGTGTGGTCGTCGACCTTGTCGATCGACTTGATCAACTCGCCCATCGACATCGAGTTGAAATATTCGAAGCTGCCGTTGGCCAGCTTGTAGTACGGGTTTTCCTTGTCCATCTGACGCTCGAACGTCCAGATGACGTCGTCGGCGTTGAGCAGTCGGCTCGGCGTGAAGAAGTCGGTGGTCTGGAACTTGACGTCATCGCGCAGGTGGAATGTCACTTCCAGGCCGTCATCCGAGACTTCCCAGCTCTTGGCGAGGGCCGGCTCGACTTCGGTGGTGCCCGGCTTGAACTGAACCAGACGGTTGTAGATCGTCTTGCTGGACGCGTCGAAGGTCGTGCCCGCCGTGTAGAGCGAGGGATCGAAGCCTTCCGGAGAACCTTCGGAGCAGTAGACCAGCGTCTTGGCCATGACCGGGGTCGCGCCCAGCATCATGGCGGCGATGCCAGCCGCAAGCAGCGTCTTCTTCATTATCAATCTCCTGCACAGCAGCACGCTGTTATTGTGGTGTCGGCTCGGGGCCGATTGTCATTGTATTACCGGCCGGTCAGGCGGCCAGCAGTCGGCACAGACTAGAGCGTGAAGTAGCGTTTAATCAATTGGCCGATAGCGTGAGAACGGGTAGTTGCACTGAATGATCGTTCAGTCTAGAAGACCGCCAAGAGGCCCGGCCCGCCATGCAAGGCCGCCGATATCGCTACTGTTGAATCCGCTCGCCTGCAGCCAGCCAGCCATCGACCTGATCCCGATTTTCCCCGAGCCAGGCCCGCGCACCCGCCACCGGATCGCCCTGGGACTCGATCTCCGACATCAGTTTGCCAAGGCTTTCATCGCTCATGTGCCAGGCGTCGAGCACCGCCGTCAGCCACGGATCGTCCTTGGAAAAGCCCTGACGAGAGAACCAGTAGATGGTATCGCCATCGCCGTAGACCTTGTCCGGATCCTCGAGATATTTCAGATCATAGTCGGCAAATGCCCAGTGCGGATTCCATAGCGTCACCACGATCGGCTTTCCATTCTTGTACGCTCTATCGAGCGCGGACATCATCGCCGGCTCGGAGCTGTTCACCTGGTCGAGCGGCAGATCGTAAGTCTCGATGGCGTCGTCGGTCATTCCGGCGATAGCGGAGCCCGGATCGATGCCCAGGATCGTTGGACTGCCCTGATACGCGAACTCGTTGGCGCGCTTCGCCAGCTCCGGGATGTTATCGATATCGACGTAGCTCGGTACCACCAGGCCCAGTCCGGTCTTGTCGTACCAGGCTTCGTGGACCTCGAGCTTGTCCTTGTAGGGCGCGAGGAACGCCTTGTCGGTGTAGGGCAGCCACAACTCCAGCGAGAGGTCGATATCATTGGCGGCCATCCCTGCGAACAGCGCGCTCTTGCCGATATCCGATAGCTCGACGTCGTAGCCATGGTCGTCCAGCACCAGCTTCCACAGATTGGCGACGGCGACGTTTTCCGCCCAGTTGTTGGTGCCGATGACCAGCGACTTTTCCTGCGCGTGGGCCGGGGCGGCGTAGGCCTGTGCGGTAACCGCCAGCGTGAAGAGCGCCATCACGGCGAACGGGGAGAAGATTTTTCTCATAATTCTGCATTCCTGTTTATTATTCAAAACCAAAACTCAGCGTTATGAGTATACGGATATCGGGAGAGATTACCACCATGGCGGCAGACGCATGATGCCGTGCGAAAACTCCAACTTTCGTCTAACAGGCGACGGCCAGCTAGACGTTTATGCTGGATCTTACTTTGTATGACAAAGATCATTCGGGGCCGATCTCCTGGTGTCTTTGCATGCCCTTGCCATACGTACCCGCCAGAGCCCGATCATGGAAAAAGACCGCATCCTCCCCCTTCAAGACGCCGAAGCCTTGAGTCTACGCATTCTGAAAAAGGCAGGGTTCAGTCTCGCCCATGCCGAGGCCATCACCCGAAGTGTCGTCGCCGCCCAGCGTGACGAATGCCATTCCCACGGCCTGTATCGCCTCATCGGCTGCGTGGAGACGGCCATGAAGGGTGGCGTCGATACCCACGCCGAGCCTGAGGTCATCGATCAGGCGCCCGGCATCGTGAGGATCGATGCCCATCGGGGTAACTCGCTGCTCTCTTTCGAGCGGGGCAAGTCGCAGCTCAAGGAAAAAGCCGAACGCAACGGTATCGCCGCGCTTGCGATCAACAACTGCTTCCACTTTTCCGCACTCTGGCCCGAGGTCGAAGCGCTCGCTGAGATGGGCCTGGTCGGCCTGGCGATGAACCCGACCCACGCCTTCGTCGCCCCCGCGGGCGGCAATCGCCCGCTGCTGGGGACCAACCCCATCGCGTTTTCCTGGCCGAGACCGGGCAGGCACCCGTATACCTTCGACTTCGCCACCAGTGTCGTCGCCCGTGGCGAGATCGAACTGCACAGGCGCGCCGGCGACTCGATCCCCGAAAACTGGGCGCTGGATGACAATGGCCACGCGACCACCGATCCGGCAGCCGCGCTCGGTGGCGCCATGCTCGCCTTCGGTGGTCACAAGGGCTCGGCACTGTCGACCATGATCGAACTGCTCGCCGGCCCGTTGATCGGTGACGTGCTCAGCCACGAAACCCAACCCGCCAACGATGCCGGGACCGGCAAGCCCTACCACGGCGAGATCATTCTCGCCCTCTCCCCTGCCACCTTCCTGGGCGAGCGTGCCGACGCGCATCTCGCCCACGCGGAAGTGCTGTTCGAACGCATCCTCGGCCAGGGCGCCAGGCTACCGTCACAGCGCCGTTATGAAGCACGGGAGCGCAGTCTCGCCAATGGCGTGACGATTCCGGCGTCGTTGTATGCGGAGTTGCAGAAGCTGACGTAAGCCGACATACATCAAGGCGAACGCTAATAATCATTGCAGTAGGTGGGGTAAAAAGCGGATACAACGCTTTAGTCCGGGACGGCATCAATGCCGCCTTCTTGATACCTTGGCTTGATCACGCCACGCGAGGGCGAATTTCGTCGTAGTGACCGTGGCGTCTAGCCTCTTCCAGATCATAGGCATTCTGCAGCCGCAGCCAATAACCTTGGCTAGTACCGAAGTAGATCGACAGACGCAGATCCGTATCCGCCGTGATTGATCGCGTGCCTCGCGTGATTTCACCGATACGCGTGGCCGGCACGCCAATAGAGGTCGCCAAGGCATTCTTGGTGAGGCCCATGGCCTCGATAAATTCTTCCAGCAGAATCTCGCCGGGATGAATATTGGGAAGTCGTTCTTCAGTCATGATTTGCCTCCCTCAGTGGTAATCGACGATCTCGACATCGTGGGCGTTACCGCCCTCGAACCGAAAGCAGATCCGCCAATGGTCATTGATGCGAATACTGTACTGCCCTTCTCGGTCGCCATGTAATGCTTCCAGCCGGTTTCCCGGAGGAATGCGCAGGTCATCGAGGTCGGCGGCAGCATCCAATTGGCGCAATTTCTTCAAGGCAGAGCGTTGCATATCCTGCGGTAGCTTCCGAGAGACTTTACCTGCAGCGATGGTCTCGGCCTGTTTCTCCTTGAAGCTTGTGATCACGCCCGACCCTCTTTTAGCTTCAAGAGAGAATAACGCCGCTCAGCATATAACGCAATGCGTTATATGCTGAGCGGAAGCGACCCGCTGATAGCGGCTGCTGGGCCGAGGAAAACAGAAGCAATCCCTGCCGGCAGGAGAGCCAGGCAGATGGCAAAGCCGAAGGCGTCGCCTGAATAACTAACGCTTGTCGGATATCGAAATGAAAATCGAGCCCGACGACAAGCAAACCCAAATGTTCACTAGCGAAAATAACTTCAGCACTCTCCACTGGCTCGTCACTGCGACGAAATAGGCGCAAAAAAAGTTGCGATGGTGCCGTATACCGGCGGCTTCAGACCGCCGGTCACTCTCCTTCCGGATGCAACACCATGATACAAATCGTAAATATTGTTGCATTTTCCACAAGTGAAAAGTTCGTCGGGGACTCGGTAGAAATCTCCCCGGTGGCTTTTCAGGAGATTTTCTCGCCATGTAGCAGACCGGCCCGGCCTTAAAATACGAAGGCTTCTAATACTTTTTGCTTACTTCAAAATGTTCGATTTCGCGCCACAATGATCTCAATCGAACATTGGCGAGCAAATCCGAACATGGTTAACGAAAGCTACGATCTGATTGTCATCGGTGGCGGCATCAACGGTGCGGGTATCGCTCGTGATGCCGCAGGCCGCGGCCTGTCGGTACTACTCGTCGAAGCGGATGACCTTGCCAGCCATACCTCGTCGGCCTCGACCAAGCTGATTCACGGTGGCCTGCGTTACCTGGAGCAGTACGAATTCAAACTCGTGGCCAAGGCCCTTTCAGAGCGTGAAGTACTCCTCAAGGCGGCGCCGCACATTATCTGGCCGATGCGTTTCATCCTGCCTCACCAGAAGCATCTGCGTCCGGCATGGATGATCCGAACCGGCCTTTTCCTGTATGACCACCTCGGTGGACGACAGACGCTCGCGGGTTCGCATGGCGTCACGTTCGCCGATCATCCAGCCGGGATGCCACTGAAGTCAGAGTTCCAGAAGGGGTTCGCCTACTCGGATGCCTGGGTTCAGGATGCCCGACTGGTGGTGTTGAACTGCATGGATGCGGCCAGCCGTGGCGCGCGCATCATGACGCGTACCCGCGCGGAAACGGCGGTGCGCAACGCCGACGGTTGGCAGGTCACCCTCAAGACGATGGACGGCGAGACGAGCGAGGTTCGCGCGCGCGGGCTGGCCAATGCGGCCGGGCCCTGGGCAGTGCGTTTCCTCGACGAGGTCGCTTCGCAGAAGCATCCGTATTCGCTGCGCCTGATCAAGGGCAGCCATATCGTGGTGAACCAGCTGTTCGACCACGACCATGCCTATATCTTCCAACAGCCCGATGGCCGCATCGTGTTCGCCATTCCCTACGAGCGCGATTTCACGCTGATCGGGACGACCGACGTCGAGCATGAGGGCGCACCGGGCAAGGTGACCATCGAGGAAGACGAGGTCCGCTATCTGTGCGAATCCGCCAATCGCTATTTCGAGCGTTCGATCAATCCTGATGACGTCGTCTGGAGCTATTCCGGCGTGCGGCCCCTGCTCGATGACCGCGAGGATAACGCCAGTGAAATCACCCGCGATTATCGCATTCAGCTCGACACCGCCGGCGGCGCCCCGCTGCTCAACGTCTTCGGCGGCAAGCTGACGACCTATCGGCGCCTGGCCGAGGACGCCGTCGACAAGCTGGCCCCCGAACTGGGTAATCGACAGAAAGCCTGGACCGGCAACGACCATCCGCTGCCCGGCGGTGAGAACCCCAACCCCGATGATCTGGTGGCATCGTTGCGGGCCAGCCACGCCTTCATTCCACCCAGCCTGGCAACCCGATGGGTCTTCAATTACGGCACGCGGGCGATGACGATCGTCGGCGACGCACGGAGCCTTACCGATCTCGGCGAGCACTTCGGCGCCGACCTTTATGCCGCAGAAGTCGATTATCTGCGCGAGCACGAATGGGCACGTACCGCAGACGACATCCTCTGGCGACGATCGAAGCTCGGTCTGCGCCTCGACGACAGCGAAAAGCGTCGGCTCGGCGATCATCTGGCGCAATCGTTTGCAACGCCAATGGAAATGTCAGCGTCCCTCCGGTGATTTCGGCAACCCACGTTTCAGGTGGCACCACAGGGCAGAAGGAAGCCCGGGACTCGGCAGTTAGCCGCATCGCCATTGTGGCGCATGCACACCAGGCCTCACCCGGCCATCACGTCAACTAAGGCAAGGTTTTAATGGGTGTTATAGAAACGATACTGGTTCATGAAATCGCCGGCACGGCCTGCATGACGCTTCTTGGCTGCGGCGTGGTGGCCAACGTGCTGCTCAAGAAGACCGGCGGTCACAATGGCGGCCCGTTGCTGATCTTCTTCGGTTGGGGGCTCGCGGTCTATTGCGGCGTATGGATTGCATTCGATACCGGTGCTCATCTCAATCCGACCATTACGCTCGCGCTATGGCTGGGCCCGGCGACAGAGTACGCAAAGGGTATTCCTATTACCCTGGACAATACGCTGGCCTACTTCGCTGGCGAATTCAGCGGTGCGTGGCTGGGCGCGGTGCTCTGCTACCTTGCCTACAAGAAGCAATACGACGACACAGAGGATGCCACTACGATATTGGCGACATTCTCGACCATACCGACGATCCGGTCGCGTTTCTGGAACTGCGTCACCGAGGCGATCGGGACATTCGTGCTGGTGTTCGTCATCATCATGTTCGGTCATACACCCAACGGGCTCGGTCCGCTGGCCGTCGCATTGCTGGTGGTGGCGATCGGCGCATCGCTTGGCGGGCCTACTGGCTATGCGATCAACCCGGCGCGCGACATGGGGCCACGGCTTGCCCATGCGATGCTGCCGATCAGGAACAAGGGCTCCAACGACTGGGGCTACGCATGGGTTCCCTTCGTTGGCCCGATCATTGGCAGCAGCCTCGCCGCGCTTGCGGCAACGATCTACTGAGCCGTAACGGACTATTCAGAGACACGTCGACTCCTCATTCACGACTCCACATTCAGAAGGATAGATTTCTCATGAGTGACAAGAAAAAGTACGTTCTGGCCATCGACCAAGGCACCACCAGCTCGCGCGCCATGCTGTTCGATCACGACGGTAAGATCGCTGGCGTGGCCCAGCGAGAGTTCGAGCAGATTTTCCCGCGGCCGGGCTGGGTCGAGCACAACCCCCGCGACATCATGACCAGCGTGCTGACCACGTTGACCGAAGTGATCAACAACACCCAGGTGGATGTCGAGGAGATCGCCGGCATCGGTATCACCAATCAGCGTGAAACGACCGTCATCTGGGACAAGCACACCGGCCAGCCGGTCTACAACGCGATCGTCTGGCAGTCGCGGCACTCCGCCGAGATCTGTGACGAGCTGCGCGAAGCGGGTCACGCCGACATGGTCCGCGACAAGACCGGCCTGGTGATCGACGCCTATTTCTCGGGCACCAAGATCAAGTGGATCTTCGACAACGTCGATGGCGTCAAGGAGAAGGCCGAAAAAGGCGATCTGCTGTTCGGCACCATGGACTCCTGGCTGATCTGGAACCTCACCGGCGGCGCCGAGCACGTCACCGACGTGACCAACGCCTCGCGCACACTGATGTTCAACATCCGCGATCGCAAATGGGATCCGGAACTGCTCGAGATGCTCGGCGTGCCGGAGTCGATGCTGCCGGCGGTCAAGTCTTCCAGCGAAATCTACGGGCACGTGCTGCCGAAGTTCTTCTTCGGCACAAAGCTGCCGATCGCGGGTATCGCCGGCGATCAGCAGGCCGCCCTGTTCGGTCAGGCCTGCTTCAAGCCCGGTATGGCCAAGAACACCTACGGCACCGGCTGCTTCACGCTGATGAACACCGGCACCGAGGCCACGAAGTCGGACAACGGCCTGTTGACGACCATCGCCTGGGAGATCGACGGCGAGGTCGAATACGCCCTGGAGGGGGCGATCTTCGTCGCCGGCTCCGTGGTGCAGTGGCTGCGCGATGGGCTGCGCATGCTGGGCAAGGCCTCTGACTCCGAAGCCTATGCCGAACGCGCCGGAAGCAACGACGGCGTCTATCTGGTACCGGCCTTCACCGGCCTCGGGGCGCCCTACTGGAATTCGAACGTGCGTGGTGCGATGTTCGGCTTGTCGCGGGGTACCAGCAAGGAGCAGTTCATTCGCGCCGCCATCGAGTCCATGGCCTATCAGACCGCGGACGTCCTCGAGGCGATGCAGTCCGATTCGGGAATTGACCTGACCGAATTGCGTGCCGACGGTGGCGCCATCGCCAACAACTTCCTGGCCCAGTTCCAGGCGGACATTCTCAACGTCGACGTGTTGCGTAGCGAAATCAACGAAACGACGGCGCTGGGCGCCGCTTACCTGGCCGGTCTCGCGCTCGGTTTCTGGGAGTCACGCGAGCAGATCGCCGAGCAATGGGCGGTCGAGCGTCGCTTCGAGCCTGTGATGGGCAACGATCGACGCAACGAGCTGTACGGCGGTTGGAAGCGCGCCATTCAGGCCACCATGGCGTTTCAGGTCGCCTCCTAGCGACCGTCGCGCCCTGCGAGATGGCAGGGCGGCTGTTCCGCGCCTCGTCAGCAAGCGCGCAGGCCCGATCTCCATTTGATGGGGGTCGGGTCTTTTGTCATCCGGTCGGCACGGTCATCCGGTCGAAACGGCACGCCTTCGAGCCGAAACGCCACTCCGACAAAACACCCCCAAGACGCAGCGCGTTCAAATCCGGATAATGGCCGCTATCCGTCGCGGCCCAGACGTCGAGGCGCAGCCACTTACCAACGCGGTCCTTCTCCATGGAAATCAAGGTCAACTATCTCGACAACCTGCGTCAGGAAGCGCTGTTCGATGACTTCACCGTCATCACCGACCAGCCGATCCGCTACAAGGGTGATGGCTCCGCACCGGGGCCGTTCGACTACTTCCTGGCGTCCTCGGCGCTATGCGCGGCCTATTTCGTGCGGGTCTACTGCAACGCGCGCGAGATCCCGACCGAGAACATCCGGCTTTCGCAGAACAACATCGTCGACCCGGAAAACCGCTACAACCAGATCTTCAAGATCCAGGTCGAGCTGCCGGACGATATCTCCGAGAAGGATCGCATCGGCATCCTGCGCTCCGTCGAGCGCTGCTCGGTCAAGCGGGTGATCCAGAACAACCCGGAATTCCAGATCGAGACGGTCAAGAGCATCGACGAAGACGCCCAGGCGCTGCTGATGTCGGGGACTCATGTCAAAGACGGCGAAGGCGAATCGACCTGGATCGAGGGCAAGGACCTGCCGCTGGAGCAGACCATCGCCAACATGACGAAGATCCTCTCGGATCTCGGCATGAAGATCGAGATCGCCTCCTGGCGCAACATCGTGCCCAACGTCTGGTCGCTGCACATTCGCGACGCCGCCTCGCCAATGTGCTTTACCAACGGCAAGGGCGCGACCAAGGAAGCCGCGCTCTGCTCCGCGCTGGGCGAGTTCATCGAGCGCCTTTCCTGCAACTTCTTCTACAACGATCAGTTCTTCGGCCCGGAGATCGCGGACAGCGCTTTTGTCCATTATCCCTCTGAGCGCTGGTTCCAGCCGGGGCCGAACGACGAACTGCCGGCAGAAATTCTCGACGACCACTGTCGGGCGATCTTCGACCCCGAGGGCGAACTGCGCGGCTCGCATCTTTTCGATACCAACTCCGGTCGGACGGATCGCGGCATCGTCTCGCTGCCGTTCAAGCGCCACTCGGATGGCAAGACGGTGTGGTTTCCCTCCAACCTGATCGAGAACCTGTACCTGAGCAACGGCATGAGCGCGGGCAACACCATCGCCGAAGCGCAGGTGCAGTGCCTGTCGGAGATCTTCGAGCGCGCGGTGAAGAAGCAGATCATCGAGCAGGAGCTCGTGCTGCCGGACGTGCCCAAAGCCGTGCTGGCGAAATATCCTGGTATCGTCGAGGGCATCGAAGCGCTGGAGGCACAGGGCTTTCCGGTGCTGGTGAAGGACGCTTCCCTCGGCGGCCGCTATCCGGTCGCCTGCGTCACGCTGATGAACCCGCGCACCGGCGGCGTCTTCGCCTCCTTCGGCGCGCATCCCAGCCTGCAGGTCGCTATCGAACGCAGTCTCACCGAGCTGCTGCAGGGCCGCAGCTTCGAGGGCATGAACGACCTGCCGCCGCCCACGTTCAATTCGCAGGCGGTGTCCGAGCCGAACAACTTCGTCGAGCACTTCATCGACTCTTCCGGCGTGGTCTCCTGGCGCTTCTTCAGCGCCCGGGCGGATGTGGAGTTCGTTGAGTGGGACTTCTCGGGTTCGAATGATGAAGAGACCGCCAGCCTGTTCGGCATCCTCGAAGAAGAAGGTCTGGAGACTTATGTCGCGATCCATGAGGATCTGGGCGCGCCGGTCTGCCGCATTCTGGTACCCGGCTACTCCGAGGTCTACCCGGTGGAAGATCTGGTGTGGGACAACACCAACATGGCGCTGGCCTTCCGCGAGGACATCCTCGACCTGCACGCGCTGAATGAGCCGCAACTAACCGATCTGCTCGAGCGGCTGGACGAAAGCGAGCTCGACGAGCAAATGAAGATCATCACCCTGATCGGCATCGAGTTCGACGAAAATACGGTCTGGGGCCAGCTCACGATCCTCGAGCTGAAACTGCTGATCAACCTGGCGCTCGGCCGACTCGAGGACGCACTGGATCAGGTCGAGATGTTCCTGCAATTCAACGACAACACCGTCGAACGTGGGTTGTTCTACCAGGCCATTGTCGCAGTGCTGCAGATCGCGCTCGACGAGGAACTCGAGCTCGACGACTATCTCTACAACTTCAAGCGCATGTTCGGCGAGGAAACGATGGCGGCCGTCGTCGGTTCCGTAGAGGGCTCGGTTCGCTTCGCCGGTCTGACACCGACCAACGTGCAACTGGAAGGCCTGGATCGCCACCAGCGCCTGCTCGAGAGCTACAAGAAACTGCATGCGGCGCGGACGGCTCGGCAAGCCTGAGCCGACCCGATGCCGCTAACGTGACTGCCACCGGAGGCCGCCCGCTGCATGATCCAGCGGGCGGC
Organism: Salinicola socius; assembly: GCF_001937195.1. Taxonomy (GTDB): domain Bacteria; phylum Pseudomonadota; class Gammaproteobacteria; order Pseudomonadales; family Halomonadaceae; genus Salinicola; species Salinicola socius. The sequence continues at coordinate 20,330 of NZ_MSDO01000023.1, read as the reverse complement.
TTCGCGCTTGGCGTCACCGATCGGCCGGGTGATTCACGCCGTCGGTGGCCTCGACCTCACCCAGATCGTAAGGATTGACGCCTTCCAGACAGCCGATGTTGTAGCCGTACTGGTCGGGATTCGAACGGCGCTGATGATGCGTGTAGATCCCGCAGTTGCCACAGAAATAGTGTTTCGCGGTCATCGTATTGAACTGATAGCAGCGCAGCACGTCTTCACCGGCGATCACGTGCAGCGCGTTCAGTGGAACGCCCGAAGTGATCGCCCCTTTGCGTCGGCACATCGAGCAGTTGCAGCGATGCGGGTCGACCACACCATCGGGTAATTCGAGCGCCAGTACCACTGCCCCACAGTGGCAGCTCAACCGATGACGGGGCTGGATGTCGGTATCGCCAATGCGTTTGATCATGGCCGGTTCTCCTCGTTACTGGCAGATTCAGCATAGCGCGATTCCCTTCCTCGGCCGGCCCACATACGCTCGTTGGATCTTCACATCTTCGTCATTAGCGCCCCCTAATCTATCGTCACTGGCACTATCGACAGCGAACGAACGGGGACCGACCATGACGACGGATCGAAAGCATTTTTCCAGGCGTGACTTTCTGACGACCAGCGGCCGTCTCGGCATCGGCCTCGGATTGGCCGGCGCCGGGCTGCTGGGTGCACCGGCGATCATCATGGCGGAAGGTCGACGGCCGACCGTCGAAGGTGGCGTGATGAGCGGCGACGTGATGCCCGACCGCGCCATGCTGTGGGGAAGAGCGAGTATGCCATCGCGGATGCTGGTCGAAGTGGCGGACAATCCGGAGTTTCGCGGCGCCCGCCAGCTGCCCTGGTTAGATGTGCTACCCGGCACCGACCTGATCGGCAAGATCGATGCGACCGGCCTGCAGGGGATGGGTACCGTTCACTATCGGGTGCGTTTCGCCGCACTGGGCGACCCGCGGGCAGTGAGCGAGGCGGTGGTCGGGCAACTGCGCTTGCCACCATCCACCCCCCGCAATCTGCGTTTCGTGTGGTCGGGGGACGTCGTCGGCCAAGGCTGGGGCATCGACGAATCCCGTGGCGGCATGCGCACCTGGGAAACCATGCGCCAGCTCCGGCCGGATTTCTTCATCCACTCCGGCGACACGGTCTACGCGGACGGACCATTGGAAGCGGAAGTGGCGCTACCCGATGGCGGCATCTGGCGCAATATCGTCACGCCCGCCAAGCAGAAGGTCGCCGAAACGCTCGCAGAGTATCGTGGTCAGCATTCTTACAACCATCTCGACGCCAACTTCCGCCGCTTCGCCGCCGAAGTGCCGATGCTGGCGCAATGGGACGACCACGAAACAACCAATAACTGGTATCCACAGGAGATCCTCGACAACGATCTCTATACGGAAAAGAACGTCGCGCTGCTCTCCGCTCGGGGGCGTCAGGCTTTTCTGGAATACATGCCGATTCGCCTGCCCGCTTCTGCCCCGCAGCGGATCTATCGGCGTTTCTCCTACGGGCCGGGGATGGAAGTGTTCATGCTCGACATGCGCAGCTATCGCGGTTCCAACAGCGCCAATCTGCAAGACGAGGAATCATCGGCCACCGCATTCCTGGGCGAAAACCAGTTCCACTGGCTGCGCCAAGCGCTGAACGACTCCACCGCAACCTGGAAGATCATTGCCGCGGACATGCCGATCGGCATGGTGGTGCCGGATGGCGATCGGTTCGAGGCGATCGCCAACGCCGACGACGGTCAGCCCCTCGGTCGCGAGCTCGAGATCGCCAGGCTGCTACAGGCGATCCGCGATGACGATATCAGCAACGTGGTCTGGTTCACCGCAGACGTGCACTACACGGCCGCGCATCACTACGCGCCGGAGCGCGCCAGTTTCAAGGCATTCAAGCCATTCTGGGAGTTCGTCAGCGGGCCGCTCCACGCCGGCACCTTCGGCCCCAGCGAGATGGACGCGACCTTCGGCCCGGAAGTGACGTTCTTCAAGGCGCCACCCGAGGGCCAGTCGAACCTGCCGCCCTCGGCGGGCTATCAGTTCTTCGGTCAGGCCGATCTGGACGCCGAGAGCGAGACGTTGACGGTCACGCTCAAGGACAGCGACGGCAAGACGCTGCATACGCAAGTGCTGGAGCCCGAGGCCCGTTCCACCAACGCCTGACAGAAACGGGCGGTGAGCGGCCATGTCACACCAGCTTGCCCGGATTCATGATGCCGAGCGGGTCGAGGGCGGTCTTGATAGCGCGCATCACCGCCCAGCCTCCGCCGTGCTCGGCTTCCATGTAGGCGCGCTTGCCGGTGCCGATGCCGTGTTCGCCGGTACAGGTGCCGCCGGCGGCCAGCGCGCGCTCGATCAGGCGCTGGTTGAACGCCGCCAGCGCGCCCGTGTGCCGGTCTTGACGATGCTGCCGTCGGCCATCACCACCGTCATCGACAGCACGTTCTCGCGGATGGTGCCGTAGCGCACGGTGTTGGTGCCACTGGCGCGAGTCGATGCCATGCCGCCCATGCTGGCGTCCGCGCCGGGGTCGACTGAGAAGAACAGCCCCGTCGCGCGCAGATGGGTATTCAACTGCGTGCGCGTCACGCCGGGCTGAACCGTGGCATCCATGTCTTCCGGTCGGACGTCGAGAATCGTATTCATGGCGGAAAGATCGACGCTGATGCCACCATGTTCTGCGATGATCTGGCCTTCGATGGAGGTGCCGACGCCATAGGGGATCACCGGCACCCGATGCGCCGCGCAAGCGCGGACCACGGCGACGACTTCCTCGGTGGAGTGCGGAAAGCAGACCGCGTCCGGCGCGGCCGGATGGTGCCAGGACTCGTCGTGGCCGTGCTGCTCGCGAATCCCCGCCGCTGTGGTAATGCGATCACCCAGGATCGGTTCGAGCTCGGCGATCAGCCCCCGGAGCGTTTCCGCTTCGGGGCGATTCAAGGGCTCAAGGCAGTGCCAATTCGATAGATGCTTTTTCATGCCCTGTGCGTCACTTGACGGTTGCGACAACACCGAGTATACCAATTGATATACTCGAAAATAACCAAATGAGAATTCATCATGAACAGCCACTTCACCCAATACCGGCCATCGAAAGCGTCAGCAGCTGGTTTCTGGCAGCAGATCGGCCTGCCCGCTCGCGGGCGCCGTCTGCATGAGCTCCTTCACGAGGGAGTGGAGTATCGGGTCTACCCCAAGCTGGCCAAGATGTCGGGCATAGAGCAGAAGAGCCTGGCACGCTACGTCGATATCCCTTCCGCCACGCTGAGCCGCCGTGCAAAATCGGGCCGGTTCAAGATGGCGGAAAGCGACCGGCTGTATCGCTTTGCCGAGCTCTTCAAGGCGGCATTGGATCTTTTTGAAGGCGATGCCGATGGCGCACGCGCCTGGCTGCTCGCCCCTAATATCGGGCTGGGCGGACGCAGACCCGTCGAGATGAGCGCGACATCGGCCGAATACCAAACGGTACTGAACCTGATCGGCCGACTGGAGCACGGGGTCTCTGCGTGAACGAGATCACTGCCTATCGGTTGGTCAAACGGAAGTATCAGGACAGTGCATTCGATGGCGAAGGCGCACGACTCTTCGGGGGGCGCTGGAACAGTCCGGGCAGAGCCTGTGTGTATGTTGCGGGTTCCGAGTCACTGGCGCTGCTCGAGATCATGGTGCATCTGGAAAATTACCGACTGCTTAATGCCTATACGCTGGTACGCCTGACGCTGCCTGCCGACAGCATTCTGCGCGTCGGTATGGACGATCTACCGGAAAACTGGAGAGAGACGCCGGCGCCGGCGGAGACGGCCGAGCTGGGCGACGGCTGGCTGACCTCCGGTCAAAGCCTGGCGCTGGCGCTGCCCAGCATCGTGGTACCACGAGAGCTCAACTACATGCTCAATCCTAAACATCCGCTGTTTGAGCAGGTTGTCGCGATGGCCGAGACACTGCCATTCGATCCCGATCCGAGACTCTAAACAGATAAAGGCAGCCAGCGCTGCCTTTGTGTCACGAACAATGTTTTTAGACGGTCAGCGAACCCCGTGCTTCGGCAACCGGCGTTTCCGCCTGGCCGAACACCCGGTCCAGATGCTCACGGTATTCTGCGGTATGGCGCTCGACGTCCGGCATCTTCATCACATCGTTGGCGATGAAGGTCGGCAAGCCCTCCAGACCGACGAACTGTTGGGATTTGTGGAACGGAAAATAGACGCCGTCGACACCACGACCTTCGAAGAAATTGTCTGCCTCGTCGAACGCTTCTCGCGGGGCGTTCCAGGTCAGCGACAGCATGTAGCGTCGCCCCTGCAGCAAGCCGCCGCCGCCATACTGCTTGCTCGGATCGTGGCGCGAACGGCCATCGTTGGCGTATAGCGAACCGTGACCGGCGGTGAAGACTTCATCGATATAGCGCTTCACGCTCCACGGGGTGCCCATCCACCAGCCGGGCATCTGATAGACGATCACATCCGCCCAGAGAAATTTCTGAACCTCGGCGTCGACGTCGTAACCTTGCTCGATCACGGTCTCGTGGATCCGGTGATCCCGCTCGGTCAACGCCTCGACGGCCACCGCATGAAACGTATTGTTGAGTTCGCCGCCTGAATGGGCAAATGGCTTGCCGCCATTGATCAATAGAATCTTCATCGTTGAAGGGTTCCCGTCACGATAGTGAATGCTGCGCCAGAACTGCCAGGCGCAGTGCGATGGCAGCCATTGTGAAGACAAATGACGGTGGATAAACCACGCTAACGACAAGTCACTTTTGATTTAAAATCAACAAAACAGTCTGTTCACGGAGCAACCCTCATGAAAAGCACGCTCGAGGAGCAGCTGGCGTTCGTCGCCGTGGTCGACTGCGGCTCCATCACCGCCGCCGCCGAACGGCTCGAGATGACGGTGTCAGGGGTCAGCCGCGCGCTCAACCGGCTCGAGCGCAAACTGGGCACGACGCTTCTGCGCCGGACGACCCGCCGACTGGAGTTGACCGAGGAAGGCGAGACGTTTCTCGGCCACGTGCGCTCGATCCTTGCCGCCGTCGACAGCGCCGAAGAGGCCATTGCCCGGCATCAGGATCAACCTCAGGGACGGCTGCGCGTCAACGCCGCGCCGAGCTTCATGCAACTCGTGATCGTGCCGGTGATTGGCGAATTCCGCCGTCGCTACCCCGGCATCACGCTGGAACTCGATACCCACGACCGCTTCATCGATCTGCTCGAGCAGCGCGTCGACCTCGCCATCCGTATCGGCGAACTGGAGGACTCCTCGCTGCATGCTCGCCCGCTGGGCAGCAGCCCCTTGCGGTTACTGGCAAGTCCGGAATACCTGACACGCCATGGCGCACCGCAAAGCGTCAGCGATCTCGACCAGCATAGCCTGCTCGGCTTCAGCCAGCTGGATCACCTCAACCGCTGGCCGCTGCTCGACGGATACGGCCAGCCGTTTCACGTCAAACCGGCACTCTCCGCCTCCAGCGGCCCGACCCTGCTGGAGCTGGTCCTCGCAGGCGAGGGGATCGCCTGCCTCACCGACTACATGACGATCGCGCCGCGTCGGCAAGGCCGGCTCGTCGATGTGCTACCGAATCAGACGCAGCTCCAGACCCAACGGCTCAGCGTCGTCTACTACCGCCAGACCGCCCTCTCGCAACGTGCGCGGCTGTTCATGGATTTCCTGGCAGAACGGCTACCAGGAGATTACTTGACGGCATGAACCGCTGGGGATCGGTAGGGAGGGCAGTGCCTATCGGCATGCCTTCTCCAGCAACCCCTCCAGCACCTTCCCGTCCAACGAATCGGTGGAGAGCCCGAGCAACCGCGCAACAGTGGCGCCGGCACTGTCCATGCGCTGGATTCCGCGGGCGGTATCGAACGCCAGCTCGATGCCGGGACGAACCCCGCCACCGAGGAAGAACGCCACGCCGTGGTTGGAGGCGAACCCGGTGCTGGCGGTAGGCACCTGCGGGCCGTGGTTGGCGCCCGGCGTGTGGAGTTCGGCGACGGTATCGCCGCGCTGGTTGGTGCCCCAGACGAAGCCGGGGGCGTAGGCGAACAGCACGTCGCCCATGCGCTCGCCCCAGTAACCGAGCGGACTGGCGTCCTGCTTCTTCAGTGCCAGCGCGACCACGTTGCGCTCACCGGTGTCGGTATCGACGTACCAGGTGGTCAGCGCCTTGAGGATTCGCGTCTGTACGCGCTCGATCTCGGCAGCGGCTACCCGGTCGCGATTGACGAAGATCTCCAGCCCGCCGCGCTCGTCCTTGAGGAAGGCCTGGCTCGCGGCGACGTCGGGCTTGCCCTCGCCGTCGATCGTGCACAGGTGGAATTCGGCCAACCGCCTGTGGATATCACAGAGATGGCTATTGGGCACGTCGCCATGATCGGAGGCGAGCACCAGCGTGGTGTCGTCGTCGCAGCCGGCCAGCGCCCGGCCCACGGCGTCGTCGAGAATGCGGTACGAGCGCCGAATCACCTCGAGATAACGCTGGTGATCGCTGGCTGTGTAGAACTTGGATTCGGGATCGCACTGGGCGAGGCAGGTGTGATGGGTCTCGTCGTTGAGCCGGAAGACGGTGGCAAAGAGCGAGAAGCCTTCGTCGTTGAGCAGGGTCAGCGCGGTGTTGACCAGCCAGTCGAGCTGATAGCGCCCCTCTTCGAAACTGGTCTCGAAGTAGCGGGTGTCCGGGTCGGCGGAGACCGCCCACTTGGAGACGAACGGGCCGTGACGTTCGATCAGGCGGCGTGCCAGGCCCGGCCGGCCGCTGCTGCCTTCCGGTGCGGTGATCTGGGACTGCAGCAGGTCGATCCTGCCGCTGGCAACGTCGAGATCGAGCAGCTTGAAACGGACCGCCGCCGGCTTGCCCTCAATGGCGTTCTCGTCCGCCAGCGGCAGCCAATCGCTCCATTCGCCCTCGCTCAGGCTGGCCTCGCCCTGCGCTACCTGAAGGTGGAGGCGTTCGCCATCGGCGCGCAGCGTTACCGGCACCGGCTCGCCCCGATGGGCCGGAATCAGCGCGATGAAATCCTCACCCGTGCGCTCGATGGCGAAGCGATTGTGCTTCTGGTGATGGGCCAGCGTGCCGGTCGGCGGCCAGCCCAGGGCTTCGGTTGACGGTGTCGGGGTCCACCGGTCTAGATGGGTGCTGTGCAGGCAAGCCGGCGCCAGCTCCATCGGCGCGGGGCCGCTGCCGCTGTAGAACGGCGCAAAGCAGAGATCGCGCTCGCCAGCGGGCACCAGACTCTCGGGGAAGTGAACCAGCGCGGCGCGCTTGCCGGCGTCGCGCATCAGTTCCAGCAGGTGTCCGGTGCCGCTGGGCGGCATGCGCTGGCCGACCCAGCTGGTACCGGGCGCCTGACCGGTGAGGAAGGTGACGAAATTGGTGTCGCCCCAGGTCGAGATATAGGGCAGCAGCCGCGTCGAGCCGCCCTCGTCGCGCAGGCGCTGGATGTTCGGCAATACGCCCTCGGCGCAGAAACGCTCGACCAGCTCGGGGATCAATCCATCCACGCCCAGCAGCAGAATTTTCTTGGCATCGCTCATGTCAGGCTCCAATGGCTGCGGGTCGATGTTCAGGCAATCCGGTATCGATCGATGATTCCCCGATCGATCTCGATCCCCAGCCCCGGCTTGTCGAGCACCTCCACGCAGCCGTTGGGGTTGAGCTGGAACTCGCCGCCAATCAACTCCTGACGGAACGGATGCGCCGACTGGTCGTACTCGAGCATGGGCTCGTCAGGCGTGAGTGAAAGCGGCTGCGGCGGCAAGGTGGCGATCAGTTGAACCGCGGCCGCCAGGCCGACGCCGGTGCCCCAGACATGGGGGATCATCGGCACATGAAAGGCCTGGGCCAGCGCGGCGATCTTGCGGCACTCGGTCAACCCGCCGGCGGCGCCGATATCCGGCTGGATTATGTCCAGCGCGCCTTCGCTGATCCAGTCGCGATAGCCGATCTTGGAATACTCGTTTTCGCCGGCCGCGATCCAGGTGCGCGAAACGCCCTTGAGCTCGCGATAGCCGTGGCGGTTTTCCGGGCTCAACGGCTCCTCGAACAGATGCACCCGCGTCTCTTCGAGCTCCATCAGGATCCGCCGCGCCGCCGGCACGCTGTAGGCGCAGTTGGCATCCATCATCAGCGCGATGTCGTCGCCCACCGCCTCGCGCACCGCGCGCATGTCGCGGATGTCCGCCTCGATCCCGAAGCCGGTCTTGATCTTCATCGCGCGGTAGCCGTTGGCCTGATGGCGCAGCGCCTCGTCGACCACTTCCTCGGGATAGTTCCCGCCCTCGCGGCGATAGAAGCCGGTGGCGTAGGGGCGAATCTCGTTGCGGAATGCGCCGCCCATCAGCCGGTGAATGGGCTGGTTCAGCGCCTTGCCGGCCAGATCCCACAGCGCGATATCGATCGCCGCGATGCCGAACAGCGCCACGCCCTTCTGACCGTAGGGGCGGGTATGGTTATACATCGTCTCCCACAGTACTTCGCGCTCGAAGACCGAACGCCCGATCACCAGCGGCTTGAGCGCATGTTCGACCATCGCCTGGGCGACCTGCGGCGGCTGCAGGCCGTGGTTGACGCACTCGCCCCAACCCACCAGCCCCTCTTCGGTATGAATTTCGACCAGCATGGCGGTGCGCTGATGCACCCAGCCCTGGGAGAAGGAAAACGGCTGCTCCAGCGGTGCGGCCAGCACATGGGTCTTGAGTTCAGTGATGATCATGCATGATCCCTTGTTCGGAAGCGGGTTGAGCGGAAGAGGCCTCGCGGCGAGTACGGATGACTTTCGCTCGCCACTCGATCACGCCACCCACGATCGTCCAGATCAGGAACAGGCCGATCAGAACGAACAGCGTGGTGGCGATACCGCTGTGAGTGAAGAACGAGAGGAAATCACCGCGCGAGATCAGCAGGCCTCGGCGTAGCGAACTCTCCAGCGCCGGCCCCAGCACCATGCCGATGACCAGCGGCGCCAGCGGGTAGCCACTGCGACGCAGCACGTAGGCGAGAATCCCGGTCAATGCCGCGACCACCAGATCGAGCGGGTTGCCACGTACCGACACCGCCCCGATGAAGCTGAACATCACGATCCCACCCATCACGAAGCCCAGCGGCAACTTGAACAGGTAGCGGAACAGACCGATGGAGGGCTTGCTGAGAATCAGCATGGCGACATTGACGATGATCAGCACCACGAACAGCGTGTAAACCGTCTGCGCCTGATCGGCCATCAGCCGTACACCCGGCGTGATGCCGTGAATCACCATGGCGCCCATCATCATCGCCGTGACCACGTCGCCGGGGATGCCCAGTGCCAGAGTGGGGATGAAGGCGCTGCCGGTCACCGCGTTGTTGGAGGATTCCGAGGCGATGATGCCGTCCGGCTCGCCCTTGCCCAGATTGGCCCGGCGCGGTGACAGTTTCTGCGCCGCCGCATAGCTGATGAAGGCCGCCGCGGCCGCACCGGTGCCCGGCAAGGCACCGACGAAACTGCCGATAAAGGAACCGCGCAGCAGTTCGACCAGACGTCGGCCGATCTCGCGCAAACTGGGGAAGCGCAGCCGTGCCTCGGGGATGGTGGTCGCCTCCTCGTCACGCGCCGAGAAGCGAACGAAGACTTCGGATAGCGCGAACGCCCCCACCACTACAGGAATCAGGTCCAGCCCCGAACTGAGCGCATAGGTACCGAAGGTGAAACGGTCGGCGCCGGTGATCGGGTCACTGCCGACCATCGAGAAGAAGAAACCCATCATCCCGCACACCAGGCCCTTGAGCAGGCTGCCGCGGGAGATCCCGACGATGCACAGCATCGCCAGGCAGACCAGCGCGAAGACCTCGATCGAACCGAAGTTGACGGCGAACTTGGCCAACTGCGGGGCGCAGAAGATCAGCAACACGCAGGAGAGCACGCCGCCGAAGAACGAGGCGAAGGTCGCCCAGCCCAGCGCTTCGTCGACCCGCCCCTGCTGGGTCATCGGATAGCCGTCGAAGACCGTGGCAGCCGACTGCGGCGTGCCCGGCGTGTTGATCAGAATCGCGGTGATCGAGCCGCCGTAGACCGAGCCGCAATAGACACCGATCAGTAGCGCCATGCTGGTGATGACATCCATGCCGAAGGTAAACGGCAGGAAGATCGTCAAGCCCACCACCGAGCCCAACCCGGGCAGCCCGCCGATGATGATGCCCGCCCAGGTGCCGATCACGATGGCGAGCAGCGCCTGCCAGGTGAAGGCGTCGCCGACCGCCGCCAGAATCACGTCCATCTCAGATCACTCCATTCGTGAGCAGTGCCGGCAACCGGATCATCAGCACGTGATGGAACAGGAACCACAGCCCGCCGCCGATCACGATCGTTCCCAGCACCAACGGTAGCGGCCGTCGGATACGAAATAGCCATAGTGTCAACGCCACCAGCGGCAGCGCCGGAAGCAGAAAACCGAGACTCGCCGTGGCAATCGCGGCGATCAGTACCACCGCCATCAGCAACGGTAGCGGCGTCAGCGTCACGTTTTTCACCGGCACGCGGCGAATCAGCTCGCCGATCAATACCGCCAAGGCCATTGCACACCAGATCGTCAGCACGATACGGGGCACCAGCATGGCGCTCGCCGGCCCCTGCCAGGCGGTGACCGAAAGACCGCTACCGGCCAGCAACAGCGCCAGCGCGGTCAATACCCGAGGGTGGATCAAGGAAGCGAACATGAATCGCGGCTCCTGAGAGATCGAGAAAACAAAGAGAGTGAAAGAGCGGATTACGGCGCCAGGCCCGCATCCTTCAACACCTGCTTGTTGGCCTCGAAGCGCTTCTGGACGAACGCCTTGAAGTCATCCGGCCCGAGGTAGGCGATCCCCGCCTTGGCCTTGTCGGCGAAGCTCTGGAACTTGTCCGATTCGACCGTCGCCTTGCACGCTTCGGCGTACTGCCGGGCACGCTCGTCAGAGATCCCCTTGGGCGCGACGACGCCCTGCCAGACCGCGAAATCCAGCGCCGGCAAGCCGAGCTCCTCGACCGTCGGCACGTCGTCGTAGCCCTCGACGCGATGATCGGCGAACACCGCCAGCGGGCGCAGGTCATAGTTCTCGAGAATGGTTTCGGTATCCGCCATGATCTGGATCTCGTTGCCGGCCAACGCGTTCATCGCCGGCCCCGAGCCACTGTAGGGAATGTGCTCGGCTTTCAGGTCGCTATTGACCACGGTCGCCGCCATGGCGAGATGCGGCAGCGTTCCCGGACCGGAGGAGCCGTAGAGAAACGGCTGATCCCGGGACTCCTCGACCAGTTGCTTGAACGAGGTGATGTCGGAAGCCTTCGAGACCATCAGGAACATCGGATTGGACACGGTGCGGCAGATATAGGTGAAGCTGTCCGGACCATAGGGCAATTTCTTCAGCGACGGCTGAATCGTCAGCGCGCCGGCCGGTTCATAGCCGATGATATTCGGATTGCCTTCACTGTTGGCGACTTCCGCCGTGCCCACGGTGGCACTGGCTCCGGCGACGTTTCTCACCACCGAAGTGACGCCGAGCTGTTGCGAGAAAGTCGGCTCGAAGCTGCGGGCGACGATGTCGGTCGCACCACCTGCCGCGAAGGGCACGATGATCTCCAGGTTGTCGGCAGCCACGGCCGCGTGGGTGGTGCCGATCAGGGCCAGGGTGGCCAGGGAATAGCGCAGTGACTTCATGGTTGGCTCCATTTCGTAGCGCTGCGAAAACAAGCGAAACCAGCGCTGCCATCAGATATTTGGCCTCTTTCGAGCCCGTTCAGGAGAATTCTTCCTCGACATGGCCTAAAATCGTAGCGCTACGAATAGACACGAACAACGCGTCGTTATCGTCCATTCGTCGTAGACCCCGACCCAGGTCGCGGTCCGAGCGCGGTGCTTCTCCCCTCACGAAGCGCCGCGCCAGACCCGTTACACTAGGCGCTGTCTGAAAAGTCGACGAGCGAAGGCTAGACAAGGCAAAAATCGATGAAAGAGCGGAGTTTACGCGGTGTAAATGAGCATCTTGAGCCGATTTTTAACGCCGTATGGGCGAGCGCAGGCAGTTTTCCGACAGTGCCTAGCGCGCGGGACCCAAAGGGGAACGAAAAAAACTTCATCTGCTTATCTGACCCGAGCGCGGGGTCAGGAACGAGGTAACGGAATCTTGGCCAAACGACGACGACGCGGTTCGCAGCGCGTCACCATGGGAGAAGTCGCCAGACTGGCAAACGTGTCGCCGAGCACGGTGTCACTCTATCTGCGTCGTCCGGACGAGGTCTCCCCTGGGCGCGCCGAGAAGATCCAGGCGGCCATCGACCGGCTGGGCTATCTGCCCAACACCATGGCCGGCGGGCTGGCGTCGTCGCGCTCCAACGTGATCGGCGTGCTGGTGCCCACCATCACCAACTCGTTCTTCTCGGAGACGCTGGAAACCCTCGAGCGCCATCTGCGAAGCGCCGGTTATCAACTGCTGATCGGCAACACCGAATTCGACGATGCGCGGGAGGAGGAGCTGATTCGCTCGATTCTGAGCTGGAACCCCGTCGGCCTGGTGCTGACCGGCTTCCTGCACACCCGCAAGTCGCTATCGGTGCTGGCCAACAACGATACGCCCATCGTCGAGATGTGGGACTACGGCCAGCCGGGGCTGGACATGGTGGTGGGCTTCTCTCACCACGCCTGCGGCCGCCTGGTGGCCGAGCACATGCTGCGGCAGGGGCGCCGCCGGATGGCGTTCGTCAGCACCAACTTCCAGCGCGACGTGCGTGCGCGGGATCGCTACCACGGCTTTCGGGACACGGTGGAGGCCACCGGCGGGACGGTCGAACTGCGGGAGCTGAGCGGACGCAGCCACGCCGAGGAGACCGGACGGCTGACTCACGCGCTGATGCAGGATCATCCGGAGATCGAGGCCATTGCCTGTTCCAACGACATGGTGGCGCTCGGCGTGCTGTGCGAATGCCAGCGACAGGCGTGGGACGTTCCCGGCCGCATCGCCCTTGCCGGCTTCGGCAACCTGGACTTCACCACCAGCACCGTACCCCCGCTCACCACCATCGAACCGCCACGCCGGGAGATCGGCCAGCACACCGCCCGGCTGCTGCTGGCCAGTCTCGCCAGCGAACTCCCGGAGGCGGAGAAGCGCCTGGATCTGGGGGTGAGGCTGGTGGAGCGGGAGAGCGTTTGAGGACACCGCTAGCGCTCAGGATACGACTCGCGCCAGAGGTGGAGTGGCGTCGCCGACGATCCCTTCGCGGTACTCGAAAAGCAGGCCATGGCGGTGCCAGTTGGGGCTGCTCGCCGTTGTAGATCCGGCCGGTGAACGCAGCTTCGTTGCGATAGACCGTCCACGAATAATCAGCAATCATTCTTCCCAGGATAAGATAGCGGGGATCTTGCCCCGCCCGCTGAAGCTGCCATCACTGGCCACCATACCGCTCTGCTCGATATATCAAAGATAGCCCCTGAGGCAGAACCCTCTAACAAGGGCGCCCTAGACCCTACAAACCACGACCAATCAATGAGTGATTCTGCTAGCAGAGAAGTCTGGCCACTAGCGCCATAAACCGGAGACGATCCAACCAAGAGCACCGACGAAAGCCCCCACGCCAATCACAGTACACAGCAGGGGCCAGTAAAGCTCCCACCAGCCCAGCGGGCCATTATCGCGCCAGGTCAATCGGTAAGGATCGTCCGGTTCCACCGGATTGGCTCGTTCCACCTCTTCCGGCCATTGCGGTATTTTGCTGGTGCGCATTGCCAACATACGGCCTAGTGCATTCAGTCCAAGGAAGGGCGAAAACAGAAGCTGAAGGTAAGGCCAGTGGGCTCCCAGCATAAAGCTACGGGCAATGCTCCAGCGCCAGCCTTCCCTGCGATTATCGACTGGCACCAAATATCCCGTATTTTCCTTGAGGTGGTGCCAGGTTCTCTCCACACCATCTTCCGCTTCCATATAGGGTTGCAGAAAGGCCCAAAATTTATCAATCGACTGCGCATTACCTAGTGGGGAAGGGTAACCAAGCGAAAAAGACTCGCGAACCGTTTCGCCATCATCGTCGAGCACGTGAGCACGCAGGTCATAAGTCGTTCCAGCCAAGGGGCTTTTCGATTCACCCAATGTCAGAAACAATGACTCCCATGGCGCTGTCAACACCGTACCATTTTGGCGGAAAAAATAGACTTGACGGCTTTTGCGATTCAGGCGAATCGGGTAATGAGTGTATCGCCCACATTCGGTGCGGATTAGCCACCAACCAGCCCATGCCAAGCACAGAAAAAGTGGCGTCAGCCCAACAATACCAATCCAGTCCACCACTTCCACTGGGGCAGTACGACCAGAAAAGAAAACACCTCCATATATTGCAAATAGCATGCCTATGGAAATTAATAAGACGCACCCCCCCAACCACACATTAAAACCCTTTATTGGGTACCATCTGTCAACAAGATCTATATATTCTGAATTAACCTTCGCAACCGATAGAAAATCCATCGGTGTAGCCCTTCCCCGCTGCCCTTGATTGTAACGCGAAGCGCGTTCAGCCTCTGTCAAGGCTCGGTCAACAGGGAAGCGAACATTCCGATAATCCAGCCCAGCATAATCCATCTTAATTCACCTAGTTCACCTGACCATTCCAAGTCACGCTCTCACATCTCGGACTTCGGATAATAATGATCATACACCCTTATGCGATCAGTATTGGGCAAATCTGAACACGCAGAAAGTGGGGGCACTGACAGTGAAGCAACCTGCCACTCAGCTGAGCCGCATTTAGTAAATACAAGACGAATTTTCGTGACACTGGACAGCAGTTAGAATGCATCAGCAAAGCTCATAGCAGGTTGCTATGAGCTTCCACACTGCCAGCTCGTCACTGGTCGACGGCTGTTGACGAATAATGTTCAATCATTATCGCCATAGGCCGGAAATCACCCAGCCTAAAATCCCGATAAAAGAACCCACGCCAATAACGGTACATAGAAGGGGCCAGTAAAGCTCCCACCAGCCCAGCGGGCCATTATCGCGCCAGGTCAGTCGGTAAGGGTCGTCCGGCTCCTCTGGATTGGCTCGCTCCACCTCTTCCGGCCATTGCGGTATTTTGCAAGTACTCATTGCAAGCATACGGCCCACAGCATTCAAACCTAATGGGATGCATAGCAGAAGCATTGTCCATGGGTAATGTAGCCCTGGAGCAAAAGTCCGAAAAATACTCCATCGCCATCCTTCTCGACGACCATCGACTGGCATCAAAAGGCTCTTTCTTAACTCTCGACACGTGCGTTCCACACCATCTTCGGCTTCCATATAAGGCTGCAAGAAAGCCCAAAATTTATCCATTGACTCAGGTTTACCTGGAAATGTATAGCCTAAAGAGAACGATTCGCGAACCGTCTCACCGTCTTCCTCCAGAACACGAGCACGCAGATCATAAGTCTTTCCAACTAGAGGATTCTTGGATTCACCCAGCGTCAAAGAAAGAGATTCCCAAGGCACGGTTAACACTGTTCCGTCTTGGCGGAAAAAATAAACTTCTCGAGTCTTCCTGTTCAAGCGGATGGGATAATGGGTATATCCTAAACACTCAACTTTGAAAGCGTACCATGCCCCAAAACAAGCAACTAAAAAGAACATCAAGGAGAGAAATAAAAAAAATATTTTTGCTCCCACCCCCGGAATCATCGGTTCACCTATTGGAAAAAAAACCGCATATAGCAACGCGCCAGACACCAATAGCGAACCGCATCCCAGCATCACTGAAAGCCATGCCCAAAACCCGCGAATTGGATACCAGCGGTCTACCAGCTCAATATAACTACTATTGACTTTTATGACCGAAAAAAAATCCATCGGCATGCTTTTTACAGATTCACCTTGAATATAGCGAGCAGAAGATTTCTCATCGCTTAGACGATAACCAACGGAGAACCGATTCCTCTTACCGAGACCAGAATAATCCATAACTTAACCTCCTACACTATTCAGCGCAGTCTTCAGCTCGCCAATTTCTCGCTTTGAATCACCATAGCGCTCAGAGACATCAAATTTTCCAAAGTAACAACGCTCCATCCAATCCTGTATCTTATCGTCTTTAAAAATCTCAATCACAACTGCAATAACTACAATTAAAACAACTAAAACAATTCCAATACCTGTAGCAGAAACCCCAAAAATCGTCGCTCCAAACCAGCCAGCAAACACCCCGGTTGCAAAGACACTAAACCCAGCAGAGGTGAACAATAGCCCACCGACAAGCGCATTACCTTCCTGCACTTCCTGCCAACCACGAATACTGTCCCACGCAGCCATTACCACACCTGCGCCTACTCCTAGCACTCGCCCACCTGTCCTTAGCCAGAGGCCGATTGTCTTCTCCATACGTAAGGCGTATCGACTACCCGTCTTCACAGCACTCTCGGACCATTTACCTACGGTTTCCGCGACTGTACCTACCAGCCCAGCCGTCCCCGTCCAGAAGCGCCGCCGGTTCTCGCCTCGCTCGTAGGCCATGCTGCTGTCCAGATCATCGGACAGTTTGAACAGCGCCATAACCTGTAGAATACCTGTGACCACGCCAAGCCCAGCCTCGGTAGGCAGCAGTTGCCGCCACCTGAGCTGCGTCATCGCGCGCCGATCTGCCTGGGTCAGGACTGCCGATTCCGCCAGTTGCCTTGCACCACCTTGAGCGTTCAGGCCGGGAAAATCCTCGATGACTTTGGGATTGGCCAGGATCAGGTAGCGAAATCTTCCGGTCCCTTCGACCGGCACACCATAGATGCGTGCCTTGCGCATCTGGATGTCGATGGCACGATTCAGGTCTTCCAGATTGCCGATCTCAGGGTTGATGGCCGCCATTCTAGAGACCAGTTCCGCAATCGCGGCTTTCTTGCTCATCGTCACGTCAGCCAGGATGACAGGCGAACGTGCAATGACGCCCATACCGACTAGCGCAGGGCCGACGACACCATCGACTGCCTTGGCCGCTACCTTAGCGAAAGGCCCGCCCAAAGCGGCCGTCAGCCGGACTACGGCATTCTGGCTACCATCCTGAAGTGACTGCAGTGCGTTTTCATAGCCACCGATCAAGCCATCCCATGGTAAACCGCGCAGGGAGTCAGGCTGTAAGCCGCCGCTGACGTGCCCTTCCCACCGCTCCAGTATGATTTTCTGGTTGTAGCCCAGCGCCCGCAACGCCAGGTTACGTTGATCGAGATTCGATGCAGATAGCCAGCGGTGATATAGCTCCGCGCAGGGCGAGTACTCCTGCGTGTCTTGAATACAGATCAACATGGCATCCACGAATGCGGCGCCAGATTCGATATCTTGGTCGTCATGCACCGCATTCATCTGATGATAGAGTGGATCGCTCTGCATCCAACTGACATGAGCACGCGCCAGGGGCGCAATGCGATTCTTGTCGAAGTCGCGCATCTCACTCTGCCACGCCGCTTCCCAGGACTGAAGCCGAGACATATCCAGCTTGTCGGTATAATCGCTCCAGGCATCCTCCTTGGCGGCGACCAGTTGTGCTGGTGTGGGGTTGCGCCAACGCTCCAGCATCTCCTCCTGGCGCTCCTGAAAGCCATCGATCAGCAGGCCAGCCAACGCCCGGCCACCAGCGCCGGGGCCACCGTAGACCGTCTGATAAGCGTCACGCTCGGTACGGTAGATCTGGCGATTTTCAGCATCCTCGCGAATGCTTTGGCGGATGTTATTGATGGCCGAGGAGACCGCCAGAGGGCGGGCCTGTTCAGGGTCGGCCATCTTCTCCTTCAACCTTACGCCCGTCAGGCTGGCGAGATCTGCCGAAATCCCCACCGGGTCTTCCAGCGCGACCAGCATGGGTGTCATATCCAGCGGTTCGGCCTGCTCGTCTGCCCACCGCTTGAGTCCCTCGACCTGCTCTTTCATGCCATGGAACGGAAATGGGCTGAACTCGAAAGCGTGTCCGTCCTGACGCCCCCAGGTTCCCGAGGCACCAGGACGCCATGTACTTGAAGCACCATGCCGATCTGGTGGTGTCCAGACACGCCCAGCCTCAGCGACGATGTCCCCCAATTTTTCCAGCGACTCTGCGTAGGCCTCGCTACCACCACGCCATGCCCCGAGCGAGACACGACGCATGTTGTCACGCCGCTGGTTCGCGTTCGTTGCGTGCTCTTTCCACACCCGCTTGGTCCAGGCCACATCGGAAAAGGAGAGATAGACGTTATCGGCCTTGTCGGCATCGGGAACCATTACGCAACGCCCCGGATAGGCGTGCGAGGGGTTGGCGGCGCAGGCAAACTCCTGCTCGTCGGCAGGCGGCTGCAAGCGGCCATCGATGGGCTGCGGACTATCGGGATCGATCGCCACCACTTCGTCGTGGGAAACGTCGACATATTCGATCAGGTAGCCCTTGTCGGTGACGACATGGCCGATCCAGCGGCCACGCGTCTCGTTGAACACGTAGAGAAACCCCGCGCGCAGCAGCCTGAGC
The DNA here is from genome assembly GCF_001937195.1 of Salinicola socius. Lineage (GTDB taxonomy): Bacteria > Pseudomonadota > Gammaproteobacteria > Pseudomonadales > Halomonadaceae > Salinicola > Salinicola socius. Next base: position 1,888 of record NZ_MSDO01000023.1, on the reverse strand, counting down.
GTATAGCGTTGCCCTTCAGGTAATGGCGTTGCCGTGAGGCTCTCATCGAGCAAAGCGCCACTAATCTCGGGGCCAGGAGGATGCCCGGACTGATCTCCCCCATCCGTTCGCGTGACGGCATAGCGCAGCGGCAGAATCGGCAACCCGCTGCGCTGGCACACGCGACAGTTGGCGATCGACTGTACGTCCTCGGATTCACTCATGTAATGGTCTCCAGTTCCCGTGCCATGGCGAGTAACGACTGAGCTGAAAGGTCTTCACAGCGGCGCATGTAGCTACCCTGCGTCTCGACCGACTGATCGAGTCGCCGTCGCATCTCGGGGTGATCGTGAATATGGGGGTGAAAACGTGCAGCTTGCTCGGCGTAGAGCGCGCAATCCTCGGCAGCGGCAAGGCCGATTTGCTGCGCTTGGACGAGCAGGACGTCCAACGCCCGATAAGCATCGAATGAGGCCACGGCCTCCGGCTTCAGCATGGCCAGCCGGTCGATGACGGCGTTGAGAGAGGCCATGCGGTCGATACACGACCACTGCGAGGCAGACAGCAGCGGTACACGAATTGCCAGATCGGGCACCTCGTTGCGCTCGAGCGCATGCCACTGGCCGTATTGATCCGGCCAACGCCAGCAGGTGATGGGGCCCAGCAAGCGATCCATGCTCGCGGTCTCGAGCAGCCAGCAGAGATGGCGAAAGACTCGAGGATCATAGCAGCGCAGCCACCAGCGTCTTCGGCTGCCGGGGCGGGCCTGTTCGAGCGTGAACCGGAAGTGCCTGATCACCTCTTCGGTGTCCGCCTCACTTTGCAGCAAGGCAGACAGGAAAGCGCGACCGCGCTTGGCATACTGCTCGATCCGCTTGGCCAGATGCTCACGCTGCGTCGGCGAGAGCGCCTCCAGGCAGATCAACTGGGGCAGCAGCGGATCGCGAACCTTGACGCTCGGCGTTCGCAACGTCCGGCTATCCAGATCGTCGCGATCGCTGGACGCGACATGTAGCGGGTTCAATAGTGCATAGCGATGCCTGCCCGGCTGTAGCCAGTCGAGATCGAACGGCTTGGGCGCACCCACCCGGGCGGCTGGATGACACTGCGTTGGGGACGTTGTCTGACGCTCCATGATGTCGGTTTCTCCCGCTATAGCGCACTGGCACCGGCAGACGCCGAGTCATCCCCGGCGAACTGGGTCTCACAGGCCCCCTCCGGCAACTCGGGCATGGCGGCATCCATGCTCGCCGGCCCGCCAAAGCTGTGCTGGGCACCCTTGATATCGATCTTGCCGGGGCCGTGGACGTCGATATTGCCCCCTTCGATGCGGATATAGCCGCCACCGCTGTTCAGCAGGATGCCGTTGGCGGCGTTGATTTCGATCCGCCCTTCGGTGGAGGTAATCTTGACGTCCTTCTGCGCGGTCAACTCCATCGCATCGCTCTGGGCCTGTACTTCGACCTTGCCCCGCGCCGCGAACAACTTGATCCCGGCTTTCTGCACGAATAGCGAGAGCTTCTCGGAGATCGAGGCGACCAGGCTCTTGCCGGTGGCGATATTGACGTCCTCGCCGCTGGAGATACTCAGCGAGCGGCCCTGGGCCAGGTGGGTCGACTCCGGCGTGCTCAGGGTGATGCCGGCCGGCGAGGCCATGTGCAGCCAGGGGGCTTTCATCCGCGCCGCTTCGCCCCGGCCGCCGCTGTCGGTGGCATCGCTAGCACTGGTTTGATCGGTGCTGGTCAGTTGCTCGCTGTTGCCGTAGCGGTCGTCGGCGTCATCCCCGGCCTGCTTGAGGTTCTCGCGGCTGTCGAGGGCGTCGGCGTTGTGGTCCGCCGCACTCTGGCTGAGGCTGTCGGAGAGGTGATAGGCGCTGTCGAGCTGCTGCCTGGCCGGGGTGAGGTCGAGC
>NZ_MSDO01000022.1 GCF_001937195.1 Salinicola socius | reverse complement strand
CGCAGGAACCGAGCATGGTGGTCTGCTGGGGCGGCCACTCGATTACTCGCGAAGAGTATGACTATACCAAGGCCGTGGGCTACCACATGGGTCTGCGCGGACTGGACATCTGCACGGGTTGCGGTCCGGGCGCCATGAAAGGACCGATGAAGGGCGCCAACCTGGCCCATGCCAAGCAGCGGCGCAAGGACAGCCGTTATCTGGGGATTTCCGAACCCGGCATCATTGCCGCCGAGTCGCCCAACCCGATCGTCAACGAACTGGTGATCATGCCGGATATCGAAAAGCGGCTCGAAGCCTTCGTCCGCATCGGTCACGGCATCGTTGTATTTCCGGGCGGCGTTGGCACCGCGGAAGAGATTCTGTATCTGCTCGGCATTCTGATGCACCCGGATAACCGCGACATCCCTTTCCCGGTCATCTTTACCGGTCCGGAGAGCGCGCGCGAGTATTTCCAGCGTATCGATGAGTTTTTGCGTTACACCCTGGGCGAGGAAGTCGGCCGCCATTATCGTATCGTCGTGGACGATCCAATCACGGTTTCCCGACTGATGCGGGATGGCATTCAGGAAGTTGCCGAATTTCGCCGCGAACAGAATGATGCGTTCTACTTCAACTGGCGACTCAACATCGAGCGCGGGTTCCAGCAGCCCTTCGAACCGACACACGAAGCGATGGCAGCACTGGCGCTTCATCACGATCAACCCAATCACTCGCTGGCCGCCAATCTGCGTCGAGCGTTCTCGGGAATCGTCGCCGGCAACGTCAAGGAACCCGGCATTCGCGCCATTGCGGCACGAGGCCCTTTCCGATTGCACGCCGAACCTGAACTGATGTCTCGTCTGGATGCGCTGTTGACGTCGTTCGTGGCCCAGGGTCGCATGAAACTTCCCGGCGCCGAGTACGTGCCCTGCTATACCCTAGGCTGAGTTGCACGCTCGACCGCCGAGGTACACCCTCGGCGGTCGAAGCACGATATGCCATCGACGCAATCGCGGAGCCCGGTGGCTCGGCCAAGCGATCCTGGAGACCAGGACAGTCATCGCGAAACGAATACGGCGGGCCCATGGCCCGCCGTATTCAATGGTATCTCTCAGCGACGTCGCCGCCAGAGTCGACTGATCACGTGCAGTAGCAGACCCAGCGCCGCACCTTGCGACAGGATCACCGACCAGTGATCCGACGCCACATCGACCCAGTGCCACGCGCCGATCAGAACACAGCCAATCAGCAGGCAACCACCCAGCTGCTTGATCGCGCTCGGGCACAGCTCTCGTTGCGTCGGCGCCATCAGACGCCAGAAACCGATCAGGGCCACCGCGACCGCGGCTGCCAGTATCACCAGCAACGTCAAGCGCGTCGAATCATGCTGATACCAATAACGCGGCAGCGACAGCAGCATCACCACGCACAGGCCCAGCAGCGTACTCCAGCGCGTAGCTGTCAACGTTCGTGCAGCCGCCGGTGAACGCAGCTCCGTCATGTCGCGAGCCCCTCGGCCTCGATCCACCCCTCTACCCAGGGAATGGCAGCATCATCCGCCATGAAGGTTTCCATCGCGTCGATCTCGAGACGCTCACCCAGACGTTGGCCGCCAAGGTCGGCGAGTATCTCGTCCAACGCCCTGCCGGAGCCGCAGAAGGTATCCCCATAGGAGCTGTCGCCCAACGCGATCAAACCATAGCGCAGAGCGCCGAGACTCGGCGACTGCGACTTCAGCTCCCGCACGAACGGAACGAAATCACCCGGGAAATCACCACTTCCGGTCGTGGAGACGCAGAATAACGCGAGATCCGGGGTATCGTCGGTCAGGTCTTTCAAGCTGGGTTGTTCGATGACCACGACATCATAACCCGCCTGTTCGAATAACGGCGAAACCTGTTCCGCGACATCCAGGGCACCACCATAAACGGTACCGACGACAATCTTTAGCTTGGGCATAACACTCAGTCAGCAATTGATTTGCGCGGGAGCTTAGCATATCCCGCCCACCGGCCTCACGCGACAGGGCCTGAAACACGACCGCCTGCCAGCGTCAGCTGACAGGCGGTATATGATGGATCACGGGCCGACTCAATCTTCCTGCAGTTCGCCGTCGAAGCTCTCTACCTTGGCCTTGAGTTTCTGGCCGGGGCGAAAAGTGACGACTCGCCGCGCGGAGATCGGGATCTCTTCCCCGGTCTTGGGATTGCGTCCGGGTCTCTCCCGCTTGTCTCGCAGATCGAAATTACCGAACCCGGAGAGTTTCACCTGCTCGTTCTCGCGCAGACAGCCGCGAATTTCCTCGAAGAACGTTTCCACCATGTACTTGGCCTCTCGCTTGGAGAAACCCAGTTCGGTGTGAAGATGCTCCGCAAGCTCAGCTTTCGTCAGCGCTCCCATGATCGCTCCCTTCGCGCAGGATGACAGATCAACTTCGCAGTCTGGCACCGAAGCGCGCTTGCGCGACTTCCACCACGTCTGCGATTAACTGATTGATTTCCTCGTCATTGAGAGTGCGCGAAGGATGCTGCCAGGTCAAGCCCAGGGCGATGCTCTTGTCACCATCGTCCACCCCTTTTCCTCGATAGACATCGAACAACTGCCATTGTGTCAGCCAGTCGCCGGCCCGACTTCGAATGCTCTCGATCAGCGGGGCGATCTCGACATCTTCCCGAAGCACGAATGCCAGATCCCGGCGTACCTCGGGATATCGTGACAGCGGCTCGAACTTGGGAATGACACCCTGGGTCAGCGCTGCCTGCTCCACTTCGAAGACGTAGACCTCAGGCTTGATATCGAGCTGAGCGCGAATCCCCGGATGCAAGGCCCCGAGCCATCCGACCACCTGACCATCACGGCAGAGGCTCGCGGAACGCCCCGGATGCAGCGCAGGATGTGCAGCCGGAACGAAGGTCCATTCCTCGGCGTTGCCACCCAACGCGATCAGGCTCTCCAGGTCGCCTTTCAGATCGTAGAAATCGACCGAATCGCGTCGAGAAGACCAGCCCTCGACGTCCCGGGTTCCACAAATCAGACCACCGAACATGGACGTCTGAACCAACTCGTCCAGTTCACCCTGAAATACCAGCCCGGTCTCGAACAGCCGCACGCGATGCTGCTGACGGTTGAGATTATGGGTCAGCGCTTTGATCAACCCTGGAAAGAGGCTGTGCCGCATCACCGACATGTCGCTGGAAATCGGATTGGCCAGTGTCGGCGAAACACCATTCGGAATGATCAATGCCTGAAGTTCCGGCGACACGAAGCTGTAGGTCACCGCCTCCTGATAACCGCGAGACACCATGTGGCGGCGCAGACGACGCAGCGGCCGAGTCGCCTCGTCGTCGGCCTTCAGCCCGAGGCGCGCCTGCGGGCGGCGTACCGGCAGCCGGTTATAGCCGTGAAGACGAGCGATCTCCTCGATCAGGTCCTCCTCGATGGAGATGTCGAAACGCCAGCTGGGGATCTGCACGCGCCAGCTCTGGCCCGGCGCGGAACTGGCCATCCCCAGCGATCGGAAGATACGGTGAATCTCCTCGTCGGGCAGACGAACGCCGAGGCAGGCAGAGAGGCGCTCCCGACGCAGTTCGACATCCGCGCGCCGGGGCAGATGCGCCGGCTGCCTCACTTCGGTGATAGGCCCCGGGGAGCCGCCAACGATGGCAGTCAGCAGCTGGGTAGCCCGCTCCATCGCCGGACGCGTGATATCCGGATCCACGCCTCGCTCGAAGCGGTGCGATGCATCCGTGTGCAGGCCAAAGTCACGAGCCTTGCCAGCGACGGCAAGCGGTGAAAAGTAGGCGGCCTCCAGAAACAGGTTGCGCGTCTCGCCAGTGACGCCGGTCGCCTCGCCGCCCATGACACCGGCGATAGCCAGCGCCCGATCATGATCGGCAATGACCAGCGTATCCTCGTTCAGCACCACGTCCTGACCATCGAGCAGCGTGAGCCGCTCACCGGCATGCGCTCGGCGAACCTGGATCCCGCCCTTCAAGGCATCGAGATCGAAGGCGTGCATCGGCTGGCCCAGCTCGAGCATGACGTAATTGGTCACATCGACTGCCGGGTCGATGCTGCGAATCCCGCCGCGACGCAGACGCTCACGCATCCACAGCGGTGTGCTCGCCGAGGCGTCGACATCACGAATGACCCGTCCCAGATACCGCGGACACCACTCGCTGTCGCTCACTTCGACCGCGAATTGGGCGTTGTTGCGCGCGGCGATCGGAGCGATGCTCGGCTCGATCACCTTGGCGCCCGTCACACACCCGACCTCGCGAGCGATGCCGCGAAGACTGAGGCAGTCCCCTCTGTTGGGGGTCAGGTCTACTTCGATCGTGTGATCATCCAGTTGCAACCAGGCCCGAAAATCCTTCCCGACGGGAGCATCGCCCGGCAACACGTAGATACCTTCCGAGCGCCCTTCCTCCAGACCGAGCTCGGAGGCGGAACAGATCATCCCGCAGGATTCCACCCCACGCAGCTTGGCTCGCTTGATCTTGAAGTCGTCGGGGAGCACCGCACCAACCCGAGCGAAAGGCACCTTCTGACCGATATCGACATTGGGGGCCCCGCAGACGACCTGAACGCGCTCGCCCGAACCGTCATCGACCTGGCACACATTGAGCTTGTCAGCATCGGGGTGCGGTGCTTTGGCAACCACCGTTGCCACGACAACCCCCTGGAAAATGGCGCCGACCGGCTCGATGCCGTCGACTTCCAGACCGGCCATGGTAATCGCGTCTGCCAGCGCCTGCGTACCGAGCGCCGGTGATACCCACTCGCGCAGCCACGCTTCGGAAAACTTCATCTTGATACTCCTTGACTGGGCGAGGGACTCAGTTGAACTGACGCAAAAAACGCAGATCGTTATCGAAAAACAGCCGCAGATCGTTCACCCCGTAGCGCAGCATCGCGAGGCGCTCGGCGCCCATGCCGAAGGCGAAACCGGTATAACGCTCGGCATCGACGCATGAATGACGAAAGACTTCTGGATGGACCATGCCGCACCCCATCACTTCGAGCCAGCCACTGTGCGAGCAAACCCGACACCCGTTGCCCTGGCACATCACGCACTGAATATCGACCTCGGCCGAGGGTTCGGTGAACGGGAAATAGGAGGGCCGGAAGCGCACATCCAGATCATCCCGCTCGAAGAATGCCTGGAGAAAATCAGCGATCGTGCCTTTCAGATCCGCAAAACTGACGCCTTCATCGACCAGCAGCCCTTCCACCTGATGAAACATCGGAGTGTGGGTCAGATCGGAATCGCTGCGATAGACCCGCCCGGGGCAGACGATCCGAATAGGGGGTTGCTGTGACTGCATGGTGCGCACCTGCACCGGCGACGTGTGCGTGCGCAACAGGCGCGTGGCATCGAAATAGAAGGTGTCCGCCATTCCACGAGCCGGGTGATGCGCAGGAATGTTCAGCGCTTCGAAGTTATGAAAATCGTCCTCGATTTCCGGTCCGAAGGCGACCTCGAAGCCAATATGCTGGAACAGCGATTCGATCCGCTCCAGTGTCCTGGTCACGGGATGCAAGCCACCGTTGGCCTCGCCCCGGCCCGGCAGGGTGACATCGATTCGTTCGGCTTCGAGCTGGGCCTGCATCGCCGCCTGCTCGATCACATGCCGGCGATGTTCCAGCTCGTGTTGCAGGGCTTGCTTGGCCTCATTGATGCGCTCGCCGGCAGCCGGTCGTTCCTCGGGCGATAGCTGGCCCAGGCCTTTGAGCAAGGCCGTGATCTCGCCTTTCTTGCCCAGAAAACGCACGCGCACCTGATCGAGCGCCTGGGCGTCTTCAGCCGCGGCGATCGCCGCTTTCGCCTCATTGACCAGGGCGGGAAGATGATCCATCCGTCGAGCTCCGCTTGTCGTTCGTTACGTAGCGCCGTCGGTCAGGAACGACGCGGCGGTGCAATATAAAAAAACAGGGGAAGAGCAGCTGCTCTTCCCCTGATCGGTCACATCACTCATCACCCCGAAGGGCAAAAGTTGACCTGCTATGCAGCTTTGGCTTTTTCGACGATGGCAGCGAACGCCGCTTTCTCGTGAACGGCCAAATCAGCCAGCACCTTACGGTCGATCTCGATGCCTGCCTTTTTCAGGCCCGCCACGAAACGGCTGTAAGACATGCCATTGACGCGGGCAGCCGCATTGATACGCGTGATCCACAGCGCGCGGAACTGACGCTTCCGCTGACGACGGTCACGATATGCATACTGACCCGCTTTGATGACGGCCTGTTTGGCAACGCGGAAGACGCGCGAACGCGCACCGTAGTAACCCTTGGCCTGCTTCATGATCTTCTTGTGACGACGACGTGCGACGACACCACGCTTGACGCGAGACATAGTACTCTCCTGACGTTAAAGACTGACGACCAAGTGTTACAGGTTGGGCAGCATGCGAGTGACGAGCTGCTTGTCGGCAGCGTGCACCTGCTTCATCCCGCGCAGCTGACGCTTACGCTTGGTGGACTTCTTGGTCAGGATGTGACTACGAAAAGACTGCTTGTGCTTGAAGCCGTTACCAGTCTTCTTGAAGCGCTTCGCAGCGCCACTGTTGGTCTTGATTTTCGGCATGGGAAAAACTCCACTCCGCTTTTTTTAGAAAACCCGAGGCCGAAAGCAGCAAGCGTTTCGCTGGCCACTTTCCGTTCGACTTGCCCGCGGATCACTTCTTCTTGGGCGCAAGAATCATGATCATCTGCCGGCCTTCCATCTTGGGGAAGGATTCGACAGCAGCCAGCTCTTCCAGATCGGCGGCAATCCGTTCCATCAGTCGACGACCGATATCCTGGTGTGCCATTTCGCGACCACGGAAACGCAGCGTGACCTTACCCTTGTCGCCACCTTCGAGGAAACGTATCAGGTTTTTCAGCTTGACCTGATAGGCGCCCTCGTCCGTACCAGGCCGGAATTTCACTTCCTTGACCTGGATCTGTTTGGTTTTCTTCTTCTGAGCAGACTTCTGCTTCTTCTGCTCGAAGAGGAACTTGCCGTAGTCCATGATTTTACAGACGATAGGATCGGCATTGGAAATCTGAACGAGATCCATTCCGGCTTCCTCGGCGCGTTGAAGCGCCTCCTGCATGGGAACCACCCCCAACTGTTCACCCTCGGCATCGATGAGGCGAACTTCGTCTGCATGAATACGGTCATTAATGGGCGCGCGCTTTTCCTGAGGGCGCCCGCGCTGATTATTACGCTTGATCGTTAGATCTCCATCTGGCGATTAACGTTGCTGCTCCGGACGGTTGGCCTGCTGGAGTTGCGCTATCAGCGCATCCACAGCTACCGACCCTAGATCCTCACCGGACCGAGTCCGTACTGCAACGGCACCCGATTCGACTTCCTTATCACCGACAACCAGCAGATAAGGAATCTTCTGCAGCGTATGCTCGCGAATTTTAAAGCCGATCTTCTCATTCCTCAAGTCCGACTCGACCCGGAAACCCGCTTCACGCAGGGTTTTTGTGAGATTTTCGGCATAATCACGCTGAGCATCCGTGATATTGAGTACTACAGCCTGGACCGGGGACAGCCATAGAGGCAAGGCCCCAGCGTAATGTTCGATCAGAATACCGACGAAACGTTCCATCGAACCGACAATGGCTCGATGCAGCATCACTGGAATCTGCCGCGATCCGTCTTCGGCGACGTATTGCGCTCCCAGCCGGCCGGGCATCATGAAGTCGACCTGCATGGTGCCGACCTGCCACTCCCGCCCCAGGCAATCCTTCATGTGATATTCGATCTTGGGACCATAGAACGCCCCCTCGCCCGGCAGCTCCTGCCACTCGACGTCACAGTTGCCCAGTGCGGCACGCAGCGCGTCCTCGGCGCGATCCCATGTGTCGTCGCTACCCAGACGCTTGTCAGGCCGCAGCGCGATCTTTACGGCAATGTCCTCGAACCCGAAATCACCGTAGACCTGAAGCGCCTGGCGGTGAAACGCCGTCACTTCGGGTTCGATCTGCCCTTCGGTGCAGAAGACATGGCCATCGTCCTGCGTGAATGCGCGGACTCGCATGATACCGTGCAATGCCCCTGAAGGCTCGTTGCGATGGCAGCCGCCAAACTCGCCATAGCGAATCGGCAGTTCACGGTAGCTACGCAGCCCGGAATTGAAAACCTGAACGTGTCCGGGACAATTCATCGGCTTCAGCGCGTACTCACGCTTTTCCGATTCGGTGAAGAACATGTTCTCCGCATAGTTGTCCCAGTGCCCGGACTTCTTCCAGAGCGACACGTCCATGATCTGGGGGCACTTGATTTCCTGGTATCCGCTGCGCTTGTAGACGCCGCGCATGTACTGTTCGACGACCTGCCACAACGTCCACCCGCGCGGATGCCAGAACACCATTCCCGGGGCTTCTTCCTGCATGTGGAAGAAGTCGAAGCGACGAGCCAGCTTGCGGTGATCGCGTTTCTCGGCTTCCTCAAGTCGCAGCAGATAAGCCTTGAGGGCCTTCTTGTCAGCCCACGCGGTGCCGTAAATTCGCGTCAGCATGGGTTTCGATGCATCACCTCGCCAATAAGCCCCCGCTAGCTTGGTAAGCTTGAAAGCCTTCAGGAATCGCGTGTTCGGCACGTGGGGACCGCGGCACATGTCGATATATTCCTGGTGATGATAGAGACGAATGGTCTCTCCTTCGGGAATACCCTCGACGATCTCCTGCTTGTAAGGCTCTTCTCTTGAAGCGAACGTGGAAAGCGCGTCAGCTCTCTCGACGTACTCCCGAACGACATCGTATTCGAGATCGATCAGCGACTTCATCCGGGCCTCGATCTTCTCCAGATCCTCGGAGGAGAGAGACTCTTCGAAATCGATATCGTAATAAAAGCCGTCTTCGATGACCGGACCAATAGCCATCTTGGCCGTCGGGTACAACTGTTTGATCGCATGTCCCAGCAAATGCGCACAGGAGTGGCGGATGATTGCCACCCCCTCTTCATCGCGCGCGGTCACGATTGCCACTTCCGCGTCATGATCAATGATATCGGCTGCATCGACCTCGACGCCATCGATCCTGCCGGCGATGCACGCCTTGGCGAGCCCGGGACCAATGGATTCGGCCAACTGCATGACACTCAGAGGCTCTTCGAAAGTTCTTTGACTGCCGTCAGGCAGCGTCACAATGGGCATGAAAACATCCTTACGCTCAGTGGTGATCTATACCAAGGATCACATGAGCTCATTTAAGAAGCTGAAGTATCTCTTTTGCGATCGGCCTGCATACGGGCAGGCCAACTGATGTGTGCGAGACATGAAAAATACCACCCGGCGGCAACCGCGGGAGCAGTAGACTATCAGCGAAAAGACGGCTTTGCCATCCAGGAGGAGTGGTCAGGCCCGCAGAGATCTGGTGCAGCTGCGAACGATATGGCTGCGAACCAGATAGATACGAACCAGGTAGATGTGAACCAGGTAGATGTGAACCAAGTAGATACGAACCAGGTAGTCACAAACAATGAGGGCGCCCGAAGGCGCCCTCATGGTCACGTCAACCGTGTGTCGGGAAAGCTTATTCCCACTCACCCAGTTCGACGCGACGGTTCTGAGCACGGCCTTCAGCAGTATCGTTGCTGGCAACCGGCTGCTCTTCACCGTAACCGATAGTGGTGATGTTAGCACCAGAGAAACCCTTGCTAACCAGGTAGGATTTCACGGAATCGGCACGACGCTGAGACAGCTCCTTGTTGTAGGCAGCCGGACCAACAGAGTCCGTGTGGCCTTCAAGGCGGATGCGCAGCTGGTCGTTGGCCATCAGCTTCTCGGACACGCCATCCAGAATGGATTCGGCGCTGGGGGTCAGCTTGGCAGAGTCGAATTCGAAGTTGACGTCGCGCAGGACGAGGTCTTCTTCACAACCCAGCGAGTTGACTTCGGCACCAGCCGGAGTGTTCGGGCACTGATCCTGATAGTCCGGCACGCCGTCACCATCGGAATCCAGCGGGCAGCCCTGGGCGTTGACTTCAACACCGGCCGGCGTTCCCGGGCACTGATCCATGTAGTCAGGCACGCCGTCACCATCGGTGTCGAGCGGGCAACCAACGGCATCGACCGCTACGCCAGCAGGCGTGTTCGGGCACTGGTCACGATCGTCAGGCACGCCGTCGCCGTCGCTGTCCATGACGTCCGAAGAGTAGTCGGCGCACAGCAGGGCGCCGGCTGTCGCGCCAGCGACGCCGCCAATTGCGGCACCAGTATCTTCATCGGAATCACTGCTAGTGGCGTAACCAACGCCACCACCGATCAGGCCGCCGGCAATGCCGCAGACGAACGGGGATTGATACCAAGCCTGGTCGGACGAGCTGCCAGTAGATTCCATACCGGAACTGGCACAACCAGAAAGACCGACTACCAGAGCAGAACCTAGTAGCAAGCCAGTCGTTGATTTTTTCATGTAAGACTCCTTCTTAACACAGCGCTAGTCGTAACGGGCGTTACCCAGCGGCTTCGAGTATAGAAGCCGAATTCGTCAAGAGAAAGATGTTCCTTCCCTCACGGCAAAGAAATCTCTCGGCGACTGCAGTGCACGTCGACTTGAGCAGTGGTCAATGTTCCCATTGTCCCTTTTCTTTGCAGCTCCGTAACAGCATTGTCGATTCCAGCCCGAGTTGCAAACCCGTGTCGGGAAACACTGTTCTGTTTTAGCATCATTTCCAAGATTGGCAAAGGGATTAGAAAAAACTTCGCGTTTTTTCCTCACCCTTGGACCTTGCGGATACCGACTCGCCAAGATTACCTCTTCGGGTCAACGAGTCTTGTCAGGACCGAAGTGCGCTGGTTTTCTGCCACGCGCGCTCGCGCTATTTCAAAGCGCTGGCATCCTTGGCTGCCGCCCAATTTCGGCAGAAGGTCTGAAGCTCGATCGCAGCAAGATGAAGAGCCTGATCGTGGCGTTGCGCAATGTCCTCGCGCTTCACATCCTCACGATGCCGGTCACGAGGCGACAGTTCTCGACGCGCTTGATGCGTATGCAATGTCTCAGCCTCGACGGCCACCTCGTCAAACACCCGCCGTGAGTCAGGCATCACCGAAGGGTGATCAAGAATATCGAGCAGCACCCTGCAACGTAACGCGCCTTCTACCAGATCCACCTGCCGCGCCACCATCGCGTCTGAAAGCGCGCTCAAGCTGTCGATGCAATTCTGGTTCGCGCGGGCGATTTCAGCGGCCCGAAAGGCACTCCGTCGCTTGACTTCACGCGATAGGCGCCAGGCATAAGCGGCAAGCAGGACAACGATCACAATGGCAAGGACGCAAAGCCCGACCGTGAGAGGTAACGACATGGGTTAAAAGGCAGCCTTCTAATGAGTCTCTTTCGCAGGTGCCTTCAGGATAACAGCATCCACGGGCTCTCCTGCACTATCTATCCGAATTCTATTCATTCGCGCCATCTGCATTCTATTCATCCGCGTATCTTCTGCATTTACGGATCTTCCATCGGCACACTCTCAATCCTTCGACTGGGTTCGTAAAGCGCATCCAGAAGCAGCGCCAAGCGCCATTCGACGAAACGCAGACGAGAGTGGAATTCAACAGGCGCCCCCCAGTAACGGCACACCGACAGTCCCCTTTAGACCAAAGACTAAGCCGCTGTTGCCACGAAGCACTCTACATCTTTAGTAGAATCGAAACGATTCAAGTCTCCGGAAAAGGACGCCACGACATGACGCACGTATCCGACCAATCGCCAAATGGGCCTCCGCTGGCCGCCCGCATCGGCTTGGTTCTAGGGCCAATCTGGGTCATCTTGACGCAGGTCACGCCGCCCCCCGCCGGCATGGAACCTGCCGCTTGGCACTGCGTCGGATTGGCTCTGCTGCTGGCGACCTGGTGGGCTACCGAGGCAATTCCCATTCCTGCCACCTCGCTACTTCCCATGCCATTGGCACCTGCACTCGGCATTGCCGACCTCAAGAGCACCGCCGCCAGCTATGCCAATCCGACGATCTTTCTGTTCCTGGGTGGCTTTTTGCTGGGCATTGCCATGCAACGCTGGAACCTGCATCGGCGAATTGCGCTACGAATCCTGAACGTCGTTGGCCAGAAACCCAAGCAGCAGATCGCAGGCTTCATGCTCGCAACCGGGTTCATCAGCATGTGGGTTTCCAACACTGCGACCGCGATCATGATGCTGCCCATCGGCATGTCGGTGGTTTCGCTGTTTGCCAGCGCAGAGTCTCGAGAGGTGAAGCGCTACGCCACCGCCCTGCTGCTGGCCATTGCCTATTCGGCCAGCATCGGCGGCATTGCCACACTCATCGGCACACCCCCCAACGCCATCCTCGCCGGCTATCTTTCGAGCGAGCAGAACATCGAGCTGGGCTTTGCCCAGTGGATGATCATCGGACTGCCGGTCAGCATTGCGATGATGGTCGTTGCCTGGTGGTGGCTGACTCGTGGCGGTTTCACGCTCAAACTCGATGACAATGACGGTGACGTCATCGGTGACGAATTATCCAAACTCGGCAAGCTTAGCTCGGCAGAAGCACGGGTAGGCATCGTCTTCCTGCTGGCGGCGCTCGCCTGGGTCACACGGCCGCTGCTGAACGACTGGGGAGTCGAATGGCTGTCCGACACCTCAGTCGCGCTGTTTGCCGGTGTCGCCCTCTTCTTGATTCCCAGCGGCAACGAACGGCATCGCCCACTGCTGTTGTGGGAGGACGCCAAAGATCTTCCCTGGGGAATTCTGCTGCTGTTTGGCGGCGGCCTGGCTCTGGCCAGCACCATCAGTGGTTCCGGCCTGGCGGACTGGATTGCCAACCAACTCGGCATTTTTGGCACGCTGCCGCTTTTGCTGCTGATTGGCGCCATCGTGTTGGTGGTCATATTCCTGACCGAACTGACCTCGAATACCGCCACGGCGGCCGCGTTCCTGCCATTGCTCGGCGCTCTCGCCATGTCGCTCGACGTCGACCCGCTGCTGATCACCGTCCCGGCTGCCATCGCTGCCAGCTGCGCATTCATGATGCCCGTGGCGACGCCACCCAATGCTATCGTCTTTGCAACGGGGCAGATGACGATTCAGTCGATGATTCGCGCCGGCTTTTTCCTCAATGTCATCGGCACGATTCTGGTCACACTGATCTGTCTGGGCCTGATCCAACTGCTGTGGCTGTAGCCCCTATCCACAGTCGCCTGGCGGGAGCTCGTCAGGCGACCGATTTCTACCGTCGCCGTGGCAATCCCGACGCCATACCGACGCAAGCTCGGGCCAGCGAAACGGCATAAAAAAATGGCCATCAGACAGAATCTGATGGCCATTTTCATATTTGGTCGGAGCGACAGGATTCGAACCTGCGACCTCTGCAACCCCATTGCAGCGCGCTACCAAGCTGCGCCACGCTCCGGCTTCGATCGGGCAACCTGCAGCTGTCCCCGCGAAACGCAGCGTATACTACCGTGCAGTCCGAAAAATGAAAAGCGCTTCTTATGGCTTTTTTTTCAATCGCTTGCGAAACCCGATCGGCGCCCTATCCCGGCAGCACGCAAGCTCGCCCTCGAAGCGCTGCCGGCGCTGGCGTGGGCGACTCTCGTCTCTGTGGCCAGCCGCGCGTACAATGCCTCGCACCAAGACCAAAGTCTAAAGGTAGTGTCATGGCGTTGATTATCGGCATGAGCGTTCTGCTCGGCTGTCAGTTCCTGGGCGAGGTCATCAGCCGCGCCCTTTCACTTCCCGTGCCCGGCCCGGTTCTGGGCATGCTGATCCTGCTGATCGGTTTGACGATACGGGGCAGTGTCCCGCAAAGCCTTCGAACCATGGGCGAAGGGCTTCTCAAGTATCTGACGCTACTGTTCGTGCCAGCTGGCGTCGGGCTCATTCAGCATTTCGGTCTCATCAGTCGGGAAATCTGGATCCTGGCCATCACGCTGATCGTTTCGACTTCGCTCACCATCCTGGTAACCAGCCAGACGCTGCAACGAGTTGCCCGCAAAGAGTTCCAGCCGAAGGAGCGTGACACGTGAGTGGCGCCGGCCTTGAGCAGATCTGGGTCTACCTCTCCGCCAGCCCACTGCTGCATCTCCTTGCCACCCTACTGGCATTCCTCGTTGCCACCCGCATCAATCGCTGGGCCGGCGGGACACCGTTGCTGCATCCGGTCATCGTCGCCATTGCGTTATTGATTGGCTTTCTGCTGTTGACCGATACGGACTACGCCACCTATTTCGAAGGCGCACAGTTTCTGCATTTCCTGCTGGGGCCGGCAACCGTCGCACTGGCCATTCCCCTATACGATCACCGGGAACGCGTGCGCCGGATGCTGGGGCCGATCGTCGTCGGGACGATGACCGGTATCGCCACGGCCGTCATTTCCGCTGTCAGCATTGCCATGGTGCTGGGTGCCGATACCGAGACCATACTGTCACTGGCTCCCAAGTCGGTGACTTCGCCCATCGCCATGGGCATCGCCGACAAACTGGGAGGCATCCCGTCATTGACGGCAGGGCTGGTACTGCTGACCGGCGTGACGGGATGCATCGTCGGCCCATGGATATTCCGGCTGACCCGGATCAGCGACCCGACAATTCAGGGATACTCGATGGGTTTGGCGGCTCACGGCTTCGGCACGGCCTATTGCTTCGCCTCCATCGGTGCGGTGGCCGGCGCCTTTTCCGGACTGGCGATGGGACTGTCCGGCCTGGTCACAGCCTTTGTCTTGCCGCCGATCATTCATCTTTTCGGGCTATGACCCATGCGCCAGCCCGAACCCATCGGCGGCAAGGTCAGCGTCTTGACCCTTTCAAGGATTCACCAATGACAACGAAATTCCTGACATTCACCTTGATGGGTGCCTTGCTGGCCCTAACCATCGGAACGCTGTTACCAGGCGAAGAGACTGCGGCTATTCAGCGCTGGCTTGGTGCGAACAATCAAATTCATCCGCTGGCGCATTTTGTCCTCTTCATCTTGATAAGCGCTCTGCTGACCTCTCTACTGCGGGGTCGCGCAGCCTGGTTGCCTCTGGCGATCTGCCTAATACCGGCAATAGGGACCGAATGGTTGCAGCACTTTTCTTTTCAGCGCCATCCGAGGCTTGCCGATGTGGGCATCGACATGGCGGGCGCCAGCATGGGTTGGCTAATGGTCCAACTCGGACGCTCCCATTTTTGCAGACGCTGAGAATGGACATGAACGCCCAACCGTGGACATGACCGAAGATTTACCCACTGAACCAAGTCATTACAAAACGACAACGGCGCGCTAAGGTGATTGCTTCCACGTCCCTGGATAATCGTACCTATCAGCTTTGGACTAGCGAGCAGGGTTTTCATGGAAGTCAAAACGTTCTTCGCTCAAAGCGCCGATGGCCGAATCGTTCCCCATGCCGAGGTGGCAGTATATCGGCAGGGCGAAGAATCCTTGGCAAGCGATCTCGAGGACGGGCATGGCCAACCGCTGAAGAATCCTTTTCGCGCAGGCATGCAGGGACAGATTCAGTTCGCGGCACCCAATGGTCACTACACCATCGAGGTGGTCAGTCAGGATGCCAGACAACGCCTGAGCACCCAATTCTTCGATCAGGCCGCCGTGGCCTCCGCTTCGGGCACGCAATCGTTGAGCCAGGCACTGGATCAGCGCCTGATCGTCCTCGATTCCGTCGACACGTTGAAAACCTGGCCCGGGAATCGCGTTTCCGACAGTTACCGCGTTGTATGTCGTCGCTTTTACCGCGACCTACCCTATGAGCTGAATATCGAATTGCAGCGCTGCACCGCGATGGACGCTCCCGAACGCGCTGGCGAAATGGACTGGCTCCCGACCGACGATCCACGGCACCAAAGCTTCCACGTTTTCACACTTTGGGGTGAGGATGGGGCGGCCTACATTCAGCCGAGTCGTGATATCAATCTGCTCAAGGTCGGGTTTCGAGCCGACTACCACATGTCCCGGGGTACAAAGGACAAAGGCACCGATGAATCTCGATGGTTTCAGAAAACCATCGATAAAACCCGGTTTCGTACCAAATACCTGCCCGACCTGGCTGACGGCGCGGGCCTCTACCTCGGCAGTACGCGCATCGAGTTGTGCTCCGGAACCCGGATCGTCGGTGACGGCCCTCAGGCTAACAGTCGGCTCATCAGCGATTACCCCGCCACGTCTTTTCGCGATGGCCTGCTGTGGTTGCGGGAATCCCACGTCGTCGATGCCTGGGCCGAGGGGCGTCCAACTGGCGATATCGACGATGCGTTCAGCCACGATATCGAGCTGCGGGGGCTGACGTTCGAGGCGACGGACTTCGCCAGCGCCGCCGTGACGCTGGTTAACGTTCGAAATGTCCTCTACAGCGACAATCATCACGTTCGTTGCGGCGGCATCAAGTTTTTCCATGAGCTGGAGCTCAATCGGCGTTACTCCCTCGGCCACGAGGATGATCCCGAAACCGACAATGCGGTGATCGCAGGCTTTCATCCGCAAACGCCGGACGATCTCAATCAGAACGTTCGCATCAGTCACCTGTCCGGCAGTGCG
This sequence comes from Salinicola socius, assembly GCF_001937195.1. Taxonomy (GTDB): domain Bacteria; phylum Pseudomonadota; class Gammaproteobacteria; order Pseudomonadales; family Halomonadaceae; genus Salinicola; species Salinicola socius. Next base: position 154,649 of record NZ_MSDO01000022.1, on the reverse strand, counting down.
GGACGCTACAGTTCTCAACCAGGCGACAGCAAGCTCGCATGCGCCGTTCGGCTGAATTTCGTCAGGGATTTCAGCATCTCGCAGGTATCCATGGAGTACTGCAACATTTCCGGCTGGGGCGGCTCGGCGAGACCGGGAAAAGGCGGTGAACTGCGCTGGATGCGTCGCTTGAGAGACGGCTATATCAGTGACGTGCACTGCACCCGGTCCAATGGAGCGATCTATTTCAACAACGCCCACAACGTCAAGGTGTTCGGCTGCAGCGCCCAGGCAGTCAGCGACACCGCATTCGACTTCGAAGGATGCACCTACTGCCTGTTCGACGGCATCCATTCGGTCGATGCCGGCAACTTCGGGATCTCCGTGTTCTACGCCACACTCGGCAACGTCATCAAGAACTTCCATGCCCGACAAACGTCACAGGCAGCCAACCTGCGGGCTCGCTACGCCACGGAAAGATTCAGGCCCGGTCTGGGAAAGACGCTGTTTCGCCGCCTGGCAGGGTTCGAGGACCCGGACTTCGAACAGAACATCACGCTCGATACCGGGTCTTTCGTTTATGAAGGAGAAGGATTCGGATTGGTGGCAGTGGACTCCTGGACCGACGTCACCTACCGCAACGTCAGCCATCAGGACGTCATGATGGACTTGAGAGCTCACAGTAACGCCAGGGAACAGACGCTCGTCGACAACCGCTTCACCTTCACCAAGGCGGCGGATCCCGGTGATGTGCTGGTGGCTTTCGGGCCCAACAATGCCGGTTACGCTTGCTGGAAAGGCGGCAAAATCGAGTCGCGAGTAGACCAACCCGCGGGGGTCGTGCCTCTACTGGCTCAAGCTCGTGCCTACGCAGGCGTCAGTATCGTCGACATCGAGGGCAGTCGGATCGAGGTGCCCGGCGCCGAGTCGGCGATCGTGATCTGCGACGCGCGACGATCCGGGCGGTCTCCCGCTCATGCATTTCGCCTGAATCGAAACCTCATCATGCCGGGAAGCCGGATAGTCAATCTGGATTTGAACGAGCGCTCTGGTGGCGCAGCGGTCCAGCTGGAAGCCCTGCACAACCGGAACCTGGACTTCGCCTCGGTCGATATCGTGACGCCGGACCGAAACGATACGCTGAACTACGCCGGCCTTCGCTTCGGTCTCAAGGCGACACGACCACAGGACTGACGTTCGCCGGGTCGTGCGCCCACTCCCTTTCAGCCCACGATGATGATATCGCTCGCGCACACCACGCGAGCGATGTCGCCCGGCGTCGCCCGGCGCCGCATGCCCGCACGCTCCCGAGGGTACGATGGTAATGTGGGCGGTTTGACCGCCCAAACCGGCAGCGCCGACGCCGCCAGATAACCCAGTCCCGTCGCCAGTACCTGACGTCTTGTTGGCATGGTTCACCTCTGTCGATTCTGGTAACCCGTCCGCTGAAATGCCGAGCGAAACGAAAAACCGCGAGAATGGAAGCGGACGACCGCAAGCGGCGGTCGCCCGATATCTCTTCAGTCAGCGAGCAGAGACCATGTCGCCTCCTGCGCCGCCGTCCAACGCCATTTCGGCGTCATGAAGTTCCCGCGCGATTCTCCCCGCTACCATGTAGGAAAACGTATTGGTGATGTGGTGATCGTCGCGATAGACGAGCACATGCTGACGCAAGGGCGAACAGCGTTGACCCTGGCAGAACAGATCGGTGAGGTCGGCAAAATACACGTTCGGCAGATGATAACCGTCCGTCGGTGAACGGTCGCTCAGCACCGCGTTGCGCGATACCGAACATGCCTTCGAAGGTTGATCACTGAGATCCACGCACTCGGGCACATCGAAACCAAACCAAGGATTGTCACGTAGCGCAAGCACATCGACCCCCGCCTTGCCGAGCTCACGCCAGACTTCGAGATAGCCCTCGGGAACGACTTCCTCACCGCCTTCCACTCGTGTACCTGTCGTGAACACGAGGTCAGGCTTCAGCGCCACGAGTCGATCGACGACCTTGCGATTCCACGCCTCGCACGAAGCATCCACGGTGTACCTGGCATGCGGTTCGAAAGAGAGCATGCAAGCCCCCTTGGTCATCGTGATCAGGTGGAAACCTTCTTTCTCGGCACTGGCTTTCAGTGCCGCCAGCCAATGCTGAGCATGAGAACCACCGGCCAGCACCACCGTTCGATCCGCCTTCGGGTCACCATATTCGCACTCCAGGACCTCCGTACCGAACTGATTCTGATGGCAGCCATCGCGGGAGGATTCGGGGAGATCCAGGCTCGCGATCAGGGTCGCCGGATAGATCTCGTCACGGGCGGCAGACGGCGCATTCATGAAAGCTTCCAGCTCACCTCGTGCCTCCGAGCTTCGCGCTTGATAGTCCTGGTACCACGCGAACAGTGAACCGGCCGGTAATGCCATCAAGATCGCGCAGGCGGCATAGGCATGGATTCTTCGGCGAGAGAGCAGTGTCGATCGCCGGATCGGGCTCTCGGCGCCCCAGGTGGTGAGAAATGCCAGCAGCCCTGCCGCGATCAGAATCGATGCCCCGGCGACAAACCCCACATCGAATTCCCCGGTCACATACCGGTAGAAAGACAACAGTGGCCAATGCCAGAGATAGAACGAAAACGAAATGTCGCCGAACCAGACGAACAAGCGATTGTTGAGCAGTTTGATGTCGCAGCGATTCCGCGCCGCGATGATGATCCCGCCGGCAGCGAGCACGGGGACGGATGCCATCACGCCCGGAAACAATGTCGAGACGTCGAGAAACAGCGCGAACGTCAACAACACCACCAACGACACCAGGCCCAGCAGCTTGGCCATCGGGACTGACATCGTGATCCGTGTCGCATACAACGCCAGCAGCCCGCCCAGAGAAAACTCCCAGGCACGCGCGAAAGTATCGAAATACGCCCAGGGCTGGTTCTTTTCGGTTATGTAAACACTGTAGGCCAGAGACACGACCGTCACTGCCAGCAGAAGACAGGCGGTATAGCGATGACCTCCCCTACCGCGATGGACGTCGAGCTTCAATGACAACCAGAGCATCAGCGGGAAAAGGAAATAATACTGGACCTGCACCGCGAGCGCCCAGAGCTGCTGGAAAGGCGACGGCGGCGAGCCTTGCTGCAGGTAGTCGGTGGCCGTCAACGCCAGCGACCAGTTCTCCATGAACACGATGGAAGCCAATGCGTGCTTCAACTGATTGCGCCACATCGAGTCGGGCATCAGCCACATCGAGACCAGGATCGTCGCACTTACCACCATCGCTGCACCGGGTACGACACGGCGCAGCGTCTTCCCGTAGTAATCGAGCACATCACCAACCGATAGCCGTTCGCGGCGGGTCAGCGAGCCCACGATGAAAAACGCCGCCACCACGAAGAACACATCGACGCCACCGGATACCCGCTGAATCCAGATGTGGTAAACGGCAACCATCAGTGCTGCAACGGCACGCAACCCCTGTATCTCGTACAGGTACCCACGATCCTTGACCAACGCACTACCTCCTTGTCGAACCTGAATGAGGGCCCATGCTCCTCCAGAGAGGGAGGCAGAAACACGGGATGAAAAAAGCCTCGACGCCGCCACGGAGAGACGCCAAGGCCGATGAGAGTGAACGCTCGAATGAGACGAACGACCAAGAGAAGCGCTAGCCCCTCAGTAGCGAGCCTGGGCCCTTTGCCGTTGGGGTTTGAGGTTATACGAGAACAGAAATCTGACCGCGGCCCAGCGCAGGGACATTCGGGCCAGCACGCAGCAGCTCAAAAAGGTAAGGCAGAACAATAAAATGAACACCAGGTTGGCATCGGATGCAGGCATCATTTTGGCTAGTACCGTAATGGCGACGAGCAGAATGGGAATGTGAGCGACGAACAGCACGATGGATTGACGCCCACACCACTGCAGCAGCGTGGTCCACCGCTGAATCCAGCTCAGCATCGCCAGTCGGGCCAGCGGAATCAGCGAGGCCAACGATATCAAAAGGTAGATCGGGGAAAATATCTGAAATGGCATGATGAAGCCCACCGCGCAGAGTGCCACCAGCAACCACACGACAATCGGGTTGAGACTCGCGATGCGGCCGGCAAATCCATCCAGGCTTTCGCCTAGCATGCCACCCAGCATGAAGAAAACGGCATAGATCACGATCTTGGCGCCGAGCGTCGGCACGACATAGCCTTCGGCATTATCGACCAGCAGCCAGTGCGGCATCAGAGCGGAGGTCAGAAAATAGTAAAGTAGATAGGCGACTACCGTTATCGCAACGGCCCATCGGCTCCCTAATTTGAACAGGACATAGGCCGCGGCGTAATAGATGAAAAGGCAGTACAAAAACCAGAGATAGTTGTACGGATAAAGGAACAATGGAAAGAGCTCTTCGGGCATTGGCTCGTTCAACAGCGCCCAGCGCACCGAATAAAGCAGGAAGATCACCGCCGTCCAGATCATGTAGGGATGGGCGATATTCTTCAGCTTACCGATAAAGAATCGTCTTGGGCCTTTATCCAGTGACCTCGCGAGCATGAGTCCGGAAAGGAACATCAACACCGGCATCCGGAAAGGCGCAAGGTACTCGGAAAGAAGCGGCAGCCAAGACCATAGGCCCTCATATCGGATGGACACGGCGTACTGGGCGTGAAGCAGGATTACCAGCACGACTGCCGTTCCTCGCAGGAGATCGATCCATCGATAACGTGTTTGCACTGTCTGTCCCACGGCTATCTTCCTTGAAGCAGGAGTCAAAAAGAGAATGTCGGAGAGGTCGTCGTGTCGTCAGGAGCGCCCTGCCATCGCCGCCGTCCGCATGGCACGGCAGCGCGCTGGACTCGCTGTCGACAACCGGCTCAGTAGGCGTTGTTGCCGGTAAAGCCCTTGAAGACGGTAAGGAAAATGATCTTCAGATCCAGCAGCAGCGACCAGTTGTTGATGTACCAGAGATCGTGTTCGACCCGGTGCTGCATCTTGTCCAACGTGTCCGTCTCACCGCGGAACCCGCATACCTGAGCCCACCCGGTAATGCCCGGCTTCACCATATGCCGCTGCATGTAGGACTCGACCAGATCCTTGTAGTACTCGTTATGCGCCAACGCATGGGGACGTGGCCCTACGATCGACATACGTCCCTGGATGACATTGAGGAACTGCGGCAGCTCGTCCAATGAAGTACGCCGCAGGAAAGCGCCTACTCGGGTAATACGCGGATCCCGGCGCGTCGCCTGGGAAACGTGGCCGCTCTTCTCCTGGTGTATTTTCATCGAGCGGAACTTGTAGACCTGGACGTCGTGGCCGTTGGCTCCCGTGCGCAACTGCTTGAACAGCACCGGACCGGGCGATGACAGCTTGACCGCGACTGCACAGGCGGCGCATACCGGGGCGATCAGCAGCAAGATCAGGCCACCGATGATGATATCCTCGAGCCGCTTGGCCCAAAGCGCACTGCCGGATATCGGGCTGACGCTGAGATCGATCGCATGCGTTCCGGCAATATGGCTGACGCGATGGTTGAGCAGTGGAATGTCGGCAAAATGCGGAATGAAGCGGATTTCCAGCGGCAGATGGCGCAGGTTGTACATGATTGCCTTCACGTGCTCGCCTTCGGAGACCGACAGACAGATCCACACCTCATCGGCGCCCGATTTCTCCACTCGCCGAGCCAGGTTGCGCGGTGCCTTCTCTGCTCTCAGCACTCGTCCGCGACACACGCCGGCGATGGCGTATCCCTGCTCCTGGTGCTGACGCAGCGAGCGCGCGACGTCGAGCAGGTTTTCCTCGGGGCCAACCAGAAACACTTTGCGCCGATTCTTGATACTGCCGTTGTGATACATGGCCAGCATCATCAGCAACGCGCGTGAAGCCGCCACCAGACAGAACGACAGCGTGAAGGTGAACACCAGCCACTGCCGGGAAACCGCATCCGACAGCTTCAACAGGAACATCAGCATGCTGACCGCCGCAAATACTGCCGCCCATACCCAAAGCAGGCGATAGATACGGCTGCGCAGCCGAGTCGAACGCCATTTGCTGTAGCCCCCACCGAAAAGGTTGATCAATACGACAGCCAGCGCCATGACGATCAACACCAGCGCGTTGACGCTCTCCAGACGTGACGTATCAAAGCGAATCTCATTCGCCAGAATGCCCGCCAGCACGATGGCCAGCACGTCGATCACCGGTGCCAGCCGCCTTACAGGATTCAGACTTTTCATATTCGTTCCCCTAATACCATCCTGATGGCCGTTGAGATGTTCTTTTTGACGCTTGTTTCGCGAAAACCCATGCCGTTTATTTCTTGAACACGCCTACCAGCCGATCATTGTCAAAGACCAGTAGCGCATTGATTTTCTTGGATTCCATCAGCACCAGTGCATCCTCGACCCGAGTGGTCGGGGAAACGCGAGAGGCCTGAGGCGTCATGAAGTCGTAAGCCTTCTTGGAGAAAACGTACTCGCCGTACCTCTCGATGGCCCGACGTACGTCACCGTCGGTGATGACGCCCCAGCTACCATTGTGCTGAACGACTGCCATCCCCAACTGCCCTCTCGACATCGCCTGAATCACATCGAGAACCTCCGCCTCCGCCTTGACGACCGGCAGGTTCTCGCTGCGCATTTCGTTTTCGACGCGACTCAGCAAGCGACGTCCCAGCGAACCGCCGGGGTGAAACCTGGCGAAATTCTCGGGCTGAAAGTCCCTCGCCTTCATCAGCGTCACCGCCAGCGCATCGCCCATCGCCAGCGTGGCGGTGGTTGAAGAGGTCGGCGCCAATTGCAGCGGGCAGGCCTCCTCGATGACGCCGATGTCCAGATGGCTATGCGAAGCTCGAGCTAGCGTGGAGTGTCGGTTTCCGGTCATGCCGACCAGGTAGTTCCCATTGTCCTTGAGATAGGGAATGAGCTTGATGACCTCTTCCGTTTCTCCCGAGTTGGAGATTGCCAGGAAAACGTCATGCGGCGTGACCATGCCAAGGTCACCGTGATAGGCCTCCCCGGGATGCATGAAAAAGCTCGGGGTTCCGGTACTGGCCAACGTGGCCGCGATCTTGCGACCGATGATGCCCGACTTCCCCATGCCGCAGATGATCACGCGCCCCGGGGTCTGCAAGATGGCGTCGATGGCCGCGCTCAAGTCGTTATCCAGCTTGCGCGATACCTCCAGAAGAGACTCCGCTTCCTTGACGAAGACCTGCCTGGCCGTCTCCAGATATTCCAGATTCATGATGATTCCCTCCCTGATCCTGGATTCGAAACCGAGTTGGTTGGAACTGCCGTTGATAAATCGGTACGCCAAATCACGATCCCCTGTGACGCGAGGACATGCGCAGTGCGCGTCATCCTCGCGTGGCAGAGGTGTCGATAGGATTGAAAAGCGTTTCACGGAACGTCGTAGCGGTTGGGCATCCGTCGAGACCGGACGCCTGAAAGCAACCGTTTTTGCAGATGTCGAATATCGTCGAGCGTCAGAGACAGTCACCGCCCCGAACGGGCGATGACTTCAGCGGCCGGAGTGGGAATCCGGCGCCTCGATACGATCGCTGACGCTTTGGCGCGTCAGCGCTACGGGGCAACTACTGGACGAGGCGGCGCAGCGCGTCGCCGTCTCCCAGCATATGGGCATACATGTCGGCTAGCTCGAGACCTCGGGCTGACAGCAGATCCTCGGCGATTTCACGTCCAACGCCACGCCCGCCTGCGGTTTTCATCACGTGATCGGCAACGTCGATGACCAGTGGGTGAGCATCCGCCGGCGCATAGGCGACGGCGACCTCGCGCATGACCGGAATATCGATGATGTCATCCCCGGCAAAAGCAATGCGATCCGGTGGAATGCCCTGCTCCTCGGCGATCTGGCGAATCGCTTCAAGCTTGTGGCTGAAGCCGATCTTGATCACATCCATGCCCAGCTGGGTCGCTCGCGTAATCAGCGGCTGGCTCGATTTCGCCGACAGCACGCCGCTCTTGATACCGTGCTGACGCAACAGGCCGGTAGCGACACCATCGCGCACGTTGAACGGTTTCAGCGCCTCCCCCTCCGGGCCGATCAGCAAGGTGCCATCAGTGAGCACTCCATCGACATCGAACAGCACTAGCTCGATCTGGGCTCGACGATCCGGACGCGCCATCAGTCGATCTCGATCTTGGGAAAGTGCTTGACCAGATCATCGACCGCCTTGATCTGAGTCAGAAATGGCTCGAGCTTGTCCAGAGGCAGCGCGCTGGGACCATCGCAGCGGGCGTTGTCAGGGTCGGGATGTGCTTCGAGAAAGAGCCCGGCCAGACCGACGGCCATCCCGGAGCGAGCGAGTTCCAGCACCTGTCGCCGGCGGCCGCCGGAGGCCTCACTGCTGGGATCACGACGTTGCAGACTGTGTGTCACATCGAAGATCACGGGCGCATTTTTGCTGACATCCATCATTTCACGGAAGCCGAGCATATCGACAACGAGATTGTCGTAGCCAAAGCAACTGCCACGCTCGCAAAGAATGACTTGCTCGTTGCCGGCCTCGGCACACTTGTCGACGATATTCTTGACCTGCCCCGGGCTCAGAAACTGCGGTTTCTTGATGTTGATCGGCTTGCCCGTCCTGGCCATGGCAACCACCAGATCGGTCTGACGCGCCAGAAAGGCCGGCAGCTGAATCACGTCCGCGACTTCCGCGACCGGTTGTGCCTGCGCCACCTCATGCACGTCGGTGATCACCGGCACATCGAACTCGCGCTTGACCGCTTCGAGGATTTTCATTCCCTCGTCAAGCCCGACACCCCGAAAAGAGTGGATCGAGGAGCGATTGGCCTTGTCGAATGACGCCTTGAACACATAGGGAATGCCGAGTTTCCGCGTCACTGTGACATAGGCTTCGCAAGCCTTGAGTGTACTGTCCAGGTCTTCCAGTACGTTGACGCCACCAAATAGCGTGAAAGGCCCGTCATTGACGACGGCCAATCCACCAACCGATACGGATTTCATCAAGCCACCTCACTTCTATCCAAAAAATGCAGTCTTGCACGAGCCATTAGCTTAGCGAAATTCGCTTCGCTGAAGGGAGTTTCCTGAAAGTAATCCTCATCCACCAGATAGTGGCCGATATAGGCCGCCAGACGCCGCTCGCTGAAATGTGCGTAGAACGTATTACCCAGGAACGTCACTTTCTTGTCCAGCAGCTTGGCCTCGAGGCCGACCGTGGAATTGATGGTCACCGCTTCGACCGCGCGGTCCAGCAGTTGAAAGGTGTTTTCGTTGACGATGAGAAACCCATGCTCCTCGCGCAGTCCGGACAGGATAGACGGTATCGCCTGATTGATCTCCGCGGGGTGTGGCTTGACCACCAGCTTCAACCCCTTTTCCCTGGCCATCTGGATGGCATCCTTGAGCCCGTCGATGACGCTGTTCTTGCGGTAATTCAAAATGATCTGCGCATCCGTGCTGACCTGCATCGGAAAAAACAGATAGGGGCTCTCCCAATCCATCTCGTCCAGAGCGACTTCATCTGCCTTGCGAAGTTTCCTGAGCTCTTCGAAGCCGTAAGCATTCTCGCCGGCGTAACCCAGTACCGCCTCGATGCGACACCCCACCACCTGGACGAATTTCTGAAAAACGGTCTTGAAATCGAGCTTACGAGCTTGCCCGATAACGTGCCTTTTCATTCGCGCGGCGGTGTATTCCTGCTTCCAGCGTCGGAAGGCTTCGATGTCGACCGGATAGTCATCCAGCACCTCGACATGCTCGTACAGATAGGACTGCATGTCGGTTCCCTGAGGGTCCGCAAACGTCTTGTTGCCGATGTTGCCATAACCGGTATAGAGAACATCGATGCCGTTGGCGCGGGCGTGATCTGCCAATGCAGACTGTGAAGCCAGACGACCGCTAGGCAAAATATAGAGATCCCATCGGTGCTTCGGTTGGTGACGCTCGATGAAATCTGCGAAGCCGGAGTAGACCCGGTCAGCCTGGGCGTGGGTCAGACGACCGGTCAGGATGCTGAAGTTATTTTCTCGGCAGGTTCGTCCACGCCCGCGGCGCGGCATGTAGACCGTTTCGCGCTTGAGCTTCAGATACACGTACATGATCAGATTGTTGGCCACGAAGTCGACTCGACAACGACCGGCATTGGGTGCCGCGAAGACACGCTTGAAAAAGCGGTAGTCCTCGGGGTTGGAGATATTGATGAGCACCTGACTATACATAGCACTGTCCACTTATGCTGGTAGGGTTCACGAGGCTGGTAGGGTTTCATGAGACTGGTAGAGTTTCATGAGTCCCGCATTCATGCTGACCGGCGAGAAATCGCGCTCGTAGCAGTCGCGGCATCGCTGTCCCATGGCTCGTTGATCGCAGTTGTCGAATGCCTCTATTGCCGCAGCCAAAGAGACCGGGAAAGCATCGAAGTCGAACACGAAACCGGTTTCGCCCTGACTTACCAGCTCCGGCAAGGCGCCCCGATTCGAGCAGATTACCGGGGTCGAATTACGGTAAGCCTCCAGCACGACGAGGCCGAACCCCTCCCAACGGCTTGGCACGATCAATGCTTTGGCACGAGCGATCAGTCCATCGAGCGTGGCGTTATCGAGCCAGCCAAGAAACTCCATGTTGTCGCGCACCGCGAAATCCGCATCCGAATCGACGACGTTACCGCCGACGATCTTTAGAGGGGGACGCTTTGCATCCCAAAATTCATAAAGCCGATTGAATCCCTTCTGACGGTCGAAACGCCCGATGAACAGGTAGAAGTCTTCCTTGTTTGCTCCCCCATTGGCTTCACGGGTGTCACGCACACAGTTCTTGATCAACTGCGACTTGTCGCCCATACCGGCCTCAGTCAGCAATTTCTTCTCATACTCGGAAATCGCGATGACACTGTCGGTGCGCTGGTAAAGGACTTTCTCTATCCACTGGATGCCTCGCTTCTTGAATCCGGAAACACGATGAGGGTCGAACGCGACGCCGTGTGGTTGATAGATCAGTCTGGCGCCACGAAAAGAGATCGGCAGCGCTCGACAAAGGAACCCGGCGAAAGTGCTGTGCACGTGAACGACATCAGGCTTGGCCTCAGCAATCGCTCCCCGCAGCCGAGCGGCCAGATGACGTAGGCGCTGCCGCCGGTCATCGCCGGAAAACCCGATGAACTGGACCTTGCGATCCATCACTGCGTCGTCCTCGAGACTGATTTCCTCGCGCTGGGAGCTCGGCAGCAGCACCGTCACCGCTTCGACATCCGGTCGCTTCGCCTGTTCGAAGACCACGTTGTTGAGATAGGTGGCGATACCTCCGGTCACGGTCTCGCAGATATGCATGATTCTCATGAAGTCACTCGCTGAAAGAGAGCATTACCAGCAGGGAAAAAACGATGAAAGTCGGCACGAGGATCAGCGCCGCATCGGAAAACGTGGCAACCCAGTACATGATGCAACCGATGCATGCGCCACGGCTGATAGGCCGGGACACATCGAAAAGACTTCGCGCTATCACGATATTGGCGAAGAACATCAGGAAGGGAATCAATCCAATCAGTCCGACGAATTCCGCGATGGAGACGTAAGGAATTTCGTAGGACCAGTACAGAGGTGTGTGTGAGATCAGACCGGCCTCGAAAAAATACTCGAGATAGGCAGCTCGACCACCGAGATTACTATCGAAAAGGAAGGTGACGTCCTGACCCATGACGCCCAGCAAGCCAATGATCCCCGGCACGACCAGGCAGAGAGCAAAACAGATGACGATCAGTTTCTTGACCGAAATGGCTTTATTGAAGACGAGATACTCGAAAACGCAATAGATGAGTAGTAGAGCCCAGGCGGTACGAGACAATGTCAGCATGATCGAGAGCATCAGCGCCAATACCCACACACGGTTTTTTTCAATGACTGTGTATACCGGCATCAACATGATCATGCACACAGCGTAGATATTGCCGTTGTTATAGGTAGAGAACAGCTTATAGAGTCCACCACGGTCGTTCATTCTCGCCTCCAGGGTTGTCTCCGCCCCAAAGGTGGTGGTCAATGCCGGTATGGAAAAGTACTGACCCGTCGCGATTTTCAGCAGGAACAGAAAAATCCCGAAGGCAACGGCAAAGCGGATGCAATTTTTCAGGCAAACCAGCAGATGATTGACACTGTCCGCGGATACACGCTTTGACCAGACATAAAAGAATATCGGCACGACAACGAGCGCCATGACGTATCCAAAATACAGGCCGATGCTATCGATACCGTTGAGCATCGTAACGGTAAAAAACAGCATCCAGAAAGGCAGCAGAAGCCAGATATAGACAGAATATCGATCCTGTCTCGCAAGCTTTCCCGTCCCCAACATGGCTTTTATGAGCAGGAACGGAAACGATAGTGCTATTAGAAGATAAATGGTGTTGAGAGGAATACCGCCCAAAGCCACTCCCGATTTCGGCAGCGCGGTAGAAAATATGACGAGCAGCGCTACGAACAAACGTCTGGCGTTGATGACTAACATAGGTGTTGCTATTCCGTTAGGCGATTTGGCGGTGCAAGCGTGAGCACAACACTCATTCGCATCCGATTCTGGACGATACCAAAGGGATCGGCAGCATGACGATTCCCATTCGCCGCCACACGAATATCGCCGCAACAAAATTCTGCAGCATGAGAACCATGGCCAAAGATAGTGCGGCGCCGACCGCGCCCAGCATGGGTATCAATACCAGGAAAGCCAGCAGACCGAGCGCACTACAGACCAACGAAATATTGCGCATCACTTTTTCTCGTCCTGTCATGGTCAATAGAAAGCCCACGGACCCGAACATGACGTTGAAAAGATGCCCTATCACGATTATTCGAAGTAAATTCGCGGCCTGTCTAAACTCTTCGCCAAACCAGCCGAGCACCCATTCCGGAAAAACCAGACAGACGATTGCCGCCGGCGTGGCCATGGCGGCGGCAACTAGCGAGCTTTGCTGCGCCAGTCGACCCAGCTCTTCGTGGCGCCCCTGATGGAACAGTCGTGCAAAACGCGGCGGAAAGACGGCGTTGATGACCAGAAGAATGAAGCTGATAACCATGCCTACCCGCTCCGCCGATTTGAAAAGACCCAGATCGCCGTGGCTGAGCAATGCACCAGCGATCAACATGGCGACCACCTGCTGCAGGAACATCGAAAGATTGAGCACGATGAAGCTCTGGGCCGTGGAGAAGAATTCGCTACGGGAAGGGAGAGTCGACGGATCAACCGTGTTCGAATCACGAACGCGCGGATGTCGATACAACCATAGCCCTGCCTGTAGCGCGCCCTGAGCACATACCAGCCATGCGGCTATGCAGAATGCCCAGCCAGCCTGAGGCAGTGACCTTGCGTCTCCCGCGATGACGGCTCCCAGAATACACACGGCGGCCAGCAAGGAGATCGAACCATTCTCCTGCAGACTCGCTCTCGCCGGCATGTTGACGCCCTTGAGGAATCCCGCCAGCACGAAAGACAGCGTGAAAGCAGGTGTGGCTACCGCGATACTGATCAACAGCGGGGAGAGTTCGGCTGATTCGAACATCTCTGCGATGACCTGATGAAGGCCGCCGATCACGGCGCCGAACACTAAGCTGAGACCGCCGGCTCGCCTCAGGGCCCAACGCAGATAGCAGAGAATATTGGGGCTGTCGTTGTCCTGGCTGACGTAGCGCATCAGCGAGCCGTTCAACCCATAACAGGCGATGATACCAGCCCCGAAAATAACGCTTTGCGCCAAGGCAAAGACGCCAACGCCCTGGGCTCCATATAGCCGTCCCAGCACGATTCCGAGGAAAATCGTGCCCAGTGCCGCTATCCCACGCGCGGCAAAAGTACGGCATAGATTGATGAAGAGTTCCCCGCGCAGCCGCGCCAGAAGTCGCGACGACCGCTGTCCCCGTAGCGTCAGGTTCATCGAGCGTGCCCCGAAATCGTGCCATGGCGACCCCTGGCGTGTCCGTCGTTTGTCGCGATGGTGCGCGTCCTCACTCGCTGACTTCCCATCATTTATAGCTGTAGTGGTAATAGCCATACCCGTACTCTGTCGCGGCCTTGCGCTCGACAGCATTGAGGATGGCACCTCTTGGCTCCACGCCAGCCGTCTTCAAGCGATTGATCGCCAACTCCATCTCCTTGACGGGATTGAGCTGGAATCGTGCCAGCACCAGCGTCGTTCCAACCTGCTTACCGATGATGGCGGCGTCGGTGACAGCCAGTATCGGGGGCGAGTCGACGATGACCAGATCGAAACGCTCGCTAACGGTAGTCAGGAACTCGCTAAAACGTGCCCCCATCAGTAGCTCGGATGGATTGGGCGGAGCCATTCCTCGGGCGACATAGTGCAGATTATCAATATCATCGACATCACGAATGACCTGCTCCAGCGACAACTTACCGGATAGCACGTCACTCAGCCCATTTTCGGACTTCGTGCCAAAGGCGCTGTGGACCTGCCCCTTGCGCATGTCGGCATCGATGATCAGCACCCGTTGACCGGCCTGGGCGCATACCGTCGCCAGATTGACACTGACGAAGCTCTTGCCGACACCGGGGCTCGGCCCCGTGATCATCAGGCGATTATCTCCAGCCTCCAGCATTGCGAAATGCAGGCTGGTGCGCAGGCCACGAAGTGCCTCGACTGACACATCAGCTGGATTGCGCGCCGCCAAAAGCCCGCCAGGAAAACTGCGACTTTGATCTTTGCTGGAGCGTTTGACCCGGCGGTTAAGCTTGCTTTGCTCATCGGACAAGGGAATCGTGGCATAGACAGGAAGCCCCAGCTCCTCGATTTGCTCTTGATTCTCGATACCGCGATTGAATAAGGCCCGCAGGAAGACGCCCGCAACGCCAATGATCAGGCCGACAATGATCGCCACCGCCACCAGCAGCGATTTATTGGGAGCGACAGGAACCGATAGCACTGCTGCATTGTCGAGAATGCGCACATTTCCTACCGTGCTAGCCTCGGCAATCTTGGTCTCCTGCACCTTGTTGAGCAGCTGGACATAGATCTCGTTGGTGACTTCAACATCGCGCTGCAGTCTCAGGATCTCCTGCTGAGTCTCAGGCAACCCTTTGACCTGCTTATCGAGGTTATCCCGCTGGCGCTGCAGTTGCGCCTTTTTCTCGAGTAGCGCCTGATAGGTCGGATGGCTCTTGGTGAAGCGTTGAGAGATCTCCGCCTCGTTCATTTCCAGCTCGTTGAGCTGAGATTCCAGATTGACGATCCGCTCGAGAACGGATTTCGTCTCCATCGAGAGATCGACGCTGTCCTTGGACTGGCGATACTCGTTGAGCTGCTCCTCGGACCGATTGAGCTGATCGCGAATCTGCGGAACCTGGGTATTGAGGAAGTCCAGGCTTTTGCGCGCTTCCTCGGCCTGACGCTGCACGTTCTGCGAATAATAGATATCGGCAATCGTGTTGAGCGCTTTCTCGGTGGCATCCGGATCCGGACCGGTCAGGCTCCAGTCGAGAATTCCTGTCTCGCTGCCCGCCTCTGCCACCGACAAACGGCTTCTCAGACTATTGATTGCCGCCAACCGCGAGATATGCTGGATACTGAATTCGGCGCCGGCAGCGGCCTGGATCGAGGTAACGCGCAGCCCAACCTCGCCATTCAGGAACGTGCTCAGCTGTCCGATTTTGCCGCTTCCCAGCAGATCGCCATCCGAATCCAGCAGATCATAGGTATAGCTGTCCCGTACCCTGAGCGTGAAGGTCTGCCCCAGGTAGTCGTCGGCAACCGGCATTTCACTGACGGCGATGCTCTCTCCGCTGAATGCATAGCCCCAACCTTCGGCAAAACCCGGCCTACCAATGCCACGGCGCTGAAGAAACGTGCCGATGATCGGCAGGGTCACCGGTGTGACGTTGACATCCAGATTGAGCAGATCAACCGCCTGTCCCAACACCATTCGCGACCGAATGATCTCGATCTCGGATAGAGACGGCGGCTTTTCGCCGAGCAGATTGGAAACCTCTTGGAGCGGGTTGCTACCCGGCGTGGCGTTCTCGATCTGCACCAGGGCGTCAGCCCGATAAATCGGCGTTGCCAGACTGACATAGACGATGCCCAGCAGCGCAAAGCCGATGACGCTCGCCAACACCCACTTCTTGTGGTCGAGCAGAATCCCCAGCAATCGCCGGATGTCGATCTCTTCATGGTTGGTCGCCGTCGAAGGCGTCGATGTGTTGCTCGTAGTCATGTGGGTCTATTGATCCTTTCAGCGGTCCGGCATCTTGCCTACCCAGGCATCTGCGGCTTTCACCAGCAGGCGATGAACATGTTCGAAAGCACTCTGGCTCTTGCGGTACGGGTCGGGCACTTCACTCTCGTCGAGCCATCTCGTGAACAACATCGTCTTGCCACTGGCTGGGGGGTAACGCTCTGCGACTGACCGTCGCTGTCCGTCCGACATGACGAGGATCAACTCGGCGGATCGCAGCATCTCTTCATCGACCTGGCGCGCAATGTGAGCGGACAAATCGATACCATCGGCCTCCGCCAGCTTGCGCGCCGTGGGTTCGGCGCCCTCCCCGACCAACGCGCCCAGACCGGCCGACGCGACCTGCTTGGCCGGAAAGCGCTGCTTGAGAAGTCCTTCAGCCACCGGACTCCGACAAATGTTGCCGGTACACAACACCAATATGCGATCGAACATGTCAGTTGCCGTCGCGTAGTTCGTCGAAGTCACGCGTCGCCCGCGTTACCTGATATATGGAGCTAATCGTCGGTGTCAATTGACTGACGACACGATTCCAGCGACTGAGCGGTGCCGCCGTGACGTACACGATGTCGGTGGGTTGCAGCATGAACTGAGCCCCCAGAACCAACGCCGTGGCATTACGCGCATCGAGTTGGTAGACCGTGGCGAGCTTGCCACTGTCCGGCGTTGCTTGGCGTATGACGAATATGCCTTTCGCATCGGCTTGCGCCTCATCCATGCCGCCGGCTTGCGACAAGGCGTCGGTCAACGATAAGCGGGAGTTACCCATCGGCAGTGTCACCGGCTCCACCACCTCACCCATGACGAAGACCTTCTGATTGCCGATATCGGGAACATGCAAGACATCGCCATCTTCGAGAAGGCGGTTTTGATGCATGTCACCTTTCTGCAACATGGTGTAGACATCGATATGCGTTTCGCTGGACCCTCTCGACAGCACCACGTCGTGCCAGTTGGCCTCGCCATTGAGCCCGCCACCGAGATTGATAGCATCCAGCACGGTCATTGGCACATTGGTGATCGGCATGACGCCGGGGTTCTCGACCTGGCCGGTAACGTAAATCTTCTGAGAGTTGAAGCCCACGACCTTGACGTCGACCTGCGGTTCGGTGACATAGGTTGCGAGACGGCGCTGCAACTGAGATCTCACGTCTTCCACCGTGCGCCCGGCAACCTGAATGCGCCCGACGTAAGGGTAGAAAATGGTACCGTCACTGTGGACGGTATTCCCCGTATCTTCGGTAGGTCGCTCGCTGCCAGCCGGAATGGTCAATTCGGGGTGGTCGTAGACGATGATCGACAACACATCACCGATTCCGATGCGGTAATCGTACCGATCGTCCAGCACCTTCTGCCGGGACCCGCCAGCGACCTGCCTCAAGGCCGCTTCACTATTCGCCTGATCGATCGCAGGAGAACCCATATCCGCCTGATCGATCGCAGGAGAACCCATCTGCTGCGTCCGAACCAGGCCCAACGTGATCGGCTCCACGTCGACGAGATCGTCGATGGGAGCGGAATCGGTGTCGTAATCGATATTCCCGCCCGGCGCGAAGGCACAGCCGGACACCCCCCCTGCCAGCGTTACGGCCAGCGTCAATAACAGAGCAGGACTCCTCCGCAGGAGAGAATAACAACGCCATCTTCCGTAAAAATTCATCATCCCTGCAGACCACCCTTCTCTTGTCCAGATAGAGTCTTGTTTGTCACCGACCACATGCATTATTCAAAACACTTAATATTTCGGGAATTTAAACACGCTACCGCCCCGGGATAATAACGGCATTCCCCGAAGCCCAATCTCACCCGCCATCGAATTGAATCGACAATATGGCATCGACGTTCCGAAAGTCGATGTTACTGAAAGTGCGCCAATCCTTATCTGTCACCCTTCACAAATCAAAGCATGCCAATACCGTGCCATATTTTCATAAATCTACAATTCGGCATCGATCCGATTACACTGACATCGGAAACCGTGTGCAAAAAACAAGAAAATGGCTTTTCTAGCCTGTGCGCTTGAATATTGGTACTACCAGGATGTGACGAATTCGCGACATGGCAATACGTCGGATGTGCGGGAAAATACATATTAAAACACCAAAACCGCTGAAAGCTTACATTGGAATCATTTTGAAACATTTCTTGTGATGAAAAAATCACCCCCTATTTTTCAGTGGCTTATCGCTCATTTTTTCAGCGCCGCCTGCCTCCTGGCCCTTTTTACGCCGGTAACCAAACCCCATGCCACGGATAACCGTCACTGGAAAACGCCGACATGAAACGTTCACGCTCGCCTCAAGAATAACGGGCGTCGCCTTTTGTAGACAATTTTGACTGTGAAAACACGGCTTGACGACATTTTGTTTCATAAAAACACACTCGACATTTCTTGCATTCTCCGGCAAAACTTGCACCAGCATGAACAAAGCTAACTATACTTGTTGCCATTCGGTGCAATATGAAAATTTGACTTATTCTTGACACATTAGAGATGCCAGAGGTGGCATGATTGGCAAGTTATAATTGCTCAAAGATATAATATTGGTAAGAATGGGGGTGGTCCTCGGACCACACTCGTTGGTTTAACCAACACGTTAGGAGGTACTTATGAAGAAACTAGCCATCATGGCAGTCGCGTTAATGGCTGTCTCTTCACTCGCCGCCGCCCAGGAAGTTGCAACGGGTAGCGCCGCCGGTGCCGGTACCGCCGCGAGCACGTCGACAGCTTCGGCTGTCGGCGCCAGCACAGCGGCGTCATCGGTCGGCGCACTAGCCGCAGCAGGGGGCAGTGATGGCACCACCGGAACGACCGGCACGACCGGTACGACCGGAACCCGGTAATGACAGCAGTCCGTCATTCCCGTTTGGAAGGCCGCCCTCGGGCGGTCTTCTTTTGCCTCTTCGCTGCCAGCCTCACTCTGGCAGGGTGCTCGATCGGCAGTGACCGTTCGCTCGAGGACATGGCTGCCGGGTTCTCTGGCAACGAGATATCGGCTCAAGCCGACTCGATCCCTTATGCGTCGGTCGATTTGCACGTCGACGGTTACGGCGGTCTGGTGATTCTGGCCAGTCAGGTAGCAGATCTGAGCTATTGGCAATTCCGTGACGGCTCGACGGTAGCGCTGCAGGATGGCTATCTGCATAGCAGCGCTGGCCTCGAGCAGAACCTGATAGACACGCAGATCAGCGACGTGAGCGACAGCGGCAGCGACGCTCACCCATGGCGGGGAAACGCTGCGATGGTCACCTACCGAGTGACGCGCGAGTGGAAATCGGCAGATGGGTATACCCATCGCGGTCAAGCGGATGCCAGCCTCGACTGTGATACCGCCGTCGAGGACGTCGAGCTGCCACTGATGTCGCTGAAGCTACAAGCTTGCCGGGAAACCCTGGCCTGGGACGACGGCACCACCACCTACGGTACGCTGTGGCGAACGCCCGAGGATGGGCGCTTGTGGGCCGTCGAGACCCAACCCTGGCCAGGCGCCCCGACATTCGACTGGCAAGTCGCTCGCCCCTGGTGATGCCTGCCCGGACAACGAACCGACACTCGGCGACATCAGTAAGTAGCAGGCATATTCGTGAAGCCAATCAAGGATGAGATCGACAAATGGTGAGTCCCCACAACTGGCTGCCACCCGCTTTTTCCCGGGTGGTGGCGCTCCTGCTGTGCAGCCTGGCCGGTCTGGCCAGCGCTCAGGACGACACCCAGCCGGCTTCGACGTTCACGATCGATATCGAGGGACAGATGCCTGCTCCGCCGGCTCCCTCTCTACTCGACGCCTGGCTCACGGTGGAACGCGAAACCCCCGTGAACTGGTCACGCGCCTTTGTGGTGCGTAATGCCCTGGAAGCCGAGAATCGACAGCGTCAGCAACGTCTGCGTGCCGAACTGGAGGGGTTATCGTTGCAGGCCCGCATGCTCGCAGCGCCGGAAATCGCGGACGGTCTCGAAGCCTGGAAAGAAGCGCTCGGCAAGCTGGACAAGGGTCGAGTCCCCGGCCGGGTCGATCCCACCTGGTTAATGGCTCATCTCCGCGAGGTGCCCAAGGTGGAGGATGTCGATCAGCTCGGCTGGTGCCTGACACCCGACTGGGTGGAGGCCTGGACCCCGTTCGGCGTGAAACGCCTGGCATGGCAACCGGGAATGACCACGGACACGCTGATCGACCAGCTTCCCGAGGACGCCTACGCCCGCGCCGACACCCTGCAACTGGTCACACCTCAGGGCGACATACGCGAGCTGGGTATCGCCGCCTGGAATCATGATCAAGCACCGCTGGTACCCGGCACCCGGGCGATTATCGCCCTGCCGCTGGAATCGGTCGGGGCGCAGTGGATCGATATGGCACTTCCTCAGTTTCTATCCACCCGTTTGCCCGGCGATGAATGCATCACGGTCGATCCCGCCAATCTTTATCAGTAAGCCATGCTCATGATGATACTCGCAGATCGCCGCTGGAACCCGCTGCGCCTGTTCACGCCGGTAATGGGGGTCTCGCTTCCGATGCTGATGGCGTACGCGCCGGTCACGCACGCGGAATTGGGACAGGCTCGAACCGATTTCGGCGGCGTCGGGTTGATGCAGACCCCGACGGCACGTATGGCTCCGCTGGGAGACATCTCCCTCAATCACAGCCACGTGTCGCCTTATCTTCGATACAACATCAGCTTTCAGCCCATGGACTGGCTGGAAGCAGGCTTTCGCTATACGGCCATCACCAGCCAGGATTACCCCGCCTCCAGCGATCCTGACCGTTCCTATCTGGACAAAGGCATAGACTTCAAATTGCGCCTGCTGGAAGAGGACCGCGACACGCCGGCCGTGGCGCTGGGCTTTCGGGATTTCGGCGGTACCGGTCTGTTCGGCAGCGAATATCTGGTTGCCAGCAAACGCTGGTACGATTTCGATTTCACCCTGGGGCTCGGCTGGGGCTATCTGGCCAACGGTGGCGGCATCGGCAATCCCCTGTCGGCGGTATCGGATCGCTTCGACGAACGCGCCACGGAAAACCCGGACGAAGCTGGCGATTTCGAGTTCGGTGACATTTTCAGTGGCGACGTGGGTGTTTTCGGCGGCGTCGAGTATCAGACCGGTTGGGAACCGCTATCCCTCCAGCTCGAGTACGACGGCAACGATTATCGCAGCGAGCCGTTCGAACCCTCGTTGACCCAGAGCTCCCCGGTTAACGTCGGTGCCCGCCTGAGCCTCAACGACAATGTCTCATTGAGCGCCGGGTGGGAGCGCGGCGACACCGCGATGTTCGGCATTACCTTCCGGGGCAATCTTGCGGGTATCTCCCAACCCAAGACCGGTGACCCCCAGCCAGCGCCGATCGAGGCGGCACCGCGGCAGACGACTCAGGACTGGAGCGCGGTCAGCGCCCAACTCCGGAACAACGCCGGCATGCGCGTCCGTCGAATCACCCGTGACGACGATGAACTCATCGTCGAAGCCGAAGCGACCAAATATCGTTCGATGCTGGAAAGCGAGGATCGCGCCAATCGCATCCTCAACAACCATACCGCTGAAGATATCGATACCTACCGTTATCGTTGGCAGAGCGTCGGCATGGGCTTGCGCGACGATGTCCACGACCGCCAGGCCTATCTCAGCGCGGCCAGTTCCACCGCCTACGATCAGCAGTATCACTATGGGCTGTATGCCTCTGCATTGACTCGACCGAGCGATATCTCGCCCAACGGCGACGTGCTCTACCAGGATGATCTCGAGCAGTTCAGCTGGAGTCTTTCACCCGGTCTGAACCAGAATCTGGGCGGGCCGGATGGCTACCTCTACCAGCTTTACGCCAAGCTGGATGCCGAGTACCGCACGGATCCCAATGGCTGGTTCAGCGGTCGAGCGGCGCTGAACCTGGCAGACAATTTCGATGACTACGATTACGTCGCCAACTCGCAACTGCCGCGCGTACGCACCAACATCAATCGCTATCTCGAAGAGACCAGTCTCGGCATCTACAACCTGCAGTACACTCGCACCACGCGTTTCGGCCAGGACTGGTACGGCATGGCCTATGGCGGCTTGCTGGAGATGATGTATGCCGGTGCGGGTGGCGAAGTGCTCTATCGTCCGTTCAACAGCCCGGTGGCATTCGGTGTCGATCTCAACTGGGTCAAACAACGCGATTTCGATCAGCGCTTCGACATGCGTGACTACGATACCTGGACCGGGCACGCAACGGCCTACATCGAAACCGGTATCGAAGACGTGCTCGCTCAGGTCAGCGTAGGCCGATATCTGGCCAAGGATGTCGGCGCGACGTTCGATCTGTCTCGCCAGTTCGACTCGGGGGTAAGGATCGGTGCCTGGGCAACGCTGACGGATGCCGGCGACGACTACGGCGAAGGTAGTTTCGACAAAGGACTCTACGTCTCCATCCCGTTCGATGCTTTCTTCTCCGAGTCCAGCCGCAGCAGCACGACCATCGCCTGGCAGCCGCTGACGCGCGATGGCGGTGCCCGTCTCGCCCGCCGGTACACGCTGTACGGACTGACGCAGGATCGCGACATGGGTCACTACTGGGACGACTACGACAAACTCTGGAAGTAGTATCCTCCAGCGTGTTGAACGCACGGCCTTTTCACGGCGCCTCCGAAGCGCCGTTTTTTTTCGACGGGTAGTCGAGATCACCGGATTCTCGGGTCAGAGTCCAGAGGAAGCGCATTGAGTGCCGGATCCGGCCAGTCAACCCGTGGTCAGGCGTTACAATGACCTCGAGACGATGATCAGGATCCGCCACCATGCTCGACCCGCAGCAGTGCCGAAGCGCCCGTCTGGCCAGAGATGCCCGCTTCGACGGCCGATTCTTCATCGCCGTCAGCACCACCGGCATCTTCTGCCGCCCCGTCTGTCCGGCGACACTGCCGCAGGAACGCCACGTGCGCTACTTCGAATCCGCCGTCGCGGCGTCCAGCGCTGGCTATCGACCCTGCCTACGCTGCCGGCCGGACAGCGCGCCGGACTCGCCCGCCTGGATCGGGTCCGGGACCACGCTGGCGCGGGCGATAGGTCTGATCGACGGCGGTGCACTGCAGAATGGAGACATCACACAGCTCTGTGAGCGACTGGGTATCGGTGAACGCTATCTGCGTCAGCTGTTTCAGCGTCGCTTCGGAGTGTCGCCCAAGGCCTATTCGCTCTACCGCCAGTGTCTTTTCGCCAAGAAACTGCTGCACGAGACGACGCTGCCGGTGATCGACGTCGCCCACGCCAGCGGCTTTTCGAGCTTGCGCCGCTTCAACGACGCTTTCAAACGTCAGATGTCGCTGACGCCAACCGACATCCGCCGTCGCCGGAGTCGGAAAAATGCCGCTCTGACCCTCAAACTGGCCTATCGTCCACCCTATCAGTGGGAACGACTGCGCCATTTCTTTGCGGTCCATGTCATCGACGGCCTGGAATGGGTCGGCGAGCAATCGATCGGGCGCACGATCCGCTATGGCGCGACGGCCGGACATTTCGAGGCCCGGCACGATGCCGAGCGACACCAGTTCGAGGTAACGCTGGTGCTGAACGAGCTCGGCGAGCTCAACGCGATCGTTCGCCAGATTCGGCGCATGCTGGACCTGGACGCCGATACCCAAACCATCGAAGCGCATCTGGGCCAGTGCGTTCCCGAACTGCCGCTAGCCGAGGGCTTACGCTTGCCAGGATCGTGGAACGTGTTCGAGTCCGGTATCCGCGCCGTGCTGGGGCAGCAGATCTCGATTGCCGCCGCCAATCGCTTGATCCAGCAGCTGGTCGATCAGCTCGGGGAGCGCGCGGGGAACAATCGCCGCCACTTTCCTGCCGCCAGCGTCATCGCCGCCAGCGATCTGAGCTTTCTGAAGCTGCCCGGCAGCCGTCGCGAGACCGTGCGCCGTCTGGCAGTCGCCTATGCCAGCGGAGAAGTCGGCGACGACCCTCAGCAGTGGCTCACGCTCAAGGGGATTGGCCCCTGGACCGCCAATGTCGCCGCCTTTCGCGGTAACGCAGACCCGGACATCTGGCTCGATGGCGATGTTGGCGTGCGACGCGCGCTTGCCACCCTGTCGACATCGATCGACCCCGCGCTCGCCTCGCCCTGGCGGAGCTATCTCACACTGCAACTGTGGAATCGGATCCTATGACATCCTTCTCGCCATTCGACGATTCGCGACTCCCGGCCCGCCACGACGACTACGTCCAGATCTACCGCCCACCGGAGCCGATACCGCTCGGCCCCATCGAGATACGCGCCACCGATCGCGGACTCACCTGGCTCGCCTTTTCGAGCAGCCCGAACCTGCCCGAGCGCGGCAACGCCATCACCGAGCGTTGCGCGCAGCAACTGGAAGCCTATTTCTCAGGAGAGCTGACGGCGTTCGATCTGCCGATGACACCGCGGGGCACCGATTTTCAGACAATGGTCTGGCGCGCACTCCGAACCATTCCTTACGGTCAGACCTGCAGCTACCGGGAGATCGCCATTGCGATCGGAACGCCGCTCGCAGTAAGAGCGGTCGGTGCGGCGAACGGGCGTAATCCACTTTCGCTGATCGTTCCCTGTCACCGAGTCATCGGCAGCAACGGCAAACTGACCGGTTACGCCGGCGGGATCGAGCGAAAACGCTGGCTTCTGCAGCATGAACGGACAAGGCTCGGAGAAAACGCAGCGCAAATTGGACTTCCGCTCGGTGCGACATAATCACTCACCCCAGCCGGCCATGATTGGCGGCGAAAACGCCAACGGGTAGAGTCGCGGTCTGACAACGGCGTCCTGGATCGACAATGACGCATTTCTGCCACCGCTGGAAACGCTCGCTGACCGCGCTCGCGCTGTTCGCCATGTTGATGGCGTTCACGGGGCCGTTGATCAGCCAGATGCAGCGGTTGATGGAAATGCCGTCTGGCGCCATGGCTGGCATGACGCACCACGGAGCGGCTGATACTCACAATGCCGGCGATTCCGGAGCCACTGGCGACGCTCATCTCGTCAGTCACTTCGACATGGCCGCGTGTGGCTACTGCGATCTTTTCCTGCATGCACCGGGGCTCGAGCCCCCACGCGAGATGCCGCCGGTAACGCCGCCTCCGGTGGTCTTCCGGCCGATGGCGATGAAGGTGTCGCCATCCACGGCCCCGATCTATCCCCGCTACGCCTCCCGAGCACCGCCGCTGGCCTGAATCACGCCGTTCCTATCGTTGCCGCCTACCTGCTTCTGAAAGATGCATCGTCGGCGACGCCCGTGTGCGCTCGACGCCTCAGCGTCCTGCGCGACACACCGATTCAGGTCAGGAGTTCTTCCATGGACACCGTTTCATCGGCGACCCATCGCCGCACGCCGCCCCTGTGGGTCGCACTGATCACGCGTCTCCACTTCTATGTCGGCCTTTTCGTCGGCCCCTTTCTACTCGTCGCCGCGCTTTCCGGTATCGCCTATGCGCTGACGCCGCAGCTCGAGGAGTGGCTTTATCACGATGCCCTGACCACTCGTAGCGAGGGAGAATCCCAGCCGCTGTCACGCCAGATAGAAGCCGCCCGGCACGCCGCCGGCATCGCTTCCCAGCCCGCCGCCGTTCGCCCCGCGCCCGAGCCGGGGACGACCACGCGGGTCATGTTCACAGGCGAACAGTTAGGGCCTTCGGAGCACCGAGCGATCTTCATCGATCCGGTCACGCTCGAAATCCGCGGCGACATGCCGGTCTATGGGACCAGCGGCATCCTGCCGCTGCGAACCTTCATCGATCAGTTCCATCGCAGCCTGCTGCTGGGCGACGTCGGCCGGCTCTATAGCGAGCTGGCGGCTTCGTGGCTATGGATCGCCGCGCTGGGTGGCGGTTTCCTGTGGTGGCGCCAGCGCCGGGTCAGACGACAGACAGCCGGTCCGCAGCGTTTGCGTCAGCGTCACGCCACGCTGGGGTCCATCGCGCTGATCGGTCTGCTGTTCTTCTCGGCGACGGGATTGACCTGGTCGCAGTGGGCCGGTGGCAACATCGCGCAACTTCGCCACGCCTGGGGCTGGGGCACGCCTAACGTCTCCACGCAGCTGGCTGCGGATTCCGTACAGACAGGTCCAGCACGGGAAAGCGACCCGCATGCCGCGCATCATGCGTCAGCCGGACACGCCGACATGGCCATGTCGCAACTCTCGTCGCTGTCGCTCGGCGATTTCGACCAGGCCTTGAGGGCCGCGCGGGCCGCTGGCATCGACGCCACTCAGATTGAAATCGTGCCACCGAGTTCACCGCTGCAGGCCTGGAAGATCCGTGAAATCGGTCGGGAGTGGCCCACCCAGGTCGATCAGGTCGCCCTCGATCCACAGACTTTCGCGGTCACCGATCGCGCCGATTTCGCCACCTTCCCGTTAGCCGCCAAGCTGACCCGCTGGGGGATCGATCTGCACATGGGCATTCTGTTCGGGCTTCCCAATCAGCTGGTGCTGATCGGCTTTGCCGCCAGTCTGGCGACTTTGGTGTGCTGGGGCTACGCGATGTGGTGGCGAAGGCGATCCGCCGCATCCGGCGAGGCACAGACACTCATATCCATCTACCGCCGAATGGGACGACGATCGCAGTTTGGTGCCGTTCTCATCGCTGCCGCCCTGGGATATGCCTTGCCGGTGATGGGCGCCAGCCTGGCGCTGTTCGTGATGCTGGATTGGCTGCGCTGGCGAGCGGGTGCCCGTCGAGCGCTGACCCGGACGGCATGATCCGTCGTTCATGACGCGTCCCTGACGAGCCCCGGTCTTGCCACCTGTGGTAAAACGAGGGGCTCGCCACCACCATGATGCCGCCATGACCCGCACTCACCACCCTACGCCGCGCCTTCAAATTCGCCTGGTCGCCGACACGGAGATCGTGCTCGGACCCGGCAAGATCGATCTACTGGAAGCGATCGAGCGACACGGTTCGATCGCCGCGGCGTGTCGTGACATGGGCCTGAGCTATAAAAAGGCGTGGCAACTGCTGGATACCATGAATCGGCATCTAGCCGCCCCGGTGGTCAATACCGCCAGCGGTGGCACCCAGCGTGGCGGCGCGACGCTCACCGATCTGGGCCGCCGGCTCATCGTCCACTATCGTCAGCTGACGGCGGATCTGGCCCGAAACCCCAGCGGTCAGGCGCTGCTGAAGAGTCTCTCGCCGGATCGCAAGTACACCTCTTCTTCTCACGCCGGCTCGGCGGCCGAGCCTGAGGCGGAGCCGGCGCCGGGGTCAGGTATCGAATCCGATTGAGAGTCGCGGCATCCGGTTTTCCCTCGACCGCCGAACGACCGAAAGCTATAGTGATTCTCGTTATTTCCATTCATACATAGCGAGAATCCTGTGATCGCCCCCGTCCAACTCTCTTGTTTCTGCCTGCTGGCCGTGGCCACGGGTCTGCCATTCGGTGCCCGCGCCGCCGATGATGCCAAGGCGCAGGTTCAGGTCTACGCCGCCGCCTCGATGACCAATGCCATGGACCAGGCGATCCAATCTTACGAATCCGGACACGACGTCAATATCGTTCCGGTTTATGCCTCGTCCTCGACGCTCGCGCGTCAGATCGCCAGTGGCGCCCCGGCTGATGTCTATATCTCCGCCAATGAGCAATGGATGAACTGGCTGGAAGATCAGAACGTCGCTGTCAGCCAGCGTCTCGACCTGCTCGCGAATCGGCTGGTGTTGATTGCGCCGACCCAAAGCCATATCGCGGATTTCACCCCGGGCGGTGAGACCACGATCGTTTCCCAGCTCGGCGATGATCGGCGACTTTCGGTTGGCGAGACCAGCAATGTCCCGGCCGGGATCTATGCCAGGCAAGCGCTGCAGTCGATTGGTGAATGGGAAGCGCTGGAGTCGCGTCTCGCCAACGGCGATAACGTACGCGCGGCGATGGCACTGGTAGAGCGCGGAGAAGCCCCGCTGGGCATCGTCTACGAAACGGATGCCAAGGCCAGCGACAAGGTCAGGGAAATCGGTGCATTCCCTGACGACAGTCACGATCCGATCACCTATCCCCTCGCCGTGGTGAATCCAGAACCAAGCGATGCCACCGAAGCGTTTCGGCAATGGTTGGCCGGCGATGATGCGCTAGCCATCTTCTCCCGTTACGGCTTCACCCCCGTCGAATCCGACTGATAGCCGAGGACTGGATGTTTCTCGAGGCGATAGCCCTTTCCGAAGCCGAATGGCAGGCGATCATCCTCAGCCTGAAAATCGCCGGCAGTGCCGTCGGCTGGATTCTGGTCCCCGGCATCGCCGTCGCCTGGCTGCTGGCACGGCACGAGTTTCGCGGCAAAGCCCTGCTCGACGGTTTGTTGCACTTGCCGCTGGTACTCCCGCCGGTCGTGGTGGGCTATCTGCTGTTGCTGTCGCTGGGGCGCAATGGCTGGCTGGGCCAGTGGTTGTATCAGGGCTTCGGCTTCTCGTTACCGTTCACCTGGCAGGGCGCGGCCATCGCCGGTGGCGTGATGGCGTTTCCCCTGCTGGTGCGCGCCGTCAGGCTATCGCTGGAAGCGGTCGACCCCAAGCTGGAGGCCGCCGCCGGCACGCTGGGTGCGAATCGCTGGCGCGTGCTGTTCACGATCACCCTCCCCTTGGCAGTGCCGGGCCTGCTGACCGGCACGGTACTGGCATTTGCCCGCGCGCTGTCGGAATTCGGCGCCACCATCACTTTCGCCTCCAATATTCCCGGCGAGACGCGCACCCTGCCACTGGCGCTCTATACCCTGATTCAGACACCCGGCAAGGAAGCCGCCGCCGCGCGACTCTGCGTGCTCTCGATCGTGATCGCCATGCTCTCGCTGATGGCGTCGGAATGGCTGGCTCGCCGGGCCCGGCAGCGCCTGCAGGAGCGGGATCGATGAGCGAGCCGTCCCTGGAGCGCAACCATGCCCTGGACTGTCGCCTGCAAAAGCGGCTCGGGGAGTTCGATCTGGATATCTCGCTCGCGGTACCTGCCAGCGGAGTGACCGCCCTGTTCGGCCAATCGGGCAGTGGCAAGACCAGCCTTCTGAGGTTGATTGCCGGCCTCGACCGACCGGATGCCGGCTACGTCCGGCTTGGCGAACGCACCTTGACCGATGTTGCAGGCAGAACTCAGGTTCCGGTTCACAAACGTCAGCTGGGCATCGTGTTTCAGGAAGCGCGGCTGTTTCCGCACTATCGCGTGCGCGGCAACCTGACCTACGGCATGCCGCCGAGCGCCCGTTCGCGCTTCGACGATCTGGTGACATTGTTGGGGATCGGTCACCTGCTGGAGCGCCTGCCGGGCACGCTGTCCGGCGGCGAGGCCAGACGTGTTGCCATCGGCAGAGCACTGCTGACCCACCCTCGCCTGCTGTTGCTGGATGAGCCGTTGACCGGGCTGGATGGCGAGCGAAAGCAGGAGCTGCTGCGCTATCTCGTCCGCTTGACCCGGGAAATCGACATCCCTGTGGTCTACGTCAGTCACGATACTGCGGAAATCGCCACGATTGCCGATCATCTGGCGCTGGTCGAGCAGGGTCGCCTGACGGCCCACGGCCAGTTGGACGAGTTGATGATGCGGCTCGATCTGACCGACCGACTCGGTGGTTTCGACGCCGCCACCCGCCTGAGCGCCAAGGTGGTCGATCACGATAGCGTCTATTCACTGACACGAGTCGCCCTCGACGATGGCCAGACATTGCGCATTCCCGCTGTCGACCAGCCCCCCGGTACGCCGGTGCGCCTACGCGTCGGCGTGCGCGATGTCGCGCTTGCCCACGCCATGCCCGAAGGCACCAGTTATCGCAACGGCATCACGACGACGATCGAAGCGATCGAGGCCTCGCCGCAGGAGCCCAGCGCCAATGAAGTGCGCCTGCGTTTCGGCGAACAACGGCTCCGTGCGCGACTGACCCGTCAGGCTTGTGAAGAAATGCAACTGACGGAGGGCAAAACCGCCGTGGCGCTGATCCGAAGCGTCGCATTCGACTCCCGGATCTAGTGCATAAACAAAGGCTTATATAAAGCTAGCAAGCGAACCAATGGCAAAGCGTATCACTTTGTAAATAAAGGACTTTTCACCAATTTCCTGATCGCTTTATCGGCCCCGCCTCGTATACACTGCCGGTGGCAGGATGCCGCTGCCGCAGGGAAGCAACTTCAAGGATGACTCGCGCTCGCAAGGACCGCGAACAGGGACAGCATCCAGGGATCGACAGCAGTGCAACAGGACGTTGCCGGCCCTCAAGGTTGAGACTCGACAGGAAGTTGAGCGCGAAAGGACTCGCTTCCGATATCGGGTCGACCGTGACCTTCTTCCCCCTCTTCCCCTGTCCTTCTCTCTTTTCCAGTCCTTCTCTCTTCCCCGTGACTTCCGCCCATCAAGGCTTGGATGGTTCACGTCGACGCACGCCGCATCCCTTGATGATGACCTGACAGAGAAAATCGCTGGCCGATCGAAAATCCTCGTCCGCGAGCGTCTCGCGGTGAGTGATCCCCACGATCTGCGTCTCGAAGTCCGCGTAGTGCTGTGTCGCCGACCAGATCAGAAAAATCAGCCAGACCGGGTCCACCGGATCCATCAAACCCTGCTTCGCCCATTCCCGGAAAACGCAGGTGCGCGACTCGACCCAGTCCCGCATCTCCCCGAACAGCGACTCCTTGAGAAATGGCGCCCCCTGCAGTATCTCGTTGGCGAACAGGCGTGAACTCTGAGGATGGCTCTGGCTCAGGCGCATCTTGCTGCGAATGAAAGCCTCGAGCACTTCTGCCGGATCATCATCGACACTGATATCACTCAGCATCTCGTTCCAGCGCCACATCGTGCGTTCGAGCAACATGATGTAGAGCCGCCGCTTGCTGCCGACGTAATAGAGAACGTTCGACTTGGGAAGCCCGGCGGCGGCGGCAATCGCCTGAATGCTGGCCCCCCGATAACCGTACCGGGCGAAGACGTTTTCCGCCGCGTCGAAAATTCGCTGTTCGTTTCGCTCCCGAACCGTGACTTCGGGAAGATCATGATTAGCCACCTAAACTCCTTGCACCTATCGACCTGGTTGAGAACCGAAGCCGCCCCTTGGCCCTCGGTACACTCATGCCGTTCGATCCACCGCACTACGTGCTTTTCCGAGCCGCTGAACCCTGCGTGATTGACGATAACCGGGCGGATGCGGAGACTTTCGACGCCGATGCTATGCTGAATCCCGAGGGTTGTCTTGTCGCGCCCTGAGTCAGAATCATGACTGCGTCGCCAGGCCGCCAGCATCGTCAGCCCCCACATTGCCAAAGCGCGCCGGCCAACGTGCACTTGCCATCCGTATCAGAATCGAAGACGCTAGCAAAAGCTGACCAATCGGTCAGGATTTTTTCATAAGGTCCCCATCCACTCGTCAGTGCTGGGATGGCGACTTGCACGATGAACTACACGACAACGACAACGACAACGACAGGTCCCGATGATCGAATTCTTTCTCAACGGCCAACGCCAGCGAGTGGCCGCCGAAGCCAACATGAGCGTGCTCGAACTGCTGCGCGGGCCGCTGGCGAAGTGTGGCACCAAGGAGGGCTGCGCCTCCGGTGACTGTGGCGCCTGTACTGTCGCCATCGCCGATCCGAAAGACGACGCAGAAACCGGCCAGCCACTGACCTATCGCACCGCCAACGCCTGCATCACGCCGGCACATCAACTTCAGGGCACGCATCTCGTCACCATCGAGGGCATCGCTCGAGGGCACGCATTGCACCCCTCCCAGGCTTCGATGGTGGCCTGCCATGGCAGTCAGTGCGGCTTCTGCACTCCCGGTATCGTGATGTCACTGTTCGCCTTGCACGAACGACAGCGCAGGACGCCAGACGCGCCGCTGGATGCTCACGGACTGGAACTCACCCTGAGTGGCAACCTGTGCCGCTGTACCGGCTACCGCCCCATTCGGGATGCCGCCCTGAGCATGGGCGAGCATGCCGATACCCGCCCGCCCTGGGCCGATGACCCCGCGCTGGAGGACGAGGTCCGTCGCGTTGGATCGACATCGTTCTGCAAGGCCGAGGACCAGGCCCAGCGTCCCGATCAGCACCACTATCAGACCCCGACCACGCTCGCCGAGCTGATCGCCGCCATGCACCGACATCCCGACGCGCCGCTGGTGGCCGG
Source organism: Salinicola socius (assembly GCF_001937195.1). GTDB lineage: Bacteria > Pseudomonadota > Gammaproteobacteria > Pseudomonadales > Halomonadaceae > Salinicola > Salinicola socius. The sequence goes on along the minus strand of NZ_MSDO01000022.1, from coordinate 122,377 downwards.
CGCCACGGATCTGTGGCTCGACGTTACCCAGCAGCTCGAGCCGTTCGAGATGCTGATCGATCTGCGTCAGGTGCGGGAACTGCGCCAGATCGAGGAAGACGCCGAAGGCTGGTGGATTGGCGCGGCGCTCACCTATCGGGAGTGGGAGCCACTGCTGGCCGAGCACTACCCGGCATTCGCGCACCTGCTGACCCGGCTGGGTTCGGCGCAGATTCGCAACCGCGCCACCGTGGGCGGCAATATCGCCAATGCGTCACCGATCGGCGATACCCCGCCAGTGCTGCTGACACTGGACGCCAAGCTTCGCCTGGCCGGTCCCGACGGCGTGCGGACTCTCCCGCTGGAATCGTTCTTCCTCGATTACAAGCAAACGGCGCTGGCACCCGGCGAATGTATCTCCGCCATCTATCTACCCAAGCCAGAGGCCGATTTCCAACAGCGCGTATGGAAACTCTCCAAACGGCGCGAGGATGATATCTCGACGCTACTGGCGGCGTTTCGTTGGCAGCTGAAGAACGGTGTGCTCTCGGATGTTCGCGTCGCCTACGGCGGCATGGCTGCGATTCCGCGTCGCGTCAAAACCGTCGAGGCGGCGCTGGAAGGTCGCGCCCCGAACACCGCAGCGTTCGAAGCCGCCAAGCAGGCGCTGCGCGATTCAGTCACGCCCATGAGTGATACCCGCGGCTCTAGCGACTACCGCCTTGCCGCGGCGGTCAATCTGCTCGAGCGCTGGCACCTGACGCTGGACCACACCGGCTCGAATTCGCCGACGCAGGAGGTTGCCCTCGATGCGTACGCTCACTAAACGACTCGTCAAAACCTCTCGCCACCGGTCCGAAACCGAAGCGGGACGGACAGATGCCGAGGTATCGCTGGAAGCCCGGATCGAATCCGAATCTCCGGATACGGGTCAGGAGATCGGTCGCCTCGAAGGCGACGAGCCGGTAGCACGCGATACCGTCACGCCGCGGCCGGTGTCGAATACCCCCCGACATGCCCAGGGCCACGAAAGCGGCATCAAGCATGTCACCGGGCGGGCGCGCTACATCGACGATCTGCCGGCGCCTCACGGTACGCTGCATGCGATGGTGGGTCTAAGTCAGATCGCTCATGGGCGGGTGACGCGACTCGATCTCGACGCGGTCCGGGCGATGCCCGGCGTCGTTGACGTGATCGCGGCGCAGCATATTCCCGGACATCGCGATATCGGCCCGGTGTTCCCCGGTGACCCCCTGTTCGCCGATGAGGAAGTGAGCTACGTCGGGCAACCCCTGTTCGCCGTGGCCGCCACCAGCTATGCCGAAGCGCGCCGCGCCGTAAAGGCGGCCGTCGTCGAGATCGAGCCGCTGCCGCCCCGCTTCGATCCGGTTGCCGCCGCCGAGGCCGGCGAGTTCGTGCGCCCGACGCACGTGCAGGTCAGCGGCGATTGGCAGCAGGCGCTGGAGGGCACGCCCCACGTGCTCGAGGCCGCGCAGTTCGTCGGCGGTCAGGAACATTTCTACCTCGAAGGCCAGGCCTGCCTGGTCGTGCCCAGCGAGGATGAAGGCGTCATCGTCTACACCTCCAACCAGCACCCCAGCGAGACCCAGAAGCTGGTCGCCGAGGTGCTCGATATTCCGTTCCATGCGGTGACGGTGGAAAATCGCCGCATGGGCGGCGGCTTTGGTGGCAAGGAGACCCAGGCCGCGCCCTGGGCGTGCATGGCGGCGCTGCTGGCACGTCGTACCGGGCGGGCGATCCGCCTGCGCCTGCCGCGCGCCGACGACACTCGTGCCACCGGCAAGCGCCACCCGTTCCACAGTCATTACCGTCTGGGTTTCGACGACGACGGGGTGATTCTCGGCGGCGATATCACCCTGATCGGCGATTGCGGCCACTCGCCGGATCTCTCCGAAGCGGTGGTCGACCGCGCCATGTTTCACGCCGACAACGCCTATTCGCTGGGGGCGGCACGCGTGACCGGACACCGCGCGCGCACCCATACCGCATCGAATACCGCCTTCCGCGGCTTCGGCGGCCCCCAAGGGATGATGATCGTCGAACGCGCGATGGACGATATCGCCCGTCATATTGGCGAAGACCCGCTGACCGTGCGCAAGCGCAATCTCTACCGTGCCGGGCGTGATACTACCCACTATGGGCAGCACGTGGACCAGCATCCCTTGATGGTGGAGATCATCGAACGTCTGGAGCGCAGCAGCGACTACTGGCAACGGCGCGACGCGATTCGTGAGTTCAACCATCGCAGCCCGATCATCAAGCGGGGCCTGGCGTTGACGCCGGTCAAGTTCGGCATCTCGTTCACCGCCAAGCATCTCAATCAGGCCGGCGCGCTGCTTCACGTCTACACCGATGGCAGCGTGATGATCAATCACGGCGGCACCGAGATGGGTCAGGGCCTGCACACCAAGGTGTGTCAGGTCGTCGCTCGCGAACTGGGCATCGATCTGGCATCGGTGCGCATCAGCGCCACCCGCACGGACAAGGTACCCAACACTTCGCCAACGGCCGCGTCCAGCGGCGCGGACCTCAACGGCATGGCCGCACGCGATGCCGCCAGCCAGATCCGCCAGCGCCTGCTCGATTTCGCCGCCGAGCACTATCAGTTCGACCGCGAAGGGCTGGGTCTCGAGAACGGCAAGCTCATAACCGACAACGGCGCGTCGATGCCCGCGGTGTCGTGGGGAGAACTGATCCAGGCCGCCTATCTCGGCCGGGTCTCGCTGTCGGCGACCGGTTTCTATTCCACGCCGCTGATTCACTACGATCGCGATAGCGGTCAGGGGCGACCGTTCTACTATTTTGCCTACGGGGCATCGGTCAGCGAGGTCCGTCTTGACACGCTGAGCGGCGAATACCGGGTCGAACGCGTCGACATCCTGCATGACGTCGGTGACTCGCTCAATCCGGCGATCGACCTGGGCCAGGTCGAGGGTGGTTTCATCCAGGGGATGGGCTGGCTGACCAGCGAAGAGCTGAAGTGGAACGACGACGGCCGTCTGATCACCGATGGACCCGCCACCTACAAGATCCCGACCTTCGGTGACCTGCCTCCGATCTTCAATGTCGAACTGCTCGAAGGCCACCCCAACTCCCAGGCCAGTATCTACCGCTCCAAGGCCGTGGGCGAACCGCCGTTCATGCTGGGTATTTCGGTGTGGTCGGCGCTGCGCGACGCGCTGGCGAGCCTCGCCGCCTATCGCATCAGCCCGGCGCTGGACACCCCCGCCACGCCGGAACGCATGCTGATGGCGGCCGAGGCGTTACGTGCCGCCAGCCGTGATTTACAGGAAACGACATGAGCTCGGCTGACAGCGTCCAGGGCCTGGAAAGCTGGCACGCCGCGCTGCATCGACTGCAGGAGAGCGCGACGCCTCACGCGCTGGCCAGCGTAATCGGCGCCGCGGGCTCGACGCCGCGGGAGCCCGGCGCCAAGCTGGTGGTCACGGGGACGGAGGTCATCGATACCCTGGGGGGCGGTCATTTCGAACAGCAGGTGATCGAAACCGCGCGCCGGCATCTGGCGGCGACGCCCGTGGCGGCAGGCACCTATCTCGAGGCGTTCGCACTGGGCGCTCGCTCCGGTCAGTGCTGCGGCGGGTTCGTGCACGTGCTGCTAGAGGTGTTCGTCGGCGCCGAAAGTCACCTGACGCTGTTCGGTGCCGGCCACGTCGGCCAGGCGTTGGTCGAGCTACTGGCGCCGCTACCGTGGCGCATCGACTGGTACGACAGCCGCCCCGACGCGTTTCCGCTGCAGGACGGCCACGACGGCTACCCCGCTCGCGTCCGGCCCATGGTGTTATTTCCGGGTGCGGAGGGCATGGCGCAGGCCGTGACGATGATCCCATCCGGCAGTCACGTGGTGGTAATGACCCACGACCACGCCCAGGATCGCGATCTGATCGCGACGCTGCTATCTCGTGACAATCCGGGTGGCGAAGCGTTGGCGTCCATCGGCCTGATCGGCTCGAAGAGTAAATGGGCCAGCTTTCGTTCGCGGCTGATCGCAGCAGGATTCGATGACGCCACGCTGGCCAGGGTTCACTGCCCGATCGGCCTGGGGTCGACCGCCAGCAAACGTCCCCGCGAAATCGCTATCAGCGTGGCCGCCGAACTGCTGGCCCGGCAAAGGCTGATGACCGGACCGACGCAACGCGGCGTCGCACCAAAAGCCCTGCGTAATGCCTTTACCCCTTCCGAACGGATCGAGAACGACGCCGTCGACAAAATCCCGGCCAGGAAGTCCTAGTGAGAAATTTTCCCGTTAGAGAGAGACCATGAACACGAATCAACGCCTGCTTCGCGGCCCGCTGTTTACCTGCCTCGGCGATCCCGGCGAGGAAGCCACCCCGCTGCCGGATACCACGCGCTATCTCGAGGATGGCGCGATCTGGATCGTTGACGGGCACATCCGGGCCGTCGATGCGTTCGAGGCGTTGGCCGGCCGCCTGCCGGAAGGCATCGAAATCGTCGACTATCGCGACAAGCTGATGATGCCCGGTTTCATTGACAGTCACGTTCACTACGTCCAGCTCGACATCATGGCCTCCTACGGTCGCGAACTGCTCGACTGGCTCAACGACTACACCTTTCCAGCCGAATGTCGATTTGCCGATGCCGCTTATGCCGAGGCCGGCGCCGAACGATTCCTGGACGAAATGCTGCGGGTCGGCACCACCACCGCCCAGGTCTTCTGCTCTTCGCATCCGGTGTCGGTCGATAGCTTTTTCCGTGCCGCCCAGCGCCGCCGCCTACGCATGATCGCCGGCAAGGTGCTGATGGACCGTCATGCTCCGGACGCCCTGACCGACGATACGCTGGGCGGCGTACGCGACAGCGAACGCCTGATCGCCGATTGGCATGGCCGCGACCGTCTCGATTACACCCTGACACCGCGTTTCGCACCGACGTCTACCCGCGAGCAGCTCGATGCCGTGGGTGGTGTGCTGCGCAGCGCCCCCGATCTCTACCTGCAGACCCATCTGTCGGAAAATCGCGGCGAGGTCGCCTGGGTAGCCGAACTGTTTCCGGAGAGCCGGGACTATCTCGATGTCTACGAGCGCCACGGTCTGGTCGGGCCACGCAGCACCTTCGCCCACGGTATCCATCTGAATGACGATCAGCGCCGTCGGCTTGCCCAGCGTGGCGCCAATATCGCCTTCTGCCCGACCTCGAACCTGTTTCTGGGTAGCGGGTTGATGGATCGGCTGGCCTGTCGTGATGTGGGTCTTGCGACATCGCTCGCCAGCGATGTGGGCGGCGGCACGTCGCTGTCCGGCCTCGGCACCCTGCAGGGTGCCTATCAGGTGGGCGCCCTGCTCGGCCAGGCCTTGACCGGTTGGCAGGGGTTCTATCGCCTCACGTTGGGCAATGCACGGGCACTTCATCTGGATGACAAGATCGGCAGCCTTCAGGCGGGCTATGAGGCAGACATCGTGGTTCTCGATCCCGAATCCACCCCGTTGATGGCACGCCGCCTGTCCCAGACCACGACGCTGTCGGAACGCCTGTTCGCGATGATGATGCTGGGCGACGACCGAACGGTTGCCGCCACCTGGGCCAACGGCCGCCTGGTTCACGAGCGCGATGCGGTCGCGGCGTGACTTCCAGCTTCCAAGCTCTGTCTGAAAAATCGGCGAGCGATGGCAAGACCGGGGCGCGTGGCTAAGGCAAAAATCGGCGACGACGGACCGGGCTGGCACCCCAGTTTACGGAGTGTAAATGCGCATCTTGAGTCGATTTTGACGCCGTATTGTCGAGCTCAGTCCTTTTCAGACAGCGTCTAGTGTGGCGTCTCGCAAGTAACGCGAAGAAATATCGGATGCATGGCGTTGCCAGGCAAGGCGCGAGGAGGCGTCATAGTGGAGTCTATGGCAACGACGAGCAACGCCGCATGGCGGCGCCAGGGACCGATATTATTGGATGGTATTTGTGAGACACCACACTAGTCCATCGCCGCTTCCGGCAACGGGTAGCGGCGATCCGAGGTGCCGGCCTTGACCACCTGGCCCGGCACCTCATGGCCGATCATCGTCGGCAACAGCTCGGACGCCGCGATCAGTCGTTCGAGATCGACGCCGGTCTCCACCCCCATCTGCTCGAACATGTGAACCAGATCTTCGGTGCAGACATTGCCGGTGGCGCCCGGCGCGAAAGGGCAGCCACCCAGGCCGCCCAACGAGGCGTCGAAGCGGGTGATGCCGTTCTGCCACGCCACCAGCGCATTGGCCAGCCCCATGCCGCGCGTATTGTGCAGATGAATCGTCACCGGCAGCCACGGCCAGCGGCTCAGCGTTTCCCGGCAGAGATCGGCAACCTGGCGCGGGTTGGCCATGCCGGTGGTATCGCAAAGCGTGACGCCCTGCACGCCCATTGCCAGCAGCTTCTCGGTGATCGAGAGTACCCGCTTGAACGGGACGTCACCCTCGAACGGACAGCCGAACGCGGTCGAGATCGACGCGTTGACGAACACGTCGTGTCCCTTGGTGATCTGAAGAATATTGGCGAAACGCTCGAGCGATTGCTCGGCGGTCATGCGCAGATTGGCGCGACCGTGGCTGTCGCTGGCCGACAGCACCAGATTGATCTCGTCGACGCCGCAAGCAAGCGCGCGTTCGGCACCTTTCTCGTTGGGCACCAGCACCACGTAATCGACCCCCGGCACGCGTTCGATGCCACGCATCACCGCTTCGGCGTCGCGCAGGTTGGGGATCGCCTTGGGCGAGGTAAACGACGTCGCCTCGATCTTGGCAAGGCCGGTACGGGAGAGCGCATCGATCAGCCGAATCTTCTCTTCCGTCGGCACGAACCGTGATTCGATCTGAAGACCGTCCCGCGGTGCCACGTCGTTGATGGTAACGCGGGGCTGCGTGCTCGTCCCGGTCATCGAATCGGGCATCGAATCGGCCATCAGATCACTCCTCTTTCGCGCATTTTGTTCTGGGTCTCGCGGTCGATGCCCAGTTCGTCGAGCACGTCCCGGGTGTGCTGTCCCAGCGCGGGACCACCGCCCTCGATTCGCCCCGGTGTACGGCTCAGCTTCGGCAGTATCCCGGGAACTTTCAGCGATTCGCCGTCGCCCAATTGGATGGTTTCGATCATCTCCCGCGCCAGATAGTGCGGATCGGCAACGATGTCTTTCGCCGTATAGGGATAGCCCACCGGCACGTGGGCACTCTCCAGCACGTCGAGGACATAGCTTCGCTCATGCTGGCGAGTCCAGTCCGCAATCGCCCCATCGATCAGCTCGGCGTGACGGCTGCGGCCGTCGTTATGCGCGAAGCGCGGATCGTCGGCGAGATCCTGACGGCCGATCGCGGCCATCAAGCGCTTGAAGATACTGTCGCCGTTACCGGCGATCAGAACGTATTCTTCGCCCTGACCCTCGTCCTCACCCTCGGCCGACGCACAGGGATAGGCATTGGAGGGCGTGATACCCGGCAAGGCGCTCCCGCTGGGTTCTCGGATCACCTCGGCGCCGTCGTACTCGGGAATCAGACTCTCCATCATTGCGAACACCGATTCGTACAGCGCGACATCGATGTACTGGCCCTGGCCGCTGCGATGGCGCTCCTGCAATGCCAGCAAGGCGCCAATGACGCCGTAAAGCGCCGACAGCGAATCGCCGATGCTGATGCCGACCCGCACGGAGGGTTGATCCGGATGGCCGGAGAGATAGCGCAAGCCGCCCATCGCCTCGCCGATCACGCCGAACCCGGGCCGGTCGCGATAAGGGCCGGTCTGACCGTAACCGGAGATACGCACCATGATCAGGCCGGGGTTGCGTTCGCTCAGCGACTCCCACCCCAGTCCCCACTTCTCCAGCGTGCCGGGGCGAAAGTTCTCGATCACGATGTCCGCTTCATCGACGAGGCGGCGCACGACCTCCTGGCCCTCCTCGGAACGGAGATCGAGTGCCAGCGAACGCTTGTTGCGGGTCTGGACGTGCCACCACAGTGACGTATCGTCCTTGAGCACGCGCCATTTGCGCAGCGGATCCCCCGTACCCGGCGGCTCGATCTTGATCACGTCCGCACCGAACTCGCCCAGCAGCTTGCTGGCAAAAGGCCCGGCAATCAACTGACCCAGCTCCACCACCTTGAGTCCCGCTAGCGCCTGCGGATTGTCGCTGGCAGCCATGTTGCTCTCCTTTTATCAATCCAGACCCACTTCATGACTCCAGACCCATTTCATGACTCCAGACCCATTTCTGATCCAGCCAATCTCGCCCAGCCAACATTGGCCCATTCAGCGGGCGGCAACAATTAGGCGATCGTCAAGCTAGGCTTCGTCGATCGCGAACGCTAAAGTGGGTCGACCATTCCCGCAACAACAGATGTCCTGTCATGAAGCGACTCGATTTCGTCACCCTCAAGCTCTTTGTCGCCATTGCCGACTCACGGAGTCTGACTCGTGCCGCCGAGCGCGAGCACCTGGCACTGGCGGCGGTCAGCAAGCGCATCAGCGATCTCGAGACTCAGCTTTCGACGACGCTGCTCTATCGCCGCCCTCGCGGCGTCGAGCTGACTCCCGCCGGCCATGCGTTGCTTCATCATGCCCGTCACATGTTAGACAGCCTGGATCATCTCAACGCCGATCTCAGCGAGTACAGTGTGGGAATCCGGGGGCACGTGCGTCTGCATGCGAACACCTCGGCCGTGATCGAGTTTCTTCCCGACGACCTGAGCGACTTCAGCCGCCGCTATCCGCAGATTCGCATCGACATGCAGGAGCGCTTGAGCCACGAGATCATCGACGCCGTTCGTGACGGGCTGACCGACATCGGCATCTTCTCGGGGCATGTTCCCGCAGAAGGATTGTCGATATACCCCTATCGTCGGGATCGGCTGGTGCTGGTCACGGCACGGAATCATCCGCTGGCCGAACGTGAAAGTCTGGCTTTCGCCGAGACCCTGGACTACGACTTCATCGGCCTGGAACAGGACTCTTCGCTCCATGCGCTGCTGCATCAGGACTCTCAGCGCCTGGCACGGCCGGTGCGGATGCGGATACAGGTGCGCAGCTTCGAAGGTATCTGCCGGATGATCGACCGTGGCATGGGGATCGGCATTCTTCCCGCTCGCGCCGTTGCGGCCTACCGCGAGAGCCTTTCACTGACCACGACTGCGTTGACCGATGAGTGGGCGGAGCGCGAGCTGGTCATCGGTATCCGCGACCTGGAGACACTGCCCCTGATTGCCCGAGAGATGATCGAGCATCTGGCGAACGCGAGCGCGCGAGACATCGAGACGCCGGACATCGAAGCGCCACCGCAAGGCCCATAGTGTTACGACGAAGGTGTAAAGCCTTCGGGAAGTACGAAGGCTCGCTTGTCAAAATATCAATGTTTCCCGTCGCGACCACTCGCTACAGTCCTCCCACGTCATCCCGATACGAAAAACGCCCAGCGCCCTTCCGGCGATGAAACGCGGACGACGAATCGTTGCAACAGTGCAGATCGATAACAAGACGACGAGGAACACGCCATGATCCAACGTAGTTTAAGGACACTCATCGCAGGCGGCCTGATCTGGAGCCTGGCCAGCGCCACTCAGGCTTTCGAGCAGACCGGGAAAGTGGACTGCATCGCCCCGGCCAACCCGGGCGGTGGCTGGGACTTCACCTGCCGTTCCGTGGGCCGCGTCCTCGGCGACCTGGGTCTGGTCGACGGCAACGTCCAGACCATCAACATGCCAGGCGCCAGCGGCGGAGTGGGCTTCTCGCACGTGGTGCAGAAGCGTGCCGGGCAGGAGAACCTGATCGTCGCTGCCAGCACCGTGACAACGACAGGGCTGGCCCGCGGGCAATTTCCGGGGCTGGATGCCAGCATGGTCAACTGGATCGGCACGCTGGGCGCCGATTATGGCGTGATTGCGGTGGCGGCGGACTCCCCGTATCAATCGCTGTCGGACGTGATGAAGGCTCTCAAGGACGACCCTCGTGCACTGACCTTTACGGGCGGCACCGCCACCGGCGGCTGGGATCACCTGAAATTGTTGATGGCCGCCGACGAGGCCGGGGTGGACGATCTGGCACGGATTGCCTATCTGGGTTACAACGGCGGCGGTGAAGCGGTGACGCAGACGCTGGGCGGTCACGTCGACGCCTTCACCGGTGATATTTCGGAAGTCATCAGCTTTATCGAGTCCGGTGACCTGCGGCCATTGGCGATCCTTTCCGAAGAGCGCCTGCCCGGCAAGCTGCATCAGTGGCCGACCGCTCGAGAACAGGGAATCGATACGATCGCCCCCAACTGGCGAGGCTTTTACATGCCGTCGGATGTCTCCGAAGATGCTTACGGCTGGTGGGTCGATACCATCGACACGCTGTACGCCAGTGATGAGTGGAAAAGCGTGATGACCCAGAACGGCCTGATGCCATTCAAAATGCATGGCGAGGCATTCACCACCTTCGTCAACGAACAGATTGCCCAGATCACGGATATCTCCCGCCAGATCGGCCTTTCTCGATAACGCATTTCTCCTGAGAATGGGTTTCCTCGATAGCGGGGCACCCCCGTCAGCGCTCGCTCTGCACCAGGGCGAGCGCGCTTTTGTGAATCGCAGAAATTTTGAGCCGGCATTCTTCGAACCAAGCGCTCAATGCGACGAAAGTTGTAGAAACGCCTAAACTCGAGTGAGTCGACAACTCCAATAACAGGCTCATCCATGAATGCATCGGTTATCAACGCGACGTTTATCAATACCACGATCAAGGCGTGGCTGGATGCGCTGCCGTTCTGGATCACGGCGGCGTTCATCATCGGCGCGACGATCATCGCTCACGCACTGCTCAAGTACGTCCACTTTCGCCTACGACGGCTCGATGAATCCCGCTTTCATCTACTCGGCACGACAGCCAAGGCCGTTCATCCGCCGTTGGTGGGGGTGCTTTGGGTCTACGGACTCTTCGGCGCCGCTCACTTCCTGGTTCCCGCGGACGTCGACGGACATTCGCTGATCATGACCGTGGCACATTTTGCCGCAGCGCTGCTTGGCGTCTGGTTGCTGATCCGCCTCTGTCGCCGACTGGTCGCGACCATGGACCGTTGGGGAGACTCGCGCACTTCGATACTGGAGCGTTTCCTGGTGCCGTTCATGGCACGCTGTCTGGCCGCACTGATCCCGATCTTCGTGCTGTTCTCGATCTTCCCGATCTTCGTGACGTCGGTCAGTCTCGACTCGGCGCTGCACAATCTCACCAGTCTGATTCTGATCGGGGCCATCGCCGGGGTGCTGATCCATGGCGTCAACATCAGCGAGCGGGCGCTCAGCGAACGCTACAAATTCGATGACGAAGATGCCGTGGCACGCAAGGTGCACACCCAGATCACCGTGCTGCGCAAGCTGATCAATTTCGTCATCATCATTCTGGCTCTCGCCTCGATGCTGATGGTATTCGAGAAGGTGCGCCAACTCGGCGCCAGCATCCTGGCTTCGGCGGGCATATTGGGTGTGGTGCTCGGGTTTTCGGCGCAGAAGGTGCTGGGCAACCTGATCGCCGGCATCCAGATCGCGCTGACGCAGCCGATTCAGTTGAACGACTCGGTCATCGTCGAGGATGAATGGGGCTGGGTAGAGGAGCTGACGCTGACCTATGCCGTCGTGCGTACCTGGGACTGGCGACGAGTCGTACTGCCGATCACTTACTTCGTCGACCACCCTTTCGAAAACTGGACCCGACGCGACAAGGATCTCATTGGCGTGGTGATCCTATACGTCGACTATCACCTGCCGATGGCACCGCTGCGCGCCGAGTGCCAGCGGATCGCCGAGGCTTCACCGTTCTGGACCGGCCGGGTCTGCAAGGTGCAGATGCTCGAGATGACCGAACGCAACAAGCAGTTGCGAGTGCTGATCAGCAGTAGCGGCGGCCCGAACACCTTCGATCTGCGCTGCGAAATCCGTGAAGGCCTGATCGATTTCATCTGCACCCACTACCCCGAACATCTGCCGACCGTGCGGCTGGACATGCCTCAGCCTAACGGCGACAACACGCCGCAGTCGCCGCTATCGGTTTCGACTGCCACGGCGCCGAATGCCAGTGCAGGCGCCTGCGGTCAACACGAGGGCGCGCAGCCGGCCTCGTGATCATTCACGGCGGTAGACGTCATCGAATCGCTCGATGTCGTCTTCGCCGAGATAGCTGCCGCTCTGCACTTCGATCAACTCCAGTTCGATCTTGCCCGGATTCTCCAGCCGGTGAACGACGCCGAGAGGGATGTAGGTCGACTGGTTCTCCTCGAGCAGAAAGGTCTCGTCGCCGCGTGTCACCCGCGCCGTTCCGCGAACCACGATCCAGTGTTCGGCGCGGTGAAAGTGCTTCTGAAGTGACAGCCGACCACCGGGCGTCACGCTGATCTGCTTGACCTGGTAGCGCTCGGCACGATGCACGCTGTCATAGCTGCCCCAGGGGCGATGCACCCGACGATGCTGGTCCCACTCCGGGCGTTCCTGGCGCTTGAGCGTCTCCGCGATGTGCTTGACCGATTGTGCGGCGTCCCGATGCGCGACCATCACCGCATCCGGTGTTTCGATGATCATCAAGTCGCGTACGCCGACCGCCGCCACCAGCCGGCTTTCGCCATGAATCAAGCATCCACTCACGTCGTCGACGATCACGTCACCGCGCAGTGCGTTGCCATCCGCGCCCTTGGCGGAAATTTCCCATAGCGACTGCCACGAGCCGACGTCCGACCAGCCGGCATCCAGCGCGACGACGCTGGCATCGGCGGCATTCTCCATCACCGCATAGTCGATCGACTCGGCGTCGCAGGCAAAGAAGGCATCGGCGTCGACCCGCAGGAAATCGAGATCGGTCTGACGCCCTTCCCACGCCGCCGTCACCGCCTCTAGCATCGCAGGTCGCTGCCGCCCGAGCGCTTCCAGATAGCGATCCGCGCGCATCACGAACATCCCGCTGTTCCACAGGTGCCGACCGCTTTCGACATACGCCTGGGCCGTTTTCGCATCCGGTTTTTCGACGAAGCGCTGGATCGGCACCGCGCTGTCGTGGCCGCATGGCTCGCTTGGCGCCATGCCGGTCTTGATCCCGGTTTCGATCTCGATATAACCGTAGCCGGTCTCCGCCCGCGTCGGCGTCACCCCGAACGTCACCAGCTTGCCCCGCTCGGCGGCTTCACGCGCAGGTGTAATGGCTCGCATCAACGCCTCCGGATTGGCGATGGCATGATCGGCGGGCAACACCAGCAGCACCGCATTCGGATCGCGACTCATGGCCTGCAGTGCAGCCAGCCCGATGGCCGGCGCGGTATTGCGCATCGCCGGCTCGAGCAGGATGTCCGCTGACCGGTCGGCTTCACGCAGCTGTTCGGCCACCAGAAAGCGATGATCTTCCTGACACACGATTATCGGGTTTGCCGCGCTGACAGATTCGATGCGTGCCAGCGTTTCCAGCAGCATGCTGCGCGCAGAGGTGATCGGAAGGAACTGCTTGGGGTAGCTCGCCCGCGACATCGGCCATAGACGAGTGCCGGAGCCGCCGGCCAGAACAACGGGAATCAGCATGCGCACATCCTTGGCTTTTGCTGGAACGAAAGACCGTCGAGCCGGCCGTGAATGGCAGGCACTTTGCTGACGATAACGACCAGAATAACGAGGAGCCGACAATAATCGCGAAAATCAGTCGCCGTCCCCTCATTGCGATAGTAAACCTTTATCAGAAACACCCGATAAAAATCGGGGTCACTGCAAATAGCGCGGTTTCTAGATATCAACTGTTTATAAAATTGATCTCTTTATAAACCCCAGCATTTTACAAGTTCGACAGATCTATCGAACAAGACCGAGCGTGGCGGGAATGGCGGCAACCATCACACCGCCCTCTCGACGAAGGCTACCCATCACGCCATCTTCTTGTATTGCACCAGCGTGCTCAGCATTTCATGCACGCAGCCCTGACTCAACGCATACTCCGTCATTAACCCGTGCAGGCGCTCCTCGAATGCTGGGCCAACGTCTTGTGGCTCTGGCTCGACCGACTGCGAAGTTCGTGGGCCACCATCGAGATCCCGAAGCGCCTGAGCAAAAGCGTCATCGAGTTCACGAAACTTACGAATTTTTTCACGTTCATCCATCATACGAGGCATAAGAAGTAATTAAACATCCTGAACAATGACCCGACTCGGGCCGATGAATAAGAGTCATGAAGAATCCCGGACCAGCGTAAAACAGGATAAAAAATTTGCCGGAGGGAAATAAAACGGTTCTCCTTCAGAGAACCGACCCAGTCTAGCGAAACTCGCCTTGAAAATCATCTATACCACATTCCGACACGAGCCCAGTTCATTCCTTCACGCTCTGCCAAGTCCTCACACCGTAAGCGCCGGCCCAAGGGTGCCAGAGCTGCACGCCTGCGAATGACGGCAGTGCTCGAAAGCTCAGACCCGCCAGTGCGTGAAAGATTCCCGCGGAGCGCGCGAACAGAAGGTGCGATCACGACCAGCTCTCTATCCTTCTATCCTCTTTATCCCCTTTCTCTTTGTCCCCCTTCTACCCCTCCACCTTTTCTCCACCTCTGGCGACTGGCCGCTTGCTCCTGACCTCAGAGCTGTTACCTAACGTAACAAACAACTACATCAAAAAAAGTGAAATCACCCTCAAGCGAATCCGGGTAGCGCCGATAACTGGAACAACGGCGACGGAGCCGTTGCAGCAAGGTCCGGCAACACCTGCCATGAGCGCAGCGGATCAGGCCTAAGGTTGCGGTCTCTTTAGAGAAGCGCCCTCTTACCCGAGATAAGGAATCACGACAATGGCAGTTATCAATACCAACATCACCTCCCTGATCGGTCAGAACAACCTGAACAAGTCTCAGGGTGATCTGCAAACCGCTATGGAGCGTCTGTCTTCCGGCCTGCGCATCAATAGCGCCACGGATGATGCGGCCGGTCAGGCCATCGCCAACCGCATGACCTCTACCGTCACAGGTCTGACTCAGGCCAGCCGTAACGCCAACGACGGTATCTCTCTGTCTCAGACCGCTGAAGGCTCGCTGGATCAGATCAACGACAACCTCCAGCGCATTCGTGAACTGACCGTCCAGGCCCAGAACGGCACCAACAGCGCTCAGGACATCGACTCCATCCAGAAGGAAGTCAACCAGCGTCTGGAAGAGATCAACCGCGTCACCGAGCAGACTTCGTTCAACGGAACCAACGTATTCAAGACTAACACGAGCAGTTCCTCCTTCAGCATTCAAGTTGGTGCGAAGGATAACGAAACCATCAGCATCACCATCGGCGGCGCGAGCGCTTCTGGTACCTCCAGCACCGCCACCAGCGGCTGGAACATGTACACCAGCGGCGCAACTGCAGCCGCAGCATCTGTCAACGGTGAGGCTCGCGCTGTCAGCACCAACGGCTTCGACGTGCTCGCCAGCGGTGCACTGTCCATTCTGGACAACAAGCTCAACAACGTCGACAACGAGCGTAGTAACCTCGGTGCGGTCCAGAACCGTTTCGAGACCGCCATCGACAATATCACCACGACGTCAACCAACCTGTCTGCCGCACGTTCGCGCATCGAAGACGCCGACTATGCGGTCGAAGTCTCCAACATGACGCGAGCTAACATCCTGCAGCAGGCCGGTACCTCGGTCCTGGCCCAGGCCAACCAGTCCCCGCAGAGCGTACTCTCACTGCTCGGATAAGCGTTAGTAAGCGGTAAAGGAGGCCGGCATATGCCGGCCTTTTTACGTTAAGGTTCGCGACGATAAAAGGCTTGGAGTGACATCACTTCGTCGCTTCGAATCTATCCGAGTGTGGGAAGCTGACCCAATCCTCGTCAGCACCAGATCGGAATACGGATTCTTATGAGCCAGAGTCTTCAAACCCCAGCCTCCCGTCAGAAACAGTTCATGGACCTCTATCGGCAGGGTAAGCACAAACTCGCCATGACAGATGCCGAGAAACTGGTCCAGAACTATCCTGAGGATGCTTTCGCCTGGAAAGCACTGGGCAACTGTCAGCTACAGATTGCCCCCGATGAGGCCAAAGAGACACTTGAGAGAGCTTATTCGCTCGATCCCGACGACCCTTTAACGCTGACGGCACTGGCACGAGCCTGTTTCATGGCGGGAGAGAAGCAGCGTGCCCAGGCATTGCAAGCCCGCAGTATCGAACTCGACTCTGGCAACGCCCAAGCCCATTTTAACATGGGTCATATGCTCTATCAGATGGGATCCTATTCGGAGGCAGAAAAGTTCCTGTCGAGAGCCGAGGAGCTAGGCCACTCTCCTGCAGAAGTCCTGGCCATTCGCAGTGTGATCCTCTCGCTCCATTTCAAGTTCAAGGAAGGGCTGGAGGCACTGAATCGTCTTTATGCATTGAGGCCTCAAGATCCTACAGTGCATAACACACTCGGCAACTACCACAAGGATATGGCGGATTTCAGAAAGGCCGAGTGGCATTATCGAGAAGCCCTGCGCTTGAGACCAGACTATTCGGGTGCCTACTCCAACGAGATCCTGACCAAGCACTATGATCCGGAAGCTTCGGCAGAGAGCATCCTTCAGAAGTCGAAAAAGTGGAGTGCGCGTTTCAAGCCGCCCCAGACTTTTGATCATGGCGAGAAGAACACGTCCCCCAATCGCCGATTACGGGTGGGTCTGCTAT
Source organism: Salinicola socius (assembly GCF_001937195.1). Taxonomy (GTDB): domain Bacteria; phylum Pseudomonadota; class Gammaproteobacteria; order Pseudomonadales; family Halomonadaceae; genus Salinicola; species Salinicola socius. The sequence continues at coordinate 105,744 of NZ_MSDO01000022.1, read as the reverse complement.
CCGGAAACCTACGTGCCCATCCGGTCGGCTGGATGATCAGTAGCGCCCTCGAGCAGCTACCGGACGATATTGAACTCCATGCCTACTCTGATACCGACACCGGAGACAATGATCCTATTGCCAAACGTATCAAGAAGTCCTGCGAGTGGAAGCCCGTTTATCACTTGAATCATCGCCAACTCGCCGAGAGAATCTTCGAGGACGATATCGACATTTTGATCGAGCTCGCCGGACATGGCGGTCTCAACCGATTGCCGACCGTCGACACGAAGCCGGCCCCCATCATTGTCAAATGGGTCGGCATGCAGATCAGTAGCATGGGCATTGATGCATTTGACTACTTCCTGAGTGACAGTCATGAAACCCCGGCAGGCGTCGACCACCTCTATACCGAAAAGCTCATCCGCCTGCCGGATGACTATATCTGCTATCAGCCACCGAGCGACAAGCCTGCCATAACCGCACTACCCTCGCTCACCAATGGCTACATCACCTTCGGCTGCTTCAACAACCCCGCCAAGGTAAACGACACTCTGCTAGCCGAGTGGGCAATTCTACTGCAACAGCTGCCGGGTAGCCGCCTATTCCTGAAAGGCGGTCAGTACAGCAGCGACGAAGTGTGCGAGCGCGTACTCACGACGCTGGAAAACCACGGCGTCGAGCGGTCGAGAGTCCTGCTGGAGGGCCCGTCGCAGCACCAGGAGCTACTAAAGAGCTACAACCGTGTTGATATCGCGCTGGACACCTGGCCGTACTCCGGCGGTCTGACCACATGCGAAGCCCTGCTGATGGGCGTTCCCGTGGTCACCCACACCGGCCCCACTTTCGCCGGTCGCCATAGCGCGACCCATCTATGCAACGCCGGCATGCCGGAATTGGTGACGGACGACTGGGACGACTACCGCAAGCGTGTGCTCGATCTCGCTTCGGACCTACCGAGTCTGGCAGTGATTCGAGCTGCGCTCCGCACTTATCTCGAGCAGTCGCCCATCTGCGATGCACCAAAATTTGGTCGCCACCTCCATAAAGCCTTGCGGGGTATCTGGCAACGCTACTGTGGGGACAAGGTACCGGCAGCCCTGACTTTCAACAAAGGCGGCCAAGCCTGGTTTGAAGACGAATCCAAGCCTTTGAAGCTGCCCACATCGCTTCTCAAAGAGTTCGATTGGGATCTGGATAGCGCGATCACGATTTTGGATAACGGCTGCAATATCGCAAAACGCAACGACATCAAGGAATTGCTTGGTACTGGCCATGTAGCACTGCTGGTGTTTGATCCCGCCTGTGGACTTGACAATGCGAGTGAGTTATCTCAGTACGGTGAACTCCAGCACTTGCCTCAGGTCACGCTAGGCGATGGACAGCCCACCCCCGTGATACTCGATGGTGCGGGGGAAGAACCGGCAACCCTGGAGCCATTGAGAAGCACTGATACCGTCAGTCTTGAGGCATTCGATATTGCCAGCGTCTCCTTGGACAGCATCGAAGGCTTAGAAAGTATTGATTTGCTGGCGCTAGATGATCGACATGATAGTCTAAAAATCCTTAAGCATGGCGCCCAGGCACTAGCAGATGCACTTGTCCTGCAGGTCCAGATAAGATTCAATCCAATTTATAAAAAGCAGACAGAACTAGGTGACCTGACTCGATGGGCCAATGCAAACGGATTTCAATTTTACCGTTTTTATTCAGCTTCATACGCTGTCAGTGAGCAGGGTAAAGCATCGACCCAAGATTTTCGGGCGTCCCAGTTAATCAGTGCTGATGCACTGCTGATTCCAAGCGACTCTCGCCTATCCACCTTAAACGAGACACAAAAAACGAAGCTGGCATTTCTTACCTATCGTTTTTATGGAATTGAAGATTTCAAGGCCTCGTTGTCGTCATTCAATGACAAGATCGATGAAGACGATGATCGTGGGGCATTGACCGACGCCGAGGAAAGCGCTTCTCTCGCTCCCATCGATATCTTCTCGTTAATAAGCGAAGAGGATCCTCTGAATCAAGAAAAGGGCTCTTTCGTAGTCGATTTGGCAAATAACCTAAACCAACTCGACGGAAGTGTTATCGACAACTTGATTGAAAAATGCAAAAGCCTTCTTGAATGGCAAAAGGGCAATAATGCTGCATTTTTTATTCTCACCCATGCGCTGTTAGCGAGAAAAACCAGTACAGGTGACAGAGAAAGAGCAGCATCCCTGGAAAGTCGTCTTGCAAAGGCAAATTGGACGCACAAGCATTCGCTCTATGACTACTGGTTGTCTCAGGAAAGTGTCCGAAACCATCGAGAACGCTTTGACATGGCGGCTATTGTTATAGCGAACCGGTTCAAACCGGAAGTCGTACAAAATATTTCAAGGCTTCGCAAAGATGGAGGCGATAGCTTACAGATCATTTTTGTCAATAATGGTCGCCCAGACGAGGAATTCGAAGCGATAGAGCCTTGGGTCGATACTTGGCTAAAAACTTCTGGAAACGCAGGTGCTTATCTAGCGCGCAACATTGGAGCACTGTACAGCGATGCGCCCATACTTCTATTTGTCGATGATGATGGTATTCCTGAACCGGGTTTCATTGGCAGCCACATGAGGGCCCATGAAGAATGGGATATCGTCTCCTTGCGAGGCGTTTATCGTCAGCAATCAGACTCGACCGCCCCCAATCATTATTATCCTTCCGACAAGCCATTTCCGGCTCCTCCGGAGCTGGAAGGGAATGCTTCATTCCTGGCAAAAGCATTCTTCGAAGTGGGGGGATGGGGAGACTATATACTGTTCGGTCATGGCGGCGTGGACATCTCATACAGACTGACTCAAGCAGGATATCCTGCCCGCAAACAGGCTTATGACCCTGGTCCGGTGTTGATTCACGAATATCTTCGTGGCCAGGATCACGCTAGAGAAAAGCTCCGCAAGCAGGCGGACTCATGGATATTATTGAATATTTTACATTCGCAGATCGCGCGACACTTTTCTCTTCTTCAGGAGGCCAAGAGCCAAGGAATCATCAGTCGGGACTCTGCTAATCGCAAATCAAACGGCGAAGACACCCATACTTCTCCGAAAATCGATAGCGATATTTCAAAACATCAGAACGACAGCAAGAGAGAACTGATAGAACCAAAGGTTACCTTACCTCCAGAAGTAGAAAACTACATTACCGATATATACCAGAAAAGCTCTGTCATCCTTGAGTATGGAAGCGGCGGCTCCACGATCATCGCTGCTAAAATGTTCAACAAGCACATCACGTCTGTGGAGAACGATGCCGCTTGGGCTCGTAACATGGACCGCTATATCGAGTCAGCCGATCTCTTGTCGCGTCCAAGTATCATGCATGTCGATGTCGGCGAGACTGGTCTTTGGGCAAAACCCAAAAATGATGCAAAATGGCGAAATTTCCATCGAGATCCCACTCACGTATGGCATCACGATGACTTCGTGCACCCGGATGTTGTTCTGATTGACGGCAGATTTCGGCGGGCGTGCTTTATAACGACTTTCTTGATGATCGAGAAGCCAACCATTGTGCTTTTCGATGACTATACAGATCGGCACTACTACCACGAGATCGAAAGATTGGCAGAGCCAACAGAGACCGTGGGCAGGATGGCACGCTTTGATCTCAAGCCTAACTCGCTACCGAGAAAACACTTGGCATGGATTTTGGATAATTACAACAAAGTGGCTTATGGAGCATCGTAGCAACGACAAGACTATGTCTGGCGGGCCCACCTGCATTTAATTCCGACGAACCCAGGCCGGCTCCGTAAAGCCGGCCTGGGGGCTGCGTGTTAACGAGAATGCCCACACTCACATGTAAGCCGTTGAAATCTTGATCAAAATGATAATCTTCAGTTTCAATCGAATATCAAGAACTGACGAGCCATTCCGCTCACTCGTATTCGACGCATCCAGCCTTAACTCCCCGAGACGGGCGTGCTCCGGTCGTCCGCCGGGAAGGTATCGGCCTCTTCGACCCGTGACGGCACCGCGCCGGGGTGAGCCGACTCCGGAGCCGCGGAGTCGGCGTGCGTCGTTCCGGTCTCGAACGCCTCCCTGAGCTCATCCTGTTCCGGCTTCATATCGATATTGCCGTGAAAGGCCGCACCGTCCTCCAGTACCAAGCCGGGCGCGTGGAGTTCGCCGTTGACCACTGCCCCCGCTTTCAGCGTGATCTTTTCGGCGGCGATCAAGGTGCCTTCCACCCGACCTCTGACCGTTAGCTCCCTGGCCACCATTCGCCCTTCCACAATGCCGTCATTGCCGACGGTGACGCTGTGCTTTCGAAACAGAACGTTACCCATGATGCGGCCGTCGATGAGCAAGTCCTCATCGCCACTGATATCGCCATGTAGGGTCGTCTTGCCCCCAATTCTCGAAAGGCCATGGGTGGAGACTTTATTCTCGCCGGGCGCTGTCGAGGTTTCGGTGGCGCCGGGTGAAGGCGTCGGTTGCCGCGGGGTGTGACTGGATTTCTGAAACATGACACGGTTCTCTGTCGCTATCGGGTGGTGACAGATTCTCTTCGGGAGATCGCCACCTGTGTGATGGTAGATCGGCGAAAGGCGACACATCTTTACCCATCCGAAGCGTTGCTGACGACCGGCATCTTCAGTTTTGTTCTTCGACGCCGATAGCTATCGATAATCGACGCCGATCGTCGCGGTGCGGCAACCCTGGCGTGAGTGCCAGAACCAGTTTGGGAGTGGGAAGATATGGACTCGGGGGAGTGGCTTCTGCTCGGCGGTCTCGCCTGCTGTTTCCTGCTACTACTGGACGGCTATCGCCGGGCGGCCTGGCCCAGGCCGTCGTTCGTCCGAGCGACGAAACCTGGCGCTATTGAGTCTCCCGCCGAAGCGTCATCACTCGAGGCTGTCACCTCTGAGCCCCCATCGAACACGTCTATACGAGCAGCGGAATCGACCGGGAGCAGTCTGATCGGCCGAACGGTCAACGTCCACGGTCGCCTCGAAACACAGGAGTCTCTTCGGATCGAAGGTGACGTCGAAGGAGACGTCCTGGCCCACCAGCAACGCGTTCTGATCGGTCTCGACGCCAAGGTTTCCCTACGACTCAAATCTCGTGAACTTCATCTCGCGGGCGCATTTTCGGGCCGTCTGGATGTGTTGGACCGTGTCGTCATCGAAGCGGGCGCATGCCTCGAGGGTCACTTGACCACAACGAGCCTGCATTGCTTTGACGGAGCAAGTTTGTTGGGAAGTTTCAGCATCGGCGGAAACAAGGTGGGCGCATCCCGTGCGGTGCCCGTCGCCCTCACCTCATCATGTCTTGAACCCGAGTTCCGGTAGCGATCACGGAACTTAGACGATTAATCTCAGTGTCGATTCTGCGAGGAAGATGCTCATGCCCACCCCAATCGATTTGGCTTCATTCTATCTAAACTCGAACGCCGATCGCTCTCCCCGCCAACGACTGGAAACCTTGCTGGACCAGGCGGGTCTAGTTCAGCCGATTACGCACGGATCTTCTTCCGCGATACCAAACGACCCGGCTAAAGGTATCGGGTACTTGAGCGATCGAGTCAACGAACTCAACACTGCCATGACGCAATACGGTCTGCGTTTCGAGTTGAGTGAATTTGATAGCCGAGTCATCACCCAGGTTATCGATCGGGCCACGGGAGACATCATTCGCCAAATTCCTTCGGATGAGATGCTTCATATCGCGGAGGCTTTCGCAGAGTCACAGGGGCGATTGGTCGACGCCTCTGCCTGATATGCCGTCGTCGGTTACCATCACTCGCACAATGGCCAGTGACCTCATACTCTGAAGTTACCGGACACGAATCAAGGATGTGCGTGAATGCCAACCCGCGTCATGAAATCACTGGGCCGTCTACTGCCAGCGCTACTCGTTTGCGCTCTAATCTCCGGCTGCACCACCTATATCAATGCGCCAGACCGCGATGTGCCCGAGACGGCCCGACAGCCCCACGATCTCGATTATCGGGTTGTCGAGGATCAGACCTACACACCACCGGATTGGCCGAAGCCACTGCAGGCAGATGTCTATCTGCCAGATACCGAAGGCGAAGCGCGACGACCGGCGGTAATGATGGTTCATGGTGGCGGCTGGGAGGGTCGCTCGCGAGATGACATGACGCCGATCGCCGAGCGCTTCGTGCGGCGAGGTTATGTCGTGGTGAATGTGAGCTATCGTTTCGCGCCGGCGTATCGCTTTCCGGCACAGCTGCGTGACTTGCAGGTGGCGCGACGCTGGATCAATGCACATGCCGATCAATGGCGTGTCGATCCGCAGCGTATCGCTGGGTTCGGTTATTCCTCCGGCGCGCATCTGGTCAGCCTGCTGGCGCTGGTGGCAGGTACGGATAGCGAACTGGACGCCCCCTATGGCGGAAGCGATAGCGGCTTCGCGGCGGTGGTTTCCGGCGGTACGCCGGCGGATCTACGCCTCTGGGATAGCGGTCGGCTGCTGATTCAGTTGATGAACGGCACCGAGGCCGAGCGCCCCACCGCCTACGCCGAGGCCTCGCCGATCTTTCACGTTCACCCCGATGCACCACCCTTCTTTCTGTTTCACGGCAGCTGGGACGATCTGGTGCCGCCCGAGCAGGCCGAAGCGTTCCTGCAGGCGCTCGAAAATGAGGGCAACCATGTCGAGCTGCTCTGGATGAACGGGCGCGGGCATATCACCACGTTCCTGTTTCGGGGAAGTGCCGAATCGGCGGCGCTGGATTTCCTGGCGCGGGAAATGCCGGCCTCGAATTCGAGTCCGTGACAGAGTGATGAGACGTAGCTGAGTGATGAGAGGTAGCTATGACGAGTACTCTCACGTACCCGGTCAAAATAGCTCGATCTCAAGACCATCGATATGGCGGTAATGGCGATCATTGGCCGTCATCAAAGTGATCCCTCGATCCAACGCCGTGGCTGCGATAAGAGCATCTGCCATCTGCATGTTGTGACTCAAGGCATATTCTTCGACAAGAAACATTGCTCGATCATCTCGCCATAGCCCATGGGCCGGATTGCGACCCTGGCTCTTGGCTCTGTCGTTGCGTTGCTCCCCCGACGTGGCAGCACCCTCCCAAGGAGACATGACAGCACTCGGCGTACCACGATAGGTGATGACGATCTTTTCTCCTCGGGCTGTCGCCGCCATCAGCTCGCGCGTTCGTAACCGAAGATCTCGCGTAGACACTTGCATGGAGCTACTTCCTTCATCATAAGCCTACTTCAAAGTGTGCACATTGAAAGAAAACATAGAATGCTATGGCAAAAGTAGCTGGGTCGATTTTTTCGGATCGCTCATCGACTTGCACCCGCCCCTGGCCGGATCAATAGTGGTACCGGCACTGGACGATAATGATCGCTTGCTCGGTCGGCTTGTACACCAGGCGATGCTCGCGATCGATACGCCTCGACCAATAACCGGACCAGCCATGTCTCAACGGTTCGGGATCGCCCAGGCCGGTAAACGGCTGCCGCTGAATGTCCTTGATCAGCATATTGACCCGTTTCAGCGTCTTTTTGTCTGTGCTCTGCCAATAGAGATAGTCTTCCCACGCTTTCTCGGCCCACGTGAGCATCATTCTTCGATCAGCCCGTGCTCCTTGGCTCCACCGCTTTCAATTTCGGCGATGGCCTGGCTCAACCGCTCGGCATTTTTGGGGCTAGCCATCAGATAGGCGGTTTCCTCGTAGGACTTGAAGTCTTCCACCGACATGACGATGGCTGGCTTACCATTCTGGCGAGTAATCAGGATTGGCGCGTGATCGTCGTTGACTTTATCCAGCGTCTTGGCCAGATGACTGCGAAAGGCCGAATAGCTCAGCGTATCCATTGATCCTACCTCTCAGAATTTAACGTACGACATAATGTACATGTACAAAAATACGTACGCAATGGTGCTGCCACTCGAATCAGACTGCGAGCAGCGTGATTCCAGTTGCCCACCGACTTGCACCCGATCCCGACTACGCGCACCATTTAGCGCCCATATCCTATTCAACGATAAGCTTATTACCGGGAGCTGGACGACAACATGAGCCTTTGGCGCCGATTGACGGGAACCGATACGCGAGAGCAGATTCACTTCCGTGCCCGGCTGGCACGTTATTTTCCGATCTTCAGTTGGGCGCCCTACTACAATCGCCATCTCCTCAACGAGGACCTGGTCGCATCGATCATCGTCACGCTGATGGTGATTCCGCAGGCACTGGCTTACGCCATTCTGGCCGGGCTGCCGGCAATCACCGGCCTCTACGCCAGCATGCTGCCGCTCATCCTCTACTCGATCTTCGGCACCAGCCGCACCCTGGCCGTGGGGCCGATGGCGATCGTTTCGCTGATGACCGCCGCGGCGCTGTCTCCGCTGTTCGCCAGCGGCAGTGTGGCCTACAGCCAGGCCGCCACGACGCTTGCCATGCTGTCGGGGGTGATTCTCGCCGTCATGGGTCTACTGAGACTGGGATTCTTTGCCAACTTTCTCAGCCACCCGGTGGTCTCTGGCCTGCTGACCGCTTCCGGCGTATTGATCGCCGCCAGCCAGTTCGCGAGCCTGATCGGTATCGGCGGCTCGGGCTTCACGCTGATCGACCAACTTGCCCATCTGGTGACCCATCTCGGAGGGATTCACTGGCCCACGGCGGCGCTCGGCGCATTCGCCCTGGTGTTCCTGTTGCTGATGCGTCGGGCGGGTCCACTGCTGCGCAAGATGGGATTGCCAACCGGTGTCGCGACTTTCGTCGTGCGTCTGGGGCCGGTCATGGCGGTTGCGATCACCACCCTGGCCTCCTGGACGATGCACCTTCCTGCCATGGGCGTGAATGTGGTGGGAGACATCCCCGCGCACCTGCCGCCGCTCAGCGTGCCGTCATTCGAACCGGGGTTGCTGCGCGACCTGCTGTTACCGGCGTTTCTGATCAGCGTGGTCGGCTTCATCGAGTCCGTCTCGCTGGCACAGATGCTGGCCGCGCGGCGGCGTGAACGGATATCACCGGATCAGGAGCTGGTCGGCCTGGGTACCGCCAACCTTGCGGCGGCGTTTACCTCCGGCATGCCGGTGACGGGCAGCCTGTCGCGGACAGTGATCAACTTCGATGCCGGCGCCCGCACCCCTGCCGCCGGGGCATTCGCGGCGCTGGGCGTGGGTCTGGTGATCCTGTTTCTGACCTCGCTGATCGCTTATCTGCCGATCGCGACGCTGGCCGCCAGCATCATCGTGTCGGCGATGACGCTAGTCGATCTGCCCGGGCTCAGGCGAACCTGGCACTATTCGCGCAGCGACTTTGCGGCGATGGTGATCACGATCCTGCTGACGTTCGTCGAGGGCGTGGAAGCCGGCGTCATGGCTGGGGTGGGCGTATCGTTGGCGCTCTATCTCTATCGCACCAGCCGTCCCCATACCGCGGAAGTCGGCCGCCTTCCGGGCACCGAGCATTTCCGTAACATCCGGCGTCATGAAGCGGAAGTCGACGACGAGATCGCACTGCTGCGCATCGACGAAAGCCTATATTTCGCCAACGCTCGCTATCTCGAAGATACCGTCTACGGCCTGCTGGCCGACCGCGCCAACATGAAGCATCTGGTGCTGATCTGTTCGGCGGTCAACCTGATCGACGCCTCGGCGCTGGAAAGTCTGGAGGCGATCAACGCCCGGTTGAAAGACTCACAGGTCACCCTTCATCTCGCCGAGGTCAAGGGGCCGGTCATGGACAAACTCGGCAAGAGCGACTTTCTGGAACATCTGACAGGGGAGTCCTATCTCAGCACGTTCTCGGCCTGGACCGAGCTTCGCCATCGTCTGGACGCGGAACGGGCCGCACTGCTGGCAGCCGCCGAGTCCTCGAGCAAATCGTCGGACGAGACCTCGGATGAAGCCCCGACCAAGACGTCAGACCGTTGACGCGGCCTGACGCTCGCCGTGCTGGCGCTGCATGATCGGGAGAATCTCGTAACAGGCGCCCAGGGTCTGGCAGTCGGTTTTCGGTGCCGGGCTCTTCTCCCGGGAATAGCGGCGATTGTCCGCGGTCAGAATGCGGTACCAGGCGCCATGCTCATGATCGATCATGTGTTGCCAGCAGTAGTTGGCGATCTTGTCGTACCAGCGCCAGTAACGCGCCTCTCCCGTCAGGTCGCCGAGCATCGCGGCGGCGGCCAGGCTCTCGGCCTGCACCCAGTACACCTTGTCGCGGTTGAGAGGCTGGCGGTTGAAATCCACCCCGCAGATCAGCCCGCCATGTCGAATATCCCACCCCTTCTCGATCGCTTCGATGAACAGACGCTTGGCCGTGGCGATCAGCCAGCTTTCCAGCGGGTAATGGCGCGCGAGGACGATCATCAATCTAACCCACGCCATCTGATGCCCGATCTGAAAGCCCCACGGTCGAAACAGATCGTCGGGCCGGTCACGGTGATAGGCGAAATCGATATGCCAGTCGCGATCGTAGTGCTCCCACAGCCAGCCATCGCCCATGGGGGCCAGCTTGTGCCATAGGGTACGAGCGATGGCGAGAGCCCGATCCCGAAAGGCGACATCGCCGGTCGCCTCGGAGGCGGCGATCAACGCTTCGCAGCTGCGCAGGTTGACGTTCTGGCCGCGATAACCGCTCTGTTGCCAGTGATCGTCCGCTTCGGCGGCATACAGCTGCCAGTGGGGCTCGAAGAATCGCCGGGTCTGCAGGGCATGAACACGGTCGAGCCCGGCCCGCGCTTCGGTAACTCCCGCCTTCAACGCGGTCGCATAGGCCAGCATGACCGAAGCCAGCCCATAAGCGTGATGAGTCGTGTCATCGGGCTTTCCATGATCCAGCGTCCAGGCGTAGCCCTGAGTACGGGTCTGGTAGTGCTCGTCCTCGATGAACTTCAGCCCGTGGCGCGCCCATCTCAACGCCTCGGGCGAACCGGTGTGGATCGCGGAACGGGCGTAGAGGATCACGTAACCGGCGCTGGAAACGAGGTGCCGATGATGGCGGTTGTAGAGATGCCCATCGTCGGTGAGATAGTGATAGAACCCCGCTTGGGCGTCGATGCAGCGCGGGTGGTAGAACGCCATGGTTCGGGCGATATGCTGCTCGATCTGGTGCGGCGTGGTCAGCGGCATGACGGCTCTCCTCGCGGGCTGAATCTTTCTTGATGAAGAACCTTTCTTGACCAAGCATCTCTCGACCAAACATCTCTCGACCAAGCCGCTCTTGACCAAGAATTTTTCCTGGCGAAAAAACCATGAAGGCGTCGGGCGCTTTCCGACCATTCTGATCGGCGAGCCAGCGCGTCACAATGCGCCTCTCGTCGAGTACCGTCTGTGTCGACGGTGGCTTTATCGACACGTCACTGTCGATATTTTTAATCAATATCGACAGAATTGAGGCAGCGATATTTTTCGATACCGACAGGCCTGCCGATGCCCCCGATATCCGACCGATCCCCCACCGCCCTCGAGGTCTATCAGCGTCTCAAGGCGGACGTCATCCGCGGCGCCTACGCGCCGCAGGAGAAGCTCTTGATGAGCCGACTCAAGACCCGCTACGGCACCGGCGTCGGCCCCTTGCGCGAGGCCTTGACCCGCTTGATCGGCGAGCGTCTGGTCACGGGCATCAGCCAACGCGGCTATCGTGTGGCGCCGATGTCGATCGCCGAGCTGACGGCGATTTACGACGCCCGCGCAGAGCTGGAAGGCTTGCTGATACGGCTCGCCATCGAACGCGGCGACGATGAGTGGGAGGCGGCGATTCTTGCCCGCGCCCATACGCTGACCAAGATCACCCGGGTGCAGGATGGTGACGAGATGCTCGAGCGCTGGGATACCCGACATCAGGCGCTGCATGATGCGATGGTCGCAGGCTGTGGTTGCCTGCCATTGCTGCAGTCACGTGCCGCGCTGTTCGACCAGGCCCAGCGCTACCGCCACCTGTGGTTACGCCAGACCGTGTTCTCCCCACAGGCGCTCGCCAACAAGCATCGCGAACATCAAGCTCTTCTCGATACGATCCTGTCCCGCGACGCCCCCGCCGCCGGCCGGCTGATGCGCGAGCACCTGATGACGCCGGTACCGATCATTCGGGAGAGGCTTCAGCAACAGGGCTGGGGCTAGATCGCTTACGCAAACTGCCTGCGCTCGCCGAGTTGTCGCGATACTCAACGGGCCAAGGCCAGATGCCACGTATCGATCAGGAGATCGCACCGGTCCGGCGCAGATTCGCCAATGCTTCGGCGTCCAACGCCAGCCAGTCGTGCAGTACGCTTTCCGTGTGCTCACCCAGGCGCGGGGGTGACACTAGAGACGTCATCCGTTGGCCATCCAGCGTGATCGGGCTGGCGACCAGCCGCGCCCGATGCCCATCGTTCATGGTGCGCTCCACCACCATCCCGCGGTGACGTACCTGCGGATCGTCGAAGACCTGATCCAGCGTATTGATCGGCCCGCAGGGCACGCCGTGGGCTTCCAACAGTTCAAGCCATTCGTCGCGTGGCCGGGCCGCCAATCGTTCGCTCAGCAACGCCACCAACGGTTCGCGATGGGCAACCCGCTGCGAATTGGTGGCGAATCGCGGATCCACCGCCCACTCGGTCTCACCCAGCGCTTCGCACAGGTGCCGAAACTGGGCATCGTTACCCACGGTGACGATGAGATGACCGTCGGCAGCAGCGAAAGCCTGGTACGGCACGATGTTGGGATGGGCATTGCCCATTCGCGGCGGTGTCTGCCCGCTGGTGAGATAGTTGAGCGCCTGGTTGGCGAGTACACCGACCTGGACGTCCAGCAGCGCCATGTCGATGTAAGCGCCCTCGCCGGTGGCATCCCGACGACGCAGCGCTGCGAGAATCGCGTTGGCGGCATAGAGGCCGGTGAAGATATCGGTGATCGCCACGCCCACCTTCATCGGTTCGCCGCCATGATCGTCAGGCTCGCCGGTCAGGCTCATTAGCCCGCCCATGCCCTGGATCAGGAAGTCGTAACCCGCTCGACCGGCGTAAGGGCCATCCTGACCGAAACCGGTAATCGAGCAGTAGATCAGATCCGGATTGAATCGCTTGAGGCTGACATGATCGAGCCCGTAGCCAGCCAGTCCGCCGGCCTTGAAGTTCTCGATCACGACGTCAGCCTTTGTCGCCAACTGGCGAACCAGCGCCTGCCCATCGGGCGTCGACAGATCGATGGCGACCGAGCGCTTGCCGCGGTTGGCGCTGAGGAAATAGGCCGATTCCTTCGTTTCCGATTCCTTACGGCTCTCTGCACGTTCCAGCCAGGGCGGCCCCCAGGCGCGGGTGTCGTCTCCTCGCCCGGGCCTTTCGACCTTGATCACCTCGGCGCCCAGATCCGCCAGCTGCTGCGTACACCAGGGCCCGGCCAGCACCCGCGAAAGATCCAGCACCTTCAGCCCGGCCAAGGGTTCGACGATTCCGTTCATCGCCGTCATCCGAAGGCCTGGATGCCGGTCTGGGCGCGGCCCAGAATCAGGGCGTGAACATCGTGCGTGCCTTCGTAGGTATTGACCGTCTCCAGATTGAGCATGTGGCGGATCACGCCGAATTCGAGGGAGATTCCGTTGCCGCCGTGCATGTCTCGCGCCATGCGCGCGATATCCAGCGCCTTGCCGCAGTGATTGCGCTTGATCAGCGAGATCATTTCCGGCGTGGCCTGGCCACTGTCGAGCAGTCGTCCGACGCGCAGGCAGGCCTGCAAGCCCAGGGCGATCTCGGTTTGCATGTCGGCCAGCTTGACCTGGACCAGTTGCGTGGCGGCGAGCGGCCGCCCGAACTGGCGGCGATCCAGCGTGTACCGACGCGCAGCGTGCCAGCAGAACTCGGCAGCCCCCATGGTCCCCCAGCCGATGCCGAAGCGCGCCTTGTTGAGGCAACCGAACGGCCCGCCCAGCCCGGACGCGCCCGGCAGCAGCGCCGCTTCCGAGACGAAGACATCATCCAGCACGATCTCGCCGGTCACCGAGGCCCGCAGCGAAGCCTTGGCATTGATGGTTGGCGTGGAGAAACCCTCGGCACCGCGCTCGACCAGAAAGCCTTTGATCTTGCCCTCATGAGCGTCGGATTTGGCCCACACCACGGCCACATCGGCGATCGGGCTATTGGTGATCCACATCTTCTGGCCGCTCAAGCGATAGCCGCCATCGACCTTTGTTGCCCGCGTCTGCAGGCTGCCGGGATCGGAACCCGCGTTAGGTTCGGTCAGGCCGAAGCAGCCCACCATCTCGCCACTGGCAAGCTCCGGCAGAAATCGCTGCTTCTGCGCCTCGGTCCCGTAGGCCTCGATCGGATACATCACCAGCGAGGATTGAACGCTCATCGCCGAGCGATAACCGGAATCGACCCGCTCCACTTCCCGCGCGATCAGCCCGTAGGCCACGTGATTGGCACCCGCCCCGCCGTAGGCCTCGGAAACCGTCGCCCCCAGCAGGCCGAGCCCGCCCATTTCTCGCAGAATCTCGCGATCGAAGTTGTCCTTCTCGAAGGCCTCGAGCACCCGTGGCTGCAGGCGTTCCTGGCAATAGTCGCGCGCCAGCTGCTGAATCTGGCGCTCTTCGTCGCTGAGCTGCTGGTCGAGCAGGAAAGGATCGTCCCATTGAAAGCCGGACATGGCTGGCGCTCCTGGCATCGTTGATGCCGTTCGTCATGGAGCAACCACCATAGCGTCAATTATAATGTCGACACTATTGGCAAAATGTCTACGTTTTTGCCAGCACACTGCCCTTCTCACCCGGCATCAGCTGCCAGTAGTGATCGCAGGTCGGCAGCGCCAGGCGATCATGGCCCAGTAACAGGGCCGTACGGCCGGCAAGCCAGCCATCCAGCGTTGCCTTGAGCGTCGCCGCCGTGTCGGCGTCCAGCCCGCTAAGCGGCTCATCCAGGATCACCAGTGGCGAGTTACGCAGCATCACCCGGGCCAGTGCCACGCGCCGCGCCTGTCCGCCGGAGAGCTGGCGCCCCTGCTCGCCGACCCAGGTCTCCAGCCCTTCCGGCAGCGCCTCAGTCCAGGTCTTGAGCTCGACGCGCTCGAGCACATCCCAGAGCTGCAGATCACTGGCATCCGGATCGCCCATGCGCAGATTCGCGGCCAGCGTGTCGTGGAACAGCTCGCTGCGCTGAGTGAGATAGCCGATTCGCGCCCTTAGCGACTCGGGAGCGATAGCGGCAAGATCCTGATGCGAGAACTCGACGCATCCACGCTGTGGATCGAAGGCGCGCACCGCCAACTGCGCCAGTGTCGACTTGCCAATGCCCGAGGCGCCGATGATGCCGATACGCTGGCCCGGTTCGATGGCGAGATTCAGATCGCTGAACACCGCTCGAGAACCGTGAACCACCTCGACGTTCCGGTAGTTCAGCGACGGTGCGGCACCGCTCGATGTCGATGGCGCGTCTTGCAGCTTCGCACCCGTCAGCGGCGTTTTCAGCTCGGCCTGGGTGTTGAGTCGCTCCGCTGCCCTGACCGTCGCCCCCAGTTGCGTGAAAGCCATCGGCAGATTCGCCAGACCCTCGCTTACGGCGAGCGTGCCTAGCGCCAGCATCACCATCACCGGGCCACTCACGGCGCCACTCCGAAAGGCTTCGAGCCCCAACAGCAGCACCGCTACCGTCGCCAGCTGAATGCCCAGGGTGACGACGAGATTGCCCGTCGCCGTGCGCCGGCCGAGCAAGCGCTGGTCATCGAGGAGCGCCTGTTCTTCCCGTTGCCAATGCCGGCGATGAGTGTCCAGCGCCTGATAGGCACTCAGTTCCGCCAGCCCCTCGACCTGTTCGATCGCCCGCACCCGCAGCCGTTCCTGACGGTCGACCCGGCGGTGACTCGCCTGCCAGCCCCAACAGGCACATCCGGCGGTAGCGACAAGCCCCAGCGGCAGAAGAATGGCGAGCAGCACCACGCCGGCGACGGGCAGAAACACGGCCGCAAAAGCCGCAAACGCCACGATGCTGATGAACGCCACCAGCGGCGGTGCCAGCAGCCGTAGATAGAGGTTATCGAGGGTGTCGATATCCGCCGTCAGCCGATTGAGCCACTGCGAAGCGCGGGCACCCGCCAGCGTGCGGGCGTCCAGGGCGACCAGTCCCGCGAACACGCGCCCCCTAAGGTCGGCAAGCAGTCTCAGTATCGTATCGTGATTGTAGAGCCGCTCCAGATAGCGGCTGCCGGTCCGCGAGACGGCAAAGAAGCGGATCCCGCTACCCGGCGTGAACACGTCCAGATAACCCGACGCGCTGGCCGCCGCGATCGCGGTGGCGGTAATGAACCAGCCGGAAAGCGTCAGCAGACCCAACGCGCTGAGCAGCGTCGCGAGCATCAGCAGTGCGCCGATCAGCAGACGGCCACGGCGCTCGGCCAGTAAACCGAGCCACGGGCGCAGTGACATCAGTGCCTTCATGAATTCATCTCCCGGGCAGAGGTCGAACGCTCGACTCGGGACAGGCGGCCCCGCTCTATCGCGAACACGCGGCCGGCCATCGCCATGATCGCCGGGTGGTGGGTGGCAACGATCAGCGTTCGCCCGCTCGCCGCCAACCGGGTCAGCCCGGCGATCACATGACGTTCGGTTTCCGGGTCCAGCGCCGCCGTCGGTTCGTCCAGCAGCACCAGTCTCGCCGGCGAGAGGAACACGCGCGCCAGCGCCAGACGTTGCCCTTCGCCGCCGGAGAGGCCGATTCCCCGTTCGCCCAGCGGCGTGTCGAGACCCGCCGGCGCCGAGGCCAGCCAGGGCGTCAAGCCTGCCTGGGTCAACGCGCTGCGGAGCGCCTCGTCACTGGCACTCGGTGCGACCAGTCGCAGGTTCTCGGCCAGCGTGCCCTGGATGATCAGCGGACGCTGATCGAGCCAGGCAATGGCCGGATCGCGCTTGACTCGAACCGTTCCCGCGCTCGGCGCGATGAATCCGGCGACCAGTTGCAACAGGCTCGATTTGCCGCTGCCGGAAGGGCCGATCAGCGCCACCACCTCGCCGGCAGCGATATGCAGCGACAGCGGCCCGAGGATTCGATCGCGACCTGCATGCCGCAACTCGACATCGACAAGCGTGACGGCGCCCGGCACGACCGCCTTCCCTTCACCCGCATCTCGCTCCTGCGACGACCGCTCCGAAGCGACATCCTCGTCGGCCGTCGGCTCGAGCAGCGCCACCAGCCCTTGGGCGGCACCCAGGGCGGAAGCGCGATCGTGATAGTGCTGGGAGAGCGTGCGCAGCGGCTGGAAGAACTCCGGCGCCAGCAGCAGAATGAACAGCCCGCTGAACAGATCGAGCTGCTCGGCCGGCCCATACTGGATGTAACCCAGCAGCCCCAGACCGATGTAGATAGCGACGACGGCCACCGACACCGCGGCGAAGAACTCTAGTACTGCCGAGGAGAGGAATGCTACCCGTAGCGTCTTGAGACTGCGCCGCCGATAGTCATGCGCGACGTCGCTGACTTCTTCGACGCTACGCTCGGCCAGCCCGAAGAGCTGGAGTGTCGTGATCCCGCGAACGCGGTCGAGGAAATGGCCGGAAAGCCGGGTGACGGCCTGAAACTGCGCCTCGTTGAGTCGCTGTGCGCCCATTCCGATCAGCGCCATGAACAGCGGAATCAACGGCGCCGCGATCAACAGCCAGATCGCCGCCAGCCAGTTGAGCCAGAACACCACTACGAGATAGAGCAACGGAATCAACGCCGCCAGGATCATCTGAGGCAGGAAACGCGAATAGTAACCTTCCAGCGACTCGACCTGATCCACCAGCTGGCTGGCCAGGCCGGCGCTGTGGCGAGAGGCCAGGCGCACCGGCCCCAGCTGTTGCAGACGTGCCAGCAGCCGCGAGCGGACCTGCTGCTTGACTCGCAGGCCGCAAGCCTGACCGTAGACCTCCTGCCCCCACTGCGCCAGGGCACGGACGGCGATGGCGGCGACCATCAGCGCGACACCGCCCGCGACCTCGACGAGTTCAGCCTGGCTCGACACCACGCGATCGACGACCCAGGCCAATGCCCCCATCTGGATCAAGGTAGCGAGACCCGCCAGCAGACCGCAACCGACGGCGCCTCGATACCAGGGCCGGATATCGGCCACCTGCTGTTTTAGCCACGTTCTCGAAGCCTTCGCGCTTGAAGCGTCCGAGTTGGCGGTGTCCGAGTATGCAGTACTAATGCGTGACGGATCCTGGGTTCGCCTGGCGGCGCTCAATGGTAGCCCTCGCCCACGCGAACCTTGCCACGGAAGACCCAGTAGGACCACGCGGTGTAGGTCAGGATGATTGGCACCACGAACAGCACGCCGATCAGGATGAAGAACTGGGATTCCGGCGCGGAAGCTGCATCCCATAGCGTGTAGTCCGGCGGAATGACATAGGGCCAGCGGCTCACCAGCAGCCCCAGGTAGGTGAAGATGAACAGGCCCAGCGTCAGCAGAAAGGCTAGACCTTCCCGGTGCCGACGAGTCGCCATGTAGATGCCTACCGCGCACAGCAGCGCTGCGAACGGCAGCAGCCAGATCACCTGCAGATGGTTGAACCAGCGATCGAAGACGCCCGAATCGATCCATGGTGTCCACAGACTGACGATGACGAATACCACCAGCACGCCGATCAGCAGTTTGGGGATCAATCCTCGCGCCCATTCGCGGACGTGACCTTCCGATTTCAGCACCAGCCAGGTGGCGCCCAGCAGCGTATAACCCACTACCAGCCCGATGCCGGTCAGGATCGAGAACGGGGTCAGCCAGTCGAACGCCCCGCCGGTATAGACCCGATCGGCGGTCTCGAAGCCCTGGATATAGGCGCCCACCACGCAGCCCTGCGCAAATGCCGCCACGAAGGAACCGCCGGAGAATGCCGCATTCCACCAGCGCCGGGTCCGTTTGGACTTGAAGCGGAACTCGAACGCGACCCCCCGGAAGATCAGCCCGGCCAGCATCAGGAAGACACCCAGATAGAGCGCCGGCAGCAGAATGGTATAGACCAGCGGGAACGCTGCGATGAGACCGGCGCCGCCCAGAACCAGCCAGGTTTCGTTGCCGTCCCAGATCGGCGCGACGGAGTTCATCATCACGTCGCGAGCGTCCTCGTCCGGGGCGAACGGAAACAGGATTCCCAGCCCCAGATCGAATCCGTCCATCAGCACATACATGATGACGCTGAAGGCCAGAATGACGGCCCAGATCAGCGAAAGATCGTACATTTCCATGGGCTCAGCTCCTGGACGATGCGGTGGTGCCATCGAAAGGCACGTGGGTGGCGGACATCGGACGCGAGGGGCGATCGACATCGTGAACTTCCTCGTCATCTTCGAGCTCACCCAGGCCCTGGCGAACGACCTTGAACAGGTAGTAGACCCCGGCGCAGAAGATCACCGCGTAGACCGCGACGTAGCCGATCAGCGTCGCCAGCACCATCCACCCGGTAAGCGACGGCGTCACCGCATCGGCGTAGGAAAGCACGCCGTAGACCAGCCACGGCGAGCGGCCGATCTCGGTCACGAACCAGCCGGCCGTCACCGCCAGAAACGGCGATATGCTCATGACCTGCAGAACGTGCAGGAACCAGCGCTGGGTATAGAGTTTCCCGCCCCGACGGAGTACCAGACCCGTCACCGCGCAGGCAATCATCAGAAGTCCCAGCGCAACCATCACCCGGAAGCTGTAGAACACGATCCAGACCGGCTGCTGCTGCTCGACGGGAATCTCCTTGAGGCCTGGCACCACGCCATCAACATCGTGACGCAGGATCAGGCTTGCGCCGTTGGGGATACCGATCTCGACGCGGTTGGCCTGAAGCTCGCGGTCCGGCAGCGCAAACAGCAACAGCGGCACGTTGGACTGGGTTTCCCAGTTACCTTCCATCGCCGCGATCTTCATCGGCTGGTGCTCGAGCGTATTGAGACCGTGCTCGTCACCCACGAACGCCTGAAGCGGTGCCAGAATCAGCAGCAGCCACATGGTCATCGACAGCGCGCGTTTGTGTGCTTCGACACCACGCCGACGAAGCAGGAACCAGGCGCTGACGCCACACACCACGAAGCCACCGGTCAGGAACGCCGCCAGTGCCATATGGGCAAACCGGTACGGGAACGACGGGGAGAAGATCGCCTCCATCCACGAGGTCACGTGCACCACACCCTCGCGAATTTCGTAGCCCTGAGGTGTCTGCATCCAGCTGTTGGTTGCCAGAATCCAGAAAGCCGAGATGAACGTGCCGATCGCGACCATCAGCGCGGCGAAGAAATGCACCGACGGCGAGACCCGATGACGCCCGAACAGCAGCACGCCGAGGAATCCCGCCTCGAGGAAGAACGCGGTGATGACTTCGTAGCTCAGCATCGGCCCGATGAAGTTCGAAGCGAACTGGGAAAAATTGCTCCAGTTGGTGCCGAACTGGAATGCCATGACGATGCCGGATACCACGCCCATGCCGAAGACGACAGCAAATATCTTGGTCCAGAAAAGTCCCAGACGATCCCACACCGAGTTGCCGGTCGCGACGAAAAGCCCCTGCAGCAGGGCGACGTAGGACGCCAACCCGATCGTGAAGACCGGAAATATGGCATGGAATGTGACCACGAACGCGAACTGCATTCGTGATAGCAGGATAGGATCTAGCTCCATGGCGGACTCCTCGAAAGCGCCCGGGCAGCGAATCCCTTCTGCCCCGACGGCCGGTGCTCCATCGTTTTATTTACCCGCCGCCCGGCCGTTGCAGCCGTTCGACTGACGCCATCATAGGCTCGGCGCTCATGACCGCCGCCGTGTCCAGATGTCGCACGCCAGCACGAACGTTCTCGTTGAGGCGCTCTAGTCAACCTAGGCAATCATGCCGAAAGTCGCCAACCACGTGGGTTTTTGGCCTGCGAGAATGGCTTGCAGGTGGCCGTTACGAGATCGCGGCGACACGCCCCGCTGCGACAATCTGTCAGCCTGACGTCACGTCGGAAACGACGTAGCCATCCGCTTTCGATGCCTTGGAGAGGCTTTGGGACGTTGTTTGCAGGCCATTCTGGACAGGTTTTCGATCGCGGCTGTGCCAGGCTTTGGTCAAATAGTCATACAAAGTCAATTCGCGTACTCTCCTAATGACTAACGCGCTACTTGATCCTTCAGGCGCATATTTCCTTGCTCGCGAGGCGCTTCGTGACCGACCCCGCCACTTCGACGTCCAGATCGCCTTCGACAGCTGCCGCACAAGCCACGCCGGCGGGACCCGTGCCGGCACTGTGGATGCTGGTCCTGATCACGCTGGCCGGTACGCTGGCCATGCATATCTTCGTGCCGGCGCTGCCCATTGCCGGCGAGGCTCTCGGCGCCGACAACGCCGAGATGCAGCTGACCATCAGTCTTTACATCCTGGGACTGGCGATCGGCCAACTCTTCTACGGGCCGCTATCCGATGCCCTGGGCAGACGGCCTGCGCTGATGCTGGGCATGCTGATCTACAGCGTCGCGGGGGTCGTCGCCTGGCAGGCACAGAGCGTCGAGACGCTGATCACGGCAAGGTTCTTTCAGGCTTTCGGCGGATGTGCCGGGCTGGCGCTGGGACGTGCCATGATCCGCGACACGGCGGCACCGGACCGCGCCGTGCAGCGTCTGGCCGTGCTCAACCTGGTGGTTGCCATCGGCCCGGCCATGGCCCCGCTGGTCGGCAGCCTGCTGACCACCACCCTGGGCTGGCGAACCGTGTTGCTGGCGCTCTGTCTGATGGGCGCCGGCAACCTGCTGTTCGTGTGGCGGCTGATGCCGGAGACGGCGCAGCCCAGCGGACGTGTCGACCTGCCCAACCTCGCCCATGAATATCGCACCCTGCTTCGCTCCCCGGCCTTCATCGGCTACGCCATCGGTGGCGGCTGCGTCACCACCGCGATGTTCGCCTTCGTGGCCTCGGCGCCGTTCATCTTCGTCGAACAGCTGGGCAAGCCGGCAAGCCACGTGGCCTACTATCTCTCGCTGCTGATCCTGAGCATCTCGCTCGGCAACTTCATCACCAACCGCACCATTCATCGCATCGGCCTGGTTCGACTGATGCTGTCGGCAAGCCTTCTGAGTCTGGCCGGCGGGATCTCGATGCTGGTCATCGTGCTCGCTGGCTGGGCGTCGGTCGTCACGCTCGAGGCGTCGATGCTGCTGTTCACGTTCGGCGTGGGCATGACCGGGCCCACCGCGCTGACGCTGGCCGTCGGCATCAACCCAAGGGTCGTGGGTTCGGCTGCCGGCCTCTACGGATTCGCACAGATGGGAATTGGTGCGCTCTGCACCGGACTGGCGGGGTTGGGAGACAACCCCGCTCAGGCGGCGGCGATAGTGCTCGCCATCGCCGCCGTCATCGGTCAGCTCGCGCTCAGAACCGCGTTGCGATTCGATCGCCAGGAAGGACCGAATCGCAGGTAGCGCACCGCGACTCAGCCGACCACGCTGTAGACCAGCCAGCCGGTGTAAGCGACGAAACTGGCCAGCAGTGCCGCCCCTTCCAGACGATTGATGCGCCCCTGACCCTTGAGGCCGATACCAAACACCAGCAGTACCAGCGTCAGCGCTGCCATCACCGGCCAATCCCGAACCAGCACGTCGGGATCGACGTCGATCGGTGTAATCACGCCGGCCAGGCCGACCACGGCCAGGGTATTGAACAGGTTGGACCCGACCACGTTGCCGATCACCAGATCGTGCTGATTCTTGCGCACCGCGCTGATGGAAGAAGCAAGCTCCGGCAGCGAAGTACCGATGGCAACGACCGTCAGGCCGATGACGAGGTCGCTCACGCCGAACGCCTCGGCAATCGTCACGGCCCCCCATACCAGAAAACGCGAGCTGACGATCAACAGCGCCAGCCCGGCCAACGTCCACAATACGCCTCGTTTGAGCGACATGGATTGGCCCGCGACATCCGCCTCCACATCGGTCTGAAGCGCATCTTTACCCGGACGTTGGGAGCGCCAGATGCTGTAACCCAGAAATCCAAGGAGCAGCACCAGCAGAACGACCGCATCGACCCGCGAGATCACACCATCATGCAGACACCAGAGCGAGATCAGCGTCATCACCCCAAGCACCGGCAATTCCTGGCGAATCACCTGGGAATGCACCGTCAGCGGGCTGATCAATGCGACCAGACCCACGATCAGGGCGATATTGGTGATGTTCGAGCCGTAAGCATTGCCCAGCGCCAGCCCCGGGTTGCCCTGCACGGCCGCCAGCGCCGACACCATCAGCTCCGGCGCGGACGTGCCGAAGCCGATCACCACCATGCCAATCAGCAGTGGAGGCAACCCCAGATGGCGGGCCGTGGCGGCGGCGCCATCCACGAAACGATCCGCACTCCAGACCAACACGACAAGACCGGCCACAATGGCCGCAAGCGCCATCCACACGTTAGACTCTCCCTTCGTCATTGATCCGATATCGATTGAAAACCCTTGTCGCGCGCAGCGTCTCGACACATTTCAGGTCGATGATCCGCGGCCGCGAACCTCCCTCTGGCGTCAATTTCGCGTTCCGCTGGAAAGCGCCAGACTGGCCGTTACAGGATCGTAAGCAACCCCGTGTCACCGATGGTACTTCCTCGGCAAAATGATCTTCATCTACTATCTCGGCAAAACGATCTTCACCTACCATAAAATGGCATTCACCTACTATAGTGTCCAAGCGGCTGAACCCTCATGATTTTTCAGTAATATAAGCCATGACTTTTCAGCGACGCTAGCGCCCTGTTTTGCAGTGCATCCAGCAAACATGCACGAACGTATGTATTCCAGTAACATGGGGATTTACGCAGCGTAACGCTTTTTCCATTCCGCTTTCGCGTCGGGTACTGCCTTGGCATCAGCCACGAATGACAACAGCTCCAGGAAGGCGACGTTTCTCGCGCCCGGTCGAACCCGACGGCGACTTCGCGCCTGCCAAGAGTGTGATCTGCTGGTCGCGTTGCCGCCCCTGCACCCGGGCCAGCGCGCCAGCTGTCCGCGCTGCGACCATACCCTGAGCCACCGCCACTTTCGTCCAGCCGAACGCAGTCTGGCCTTCGCCATCAGTGCCCTGATCGCACTGCTGGCAGCGCTCTGTTTCCCGTTCATCAGCTTCGAATCACGCGGCGTCAGCAATGCCATTCAACTGGCGGACACCTCCGCCAGCCTGGTGGCGCTGCACGAGCCGTTCGTCGGCATTCTGGTGCTACTGACCGTGATCGTGCTGCCGGCGGTCTATCTGCTGGCCGTCATCTGGCTGCATCTCGGCCTGCTCCAACGTCGCCCTCTGCCGCGAAGCTACCGCATTGCGCGGGCGCTTTCTCACCTCGGGCCGTGGATGATGGCCGATGTCTTCGTCATCGGTGCGCTGGTGAGTCTGATCAAGATCGCCGGCATGGCCTCTGTCGATCTGGGCGTGTCGTTCTGGTCATTCTGTGTCTATGCCCTGCTGCTGCTGCTGACCACACGCTCGATCGACACCGATTGGATGTGGTTTTCGCTGGCAGGCGAACCGCTGGCGCCGGAAGGCTGTCGCCCCGGAGAGCCGGCGGCCGAGCAGGGTCTTACCGGCTGCCCGACCTGCGGTCTCGTCAGCCGGCTCAGCCACTTCGGGCGCGGCCGCTGTGAACGCTGTGGCGAGCCGTTGCGTTTTCGGGGTTCGCATAGCCTGCAGAAGACCTGGGCGTTGCTGATTGCGGCAACCCTCTGCTATATCCCGGCTAATCTCTATCCGATCATGACCACGACCTCGCTGGGCGATGAAACGCCCTCTACCATCATCGGCGGCGTGCTGATCTTTCTCGGTCACGGCGACTGGCCCATCGCGCTAATCATCTTTACCGCCAGCGTGGTGGTGCCGATCGGCAAGGTGTTTGCCCTCTCGTGGCTCTGCATCACGGTCAAGCGCAGCGGCGAGCCCCGCTTCAAGCACAAGCGGCAGAAGCTTTACCGCATTACCGAGCTGATCGGTCGCTGGTCGATGATCGACGTCTTCGTCGTCGCGATCCTGGTGTCGCTGGTCCATGCCGGGTCGTTGCTGTCGATCACGCCTGGGCCGGCGGCCCTGGCATTCTCGGCGGTGGTGGTCATCACCATGCTGGCGGCCAACAGCTTCGATCCCCGCCTGATCTGGGATGCCCGCAACATGCAGCCTCACATGCCGGCCGCGCTCAAACGCCAATCCCCCTATTCGCCTGTCAAGGAAGTCGACGATGCCTGATTCGATGCAACGCGCCAAACGAGTGTCGCAATCGCGGCTCTCGCCGATCTGGATAGTGCCCTTGCTGGCCGCCCTGATCGGGGCCTGGATGGTCTGGGACAACATCTCCAGCCGTGGGCCGTTGATCACCTTGAACATGGACAACGCCGAAGGCATCGAGGCCGGCAAGACGCTGATCAAGACACGCAATGTTCAGGTCGGCCATGTAGAAGCCGTGAGACTGTCGGACGATCTGTCGCATACGGTGGTGACGGCGCGCATGTCCAACGATGCAGAGCGGATGCTCAATGCCGAAACGCGCTTCTGGGTGGTCAAGCCGCGGATTGGTCGCGAAGGCATCAGTGGCCTCAATACGGTGCTGTCGGGAGCCTATATCCAGCTCGCCCCCGGCAAGAGCGACGAGGCTCAGGATAGCTTCGATGTGCTCGAACAGCCGCCGGTCGCCCCGCCCGATGCCCCGGGACTGCGCGTCAACCTGGTCAGCCAGGTCGGCAATTCGCTCAGCGCGGGCGATCCAATCACCTACCAGGGCTACACCGTCGGTCGGGTCGAGAGCACCGATTTCGATCCCGAAAAACGCGAGATGCGCCACCGCATCTTCATTCAGGCGCCCTACGATAGCCTGGTCACCGACACCACCCGGTTCTGGAGCTCCTCCGGCATCGACGTGCAGCTGGATTCGGAAGGCGTCAACGTCAACCTGGACTCCTTCGAGACGCTGATCAGCGGCGGCGTGACGTTCGGGGTGCCGGAGGATGTCACGCGTGGCAACGCGGCCAAGCAGGATGCGACCTATACGCTCTACAACAATGAAGAAAGTGCACGCGAGGGCACCTACGATCAGTACATCGAATATGCGCTGCTGGTCGACGATACCGTGCGCGGGCTCAGCCGCGTAGCGCCGGTCGAATATCGCGGCGTGCGCGTGGGAACCGTGGTCAGCGTTCCCTGGCACTTCACCGCACCGCAGCCCGATTCGTTGACGCAGTTCGCGATTCCGGTGCTGATCCGGATCGAGCCGCAGCGATTGGACAGCAACGAGGACGTCAACGCCGATATCGACGACCAGGAAGTGCGGGATCGCTTCGAGAAAATGTTCAAGGACTATGGCCTGCGAGCCACGCTCAAGGCGGGCAACCTGCTGACGGGCGCGCTGTTCGTCGATCTCAATTTCAGCGATGACGTACCGCCCTACAAGGCGATGACGTTCGACGGCAAACCGGTATTCCCGACGATTTCCGGTGGCTTTGCGCAAATCGAGCAGAAGGTGTCCAATCTGCTCGACAAGCTCAACGATCTACAGGTCGAGCCGATTCTCGACCGCCTGGACGACACCATGCAAACCTCGCAGCAGACGCTCGAGCAGGTGCGTCAGATCGCCGAGTCGGTCAACGGTATCGTTTCCGATCCCGCCACACAGCAGTTGCCGGGCAGTCTCAACGACACGCTGCAGGAGCTTCAGAGCACGCTGAAGGGTTTCTCCTCCGGCTCTTCGAACTATCGTCAGTTGAACGACACGCTCAAGCAGCTGGAAGTCCTGATGCGTGATCTCCAGCCGGTCGCCAAGACGCTCAGCGAAAAGCCCAACGCGCTGATTTTCGACCAAGAAGTCAAAACCGATCCCGTGCCGAGGGCTCCCCAATGAAGATGTCTTCCCTCTCCCGGTGTCGCCGCATCGGCGCTACTGCCCTGCTGACCCTTGCCGCCGTGGCAATGGCGGGCTGCGCCGCGCAATCGACGCCGACCAATCGCTATACGCTGCCGGAAGCCGACAGTCAGCCGCCGACGACCGGCCCGCAAGCGCGCAAGCTGACGGTCGTCCCGGTCGAGGTGGCAAGCTACCTCGACCAGGAGGGAATCGTGATGCAGACCAGCGATATCGAGCTCAACGCAGCCAATCAGAACCTGTGGGCCGAAGCGCTGGGGCAGCAGCTGACGCGTCGCCTGCGCCAGTCCCTGGCGGCCGACCTGCCCGCTGTCATGGTCTTGAACGCCGCCCACGGCGAGCCCGGCGCGCAGCGGCTGACGCTCAGCGTCGATCAGTTCCAGGGTCGCTACGACGGCCAGGCCGTGGCCTCCGGCGAGTGGCAGCTGCATGACGGCAATCGGCTGCTGGCCCAGCGCCATTTCGATGTCTCTCGGCCGCTGAGCGACGACGGCTATCCGGCGCTGGTGCGAACGTTGGGAGGCGTGTGGGAAGAGGTGGCGAGCGAGATCGCCGACGAGATCCGCCATGTGTCGGCGCCCTCGCGGGCCAGCGACTGATCAGTTTGACGAATCATCGAGCGCCTCGCATGACAAGACGCCTGCCGACCCGGTCGTGACATCGACGTCATGATCGGCTCGGCAGGCGCTCGGGATCGCTCGTTGTCTATCGATTGACGTTACGGCTCCGTGACCGCGCCGCCGGACGCGGTCACGGAATTGACCGCCATCAGGGATTCAGACGGCTTCTCAGGCGCGACACGGCCTGGCTGTGCAACTGGCAGACGCGGGATTCGCTGACGCCCAGTACGGCACCGATCTCTTTCAAGTTGAGCTCTTCCTGATAGTAGAGTCCCAGAAGCAGCTTCTCGCGTTCCGGCAAGGCATCGATCGCGGCCATCACGTTGGATCGATTGTCTGCATCGAGCAGCGCTTCCAACGGCGACGGCGGGCCGCCTTCGGAGACGGCGGCGACACCGTTTTCGCTATCGCTCTCGTCGTACGCCAGCAGAAAGCCGTTGTTGGCATCTGCCAGGAGCTGATGGTACTCCTCCCGGGAAACCCCCATTTCCTGGGCAATTTCGCGCTCGTCCGGCGCCCGGCCCAGCTGCTGTTCCAGCCGTCGCACGGCCTGATCCAGTGCCCGCGCATTGCGCCGCACGCTGCGCGGCATCCAGTCGCGACTACGCAGTTCGTCGATCATCGCGCCACGAATTCGCTGGTTGGCGTAGGTCGAAAAGCTGGCGCCGTGCGAGTTGTCATAACGCCCCATGGCGTCCAGCAACCCCAGCATGCCGGCCTGCACGAGATCATCGAGTTCCACGCTGGCGGGTAGGCGCACCTGAAGAGAGAGCGCATGGCGCCTCACCATTGGCATGTACTGCTCAATCAATGCCCTCTGATCGATTTTGCCTTGTGCGGTATACATCGAATGGCCTCGTGCGAAACAGCTTACGGTCATGGGATGCATGACTCATCTTTCCATTATGCCGCCCGGACATCGACCCAAGACGACAAACTACTGGTTTTCCAGCGGCTAATTCGGCTGTTTATCAGCCTTAATGACGGTAGTCGACGATCAGCTGACCACCGAAAATCACGCGCCTCCCGTCCGACTGCTCGCCCGGCTGCCACTGGAATCGCAGCCGGAACGGCAAAGAGGCAGATCGATCGGCAAAGCGCTGGGTTTCCCCCCGATTCCGGGCTAGCGGCAGACAGAACTGGCCGTGACAGAGCCAGGTTTTCAGCGTCAGCGCCGGGGCATCGAGCCGAAAGGTCCAACGAACACGTTCGATGACGGCATCAGCCATGGACGCCGGTAGCTCGACTGGCGCGCTCTCCAGGGCATGGTCGGCCACCACGATCGTCTGACGTGGCAGCTGGCCAACCCAGGTTCCGTCGGCAGCCCAGGCTGGTGTCGCCATGCCCATGACAACAACAGCAGATAGCAAGCTCCAGCCGAAGAGCGCCGAACACGCTTGGGATCTCGGGGACGGAGGTCCCGGGGTTCGACGTGTAGATCGCGTTCGGCTCCCGGCACTCACGGCGGCAGCGCCGGCACTCATGACGGCGCGCCGATGGTGGTGGTGACGCGCAGATTGCGATCGTCCGGGATTTCCGCCTGGGAGAGCACCACCAGCGACTTGATCTGACGGCGCAGGAAACGCGACAACAGAGCCCGCAGACCATGCTGGACGACCAGCACGGTCGGCTCGTCACGACTCTGTTGGCGTTCCACCGCAGCAGCGGTCTGTTGCATCAGCGTGTCCGCCAGCCCAGGCTCGAGTGCCCCGCCGTTGTTGAGCGCTTGCGCGAGAACCTGTTCCAGCCGGGGTTCGAGCCCCATCACGTGCAGCGATTCGCGGCCCGGGAACCACTGTTGGGTAATCGCCCGGCCCAGCGCGACGCGTACCAGCGCGGTCAGCTCGTTGGCATCCGACTGCTGGGGCGCGTACTCCGCCAGGACATCGAGAATCGTGTGCATATCGCGGATCGGCACGTCTTCGATGAGCAGATTCTGGAGAATGCGTTGCAGCGAGGTCAGCGGCAGCAGCTTGGGCACCACGTCCTCTACCAGCGACTTCTGATGCTCGGCGACCTTGTCCAGAAGCTGCTGGACCTCGGCGCGTCCCAGCATGTCGCCGGCGTTTTCATGCAGCAGGTGATTGAGGTGGGTGGCGATCACGGTACTGGCATCCACCACGGTATAACCGTAGATCTGCGCCCGCTCGCGCTGGGTCGTTTCGATCCAGTAGGCGGTCAGACCGAACGCCGGATCCTGGGTCCGAGTGCCGTCGATCGCGCCGGACACCTGGCCGGGATCGATGGCCAGCCATTTCCCCGGAAACGCCTCGGCACGACCGACTTCCACGCCCTTCAGGGTGATCACGTAAACGTTGGGGCTCAGCTCGAGATTGTCGCGGATGTGCACCACCGAGGGCAGGAATCCGACATCCTGGGCGAACTTCTTGCGCACGCTCTTGATTCGCCCCAGAAGCTCGCCCTTCTGGCGTTGGTCGACCAGCGGGATCAGACGATGCCCCACTTCCAGCCCGAGAGTATCGACCAGTTGCACGTCATCCCAGCTCGCCTCCGGCGTTTCCTGCACCGCCGACGGCGCCTTGTCCTCCACTGCCCGCACCGCTTCGTCCTGCACCCGGCGGGAGATCCACCAGCCCAGCGCCGCAAGCAGGATGGCAAACAGCAGAAAGACGACGTTCGGCATACCGGGGATCATGCCAAGCAGACCCATCACACCGGCCGCGAGATACATCACGCGCGGATTGTTGAACAGCTGACTCAACAGCTGCTGCCCGACATCCTGATCGGTATTGACGCGAGACACCGTGACACCCGCCGCCGTCGAGATCACCAGCGCCGGAATCTGGGCGACCAGGCCGTCACCTACCGTCAGCAAGGTATAGGTCTTCACGGCCTCGCCAAACGGCAGACCGTGCTGGGCCACACCGATCATCAATCCGCCGATCAGGTTGATCACCATGATCAACAGACCCGCCATGGCGTCGCCGCGGACGAACTTGCTGGCACCATCCATGGAGCCGAAGAACTCCGACTCCTGATTGATCTCGGTACGGCGCCGGCGGGCCTCTTCTTCGCCGATCAGACCGGCATTGAGATCGGCGTCGATCGCCATCTGTTTGCCCGGCATGGAGTCCAGGGTGAACCGCGCCCCCACCTCGGCAATTCGCCCGGCACCTTTGGTGATGACCATGAAGTTGATGACGACCAGAATCAGGAACACCACCAGACCGACGGCGAAGTTGCCGCCGATCAGAAACTCGCCGAACGCCTCGATCACCTTGCCCGCGGCATCGCCCCCCTCGTGGCCGTCCATCAGCACCACTCGGGTCGAGGCCACGTTCAACGACAGGCGTAGCAGGGTCGAGAACAGCAGCACTGCCGGAAAGGCCGCGAAATCCAGCGGCTTTTCCGTGAACATGCTGACCAGCAGGACCATGATCGACAGCGCGATATTGAAAGTGAAAAAGAGATCGAGGGCGAATGGCGGTAACGGCAAGATCATCATGCTCAGGATCATGATGATCAGAACAGGGCCAGCGAGGATCTTGAACTGGTTGTTTGCCGGCCATTTGCGATGACCGAACCACTGGCTGAGCGCGTTCATTCACTCTCCTTGGATGAATCCGATGCCGGCTCGTCGAGGGCTGGCGGCACGGGCAGGTCGCGCGGGGGCTGCGGCACGTCACCGCCTTCGGTCTCGACCTGCTTGAGGCGAAATGCCCAAGCCAGAACTTCGGCAACCGCGGTATAGAGATCGCCGGGTATTTCCTGTTCTAGATCGACGTGGTGATAGAGCGCGCGCGCCAGCGGCGGGGCCTCTAGCCGCGGCACGCGGTTCTCGTCGCCGAGCTCGCGGATCTTGGCCGCCACGTGATCCGCCCCCTTGGCCACGACCAGAGGGGCGGACATCGAGTTCTGCTGGTAGCTCAGCGCAACCGCATAATGAGTCGGGTTGGTCACGATCACGTCGGCGGTCGGCACCTTGCTCATCATCCGCCGTCTGGCCATCGCCTGTTGCTGCTGACGAATGCGGCCCTTGACGTGCGGGTCGCCCTCGCTCTCCTTGTGTTCCTGACGAATGTCTTCGCGGCTCATCCGCAGCTTCTTGTTATGGCTCCATATCTGATAGGGAACGTCGATCAGTATGACCAGCAACAGCGATGTCACGATCAGCGCACAGCCGATGGCCGCCAGCCGCATGGCCGTAGCCAGCGCCTGTTGAATCGGCATTTCCATCAGCTCGAGCAGCGTGTCGCGTTGCGACCATAGGTACGTGACACCAACGCCGCCCACCAGCACTGACTTGGCAATGGCCTTGGCCAATTCCGCCAACGCCTGGGTCGAGAACATGCGTTTCAAACCCTTGAGCGGGTTCAGCTTGCTCAACTGAGGTTGCAGTGATTTCGCGGACAACAGCCAGCCACCCAGCATCGTCGGCCCCAGAATCGCCGCGACCGTGAACAGCAGGAACAGCGGCAGCAGCGCGATCAGCGTGTGTTGCCCCATCAGCCAGACGTGACTCAGCATGCGGGCGCTGTCGAACGCCAGCCCATGATCGAAGAGAAAAGCCTGCTCCATGACGATACTCAACTCGTCATAGAGGTTGTTGCCCATGACCCACAGACCCAGCACGCCGCTGACCAGCAGCAGAAAGGTGGCGAGCTCGCGCGACCGCGCGACCTGCCCCTCCTCGCGCGCTTTCTCGATTCGCCTGGGCGTCGCCGGTTCTGTCTTTTCCTGGTCGCTGTCGTTCTGCTCGGCCAAGCGCGCACTCCGCCACGGTCGGGGATGAAATCTTGAGCGCTATTCTGCTGGGAGAGGGGCAATATCAAAGGGAGAAATAGCAGGATGAACACCCTGCTATTTCGGGGGGCGACACAGAGGGAAGCGTCGCGGGGGGCGTCTTCGTGCGAATCAGAACCCTAGACTGTCCAGCAGGTCGTCGACCTGATCCTGATTGCTGACGACATCGACAGCTTTCGGATTGATCTGCGGACCATTGAGCAGCGAGCTGGATTGGGCAGCCGCGAGGTTGGCGTGCTCTCTCCGCTCGGTTCCTTCCGGGGCGTTATCGATCAACACCTGAACCAGCTGCTGCTCGATCTCGTGGATCACGTCCATCATCTTCTTGATGACCTGCCCCGTCAGATCCTGAAAATCCTGCGCCATCATGATCTCGAGCAGCTGAGCGTTGGTGGCGCCGGTGCGCTCCGGCACGGCCTGCAGATAGGAGCGAGTATCCTTGACCAGCGTCTTGGCTTCGTCCAGCGCCATGGGCTCGGCAAACCACGCGTCCCAGCGCTTGTCGAGATCGTTCGCTTCGCTCTCGAGTGCATTCTGCAGCGGCTGGGCGTGATCGATCGCGTTGAGCGCACGTTCCGCCGCCTGCTCGGTCATCGACGCAACGTAGCTGAGTCGATCGCGGGCGTCGGGAATGGCCTGTGCCGCTTTCTCCACCTCCTTGTCCAGCCCCAGTTCACGCATGTTCTCGCGCAACATGCGGGTCAGGTGGCCAATGCGGCGAATCAGATCGTCCGGAGCCACGCTTTCCATCACGCTGCCTTGAGGGTTGGCACCACTCATGATCTACCCTCCATAGGTGTCACTTGCCCAGTTTCTCGAAAATCTTGTTGAGCTTCTCTTCGAGTGTCGCTGCGGTGAACGGCTTGACCACATAGCCGTTGGCGCCAGCCTGGGCCGCCGCGATGATATTTTCCTTCTTGGCCTCTGCCGTCACCATCAACACCGGGAGCGACGAAAGCTTGGGATCCTGGCGGATTTCCTTGAGCATCTCCAGGCCATCGAGATTGGGCATGTTCCAATCGGACACCACGAATTCGAAGCCTCCGGCGCGCAGTTTGGTCAAGGCCTCCTGACCGTCCTCGGCCTCTTCCACGTTCTCGAATCCGAGTTCCTTGAGCAGACTGCGGACGATCCGACGCATGGTCGGAAAATCGTCCACTACCAGAATGCTCATGTTCTTGTCAGCCATCGTCTTTCCTCTTCGAATCGTTGGGCAAGCATGCTGAGATTATCGGCAGCCAGCTCGCTCGCTTTATAGGTACTGATGATCCCCGCGACCTAGACGCGTTGGGCGCGCCCTGACAGGTGCATCTGCTGAACCAGGTGGCCGGCAATGTCGTTCAGGGCGATGACATCTGTCGCCCCACCCAACGCGATCGCCTCCTTGGGCATGCCGAATACGACACAGCTTGCCTCGTCCTGGGCCACCGTATGAGCGCCCGCCTGGCGCATCTTCAGAAGCCCGGTGGCGCCATCACGTCCCATCCCGGTAAGAATCACACCCAGCGCGTTACGGCCGGCACAGCTGGCAGCCGAATCGAACAGCACATCGACCGAAGGTCGGTGGCGATTGACGGGCGGTCCATCATCCAGCGCGATCACGTAGTTCGCTCCCGAGCGCGTCAGGCGCATGTGCCAGTCTCCCGGCGCGATATAGACATGCCCCGGCAGCACCCGCTCCCCCGCTTCCGCCTCCTTGACGGTGACCCGGCAAAGACGATCGAGCCGCTCGGCGAACGAGCGCGTGAAGCCTCCCGGCATGTGCTGGGTGATCAGTACCGCAGGACTGTTGGCCGGCAACGGTTCGATGACCTGACGAATCGCTTCGGTTCCCCCTGTCGAGGCGCCAATGATGATGATCTTTTCGCTCGACAGCATCGGCGCCTTCAGCGCCTCACGCGGCGCTGCCGGCTCGGCCATCAGACCCTGACGGCGAGGCCGCGCCTGCGCCGCAGCGCGAACCTTGTCGGCAATCATGCCGGCGTATTCCATCATCCCTTCGCGGATCCCGACTTCCGGCTTGGCCACGAAGTCGACAGCGCCCAACTCCAGCGCGCGCAGCGTAATCTCGGAGCCGCGCCGGGTCAGGGATGAGACCATCAGGACCGGCATCGGACGCAGCCGCATCAAGCGTTCGAGAAAATCCAGCCCGTCCATGCGGGGCATCTCGACATCGAGCGTCAACACGTCAGGGTTGTGCTTCTTGATCAGATCGCGAGCGACGAGCGGGTCCGGCGCCGTGGCGACCACGGTCATGTCTGGCTGGGAATCGATGATCTTGGTCATCAAGTCACGAATGAGGGCCGAATCGTCGACACAAAGTACTCTGATTTTCGGGTTCACCGTTCACTCCTAGCGCGAGACGTCCGAGACCGTCAGCGACGAAGGCGGTGCCAAGGTGTAAACGGTCTGCCCCCTCAATCGAAAAGCCTGGCTCAGAAAGGAAAAGTTCTCGGAGTGGCCCGCAAACAGCAAGCCATCCGGTTTCATCTGGGATGCGAAACGACGCAGGATATTGGTCTGCGTCTCCCGATCGAAATAGATCATCACGTTACGACAGAAAATGATGTCGAAGGGGCCGTTGATCGACCATGATCCCGTGACGAGATTGAGCTGCCTATAATCGACCATCGCTGCCAGTTCCGGACGAATCCGTGCCTTGCCGGCACGAGTACCGCTGCCGCGCTGAAAGAACTGTCGACAGCGCGCCTCGCCGAGCTTCTCCACCGTCTCCAGGGAATAGACACCGGCACGGGCGGTATTCAACGCTTCGGTATCGATGTCCGTGGCCAGGATCTTGACCTGAGACGCCGCAGCGCCCAGCGTTTCCCTGACAGTCATCGCCAACGAGTAGGGTTCTTCTCCCGTCGATGCGCCGGCACACCAGATCTTGATCCCGCTACCCCGGCGGCGTATTTCCTCGGCCAGCACCGGAAAATGGTGGGCTTCGCGAAAGAACGCCGTCAGGTTGGTGGTCAAGGCGTTGGTGAACGCTTCCCACTCCTCGGACTCGGCGCGCGTCTCGAGCCTGTCCAGATACTCTCCGAATCGACTCATGCCATGCAGCCGCAGTCGCTTGGCCAAGCGGCTATAAACCATCTCCCGCTTGTTTTCCGCCATCACGATACCCGCACGACGGTAGATGAGATCCCGCACCCGTTCGAAATCACGTGGAGTGAAGTCGAGGTCTCGGGTAAAGCGCATGGCATTGTCACTGGCTCCATCGCCCGACCCCGGACCTGAAAACATCGCTGTCTCGGCTTTCAAAATGCCTCCCACTCCTCGTTGTCATCCGTTATCACGCGACGGTCGGAGGCCGGAGACGTCGCTGCTGTTTTGGCTAGCTGATGCCGGGGCTGGACGTCGATGCGCGCCTTTGACTCGCGACTGGCGGTACCAGCCACTCGCTCCTCGCCGCTACCCGCCAGACGAAAAACGGCAATGGACGTGGTCAGGTGCTCGACACTGGCACGAAGCTCCGCCGCGGAGGCGGCGGTGGTTTGCACCCGCTCGGCATTCTGCTGAGTCACCTGGTCCATTTGCGCGACGGCCTGGCTGATCTGCTGTATACCGCTGGTCTGCTCTTCGGAGGCCGCGGAAATTTCGTTGATGATGTCGTTGACACGCGTCACGGCACTGACGACTTCGCTGATCGACCCTTCGGCCTGACGCACCAGGTCGGCACCGTGTCCCACTTCCTGCGTGGAGCTGTCGATGAGATTGCGGATCTCCTTGGCGGCGTCGGCACTGCGGCTGGCAAGATTGCGCACTTCTCCGGCCACCACGGCAAATCCGCGGCCCTGTTCGCCGGCTCTCGCTGCTTCGACAGAGGCATTCAGCGCCAGAATATTGGTCTGGAAGGCGATCGAATCGATGACACCGACGATATCCGCGACCTTGCGCGAGCTGTCGGTGATACGCCCCATGGTACCGACAACCTGCCCCATCACTTCACCGCTTCGGCGTACCGTATCCGTCGCCCCTCCGGCAAGCTGGCTGGCCTGACGGGCGTTGTCGGCATTCTGCTTCACCGTTGCGGTCATCTGCTCCATGCTGCTCGCGGTCTCGGCCAGCGATGCCGCCTGCTGCTCGGTACGCGAGGAGAGATCCTCGTTACCTCGGGCAATGTCCCGCGTCGCCGGGGCAACCACCGCCACGTTCGAATTGACGTCACCGACGATCGTGCCCAGGCTCTGGCGCATGCTGTTGAGCGCACCGATCAGGCGGCCGACTTCATCATGGCTGCGCTGTTTGAGTGTGGCACCGAGATTGCCCGACGCGATCTGCAGCGAGAAGTCCAGGGCTTCGCGAACCGGCTTGAGCGTGGCGCGAATCGTGGTCAGCCCCACGATGAACAGCAGAATGGCCCCTGTCGCCAGCAGCGATATCAGGATGATCATCGTGGTGCGCTGGGACGCCGCAGCGCTGATCGCCATGTCCGCGCCGCTTTGACGTTTTGCTTCGACCAAAACATTCAGGTCACTGCTGATCTTGTCGCTGTTGGCCCCCAGCACGTCGTTGTAGGCCACGTAGGACTGATAGAAATCACCCGCATTGAGCGCGGACATCACACCTTTCAGGCCTTCATCACGGTATTGCTGAAGGTCGGCGGCAAAGGTGTCTGCCGCGGCGGTCTGGTTGACCGGACGATTCTGATAGTAGGCATCCCAGGTGCTATCCAGCTCGGCAATGAGGGCATCGACCTGCTCGTTGATCGGCGCCAGATCGGCCGCCATCGGATTGCTGACCGGCTTGTCGACCAGGTCTCGTCCTTTGGACATCAACTGATCGATCTTCTGCAGTCGAGCCAGATCCTCCAGACCGTTGACCGTCAACTGCTGCAATCGCTGCCCGTCTTCATGCAGGGCATACAACGAGACGCCGCCACTGCCTGCCAGCACGACCAGCGCCAGCACCATCATCGAGATCAACCGGCCTTTCAGCGAGCGCAGGCTGACACGCCGGATCGTCGGCAACAGACCACGAGGCTTCAGCACGCCGTGATCGAGCCTGACACCACGCTTGCGCCCCGCCAGCAACTGCGGATAGTGCTTCTCCGCCAGCCGACGCGGCTTGTCGGCAACCTTGACCCTGACCGACGTGTAACCCGCGATCTTGCCGTCTTCGACGATCGGGGTGACGGTCGACTGAACCCAGTAATGCGATCCATCCTTGCGCCGATTCTTGATGACCCCCGACCAGTTCTCGCCGTTCTCCAGCGTCTGCCACAGATTCGCGAAGGCCGCCGACGGCATGTCCGGGTGACGGACGAGGTTATGAGGCGCGCCGATCAGCTCTTCCCGACTGAACCCGCTGACCCTGACGAAGGCCGGATTGGCGTAGGTGATCCGGCCTTTCAGGTCGGTTCGCGAGATCAGGTAATCCGAGTCGCCTATCACGAATTCCTGATCGTTCACAGGCTGATTGTTTCGCATCGCAGCATCCCTGGTGTTGTTATGCCCCTTCGCGATTCGCCAGCGGGCATGGGGCGGTTCAAACGTCATCACTGCGGACACTTATCGGCCGCTGGATCACACTCTTGATATCTCCGAGACCTCATCCACTCAGGCTGGCTGCTCCAGACGCTGGTGTGCGCGATCGGCGCTGGGGCGCCACTGCGTCAGCCCTGCCTCACTGCTCCCGTCTCCTGCCGCAACGCGGTAGTGCTCCAGCGCCGACTCCAGTTTCTGGGCCTGACTCACCAGCGACTGCGAGGCATTGGCGGTCTGCTGCACCAGGGCGGCGTTCTGGCTGGTGACCTGATCGAGCTCCGTGATCGCCTGATTGACCTGTTCGATACCGCTGCGCTGCTCGCGCGAGGCATTGGCGATCTCTTCCATCAAGCCGCTGACGCTGGCCACCGAAGAAACGATCTCTTCCATGGCGCGACCCGCCTGCTCGATCAGCGTGGCGCCGCTGTTCACCTGCTCGCCCGAGCCGGTGATCAACTTGCGAATCTCTCGAGAGGCATCCGCGCTGCGACTGGCCAGATTGCGAACCTCTTCGGCGACGACGGCAAAGCCTCGCCCTGCCGAGCCGGCACGGGCAGCTTCGACGGAAGCGTTCAACGCCAGAATGTTGGTCTGGAAGGCGATGTTGTCGATCATGTCGACGATTTCCGCCATCTGGCGTGAGCCGTCCTGGATCTGTGCCATGGTGGTCTCGATGTCACGCATCATCTCGCCGCCCTGTTGCGCACGCTGCCGGGTCTGCGCTGCAGCCTTGGTGGCGGTTTCCGCGTTGTCGGCATTGTGGCGAACGGTCTGGGTCAGCTGCTCCATGCTGGAGGCCGTTTCGACGATGGCGGCGGATTGCTGATCGGTACGTACCGCCAGATCCTGGTTACCGCTGGCGATCTGGCCGGCACCAACGTTGACCCACTCAGCGCTGGCTCGGACATCGGCAAACGTCCGGGAGAGGCCTTGACGCATGCTCTCTATCGCGAAAAGCAGGCTATCGGTGTCCTTCGACTTGAGCACCAGCGCCTGGGAAAAATCCCCCTCGGCAATTTTCTGGATACTGTTGCGAGCGTGTGCCGGGTCACCGCCCAACCGGCTCAGCACGTTACGGATGACCCAGGCGACGATCAGTGACAGCAGCGTGCCGATAGCCGCGATGAGCGCGAGATAAACGACGGCGCCATCAGCGAGCACGGCATCGATATCATCCACATAGACGCCCGTGGCGATCTGCCAGTCCCACTGCGGCACCCGCATGACGTAGCTCAGCTTGTCGTACATCTCGCCACCCTCACTGCGCCGCGAGGCGTAATGAACGAGCCCGCCGCCGGGCTGCTGGGCGGCAGCTAACATCTCCCGATAGAGATAGACGCCGTTGGGATCCTGATAATCCCGCATGTTGTCACCCACCGCGCGTCGCGGATGCTCGACGACCTCGAGGTTGGAGTCGAACACGAAAATGTAGCCATCGGCGCCAAATCCCATATTGGAGAGCGCATGGCGGGCCTGCTGTTTGGCGTCCGCTTCACTCAACTCGCCACTTTCGGCATCGCTGACGTAACTGTCGACCAGCTGCTTGGCACTACCGATGAAGTACTGCAGGCTTTGTATGCGCTGTTCCAGGAGATTTTCCCGCATCGAATAGAGCGACCACCCCGCCACCAGAATCAGACCCACCCACATCAACCCCAACGTGGTCCATAACTTGCGACGCATCGTCCACTCACGGAAATTCAGCATGGCATTTTCACCCGGATTGCTCGAAAGATTGCTTGATGGGCGCCACGCCCGCTCCCATGAGCTTATTGACCTAGCGCGACTCTCTCCTTATCGGCTTACAGATCGATTACCTTTATCTTTATTAGACCAAAGTCTCAAAAACTGGCGCCGAGTCCGGCCATAAAAAAACCGCAGCCGAAGCCGCGGTTGGTCATACCTTTATCCGGTCTGAAATCAGGCGCTCTCTGCGGTGCGCTCGACCAGTTGCATCTCTTCGTGGGTCAGCAGTTTCTCGATGTCGACCAGCACCAGCATGCGGTCTTCCAGGCTGCCGATACCGCTCAGATAATCGGACGAGAGCGTGACACCAAACTCCGGCGCGGGCTTGATTTGATCCGGTGCCAGACTCATGACGTCCGAAACACCATCGACCACGATGCCGACGATCCGGTCATCGACGTTGACCACGATGACCACTGTCTGACCACCGTATTCGACCTTGTCGAGATGAAACTTCAGCCTGAGATCGATGATAGGCACGATCACCCCGCGCAGATTGGTGACCCCCTTGATGAACTCAGGCACGTTGGCAATCCGGGTGACGTTTTCGTAGCCGCGAATCTCCTGCACCTTGAGGATATCGACGGCATACTCCTCGTCGCCCAGAGAGAAAACCAGATATTCACTGCTCGCTGCGTCGTTGACGAGGGCATCTGTGCTCGCTTGCGGACTCATACTAGCGATACCTCATGTAAGTGTTGGCGTTTCGCCTCATGTCGTTGCTGCGACTTGCGTCGGTCGAGACGATGAAGATCGGCGATATCGAGAATCAGGGCAACGCTGCCATCGCCGAGAATGGTAGCGGCGGAAATCCCCGGCACTTTGCGATAATTGGTTTCGAGATTCTTGACCACGACCTGTTGCTGACCGACCAGGTCATCGACCAGCAAGGCGTAGCGGCGGCCTTCGCCCTGGACGATGACCGCGATGGCTTCGGTCAATTCGGTCTTGGCGTCGGTCACATCCAGCGCGTGGTGTAACGCGATGATCGGCAGGTACTCGTCACGCACCTTGAGCAGCTGATCGTCGCCAGCCATGGAGTAGATATCCTCCGGCTGCGGCTGCAACGACTCCAGCACCGCGTTGAGCGGCAGCAGGAAGGTTTCCCTGCCGCAGCGGATGGACATCCCGTCCAGGATCGCCAGCGTCAACGGCAGCACGATACGCGTCGTCGTTCCCTGTCCGGTCTTGCTCAGGATCTCGACGTGACCGCCCATCTCCTGAATGTTTCGTTTCACGACGTCCATGCCGACGCCACGCCCGGACACGTCGCTGACCTGCTCGGCGGTGGAGAAGCCCGGCGCGAAGATCAACTGCCAGACGTCGTCATCGCTCATGGTATCGGTGACGGCGATGCCGCTCGATCTGGCCTTGGCCAGGATCTTGTCGCGGTTGAGCCCGGCGCCATCGTCGATCACTTCGATCAGGATATTGCCGCCCTGATGCTGGGCAGAAAGGGTCAGGCGCCCGGTCGTCGGCTTGCCGGCAGCTTCTCGCTTCTCGCGAGGTTCCAGGCCGTGATCCAGACTGTTGCGTACCAGATGCGTCAACGGGTCGATGATGCGTTCGATCAGACTCTTGTCGAGCTCGGTCGACTTGCCTTCCGTCACCAGCTCCACGTCCTTGCCCAGCTTGGCGGCCAGGTCGCGGACCAGCCGCGGGAAGCGGCTGAAGACATAATCCATCGGCATCATGCGGATCGACATCACCGCTTCCTGCAGATCCCGAGCGTTGCGCTGCAACAGATTCATCCCGTTGACCAAGGGTCCATGGGAAACGATATCCAGGTCACTGGCCGTCTGTTCGAGCATGGATTGGGTGATGATCAGCTCGCCGACCAGATTGATGATCTGATCCACTTTGTCGACCGGCACCCGAATCGTGCTGGACTCGCTGCCCTTCGCGGCTTTCCCGCCCGCCTTGCCAGCAGGGCGAGCCGGGGCAGATTCGGCTTTGGGTGCAGCACTATCCGGATCCGAAACGGCTTCCGCCGTCGGCACCGTCGATGCTTCCGCTGGCCCGGAAGCGCTCTCTGCTGGAGCTTCTGCCACGGGCGTTTCCGCCGTCGCGCTGGCCGCCACCGCAGGCGCCGCAGCGACTTCGA
This sequence comes from Salinicola socius, assembly GCF_001937195.1. GTDB lineage: Bacteria > Pseudomonadota > Gammaproteobacteria > Pseudomonadales > Halomonadaceae > Salinicola > Salinicola socius. The sequence continues at coordinate 64,225 of NZ_MSDO01000022.1, read as the reverse complement.
TCGACAGCTGTTCCGGCTCGATGATGAAGCAGAGCACGACTTCGATATCGTCCTTCGATTCCGAGCTGTCCAGCGTTACCTGATAGCGCTCGGTATCGCCCGACTGGGACACCATCGTCCCGAAATGCTCAAGCTCCTCGACCAGCAAGGCGCGATCCTTGTCGCTGACACCCGTCAACGTGATCGATAGCCGCTGCCCTTTGCCCTCCTCGACCGCCTGCATGGCCGGCTCGAGTTCGGACTGAACAGGCGTGCTCACCGCCGGCGCTGGCGCAGGTGCCTTATCGACCGGAGGCGCCTGGGTCAGCGCTTGCTGCTGACCCAGCTCATCCAGCGCCATCTGTTGCAAAACACGTGAAATCCTTTCGAACGCCTCGGCATCGGGTTCACCGCCGTTACGGTAGGCGTCCAATTGGTCATGAAGCATATCTTTGGTTTCCAGAAACGTGTCGACGATATCCCGTCGAAGACTGAGCTCGCCACGCCGGGTATGGTCCAGCAAGTTTTCCAGCAGATGGGTCGTTTCCTGCAGGACGGTAAACCCGAAGGTGCCTGCCCCGCCTTTGATGGAATGTGCAGCCCGGAAGATCGCGTTGAGCTCCTCGACATCCGGGTCGTCGACATCCAGATCCAGCAGCAAGCGTTCCATATCCGCCAATAATTCTTCGGCTTCTTCAAAGAACGTGTCGTAAAAGTCAGAAATGTCCATGTTTGGCGAACCTATACCATTGATTTATATGGACTTTAAAAGCATTAACCAAGATGCTTACTCACGTTCCTACTCACAATGGTCTAAGTCAGCATATGGTCGCTACTCACGATGACCTCACTATCGGCAGCTGGTCTGGTCCCCTTTAATCAATTCGCTCACCATCAGTGGACCTAACGGTGCCCACAGGCTCACCCCACGACCCACCATCGTCAAAACGCACCACTCCGCATCGAAAAATTCCGTTGTAAAACCGTGGGACGCCCCAGCAACGGCGCGGCCTGCCACCATCTGCATCACTGCAACAAAACCGACCCATTTAGCGCGCAGGCGGGGCGGGGAGTCGACGGCGCGGCAGCGGTGCTGGGCGACGTGTGGGTAACCCTCAACGACCTCAGCGACGCCCACGAAAAAGCCGCCCGAGTGGGCGGCCGTTTCGTGCCAGTGCAACCGTCAGCGATTGGAGATGATGAGTTCCCCGCGCGCTTCTGTCGTCTGACGTCCGACGGTGTACTTGAGTTGGGTCGTGCTGATGTTGAGCCCATCGAATGCGGCTCGCATCTCGGGGATATCGTTCACGCTGATCACCACCTGCCCTTTTGAGTTCCTGGCGAATTCCGCCATTCGGTCGTACTGCTCGAGACCGAAGTCGCGGCCGTAGCCAGCGGTTCCCCAGTAGGGTGGATCCAGGTAGAAAAGCGTCTCGTCCCGATCATATCGCCGAAGGCACTCAGCCCAGTCGAGGTGCTCGATCAACGTGCGCGCCAATCGAAGGTGAGCCCCGCTTAGATCCTCTTCAATTCGCAGCAGGTTGAGCCGCGGCGGGCTGACCGCCGATGTGCCAAAGGTCTGCCCTGAGACCTTTCCTCCAAACGCCAGCTTCTGCAGGTAGAAGAACCTCGCGGCGCGTTGGATATCGGTCAGATGCGCAGGATCGATGTCGCGCTGGGTGAGATACTCCTCTCGGCTGACCAGGGCCCAGCGAAATTGCCGAACGAGTTCCTCGAGGTGATGTTTGACGATCCGATAGAGATTGACCAACTCGCCATGGGCATCATTGATCACCTCCACCCGGCTGGGCTCTTTCATGAAGTAGAGCGCGGCGCCTCCACAGAATGGCTCCACGTACGTGTGGTGGGGTTGGAACAGCGGCAAGATCTGTTTCGCGAGGCGACGCTTGCCGCCCATCCATGGAAGAATCGGTTTCTGGGACATCCTGACACCTGTCTATTTATACAGCTTTTCGTTAAGATCCGGCTGTCGCTGTGAGGTCCAAGGGAGTGACAGGAATCAGGAAGATTCAGGCGATGCGCCCGGTGGCCGCCGGGCGCTTTTCTAGACGAGTGGTACTCCCTCCTCCTCCTGGGCCGCGCCCAGCTCATACGGCCGGAACCGCACCACCTCTTGATCCACGATGTCGTTGATCTCGAGAAACACCGCCTGCAGCGGCTCGAGCTCGTTGGTCACGAATACCCGTGCCGCTTTCTCCACGTCACCGAATCCGCCGACGTTGTTCGGCATCACGCCCATCAGCTGCGGCGGTACCCGATGCCCGGCCAGCGTGTCGTCGCGCGTCACGTTCTTGATACCGGCGAACTCGTCTTTGGCCGCCACCTCGCTGATCGGGATCAGCTGCACCCCGTCCTTTTTGCCACCCGGCGTATACAGGAACAGGTTCCGGAAATTGCCCGGCCCCTTCGACGATTTCAGCGCCTCGCGCATGGCGTCGATGTCTTCCTGATTCATCGCCTCGTCGGTGACGTTGAGGATGAATCCGGCGTGGCTGCCGTTGAGGTAATACTTGCGACGGAACAGCGTGGCGTTCTCGTTCAACAGGATCGATTGCATGGCGCCCAGGTAGTCCGGCACGCCGTAGATCTCCTGGTTGATGTCCGGCTCCATCAGATGAATGACCGAGTCGCGCTCGAACTCCACCGGCTGGCGCCAGTCGCACGTCCACCAGAACTGTCCCGATTCGACGCCTCGGCGCACGTATCTCGCCTGCGCCGGCCGGATCTCGAGTAGCCGACCCAGCCGACCGAAAACGCGCTCGGCGTAGGCGTTGCCGAACACCAGGTAATCGTTCACCAGCGACCGGAACGCCCGGCGGCTCAGCAACGGGTGCGGAATGAACGACCGCGTCAGAATGTTTCGCTTCACCTGCAGCGATGAACCGTGGTGCGCCGTCGCCCGATAGGTCCGCGCCAGCGCTGGCAGATCCACCGGCGGTTCGAACCATCGCGAACCCAGCATCCAGCAGCCGGTGTAGAGAAAGTCGTGCATGTCGATGACCGGGACCGGATCGCCGAACGTGAAAGATTCCGCCCGTGCCGGCGTCGACGCGGTTAGCGTTGCGGGCACGCGGACGCGCGGTTTGTCGGCCGTAGCTGTCATCCGTAGATCTCCATCATGGATTTGCCGCGCTCGCCTTCGGCCAGCACGTCGATCGGTTCGTTATGAAGGGCATGCATGGTTGCCCAGGCCAGATCCGCGTGGCCGGTCTGATTGTTCCGGCCCGCGGCGTAGGTGAATTGGCGGCCGCTCGCGGTCAGCTCGCGGCGTATCGAAGAGAACGACTGCGCGATGATCACGTCCCGTGCGTCGAACTCCAGCCGCCCTTTGTCGATGATGTGCTGTGCCTGGCGAACGAGCGCCGCCTTGCTGTCGGGTGTGTAGCGGTACCGCGTGACGCGCGGGAAGAACTTCGCGACCAACTGGGCCACCGCCTCGCCCATGCCGTTGGTATCGATGCCGATGAACTGGACGTTGTAGCGCTGAGTAATCTGACGGATGAACTCGGCCTGGGCCTCGTAGTCCTGCCCCTTGATGCGGTGCTTCTCGAGGATTCGATGCTTGTCGTTGCGGTTCTTCGCAGGGGCCAGCACGACCAACCCCGCGCCGTCGCTGCCCTCGCCATCGCCCGCCGGGTCGTAGCCGATCCACACCGGCGCCTGGCCGAACGGCCGCATCGCGAACGGCTTCCAATCCCGCCAAACGTCCCAGCTATCGACCATGCATCGCTGCATGGTCATCATCGGGAACGCCGACTGGCTGTCATCGACGAACTCGCACATCAACAGGTTCGCGAACTCGTCGTCCGAGTACTCGAGACGCAGCTGATCGATATCGAACAGGTCACAGCCGCCGGCCACGGCATCCTCGATCGTCACGATCTGGCGCCACTGCCCATCCGCCCCCCGCGCACCGCCGGCCAGACCCGCATGACTCACATCGATCTCGACACGATCCGCTTTCGCTCGGCGCTTGTTGAATCGCTCGCCGGTCCAGAACGGGTAGGCCTCATGGGCCACACTGCTGGGCGTGCTGAAGTAGGTCTGCTTCCACTTCTTGTGCATCGCCATCCCACTCGTCACCTTGCGGAACTGCTCGAAACCATTGATCCAGAAATATTCATCGAGGTAGGTGTCGCCGTGGTAGCCCTGGGCGGTTTTGGCGTTGGTACCCAGGAAGTGCAGCTCGGCGCCGTTGCTCAAAACGATCGGATCGCCCTTGAGCTCGACGCCCGTCGTCTCTTTGACGAACTGGACGATGTAGTTCCGGAAAATGTGCGCCTGGGCCTTGCTGGCGCTCATGAAAATCTTGTTCTTGCCCGTCTCAACCGCGTCGGCAATCGCCTCGCGGGCGAAAAACCACGTCGCGCCGATCTGGCGGCTTTTGAGCAGGTTGCGGATCCGCTCATGCTGCCCGGCGCGGTACCAATGTCGCTGGTACTCGAACAGCGAGGCCTCGAACGCCTCGACGATCTGGATGACACCCTCGTCGCCGACATCGTTGCGTTTCGGCTTGCGCTTCTCGCCGGCATTGCGCCGCTCGATGTTCGGGTTGAGATCGCCCTCCTTCCCGCTTCCCTCGTACTTGTGAACTCGCGCCAGGCGCTCGATCTGCCGGCCCAGTAAATCGAGCTCCTTGAAGTCCCGACCTTCCTTCGCGTCCTTGCTGATCAGCTTGACCATCCGCGCCTCGAGCGCACCCTCCACTCGCTGCGTCGGACTCGCGTCGTCCCACCGTTCGCGCTGTTTCCAGCTACTGATCGTGGCACGCGGTAGATCCATGAATTCGGCGATGCGAGCGATACGCCAGCCCATCCAATACAGATGGCGCGCGCTCAGACGGTTGCTGTCGACGACGTCGAGCGTCGAGTCGACGGCGGCCGGCGAATCCGGTGCGGGTTGGGTCGGTGTTTCCGGCGCTGTTTGGGGAGATAGGTTCATGCGGCCAGCGTACCGATGCGCCGGAAACCGTTATCGGTCAACGGTTTGTCACCCGTAGTTCTACAACGCGGATCCGTTGAGACTCACCGCCGGGACGCGGAACCTGACGCCCATACAGTGTTTACCCGAATGCCCGCTCGCTCCCGGAGACCGCACCATGCCGAAATGGCACCGCATCGCTACCGAAGGCGCCACCACCGACGGCCGCAAGATCGATGCCGCCTGGCTCGAACAAATGGCCGCCAATTTCAATCCCGATACTTACGGCTGCCGAATCAATCTCGAGCACATCAAGGGCGTATTGCCGGATAGCCCGTTCAAGAGCTACGGGGACGTCACCGCGCTCAAGGCCGAGAAGAACGCCGCCGGGAAACTGCAACTCCTCGCCGAGATCGATCCTACCGATGAGCTGAAGGCACTGAACGAGAAGCGCCAGAAGGTTTACACCAGCATGGAGGTCGACCCCGAGTTCGCCGATACCGGCGAGGCGTACCTGGTCGGCCTGGCTGTCACCGACACCCCCGCTTCGCTCGGCACCTCGATGCTCCAGTTCAGCGCCCAGCAAGCGAAAGATGGCGGCGAGTCTCCGCTGGCCAGCCGCAAACAGCGCCCAGACAACCTGTTCTCCGAAGCGGTGGAAACCGAGTTCGATTTCTCCGAACAACCGGAGAAAGGGCCCTCGCTCACTGACCGCGTCAAGGCGTTGTTCGCCAAGCACGACGCCAAGACCGACAAGGGTTTCGACGCCTTCCGCTCAGAGCTGGAGGAAACCCTGGGTCTATTCGTGAAGCGTCACGGCGAACTGGCCGACGATCTCGCCAAGCGCCCCACCGCCACCGCATTCAGCGAACTGCAGACCGCGCACGCCGACCTGAAGACGCGCTTCGAGGAACTCTATTCGACGCTCGACAAGACGCCGCGATTCAAACAACGCCAGCCGGCCACCGGCGGTAACGACTCCATCGAAACCGACTGCTGAGAGAGACCATGCGCAACGAAACCCGAAAACTCTTCAACGCCTACGCCGCGCGGCTCGCTCAGCTCAGTGGCGCCGAGAACGCATTCAGTGCGTTCGAGGTCGAGGCGACCGTCCAGCAGACGCTCGAGACCAAGATCCAGGAATCCAGCGAGTTCCTGAGCCGCGTCAACATGACTGGTGTTCGCGATCTCAAGGGGCAAAAACTGGGCCTCGGCATCACCGGCCCCATCGCCGGCCGTACCGATGTCAGCAAGCAAGACCGCGTTCCCGTCGATCCGACCAACCTCGAGCCGCAAGACTACGAGTGCCACTCGACAGAGTTCGACACCTTCATCACCTGGGCCAAGCTCGATGCCTGGTCCAAGTTCCCCGATTTTCAGGCCCGCGTGCGCGACGCCATCATCCGTCAGCAGGCGCTCGATCGGATCATGATCGGTTTCCACGGCAAGACGGCCGCCACGCAGACGGATCGCACCGCCAATCCGATGCTGGAAGACGTCAACATCGGCTGGCTGCAGCAGTACCGCAACAACGCCAGCGCCCGCGTCATCAACGGCGTGAAGATCGGCAAGGGCCAGGAGTTCCAGAACCTCGACGCGCTGGTCTACGAAGCCGTCAACTCGCTGGTCGAGCCGTGGTACCGGGACAACACCGATCTCGTCGCCCTGGTCGGCCGCTCGATGATGACCGAGAAGTATCTGCCGAAGATCAACGAGTGGGAGCAGCCCACCGAGGCGCGCGCGCTCGATCTGATCATGGCTGCCAAGCGCATGGGTGGGCAGAACGCCATCCAGGTGCCGTTCATGCCGGACAACGCGATCTTCATCACCTCCACCGACAACCTCTCGATCTACTGGCAAGAAGGCTCGCGCCGCCGCCATCTGATCGAGAAGCCCGAACGCAAGCGCATCGTCAACTACGAGTCCAGCAATGACGCCTACGTCATCGAGGACTACGGCTACGGCTGCTTGCTGGAAGGCATCACGCACGAAGATGCCGAAGCCGCCACCGCGGAAGGTGGGGAGTAATGACCAGCTCAATCCGCAGACACTACGAGCGTGTCACCGCCGCGAAAGCGGCGGCTGACGCCGGCGATCAGCCAATGCACGGCGAAGCGTTCGAACTGATGCAGGCGCAGTTGTTCGAGGACTACCGCCGGTTGAAGTCGATCCAGTCAGTCGAGCGCAAGATCGAGGTCAAGCGCGAGATCCTGCCCAACTACGCCGAGTACGTTGCCGGCGTGCTGGAATCCGGCCAGGGCGCGCAGGATGAAGTGCTGATGCGCGTCATGCTCTGGCGCATCGACGTCGGCGATATCGACGGCGCGCTGGCCATCGCCCGCTATGCCATCGCCCACGATCTCGACCCCGGCGAGCAATTCCAGCGCTCTACTGCCGCAATCCTCGTCGAAGAATCCGCCGACCAGGCGCTCGCACTGGCCGAAGACGACGACTCGCTGATCGACGCTCTGCGCGAGATCGACACGCTCACCGATGGAATGGATATGCACGACCAGATCCGCGCCAAGCTCCACAAGGCACTGGGCAACGGACACCGCGCCCGCGGCGAGCTGTCCGAGGCAATCGCCGAGTATCAGCGCGCCCGGGAGCTCAATGATCGAGTCGGCGTAAAGCGCGATATCGAGACGCTCGAGCGCGAGCTCAAGAAACAGGAACAAGCCGAGCCTGAGCCCGACACCAAATCGGGCGACAGCCAGCAAAGCAACACCAGCGACGGGCCTGAAACCTCAAGCTGAAACCGAGTCGACCCCGACGGCAAGGGGGCACGAAGGTGACGGAAAGCCCAGGCTCTCCCGAAACCCTCGTCCACCCCCTTTTTCGGACCAATCATTCAGGAGGGACCGCCAATGAGCAGCTTCGTCGCCACCGGCAACGCCAGCGCTATCCAAGCGGACCCGATCCCCAACAACCCGTTCTGGCCGAACATCGACCCCGCTGAGTTCCGCAACGCCCACCGCATCGACGGCACGGTAACGCCCCAGCGAATCACCGATGTGCTGTTGACCGCGATGGCCACCACCAATCGCGTTTTGCGCCACTGGCAGGCAGAACAGATGGAGACCGGCTACCTGGTCGTCGATTCGGTACCGGAACCCATCTGGCAGCCGGCTGGCATCTATCCCGCGCTCTACAAGCGCGCCGTATTCGCCGAGGCCCATGCGCAGTTACTCGAGCGCTACCGCGATTACGACGCCACGGCGGCGAGCCGGGACCGCGGCGACCTCGATGACCAGACCAGCGACACCTACCGCCGCGACGCCCGCTGGGCGGTCAGCGAGATCCTCGGCCGCTCCCACGTCACGGTGGAACTGATATGAGCCGCACCGTCCGCAGCCTGCAGGGCGACACGCTCGATCAGCTCTGCTATCGCGCCTATGGCCAGACTGCCGGCGTCACCGAGCGAGTTCTTGAGGCAAACCCGGGGCTCGCCGATCTCGGCCCGATTCTGCCCAGCGCGACCCTCGTCACGCTGCCGGATATCGCCACCCAGGCGCCCAGCACACGCATCGTGCAGCTATGGGACTGACGCCATGAAACACAGGATCCGACATCGCCATCACCAGCCCGACCCCATCGTCGTGCTGATCACGCTACTCATCGCAAACGCAGGGATGACCATGGCCCAGCAGCTCAGCATCACCACCGAAGCCATCAAGACCACGCCGCCGGCCATCGTCTCGCTGCTCCATGCCGGGGGCATGACGCCGTCCGACTGGATCACGGTTCTGACGCTGGCGTATCTGGCGCTGCAGATCGGGCTGATCGTGCCCAAGTACCTGGAGAAACTCCGCAACTGGTGGGAACGGATTCGGGGAGATCGATCGTGAAGAATCTCGGTCGCTGGATCGGCGGCGGTGCTATCGGCGGCGCATGTGGCATCGCGCTGTCGATCTCCATCGGCGTCGTCAAACACTACGAGGGCACCGAGCTTGAATCCTATCCGGATCCAGTCGGCATCCCGACGATCTGCACCGGACACACCGGGCCGACCGTCAAGCTCCACCAGACCAAAACGCCGGAGGAATGCGAAGCGCTACTCGCCGGCGACCTGGGCAAAGCGTTCGACGCCATAGACCGCGACGTCTCGCCGGAGATCAACGCCACCATGCCGCCGGCTCGCCGTGCGGCGCTGGCCTCGTTCGTGTTCAACGTCGGCGAAGGGAAATTCGCCCGCTCGACGCTGCTGCGCGAACTCAACGCCGGCAATGTCCGCGCCGCCTGCGATCAGCTCTCCCGCTGGGTCTACGCCGGCGGCCGTAGACTCGCCGGCCTGGTCAAACGCCGCGCCACCGAACGCGAGCTATGTCTCGCTGGGCTCGAGCAGTGAAAACGCGGATCGTCCTCGTAATCGGCTCACTCGGCATCGCTGCATCCGCCGGCTGGCTCACCCGCGGCTGGCTCGAGGACAGCCACCGGCTGACCGCGATCGAGGCCGCTCGCGAAACGGCAAGCCAGGCACTCGCCCGCGAATCCGTCATCGCTGGCATCGTCGAAGCCAAGCTCTCAACGCTCGACGCCAACGAACGCATCATCGACCGGGGAATCATCCGTGAGATTGAAAAGCCGATGTATCGCAATGTCTGCCTTGGCGATGACGCTATCCGCTTGCTCAACGACGCCGCAGCCGGACGCGCCCCCGATTCAACAAACGCTGCTGACCCGCTGCCCGCAGACGCTCCCGCCGCTGACTGACGGCACCGGCCGCGATGTCGTGCTGACCATGCGCGACTGGGCCAGCCAGTACCAACGATGCGCCATCCGGCACAACGGACTCCTCGACGCACTGAACGCAACAGAAAGCGAAACGGACGCCCTCGATGAAAAAGCTCGACGCTCTACGCCAACACCTGATTGACGCCGTTCCCGGCCTGAGCCGCGACCCGGATCGCCTGCTTACGTTCGTCGAAGATGGCTCGATTGAATTCGCACGTGGCCCCAACCTCTCCCACGGCTACACATACACTGCCCAATTGGTGCTGACCGACTACGCCGCCGACATCGACGCCGTCATGATTCCGCTGCTCGACTGGCTCTCGATCTACCAGCCCGATCTCGACCCGAAACAGGCCGTCTCATTTGAGGCCGAGATCCTCAGTAACAGCGCCGTCGACCTGGCACTGCGCGTCCAGCTCACCGAGCGCGTCGTCGCCAAGCGCAACTGCCGTCCTGGTGAAAAGCGCGGCCAGATCCACGTCGAGCATCGCATGCCCAAGTTCGAGCGCGAGGAGTGTCCCGCCGAGCACTGGCAACTGCTCATCCGCAACGCCCACATCGACGGCGACTATGAACTGATTGCGGAATGGGATGGCCCACGGGAGCAAGGCGCCGATGGCCTCTGACGATCTCCAGCAACTCGACGACTGGCTCGCTCCGTTACTCGCCCGCCTCCAGGCGCATGAACGCCGCCGCCTTGCCCGCCTGGTCGCCACCGATCTGCGCCGCAGCCAGCGCGAACGCATCAAGAGCCAACACAACCCCGATGGCTCCCCGTTTACTCCGCGCCGCTCTCGCGATCGTCAGGGCGTAATCCGCCGGGATGCCATGTTCTCGAAGATCCGCACCGCCAAATACCTGCGCACTCGCAGCTCGCCCAACGGTGCCACCGTTGGCTTTTTCGGCCGCGTCGCCAGCATCGCCCGCACTCACCAATATGGCCTGCGCGATCGGGTCAGCGAGAACGGACCCCGTGTGAAATACGCCGAACGCGAGCTGCTCGGGTTCAGCGATGCCGATCGCCAGCGTGTCAGCGACGGCATTCTTGATTATCTGGATAGCTAGAGATCGGCGATGGAAGCCAATGCGCGGTTGCGAGTTGAGGTACCAGGAGCATACCGAGGATGAGTCGTCCTGAAGCACGGGATATCGCCAAGCCGGAACTCCCAGAGCAGTCGGGGTTCACGGACTATCGAGTCTGAGTAGCCGCCGAACCGAAGCGAAAACTGTTTGATGAAACCGTCGTACCCCGGACCGGTCGTGAAGAGAATAGCTTGGGGTTTCACCACCTCGATCTGAGCAGCTAGAAGGTCGTAGGAAAGCGCGAGCACCTGCTCAAGTTCTGCCTTTGGACGTTTCTTGGGAGAGCCCCGGCGATAGGCGCAGGCAATCAGATTTGCCCATTGCAGGGTGTGAGGCTGAAGGGATAACTCCCGCTCGGACTGTCGGAGGAATTGGAGGAATCGGTACTTCGAAGGTGGCATTAGCCGCGTTTCGAGATAACGCTCCATCGCACGGTCAATGTAGTCAACCGCTTTCCCGTCTGCCGATGCTTCTATCCACCGCGTCAGCGAGCCATTCCATTGGCGTGTTTCCTGGCCCACCACCATGACTCGCCGCTGAGGCATCTCATTCCCGGTTGGCACCGAGGGCAGAAATAGGCCGGTGTAATCGGCGGCGACAGGCTTCAGTGGAGCGAGGTCGTATTTGGACAGAATCAAACTGTAAAGCTCTTCGATATTCTGCAGCATCCATCCAGCTCCTTATGGCAATACAGCGAAACATCGGCCTATCGGGAGCTTTCTGTAACCGCCCGTTCTACAACGCGCACCGCTCGCCACCCGGCGCCAGGCTGCGGACGATAGCGACATAGCCACTCAGCCCGTCCGTAGTCCTGGGGAATAGCCGCGCCATGAATTCCGTCGAACTCGTCCGACTGCTCAACAACCTGATTCGACTCGGCACGGTCAAAGAGATCGATCACGCCGCCGCTAGGGTGCGCGTGCAGTCCGGCGATCTGCTCACTGACTGGATTCCGTGGCGTGAGCAGCGCGCCGGCCAGACCCGCACCTGGAACCCGCCGACAAAAGGCGAGCAAGTCGTACTACTCGCCCCCGGCGGCGAGATGCGCGGCGCCGTCGTGCTCATGGGTATCAACTCCAGCAACAACCCCGCGCCTGTCAACGACCCCAACCTGACCCACTGGCTGATGCCGGATGGTGCCGTGATCGAATACGACCACGAAGCAAGCCACCTACGCGCCACGCTCCCCGGGTCGGCATCGGTCGACGCCCAGGCCGATGTCACCGTCACTACCGCCGCCGCGCTCACCGCGACTGCGGCCGGTGGCGCCACGATCAACGCCAATGTCGTCATCAACGGCAACGTCACGTTGAACGGCAACCTCAGCCAGCCCAGCGGTAAGACCGCGACCATGGCCGGTGACGTCAAATTCACCGGTGCCGTCACCAGCAACGGCAAGAACATCAGCTCGTCGCATACGCACGAAGACGTTCAGCGCGGCAACGACGTATCAGGGGAGGTCGTTTGATGCCTGGCATGAATCGCACAAACGGCACCGCGCTGGATGGCGTCGAACACATCCGCCAATCCGTCGCCGACATCCTGACAACGCCGATCGGCTCCCGCGTCATGCGCCGGGATTACGGCTCACTGCTGCCCGAACTCATCGACCAGCCACTCAATGGCGCCACGGCCCTGCGTGCCTACTCAGCCACCGTCGTCGCGCTCATGCGCTGGGAACCGCGAATCCGCGTGCGCCAGATCACTCGCACGGTTTCGACCACACGCCCGGGCCGCCTCGATCTCAGCATCACCGCACGCCGGACTGACACCGGCGACGACGTCACCCTCGACGTCGCGCTGACGGGAGACATCTGACATGGCCGGAGGATTCACCGCCGTCGATCTGTCGCGTCTTCCGGCGCCAGGCGTCGTTGAGGAAATCGAGTTCGAGGCCATCTTCGAGGCGATGCTCGCCGACCTGCGTGCGCGGGATCCCAGCTTCGACGTCACCGTCGAATCGGACCCGGCCTACAAGGTTTTGCAGGTCGCGGCCTACCGGGAAATGCTCCTTCGCCAGCGCATCAACGAAGCCGCCAAGGGCGTCATGCTCGCCTACGCCATCGACGCCGATCTCGACCAACTTGGCGCGCTCTACGGCGTCGAGCGCCAGACGCTCAGCGAGGGCGACCCGGACGCGATTCCACCGGTACCAGCCACTTTCGAGAGCAACGCCGACTACCGCCGCCGCATCCAGCTGTCGCTCGAAGGGTTCTCGACTGCCGGCCCCGAGGGCGCCTACGTGTTCCACGCGCTGTCGGCCGATGGCGCAGTGCTCGATGCCAGCGCGACCAGCCCATCACCGGGTGAAGTCGTCGTCACCGTGCTTTCCCGCAACGACAACGGCAACGCGCCAGCGTCGCTGCTCGCCGCCGTCGACACGACCCTTTCGGCCGAGGACGTCCGGCCGCTGACCGATCACGTCACCGTGCAGTCGGCCGAGATCGTCGAGTACGCCATCGATGCCACGCTCTACTTCTACGCTGGGCCGGATCGCGAGGTCGTCATGCGCCAGGCGCGGGAACGGGCCAGCGAATATACCGAGCAACAACACCGCCTCGGCCTCGACGTCACGATGTCCGGTCTCTACGCCGCGCTTCATCAACCGGGCGTGCAACGCGTCGAGATCGTCGAGCCAACTGCGAGCATCGTCGTCGACCGTACCCAGGCGACCTACTGCACGGCCATAGACCTGACCGATGGGGGCCTCGATGAATAGCGCAAACCTCCTACCGCCCAATGCCACCGCCGCCGAGCGCGCCCTCGAGGCGACCACGGCGACGGCGAGCGATCTACCGGTACCGCTGCGCTCGCTCTGGAACCCGGACACCTGCCCGGCGGACCTGCTGCCATGGCTCGCCTGGGCAATGTCGCTGGATTCCTGGCAGCCGTACTGGCCAGAACGCATCAAGCGTCAGCGCATCAGAGACGCCATCGAGATCCAGCGCCGCAAGGGCACCGCCAAGAGCGTGCGCGACGTCGTCCGTTCCTTCGGCGGCAGTCTGGCGCTACGCGAGTGGTGGCAGAAAGCCGACAAGGGAGAGCCCCACACCTTCGATGTGGTGCTGACGCTCGGCTCGGACGTCCCCAATAACGCCGAGTTTCAACAGGACATCGTCGACGAGATCAGCCGCATCAAGCCAGTCCGATCGCATTTCACCTTCACCGCCGGATTGACCGCGTCCGGCGGCGTCGGTATCGCCGGGGCCGCGCGCCCGATCATCTACCGCCGGCTTTCGGCCACTGCTCAATAGAGGATCCCCATGGCCATTGTCTTCACCATCACCGACGCCGGCCGCGCCGCGCTCATCGATCCCGACAACAACGGCACCAACTCCGTGGTCATCGCCGAGGTCGGGCTGGGGTCCGGGCGTTACGCGCCGGCGAAGGACCAGACCGAGTTGGAAGCGCCGATCAAGCGCGTGGACACCATCGCCGGCCAGGCGGTCTCCGACGACACGCTACACGTCACCGTTCAGGACGAAACCGGAGACGCCTACCAGGTCGGCGAGATCGGCCTGTTCACCGATGCCGGCGTACTGTTCGCGGTCTACTCGCAGAGCGACTGGATCATCGAGAAAGCGGCACCGGCCACGCTGCTACTCGCCACCGACCTGGTAGTCGAATCGCTCGATGTCTCGAGCATCACCTTCGGCGATGCCGCGTTTCTCAATCCCCCGGCGACCGAGACGGTCCTGGGCGTGATCGAGATTGCCACCCAGGACGAGGTGGACGCCGGTACCGATCGCCGTCGCGCCGTCGTCCCGCGCACGCTGAAAGAGCTGCTCGACAAGGTGCTCAAGGCGTACGCGACGGTAAAGCAACTCGCGGATCACGCCGCGAGCCGCGACCACCCAGCCGCAACAACGTCGGCCCAGGGCATGATCGAGCTCGCGACCTACGCCGAAGCCAGGGACGGCGCTGACAACACTCGAGCCGTCACGCCTGCAGGCAATAAAGTCGCACTCGATGCCCACCGAACGGAAACCGGCGCGCACGCGGCGGACCGGATCTCGCTCGGTGCGCTCGCCACGCTCGGCAACCCGAAAACGGTACAGGCGGCGCTCGCGGCGCTGGGCTCAGCAGCAGTTCGAAATGAGGGCGCAGGTGGCGGGCTGGACGCGGACAAGCTCGATGGGCTTCAGGCCAGCCAGTTCCTGCGTAGCGACGCCGGTAACACCCGCGTGCCCTTTGGCTCGACCAGTGACACGAACTGGGATGGGCTCGTCTACGACGAAGGCGACAACACACTCGCGTTTTATGCGGATCAACAACCTGACAAAGACACGCCGCGCATCCTGTTGGGACCTGGCTACATCGAGGCTGCCGGAGACCGCTTCTACGACAATGGCAACCTGATAATCAAACAAAAGGTCAAGGCAGAATCTCTCGAAGTGGATGGCGACGTGACGGTCGGCGGCACGCTGGACATGAAAAACAAGAACGTTATCAACGCCAATAGCTACACCATCAACGACGCCGGCTACGGCGAAGGCTTCATGCTGCCGACCTACTCATTCGTCGAGAGCGGCAGCTATTCATATATCCGGGACGATACCAATGGCGAGAATGTTTTTGCCTTTGGTCGTGATTTCTCCAAGGCTTACAAGTCGTTCGGCGTCGGCGCTAATCCAAGTGGGGACTTTGACAACGGAACGGCGCTGGCATTGGCGGATAACGACTCCGGCGTGCGTGGCGTTGGCGACGGCCAGATCGAGGTATGGGCTAATGATCAGCGTCAAATGGTTGTCACGAGGAGCACAGTTCGAGTCGATAACGAGCTGGTCGTTAGTGGTGCTCTTTCCGCCAAGTCGGGCGGCATTTCAGTGTCCACTGACCTCAGCATGGGCAACAAGGACATTACCGGCGTCAACAAAATCCGGATCAACGACGACGGTACCAGTGAAGGCTTTATGCTCCCAAGTTACGGATTCGTGGAGAGCGGTGGGCACGCTTATATTTTGCATGTCGATGCTGACGGAAATTACAGCGGCAAGCCTCATACCCAACTCAACGATGACGGCGAAATTTATACGGGCTTCTACGTTGGTGCCAATGGCTATAAGAAAGTCTGGCATGACGGCCATTCGAAAAGGACCAACAGTTACGTGGTATTCCCCAATGGATTGATCATCCAGTGGGGCAACGCCTCTGCGACATCGGGCAGAAAGTCGATAACGACAGATTTTCCCATTCCGTTTCCTAACGACTGCATGATCGCCGTGGGTTGCGATAACGAAGACGCTTACCCCGACCCCGTAGGCATTGGCTGGAGCCGAACACAGGTAAGTACAACGACGGATGAAAACGGGATCGTTCGTTACATCGCCATTGGATACTGAGCTATGAAATTCTCCCCATCGACTAAGCAGTTTTTCCCCGCCGAGCTGATATCGGTTTATACCGCCGCTGGCACGCTACCGGCTGACGTGATCGATATCAGCGCCGAAACTTTCGACGAGTTCGTCAGTACCGAAAAGCCTGCGGGCAAGGTGGTCGGCGCTGATGCCGCTGGCACGCCGGTGTGGGTCGATTCCCCGCTCGATCCCATATCGGATATCGCCCAGCGGCAGCGCCGCATGATCGACAAGGCGCTCGACGCCGCCCTCGCTGCCGGCATGGCCTACACCCTGCCCGACGGCAGCGACGACGTGATCCAGACCCGACCCGATCAGGACGAAGCGAACCTGCTTGGCCTGGCGATCGAAGCCCGGGATCTGCGCACCGCCGGCGAGACCGGCGCGGTCATGTCGCTGCGCGCTAAATCGAACACCGTCTATTCGCTCACGCCCGAGCAGATGATCGCGTTGACCGACGCCGCAAAAGAGTTCAAACAGGCGCTGCTGGCCAAGTCATGGCAATTGAAGGACGCCGTCAGCGCGGTCCTGGAGGCCGGGGATCGCGCCGCGCTCGAGGCGATCACATGGGACACCGACTCCACTGACCAGCCCAAAAATTGACGCTGCGCAGGAAAGTACCGAAGATGAAGCGGTTTCGAAGTAACACTCTCTAAGGTCATCCAATGCCTCAGCCGCTCACCCGAGCCAATGCCGTCACCCAAATCCTTGGCGAGCTCCAGCGAATGGAAGCTCGGCGGGGCTGTGGTGATACGCTCGGTGACCGCCGTCTGCAGCGGTCCCTCGCTAGCCTGGATCAAAGCTCCGAGAGCGAAGTCGCGAGAAGAGCCATCCAGGCCCAGTGGGACAGAGACTTTCCCGCTTTCGACGCTGCCGCTGAAATGCTTCTCGATATGGACGACCTAAGTGAACCCGGGACGACCTACGTCAACTTCGCCCTCATGTGTCACTACGCACTCAATGCAGATCTTTGCGCGCGATTGAATCGCAGGGCACTCCAGTTCAACCGAAGCGACCAGGTATTTGTTGAAACAGTGGCGAGAAACGCTTGGCACGCTGGCGATATCAAGATCAGCGACCAAGCGACCGCCCGGTTGGGCAAGCTCAACGCAGAGAGTTATGAGGAGCTGCGAGACCTAATTCAAGAGAGCAGTGAATTGCTCGTACTTCATGGAGTTACGCATGACGCGTTCCAGCAGTATGTGCAATGTCTCTTCGAACTGATCCGAGGCTTCGTTGCGAACAAGACCGATGTTCGGCTCGTCTCGGGAGTAGACATTGAGGATTACGAAGACGGTCACCAAGAGCTGCTCGTTATGTTCGATCTCGATCTAGACGACGACACCCTCGACGCCATCGACGAGGCACTGCTGGAGCTGCGCTCCGACGCGGATCGCGTGAATCCGGCGCTAAACAAGTGCGTGGGCGTGCTGGTCCGCGACTACCCCCAGAGTCTCGACGCCGAGGCCTGTTGATGCCGGACCGCCTGCTCACCATCGCTCAGGAACAGCTCGACGCTACACCTACCGACCAAGCCCGTTTGCGCAGCGCGATCAATCGGGCTTACTACGCCGCTTTCCTCACCGCAAGGGCTTACTGCGAACAGAAGCAGCTTCCAGCCGGCACCGGGGCCAGCCACGAGAAAGTGATCGGCTCACTGATCGACCGCCGAGATCTCGCGCGGTACGGCAACCAGCTCAACGACATGAAGCGGCTTCGCCACAAAGCTGATTACGACTGGGATAGAGACGTCTCCCATCGCGATGCCAAGAAAACCTTGAAGACGTGTCGCGAGCTAGTGGCGTTTTTCCAGCTCATTAACCCGCCTGCCGAATAAGCCCGCCTCCCGGCGGGCTTTTCGTATCCAACTCACTCGGCACAGCCGCCACTGGGCCGGTCAGTAGATCAGGGCTTGTCTTTCGTCGGGCCTTTGCCATTCGTCTTGCAGGACTCGATGCCGTTGTCACGCGCCGAAGCGGAGCTATACATCTCGCTGGTGCCAATAATTTCGCCGTTCCCCGCCTTGAGCACGAAATATGGGCTGTCGTCCTTGGCGACCTTGCGCTCGTAGCGCGCGTCCTCCTGCGTGTTCTTGCGACAGGACTCTATCCCGTTCTCCGCGCCGCTCTTCGTCGTATAAAGCTGGCTGCTCAGGATCTTCTCGTGATTGCCTGCTTTCAGGTTGAAGTGATACTTGCCACTGTCGTTCTGGGTCAGTTCGTAGTAACCGGCCATGCTCGACTCCTTTTGTCTGGCATCAGGATCGGCGGGGAAGCACCATAAGGCCCCCCACCGAGTTCCACTCATACTCTCTTTAAGTGACATAGAGCAACACTGTGGGGAGATAGGTAGCCGATAGTTCTAGGAGCCGAGCACCCGCTCTATTACGCCCTTACCGCGCGTCAGTGCCTGCCGCGGCCAGGCTTCACGGCAACGTGATGAACGGTGCCTTTATCGCCAAGCGCTACGGGCCGCGGTTGGAGTTGGGGCGGTAGGCACCCGAAGAACGAGAAAGCCCGCCGGGTGGCGGGCTGAAAGTTAAGTTGATCGGAATCTACCTTTTGGAATTTCTAATATGATTTCCTTGAATTTATCCACTGAAACTTTTAAATCTCTGGGCATGGAATCCAGACTTGCCCAAGGCAAAACACACTGTCGGTAGCACGAAAAGGCAATGTAGTAGTGGTTTCTCCCAAACTTAGACATGGCTGACAGGTCCACCCGTTCAGCATCGGGGTGGGCGAAGTGCTTGTTCCGAATCTTGACTAGGGACGCTACGAAACTATCAGACCAATCAACTTCGATATCTCGCGACGGCTCATCGTTCTCGAAGGCGCGTTGAGCGGCCTCTCCCACCATCTGGTTAACCTTCTCAGCGATCAAGTGATTGTTTTTAGGGTCGATACTGAACTGTTTAATGATCCACTTTTTGAGTCCCCCTGGGGCTAGATCCTGGTCTAGCTCAACGCAAAGTTTCAGCGATTCATATAAATGAGCAACCCAAGAAACGCAATGCTGCTGAAGCACGAACCAGTACAGATCCCCTCGAGTCTCTTTGGCAATAAACTCTCCTGCTAGAAGATTAGTGAACGACTCAAAGGCGACACGACATCTGAGTGCTTCAAGATTCAATTGCACTCTGAGAGATGCGTCGACTTTCCTTGCATCTAAATGCCCCATTATCCCTTCCTTATTGTCAAGTCACGTTCTACAACGCCAACCGCTCGCCCCACTCTACCAGCCGCCACACCATGGACGCCCTGAACTGCCTAAAAAGCCCCGTTCCCTGATCAGGATCCATCATGGCACTCGACCAAAATCACCACGGCGTGCGCGTCTCCGAAGTGAACGATGGCACGCGCGTCATTCGCACCATCTCCACCGCCGTTATCGGCATCGTCGCCACCGCCTCCGATGCTGATGCCGACGTCTTCCCGCTCAACCAGCCCGCGCTGGTGACGAACGTGGCCACCGCGATCGGCAAGGCCGGCGACACCGGCACGCTGAAAAACGCGCTGACCGCGATCGGCAACCAGGCCAAGCCGATCATCGTCGTGGTCCGCGTGGCGGACGGTGAAGACGACGCCGACACCAGTGCCAACGTCATCGGCACCACGCTCGAAAACGGCCAACGCACCGGCCTGCAGGCGCTGATGACCGCAAAGCAAAAGCTCGGCGTTACGCCGCGCATCATCGGTTGCCCGGACCTCGACACCCAGGAAGTGGCCACGGCCATGGTCTCGGTGCTGCAGTCGCTGCGAGCGTTCGGCTACGTCTACGCCAATGGTTGCCAGACTATCACCGACGCCACCGAATACCGGGACCAGTTCGGCGCCCGTGAACTGATGGTGATCTGGCCCCAGTTCGAGGCGTTCGATACCGATGGTGCCGAGACCGTCTCGACCAGCCCCGTCGCCGTGGCACTCGGCATGCGCGCCAAGCTCGATGAAACCGTCGGCTGGCACAAAACCCTGAGTAACGTCGTCGTCAACGGCGTCACCGGTATCGACCGTGACGTCTTCTGGGATCTGCAATCGCCCAATACCGACGCCGGCATCCTCAACGCCGCCGACGTCACCACGCTCATCAACCAGAGCGGCTATCGCTTCTGGGGCTCACGCACCTGCGCCGGCCCGGAATCCCTGTTCCCGTTCGAGAACTACACCCGCACCGCGCAGATCCTCGCCGACACCATCGCCGAGGCGCACCTGTGGGCCGTGGACAAGCCGCTTCACGCCTCGCTGGCGCGAGACATCATCGAGGGCATCAACGCCAAGTTCGCCGAGCTGCGCTCGCTGGGCCTGATCGTCGATGGCATCGCCTGGCTGAACGAAGAGCTCAACGACGCGACCAGTCTCAAGGCCGGCAAGCTGCGCATCGATTACGACTACACCCCGGTACCGCCGCTCGAGGATCTCGGGTTTCAGCAGCGCATTACCGACACGTATTTGGCGGATTTTGCCGACCGCGTTAACGCCTCGGCTTGAACAGGAGACTCTGAACGATGGCACTCCCCAAGAAACTCAAGGGTCTGAACCTGTTCGGCAACGGTGATTCGTACCAGGGCCAGGTGCAGTCCGTCACGCTACCCACGCTGACGCGCAAGATCGAGGAATGGCGTGGCGGCGGTATGGACGGCACCGTCGGCATCGACATGGGCATGGACGGCCTGATGACCTGCCAGTGGACCGTCGGCGGGCTGATCGAGAGCATCTTCGACAATTTCGGCGCCAGTCGCATCGACGCTGACCTGTTGCGCATGACCGGCAGCTACGAGCGTGACGACGTGGACGAAGTCTCCGCCGTCGAAGTCGTCATGCGCGGTCGTCACACCGAGATCGACATGGGCGATGCCCAGTCCGGCGAAAACACCGAGCACCAGGTCACCACCACGCTCAGCTATTACCGCCTGGATATCGACGGAACCACCAAGATCGAGATCGATCTCCCGAACAACGTCCTCAAGGTCAACGGCGAAGACCGCCTTGCCAAGCGGCGCCAGGCACTCGGCATCTGACATGAATAACCACGTGAATGCCGTTCGCGGCCTGTGCTGTGCCCTCCTGACGATCCTCGCGATGTGGATTTACCCCATCGCGCTGATCGAGGGTCTGCCCGGCTGGGTCAACGGCATTCCTGTGGTGCTGGTTTACTTCATCGCAAGCGGCGCGAATGCGCCAAGACCCAACTGGAGAAAGATCATGGCCCAGGCCAAAGCCAAGACCGCCACAACCAACGTCAGCGACTCGATCCCCCTCGACACGCCCATCCAGCGCGGCGAGACCACCATCGAATCGATCACACTGCGCAAGCCGCAGGCCGGCGAGCTGCGTGGCGTCAATCTCGCCGACGTGCTGCAGATGCAGACCGACGCGCTGATCAAGCTGATCCCGCGCCTCTCCAGTCCGTCGCTCACCGATCACGAGGCGCGCCAGATGGACCCGGCCGACCTGGTGCAATGCGGCGGTGAGATCGCCGGTTTTTTGCTCTCGAAGCGGGCACGGGGCGAGACCGAGTAAGCCTCCCCGCAAGTATCGAGGACGCGATGGCGGATCTCGCCATCGTCTTCCACTGGACCCCCACCGACTGCGCGGAGCTCACCCTCCGCGAACTGATGGAATGGCGCGAGCGCGCCCGCAAACGCTCATCCTCCGAGGACTCCCATGGCGCGCGATCTCAAACTCCAGGTCATCCTCGACGCCGTCGATAAGGCGACCGGGCCGCTCAAGAAGATCACCCAGGGCAGCGGCAAGACTGCCGATGCCCTGCGCGCCAGCAAGGACGAGCTACGCAAGCTCGAGCGCCAGCAGCGTGACCTCGGCTCCTTCCGCAAACTCCGCGAAGCCACGCGCGAGAACGGCGAAGCCCTTGCCGCCGCCCAGGAACGGCTGCGCCAGATGCGCAGCGAGCTGAAGCAGACAGACGCCCCCACCGACAGGTTTCAGCGCCAGTTCAAGCAGACCAGCGACGAAGTCGACCGCCTGACGGGCAAGATGGGCGATCAGCGCCGTCGCCTGGGCGAACTGCGCACGGGCCTGCGCGAGGGTGGCATCAGCACCGATAACCTCGGGCGTAGCGAAAGCCAGCTCGCCGACCGGATCCGGGAAGCCAACACCCAGTTCGATGCCCAAAAGCGGAAAATGGGCCAGGTCGCCGAAGCGCAGCGCAAAGCCCAGCGCGCCAGCGACCAATTCCACCGAGGCATCGGGCGAACGAATGCCATCCGTGGCGCCGGCATGACGGGCCTCGCCACCGGTGGCGCCGCGCTCTACGGCGCAGCGAACGTCTTGCAACCGGGTATCGAGTACGGCGAGACCATGAGCCGGGTGCAGGCGCTGACGCGGCTGGACAAGGAAGACCCGCGCTTTGCCGCGCTCAAGGAGCAATCCCGCGCCCTCGGCGCGAGCACCGCATTCAGCGCCTCCGATGTCGGTCGCGGCCAGGCCTTTCTCGCCATGGCCGGCTTCACCCCGGAATCGATCGGCAAGGCGATTCCGGACATGCTCAACCTGGCGCTGGCCAACAACACCGATCTCGGCCGCACCGCCGATATCAGCTCCAACATCCTGTCGGGCTTCGGGCTCGATCCCAATCAGATGGGCCGCGTCGCCGACGTGCTGACCGCGACGACCACACGCGCCAACGTCGATCTCGAGATGCTCGGCGACTCGATGAAGTACGTCGCGCCCCAGGCCAAGGCGATGGGCCTCTCGCTCGAGCAGGCCGCCGCCATGGCCGGGCTGCTGGGCAACGTGGGGATTCAAGGCAGTCAGGCCGGCACCACGCTCCGCGCGATGATGACCCGACTCGCAGCACCCACCGGCGCTGCCGCCGGCGCGCTCCAGACGCTGGGCGTCAGCGCCAAGGATGCACAAGGCGACCTGCGTGACGTGCCGAAGATCCTCGCCGACGTGGCCAAGGCCACCGAGAACATGGGCAACGCCGATCGCGCCAACTATCTGAAGCAGATCTTCGGCGAGGAACCCGGCGCCGGCATGGCCGAGCTGATCGCCCAGCAGGGCGCCGCCGGCATCGAGAAGTTCGTGGAGATGTACAAGGACGCCACCGGCGAGAGCGCCCGCGTCGCCAGCACCATGGCCGACAATATCGGCGGCGATCTCAAAGGGCTGCGTTCGGCGTGGGAAGAAGTCGGAATCTCGATCACCGACACCAACGAAGGCCCGCTTCGCGATCTGATTCAGAATGTCACCGCGATCACCCGCGGCATCGGTAGTTGGATCAAGGCCAACCCGGAGCTGGCCGGCGTGCTCGCTCGCGTCGCCGCCGTGCTGGCCGTCGTCGTGGCTGTCGGCGGTGCGCTGACCGTCATGCTGACCTCGATCCTCGGCCCGATTGCCGCCGTGCGCTACGCCCTCACCCTGCTGTCGCTCAACCCGGCATCGCTGACCATCATGGCCATCGTCGCCGCCGTGGCCGCGCTTGCCGGCATCGCCTACGTCGTCTACCGCAATTGGGGATCGATCAGCGAATGGTTTGCCCAGCGCTGGCAGGACGTGAAGACCGCCTTCAGCGGCGGAATCGGCAGCATCGCCAAACTGCTGATGAACTGGTCGCCGTTCGGTCTGATCTACCGTGCCATCACCGCCGCGCTCGAAAAGCTCGGCGTCGAGATCCCGGGCAAGTTCAAGTCCCTGGGCGGCTTCATCGTCGACGGCCTCATCGGCGGCCTGACGGGCAAGCTCGGCGCGCTGAAAGACAAGGTCAGCGGCATCGCCGACGACGTCAAAGGCTGGTTCGCCGACAAGCTCGACATCCACTCACCGTCCCGCGTGTTCGCGCGGCTTGGCAGCTACACCATCGATGGCCTGAACGTCGGCCTAGATCGCCAGCGCGATGAGCCGGTGAAGCGCATCGCGGAGATCGCCAAGCGCGTCAGCAAGGCCGGCGCCGGTATCGCCCTGGGCGCCGCCACCCTGCCCGCTGCGGCCATGCCAGGCATCGACGCCGGCGACCCGATCCGCTTCGACACGCGGCCCCCGATCAGTACCGGCGGCAGCCAGCAGATCATCGACAACAGCATTCACCTCGGCGACATCAACGTACCGGCGGCCCCAGGCGTAGACGCGCAGGAAATGGCCCGCCTCGTCGCCATTGAAGTGCAGCGCGCCCTCGCCGATGCGCAGCGTCAGCAAGCCGCCCGCGGCCGCTCGTCGATGTGGGATCGGGATTAGATGAGCCTAAGCTGTTTTTGAGAATCAGAATGATAAAAAGCCAGCCATACCAGGTTCATCACAGCTCCGAGAATTCCAATGATCATAAGGGTCAGCGGACCAAAAACGGCAGTTTGTCGCGCTTGGCTGGCTCCACTAATCACCATGTCTGCCGGTACAAAATGCAGCGAGACGGCCGCGACGAACATGGTGATAGAAAATAGGGCTATCAAACGTATCGGTTTTACCCTTGATCCTCTAAACCCGAGGAGCGAAGCAACACCTGCAATCAAGCCAAACACCTCCCATGAAGGGAAACCTTTAACTGCACTCATGAATTCGGCATCGGTCGGTTGAAAGTTATACGCCAAGTACTGGATCAAGGCGGCAAAGAGGAAAAGTCCGATTAAACTTTGATTCGCAAAAATGGCCGCCAAGTCCGTCTTTGGAAAAGGCTTTTTCATATTTTCTTTTCGGACTCTACGAATCTTCTGAAGGATGTTTTTCATGCTCATGGCCCTCGGCATGTTTGTGTTCGAAACCCAAACCGTACCCTACCAGCAAATCCAGCGCGCGACCGAGTGGCGCCACGCCTCGCAATCGCGCGTTGGCGACCGTCCGGCGTATCAGTACATCGGCCCGGGCACGGATATCATTACCCTGACCGGCACGCTGCTGCCGGAATTCACCGGCGGCCGGCTGGATCTTGACGACATCCGCGAGATGGCCGACCAAGGCAAGGCCTGGCCACTGGTCGAAGGCACCGGGCGCCAGTACGGTCTATGGGTCATCACCAAAGTCGATGAAACCTCGAGCGTGCTGTTTCGTGACGGCGCCGCCGGCAAGATCGAATTCACGCTCTCGCTCGAGCACGTTGACGATGATCGAACCGACCTGCTCGGTGACTTCACCACGTCATCGCTCGCCCGTCTGGCAGGGGCCTACGCATGAGCAACGCCAACGGCTACCACCGACCCGGCTATCGCATCACGCTCGACGGGCAAGACATCACGCCACGCATCAACGGCCGGTTGATCAACCTGCGCATCACCAGCCAGCGCGGCGGCGAGGCCGACCAGCTCGATATCAGCCTGACCGATCATGACGGCCGCCTGGCGCTGCCACCCCACGGCGCCCCGCTGAGCGTGGCGATCGGCTGGCAGGACGAGGGCCTGATCGACCGCGGCGTGTTCATCGTCGACGAGGTCGAGCACAGCGGCTCTCCGGATCGCGTGACCATCCGCGCCCGTGCCGCCGACATGCGCAACCTGCTACCTGGCAAGCGCTCGCAAAGCTGGCACGGCATCACGATCGCCGAGATCGTCGACACCATCGCCAAGCGCCACGACCTCACCCCAATCATCGGCGACACCCTTGCCGGCATCCGCATTGGACACATCGACCAGACCGACGAATCGGATCTCAATTTCATCACCCGCCTGGGCCAGCGCTTCGATGCCATCGCCGCCGTGAAATCCGAGCGTATGCTGTTCACCCTCGCCGGCGAAGCGCTCACGGCCAGCGGTATCGCCCTGCCGCGCGTTACGCTCACCCGACGCGATGGCGACCAGCACCGCTACAGCCGCACCGATCGCGACAGCTACACCGGCGTCCGCGCTCACTGGAACGACACCGCCGGCAGCAAACGAAAAACGGCTATCGCCGGTACCGGTGACAAGTTCAAGGATCTGCGCGACACCTACGCCACCGAAGCCGACGCCCTGGACGCCGCCAAAGCCGAGCTGCGCCGGGTCCAGCGGGGAAAGGCCACGTTCGAACTGACATTGGCCCACGGCCGTGCCGACCTCATGCCTGAAACTCCGCTCACCCTCACCGGCTGGAAAGCCGACATCGACACCGCCGAATGGCTGATCACCGAAGTCGAAGACAGCCTCGATGACAACGGATACCTTTCCCGATTGCGATGTGAAGTCAAAAGCCCTTAATAAAAAAACCCCGGAAAACCGGGGTTAGCAAACGATCGATGGAAGGCTCGTTTAGAACGCGGTCCACTCTTCTTCAACTTCTCGAGCAGTTTTCGGCGCTTTGACCGGCAAGGCAACGCTGGGCCTGGCGATACTTCCCCCAACATTCTCCTTCACTGGAGGCGCGGAACCATATTTCTCATCGACCTTGAATTTGGCGACCAGACTGGCGAGGTGCTTCGCTTGAATCTCGAGAGAAGCCGAGGCTGTACTAGTCTGCTGAACCAAAGAAGCATTCTGTTGTGTGACGGAGTCCATCTCGGTAACCGCAACATTGACCTGCTCAATGGCGCTAGTCTGCTCTCGCGTTGCAGAAGAGAAATCCTTCATGAGGGCCGAAACCTTGCGGACCGACTCGACGATCTCACCCATCGTTTGACCGCTGCGCTCAGCCTGTTTTGCGCCGTCAGCGATGTGCGTTGAAGTCAGCGCGACAGTGGAGCGAATCTCCTTGGCAGAAAGCGCACTACGGCTTGCCAAAGACCGGACTTCATTGGCCACTACCGCGAAACCTCGGCCTTCCTCACCGGCCCTGGCTGCTTCGACGGACGCATTCAGCGCCAGAATATTTGTCTGGAAGGCAATAGAATCGATGACCTCTACCAACTCATCGATTTTTTTCGAGCTACCCGCGATAGTCTGCATGAGCTCTATGGTGAGCTGAATGTCCTTGCTCCCCATCTCCGCCGTATTGGCAGCACTCGCGGATAGCCGATCCGCTTCAGTCGCCGACTCAGCATTCTGGCGAACCGTCGAAGTAATCTCCTCCATACTCGCCGCGGTTTCCTGAAGCGCCGCAGCCTGCTCTTCAGTACGCGCTGACAAGTCCACACTACCCGATGCCACTTCGTTGGCACCTGTGTAGACGTCCCCGCTGCTGGCACGAAGGGAGCTCACCAGCTCGCTGAGATTGTGCTGCATCTCATTCATCGAGCCGAGCAGCATCGCCAACTCGTCCTTGCCCTTGGGCTCGACGCTGGAGGTCAAATCCCCCTCCGCCACACGCCTCGCCAACTCGACGGCCTTCCGTAACGGCAGGACAATACCGCGAGTTATCACTACCGCAAGAATGCTAGCCAGGGCCAACGCCGCCAGAGCCGAAATGATGAGAGCCCACAAGGCAGTCGTGTATTGGGCATCGATCGTCTCGTCAGTTTGCGCCACCCGCTCCTGAACGGTCTCATTGATACTGGCCGCGACCTTCTCCAGCTGATAGATCGACTGTTTGTACTCGCCCAGTGCCTCGTTGGCATTCGCTGTCGATGTCAGTTGGCCATTCTGAATTTGCTGCACTATCGCGGAGTAGCCACGTTCATAGCTCGTCAAAGCCTCCGCACCGTCGCGGTAGAGCGCCTCAATGGCAGGCGTCTGTGCTAGCTGCCGCCCCGTGTCGAGCGTTGTCAGCAGGTTTTGATAAGACGTTATCCATCGATCACGATAGCTCTTGACCTGATCGGCATCCGCGATGTTGATCAAGGTATCTTTTTCGAAACGCCGAAGTTGCAGCGCTTGCTTTTCGACGTTTGCTGCATTGAATCCCAGCGCGACATCGCGATCGAGCGCGACCTGGGCAGTATCCTGAATTGACTTCAAGCCGATAATACCGGCACCCATGGTTGCCAGTAACAGCAGCAGAATGAGGCCGAACCCGATACCGAGTCTGGTACCGATCTTTAAGCGTGAGAGCATGGCGTATTCCAGTGTAAGAAATTGCTTACGCAATATCGGCTCGCAAGCCGCTACCTGAAGTTAACTTAGTAAGCAAATGCTTCTAACCAGATACCTTTAGAATCACAGCGCCGGCCTGACCACCACACCCAGCAGCATCTCTTCCTGGTAAACAACGACTCCCGGCCGTGCGGCGGGATCAACCGATGGCGGCAGCCAAACCGGCACCCAACAACGACACCGGTGGCAGCCAGCACTGGTCAACATCGACGGGCGCGGCTGGCCGATCATCCAAGTGGAAGACAACCTCGATGACAACGGCTATGGCACGCGCATGAAGTGCGAGAGGAGGAATTGACCGGCGACCAATGTTGCGCAAAAATACACAACATGAAAAGCGCAGACGTCATCAAACGATTGGAAGCCGAGGGCTGGCGACACGTCGGCGGCAAGGGCGATCACATGAAGTACAAGCACCCCGAAAAGCCGGGCCATGTTGTCGTCCCGCATCCCCGAAAAGACATCGCCACCGGCACACTGCGCAATATCTATCGTCAAGCCGGTTGGGCCTGGAGGTAACACATGCTCTACCCCGTCTATATCCACAAAGACCCTGACACCGCCTATGGCGTCACCTTTCCCGACTTCCCCGGCTGCTTCTCGGCAGCTGATGAAATGGCGGATCTGCCTCGCATGGCGCAGGAAGCCGTCGAAGTCCATTTCGATGGGGAAGATATGGCGATCCCCACGCCCTCGACGCCAGAAGACTGGGAGGGCCACGAGGATTTTCAGGATGGCTACTGGATGCTGATCGACATCGATCTATCCAAGGTCAATACCCGAGCCGTGCGGGTGAACATCAGCCTGCCCGAATCGCTCGTTGCCAAAATCGACAACGCGGCAAAGGCTCGCCACCTTAGCCGATCGGCTTTTCTAGCGATGGCGGCTCAGCACGAAATGAGCGAATCTCGCTAACCTGCATAGCGGGGCCAATGGCCCCGCTCACACCACATACCTCCGCGCCTGGCTGACCACCACGCCCAGCAGCATCTCTTCCCGCGCGAATAGCGACTCCCGGCCGTGCAGCGGTATCAGCCGCACGCGGCCGCCGATTCGCCACGCCCTCGCCAGCAGGTGCTCGCCTTCCACCTTGGCGATCGTCAGATCCTCATTGCCGATCATCCGATCCTCGTCCGCGATCAGCACGTCACCCTCGATCAGTGGCCCGTCGAAGCCGGCGCCCGCCTTCAGCTCGACCGCAAAGCAGCTCGCCGGAAAGCTACTCAGGTCATAGCCCGTCAACGCTGGATGCCCCAGCCCCATCATTACTGGCCCCAGATACTGAACCTGCATCGTTTCCCCACGTATGCATTTTTTTCATGATCGTTCGGGGCCGCGTCGTGGCCGGCCCCGTTCCGTTTTCGGCCACCGGGATACCAAAGAATCATTTGCCCGGTGACCGCCTTTCAATAAATACTGTATACCCATACAGCATTTTAAAGGAAGGCGAATGCACCATGTCCAACGTCAAACTGATCGGCATCATGCGGCCGGATTCCCCACGTGTTGAAATCCCCTGCCCCGATATTCTGGCCCGCTGCGGCATCGCCGGGTTTGCCAGCCCGGCCGAGGACTACGCCGGCCGCGCGCTGGATCTGAACGAGAAGTTCATCAAGCACAAGGCCGCGACGTTTCTGTTCCAGGCGGTGGGCGATTCGATGGAGGAATACCGCATCCAGGAAGGCGACTACCTGATCGTCGATCGCTCCATCACGGCCCGCGCCGGCCATATCGTACTGGCGCTGGTCGAGGGAGAGTTCACGGTCAAGAAATGGATCGAGCGCGGCCAATGGCAACTGCTCTGCTCCGGCGGTAACCGCTACCCGCCGATTCCCCTCAACGGCGTCGAGTCGCAGATCTGGGGCGTGGTGCGCTCGAACCACATCGAGTTCCCGGTATGATCGCGATCGTCGATTGCAACTCGTTCTACGTCAGTTGCGAACGGCTGTTCAAACCGCACCTGAACGGCAAGCCCGTCGGCGTCATGAGCAACAACGACGGCTGCGTCATCGCGCTCAGCAACGAGCTCAAAGCGCTCGGCGTGAAGATGGGCACACCGGCCCACTACCTGAAGGAACAGGTCGCCCGCGGCGAGATCACTCTGTTCTCCAGCAACTACGAGCTCTACGGCGATATCAGCACCCGCGTGCAGGCGGTGCTGGAAGAATTCAGCGCCGGCATCGACCCCTACTCCATCGACGAGTGCTGGGTGAATTTCGACGGCTTCGCCCCCGGCCAGCTCGAGGACCACGCCCGGGAACTCCGCCGGCAGGTGAAGCAGTACACCGGCATCCCCGTGTCGATCGGCGTCGCCCCCACTCGGACGCTGGCCAAGGTGGCCAACCGCGCCTCGAAGAAGATCGAAGGCTTCGGCGGCGTCTGCGTACTCTACCCCGACAGCCCCCAGACCAAGGGCCTGTTGCAGCGTTTCGAATTGGGCGACGTTTGGGGCGTCGGCCGCCGCCTCGCCGAGAAGCTCGGCAACATGGGCATCAACACCGCCTGGGACCTGCGCAACCAGAACGCCAAAGAGATCCGCCGCCGCTTCTCCGTCACCCTCGAGCGCACCGTGCTCGAGCTGCAGGAAACGCCCGCGATAGAGATGATCGGCATGGACTTCGCGCGCGAGCGCATCATGACCAGCCGATCGTTCGGCCGGCTCACCAACGACAAAGGCGAGATCCGCGAAGCCATCCGGCAGCACGCCCAACGCAGCGCCGAGAAGCTGCGCAAGCAGGGTTCACTCTGTCGCGCGGTGCTCGTCTTCCTGCGCACCAACCCCCACCGGCAGGATCTCGCCCAGCACAACCCCAGCATGATCATCGAACTGAACAACCCCACCGACGACAGCCGCGAGATCGTCGCCGCCGCGATCCAGGTACTCGAACGCCTCCACGCGCCTAACAAGCGCTACATGAACGGCGGCGTGATGCTGATGGATATCTGCGAGCGTGGCACCGAGCAGCTCTCACTCCTGGGCACGCAGCAAAGTGACGCCGAGCGTCAGCGCAGCGAGAAGCTCATGGGCGTGATGGACGAACTGAACCAGAAAATGGGGCGCGGCACCGTCAGAATCGGCACACCCAGTGCCGGCGCGGCATGGCATCTGCGCTGCGCGCACCGGTCACCGCGATATACGACGAGGTGGGAAGAGATACCGCCGGTACGGCTATGAGATAGACAGTGACGTGAAATTGTCAGACCAGTTCACGCAACCCGATACCGACGCCGTAAAGCGATGACCATGGTTAGTACGAGCAAGGCATAGAGAGCGGCCACCACATCGTCCAGCGCGATTCCCAGGCCACCGCCGATGGCCTCGACATGGCCGATAGGCGGTAGCTTGGTAATATCGAACAATCGGTAGAGCAGGAACGACAACCCCATCACCCACCAACGGCGCCCCGCAGCGAGCCCGATCATGACGATGGGGAATGCCAAGTACTCGTCAGCCACGACCTGGGGTACATCCCCGCCTCCCAACCACAGGGAAGCCCAGTGGCAAAGCGGTATGGCCACGACCAACAACGCCACCATGATGGCGACTCTTCGCCCAGGCGAGAAACCCAACAGCCACCAGGCCAATGGCAAGCCAATCAGAGACCCGAAGGTCCCCGGCGCCCAGGGTAACCACCCCAGCCCAAAGCCGGTCGCCACCAGCAAAACCGCGTTCTCTACCATGGTTTCTCGTAAACTAGCCAATGAGGCGCCAAGCGTAATCGGGCTGCCATGAACGCGACATGAAAATGCCATTGGCCGCTGTCCAATCCGGATGTAACGAGAATATGCGATGCGCGCAGCACTGGAGGCGTTACGCGGTGAGGTAGGGAGAGATACGCCGTCGAGATACTAGGCCGGATTCACCAGCCCCTCATCATCGCCCTCGCCTGGCTTGTTCACGCGGGTCGAGACGGCCCAATGCGTGAACGACACGGCCGGCACGTGCTTCACGAAGCGACGGATGGTGTCGCGATCGGTCAGCGCCGGATCGAGCCAGGGCTCGATGCTCTCATCGGTAAGAATCAGCGGCATGCGGTCGTGAACGTCCGCCGCCGAGCCGCGGGCGGGTTCGGTCAGTATCGCGGCACCCGGCTTGCCGTCGGCGCGCTCGGTCCAAATACCGGCGAAGAAGAACGGCTCCCGATCCTCCCGGCACAGAAAGTGCGGCTGCTTGGGTTTGGTGCCGGGCAGCCACTCGAACCAGCCGTCGGCCGGGATCAGGCACCGGTGACGCTGAAACGCCGCCTGGTAGAACTTCGACGTGGCCACCGTCTCGACACGGGCATTGATCGGCTGCGGCGCTGTCTCCCCCGCCCACTTCGGCTTGTAGCCCCACCACACGCAATCGAACGTCAGTTGGGGATCGTCCGCCTGCCGACGAATGGACGGGATCCACGTCCCCGGCGCCAAGTTGTAACGCGGCGTTGGCGGATCATCGATGCGAAGCTCACCGATGCGGTGAGCGAATCGCGGATAGGTGCTGTAGAGGGAGAAGCGGCTGCACATATATCAAAACCGCCTAATTATGCGGAATTTAACAAAACCAAGCAAAGCAGAAGTAAAGATGTACTAACATCGCAACAGTAAAAGGTAGCCAACAGAGCCAAGAAAAAATGACAAGGAGAGACTTTAGTCGCTCAACGTCCTCGTCCAATGCTGCTTTTATCTGATCAATGTCCGCAACCAGGTCTTCTGGGTAAACATCTTTTCGCCCCTCGATTGAACTAAAAATCATTTCCTTAGAGTGCACCACGCGGGCCAACTGAGAAGACTGGTTTCGTATGACGTGGGAAACAATAAAGCCGCCAAGCAACAAACCGATGACTACTAACGCTCCAATTATAACGTTGTCTGATCGCGGTATCGCAACTATCGCAGCCAGTGAAACGGGAATACTCAATAGTTTGCCCGAGATATCACCTACAATCTTTGAAAGCTTACTAGAAACATCGATTTCAGCTTGAGCGACCTCACGTTTTGCTTTATGAAATGCAAACCCGCTGAGATAAACAGCTAGATTTCTTTGATAGGACTCAAAGAATTTTCGCCAATTCTTGACTAGCAGTGCAAAAGCTTCTCTTGGCTCAACTTGCTGCCCCACAAACTCGACTAACGTATTGCCAAATATACCGATCCGCTCTCGATAATGAGAGTCTTCGACCTCACTCGAATTACAGAGACCATCCATTTGCTCAAGATTCAGTTTAGCTACAGAACTTAAAATCTCTGAATCAAGATGAGTCTCTAGTACCACTGGCTTGGAAACACCAATCTCGTCTGGGCGGATAAAAACGAGACGCAGGAAGTTACCCTTACTTTTCTCATCATGGTAGTGGGCAAGAAAGGACAAAGCTTTGACAAAAGAACAAACTTTCTTTAGCCGATCTACAGAATCATTTTGCTCAGCATCACAATCATAATAATCTTCTTCTAGCAAGTAGAAGTCTGAAGGGGCTTCCCCCTTAGCTATTTTAGGGTCTTGCGCTATTAGAGAAGATATGTCCGCATGAAAGGTACTAACGTTTTTAGTTGAAGGCTTAGCCAAAAAACTTATTGTGACTCCGCGAGGAGGTAAGCTTCGTGGATCGTCATAATCTACTCCGTCAACAACCAGCTCAAAAAAGTTTGCAACGCGCTCTCTATCGGCCTGAATGAAGTAAGACCGATGTTGTTCGAAGTCTAAAACTCCGTGAAACCCGCCTTTTTCGTAGGGCGGGCATCCAGCAGCGCGATATAACAACACTATAGGCGATAGAGACATCACTAATCACTCGTCATCATCGAGAACCGATAGGATTTGATCTATCATGTCTTGAGGCAGGCGGCTTAATGTAAGCGTCTGACAGTCCCTATCATAGTAAATTTCAGCTGCTTCATCATCACTCAGCGCAGATATCTCGAAAGAAAATTTCCAGTTATCACCATCACCCTTGATTTGGGTATGTTTCTTAAGCGCGCTTTTGCTGACTGGGAACTCAGATGGAACGGAAACCTCTTCACTATTCAATCGAGTCAAGAAGTTATTTACAGTTTCATCAGCTTGATCAGCCAATTGTGGCGGAATGTGTCTATGGACGAGTTGTCCAATTTCAGACAGCTTAACTGATTCTCCATTGCTTTGTTTTTCGGATAGATATGACACCAGCTCAGAAACAAAAGCGTCTTTGTTATCACGGAGGTGATCATTGTCTTTGAAGAAAACCTTAGACTCTCGGATAAGATTATTTGTAGCTTTTGACGCAGCAGTCCCGGCAGAGCATCCTAGAGCTGAAACAAAATATCCTGAGGCACTTTCAGAAGAAGTCGAACTTATGAAGCTAAGATAGTTCAGCTCATCTCGTTCAGCAACATCCGCCGCCAAATATTGATCCAACTTCTCAAAGTTAATCCGGGCTGCCTGATGAAGTTTTTTTAAATCTAGCCGCTCAAGCTCTTCGGGAACTAGCTCCTCAGTTAGGGTGAGCCCTGGGGTCTTTTTGATCATAGCAATTAACAAAAAGCGAGTATTTTCGCTTACGTAATCAGAAAAGACCATGTACCCACCAGTAGCGGCGGGGCTGCTAGAAGCTTTGTCGTATAGGCGCTCCATGGCGCTCATAGTTATAGCAATAAACTGTTGCTCGTCAGGCTGATCAATTGCACTATAGGCCAGCAAAGTATCTGGAAAAGCCCCTCTCCCTTCCCCTTCCGCAAAAGTCCCGTAGTGAGCACTGTTGTAGCGGGATCCATAAATCGCGGTGATCCCTTGAAGTAGCTTGACCACCAAATCGTTATCAGGATCCAGAACGGTTTGGCGATAGTTGGATGGTTGGATAGCCTCGTGCTGATCCTTAACCAACTCATGTACAATAATGCTATTAATTCTCATAAATCTTTTCCCAACGCACCGGGTCTTCGCCCGTTATCAGTTTATGGTTTGTCGTTTCGTTGCAGATCCATAAATCTGTTTTTTATATAAATAAAGGTGGTGGATTAAAAAACCCTTCCCACCTTCCGCCATGCCTGCCCGATGATCTCCACCCCGCCGAGATCCTCGGGCTTGATCAGTTCCCGCTCGTAGGCCGGGTTATCGCTGATCAGTAACCACGCCCCGCCGGCCACACGCTGCACGCGCTTGAGCCGTAACTCACCGTCCATGCGCAGCAGGAACACACCATCCGGCATGCGCTGGGCGCGATTGACCAGCACCTGCTCGCGATCGCGGATCGTGTCGCCCATGGAATCGCCACGCGCGGTCACGCCGACCACCTGGGCCGGGTCCACGCCTTCCGCCTCGAACAGCTCGGCAGGAAGGTAGAAGGTCGAACCTATCGTCTCGGCGTCGAACAGCCGCCCCGCCCCTGCTGCCGCTTCGATGTCATACATCGGCACGGGGAGAGAATTCTCAATGCCTACCAGCTCAAGCGATCCCGCTCCACTGGTCTCGAATCGGCGACCGGTCAGCACGTAGACAGTATCGACCCCGGCACCCTCGAGTGCCGACAGGTAGCCGGTGTCGGGATTCCGGTTGTTTTTCTCGTAGTGGATCTGGGTCGTCTTTCCGACACCCCCAAGAGTGGCGAACGCGGTCTGACTCATGCCTAACCGTTCTCGCTCCTGTCTAATCCGATCGCCTATGGTCGACAATAGAAAACCTTCCATGCTTGACATGGATCACAATTGTGACCCATGATCCGTTTCACAGTCTTTAAGCCGCCAAGGAAGTCACTGCCATGACTACCCAGACAAAAGCTCAAGGGGCGAAGCTCGGCCCAATCCAGCGTAAGCAAGCCGAGCGGGCTTTCCTCGAAGCGATGGCCTCATCAGCGCCTCAGTTCGTCAACTCGAACACGTTGGACGAATACGCCGCCGAACTGGCCGAGGCGTTGGTTAAAGGACTGAATCGGATTGATCAGTCTTCAGCCCCTGGTAGTGCTCAGTGAGCCGCTTATGCGCGGCAACGACCGCCTCGGCCAAACGCTCGCCGTCTTCCTTGCTCGACGCTGGGTTGCCGTTGGCAGAAGCGAAGGCACCGCTACCGCAGAGCTCAAGAACGATGTCGTGTGCGGCCTGTTCGGGGTGACTCTTCGGATTCGTCGAATGCTCGCTCATCACTGCCTCGCTATTTAGTCCGTCTTTCAAAGTCTTTAGGAGCTTATCACATGACCCAAACCCGTCGCCGCCAATCTCCGCACGGTTGTAACTGCCCGATCATGACGATCGTGACCCAGGAAGAACGCGCCAAGGTCGAGGCGCTCGCCGAGCGTGATTTGCGCTCGCTTTCCGGCACCGTGCGCATGCTGATGCTCAAGGGCCTGGCGCAAGACACAACCACCGAAGCCGTCCACTGACTGAAGAAGGAAATTCGTCATGTATCCATCCCATCGCGGCAACAAGACCAAGCGCGTTCAGGTGAACCTGAGCGAACAGGAGTTCGCCCTGGTCGAGGCCATCGCCAATATCAACGGCCTACCCGTGGCAACGCAGCTTCGTTATCTCGTGATGACAGAGGCGCTGGATTGCCTGGGCGTCCGCGACATCCACGAGTTCGATGCGATCAGTGTGATGGGGTTCGGTGCCGAAGCCCAGCTTCATTGAAGCGTCATCTCTGACTCACGCGAGGTGCAAATGACACATCACAGACCGATCTGCATCGACATTGATGTCACCACCGATGAGCGATTGCTGGAGGCGGTTCGTCAGCAGCATGGGCTTGCCACCATCGATCAGGCGTCCGAGTTTCTGGCACGTCGCCGCGTTCGCAACAGCACGCGCAAGGTCGGCGGCCCCCGCGCCCTCTACCCGGTGCGCTGAGATGACACATCGCCGACGCTGCGAGGTGTGTGGCGCAAGAACACACCGAGTACCTAGCGACCTGCCGGAAGAAAAAGGCGAGGTCTATTACGACAAATGCACCGCTCCACGCTGTACGTGGATCGGCCAGGGAGTAGCGAGGTTAACCAGACGTGTGGACCTGCAAAGCGTGCAGCTCACCCTGCCGGATTCGGACGAGTAAAAGCCCGCACAAGCGATTCACCGAGGTATACGCAGACTGTCTGAATCCGATCTGCGGCGCTCGCTGGTATGGCTACTACCACATCAAGGCCGGCACTGAAGTCCCAACCGCGAGACGACCACGCGGCCCGGATGACGAAAACGATTTTCCATACCAGCTCAGCCAACCACCGGGCAGGGCCGGAGAGAAGGCAGAGAGCAGGCGGATTTAACACGGCTGATCTCCCAATGACAAACCACTCCTGACGGAGAAACACCATGAACATTGCAACCCTTCCCGCTGGCCGCATGGCCGGCCGGGCGCCTCGACTCGACTCTGAAAACATGGCCATCGGCTATTTGTTGCGCTACGGCCGGGGTCTGGATCGCGCCACGGCGCTCGAGAACTGCACCCAGTTTTTGATGACCGAGTACGACCTGACCGAGTCCGCCGCCGAGCTGGCCGCCATTCACGCCAGCGCCGAGCTGGAATCGCTCAATCAGGTGGCGTGGATCGATCTCGACGCCAGCACGGCACAGGTCGTCGTGCTACGCACCGCCGGCGGCACGCCGATTCCGTTCACGGTCGGCGACCTGCTTGCCCAGCGCGAACAGGCCCGCGACCGCGGCGCCCTGCGGGTCATCCAACCGCGTCCCATGCAGTGAACCGGGAGATCGCCATGACTGCCACTCAGTCCGTCACCCCATCGAAAGCGCATCTGTCGGTCGTCCAGCCGGACGGCCGCGCCGGCTTCGGCGCCCTGCGCGCCGAGCTGCATGCACGATCGGCCGATCAGGATCTCATGGTGCTCTGGTCCGAGCTGAAAACGCCCGAGCGTAAAGCAGTGCTGGCCAGTGCCGGCATGGAACCCCGCGACGCCCTGCGCAGCATCGAACAGATGAGCCAGCACGACCGCGACGCCATCCGCGCCGCCATCGGTCGCATGAGCCGTTACGCCCAGCAGCTGGGCAGCCGCTTGGGGACCGAACGCCACGCCCACCCGAGCCGGGATCTGGCCGCGAATGCCCGCCGGGCGCTGGACGCTGGCCGCATGCGTGAAGCGCTGCACTGGCTGGATTTGATCGAGCGAGGTGCGAAGTGAGCGCGATCGACGAATCTCTCCAGTTCGGAACGCCGGATTGCCTCAAGTGGCGTCAGGCGTTCTTCGATCGCCTGCCGTCGCTGGCTGAGGATCTGGCGGCTGGGTTCGTCCACGTCGCCGGCCGTCACGGCAATGCCGCCGGCAACCGTTGGCTGGCACGTCATACCGCCGATCTGATCGAGCCGAACCATATCTTCCGCCGCTTCCAGTTCATCGCCAGCGATCTGCGCCGGGCGTTTGCCGAGATCCGCCGCCAGGGCAAAACCACCATCGATGGCCTGAAGGCCGGGTGTGTCTGGCTGGCCGATGTCGAGAAACGCCTGACCGTCGGGTCGCTCAACGCCACGCATGACGATGACGCGCTGGTCGATTACGCCAAGGCCCAGGCGCTGGGTGTCGAGGATGTCCGCAACAAGCTGATCGGCAGCATCGCCAGCCATAACCGCCGGCTGCGCCTCGGCCTGTTGCCGCCGCCGCGTCACCTGCCGCGTCTGAATGGCGAGACCATTTCCGCCAAGGCGCGCCACCTTTCCCTGTTGATCGCCCAGGCGCGCAATCCGTTGACGCCGCCGACACCCAGCGTACCGCTGATGGCCGTTTTCCAGTGGAAACGCGCGCCGGTGATGAGCATTGCGGTCGCCGATGAGATGGCGCTGACGCAGGCACGCGAACGTGCCCGCCTGCATGGCATCACCCCGCCCAGCCCGAAGATGAAGCGCGCCGCCCAGCTCGCGCGCCTGGGCTGTGACAAGTGGTGGCGCCGCAAGCTGCGCCGGATCACCGGTCGCCAGATCGAGCAGATCATGCGCGAAGCACGCCGCGTGCATAAGCGCGCCGGCATCTACTGCAGCGATCTGACCGTCGAGCGTCGCCGCTCCCAGAAGGTGCGCAACCGCGCCTTGCTGGAAACCATCGAAGCGATCAACCAGAACGATCAGGTCTACACGCTCGCCGAATTGGCCGAGCTGGGGCTGGCGAACCCGGACCACCGCCGCGCCGAGCTGATGCTGAGGATCAGCGATACCGAAGCCGAGGCAGATCGCCTCGGGCATGTCGGGCTGTTCTACACCATCACCACGCCGTCACGTTTCCACCCGGTGCTGGAGAACAGCTCGCGGCGCAATCCTAAGTACGACGGCAGCACACCCCGCGAGGCACAGCAGCATTTACAAAAGCTCTGGGCACAAGCCCGCGCTTCACTTGCTCGCGATGGACTGGGCATCTATGGCATCCGCGTCGTCGAGCCGCACCACGACGGCACCCCGCACTGGCATCTATTGGTGTGGGCACAGCCGGATCACGTCGAAGCCGTCACCGAGACGCTGCGAAGTTACGCCGAGGCGGAATCACCGGAAGAGCTGTTCGACCGCTTCGGCCAGAGGACCACGGCGCGATTCAAGCTCGAAGTCATTGATCGTAAGAAAGGCACGGCCGCTGGCTATGTCGCGAAGTACATCAGCAAGAACATCAACGGCGAGCAGTTCGCCCGCGACGGCGTGGATGGCGATCATCTAGACAACTATGGCCACTCTCTTTCAGATGTGGCGCCACGCATCGAGGCGTGGGCAGCGACGTGGGGCATTCGCCAGTTCCAATTCCTCGGCCTGCCGAGCGTCACGGTCTGGCGCGAAGTCCGCCGTCTGACCGAGCAGCAAGAAGACGAACTCAAGCGCTGGGAGGAAGCGACCCAGCCCCGCGCCAGCATCTCCAACGTGCTGCGCCAGATCCGCATCGCTGCTTTGGGCGGCCACTGGGATCAGTTCGTCCGCCTGATGGGCGGCCCGAACACCCCTCGCAGAGAACAGCCGATCAAGCCGTGGAGCATCCCCGCGTTCCGCACCGGCGATAAAGACGACGACTTCAGCCACGCCACCGGCGAGATGAACCGCAGCTTCGTCGAGCACGGCCGTTACGGCGACGAGATCAAGGTGCCCAAGGGCCTGGTAGTGAAAGATCACAAAGGCCGCACGGCCGAATTCCTCACCCGCTTGTATCGCTGGGACGTTCGGCCCAAGCGCAGCGCTGCAGGGGCCGGCCGTTCGGGAGGTGGCGAAGCCGCCGACCCTTGGACTTGTGTCAATAACTGTACGGACCCCGACACGGGGGCCGGCCAAAGCCTCGTTCCCAGAGGGCTTTTGAGCCCGAAAGAACTCACCCAGGAGGAGCTCGACGAGCAACTCAAGCGGTATCGAGAGTGGCGCGCCAGCGAAGAGGTCCGCCAAGAAATGGAATCCGTCGAGATCGAGGAACGCATGGTGCGCGCCATGGCTCACCGGTTCGCCAAATCCGAAGCCCTGCCCGAGTGGCAAGGCGTTCAAGAGTACTTCCCGGAAGGGATCTGACAACAAAGGAGACCGACATGGCTCAACGACTACCCAATCCCAATAAGCCGCGCTGGTACGGCATCGACATGGCAGCGCCGCGCGGCACGCTTCAGGACGCCGGCGAACTCGCCGTGCTCTCGCCGAACGCTGGCGAGACCCGCCACCGCTACGCCATGGTCGTCTCATTCGATAGTGAAGAAGCGCTACGCCAGGCCGTCACCAATCACCGCTGCGCCTACCGCGACAGTCAGACCGTCGAGGAGCTCAACCATGGCTGATATCGCCGACAACGCCGGCCCCGTCATCGAGCAGGACCTGGCCCGATCACTGGTTCGGTATGGCCTGCCCACTGGCGTGGCTACCGATCCCGACTGCGAAGACTGCGGAGTCGAGATCCCAGCGCGCCGGCGCGAGGCCGCGCCGTGGGCCACCACGTGCGTCGACTGCCAAAGCATCCGCGACCACAAGGCCAAGGGGATGCGGCGATGAACAAGAGCTACGACGAGCTGTGCCAGGAAGTGGCGCTGTTGCATGAAAACCTGACTGACGCCGCGCGAGCCATCGACAATGCGCGAACCCAGGGAACGCGACTCGAAAATCAGCTTCAGGCGTCCAACGCCATGCTGCGTGAGGCGCTGGAGCTAGGCGAGGAATTCAGCAGCAGATGTCAGGCGCTAGAAATAGAAAACGCTCGGCTCAAGGGAGAGCCATCATGAGCGGCCAGCACCACGCCCGTGCCGCGGGCATTCTCTGCCGTGACCCAGCGTTCAGGCGCTACCTCGACCAGCGAGCCCGCGCCAAGTTTGGCGCGGACGTGCCGGACGGCACCCACACCGAGCAGGACGCCGGCGACTGGATCCGGAAGGCGTGCCAAGTTAGCAGCCGCTCGGAACTCGATACCAACCAGCAAGCCGGCGCGACGTTCCGGCTGATCCAGAACCGATTCAACCGATGGCGAGCGAGAGGAAAACGATGAGTACATTCCAACGTGGAGATGATCTCGTACCCAACGACAGGCTGATCAAAATCGCTGCCGTGGTAGATCGGGTCAGTCTCAGCAGGACGAAGATCTACAACGAGATCAAGCAATCTCGCTTCCCAGCGGGCACGCTGATCAATGGAAGCCGACGATGGCGGGCATCACACATTGATCGGTATATCGCTGGCCAGCGTGAATGGTCGGAAGGTAAGTCACTCCCCAATGACGCGGCTGGCTAAGGTGCCGGCCGCAACGAATCAACGAACTCTGCCCACCAAACCAGCATCTCCCGCCGCGTGTCGAGGTACTTGGCCTGATTGTAGGTTGCGCGTACCTCGTCATCGTCCTCATGGGCCAGCTGCATTTCGACAGCATCGCCCGACCACCCCGCTTCGTTGAGAAACGTCGACGCCGTTGATCTGAAACCATGCGTCGCAAACCCACTCCCCTTGAACCCCATTCGGTAGAGCGCCGCGTTGATCGTGGTGTTGTTGATCGGTCGGGATGGATCCTTCGCATTGGGGAAGATCACGCTACCGTGGCCAGAATATTCCCGCTGCTCTCGCAACAGCTCGAGCGCCTGATCCGATAGCGGAATCAGATGTGGGCGACGCATCTTCATTTTCTTGGCCGGTATGCGCCACAGCCTGTCCTCGAAGTCGATCTCCGACCAGACGCCACGGCGTAGCTCGACGCCTCGCATCATGGTGTAGATCAGCAGTTCCATCGCAATGACAGTCGAGCGATATGACCGTGAGCGTGAGAGTTCGTCGAGCAAGAAGAACAGCTCGTAGGCTTCGAGGGCACGCGCATTCTTCACGCGTGGGCGTTTGACCGACCGCTTCAACGGCAACGTTGGATTGACGTCGACCAGGCGCCCGATAATCGCGTGATCGAAGATGGACCCGGTGGTCTGCCGTACTCGGATGGCGGTTGTCGGTGATCCGCGGTTGTCGATTGCGCTGACCACTTCATGGATACGATCGACACTCAGTGATTTCAGCGGCTCATCGCCAAACTGCGGCAGAACCTCGTTATCCAGGA
Source organism: Salinicola socius (assembly GCF_001937195.1). Taxonomy (GTDB): domain Bacteria; phylum Pseudomonadota; class Gammaproteobacteria; order Pseudomonadales; family Halomonadaceae; genus Salinicola; species Salinicola socius. The sequence continues at coordinate 21,824 of NZ_MSDO01000022.1, read as the reverse complement.
GCCGACGAATCTTCGTGTGGTAGTCACCGCTCCAGTGACGCGCTCCCTTCTCGAACCATTCCTCAGCTACGTGACGGAAGAGCAATTCACGATCCCGCCGCTGCGCCTGCATGTCGGCCGTGCGTTGCTCTTTCGGGTGACGCCCCTCACTGACGACCCCGCGTGCCCACATGAGCGTTTGGCGTGCCTCGGCGAGGGTGACGACCGGGTATTCGCCCACCGTGAACATATTCGGCGTGTTGAAGAGGCGATACCGATATCGCCAGATCTTCGATCCACTGGGCCGCACTTCCAGGCAGAGCCCGCCGGCGTCCGCCATGCGGTAGACTTTCTCGCGCGGTTTCGCCTTTCGGATCTTCGTGTCGGTCAGAGCCATAGGGGGATTGCCGTCCGTGAGTAACGCCTAAAGGTTACTCACTATCTTACTCACTTTCGCTCTGGCTTGGAGGGTGTTGGGCGATACAGGAATGAACGATCCTGAACAACCAAAGCCGCTGAATCAGCGGCTTAGCGGTCAAACTGGAAGGGATTGAGATAGTGCGGGACAGCGATCATAGGAATCAGAAATGTCCATGAGCACCCGCCATAGAAGCCCTGCTAGAAGGGCATGATCCTGTGTTCATCATCCAGCTGAATCCTGTTCGGCAACCTTGACGTCAATGCCTTCCCTGCCGACTCCAGCGACAGGGGCCGGATCGGCTGCGGGAAATGGCGCCTGCTCCTGCTGTTCGATGGCTCGAGCCGCGCGGTTATCCAGCACCACGATACTGATGCGACGGTTGATGTCGTCGCTGGGTAGGGTATTCGGTAGCGTGATACGCGAGCCCATGCCCGCCACCCTCAACAGTTTTTCAGGGTCCAGACCCGCGGCCGTCAGCTCACGTCTCGAGGCGTTGGCACGATCGGCTGACAGCTCCCAGTTGCTGTAGCCTTTCTCTCCGCCGGCATACGGAAGGTCGTCAGTGTGACCGCTAATACTGATCGGGTTGGGCATCTCGTTGAGCACGGGCGCGATTCGGCGAAGAATCTTCTGCATGTAGGGCTCGAGCCGATCGCTGCCGAGCTCGAACATCGGCCGTTTGTCACTATCGACAATCTGGACGCGCAATCCTTCCGGTGAGAAGTCCATCCGTAGCTGCGAGCTGAGCTCCCTCAGTTGCGGGTCGCTCTGGATGACACTTTGGAGGCGATCACGCAATTGACGCAGATTACGCTGCTCGTCGCTCGATCGAGTCTGTTCGCGGACATTCACCCGGCGTACCTCCCCGTCGGTCTTGGTGGGATTGTCACCGCCCCCGGGTATGGCGCTGGTACTTGCCGTCGACTTGTCTCCACCGGTCAGGGCCACCGCCAGCGGGGTACGAAAGTACTCGGCGATATGCTCCAGCTGGCTTGGCGTGGCCGTGGAGAGGATCCACAACACCAGGAACAGTGCCATCAGCGCGGTCATGAAATCGGCGTAGGCGATCTTCCACGAGCCGCCGTGGTGCCCTGCTGCCTGGACCCGCTTGCGCTTGATGACCAGCGGGCGACGCTCCCCCCCGCTACTCATGGACCATCCGTCCCCGTGCCGCGCAACGTCTGTCCGCTGGAGCGCACATGTTCTTCGAGCTCGCTGAACGAGGGCCTGATGGCGGTGAACAGGGCTTTACGGCCGAATTCCACTGCCAACTGCGGCGCCAGTCCGTTGAGGCTGGCCATCAGCGTGACGCGGATGCACTGCAGCATCTTGGTCGCCTCTCCAACCTGGAGATTGATGCGATGTGCCACGGGCGTCACGAAACCGTAGGCCAGCAGGATCCCGACGAAGGTGCCGACCAGCGCCTGTGCAATCATCTGTCCCATCACACCGGCACCCTGATCAGCCGCACCCAGCGCGTGCACCACACCCATGACGGCGGCCACGATACCGAAGGCGGGAAGCCCATCGCCGACGGCCGTCAGCGAGTGCGCCGGCAGCTCCGCTTCATGCTGGAAGGTCTCGATCTCGTGCTCCATCAAGGCATCGATCTCGAACGGATCCATGTTGCCGCTGACCATCAGGCGCAGATAATCGGTCAGAAATCCCATGATCATGGGATCCGACAGAATCGTCGGATAATCGGCGAAGATGGCGCTGTCCTGAGGCGAATCGATGTCGCGTTCGATCGCCAACATGCCATCGCGGCGCGCCTTGGTGAGCAGTCTGTACTGAAGCGCCATCAGCTCCATGTACATCATCTTGTTGTAGCGCTTGGTACGCTTGAGCTTGGAAAACGATCGCAATGTTGCCTTGATCGCCTTGCCATTGTTGGCGCACACGAAGGCGCCGATTGCAGCGCCGATGATCATCACGAACTCGGCCGGCTGTACCAGAGCGCCAAGATGGCCGCCAATGGCGACATAGCCACCGAACACACTACCCAAGACGATGATGTAGCCCAATAGAATCAGCACGTAAATGCTCCCGATGACAGTGCGTGGCGAACCTGATGACTGTATCGGCAGCGGGACCATCACCCTTGAGGGTAGAAATATCAGAAAAGCGTGATTCGTCGACAACGACACAGCCGACTTGATGCGGCGACACGGATGGGGAAAGAAAAAATAACGCAGACATGAAAAAGCGGGCCATGGAGGCCCGCTTCGAAAGATATCGCCGAACTACACGGCCAGACGGCGTACCAGCGGCATCTCGACGGGCGTGAACGTACGCCTGACAGGTGCCGCCGCCTTGGCCTTGCGCGTCTTGCCCGCGCGCGACGGCGGCTGGCAGATGCCGCAGACGTAATCATGCAGAGGACTATGTGCGTGGGCCACGAAATCGCCATGGCACCCCTTGCACCGGGAGAGCTGCAACAGATCGCTCTCGAAGAAGCGCACCAGCGTCCAGGCCCGTGTCAAACCCAGGGTGGGCTCGGCGCCATCGAGTTCGACCTGCTCTAGATAGAGGCGATAGGCCTTGACGAATGCCGGCATCCGCGCGCACCCCAGCTCGCCATTGAGACGGCGGTAGATGTTGTAGAACAGCGACGAATGAATATTCGGCATCCAGGTGATGAACCAGTCTGCCGAGAATGGCAGCATCCCTTTGGGCGGCGACATCCCTTTGACTTCCTTGTATAACTTGATCAAGCGACCGCGGCTCAGGTCGGTCTCTGTCTCGAGCACCTGTAGGCGCGCGCCCAGCTCGATCAGTTCTATCGCCAACTGCACTTGAAGCATTTCGGCGACGAGGCTCTTGTCCGCCATGGCTCAGTTCCCCCGCTGCGCGGCAGATCGAGCGCGATTCGAACCCGCCATCAGCAACGAGGCATGGGTCTGCTCGAGGCCCTGAGCACGCGGATTGTGAATCAGCAGGTTCAACTTGTCGGCATCGGTGAAGCGCAAGTTGCAGAGCAGCTGGTTGGTCCGCGATAGCTGGGTCAACTGTTTGATCGACAGGCCAGAGATGACATTGGCCAGGTCGGCATTCAGGTCCAGCCGGAACATCGCCGACTCGCGATCTTCGTTGAGCAGACGCTGAACGAGCAGAAGATAGGACAGGTTGAGGTCCTGGATGTCGTCCAAAAGACTGTTCGAGTGCATGATTTGGATTCCCCGCGCATGGTTTTATTGGCATCCGTTAATCGAATGCTCCGGTCGTCTGCAGCCATCCTGCTGGCTACATCAGTACTTTATGATGGAGGCATTTTGCGACTTTTTGATGAAAAAAAGCAAGTTTTGTTACTAAATATATAGAGCCGTAACGAATCCCTTTAAACCTGTAGCCATCATTACCAAATTAAAGTGATGATATTGTTACTAATATTGACATTTCATCATTTACAGGAATACACAGGTTACGAGAAGCGTGACCAAGGCGGGATACACGAAAACACATGATCGTTGAATGGTCGCGGACCCAATCAACGCAATTCGTCGACTTCTGCCGCTATCGAACTATCGATCTCGCCGATCCACACCAGCAGTTCCGCAATGACCTGATAGAGCGACTCCGGGATACGAGCGTCGAGATCGACCTGCATCAGAAGTGCAACCAGCTCAGGGGAATCGTGGACGAAGACGCCCTCCTGATCGGCGAGTTCGATAATACGCTCGGCCAGGTTTCCGTACCCTTTGGCGACCACCCTCGGCGCGTCCGTACGCTCGCCACTGTAGGCCAGGGCAACCGCCCGGCGACGTGAATCGGACACCCCCTCCTCGTCACTCATGCGCCGCCACCCCCTCCGCCAGCTCCACGTTTGCGCCCAATGGCGCCAACCGCTCACGCAATGGCGTCAACTCCTGGCGAAGCTGCGCTCGGGCTGCCTCATCGGCGGGATTGACCTCCACTTGCAGTGGAGACTCACCACGAGCCAGAAAGACAATATCGATAACCCCAAGCGAAGGAAGACGAAGCTGAACCTCGGCACGCCAGTCACCGCCGTGACTTTCTCCCTCCCGCTCAGGACGATCGAAGGCACTTTCGCTGCCGTCGTCGAAGCGACGATCCACGGGAAGCTCGGTCAGGAGCATCGTCATGGGTACGCCAGGCCACACTTGACCTTCCCAACGCAGATTAGGCGCCGCGATCAGGTCAAGCTGATGTCGTACCAGCGACTGGAGCGACTCCGAGGATGACTGGGACAGTTGATGAGCACGGGTCATCGAAAAAGGCTGCTCTTCGGCCGCCCCCATCATCGCCTGCGCCCGCCCGTCGACGCCACTGCCTGCAGAAGCGGATGACGGAACGGATGAAGAGAGCCGACCTGCAGGCATGGGCCCAGCGGTTTCGGCGGCGCGGCTCGTCGGCGACGCGATTGCACCGAGCCCCCCCGGTGCCCCGCCAGCAGTTCCCGGTGCACTTCCGGAACGAGGCGCCGTCCGGCCATCGATCCAAAGCGGGAATCCGGGATTCGACAGCAACGATGTCGGCGTGGACGGTCGAAAGGTCAGGCTAAGCCAGGCCTGGGGCTCCCGCATCAGCGAGGCTCGCGGGTACTGACCGGACATCCAGCGCTGCAGATGGGATTCGTAGAAGACGCCGCTCTCGCGCACGCTCTGCGACAGCGCCGTCGCCAACGAGTCGGCCCCACCACCGGATTGGACCAGCAGCGAAAGCATTGGCCGAATCGAGGCGGTCTGAGTCGCAGGAAAACGGGAGAGAATATCGGCGATGTCCGTCGCGGCATGGCTCAAGTGCAGTTGGATCGAGGCGGCGCCGCTCCCGGAAACCGGAGGTGGCGAAAATACGCCTTGACGCCCGACGCCGAAAGTCGCGGCGCCGATTCTCTCACCCCCCTGCTGGTTCAGCCTCGAGTCGCTGTGCGCGGGTTGCACAGCGTCCGACGACGACGCTGCCGACACCGGCAGCGGCTGATCCCGGACGGCCGGCAGATCGACCCGCTTGCCGAGAACCTGATGCAGCAGCGTGTCGAGTATCGGCGTGATTCCGCTCACGGTCGATCGTCGGTCGGCACCGAGCGCAGCCGCGAAGCTATGCTGCCCCTCCCGGCCTGATAGGCCTGCCCCAGCGCCTGTTGTCGGCGCGAACTGCCGATCAGGTGGCTCAACTCCTCGCGCCGAGAATCCAGTAGCCGGCGAGTCTCGACATCCTGAGTCAGAATCTGCTCGAGCAGCTCGAGCTTCTCCTCACGCTCGGCGTCACTCAGCGAGTGCTCGAGATCCAATGCCCGGACTCGTTGCAACGAGACCAGATAACCGGCCTCGCACTGAACGAGCGACTCCCACTGTTGCTCACGCGCCAGCGCCAGCATCTGGCCGGAGACCTCCAGCAGATCGCGGTACTGCTCGACGACCGATGAGACTGACGTCATGGGCTCATACTCCTCAGGCCAACTCGGCCGATACGTGTCGAAGCTCACGCCAGCCGGAACCGATATCGTCGAGCAACGACGCCGCCTGTTCCAACTGGGCAATATCGTCACGCAGATTGGCCTGCAACAACAGGCGCGCGATGTAATCGTAGAGGCGCCCCAGATTGTCGGCGATCTCTCCACCACGGTCATAATCCAGCGCCGCCGCCAGCCCGTTGTTGACGATGTCGATCGCCTTGGATATCGCTAGGCCCTTGGCCGAACGGTTGCCGTCCTGCATGTGCAGACGAGCGCTGCTGATCGCCGCCTGCGCGCCATCGAAAAGCATGACGATCAATTGATGCGGATCTGCCGACATCACTGCGGACTCGACCCCGACTCTGGCATACGCCCCAGCACCACGTCTGATATTCATCATCTCTATATCGCTCTCTTACTTTTTGGTCTGCGCGCTGAGGGCATCGAACTGCTGAGTCAGATAACTACTGGTCGAGTTCATCTGCGACACCAACGAATCCAGACTGGCGAACTGCGTTCGGTAGCGGGCCACCGTGGCGTCGATGGAATCCTGCATCCGCGTGTATCGATCGCCGAGCTGGCTAAGCGTGGTATCGATACCATCCATCGCCGTCTGCAGCAGACCACCGTCATCGAGAATCGCCCCCATGGTGTCGTCGATACTGGCAACCAGGCCGCTTTTGCCATCGGTGCCGGCGAAAAACTTGCTGACCGCATCGCTATCGCTCTTGATCGCGTCACTGAGCTTGTCGTCGTCGATTTTCAGCGTACCGTCCAACTGACGTTCGATACCCATATCCGAGAGCATCGAGAATGTCCCTTCGCTATCGCTGTAGCTAAGGACGCTGCGCAACCTGGATTCGATGCTGCGCATGGTCGAGTTGCCCAGCAGCACACCAGCCGTGTCCGACTCGGAATCGTAGGACGTCAGGCTGTCAGATGTACTCTGGAAGCTGTTATACGCGTCGACGAAGGTTTTGACGGCCTTGGTCATCGACTCCGTGTCCTTGGACACGTTGAGCGTTTCCGCCCCTTCCGTCGTCGAGGTCAGGTTGAACGTGACGCCCTCGAGCGCCCCTTCGACCGTATTGGACTGGCTGGTTATAGAGATGCCATTGACTTCCAGTTCGGCATCCTGAGCGGCAACGGTCTCCGTCATGCCATCAGTGCCCGCCCCCCCACCGGTCGCCGTACTGTTGAAACCGAATGCACTGTCGAGCGCATCGCTATCGCCGTCGATCGTGATTTGGGAATCTGTTCCCGTGGCATCGGAGGAGAGAACTAGACGATAAGGGGTATCGCTACCATCGTTGACGATGGATGCTGTCACCCCACCCTTCTGCGCATTGATCGCATCACGTAGATCTTCCAGTGAATCGCCATCAGCAACATCCACATCAAAGGAATCGCTACCGACGGAAATCGACAAAGTGCCCGCCATGGCGAGCGAGTCCTCTTTGCTGGCGTGACCACCGGACGCTAGTGACTGCGCCTGCGCCAGTTGAGAAACGCTGACCTGATATCGACCCGTCACGGCATCGCCGGTGGTGCTCGCGGTCACGGAGTCACCGGTCATCGAACTGGTGACGGCCGTGAACGTCTCGGGATCGCTCAGCGCGGTCGCGGCATCACGCAACGCATTCAGGGAACTCTCGAGCGCACCGAAGGCAGACAGCTTGGTCTTGTAACTCTGCTGCTGGGAGACGATCGGTGTGAGCTTTTCCTTTTCTGCATCTTCCAGGTCATCGAGCAACCCGCTCAGATCCAGGCCGGAACCGATCCCTAGTGACGATATGGTAGCCATGTAACCTCTCTTTGCCTGGCGCAATTTGTAACACGCCGATCGCAACGGCAGGCGCCGATTAGACGCACATTAATATGGTAGTTTCCTGATCGGCTGTCAGGAACGAAACTTTAGCGTTGACTGATCTTCTTTTTCTGACCGCGTCAATTCCCGGAAAGATCAACCTTGGGTGGTCAGACAGCCGCCGGATGGGCGATCATAGGCCACCGACAATTTGCCACACTCCGGAGAAAACATGGACGCGAACTCCCTGTACGCCAACTATCGCTCTTGGCAACGTTTTCAGCGTCAGGAGCAGCTGGGACGCGAACATCAGGCGGCCCTGCGCAAGCTGGCAGATACCGGCGCAATGGCGTCCCGGGTGACCGAGGCCTACCGCAGCATGGCGGACCGAGCCGCCAAGGAGGGCGCGAGCTATCGCACCCTGTTCCAGCGCCAGCGTGACAACGGCGACAATCTGGCCTGCGAGGGCTGGCTGTTCGTACGCCGAGTGCTGGCAGAAGGCGGGACCACACGCATCCGCGCCACGCTCTTCGAGACCTTCACGCTGGAAGAGGGTGACATCACACCTTCCGCTGAAAGCCCGAAAAAGGTCACGCTGGATATCTACGACGAGCTTCTTGTCCAGAAGACCATGAAGCTTGGCTGCCGTACGGATCGTCAGGACGATGAGCGTGATACCCGTTTCATCACTTTCCTGGATAGCGTACGCGGTGATCTACGCCAATACCTTTAACCTTTCAGTCGGGATCCGATGACGCTCGAATCGCGACCGACACTTTGATCAGCCTGGGGAGATCTCTCGATGGCCAACACAGTCCACCCTTCAAAAGTCCATTTCTCGGCACTGGCGCTGGAGAACCTCGATGGTGTCAGCGGTATCGTACAGCCAGTGATCCAGACGCAGTCAGTGACGCTGGAAAGCTCCGCTGCCATGCTGCTGACCGATTTCAGCGTCAGCCATCCGTATACCCTGCCGACCGGCAGCTCCATTCCTCAAGCGCTGGAGACGATGAAGCAGGCCGGCGTGCGGTTGCTGATGCTGATCAACGCCAGCGGGGATTTCACCGGCGTGGTCAATGCCCGCGAGCTGTTCGGTGGGCGGCGTATCACGCTGGCCATGCAGAAACACCAGATCGGCCGCGATGAGGTCACCGCGGAAATGATCCAGACGCCGCGCAGCGAGCTGCATTCACTCTCCTACGCCAAGGTTTCTCATGCCAGTGTCGGCGATCTGGTCGAGACCCTGAAAACATCGGGCGATCAGCACGTGTTGATTACCGAACCGGACGGCAATGGCGGCTCGAGAATTCGCGGCATCATCTCTGCGTCCAACATCAGTCGCGCGCTCGGGGTCGATCTCAACCATCCGCCAGAGGCTCGGACCTTCTCGTCGATCTGCCAGGTCATTCTTGGTCACGATCTGTAGCCCCTTCATGAGCATGACAGATCGACAAGAGCTCCCGATCCTGGTGATTTACACCGGGGGCACCATCGGCATGCGCGGCAGCGAACGGGGGCTGGTCGCGGCCGGCGATTTCGGTTCGCGAATGACGAACGCGCTGGCGCTGTTGCCGCCCGGCCGGCAGGGTAGCCTGCCCGAGTACGTCGTCTGGGAATCTCCCCACCCGATCGACTCGAGCAGTGCGACACCGGCCGATTGGGCCGCGCTGGCAGAGTTGATCGCCCGACGCCATCAGGATTACGCCGGATTCGTGGTGCTCCATGGCACCGACACTCTCGCCTGGTGCGCCTCCAGCCTGGCCTTTCAGCTTCAAGGCCTCGCCAAGCCGGTCATCGTCACGGGCTCGCAGAAGCCGCTTGGCGTGGAGGGCAGCGATGCGCTCGACAACCTCGAGGCGTCGCTGAAATTCGCGGCGCGCGCGGAACTGAGAGAGGTCTGCGTGAGTTTCGGTGGTCACCTGATGCGGGGATGCCGGACGCGAAAATGGTACACTCAGGATGCTTTGGGGTTCGAAAGTCCGAACTGGCCGTTACTGGGCGAGATGGTGGACCACGCTCCGGTGATCTACGCGGCCCGCTGCCACGACACATCGGGTGCGCCGCGCTTCGAGTGCCTCACCGACCCAGCTCCCGTCGTCCTGCGTCTGGTGCTATGGCCCGGCATCCGGGCTCGAGACGTGGACCGATGGTTGAACGACGACCAGATACGAGGCGTCGTGATCGAGTGCTGGGGAAGCGGGAACCTGCCGGAGGACGATGCGCTGCTGGGCGTTCTGGCCCGTGCCAGCGCAGAAGGCAAGGTAATGACCGCGGTCAGCCAGTGTCCGTTCGGCGCGGTTCATCTCGGCACCTACGCGTCGGGTCGGATACTCCAGGATATCGGCATTCTCTCGGCGGACGACATGACGCCGGAAGCCGCGCATAGCAAGCTTACTCATCTGCTCGCAGGGGAACTGACCCCGCAGGCGTTGAGACAGCGCTTTCTGACGCCGCTGGTCGGTGAAAGAGGCGCTTTTACAGCGTGAGCACGACCGCCATTGGCGTCTCCGCCAGAATCATTTTCACGATCTAGACCGTTCGTCTCGCCACAGGTTGATAGCATGACACCCCCGACTCCCCATACTACGCCCCAGCCGGCCGTCGTGATCTACTCCGGCGGCATGGACTCCTATACGGTTCTGCATCGTGCCATCCGCCAGGGCTACGACGTTCATGCCCTGTCGTTCCACTACGGCCAGCGCCATGCCCGCGAACTCGATGTTGCCCGGCATGTGTGCGACGAGCTGGGCGTCTCGCACAAGGTCGTCGATATCCGCGCCATCCATCAGTTGATCGGCAACTCGGCGCTGACCGATAGCGATCGGGACATGCCGAAGGCGGACTACGCGGCGGACAATCTGGCCGACACCGTGGTCCCCAACCGCAACATGATCCTGCTGTCGCTGGCGATCGGCCATGCGGTCAACATCGATGCGCCGATCTGCTTCTACGGCGCGCATGGAGGAGACCACGTTCTCTACCCTGACTGCCGTCCGGCTTTCGTCGATCGCATGAACGATGTTGCCGCCATCGCCAACTTCGAGGCGGTCAGAATCGAAGCACCCTATCTGCACAGCGACAAGGCGCAGATCCTCGCCGACGGACTCGAAATGGGGCTGGATTACGCGCAAACGTGGACCTGCTACCTGGGCCAGGAAACCGCCTGCGGCGAGTGCGGCAGCTGTCGCGAGCGGCTCAACGCGTTTGCCAGTCTGGGAATGACTGATCCGCTTCCCTATGCCAAGCCCTGAAACAAGCCGCCAGCGTCAAGCGCCTGCATCGACACCTGGCGCCAGAGCTCGTCTCGTCGTTTGACGCCTGTGCCCGGCAAACCCAGTACGGAATTCTGCATGTATAGCGTCAAAGAAGCCTTCTACACCCTGCAGGGAGAAGGCGCCCAAGCCGGTCGCGCCAGCGTTTTCTGCCGTTTTACCGGCTGCAACCTGTGGTCTGGCCGGGAGCGTGATCGCGCCCGCAGCCAGTGCACGTTCTGCGATACCGACTTTGTCGGCACCGATGGCCAGAATGGCGGCCAGTTCGGCGACGCCGACGCCCTGGCCTCGCATCTTGAGCGACTGTGGCCGGCGTCGGCCCCGGGCAGACATCGGCGTTACGTCGTCTTCACCGGCGGCGAACCGCTCCTGCAGCTGGATACCGCTCTGATCGATGCCATGCACGCTCGAGGATTCGAGATCGCCGTCGAGACCAATGGTACGCTTCCGGCCCCCGAGGGCATCGACTGGATCTGCGTCAGTCCCAAGAGCGATACGACGCTGCGTCAGATCCAGGGCGACGAACTCAAGCTGATCCACCCCCAGCCAGGTGTCGACCCAGAGGCTTTCGCCGAATTGAATTTTACCCACTTCCTACTGCAGCCGATGGACCTGGCTCCGGGCGCTATCGTCACTGACGCCAACCCGATGACAGCGACCGTCGAGTACTGTATGCGTCATCCCCAATGGCGCTTGTCGCTGCAGACACACAAGATTGCAGGAATCGATTGATGACCCTGTTCGTGAACAACCTGACCAATATCGATGCCTCGATCTGGTCCCCTCAACGCGGTCTGAGCGGCGCGAGCTGGCACGTCGATGTCGAGCTCGACGGCGAGCTGGCGGAAGATGGCATGCTGTTGGACTTCGGCGAGGTGAAACCCTGGATCAAGGCGCGTCTCGACGCCGGTCTGGATCACACCCTGCTGGTACCGACCCAGGCCGCAGGCGTCAAGATCGAGGAGTGCAGCGAAGGCTTGCACATGGCAACCGAGCTGCCCTTCCCCTTCGAGCTGCGTGCGCCGCGCCAGGGCTTCACTCTGTTCCCCTGGGGGGAAATTACCGCGGAGCGGCTCGGCGCTCATCTCAGCACCGAGCTTAGCAAAAGACCGCCCCCCCGGGTCGAGGCCATCCGTATTCGCCTGCGTGAAGAGCTGGCCGATGGCGCGATCTATAGCTACAGCCACGGACTCAAGCATCACAAGGGTAACTGTCAGCGCATTGCGCATGGTCACCGCTCGCATCTCAGAATCTGGCGCAACGGCCAACGCGACTCCGAACTCGAAGGGTTCTGGGCTCAACGCCTGGACAATGGCTACCTTGTCGACGAGGCCGATATCGTCGGTCCCCGTCGCCAAGATGATATCATGCGCGTTCGTTACCGCTCGGCACAAGGGCAGTTCCAGCTTCATCTTCCGAAAGCCCGCTGTCATACCCTCCCCGCCCCTACGACCGTGGAGAACATTGCCGCCTGGCTCGCCAGGCAGATTGCGCTGTCGACCGGTGCTCATATCCGGGTACAGGCGTTCGAGGGAATCGATAAAGGCGCACTCGCCGAAAGTCGCGGCATCTCGGCCGGGGACCAGGGAATATAATGCGTTGCCGAGCCGGCTGTGGCGCGTGCTGTATCGCGCCTTCGATCACTTCGCCCATCCCCGGCATGCCTTCGGGCAAGGCTGCCGGGGTCCGCTGCGTCCAGCTAGATGACGATAACCTGTGCCGACTGTTCGGCGATCCGCGTCGCCCGGCGGTCTGTCATCGCTTCGATTACGATCCCGAGCTATGCGGTGAGACTCGTGAACAGGCAATAGCGGTTCTGACGGCTTGGGAACACGCGACACAGTAGGCTCGTCACCACGGTTTCATACCGTCCGGCCGACTTCCGCCATGTGCCTGATCAGCACGAAATATCGCGTAGCGGCCATGAAAAAACCCTCCTGGCTTACGGTTGGCATGCCGTTCAGCCTAGGAGGGTTTTGCCCGGGATCAAGTCGGAGCAGCGCTCATTGCGCCACCCGCACCCTAGTTGCGTTCGATGTCCGCCTCATCCTGTAACGTCTGACTCAGCCCCTGGATGGCGATCTGCGCCTGTACGCGCTGTGCCAGACGCGTTACGAAGTCTGCATCGTCCGCACTGGCTTCGCCGGAGGACACCGACTCGAGGCCAACAACGGCAACGCCGTTCTGACTATCCGTCTGCCCCCAGCTCACTTGATTCTGCTGGGGATGAGGGAGGCGGAAAGCTTCCTGACGAATGGCCTCCGGCACCCCATCGGCATCACGGCCTACGCTGTCGGCCTGCTGCCAATTGAGACCGGACACGGCTTCACCACTCTCCAGTGACTGGCGCACCTCGGCAGCTCGCGCCAGCAGCTGCTGACGGGTCTGCTGGGTCTTGACCGCCGCCATGACTTGATCACGAACCTCCTCGAGCGGTAGCGTGCTGGCATCGCGATGATCGACGACGTGCAGTACCACACGCTGCTGATCGTCGGTCTCGATGACATCGCTATTGTAGCCGTCCTCGAGCACGTCCGGAGAAAACGCGGCGGCGGCGGCATCGGGATTGGAGAGCACGCCTTCCCCGCCGGCATCCTGCGAGAACCAGTCGCTGGTCTGAACCGTCAGTCCCAGTTCGTCGGCAACGGTCGTCAGATCATCCGCCTGATAGGCTTCGTCGGTCAGCTTCTGGACTCGCTCATTGAACAGCGACTGGGATTTCTCGAGCTTCACCTGCTCGGTGAGCGCATCGCGGTCATCCTCGAAAGAGGGAATATCGACACCTGTCACCTTGATCAAATGAAACCCGTACTGGGTCTGCACGATCTTGGAAACCTGCCCCGGCTCGAGCGAGAACGCTGCATCGTCGAATTCGTCCCCGAAGAATCCTTTCTGGATCGCGCCGAGATCACCGCCCCTGTCGGCAGACGACGAGTCATCGGAATATTCACGCGCCAGCTCGGCAAAGTCCGCGCCCTGCTCGAGCTTGGACTGCACCTCGGTCAGACGCTCGCGCGCCTGCTGTTCCGTGCGGTCATCGCCAAAGGTCACCAGGATATGCGATACCTCACGCGGCGCTTCGGCCTGAGCCTGCTCATAGGCCTGACGCAGCTGGTCGTCAGTAACCTCCACATCCTTGGCCACGTCGTCCTGATTCAACACCAGGTAGTTGACCTTGACCTGCGCCGGGCGGCGGAAATCCTGTTGATGCTGATCGTAATACTGCTGGAGATCGGCATCGCTCGGCGCGACCGGCTGATCAAGATCCGCAGCCGTCAATTGCGCATAGCGGAACGTCCTCTGCTGCTGCTGCAACGATGCCAACCGCGCCTTTTCCGCCGGCAGCAGGAAGGCCGAGGCCGCGAGCCCTTGCTGAATCTGGCGACGCAAGGTGTCCGCGCGAAGCTCGCGACGGAAGGATGATGGGGTATACCCCGCCTGCGCCAGACGATTGGTGAACAACTCGTCCGAGAAATGCCCATCCTGATCCTGGAATTCGGGTAGCGAGACGATCAGCTGATCCAGCTGGCTATCGGAGATGTGGAGCCCGCCCTCGCGGGCGTACTGATCCAGGGTCCGCTGGCGAATCAGTTGATCGAGCACCTGACCACGGAACTGCCGCTCCTGCTCGGGCGGCACCTGTCCGGAGCGAATGCCTCGCTGCACTTGCGTCTCGACTGCCTGACGACTGATGGATTCGCCGTTGACCGTCGCCGCGTCGTTGCTGCCGGAGGCAAAATAGCTCACCAGAGATTCCGCGCCAAAAAGCGCGAACGTCACGATGATGGCCCCCACGATGGCTTTTGCCACCCACCCCTGGGAACCCTCACGAATTCGTTGCAGCATGCTGTCCTCGCATGTCGATTGGCCAATGTGTCGCGCGCACATCGTACACCGCCAGGTCACGACGGCGCACCCATGCACGAAACGCTGGCTACGCTTTCTGCAAAAGTATCGCTCTTGCAGCAAGACAATAAAAAAGCGCATCGCTGAGGCGATGCGCTTATGTTTTACGGGCTACCACCGACTGGAAAGCCTATGCCATCCGAGATTGCCGGAGCGTCGGCCCGCGCGACGGAGCGAAACTTAGTTCACCGCGTCTTTGAGCGCCTTGCCTGCCTTGAAGCTCGGCACCTTGGCAGCGCTGATGTCGATCGGCTTGCCAGTCTGCGGGTTACGGCCAGTGCGCGCTGCGCGCTCTTTTACCGCAAAAGTCCCGAACCCTACCAAAGCTACGGAATCACCTTTCTTCAGGCTGTCTGACACGGACTCAATCATCGCGTCGAGTGCACGCGTTGCAGCTGCCTTGGGAATATCGGCAGACGCAGCAATGGCTTCAATCAGCTCGGATTTATTCACACTACACCCCTTGACTGTATACGAAATTAACAGGACATCGATGCGCAATCAGAGACGCGATCGCGATCACAACAGATGGGCATTTTATAGCAATGCCGTGATTCTGCTGTCAATCCAGATCATCAGAAAAACCGCGTCACAACGGGCCTGGCGCATGAATGATGCGCATCGACAAGATCAATGTGTGCTGACGTTGGTCTGCGAGGAAACGACATCTTCGGCGAGCTTGTCATCGTCGTCTATGTGATTAACCAATGCCGTTGACAACACGTCATCAATCCACTTCACCGAACGAATGTCCAATGCATTCTTGATATTGTCGGGTACCTCTTTGAGATCCCGACGATTCTCTTCCGGTATGAGTACGGTCTTTATACCACCACGTCGTGCAGCCAGCAATTTCTCCTTCAACCCGCCGATCGGCATGACCTCCCCACGAAGATTGACTTCACCGGTCATCGCGACGTCACAACGTATGGGCCGCCCCGTGTAAGCCGAGACCATGGCCGTGACCATGCCAATACCGGCGCTGGGGCCGTCTTTCGGCGTGGCGCCCTCGGGAACGTGAATATGCAGGTCTTCCTTCTCGAATCGCTCCGGATCAATACCGAACTGGCGGGCTCGCGCTCGCACCACGGTATGAGCGGCGCTGACGGACTCTTTCATCACGTCGCCCAGCGAACCCGTCTTGTTGACGCGCCCCTTGCCCGGAGTCACCACGGATTCGATATAGAGCAGTTCGCCGCCGACCGAGGTCCACGCCAATCCGGTGACACGGCCGACCTGGTGCTCCTGATCTGCCAGTCCGTAGCTGTACCGACGCACCCCCGCATAACGTTCGATATCGTCCGCGGAGAGAGTCACTCCGGCCAGCGCTCCCTGCCCCTTTTCCGTCTCGAGGCGTTCGCGAAGCACCTTGCGTCTCACCTTGGCGACCTGACGTTCGAGTTCACGCACCCCCGCTTCGCGGGAATAATAACGGATCAGCTCGAGAACGGATTCGTCGCTGAATGTCAGCTCGTCCTCCTTGAGCCCGTTGGCCTTGAGTTGCTTGGGCACCAGATAGCGCTTGGCGATGGCGAGCTTCTCGTCTTCGGTATAACCCGGCAGACGGATAACTTCCATGCGATCCAGCAACGGCCCCGGAATGTTCATCGAATTGGCTGTGCAGATGAACATCACATCCGAGAGATCGTAATCGAGCTCGAGGTAGTGATCGTTGAACTTGTCGTTCTGCTCGGGATCCAGCACCTCCAGTAGCGCCGAGGAAGGATCGCCGCGATGATCCATGCCGATCTTGTCGACTTCGTCGAGCAGGAAGAGCGGGTTGCGCACGCCAGCCTTGCTCATGCGCTGAATCAGCTTGCCGGGCAGCGAACCGATATAGGTTCGTCGGTGACCACGAATCTCGGATTCATCGCGCACGCCGCCGAGAGCCAGGCGAACATAGCGCCGATTGGTGGCACGCGCGATCGATTGACCAAGCGATGTCTTGCCCACGCCCGGCGGGCCGACGAGGCAAAGCACCGGCCCCTTGAGCTTCTTGACCCGCTTTTGCACGGCAAGATACTCGAGAATACGTTCCTTGACCTCTTCCAGACCATGGTGGTCTTCGTCCAGCACCTTGGCGGCATGGGGGAGATCGTGCTTCACCCGAGTGCGCTTCTTCCAGGGAACGGAGAGCACCCAGTCCAGATAGGACCTCACGACCGTCGCTTCGGCCGAGGTCGGCGACATCATCTTCAACTTGCCGAGCTCCTGAGTCGCCTTGTCGACGGCCTCCTGCGGCATCCCGGCTTCCTTGATGCGCTGCTCGTACTTTTCTGCCTCGTTGGGCACGTTCTCGAGCTCGCCCATCTCCTTCTGAATGGCCTTCATCTGCTCGTTGAGATAGTACTCGCGCTGGGACTTCTCCATCTGGTCCTTGACCCGCGAGCGGATGCGCTTCTCCACCTGCAACAGATCGATTTCGGACTCGATCAGCGCCATCAGATGCTCGATTCGATCGCGCACGCGATCCATTTCGAGCAGCTCCTGCTTGTCGTCGATCTTCAACGACAGGTGCGCACAGATCGTATCGACGAGTCGGCTCGGATCCTCGATTTCCTGCAGCGAAGAAAGCACTTCGCTGGGCACCTTCTTGGACAGCTTGACGTACTGCTCGAACTGATTGAGCAGTACGCGAACCAGGGATTCCTGTTCGCGCTCGCTCAACGGCTCACTGTCACGCAAGACTGCCTGCGCACTGATGAAGCCGTCCTCGTCCTGCAGGACATGCTGGATGTCGGCTCGGAAACTGCCTTCGATAAGCACCTTGACCGTGCCATCGGGAAGCTTGAGCAACTGCATGATGTCGGCGACCGTACCGATACTGAAAAGGTCGTCGACGCCGGGGTCGTCATGGGCCGCCTCGCGCTGCGCGACCAGCAGCACGCGCTTGTCGTGCTCCATCGCGGTTTCCAGCGCCCGGATCGATTTCTCACGCCCTACGAACAATGGTATGACCATCTGCGGATAGACCACCACGTCACGCAGCGGCAAGAGCGGAAGCGTCAATGTCTGGTCAGAGCTCTGCGCCATTACAGCATTTCCTCGACAAACTTTCGGATGGGTGAGCCACCAGAGCGGCAATATCAATATGGGAGGTACGTGGGGGCGTCAACGTTCAGATGCAAGTGGCGTTCGGCGAACGACCAAATCCGTGAAAATCGGGTCCATAAAAGCGAGGGGGCCAGCGGGCCCCCTCGTCAGACAGCTAGACAGGTCATGACCTGGACCTGCGTCATCCGTCCTTGTTGGCAACGCGGCCCTCTTCCTGCCTATCTTCCTGTTTGGAATAGATCAGCAGAGGCTCGCTATCGCCGGCGATGACGGATTTGTCGATCACCACCTTGGTCACGCCATCAAGCGACGGCACGTCGTACATCGTTTCCAGCAATACCGACTCCAGAATCGAGCGTAGACCACGCGCCCCTGTCTTGCGCTCCATGGCCTTGTGCGCCACGGCCTGCAGGGCATCGTCACGGAAATCCAGCTCGACCCCTTCCATCTCGAACAGATGGGCGTACTGCTTGACCAGCGAGTTCTTGGGCTCGGTCAGAATCTGGACCAGCGCATCCTCGGTCAGTTCGGTCAACGTCGCAATCACCGGTAAGCGCCCGACGAACTCGGGGATCAGGCCAAACTTGACGAGATCCTCGGGTTCGACGCCAGCGAGAATATCGCCGACACCCTTGTTGCTTTCCTTGCTCTTCACGGACGCGTTGAAACCGATGCCACCCTTCTCGGCGCGGTCACGGATCACTTTGTCCAGTCCAGCAAAGGCACCGCCGACGATGAACAGGATATTGCCGGTGTCCACCTGCAGGAATTCCTGCTGAGGATGCTTGCGGCCACCCTGCGGGGGTACGGAAGCCGTCGTCCCCTCGATCAGCTTGAGCAGTGCCTGCTGCACGCCCTCACCGGAAACGTCGCGAGTGATGGAAGGATTGTCGGACTTGCGAGAGATCTTGTCGATCTCGTCGATGTAGACGATCCCGCGCTGGGCCTTCTCGACGTCGTAGTCACATTTCTGCAGCAACTTCTGAATGATGTTCTCGACGTCTTCGCCCACGTAACCCGCTTCCGTCAGCGTCGTGGCGTCTGCAATCGTGAATGGGACATTGAGCAGACGTGCCAACGTCTCCGCCAGCAACGTCTTGCCGCTACCCGTGGGGCCGATCAGCAAAATGTTGGACTTGCCCAGCTCGATGTCGCTTTTGCCACTACCGCGCAGGCGCTTGTAGTGGTTGTAGACCGCAACGGACAGCACCATCTTGGCGCGATCCTGGCCAATCACGTAGTCGTCGAGCGTGTTGCGAATCTCACGGGGTACGGGAAGACGATCTTCATCGCTTTCGGCGTCGGCTTCCAGAACCTCCTCGCGAATGATGTCATTGCAGAGATCGACACACTCGTCACAGATATAGACGGACGGGCCTGCGATGAGCTTGCGAACTTCGTTCTGATTCTTGCCACAGAACGAGCAGTACAGCAGCTTGCCGTTGTCGTCTTTGCCTTTACCGTCGGCCATTCGTGTACCTCGTCAGGACGACGACGCCATGCGCCGTCGTGTGAAACCTTGACTCAAACGCTATCAGGATACCGGACGCTTATCCAGCATGGCATCGATCAGGCCGTATTCGACCGCCTGAGTTCCATCCATGAAGTTGTCGCGATCGGTGTCCTGGGCGATCTTGTCGATATCCTGGCCCGTGTGATCCGCCAGAATGCGATTCAGCTTGTGGCGAATGGTCAGGATTTCCCGGGTGTGGATCTCGATATCCGCCGCCTGACCCTGATAACCGCCGAGCGGCTGATGGATCATCATGCGCGAGTGCGGCAGGCAGAAACGCTTCTCCTTCGCCCCACCCGCCAACAGCAGCGCGCCCATGCTGGCCGCCTGACCGATGCATACCGTCGAGACGTCAGGCTTGATGAACTGCATGGTGTCGTAGATGGACATGCCCGCGGTCACCGAACCACCCGGGGAATTGATGTAGAGATGGATATCCTTGTCCGGATTTTCGGACTCAAGGAACAGAAGCTGCGCCACGACCAGGTTGGCCGTGTAGTCTTCGACCGGGCCGACCAGGAAGATGACACGCTCTTTGAGCAGCCGAGAATAGATATCGTACGACCGCTCGCCGCGAGCGCTCTGCTCCACGACCATCGGGACCAGGCCACCGGCATTACTGATGTCGAACTCGTTACGCATCGCGATTTCCTTACAGCTGGTGATTGTCAGGCCCATCGACTAGCGACCCGACCTGGGTCGGATCGCTTCGCTTACCAAGCACCCATCATGCTTTGGAATCGCTGTCCTCGGCATCGTCTTCTTCAGCCGCTTCTTCGGACTGCTGTGCCGCTTCGAGCACTTGCTGGTAGCTCATGTTGACGTCGTTAACCTGAGCCTGCTCGAGGAGCTTGTCAACGGCCTTGTCTTCCAGCACTGCCGACTTGATCTGCCCTTTGAGCTCGTCGTTCTGCATGTACTGGTCGACCGCCTGTTCCGGCTGCTGATACTGGCTCGCCAGCTCTTCGGCGCGGGCCCGGATTTCTTCATCACTGGCGTCGAGCTCGTGCTTCTTGATCACTTCGGCCAACAGCAGCCCGACCTTGACGCGGGTACGTGCCTGATCGGCGAACAGCTCGTTGGGCAACTGGCTGACATCGAAATCTTCGCCAAGACCGAACTGCTGCGCCGCCTGACGCTTGAGACCGTCAGTTTCCTGCTCGATCAGCGACTGCGGCACGGTCACGTCATTGGCTTTCTGCAGCGCGTCGAGGGCCTGTTGCTTGACGCGGTTCTGCACCGCCTGCTTGACCTCGCGCTGCATGTTGCTCTTGACCTCGGCACGGAACTTGTCGGCATCGCCGTCTTCCACGCCGAATTCCTTGATGAAGTCAGCATCGACTTCCGGCAGCGCCTTGGCGGAGACTTCATGCACCGTCACCTTGAAGCTCGCTTCCTGACCTGCCAGATGCTCGGCCTGATAGTCTTCCGGGAAAGTCACGCTAATGATCTTCTCATCACCAGCCTTGGCACCGACCAGCTGCTCTTCGAAACCGGGAATGAAACGATTGGAACCCAGCTCGAGCTCGTGACCTTCGGCAGAACCCCCTTCAAACGGCTCGTCTCCCAGAAAGCCCTGAAAGTCGATCTTGACCTGGTCACCGTTTTCCGCCGCACGATCGACCGGCTGGAATTCGGCTCGCTGACCGCGCAGCGTCTCGATCATGGTATCGATGTCGGCGTCGGTGATTTCCGTCTGCGGACGCTCGATAGCCGTGCCATCGATGCTATTCAGCTCGATCTCGGGATAGATTTCCAGCGTCGCAACGAACTCAAGATCCTTGCCGGTCTGATCGACCTTCGGCTCGATCGATGGGTAGCCGGCCGGATTCAGGCTCTGCTCGGTGATCGCCCGCACATAGTGCTGACGCATCAATTCGCTGACGACTTCGTTGCGCACGTCTCGACCGTAGCGCTGACGCACGACCGCCATCGGGATCTTCCCTTGACGAAAGCCATTCAGACGAACGCGTTTGGCGGTGTCTTGCAGGCGAGCGGCAACGGCCTCGTCAACCTCGGCTGCTGGAACCTGAACGGTGATGCGACGTTCGATCTGAGATGTCGTCTCAACGGAAACTTGCATAGATGATCCTCTACCGACGGGGGCGTTCTGTGATTGCGACTCAAAAACCAGGCTTCAAAACTGTCATTTCAAAGCACTCATTTCTAAACAGGGGGCGATTTTATGAATCCCCATGCCTACTGGCAAGCAGACTAGCGCGGTAAATGGTGCTAATCGGGACGAAATACAAGTCCAGGGCCATAAAAATCGACTTTAGGCTACCTCGGCATCTCGCTGAAGCGTCGACAGGAAACGCCTGGCAGCGATAGATGACGTGCAGAATAGCAGGAGCAGTGTCAAAAAGAAGGGAGACAACCGGGGAAGAAATGGGGTGGATGATGGGGATCGAACCCACGACCACCGGAGCCACAATCCGGGGCTCTACCACTGAGCT
>NZ_MSDO01000021.1 GCF_001937195.1 Salinicola socius | reverse complement strand
ACCAATTTCTTCACACAGTGTCGATCGCGGTTTCCGATTTTTCGGAAATGGCGGAGAGGGAGGGATTCGAACCCTCGATAGGGCTATAAACCCTATACTCCCTTAGCAGGGGAGCGCCTTCAGCCACTCGGCCACCTCTCCGATCAGCACGGCGCGTAGATTACCGATTCCATGGCAGGTTGTCCAGCCGACAGGCCAAACTTTTTTCGAAAAAAACCTTAAAGGATGAAGAAGTTACCGATGAGCGAAGGAAGAAGGCGGATGCCGGCAGACGAAGAGGATGTTCGGGGATAGCCCGAGCCGATAAAGGGGACGACTTCACCAGCTCAGACGGTACCAAAGCGCCTATCCAGCACTCACGCGCCAGGATCGCCGTCTTCGTCTTCGGATTTCTCGCGCTGGATGCGCTGATAGATCTCTTCACGGTGGACGGCCACATCCTTGGGCGCATTCACGCCAATACGCACCTGATTCCCTTTCACCCCCAGAACGGTGACGGTTATATCGTCGCCGATCATGAGAGTCTCTCCCACGCGACGGGTCAGGATGAGCATTATCTGATCTCCTTCTCAGGTCCTTCTTCCATTCTCGGGTGACGCTCTCGGGCCTCCTGCGAAACGAGCCTGCTACCCGAGAGCCGATTATGCGTCATACGGGCTCTCAGGCCAATGACGCCATTCCATGCAACCCCGCGGCAACGTTGAAAGAACGCATGTTCCATTCACTTTCTTCCAACTCACCCTTAGCGTAGAACGCCTGAGACATTCGTGAAGGGGTTATTCGATTATTCGCTCTGAATACTGTCTTTATCGAGACCGAAAGCCGTATGCAGTGCTCTCACCGCCAGCTCCATCGCCTTCTCGTCGATCACCACGGAGATCTTGATCTCGGAGGTCGACACCATGCGGATATTGATATTCTCTTCGGAGAGCACGCGGAACATCTTGGACGCGACGCCGGCGTGAGACCGCATCCCGACACCCACCAGAGACACCTTGGCAATGTTCTCGTCGCCGCGAAGCTCGCCCCCGCCCAGTGCCGGGATGACGTCATTCTGCAGAATGCGTGTGGTCTGCTTGTAGTCGCCCTTGGCGACGGTGAAGGTGAAGTCGGTGTAGTCGCCAGCCGGGGCGACGTTCTGCACGATCATGTCGACTTCGATGTTGGCATCGGCGATCGGCCCCAGGATCCGCGAGGCAACGCCCGGGACATCAGGGGTGTTGAGCAACGTCAGCTTGGCTTCGTTCGCCGTGAAGGCGATACCGGAAATGAGCGGTTCTTCCATCGATTCGAATTCCTCGTCTGCCACGATCAGCGTGCCTGGGCCTTCCTCGAAACTCGAAAGCACGCGTAACGGTACGTTGTATTTGCCGGCGAACTCCACGGCGCGGATCTGCAGCACCTTGGAGCCGAGGCTAGCGAGTTCCAGCATCTCCTCGACGGTAATCTTCTCCAGACGCCTGGCCTTGGAGCAGACTCGGGGATCCGTGGTGTAGACACCGTCGACATCAGTATAGATCTGGCACTCATCGGCCTTCAGCGCAGCGGCCAGGGCGACACCGGTCGTGTCCGAACCGCCACGTCCCAGCGTGGTGATATTGCCTTCTTCGTCGACACCCTGGAAACCCGCGACGACGACGACCTGGCCATCGTCCAGATCTTCCTGAATCTCATCGGTCTCGATCCGCTGGATGCGCGCCTTGGTGTGCGCGCTGTCGGTGCGAATACCCACCTGAGCGCCAGTGTAGGACGTCGCCGGTACCCCCAGCTGGTGCAGAGCCATGGCCAGCAGCGAGATGGTGACCTGTTCGCCGGTCGAGACCAGCATGTCCATCTCGCGGGGCGTGGGATCCTCGTTGATCTGGCTGGCCAGCCCGATGAGGCGGTTGGTTTCCCCGCTCATGGCCGATACCACGACCACGACCTGATGGCCGGCATCGCGGTCACGCTTGACCTTCTCTGCCACGGCCTTGATCCGCTCGACCGAGCCGACCGACGTGCCTCCGAACTTTTGTACGTATAGCGCCATGAGTCTGTTTCTCGCTCCCTAGCGTTGTCGGCCGACGCTGACGCCGGCCGTGAATGCATTTAGCCCGGCCGCGTTCAGCCCAGCCTCGCGGCGACCCAGGCCGGCACGCCTTCCAGCGCCGCCGGCAGCTGCGTCGGATCGCTACCGCCCGCCTGCGCCATGTCAGGGCGCCCACCGCCCTTGCCGCCCACCTGGGCGGCGACGTGATTGACCAGCTCGCCTGCCTTGACCTTGGCGGTCAGATCGTCGGTCACCCCGGCAATCAGACTGACCTTGCCATCCTGAGCCGTCGCCAGCACCAGAACCCCGGAGCCCAGCTTTTGCTTGAGCTGATCGTGCAAGCCGCGCAGTTCCTTGCCCGAGATACCGTCGACCTGCGTTGCCAGCACCTTGATCCCGTCAACATCCTGGGCTTCAGCCAGCAGATCGTTGCCGGCCGCGCTCGCCAGCTTCGCCTTGAGCCGTTCGAGCTCCTTCTCCAGCGCGCGTTGGCGCTCCAACACCGCATCCAGACGCTCGACGATCTGATCCGGCTTGGCTTTCAGCCGCTCACCGACGGCGTCGAGCTCACGCCCTTGGGCGTCGAACCAGGCCAGCGCACCCTCGCCGGTGACGGCCTCGATGCGACGCACGCCGGCCGCCGTGCCGGACTCGGAGACAATGTGGAAAGGTCCGATATCGCCACTGCGCGCGACATGGGTACCACCGCAGAGCTCGATCGAAAAGTCGTCACTGCCGATCGTCAGTACCCGCACGCTATCGGCATACTTGGCTTCGAACAGTGCACGAGCGCCCTTGGCCTTGGCTTCGTCGAGCGTCATCAAGTCAGTCTGCGTCGGCGCGTTGGCCAGCACCTGAGCATTGACGATCCGCTCGATCTGCGCCAGCTGTTCCGGCGTGAGCGGTTCGAAATGGCTGAAATCGAAGCGCAGGCGATCGGCGCTGACCAGCGAGCCCTTCTGCTGCACATGCTCGCCCAGCGTCAGCCGCAGCGCTTCATGGAGCAGGTGAGTCGCCGAGTGATTGCGCATGGTCGCCTGCCGCAGCGAGGGGTCGACCTGCGGCGTGAGAACCTCGCCGACGCTCAGGCGGCCGCCGACCATCACACCTTCGTGCAGATGATGCCCGGCCTGCTTGCGCGTGTTGGTGACCTGGAAGCGGCCATCGGTCGCCTGCAGATAGCCCGTATCGCCCACCTGCCCGCCGGACTCGCCATAGAATGGGGTACGATCCAGCACGACCACACCCTTCTGGCCCTCCTCGAGCGCGTCGAGAGGAGTGCCCTCAGCATCGACGATCGCCATGACCGTCGACGAGTCCTCGAGACGGTCGTAACCGGTAAACTCGGTGCTACCCTCGAGCTCGAGCGCGGCGCCGTAGTCACCGCCGAACTGGCTGGCGGCTCGCGCCCGCTGGCGCTGCGCCTCCAGCTCACGCTCGAACCCCGCCTCGTCGAGAGTGACGCCACGCTCGCGGCAGACATCCGCGGTCAGATCGAACGGAAAGCCGTAGGTATCGTAGAGCTTGAAGATCGTCTCGCCCGGCAGGATCTCCCCGTCGAGTGTGGAGAGCGCCTCCTCGAGCAGGCCCATGCCATGATCGAGCGTGCGCGCGAACTGCTGCTCTTCCTTCAACAGCACGCGCTCGATCTGATCGCGAGCCTGGCGTAGCTCGGGGTAGGCTTCGCCCATCTCGGCATCCAGTGCCGCCACCAGCTTGTGGAAAAACGGCTCGCTGGCCCCGAGCTTGTGGCCATGACGCACGGCACGACGAATGATCCGACGCAGCACGTAGCCGCGCCCTTCGTTGGACGGCAGCACACCGTCGACGATCAGAAACGCGCAGGAGCGAATGTGATCGGCGATGACACGCAGCGACGGCGTCTTGCTATCGTCGTGACCGGTCACCTCGGCCGCCGCCGACAGGAGATTTCGGAACAGATCGATCTCGTAGTTGGAGTGCACGCCCTGCATCACGGCCGCCATCCGCTCCAGTCCCATGCCGGTGTCGATCGACGGCTTGGGCAGCGGATTCATGTTGCCGGATGCATCGCGATCGAACTGCATGAAAACGAGGTTCCACACTTCGATGTAGCGATCGCCATCCTCTTCCGGGCTGCCCGGCGGGCCACCCCAGACCTCGGGGCCATGATCGTAGAATATCTCCGAGCAAGGGCCGCAGGGGCCGGTATCGCCCATTTGCCAGAAGTTGTCCTCGTCCAGACGCGACAGACGCGCCGGGTCGACGCCGATGTCATCGATCCAGATCCTCGCGGCTTCATCGTCACTGATATGGACGGTGACCCAGAGTCTGTCCTTGGGCAGCCCCAGCACTTCGGTAATGAAAGACCAGGCATAACGGATGGCGTCGGCCTTGAAGTAGTCGCCGAAGCTGAAGTTGCCCATCATTTCGAAGAAGGTGTGATGGCGGGCGGTATAGCCAACGTTGTCGAGATCGTTGTGCTTGCCGCCGGCGCGCACGCAGCGCTGCGCCGAAGTGGCGCGCACGTACGGGCGGGGGTCGCGGCCGAGGAAGACATCCTTGAACGGAACCATGCCAGCGTTGGTGAAGAGAAGCGTCGGGTCGTTTTCCGGCACCAGAGAGGCCGAAGGCACGATCGTGTGTCCGAGATCCTCGAAGTAGCTCAGGAAAGCCTGTCTGATATCTGCACTTTTCATAAACAATCCGTGGCGATAGGCGCGCCCACGGCGGCTAGCAGACCACGTGGCGACGCAAAATCCGGCAACGAAAAGGCGCCATCAGCACCTCTCCGGCCATCGCAAAGCGCATTAGTATAACGTGGTCGGCCGATAGTCTGTCGAGTGCGACACCGTTGTCGCCGGGATTCGACGACGCAATGCCTCCGCGACTGGCGCGGGAGAAACTGGATCCGTGCGTCCCGTGAACGCCGATATCAGGCGTACCGAGGCCAAACTCAGGTTATCGAGAGGCTAGATTAGAGGAGAGGCGCGAGAGACTGCGAGGAAAATCAGCAGGGCGGCAGCTGTCGTGGCGTTACTTGCTGCCTACACGAAAGGATCGGCGGTATGGCGCGCCGTGAATCGAAGCAGTCGGGAGGAGAGAGCGCATCGAACATCAGCGGCCCGATCAGCTCTCTTCGCGCCAGGCGTGGGTCATGGCGTGGCGGACATGGTCGAACTCGAAACCGCGCCCGGCCAGGAAGCGCTCGCGCTTGGCACGCTCTCTGGGCGTAGCGCCGGGGCCGTCGAAGCGCTTGGCGAGGGCCTGGCAGGCCAGGCTCTGCCAGTCGGGCGATTCCGCCTCGAAGGCCAGCGTCATCAGCGGTTCGTCGACGCCTCGCTGGCCCAGATCGACGCGTATTCTAACCGGCCCCTGCCCCCGCGCGATGCGCGAGCGCACGAACACCTCCTCAAAACGCGCATCGGACTGAAGCCCGTCTTCGGCGAGCTGGTCCAGCGTGCGATGGATTTCATCACTCTCGACCCCCTTCGCGCCCATCCGAGTCGCCAGCTCGGCTCGGGAATATTCGCGCCGGGCCAGAAACTGGATGGCAATGTCTCTGGGGGACACATCTCGCAAGGGCGCCTCTCCCGACGAAGCATCGCAAGAGGAATCACCCCGGGCGGACCTGCCGCCATTACCGAACATCAGTACCGCTCCAAGGCTACTTACAGTAGCGTATCGCTGGAATCATCGCTTTCGGCCACGGCGGCTTCAGGCGCCTTTTCCTTGGTCGTCGGTGCCGCCAGCAACTGGGCCCGAATCTGAGTTTCGATTTCGTTCATGATCTCGGGATGCTCTTCCAGATACTGCGCGGCATTGGCTTTGCCCTGGCCGATCTTGCTGCCCTTGTAGCTGTACCAGGCGCCGGCCTTGTCCACCAGGTTGCACTGAACGCCGAGATCGATCACCTCGCCGGCGTGGTAGATGCCCTTCCCGTACAGAATCTGGAACTCAGCTTGGCGGAACGGGGGCGCCACCTTGTTCTTGACCACCTTGACCCGGGTCTCGTTGCCGGTGACCTCGTCGCCCTGCTTGACCGAGCCGATGCGGCGAATGTCGAGGCGCACGCTGGAGTAGAACTTCAGGGCGTTACCGCCTGTCGTGGTTTCCGGGCTACCGAACATGACACCGATCTTCATGCGGATCTGGTTGATGAACACCACCATGCAGTTGGCGTTCTTGATATTCCCGGTGATCTTGCGAAGCGCCTGCGACATGAGGCGCGCCTGCAGACCGACGTGGGAATCCCCCATCTCCCCTTCGATCTCGGCACGCGGTGTCAATGCCGCGACGGAATCGATGATGATGGCGTCGACACCGCCCGAGCGCACCAGCATGTCGCAAATCTCGAGCGCCTGCTCGCCCGTGTCGGGCTGCGATACCAGCAAGTCGTCGAGATTGACACCCAGCTTCTCGGCGTAGGCGGGATCGAGTGCGTGCTCGGCATCGATGAAGGCGCAGGTCTTGCCATCCTTCTGTGCCTGAGCGATGACCGACAGCGTCAGCGTCGTCTTGCCCGAGGACTCGGGACCGAAGATCTCGACGACACGGCCGTAAGGCAGCCCGCCGACACCCAGCGCGATATCCAGCCCCAGAGACCCTGTCGACACCACCGGAATCGCGGTACGCGGGGTGTCACCCAGACGCATCACGGTACCTTTGCCGAATTGGCGATCGATCTGTGACAGAGCCGCATTGAGTGCCTTGCTGCGGTTTTCGTCCTGTGCCATGAACGTCTCCTATGAATGCGCAGGGTGAGACGGGGCAACGCCTTTCGCGTCGCTCGGCTCACATACTGTATGGTTAGACAGTAGTATGGCGAAAAAAAGCTCGCGCGCCTATCCCCGTCGTCAGATTTTCAATCATGTCTCGAGCAAAGGCTACGGAATCGATCCCTTCGCTGTCACCGGGGCACCATCGGAGTCATCATCCGTCAGCGCCTCGATCAACCCCGCCAACGCCACCGACACGGCCTGCTCGCGCACGCCCTGGCGATCACCGGGCAGATGATGGCAGCACACACGCTGGTGTCGCTCATTGCCCCAGGCAAACCAGACCGTACCCACGGGCTTGTCAGGCGTACCGCCATCCGGACCGGCCACACCGCTGACAGAGACGCCCAGTTCCGCGCCGCTGTCGCGGCATGCCCCGACGACCATCTCACGCACGGTCGCCTCGCTGACGGCGCCGTGAGCATCCAGCGTGGCGCGGGAAACGCCCAGTAGACGCTGCTTGGAAGTATTGGCATAGGTCACGTAACCCGTCTCGAAATAGGCGGAGCTACCGGCAATCGCGGTAATCGCACTGGCGACGCCGCCGCCGGTACAGGACTCCGCCGCCGTCACTCGCACCCCTCGAGCCAGGCAGACCTCGCCCAGCCGCCGAGACAGCTCGTAAGCCCCCAGTTCAATATCGTGAGGCAGGATGGAGTCCGATACCATGAATGGCTCCTCGTTGATCAGAGACAAGATTTCTACCAGAGCATACAAGTATGTCCAAAGGCGAAGCTCGTACCGAAGAATAGGAATTCTGGGGGAGATAGCACTCAACGCGCCCAAAATCCATATCAGCGGAAGCTCAAGGATAGCGATTCGGTGCCGATAAAGCGTCATGGCACCACCGCCTCTCTTGTCATGGACACCGCATGAATTCCGGCATTTCCATCGCCCTGATCATTATCGTGCTGCTGGCGCTGGCCGTCGGCGGCGTGCTGGCCAGCGACCTTGGCTGGCCCCTGCCGGTCCATGCGTTGGCACCGCTGGGCGTGTATCTGCTGACCCTGGTATTGGCGGGCTGGCTGTGCGTCCAGCTGATGGTTCTGGTCAAGGGACTCAAGCGCCAGCAGCAGGCATTGATCGAAAGTCAGGACGCGGTGCGCCGCCAGCTGGAAGCTGCCGAACTGTCACAGTTGATGGGCCAGTTCGTGCAGCATGCTGAAGCGCTGCTGGACAAGGAGAGCCTCGACCCGAACAAGCGTAGCGTGATGCGCTGCCTGGCGATCGACGCGCTACGGGGCAACAGCGGCCGGGGCGACGTGAACTACACCCGCCTGGCACGGCTGTTCGAGTGGCTGGACGCCGAGGCAGAACGGCATGAAAACGATGCGCATCGGCTGCAGCTGATGCTGCCGACGCTCATGCAGTACGCCGAGATCGCCTGGCAGCTGTGCCAGATCGGCGAAAGCCAGAAGGAGCGACTGTCACGCTTTCTCAACCATCAGCCGGCACAGCCATCGCGCGACGACGGCTGAGCCAATCCAGATAGATCCTGGTCCCGCTTGATCTAGTGTGGTGTCTCACAAATACCATCCAACAATATCGGTCCCTGGCGCCGCCATGCATCCGATATTTCTTCGCGTTACTTGCGAGACGCCGCACCAGGTTTTACTTGATCGCCGCCGTCAGCGTGATCTCGACCTTGAGCTCTCTGGCCGGCATCGGTGCAACGATGCAGGTTCTCGCCGGCGCATGCCCATCCGGCACCCAGGCGTCCCACACCGCATTCATGGCCGCAAAATCCTCGCCATCCGCCAGATAGATCGTGGCCGAAAGCAGATGCTCGCGATCTGATCCGATCTCCTCCAGCAGCGCCTCGACACGAGAGAGCATGCTGATCGTCTGGGCGGTAATGTCCCCGTCACGGGCTTCGGCACCCGTCACCTGGCCGCAGAGATAGGCGGTGCCGTTGTGAATCACCGCCCGGCTCATGCGGGTTTGTGGATCGTGGCGTTGAATGGTCATTCGAGACTCCTGAAGGCCTGCCAATAGCGGCCGATGGTCATCGATGCCACGACGACATTGGCGTGTCGTGGCGATCAGTCAGTATAAGGATCAGCGCAGTATGAGGGTCAGCGTAGTATGCGGGGTCAGCGCAGTATCAGCGTTGCCGTTCGCGTATGTCGCAGCATGGCGGTCGTGGTGCTGCCGACCAGCAGGTGACGGATTCGCGAGTGGCCATAGGCGCCCATGATCATCAGATCGATCTTCTGTTGATCGGCATAGTCGGCGAGCACTTCATCGACGTCACCGGCCAGGATCGTGCCCTGAGCATCGACCTGCCCCTGACGAAGCCGGTTCAGCGCCCACTCGAGCTGGGCTCGCTGGTCGTCGGTGCCGGCACCGATCATGACCACGTGACAGACCAGACCATTGAGCAGCGGGCTGTCGGCGATCATCTCGACGCCCTTGCGGGTCGTCTGGCCGCCGTCAAAGGCCAGCAACAGCCGAGATGGCGGCTGGAACTCGGGAGGCGTCACCAGAATCGGCGTGTGCAGCGTGCGCACGACCCTCTCGAGATTGCTGCCCAGATGTTCGAGCGCTCCATCCGCCGACTCGCCGCGCTTGCCCAACACGACCAGCCGGGTCTGGGCCTCGCGCTCGACCAGAGATTCGATCAGATCACCGTGACGCAACGCGGTGGTTACCGCCGCCCCCGGAGCCAGACGCTCGGCCTGGCCTCGGGCCGCTTCCAGCAACTCCCGGCCGTGCTGCTGAGCCAGCTTGGCGCGCTGTTCGTCGAGCTGGGTCAGTTGCTCGCGCAGGTGCTCACGACTGCCGAGACCAATCTGCCCACTGGCATCGGTGGCGCCCAGACTCGGCGCCTTGCTCAGCACGTGCAGCAGCTCGAGCGGCGCACCGATCCGCTCGGCGGCCCACGAAGCCGCGGCGCAGACTGCAAAAGCGTGGCGCGAATCATCGATGCAGGCCAGAACCTGACGTTCACTCATGGGATTCTCCTTTCAGCCATTATTGGTTGATGATGGAAAGCGGGCCAGCCCGGCCCGATGACCAGGGTTCAGTGGCCCATGAGCTTTTCTACCGCGTCCGGCTTGTCATGCACCCCGAATCGATCAACCAGGGTGGCACTGGCCTGATTCAGGCCAATCACCTCGACCTCGGTACCTTCGCGGCGGAACTTGACCACCACGTTATCCAGCGCTTCGACCGCGGTAATGTCCCAGAAGTGAGCGCGGGAGACGTCGATCGTCACCCGTTCGATCGCCTCCTTGAAATCGAACCCGGCATTGAAGCGGGTCGAGGAAGCGAAGAACACCTGCCCCACGACGTCATAGTTGCGCGTCTTGGCGTCGCCGTCCATGCGACTCCCGATGTAGAGAATCTGCCCGACCTTGTTGGCGAAGAACAGCGAGGCCAGCAGCACGCCGACCAGAACCCCGATCGCCAGGTTGTGGGTCGTCACCACGACGATCACCGTGGCGAGCATGACGATGTTGGTCGACATCGGATGGCGACGCAGGTTGACGATGGATTCCCAACTGAACGTGCCGATCGAGACCATGATCATCACCGCGACCAGCGCGGCCATCGGAATCTGCGAGACCCAGTCACCCAGGAAGACCACCAGGATCAGCAGGAAAGCGCCGGCGATCAGGGTGGATAGACGCGTACGACCGCCGGATTTCACGTTGATCACCGACTGGCCGATCATTGCACAACCCGCCATGCCGCCAAGCAGGCCGGAGGCGATATTGGCAACGCCCTGTCCCTTGCACTCGCGGTTCTTGTCGCTCGAGGTATCGGTCAACTCATCGACGATCGTCGCGGTCATCATCGACTCCAGCAGGCCGACGATGGCGATGCCCAGCGAATAGGGGAAAATGATCATCAAGGTGTCGAGGTTGAGCGGCACGTCCGGCCACAGAAACACCGGTAGCGAGTCCGGCAGCTCGCCCATGTCCCCCACGGTACGAATGTCCATGCCGCTGACCATATAGACGATCGTCAGCACCACGATGCAGACCAGCGGCGACGGCAACGCCTTGCCGATGACCGGCAGATACGGAAACAGATAGATGATACCGAGCCCGGCGGCGGTCATCGCATAGACATGCCAGGTGACATCGGTCAGTTCCGGCAGCTGCGCCATGAAGATCAGAATGGCGAGGGCGTTGACGAAGCCGGTCACTACAGAGCGCGACACGAAGCGCATCAGCTCGCCCAGCTTGAGATAGCCGAATACGATCTGGATCACCCCCGTCAACAGCGTTGCGGCCAGCAGATACTCGAGGCCATGATCACGCACCAGGGTCACCATCAGCAGTGCCGTGGCGCCGGTCGCTGCCGAGATCATCCCCGGTCGGCCGCCGGTAAAGGCGATCACGACGGCAATCGAGAACGACGCGTAGAGACCGATCTTGGGATCGACGCCGGCGATGATCGAAAACGCGATCGCCTCCGGAATCAGCGCCATCGCGACGACGGCGCCAGCCAGCACGTCGCCACGGACATTGGATAACCAGTGTTTTTTTATCATCTCAAGCATGGGCAAGTTCCCTGTCATGGGCCGCGGTGAACCGTCATGGGCTGCTACCCGCCTGATCGCACGGAGACAGGATGACCACCTGTACTGCCCGTCATTGACGCGGCGTCAGCAAAGAGTGCCATCAAAGGACGGCCACGCAGTCGCGGCAAGAATTTGGATTGAATGGGTCGAACGAATACGAGCCGTCTCGCCGATACAGCGGTATCGGGACAGCCAGACGCGCGCATAGAAGGCACGTCGAGGTGGGGGCGTTACGCTAGGGTGGCGTCATGCCGGTGATGTTGTCGAATCGGTCTTGCATGAAGGCGACCTTGTCGAGCGCGTGATGGATCGAGGACTTTCAGCGCGCAAGATTCTACCACCAACGTCGAAAGGTTCCCAGACGGAATAGGGAGGGGCATCTGCGGCCAATGCCATCGTCTAGCGGTTATGCGCTTCCAGAAACCGTTGCATGGCTTCGACGGTGGCATCACTGCAGTGGTGTTCGATACCTTCGGAATCGGCTTCGGCCACATGGGGCGGCACGCCCAGTGCCAGCAGCGTCGACAATACCAGTTGATGGCGTGCCTCGACCTTTTCGGCCAGCTCACTGCCTTTCACGGTCAGAAAGACGCCGCGATACGGACGCGCCTCGGCCAGCCCGTCACGCTTGAGCCGCGCAATCACCTTGGAGACCGCAGCGGCACTGACGCCGAAACGCTCGGCCAGATCGCTGGCCCGAGCTTCGCCGTGGTCGCGATGTAGCTGCGCGATCTCCTCCACGTAATCTTCCACCAGCTCCTGCTGGTGGTCGAGGCGCGTACGCTCGAAGCGGGCATAACGGGGGCGTGGCGTCACTGACATGATGTTCTCATCGACGGGCAGAATGATGGGCGGCGGGAGCCTTTCAGGAGTTCGCCCGCGCGCGTCCTTGAAAGCCTACAGCAACTCGAAGGCCAACACATACCCATTCAGCAAGATGATGATCGCCGCGATGAGGCATCCCAGCCCGGTTACCCAGCGACGGTTGGTCAGATTTCCCATCAACCGGTGCTGTGCCGTGAAGTGGATCAACGGAATCAACGCAAAGGGAATGCCGAAACTGAGGACCACCTGACTGGCGACGAGAACCTGCTGCTCGGGGAAACCCAGCATGATCACCACGATCGCCGGCAGCATCGTCAACAGGCGGCGCAGCCACAGCGGAATGGTGAAGCCGACGAACCCCTGCATCACCACCTGGCCCGCCATGGTGCCGACGATCGACGAGGATAGCCCCGCCATCAGCAGTGTAAAGCCGAACAGCGTGCTCGCCAGATCCCGATCCATCAACGGCGCCAACAGCTGATAGCTCTGCTCGATGGAAGCGACGCCGGTACGGCCGTTATCGAAGAAGACCGAGGCGGCCAGTGCCAGCATCGACAGATTGATGATTCCGGCGATACCCATGCCGATGATCACGTCCCAGCGGTAATAGCGCATGGCACGGCGGCGCTGTTCGTCGGTATGAGTCGCCACGCGGCGCTGCGACAGCGACGAGTGTAGATAGATGACGTGGGGCATCACCGTCGCGCCCAGGATCCCGGCGGCCAGAAACACCGCGTAGCCATCGGGAAACTGCGGCAGGAGCAAGCCCTGAATGGCCGGCGCGGCCTCGGGTCGCCCCATGATGATCTGAATGACGAATCCGGCGGCCACCGCCAGCAGCATGCTGCCGATGATGACCTCCAGCAGGCGGAAACCGAAGCGCTGCATGTAGAGCGCGGCATAGGTGATCGCGCCCGTGAGCAGCGCCCCTTCGAGCATCGTCATCCCGAACAGCAGATTGAAGGCCAGCGCGGCACCGAGGAACTCGGCCAGGTCCGTGGCAATCGCAACCAGTTCGGCCTGGACCCAATAGAACCAGACCAGCGGGCGCGGATAGCGATCCCGGATCATCTCCGCCAGATTCTTGCCGGTTGCCAGACCCAGCCGCACCGATAGCGTCTGGATCAGCATCGCCATCAGGTTGGCCCACAGCACCACCCACAGCAGGACATAACCGTAACGCGAGCCCGCTTCGATGTTGGTGGCGAAGTTGCCCGGATCGATATAGGCGACTGCCGCGATCATTGCCGGGCCGAAAAACGGTAGAAAGCGCGACAGCCCCGATCGACGGCGAGCAGTCGCCGGCGCCGACAGGCGTTCGTCACGGGATTCGGTCAAGGAGTTGGACACGACGGCCTCTGGAGATGATCAACATACCCAGGCAACGATGCCTCGGTTATCAAGTTAAACCTCGGTTGATAAAATATACCCCAGTTACCGATGACGCAACGGTGACCCGCCATGAGTTATTTCAATCAGGGTGATTGATGATTTCGGTGGTGGCTGTCGGGCGCTAGCGCCACTGCAGAACCGGCCACCCACGCGCTTCGGCGATTTCGCGCAGGCGGGCGTCCGGCTGGGTGGCGTGGGGATGGTCGACGAATTCGAGCAAAGGCAGGTCATTGAAGGAGTCGCTGTAGCCCCAGGTCTCCCAGCCTTCGGCAAAGCCGGTGTCGTGGCTGGATAGCCACGCTTCGAAGGCGTCGAGCTTGCCGCGCTGGTAGGTCTGGATACCGGTGGGCTCGCCAGTGAAACGACCGTCGGCATCGAGCTCGGGCAGCGTCGCCAGGGCACCGTCCGCGCCGATGGCGTGCGCGATGGGCTCGACCAGATGATGCATCGAGGCGGAGATCACCAGCGTGGCGTGGCCGTCCCGGATGTGGGCCTGGAGCCGCGCGACCCCTTCCTGCATCAAGCGCGGGCGAACTCTGTCCTCGACGAAGGCGTCGACCTGTTCTTTCACCACCCCGCGAGTGCGACCGATCAGCGGTGCAAGGGTAAAACGCAGATGATCGGTCATGTTCAGCGTGCCGGCATGGTACTGCTTGTCGTGCTCGCGCATCTGTTCCAGCAGAGCCGACCCGTCCTCGACCCAGCCGCATTCGATGATCCATTCGAGCCAGAGATGGGTACAGTCGCCATCGAGCAGGGTGTCGTCGAGATCGAAGATGGCGAGTGCGGATGGCCGGTGTGGCGAGGGGAATTGTGACGTGGCCAAGCGAGGCTCCATGGTCTGTCGGCGGAATGAATCTCAAGCATACACGCTCTCGCCGCGGCATTGAGCCGTCGTCATGTCTCTTCCGACACGTTGGGGTCAGGCTTGCGGCTGCTGAAGCCCGCCATGGTCTTGAATGCCTCCATGATGTCCATTGGCAGCGGAAAAACGATGGTTGAAGCGTTCTTGTTGCTCATGTCGCTCATGGTTTGCAGGTAACGCAGCTGCAGCGCCGCCGGATTGCGGGACATGATATCGGCCGCCTCGACCAGCTTCTCGGCGGCCTGCTGTTCGCCCTCGGCATGGATCACCTTGGCCCGGCGCTCACGTTCGGCTTCGGCCTGGCGCGCGATCGCACGGATCATGCTCTCGTCGAGATCGACATGCTTGATCTCGACATTGGCGACCTTGATCCCCCAGGCTTCGGTCTGGGTATCGATGATCTCCTGGATGTCGTCGTTGAGCTTGTCCCGCTCCGAAAGCATCTCGTCGAGATCGTGCTTGCCCAACACCGAACGCAGCGTGGTCTGCGCCAGCTGACTGGTGGCGTTGACGTAATTCTCGACCTGGATGATCGCCCGCTCCGGGTCGACGACACGGAAATAGAGCACCGCGTTGACACGCACGGTGACGTTATCCCGGGAGATGACGTCCTGTTCCGGGACGTCCATGGTAATCACGCGCAGATCGACCACCTGCATCTTCTGCACCACCGGTATCAGGAAGAACAGCCCCGGCCCTTTGACATCCTGGAAGCGACCGAGAAAGAACACCACGCCGCGGCGGTATTCCGGCAGAATCCGGACCGAGGCCAGCAACAGCAGAATCAGCAGTACGACGGGTACCAGATAGGCCAACATCATCTCGTCTCCTCCCAGGGGGCCGGGGTCGGTTCGACACTGACGGTCAAACCCTCCAAGGCCGTGACACGAAGCTTGTCGCCGTCATGAATGCTGCCCTCGCCACGGGCCCGCCAGCGCTCGCCATGCAGCAGCACCTTGCCGCGGCCGGCGGAAAAATCCCCCAGAGCCACCGCATCGGCGCCGATCAACTCTTCACGACCGGCCAGAGGAGCCCGCCGTCGCACCGTCATCAGACGCATCACACCCCACAGCAGGAAGCCGGCGGCGATCAGTGCGGTACCGCCGATCAGCGGCCACGCCACGGCACTGTTGGCCTCGTCCATCAGCAGGATGGAACCGATCACGAAAGCGACGATACCGCCCGCACCAAGCGCACCGAAACTGGGCAGGAAGGCCTCGCCAACGATCATCGCAAGACCCAGCAGCACCAACCCCAGCCCGGCCAGATCGATCGACAGCACCTGGAAGGCAAAAAGGCCCAGCAGCAGGCTGATGCCCCCGATGATGCCCGGTACCAGCGTGCCGGGGCTGGCGAGTTCGAATACCAGCCCGTAGAAGCCGATCAGCAGCAAGCCGTAGGCCACGACGGGGTTGGCAATCAGCGAGAGCAGTGAAGTACGCCAGCCCGGCCCTTCGCGAACGAGTTCGATGCCTTGGGTCGACAGCGTCTTCGCACCGTCCGCCAGCGCGACCTGCCTGCCATCCAGCTGCGTCATCAGATCCTCGAGATCGGTGGCCACCACATCGATGACATTGCGATCGAGCGCCTCCTCCGCGCCGAGATTGTCCGCCTCGCGCACGGCCTGCTCGGCCCAGTCCGCATTGCGCCCGTGACGCTCGGCGTAGCCACGGATCGTCGCCACGGCATCCTCGATCATCTTCTGGCGCATCGCCTCGCTGTTGGCGTCCTCGCCCGACGCCTTGCCCAGCGTCACTGGCGTCGCCGAACCGAGATGCGTACCGGGCGACATGGCTGCGACGGGGCTGGCGTAAAGCAGGTAGGTACCGGCGCTGGCCGCCCGCGCCCCGCTCGGAGTGACGTAGGTCGCGACCGGCAGCTCGGCGGCAAGGATCGCCTGAGCCAGACGGCGCATCGATTCGACCTGTCCACCGGGCGTGTCGAGCTCGATGACCAGGAGCTCTGCGCTCATCGCCTCGGCGCGATCGATGCCGCGTTCGACATAATCACGCGTTGCCGGATTGATGCTGTCGTCGAGCGTCAGCACCATTGCCCGATTCGCGGCAGGCGACTGGGCCAGTCCGGTCAGCGCCAAGAGCAAGCCAGCCAACAGACAGACGAGCCAGGCCGCGCGGCACCACCGCCGCGTCATGAGTCTGCGAGTTCCACCCGTCGAGTCGGCCATATTGGCAGCGTAGCCAGTTTCCGGCGTTCGCGCCGTTAGACGGAAGTCCCGTTCGGCTCAGCTGCGACGCTTTCCCTCGCGTTCGAGGACCACCTGGAACTGGTCCGACAGCGCCTCGAGATCGGGCGCCATCATGTCGGGCGCGTCGCCCCAGGGTTCGAATGGGGTATTGGGATTGCGCTGGATCCAGGCAGCCCGCAGACCGGCGTGCCGCGCGCCGATGACATCGAAAGGATTGCTGGAAACCAGCCAGGTGTTGTCGGGGCGGCTATGGGTGCGCTGGCGCAGATGCGCGTAGACGACCGCATCGGGCTTGTACCGCCGCACTTCCTCGACGCTGATGATATCGTCGAACATTGCCGTCAACCCGGCATGGTCGAACAGCGACTCCAGGCTCTGACGGCTGCCGTTGGAGAACGCCACGCAGCGCACGCCCAGTCCGCGAAGACGCTCGAGCGCAGCGGGAACTTCCTTGAACGCTGGCAGCCGACGGTAGACGACCATCAGACCCTGCTTGAACTCCTCGGTAAAACGCGAGCCCCGCTCCTGATCGACCAGATCCAGCGCTTCCCGTTGACACTGAAAGAAATCGACGTAAGCGCCCATCAGGCCACGGCGAAAGGCGAACTCGAACTGTTTGTCTCGCCAACGCTCCGCGAAGGCGACCGCATCATCGCCGATCCGGGAGGCCAGGGGCGCGACGACGCCCTGCGTATCCACCAGCGTCCCGTACACATCGAATGCCAGTACCGGTGTTTGCATGCTAAATCCTTGGTCAACGTGTTTCATATTGCGTTTTTTGTCACTATGAGCTCACGAATTCGGGGAAAAGCCGAACGAAATCATTGTTCTGTTTTGTAATGTCGGAGTGACAAACCATGCGCCTGGATTACGCCGGACCGTATCCCGAGCCGGTGGGATTTCTGCTGGTCCCGCGCTTTTCGATGATGGCGTTTTTCTCCGCCGTGGAACCGCTGCGAATCGCCAATCGATTGGCGGGCCGTGAGCTCTATCGGTGGCTGTTGATCAGCGAGGATGGTCAGCCCGTCACCGCCAGCAACGACATGACCCTGCTGGTCGACTGTGGCCTGGCAGACGCGCCCTCCCTGCCGACACTGGCGGTATGCGCCGGTTTCGAGCCTGAGCGCGACCGATCGCGTCGTCTGGCGCAATGGCTTCACCGTCAGGCCAGCGAAGGTTGCCTGCTGGGCGGCATCGACACCGGCCCGCTGATACTCGCCGAGGTCGGCCTGCTCGACGGCCATCGTCTGACGCTGCACTGGGAGAGTCTGCCCGCCTTCCGCGAGCGTTTTCCGGGACTCGAGGCCGTGGAATCGCTGTTCGAGATCGACGCCCGCCGCTTCACCTGCGCCGGCGGTGCCGCGGCCATGGACATGACGCTGAGCATGATCGCCAGTCGTCACGGTCAGGGCCTGGCCGACGATATTTCCGAACAGTTGATCCATGCTCGTCTGCGCCCGCGCCAGGATCACCAGCGATTGCCGCTGGCGAAACGACTGGGCACACATCGCCGGCCACTGGTCGACGCAGTGGCGCTGATGGAGCAGCATCTCGAACAGCCGCTGTCGATAACCGAACTCAGCGAGCGGATCGGCCTGTCGCTGCGCCAGCTTCAGCGGCTGTTCCTCGATGAACTGGGCAAGCGCCCCCGGGATTACTACCTCGAACTGCGCCTGGATCGAGCCCGGCATCTGCTCGAGGAGACCGATCACGAC
The DNA here is from genome assembly GCF_001937195.1 of Salinicola socius. GTDB lineage: Bacteria > Pseudomonadota > Gammaproteobacteria > Pseudomonadales > Halomonadaceae > Salinicola > Salinicola socius. The sequence goes on along the minus strand of NZ_MSDO01000021.1, from coordinate 81,119 downwards.
ATTCTGAGCATCGGGCTGGCCTGCGGATTCGGCTCAGCCTCGAGTTTTTCCCGTGCCTACCGCCAACGCTACGCTCAGGCCCCGAGCGACGCGCGTCGCGCCGGCCGAGTCCCGCCGGAAGACTAGCCGCGGCGAATGCCGATTCGACGCCCGGCAGCGCTGGGCCATTCGTCACCCGCGGCCGGCAGCGAAGCAACCGCCGTGGCCACCGGCTCGGGAAACGGTGCCGGCCGGCCACTGGCCACGTCGATCCCCATCAGCATCTGTTCGCTGGTCGCGAGCACGTCTCCATCCACATTGTTCAGCGTGAACAGCACGTGCAGACGCTTGGCGTCGCTGTCGAGCAGCGTCAGCGCCACCCGCAATCCTTCACCGCGATGCGCTTGCTGGCGATAGCAGAGATGGGTCTCGAGGGTATAGATCGTATAGCCATGCTCGGCGCGACCGGCCTCGTCGAGACCGACGCGATCCATCACCGCCTCCACCGCCAGCGAGAACACGCGGGCGTACTCGGCATCGTTCATGTGGCCGTTGTAGTCGACCCAGGCATCCAGCACCCGGGTCTGGAAAAGCGGATCATCCGGAATCGTGGTCATCAAAGGCGCCTCGCTCATCAAATCCGTCTCGTTCATTAAATCCGACCCTGGAGCCCTTCGGCTTCCGGCCAGTATTTCTGGGTCAGCTCCAGCAGTTCGGTGAGAAACGCATCGCGGCGTGTCTCGAGCTCGGCGACGCTGCGGCCGGCGGCCTGATGCTCGCAGCCATCGGCGACCCTATCGATCAGTTCGTCGGTCAGCTCCGGCGCTTCCAGCTTGGTCCACGGCAGTTTCAGCGCCGGGCCGAACTGGTGCAGCATGTGTCGCATGCCACCGTCGCCACCGGCCAGATGGAAGGTGAGGAACGTCCCCATCAGCGACCAGCGCAGACCGCAGCCGTAGACCACCGCCGCGTCGATCTCCTCGGTAGTGGCGACACCGTCGTTGACCAGGTGCAGCGCCTCGCGCCACAACGCTTCCATCAGCCGATCGGCGACGTGACCTTCGATCTCGCGACGCACCACCAGCGGACGCATGCCAAGCGCGGCATACTGTGCCTGGGCGCGCTCGATCACCACCGGCGCGGTGTGCTCGCCACCGACCAGTTCCACCAGCGGCAGCAGATAGACCGGGTTGAACGGATGCGCCACGATCACGCGCCCTGGCGCCCGATCGCAGGCGGACTGCAGATCGCTCGGCTTGATGCCGGAGGTCGACGAACCGATCACCACGTCCAGCGGCGCCAGCGCGTCGAGCTGGCTCAACACGTCGTGCTTGAGCGCCAACCGCTCGGGGACGTTCTCCTGGATCAGCTCGGCGCCCTCGACGGCGGCCTCCAGTGAATCGACGAAGGTCAGCGCCTCGGGATCGGCGTTCTCGGCGAGCCCCAGCCGCTCCAACGCCGGCCAGGCGCGCTCGACGAAGGCGCGGGTGCGCTCCCCGGCAGCGGGATCGGGATCGAAGGCGGTGACCCGGCAGCCGGCCGCCAGGGCGCGGGCGATCCAGCCGTTGCCGATCACGCCGGTACCGATCACAGCGACATTGCGGGGAAGAGTGGAAGCAGTCATCAAGACCCTCCAGGGCAGTTCGGAAAAGGAAAGCCCGCGAACCCGCGCTCACGTCTTCGCTGAGCGCGGGTTCGCCAAAAGGGCTGGAATGGGGCTGGCGTGAAATCAGGCCAAGCGTGAAATCAGGGCTTGCGCAGTCCCAGCGACTCACGGGTCTGGGCCGGCGTCTGCACCTTGCCGCCGAGATTCTCGGCGATGGTGGCGGCACGCTCGACCAGCTGCGCGTTGGTGGCGAAAACGCCCTTGCTGAGATAGAGGTTGTCTTCCAGGCCGACACGCATGTGCCCGCCCATGATCATCGACTGCGCCGCCATGGGAAACTGCTGCCGACCGATGCCGAACGCGGACCAGATCGCGTTTTCCGGTAGCTTGTTGCGCATCGCCAGCATGGTTTCGGTGTCGGCCTCGGCTCCCCAGGGGATGCCCAGACAGAGCTGGAACAGCGGATCGCCATCGATCAGGCCTTCCTCGACCAGCTGGCGCGCGAACCAGACATGGCCCAGATCGAAGCACTCGAGTTCCGGCTTGACCCCCGCCTGCTGGATCAGCCGCGCATGTTCGCGCAGCCAGTCGGCGCTGTTCAGATAGACCATGTCGCCGAAATTCAAGCTGCCGCAGTCCAGCGTGCAGAGTTCCGGCAGCAATTGGCCCACCGGCTCGTGACGCTCCGCTGCAGTCTGCAGATCGGTGCCTTCGAGCCCGTGGATCACGCCATCGCGAATCTCGGGGAACAGATCGCCACCGCCGCCGGCGGTGATATTGATCACCGCATCGACATCGGATTCGCGAATGCGCTCGACCACTTCACGAAAGTGATCGGTGGAGTGGCTGACGCCGCCGGTTTCCGGGTCGCGGACGTGCAGGTGGACGATGCTGGCACCGGCACGAGCGGCGTCCAGCGCGCTGTCGGCGATCTGCTTGGGCGTGACGGGCAGATCCGGGTGTTTGTCGGCAGTGTCGCCAGCACCGGTAACGGCACAGGTCAGGATGACATCGCGATTCATGAGATAGCCTCTGGGTCCAACCCCGAACCGGTAGCGGTTCGCGGCATTGCATGAGTGCACCCGCCGGGTGCGTGTCGATGCTCCCCATTGTGGGTGCCGCACCGTCGCATCGATTGTCATGAAACGCCGCGATTTTGACCTGTCACGACGAGCATTGGCCACGTGGCGCCGTCATCCGTAGCGATTTTCCGAACCGACTTCCGGTCGACCCGGGAAAATGTTTGAGCTGGGAACGACCCTAAGCGTGAAGCCGCTCGGCGGCTGTTCGTGGCGAACCATAATCGTTAGGCTATCCCTTTTTGCCCGCCTTCCGAGGCAGTTCGCCATGATGGGACGACCATGCGCTCAGATCGACCACAAGACTCTCACCTAGATGATACCTCTCCCCGCTATGCGCAACTGACCCAGCGCATTGCCGGCAAGGGCGCGAGCGCCTGGAACATTCATTTCCGCGCCAAGGCACGTCAGGCCCGCGGTGAAGACGTCATCATCCTGTCGGTGGGCGATCCCGATTTCGACACGCCGCCCTCTATCGTCGAGGCGGCAGTAGACAGCCTGCGCGGCGGCTCGACCCACTACGCCGAGGTGCAGGGCAAGCGGACGCTGCGCGAGCGTATTGCCAACTTTCACCGGACCCATGGCGGCCACGCAGACGCGAGCGCAGATAATGTCGCCGTGCTCGCCGGCGCACAGTGCGGCCTCTATGCCACGGCCCAGTGCCTGCTCGATCCGGGTGACGAGATCATCATTCCCGAACCGGCCTACGTCACTTATGAAGCCGTGGTCCAGGCCACCGGCGCCGTGCCGGTCTGGGTGCCGCTGTCCGCCGATGCAGGCTTCCAGCCACGGACCGCCGACATCGCCGCGTCGATCACGCCGCGCACGAAGGCGATCCTGATCAACAGCCCGCACAATCCCACCGGTCAATGCCTGACGCCGGCGATGTGGGACGCGATCGCCACGCTGTGCCGCGAGCACGATCTGTGGCTGATCGTCGATGCCGTCTACGCCGATCTGATCTTCGATGGCGAACATGCAAGCCCCGACAGCCTGCCGGGAATGCCGGAGCGCACCGTGATCATCAGCAGCCTGTCCAAATCCCATGCGATGACCGGCTGGCGCCTCGGCTGGGTCGTCGGCCCGCCGCCATTGATGTCGCACCTTGTCAATCTGGCCCTGTGCATGCTTTACGGCTGTCAGCCATTCATCCAGGACGCGGCGATTGCGGCGTTCGACGAGCCCCCGGCAGCGCTGGCCACGATGCGCGACACCTATCGACAGCGCCGCGATGCGGTGGTCGAGACGCTACGTGACAGCGAGATCGTCGCCACGCTGTCGCCGGCCGCGGGCATGTTCATGATGATCGACATCCGCGCCACCGGGCTCAGTACGCACGCTTTTGCTGATCGCCTGCTCGACGAGCACGGCGTGTCGGTACTCGCCGGGGACGCTTTCGGCCCCTCCGCGGCGGGGTTCGTGCGGCTGAGCCTGACCGTGGATGCCGAGCGCCTGCGGGAAGCCTGCCGGCGGATCGAACGTTGCGCGCAGGAGTGCCACGGCGAATCCCGGCTGGCGGCCAGACCGATCAACGGCATGACAACCTGAGCCCAAATCCGCACAATATCGCGATCACGATATCGCCACCGATCAACGGCAGGAAAAACGCTCATGGCATTCAAGGACTTGTTCAAAGTCTATGTCGACGGACAGGAAGGGACCACCGGCCTGCGGCTGTTCGACTATCTCCAGGCGCGCGACGACATCGAGTTGCTGCGTATCGACAGCGACAAGCGCAAGGATCCGGCCGAACGGGCGCGCCTGCTGAATGCCGCCGATGTCGCTTTTCTGTGCCTGCCGGACGCCGCCTCCCGCGAAGCGGCGGCGATGGTCGAGAATCCGGACACCTGCCTGATCGATGCCAGCACGGCCTTTCGTACCGATCCGAGCTGGGTCTACGGCCTGCCTGAACTGAGCGATGGTCAGCGGGAACGGATTCGAGCCAGCAAGCGCATCGCCAATGTCGGCTGTCATGCCAGCGCTTTCATTCTGCTGGTTCGGCCATTGGTGGACGCCGGACTGCTGCCGGCAGACTACCCGCTCTCCGCGTTCTCGCTGACCGGCTACAGCGGCGGCGGGAAAGCGATGATCGCCGAGTACCGGAGTGACAGCGACGGCCGTCTGAACGCGCCACGCCCCTACGCCATGGGCCTGGGCCACAAGCATCTGCCGGAGATGCAACAGCACGGCCGGCTGGCGCAACCGCCGGTGTTCTCGCCGATCGTTGGTCCTTTCTTGAAAGGCCTGATGGTCAGCGTGCCGCTACAGCTCTCCCACCTTGGCGCGGGAACCCGGGCGGAAGCTCTGCTCGATGCCTACCGTGCGCACTACGCCGATGAACCTTTCGTGCAGGTCCGCCCGTTCGAAGCCCTCGAGAATCTGGACAACGGTTTTTTCGACGTTCAGGGCGCCAACGAGACCAATCGTGTCGACCTGTTCGTGTTCGGCAACGCGGAGCGCGTCTGCCTGGTCTCGCGGCTCGACAACCTCGGCAAGGGGGCTGCCGGATCCGCGGTGCAAAACATGAACGTGCATCTGGGGGTGGATGAGACGACGGGGTTGAGTGTCTGACGAAACGCTCCCCGGCTCTGGGTCCGAGCCTGGAATCTGCAGCCCAGAGCCATCAGCGCCGATACTTTTCCAGGTAGGCGTGAATCGCGGCAATGTCTTTCTCGCCATACCCGGCGTTGACGGCGTCGAACCAGAGATTGCGGATCTGTGACAGCGAGGGCAGCGCCTTGTCATCGCCGGCCTCCAGCGCCAGCCCCACATCCTTGAGGCCCCACTGCATTGCCATCTGCGGGTCGAATTCTCCGCTGGCGATCATGTCCAGCTTGAGTTTCATGTAGGGCGTGGCCAGCGGGCCGCCGTCGAGCACCTGCCACAGATCGTCGGTCGCGAAGCCCAGCGAATCGGCTAGATGCGCGGTCTCGGCGATCCCCTGCATCATCGAGATCAGCCAGGCATTGACGACGACTTTCATCCGCGCGCCCTGCCCGGCCTGACCCAGCCAGTGGATCTGCTTGCCCAGCACGTCGAAGATCGGGTCGACCACGGCGCCAGCACGGTCACGATCGCCGCTGGCCAGGATGCCGATCGCGCCCTGCTCCGCTGGCGCCTTGGTGCCGGAAACCGGGGCATCGATGAACACGATGTCGTCACGCACTTCGCCAACTTCGGCAATCAGCCGGTCGGTTTCGGCCGCGCCCAGGGTGCCCATCTGGATCAACGTCGCGCCTGCGGGCATCGCGGCCAGCGCACCGCCATCACCCAACAGCACCTCCCGCGTCACCGCGAGATCCGGCAACATCGTGATCACGGCCTTGGCCAGGCCCACCGCATCGGCGGGAGACACGGCAAGGCGCGCGCCATTCTCGACGAGACCGGTTGCCTTGTGGGGGGAGCGATTCCAGACGGTGACATCGAAATCGGCTTTCAGCAGATTGGTGGCGAAGGCGTGGCCCATGGCGCCCAAACCCAGCACGGCGACGGAACGGGAATCGGACATCGTAAGGATCCTCGACGAAAATGTAGGCTCCTGACTATAGACGAAAGTCCCGTTCTTCAAGCCAGCGACACGTTTCATCCTTCTGGCCCGCTTGCCGTGCTATCACTTCACTGCCCCGTCATCTCACTGCTCTGTCGTCTCGGCGCCCTGACGCCATAGCGACAACAGCGCTCCGCCGACAGGGTCTTCATCGGGCAGCGCGACCGCAGCCACCCGCCGGCAGATGGATTCGAGCTCGCCGGGCTGGCCACGCTCGACCTCCCATGACTGCCCCAGTGGATAAGCCCCCACCATGGTGAAGTCGTCGCTGGCCTCGAGGCAGGCATGACCGACGCCCGCCGGCAGCACCAGCGCGTCGCCCGCGGCGATATCGAGCTTGCAGCCGTCGGGGCCGCCAAGCCGGACATGCGCCAAGCCGCGGAAGACGCCCAGCGCTTCGTGCGCGGTGGAATGGAAATGGTCGAAATCGTAAAGGCCATAGCGCCATTGCGGTGGCCATCGATGGCGAGCGAACAGCGCTTCGAACCTCGCCGCCAAATTCTCTGCGGAAGTGTCTAGGATCTGGCGATAGATCAATACCGGCAGCGGCGAGTTGGGGAAGCCGCCGGTTTCATCGGCCTCGAGAACCAGCGTTTCGGGTTGTGGTTTCGTCATGACCTCCTCCTGGTCCTGGCATGATTGAGGGCCTCTACAATCTTGCAGACTCGATATCTTGAGCCTGGGAGACGCCCGCCCGGCCGTCGTCGTTCGTCATTTCAGTCTCCATGTCGAGCGGCATCCGATAGACCGCAATCAGGCTCAGCGCGGCGAACGGCAGCATCGGCCAGAGCGCCAGATTCTCGTTGGCGAACGCCTCTGCCAGTTAGCCACCGATCATCGGCATGACAAAGGCCATGGAGTAGCCGACGAAGGACATGCCGGCAGTCAGCGAGGCCACCGCTTCTCCCCGCTCCAGACACGGCGGCAGCGCCATGATCAGCGTGAGCTCGAGGGTGATACCAAAGCCGGAGATCACCAGTGCGACCAGCGAGGGCCAACCCTCCAGGCCCAAAAAGCCGGCCAGCCACAGCAACGCCAGCGCGCCCCAAGGCAGGGGGAACGGACGACGGAGGAGGGAACGGAGAATTGTGCGCGCGGACGCAGAGCCATGACACCACCCGATGAATGAGCGCAGGCGCCAGCCCTGCGCGATGACCAAGCCCAAGCGCTAGAAATTAGCAGAACCGAGCTGTGGAAGCGCAGCTTTTGCCTCTCGTTTCACATGCCGTGCTTGATGCCCCGATTGATCAGTACCCAATTGGCGGGATAGGAGGTGACGAAGCCAATCAGCATCGCGATCTGCATCATGAACCAGAACGGCGCCGTGAACGCATTCATCTCCCCCAGCCAGCCATAGAGAGCGATCAGCATCCAGACGTACATGCCGAACTGAAAGGCGATCAGCGACAGCGTATCGGCCTTGATCGCATCGCGTAGTGCAGCCCCGGGGCTCGCGTCGCTCATGGCGCGAATCGGCAGATACTGAAACAGCACACCGAACAGGTAAGCGCCGATGAAGGCCAGCACGAAATGCCCTAACACCGCCGAACCCAGCAGGGCAAAACCGGTAGCCGTGGCAATCGGCGCCGTGACAACATCACCCAGCGTGCAGCCCCCGCCACAGTGCGTTGCGGAAACGAAGACGCTCTGCCACTTGGGTATCTCACCGCCGTGGTGATGGTGACCGTGCCCCTCACGAGCGTGCTGAGCCTGTTTCGCCTGTTCCGACTTCGTCGGCGCACGCCCCATCCGGCGGTAGGCCCACCAGCCGAAGATCGGCATGTAGAGCCCGGTGATCGGCCAGGTGACATTCATGATGGCCATCGGCTGTGGCCGCTTCGAGACATCGACTGTAATCGCAAGCGCCGTGACCATACCCAGCAGCAGAAAGACCCAGGACCAGAAAATCAGCATCGTTTTGCCCTCCCGTGGCGATAGCTTGACGACAGAACGTCCCCATTCGTGTCGTGTTGAAAACATGCCTCAGGTATAGAAACCTTCGGCGTCGCCAACAAGCGACGTCCTGCACGGGGGTTGCTCAGACCGGTCGTTTCAGGAGCACGGATCATTGCAAAAACTGTTGTTTTATTATCAATAAAATTAGAATTAATGGTAGATATCCGCTTTTAATCACTACAAAAGAAAGAATAAAACGTAATTTCGACCCCTGGGCGTTGCTTCCCATCAATACCACCATCGGCTACCGTCAATCCGCGACAATTCTCTTATCGTTCTAATGATGAACGGCTACTTTATAAGCCGCCTCTCTTAATGCATCATCTCGCTCCATCATGCTCGCTGACACGATTGACCTCGGATCGGCGGTCCATCCCCTGGACACATCATCAACAGGATTTCGATCATGTCCGACACGCAACGACCTAATTACCGCGGCGCACTGACCGTCGTCACGACGATCTTTTTCATGTGGGGTTTCATCACCTGTCTCAACGACATTCTGATTCCCCACCTGAAAGCGGTCTTCTCGCTGAACTACACCCAGACCATGCTGATCCAGTTCACCTTCTTCGGCGCCTATTTCATCATGTCGCTACCGATGGGCAAGGTGCTCGCCAGGATCGGGTACAAGAACGCCATCAGCCTGGGGCTGTTGATCGCGGCGGTGGGCGCGGTGATGTTCTACCCCGCCGCTCGAGCGCCTTCCTACCCGCTGTTCCTGACCGCGCTGTTCGTGCTGGCCAGCGGCGTCACCATGCTGCAGGTCGCGGCCAACCCCTATGTCAGCCTGCTGGGGGCGGAAGGCTCTGCCTCGAGCCGGCTCAATCTGGCCCAGGCGTTCAACTCGCTGGGCACCACGCTGGCCCCGTACTTCGGCGGCATGCTGATCCTGGGCGCCGCGGTGCTGGGTGCCAGTGAACTCGCCGACATGTCCGGCGCCGACCGAATGGCCTACAGGGTCCAGCAGGCCCAGAGCGTGCAACTCCCCTACCTGCTGCTGGCCGCCGTACTCGCGATTCTCGCGGTGGTGATCTATCTGTGGAAACTGCCCAATTTCAAGGATCAGGCCCGCGACGATAGCCCGACCGAGAACGTCACCGCCGCCGAAGCCTTGCGTCATCCCCATGTGCTGTTCGGCGTCATCGGCATCTTTGCCTACGTCGGCGCGGAAGTGTCCATCGGCAGCTTCCTGATCAATTACATTTCGCTGCCGGATATCGGCAACATGAGCGAAAGCAGCGCCGCCAGCTATGTCGCCTACTACTGGGGCGGGGCCATGATCGGTCGTTTCATCGGCTCGGCGCTGATGCAGAAGATTCGTCCCAGCCTGATGCTGGGCGTGTTCGCGATCGTGGCGGCACTGCTGACCGCCGCGACCATGCTGACCTCCGGTCACGTCGCGATGTGGAGTATCGTCGCCATCGGGCTATTCAACTCGATCATGTTCCCGACCATCTTCACGCTCGGCATCGCCAAGCTCGGCCCGCTGACCAGCAAGGCCTCCAGCCTGCTGATCATGGCGATCGTGGGCGGCGCCATCTTGCCGGTGGCCCAGGGCGCGATCGCCGACACCGTGGGTATTCACCACGCCTTCGTGCTGCCGCTGATCTGCTATCTGTTCATCGCCTTCTACGGTTTCCGCGGCTCGCGCGTCATCGATCCGCATCCGTCGGTCCGGGGCGCGCACGCCGCCTCGCCCTGAACGTCCCGGCAGCCACATGAAACGCCCCTCCCGCGAGGGGCGTTTTCGATGGGGCCCTCGACTCGTCGATGCCGGGCATCGGTTCCCGGCTTCGATCCGTCATTCGGATGAGCGGTGGCTTCACCGACCGCGCACCACGCGCCCAGGCACGGCAGAAGGTCCAGGTCAGCCAGGCGCTAGCCGACAATGCGCAGGTCGGCTTCATCAACGGCTCGCAGATGCCGCTGCCCAATCCCGACGTACGCGTTATCCACTCAGTGCCCGGCAGTGGCGCTGTGCGGATTCCTCGATGACGCGTTTGGCATCGATCAGGATCTCGCGGCCCCAGAAGGCCGAATAGGCGCTGTCGAACGCGAGCGGCTCGAGGCGACTGGCGATACTCTCGACCGTGCTGGCGTCGAGAGGAATATTGTTGGGGTAGGACCACATGAACGACGCCATGCGATCCGGCGTCACCATCAGCGTATCACTGGTCAGCAGAACCTCCTGCGCGGGCCAGTGCAGCACGCTGGCGCCGGGGAAATGGCCGCCCAGGCAATGGATATCGATGCCCGGCAATATCTCGCGTGACGCCCCCTCCCAGAACTCGATGCGCGCATCCGACACGGTGACCCAGTCACGATCTGCCGCTTGTACGTAGATCGGGCAGTCGAACGCCTGCGCCCAATCCGCCATGGTGGAAAAGAAATGCGGGTGCGACAGCACGATGGCATCGAGTCCGCCGAGACCTTCGATGATCTCGATGGTCGCCTCGTCGAGTAGCGTCAGGCAGTCCCACAGCACATTGCCGGCCGGCGTGCGCAACAGGAAGGCGCGTTGGCCGATGGCGAAGCTTGGGGTGGTGCCTATCGCCATCAGCCCTGGCGCCATGTGGCGGAAGGTGTTGGTGTGACGGGTCGCCAGTTGGGTTGGCGTCGTCCAGCGCTGGCCCTCGACGGGCACGAATTGACGCTCGTCCTCGCAGATCCCGCAGTGCTCCGGCGGGGCCTCGCTCGGCGGATATTGCACACCGCAGGTAGCACAGATAAAACCATGATTACGCATCTCGACCTCCCCTGGAACCGACCCAGATCATCGCTCTTTTCAGTTCGCTTTATCAACGCCGCTTGTTATCAACGCCGCTTGTTATCAACGTAGCTTGAGGCCTTGCGCTTGCCAGCAATCGTCACGCTTTGCTGCCGTACCATTAGCCATTAGCCATTAGCCATCCGGCGATCAAGATAGTCGCCATGCCCACCAGCATTGGACCATCGGGTACCTCGCCGAATAACCAGAACCCCCACCCCATGGCAAATATCAGATAGGTGTAGTCGAATGTTCCCACCAGCGACGAAGGCGCAATCTGATAGGCCCGGGCGACCGCGAGGTTGACGCTCACCATGAGCAATGCATAGAGCCCGATCATCAGGTACACGATCGCATCGAGCCGCTGCCAACCGAGAGTGAGAAAGCCGGATGACGTTTCCGGCGCGACGACGACCACGACGACATTGCCGACCACCCCCGCCAGCAGGAACGCGAGATTGAGCCCCAGTGCCAGAAGCCAGGGAGAACTCTCACGACAGCGTGTCCGTGTCAGTACCATCGCGCCCGCATAGCAGAGCGCCGCCAGCAATGGCAGCAACATGGCCGGAGAGAACAGCTCATCTCCAGGGCGCAGCACGATCACGACGCCAGCGAAACCGAGCCATAGCGCGGTCCAGTGCCGCCGCGTCAGCGGCTCGCCTCCCAGCGCTGCCAGCACGGCGATGAACAACGGTGTCGTGTAGATTCCGACGGCGGCGATGCTCAGCGGAATCCAGGGCAGCGCAGCATAGAACGCGATCCACATGGCCAACAGCAAGACGCTGCGTACGCCGATCCAGCCCCAGGTATCGAGACGCCGTGGAAGGCGCTCGTACTGGCCTCGCCACCCCAGTATCAGTATCGGCAATGAAATAAGCGGCGCGATCACCAACAGTTGCCACAGAGAAAGCGTATCGCTAAGCCCCTTGACCAATGCATCGGCCAGGGCAAGGAGAAAAACCGCGCCGACGATCAGCAGAATGCCTTGGCGAGGGTTATCCTCAATTACGTAAGGTGCTTTCATGACGACTCCTGTCGGTGGCGATCGCCAGAGCGTGGCTCACCGACCGCACCCGTCACCAACGATGGCTGCGTCACCATCCATGAGCCTGGGTTATGTTTCCATTGAACCGCTCGCTGCCGCCCCTCGCCACTTTACTGCCGTTCGAAGCCGCCGCCCGGCTGGAAAGCTTTACTCGGGCCGCCGAAGAACTCGGCTTGACTCAGGCTGCCATCAGTCGCCAGGTACGGTCGCTGGAGAAGGATCTCGGTGCGGCGCTGTTCGAGCGCAGAAATCGGGGCGTCTTCCTGACCCCGGCCGGACGCCAACTGGCCGAGGTCATCTCCCAAGGCTTGTGCCGGATCGCGCAGCACGCCGACGACCTCCGCGGCGGAGAGCGCGCACCTCGAGTGATCCTTTTCTGCCAACTTTGCGAGGCGTTCTACTGGCTGATGCCTCGCCTGGCGACATTCAACCAGCGCCATCCCGATATCGATCTGAAGCTGGTGACATCGACCCGGCCGTTGACCGAGCAACGCGACCCGTTCGACATCGCATTGCAGACTCATGGCCGCCCGAGTGGCAACCACACATTGGCGTTTACCGCCGCGGATACCATTTATCCCGTCTGCAATCCGGATCATCCAGCCGCTCGAGATAGGCCAATCTCCCTGGACGCGTTGACCGATTTCGATCTGCTTCACCATCGGGCAGAGCCGCCCGACTGGATGGAGTGGAGCGACTGGTTCACGGCAATGGGCCGGGACGTGGCGACGCCGTTACCCGGAAAAGTGTTCGACAGCTATCCCCTGATGTTGCAGGCAGCGCTGGCCGGGCACGGCATCGCGCTGGGGTGGCAGCGCACGACCGAGCGGTCGATCGAAACCGGTGAACTGGTAAGACCCGTGGTGGAAGCTCTCATTCAACCCGAAGCGATCGCCGTCTACACTCACCGGGAGACCGTGGATCGCCACGCGTGTCGGGCGCTGCTCGACTGGCTGGAAGAAGCACTGAACGACCCACCCTGCTAGCGGTCACTTCACCCGCCCCGTCGCGGCGACTCCTGGCGAACGAACACTAGACGACCGGTCTATTCGAGACTAGAGTGGATGCATGAACCGCTCACTTGCCAATCGCGACGTCAAAACGCAGATCCTGGATATCGCTCAGTCCACCATGGGAAACCGAGGGTTTTCCGCGGTCGGGTTGAATGAAATTCTCAAGGCGGCCCAGGTACCCAAAGGCTCTTTCTACCATTACTTCGAGTCGAAAGAAGCGTTTGGAGTGGCACTGCTGGAACGTTACTTCAGCCGCTATCTGGCCGAACTCGACGAGTTGCTCGCTTCCAGTGACGAGCGTTCCGCCGTCTCGCGATTGATGCGTTACTGGCAACGGTGGGTGGAAACCCAGAGCGGGCACGACCTGCAAAGCCGTTGTCTGGTGGTCAAGCTGGGTGCCGAGGTCAGCGATCTTTCCGCTTCGATGCGTCAGGTATTGGAAAACGGCACCGATCGCATCATCGAGCGTCTGACCCGCGAGCTGACCCGCGCCCGGCAGAACGGAGAAATGGCTGACGATGGTGATGCCAGAGAGCTGGCTGCCTCGCTTTACCAGATGTGGCTAGGGGCCAGCATGTTGGCTAAGGTGACTCAGAACGATAGCCCGTTGCAGTCGGCGCTGAGCACTACACGACGCTTGCTCGATCAGGACTAGATCCAGGGCCGACGACTCGGCTCTTTTATTTTCCTCGCGACTAGACGACTGGTCTAATCGAATCAGATTCATTGAAGTGAAAGGAGTACGTCATGACGCAGAATCATGCGACCAACCGACAGTGGGTATTGGCCTCGCGCCCTCACGGCGAGCCGAGTCGGGATAACTTCCGCCTGGAAGAGACCGCGATTCCCTCCGTCACGGAAGGCACGGTCTTGCTGCGCACGGTCTACCTCTCGCTGGACCCCTACATGCGGGGCCGCATGAGTGACGCGCCCTCCTATGCCCCACCCGTGGAGATCGATCAGGTGATGGTGGGCGGCACCGTCAGTCGCGTCGTCGAATCTCGACATGCCGATTTCAAATCGGGCGACTGGGTGCTCGGCTTCACCGGCTGGCAGGACTATGCGCTGTCGGACGGCACGGCCCTGACCAATCTGGGCCAGCAGCCCGAGAATCCCTCCTACACCCTGGGCGTCATGGGCATGCCAGGCTTTACCGCCTACATGGGGCTGACGGATATCGGCAAACCCAAGGCGGGCGAGACCCTGGTAGTCGCTGCCGCTACCGGCCCTGTCGGAGCGACGGTCGGACAGATCGGCAAGATCAAGGGCATGCGGGTCGTCGGTATTGCCGGCGGCGAAGAGAAGTGCCGCTATGTGGTCGAGACACTTGGCTTCGATGCCTGTATCAACCACCGAGCCGAAGACTTCGAGGCCCAGCTCGAAGCCGCCTGCGATGCCGGTATCGACGTCTACTACGAAAACGTAGGAGGCAAGGTCTTCGATGCCGTCTTGCCGCTGCTCAATACTAGCGCCCGGATCCCCGTCTGCGGCGTGGTCGCTCAGTACAACGCGACGGATCTCCCGGCGGGGCCGGACCGTCTGCCACTGTTGATGACGACCATTCTCAAGAAGCGCCTCACCGTGCGCGGATTCATCATCTTCGACGACTACGGTCATCGCTTCGACGAATTCTTCAATGAGATGTCGCGCTGGGTCGACGAGGGTCGCATTCACTATCGCGAAGAGATCAAGCAAGGCCTGGAAAACGCCCCCGAGGCGTTCAACGGTCTGTTGAGGGGCGACAATTTCGGCAAACTCGTCATCCAGGTCGGCGAGCGTTGATTCCATGTCTCCGGATTCAGAGACATCAGGTCCCGCGACAACCCCTATCGTCACAACCCGAAAGGCGTTTATCCCATGAAAGTATTAATGGTACTGACATCACACGATCAGCTTGGTGACACCGGCGAGAAGACCGGCTTCTGGCTCGAAGAGCTGGCGGCGCCTTATGTCGTCTTCCAGGACGCCGGTGTCGATATCACGCTGGCCTCGCCCAAGGGTGGCCAGCCACCGCTGGACCCCAAAAGCGACGATCCGGCAGCGGATACCCAAGAGGTCAAACGATTCCGCGCTGACCCGGAAGCCATCAAAGCACTGGCCAGCACCCACGTACTGGCGGATGTCGATATCGATGATTTCGATGCGGTCTTCTATCCCGGCGGCCACGGCCCGCTGTGGGACCTGGCGGAAGACAAGACATCCATTGCGCTGATCGAACGGACCCTGCAGGCGGGTCGTCCAGCGGCCCTAGTCTGCCATGCCCCTGGGGTATTGCGTCACGTGAAGGATGCCGACGGCGCGCCGATCGTGAAGGGCAGGAAGGTCACCGGCTTCTCCAATAGCGAGGAAGAAGCTGTCGGCCTGACAGACGTCGTACCGTTTCTGGTCGAAGACGTACTCAAGTCACAGGGTGGTGACTACAGCAAAGGGGCAGACTGGTCTTCCTATGTCCTCGCCGACGGCCTGCTGATTACCGGTCAGAATCCGGGCTCCTCCGCCGAAACCGCGAAGGCGCTGCTGAAACAGCTCAACCAAAAGGGGTAAGTCGATGAGCACTTACGTGATCTTCATCAAGGACGCCACCCTCGATAGCGAGGAGATGGCGATCTATGCCGACAAGGCCAGCCAGGCAAGAGGAGATAACCCGCCCAAACCCCTTGCCTTCTACGGTGATATCACAACGCTGGAAGGCCCTGAAGCCGAGGGTGCGGTGGTGCTGGAGTTTCCCGATCGTCAGGCCGCGCTGGCGTGGTATGAAAGCCCGGCCTATCAGGAAGCCAAGCAGCATCGTCTCAAGGGAGCCGACTACCGGGTCATGATGGTGGAAGGGGTTTAACGGCCCGCGTTGGCAGATTGCCGACTTGGATCGCCCCCGGGTCCGGGGGCGATTCGTCGACGTCCCGGGTTCTGTCATTCTCGCCGGGCGTCTCAAAGCACCGACCCTGGCCTGGATCGATCCCCGCACTCATCCCCTGATGCCACCCAGCGGCGGCGGAGAAATCGCCGAATCGTCTACTTCCAGAAGTTGCTCTTCACCAGATCGACGACATCGCTCATCCGGCCATTGAGTACGGCTTTGCCGGAATAGAGCGCGGTGGAGGTCACCTGCCCCGGTTCGACCTTGGGCGGCATCACCAACTCCATGCGATTGACCTTGACGTCGAGAATCGCCGGTCCGGGATAGGCCAGCCATTCGGCGATGGCATGCTTGAGTTCGTGCTCCTGCTCGACATGCCGGCCCCACAGTCCGATGGACTGAGCCAGCAGCCCGAAATCGGGGTTTTCAAGATCGGTGTAAGTGTCGAGCAGGCCATCGACCTTCTGTTCCAGTTCGACGAAACCCAGCGAGCTATTGTTGAAGACCACGATCTTGAGCGGGATCTTCTCCTGCTTGAGGGTCAAAAGGTCCCCCATCAGCATGGTCATGCCACCGTCGCCGCACATGGCGATGACCTGACGGCCGGGGAACGCTTTCTGAATGCCGATTCCCTGCGGATAAGCATTGGCCATGGTGCCGTGGACGAGGCTGGACAGCGTCCGGCGCTTACCGTTGGCATGGATGTGGCGCAGCATCCAGACCATCGGGCTGCCGGCGTCGGCGGTGAAGATCGCATCGTCGTGGGCAGCTTCGTCGAGCGCCAGGGTCAATTCCTGCGGATGGATCAGGCCATCGTCCGAAGACTCGTGGGCGTCACGCTCCAGCGCCTTGCGGTAGCTCTTGCGGCACCGCTCCAGCCATTTCGTGTCGCTCTGCTCGTCGACGATCTGGGCGAGCGCGGCGCAGGTATCGCGCACGCTGCCAAGAAGTCCGACATCGACCGGATGGCGCTTGCCGATCTGCTGCGGATCGATATCGACCTGAATGATCGTCGCCTTATCCGGATAGAACTGGGTCCAGGCGAAGTTGCAGCCGAGCAGCAGCAAGGTATCGCATTCGGCAACGGCGTGATAACCGCCGGCCAGCCCGAAGACGCCGGTCATGCCGACCCCGAAAGGGTTGTCCGGTTCGATGAAATCCTTGGCCCGTGAGGTCCAGGCTACCGGCGCCTTTAGCTTGGCCGCCAGCGCCATTACCTCATTGCGCGCGTGCTGACAGCCGGAGCCCGCGAAGATGGATATCTTGCCGCCGGCATTGAGTGCCTTGATTGCCGGCACCAGCTCTTCGGCGCTCGGCCGCGTGACCGGATCGAAACGATGCACTCGGTAGGGCAGGTCCTGGCTCGGCTTCTGGGTGAACAGGTCCCCATGCACGATCAGCACCGCCACGCCGTTCTTGGCCAGCGCCGTCTGGGCCGCCAGCGCCGTCATGCGACGGACCTGATCGGGATTGATGATCGTCTCGCAAAAAACGCTGTACTGCGCGTAGATCGGCCTGGGGTCGACGTCCTGCGGGAAGCCGATGCCGGTATCGGCAGTGCCGACCTGGGAAGCGATCAACACCACCGGCGAACCGCTGCGATGGGCTTCGAACAGCCCGTTGACGAAGTGCAGCGTGCCGGGGCCGCAGGTACCGGCGCACAGGGCCAGCTCCCGGGTCATGTAGGCTTCGCCACCGGCCGCAAAACCGCCCACTTCCTCGTGACGAACGTGCACCCACTCGAGATCGCTGCGACGGATGGCATCGGTAAAGTGATTGATGGTATCGCCGACTACGCCATAGCAGCGCTTGGCGCCCGCCTGGGAGAGCGTTTCGACGATGATTTCAGCGACATTCTGATGACTCATGATGCGACTCCTTATCGCGTGACGGCAGAACCTTCGAGGCGCTCGGATAGAGTCCTCGACGGTCCTGCCGTCGCGGGCCCGGTAAACTGGGCGATGAAAGTAGAGCGACAGACGCCGCGCATTCAGCGCGACATCTATCTCAAGCGTAGTCGGCAATCGCGATCACGCTCGGACTCAGGCCATCTCGGAAGGATCGGGCACCCGCGGAAAGCGCGGCGGATGCGCTTTCATGTAGGCGTGACAGGCGCGCAGCACACGGACGTCATCATGCTTGCCGCCGGCCAGCTGGAAGCCCACCGGTAGACCGCGCTCGGTGAACCCGCAGGGGACGGAAGCCGCCGGCTGCTGGCTCAGGTTGAACGGATAGGAGAACGGCGCCCACTCTTCCCAGTCCCGCATGCCGCTGCCCGGCGGCACTTCGTGGCCGGCCTCGAACGGCTCGATCGGTACCGTCGGGGTCATCAGCAGGTGGTATTTCTGGTTGAAGCGTTCCAGGCACTCGGTGAAATTGGCTCGTCGGCCCAGCGTCTGGAACAGATCGAGCGCACTCCACTGCTGCGCGGTGCGCGCATTGGCAACGAGGCCCGGATCGAGCTGCTCACGCTCCTTGTCACTGCATTTCGACCAGAAATCCAGCGATGCGGTGAACCAGAGCTTCTGGAAGATATCGATCGGCGACTCGAAACCCGGGTGTATCTCCTCGACTTCGGCCCCCAGTTGCTCGAGGTTACGAACGGCTTCGCGAACGCGGGCGGCGACCTGCTCGTCGACTTCGGCGTAACCCAACGTGGGCGAATAGGCGATGCGCAGACCGCGCAGATCCTGGCCGAGATCGGCACCCCAATCCTTCGGCTGCCCTCGGGTGGCATAGGGGTCACGATAATCGTAGCGGCCGATCACGTTGAGCATGCGCACGGCGTCTTCGACGCTTCTGGTCAGCGGACCGATATGGGAGAGCGACGGCTCGGTGGCCGGCGGCCATTGCGGCGTCCAGCCGTAGGTCGGTTTGAAACCGAAGACACCGGTAAACGCCGCGGGGATGCGAATCGAGCCGCCGGAGTCGCCGCCTTGATGCAGCACGCCCATGTTGAGCGCGGCAGCGGCAGCGGCCCCACCGGAGGAGCCACCCGGTGTCAGGCGGGTATCCCAAGGGTTGCAGGTGGCGCCGAATACGCGGTTGTCGGTCACCGCCTTCCAGCCGAATTCCGGCGTGTTGGTCTTGCCCAGGATCACCGCTCCCGCTTCCCGGAGCATACGCGCCGGCGGACAATCTTCCTGACACACGGCGTCCGATGACGCCAATGAGCCGCCCCGTGTCGGCATGCCGGCCACCTCGGCCAGATCCTTCATCGACACGGGGATACCGTCGATGGCACTTAGCGGCCTGCCCTGCCCCCAGCGCCGAGCCGATGCCTTGGCCGCCTTCTCGGCGCCCTCCCGATCGACATGGACATAGGCGTTGACCGCTCCATTGAAACGATCGATCCGCTCCAGCGCCGCCCGTGTCGCCTCCAGCGGCGAGGCCTCCCCGGATCGATACAACCGCTCGAGCTTTCCGGCGTCCATATTTTCAAGATCAGTTCCCAGATCGGCAGCTGAATCAGCGTCGCTCACATTTCCTCCACATCCTGTGGTAAACGGGTTCGTTGCGACCCAGCCTAGTCGGCAGTTCCGCGAGGGCGCAATGTCGACACCGAGAAGATGCCAAGGCACCAGGGAGTCTCAGAAATCATGTTCGGCGGCACTGGGCGATGACGAGTTACCATTCACGTGTTGCAAGTGCAGCCGACGAACCAGCCGGATGACTGGGCGAATCAGCATCTCGACGCTGCCGATCACGAACAGCCAGGTGCCCGCATATGTCAGAGATTCGTAGAAGAAAAAGAGACTGCCGATGACGAACCAGACACCGATCAGAACGTCGTTGACGATACTCAGCATTTCGTAGCGCTGACGAATGACGAGTTCGTCCCGGCCGAAACGAAGCGTCAGCGATTCGTCGTCACGACCCGATCGAGTCGCGTTTCGTTGCGTACTCTCACTCATCTCGTTAATTCTCCCTGTAAGTTTCGTCACGCTATTCTGGTTCAGCCTGCCGAGGTCCGCAAAGACGGCGCCTGGGATCCCCGAGCCAATTCACTGGCCCCGGCAGGAATTGTCTTCCATGATGAGATCAAACGAGACGAGTGGCTCTCGGCGATCCATCCAGCCATGCTCTCAGTGATCCATCCAGCCCCGCTCTCGGCAACCCACAAGACGAGGTAGACGCCCCGTGCCCCATTCGACACAAGCGCAGCATGAGCAGACGCCGGCTGCCGACAACACCACCATGTTCATATTCGGTGCCGGTGGTGATCTGGTGAAACGTCTACTGATCCCATCGCTCTACAATCTGGATCGGGATCATCTCATCGACCCCAAAATGCGAATCATCGGCGTCGATCTTGCCGAGCATGACGACGACGGTTTTCGCGCCCATCTCAAGCAATTCATCGCCGACAAGGCCGCCGACAATCACTCGGAAGGTCGCGGCAGCGCACTGGACGAATCTCACTGGTGCGAGTTCGAAAAGCGGCTTCAGTATCTACAGGGAGACTTCACCGACGAGGCCATTTATCGTCGGATCAAGGACACCATTGCCTCGTCGGAGAACGATAACGCGATCTTCTACTGCGCAACCTCATCCCGCTTCTTCAGCGAGATTGCCCAGCAACTCGGCAAGGCCGGGTTGCTGACCGAGCAAGGCGGAAACTACCGCAGGGTCGTCGTCGAAAAACCGTTCGGTCATGATCTCGAATCGGCGCAGGCATTGAATGCCAATCTGCTCGAAGTCATGAAGGAAGATCAGATCTATCGAATCGATCATTTCCTCGGCAAGGAGACCGTTCAGAACATCCTCGTCGCCCGCTTTGCCAACGTGCTGTTCGAGCCGTTCTGGAACAATCACTATATCGATCACATTCAGATAACCGCGGCAGAAACGGTGGGGGTCGAAGCGCGCGCTGCCTTCTACGACAAGGCCGGCGCCATGCGCGACATGGTTCCCAACCACCTGTTTCAGCTTCTCGCCATGGTTGCCATCGAGCCACCGGCCGCTTTTGGGGCGGATGCGCTGCGCAGCGAGAAATCCAAGGTGCTGGGCGCCATTCGCCCGTGGACCATCGACGAAGCCGACGACAACTCAGCGCGTGGCCGATATGAGGCGGGTACGCTCGGCGATCGCCGGGTGCCCGGCTATCTCGAGGAAGACGGTGTCGACGCGGACAGCCAGACCGAAACCTTCGTTACCATGAAGGTGATGGTCGATAACTGGCGCTGGATCGGCGTACCGTTCTATCTGCGTACCGGCAAGCGCATGAGCGCGCGGGATACCGAGATCGCGATCTGCTTCAAACCGGCGCCGTACGCCCAGTTTCGCAATACCGACGTGGATCGGATGGCCTCAAACTGGCTGATCATCCAGATCCAGCCCAACGAGGGGATGTGGTTCGACTTCCAGGCCAAGCGCCCCGGCCCGGAGCTGGAGATGGATACGGTCAAGATGGGCTTCGCCTACAAGGACTTCTTCGATCTGCCCGCGGTCACCGGCTACGAAACGTTGATCTACGACTGCCTGACCGGCGATCAGATGCTGTTTCAGCGCGCCGACACCATCGAGAACGGCTGGCGCGCCGTGCAGCCGTTCCTGGAGGCCTGGTCCCGAAAATCGGGGACCGGAAAATCGGGCATCGAAGGGTACGCCGCCGGCACCGACGGCCCCAGCGGCGCCCACGAACTGATCCAGCGAGACGGCCGCCTGTGGCATAAGGTTGGCGAACCCACCGGCCCCGGCGTGGCACCGGTGCCGAAACGTGGCGATCGCTGATCGCGGTTTGACGTGCCATGAGGCGCCGGCGCAAAAGCCAAGGGATAACGACGAGTCGCGTCTCAACGGGCGGCAGAACCTAGAGACGCCGTGCCAGCAAACGTTCCACCAAGGGTTGCCCGTTGATCTCGAAATTCTGGTCCAGCTTTTGATCGCTGAAGCCACAGGACTCGTAGAAGCGAATGGCCGCCAGGTTGTTGGCGAAGGCCCAAAGCCCGACGTTGCGAAAGCACCGTGCTGTAAACACGCTATCCGCCTCGCGCAGCAGTCGTGACCCCACCCCACAACGTTGTGCCGAGGGTGATACATAAAGCCCATGAATCTCGGCCCAGCCCTGGGTTGTCGATCTCACGTCGGGGCGAGTCTCGGGCGGATGACGAAACGCCCCGACGCGAGCCCAGCCCACCACGGCCTGACGTTGCACCGCCACCAGCACTTCTGCCCCCAGTTCCAGCTCCCGTCGCCAGGTTCCCAATCGGCTGTCGAAATCTCTTCTGGCCAGTGTGTCGTCGTCGATCAATCCGCGGTAGTTGTGGCGCCAGGCGTCGACATGGATTGTCGCGATCGATTCCGCATCGCCCTGCGTTGCCCGCCGTACTACTATCGCCTCGCGACGCTGCCGCTCCGTCACGACGCCAGTCGGGCCAGCGTGAAACCGGCAATGGCGGTGTCCTGCACGCCGGTACCGGTGAGATCGCAGACGGTGATCTGCGAGTCGGTGGCACGCAGACTCTTGCCGCTGGCGATCACGCGGCCCAGCTCGTTGACGGCGAACGGCGGCTGGTGGCCGGCGTAGGCCTTGAGCTCACCGTTGTTCTCGCTCTGGGCGCGGGTATCGGCGACGTAGTGATCGGCTCGTTCCATGACGGACGTATCCAGCTCACGCTTGTCCGGGCTATCGGAACCCATGGCGGTGACATGAACGCCTTCACGTAAATGCTCGCCGCTCAGCAGCGGCTCCCGCGACGGCGTGGTGGTAACGATGATGTCCGCCTCGCGGCAGGCCTCGCCGATATCGGTATGTACCGCCACGGTCAGCCCGTATTTCTCCTGCATCCGCGCAGCGTAGGCTTCGGCCTTGGCCACGTCCCGCGCCCACACGTCGAGGGTGTCGATGTCGCGCACCAGCATGAGCGCGGCGACCTGCAGCTCCGCCTGCAGCCCGGCGCCGAGCACGGTGACGCGTTGACTGTCGGCGCGCGAGAGATGCTTGGCGGCAATGGCGCCGGCCAGCGCGGTGCGAATGTCGGTGAGGTAGCCTTCGTCGAACAGCACCGCCTCGACCAGACCGGTCTTGGCCGAGAACACGATCATCAGGCCGTTGAGACTCGGCAGTCCCAGTTTCGGATTGTCGAAGAAGCCCGGGCTGACCTTGATCGCGAAACGCGAGTTGCCCTTGATGTGCGCGGTCTTGACGTCGACCTCACCATTGGCCTCCTCGATCGCCATCGACAGGATCGGCGGCTGCACCACGTTGCCCTCGCCCAGGGCACGGAAGCCTGCCTCGACCGCTTCGAGCGCGGCGTGATCGAGACTGACGACTTTCTGAATCTGCTCGCGACTATAGAGTTCCATCGGGGGGGCTCCTGAGGCCGTTCATTTGAATTCGTATCCGCATTCAGCCGCTCAGCGCGCCGGGTAGTCGATCAGCGTCTTCGCCCGCATCAACGTCTCTGCATCGACGCCATTGCCCGAGATGATCAGCGCCACCTTCTCGCCCCGAACGTCGATGCCGTGCTCCTCGATGGCGGCGAGCCCGACCGCGGCGGCGCCTTCCACCAGCATCTTTTCATGCTCGAAGAAGTGCAGCATGGCGCGGGCGATGGCCGCTTCCGAGACCTGGTGGTGGTCGTCCATCACCTCGCGGACCAGTTCGAACGTGCAGCGGTTGTCGAGTCCGATGCCGCCACCCAGCGAGTCCGCCAGCGAGGCCTCCTCCTCCACCTCGACGGGCTTGCCGGCGGCCAGGCTCTCGATCATCGCCGCGCCCTCGAGCATGCTGACGCCGGTCACGTGGACCTTCGGGTTGATGCCCTTGACCGCGCGCCCGATGCCGCCAAGCAGCCCGCCACCGGAAAGCCCGATCAGCACCCGGTCCAGCTCGGGGACGTCTTCCATCAGTTCGAGCCCGATCGTACCCTGCCCGGCCGCGATCAACGGATCGTCGAAGGGCTCGATCAGCGCCATGCCCTCCTCGGCGACGAGACGCCGCGCCTCGACGAAGGCATCGTCCTGGGAGCGCCCGATGACCCGGGCTTCGGCACCCAGCGCCTCGATGGCCGCTATCTTGTTGGCCGGTACCAGTTCGGAGACGCAGATGATGGCGCGGGCGCCGAGACGCTTCGACGCCCAGGCCACCGCGCGGCCATGATTGCCGGTGGAGGCCGTGGTCACGCCGCGCTCCAGCTGCTCCGGCGCTAGCGACGCGATCTTGTTGAGCGCGCCTCTCAGCTTGAAGGCACCGCTCGGCTGCAGGGTTTCCAGCTTGAGATAGATCTCGGCATCGAAGCGTGCCGACAGGCTCTGGGAGAGAATCAGCGGCGTCCGCGCCGCCTGGCCGGCGATGCGGCTTCGCGCCAGATAGATGTCGTGAAGCGTCACGGGGTCTGACATCGTTGAGCGATTCCCGATTGAGAAAATGGAAACGGCAGGATGGAAGTTTCCACCCTGCCGCAGTCTCATGGCGCCATCAACACTCAGGCGTTGAGCTTGCCCTCGCGCGTCAGCGCATCAGTGACCTTGTCGACGGCACGCTTGGCGCGGGCGATCACTTCATCGACCTGGCCACGATCGATCACCAGCGGCGGCGCGAAGCCGAGGATATCGCCGTTGGGCATGGCGCGGGCGATCAGGTTCTCTTCCAGCGCGGCGGCCGCGACCCGGGCACCGACCTTGAGCGACGGATCGAATGGCGTGTACTCGCCCTTGGTCGGCGCAAATTCCAGTGCCGCCATCAGCCCCTCGCCCCGCACGTCACCGACCAGCGGGTGCTCGCCGAAGGTCTTCTTCAACTGCGCGTTGAAGTAGGCACCGGTCTCGGCAGCGTTACCCACCAGGTTTTCGCGCTCGATGATATCGAGATTGGCCATGGCCGCGGCGGCACCCAGCGGGTGGCCGGAGTAGGTCCAGCCGTGGCCGATCGGGCCGTATTCGCCGGTGCCATCTTCCAGCGCTTTCCATACGCGCTCGCCGACGATCACGCCGGAAAGCGGCTGATAGGCGCTGGTCAGGCCCTTGGCGATGGTGACCAGATCCGGCTTGATGCCGTAATGCTGGAAGCCGAAATCGCTGCCCAGACGACCGAAGCCGCTGACGACTTCGTCGGCGATCAGCAGGATGTCGTGGCGCTTCAGCACGGCCTGGATCGCATCCCAGTAGCCTGCCGGGGGCGGAATGATGCCGCCCGTGCCCAGCACCGGCTCGCCGATGAAGGCGCCGACAGTCTCCGGCCCTTCACGCTGGATCATCGCTTCGAGCTGTTCGGCGCAGTAGGCGGAGAATTCGCGTTCGCTCATCTCGCCCCGAGGCCGTCCGTTACTGTCTACACCGCCCCGAGGCCGGCGGTAATAATATGGCGCCTCGGTATGCAGCACGCCCTCGATGGGCAGGTCGAAATGCTGATGGAACGCGGGCAACCCGGTCAGCGAGCCGGCGGCGATGCTGGAGCCGTGATAGCCGCGCTGGCGCGAGATGATCTTTTTCTTCTGCGGCCGGCCGGTGACGTTGTGGTAGTAGCGCACCAGCTTGATCTGGGTCTCGTTGGCGTCGCTGCCGGAAAGCCCGTAGTAGACCTTGTTCAAGCCGTTGCCGGCGAGCTTGGCAATGCGCTCGGACAGCGCGATCAACGGCTCGTTGGAGTGGCCGACATAGGTGTGATAGTACGCAAGCTCCTTGGCCTGGGCGTAGATCGCCTCGGCGATCTCGGTGCGGCCGTAGCCGATGTTGACGCAGTAGAGCCCGGCAAAGGCATCGATCATCTCGCGCCCATCGCGATCGACGATGGAGATCCCCTTGCCACCGGTAATCACGCGGCCCGGCAAATCGCCATGGGCGTAATCGCGCAGATGGGTAGACGCATGGAAGACATGGCGGCGATCGTTGTCGATCAGCGTACGAGTATCGGTCATACGATTTCCTTACCGAAAGAGGATTGCTGCCGTGCTCGCACCATCGAGCGTTGTCGGAAACGGCAGCGATCCGGGCGGGCGCAGCGATCGGAGTGATCCTTGTGTCATACCCGCGATAGAATCGATCCATCTACGAATTGCTGGCAGAGGGCATATTGCCGAGACAGTAGTACTTGGTATCGAGATATTCCTCGAGTCCTGCCGCACCGCCTTCGCGGCCGAGCCCTGACTGCTTGACGCCGCCGAACGGGATCGGCGCGCCGGTCATCTTGACGCTGTTGACGCTGACCATGCCGTACTCGAGCCCGCGCATCAGCTTCCAGATCCGGCGAACATCGTTAGTATAGACGTAGGCGGCCAGACCGTACTCGGTGTCGTTGGCCAGCCGGAGAACCTCTTCGTCATCGTCGAACGCGCAGACACCGGCGACCGGCGAGAAGGTCTCCTCGCGGAACACGCGCATCTCCGGGGTGATATCGGCCAGCAACGTCGGCATGAAGAAGTTCTCACCGGGCGCCTGGCCCTCTCCACCCAGTTGACGCGCGCCCTTGCCGACGCCGTCCTCGACGATGCCTTTGGCCATGTCGACCGCGCGCTTGTGAATCAGCGGGCCGATATCGCTCCCTTCGAGACCGTTGCCGACCTTCAGCGCCTGCATGTGTGCCACGAAGCGCTCGACGAAGGCGTCGTAGATCTTGCGGTGAACGAAGATGCGGTTGGCGGCGAGACAATCCTGCCCGGCGGTCTGGAACTTGGCGGCGACCGCTTCTTTCGCCGCGGCATCCGGATCCATGTCGTCGCAGACGATGAACGGCGCGTTGCCGCCAAGCTCCAGCGACATGCGCTTGACGCTGGACGAACTCTGGCGCATCAGCAGCTTGCCGACACGGGTCGAGCCGGTGAACGAGATGTTGCGGATGCGGTTGTCGTTGCACAGCACTTCGGAAACGGTCGCCGGATCGCCGGTGACGACGTTGAACACGCCCGCCGGGATACCGGCCCGCTCGGCCAGTTCGGCCAGTGCCAGCGCGGAGTATGGCGTCTCGTTGGCCGGCTTGACGATCACCGTGCAACCGGCAGCCAGCGCCGCCCCCGCCTTGCGCGTGATCATCGCCAGCGGGAAGTTCCACGGCGTGAACATCGCCGAGACGCCGACCGGTTCCTTGATCGTGCCCAGCGCCGCGTTGGGAATATGGCTGGGAATGGTCACGCCGTAGGCGCGCTTGGCCTCTTCGGCGAACCACTGAATAAAGCTGGCGCCGTAATCGACCTCGCCCCGGGAATCGTCGAGCGGCTTGCCCTGCTCGTAGGTCATCAGCAGCGCCAGATCTTCCTTGTGCTCGTGCAGCAGGCGATACCAGGCGTGCAGCTTTTCGGCGCGCTCATGGACGTTGATCGCTCGCCATGCGGCGAAAGCATTCTCTGCCGCAGTTACCGTATCGGTAATCTGCGACGCTTCCAGCAATGCGCAATGGCCCAGGGTCTCTCCGGTAGCGGGATCGACGACCGCTTCCTCGCGGCCCTCGCTACCGTGGGTCCATTTGCCATCGACATAAGCGTACTGGCGGAAAAGCCTGGGATCGTTGAGTTTCATATCGCCTCCTGCAGGGGTATCGGCGGTGGGGCAGAACGGGTTGCCTATCCTGCGAGTGCGACCATGGTATCGATTCGGCGGCAGGAAACTTTTCGTCTCTACCGCTTTGCGGCACGCTTTCTTCCGAAAGCCCGCTCAGGAGTTGCGGTTTTTTTGGTGGGACAGGAGACAAGCGCAAACTCGCCCGGCCAAGGCCGGGCGAATATTCAGCTTATGCTAGAAATTCGATGCATCCGTTTCGGAGAATACCGGCGGCCCTTCGCGCTTGACCGTCTTGGTGACGATGTAGGTGAAGTAGCGCTCGATCCCCAGATCGGACACCAGCCAGGCATCGATCAGGCGTTGATAGGCATCGATGCTGTCGGCGGCGATCTTGACCAGGTAGTCGACGCCGCCGCCGACCGCGACGCACTCGGCGACGGCGTCGGTCTCCCGGACCATGCGCTCGAAACGGGCAAAGCTTTCGGCATTGTGCTGCTTGAGCTCGATCTGCACCCACACCGGGGTGCGCTTGACGATGGCGTCGGGATTGATGCGGGCGCTGTAGCCTTCGATGATCCCGGCTTTCTCCAGCCGCTTGACCCGTTCCCAGCACGGGCTGACGGAGAGACTGATTGCCTCCGCCAGCCGCGACTTGGTGATCCGACCGTCATGGCTCAGAATTTCCAGGATCTTGAGGTCGTAGCGATCGAGTCTCATTCGGCCGGCTTCGGGGCCGATGAATGGCTTTCGGCCGGGTTCGGGGCCGATGAACGGGCCGGCTTCGGGGCGGATAAGGAACTCTCACGCTCCAGCGACTCGACCACTTCCGCGACCACGGCGATGGTATCGCCCATTCCGACCTTGGCCGGGAACCGCCGCGCGATCAGCACGCCGTCACGCTGGGCGCGGTATTCGACCGGCACTGCGCCGGTGCGACTCATGTCGTGGATCCTTGCCAGCACATCGCCCTGCTGAACCATTTCCCCCAGGGACACCGTCAGTTCCAGCAGGCCGGAATGCTCGCTCTGGACGTAGCAGCTGGCATCCGGCATATCGACGTAGACCATGGGTTCGGTCGGCTTCTCGATCTCGCCAGCCATCAACCCATAGTGAATCAGGAAATTGCGCACGCCTCGCTCGGTCAGCGCCAGGCTCTGCGGCGTCGAGGTGCCGCCGCCGCCCAGCTCGGTGGTGACGAAGGTCTTGCCCTGGGATTCCACCGCGGTGTCGTAGAGCTTGGTGGCGTCGAGCTCGAACATCATCATGGCGTAGGGCGCGCCGAAGGCGACGGCGCCGGTGAGACTCGCGCTCTCCTGGGCGAGATCGTCGAGCCGATGCGCGGCGGCGAACGGCACGATGTCCAGCGTGCGACCGCCGGAGTGCAGATCCAGCGCCACGTCGCACATCGGTACCAGCACCCGAGTGAAATAGTCGGCGATCTGACTCGTCACGCCGCCATTGGGGTCGCCGGGGAAGCTGCGATTGAGGTTGCCGCCATCCAGCGGCGACGTTCGCTTGCCCGCTTCTGCCGCCGGCGTGTTCATCATCGGCACGATGATCACTCGGCCGCGAACCTCTTCGGGCTTGAGGGTGCTCGCCAGCTTGAGCAGCGAAGTGATGCCTTCGTACTCGTCGCCATGGTTACCGCCGGTCAGCAGCGCCGTGGGGCCTTCGCCGTTGGCGACCACGGTGATCGGGATCATCACCGCGCCCCACGCAGAGGTGTCGATGGAAATCGGCAGCTTGAGAAAACCGTGCTGAACGCCCTGGGCATCGAAGTCGACGGTGGCGCTGATCGGGCTGGGACGCAGGGTTGCGGACATGCGAACTCTCCTCAATGAAACGGATGACGCGCCGCAGCGGATCGCTAACAGGCGCGTCATTGAAAGATAGCAAAACAGCCGGGCGAGCCGGAATCGCGGCGGGCCTCAGACTCGCTATTCGGCCTCATCCCACCAACGACCGGCACACTCTTGTTTGACGAACATAGTTGACGAACATAGTTGACGAACATAGTTGACGAACAGCTGACGCGGCTTACTTGACGAACAGCTGGCGCGGAAAATGGCACAACGGTTCGGCACCGTTCTCGGTGATCAGGATGCTTTCGGTGATCTCCAGGCCCCAATCGTCCATCCACATGCCAGGCATGAAATGGAAGGTCATGCCGGGCTCGAGAATCGTCTCGTCGGAAGGACGCAGGCTCATGGTGCGCTCGCCCCAGTCCGGCGGGTAGCTGATCCCGATCGGATAGCCACAGCGCGCGCCGCCCCGATCGAAGCCGTACTTGTCCATCGCCGCGCCCAGCGCCAGTGCGATATCGGCACAGCGATTGCCGGGCTTGGCCACCGCCAGACCGTTGTCGATACCCTCGAGCAGGGCTGATTCGCCGCGAATGAAGTCCTGCGGTGGCTTGCCCAGAAAAACGGTCCGCGACAGCGGCGCGTGGTAGCGCTTGTAGCAGCCGGCGATCTCGAAGAACGTCCCCTCGCCCTTGCGAAACGGGGTGTCGTCCCAGGTCAGGTGGGGGGCGGCGGCGTCGCTGCCGGTCGGCAGCAACGGCACGATGGCGGGATAGTCGCCACCGTGGACCTTGCCGTGCTCGTCGGTCCAGCCTTCGGTGCCGACCCGATAGATCTCGGATACCAGCTTGCTCTTGGCCAGGCCAGGCTCGATCATCTCGATGATCCGGGTGTGCATGCACTCGACGATTCTCGCCGCCGTGCGCATGTAGGCGATCTCCTGGGGCGACTTGATCGCCCGGCACCAGTTGACCAGCGCCGTGGCGTCGATCAATTGCGCGTGCGGCAACTCCTTGAGCAGGCTGGTATAGGCCTTGCCCGAGAAGTAGTAGTTGTCCATCTCCAGCCCGACGTTACCGGTATGCCAGCCATATTCCGGCAGCACCGACTGGGCCAGATACTCCATCGGATGCATGTCCGGATTCTGGACGTAGTAGTCCGGGTAGTAGCGCACGCGCTCGGCGTCCATCCAGCAGGTGCGCCAGGCGCCATTGGCATCCTGTCGCCGCCCATACCAGACAGGCTCGCCCTCCAGGCCCACCAGCACACACTGATGCACGTAGAACGACCAGCCGTCATAACCCGTCAGCCAGCCCATGTTGGAAGGGTCGCTGACAACGAGAACATCAATTCCCCGGCTCGCCATGGATACGCGCACTTTGTGCAAACGGCTGGCGTACTCTTCACGCGAGAAAGGTAAAGAAACCTGAAACATGGCGCCACTCGACTAACGGGACCGAATTGTAGGGACATCGGCAGTCGAGGGGATCGAGCCGAGTGTCCTGCCGCTTGCCGACCGGGTGTGAAATTGTCATGATTTACTTACCATTATTCATGACAATTATCGGTCAATGCATCGACGATGATAGTAGCATCGTCGCTCAGCGTGCCGTCAAAGGCTTTATTGCATCATGACAATCGACCTGACGCCCTTCCTCGGCGGGCACGGCCCCAAATATCTTTCCATCGCCCGCGCACTCGCCGAAGCGGTCCGCCACGGGGTGCTCGCTCCCGGCATGCGCCTGCCGACCCATCGCGAGCTCGCGGAGACGCTCGGCGTCAGCGTGCAGACGGTTTCCCGCGCCTACGAACAGGCCGAGAAGAGCGGCCTCGTTCAGGCCCGTGTCGGCAGCGGTACCTGGATTCGCGATGCCGAGGGCGACTCCGAGAACGAGTACCTGCGCGCGCCGGCGGCCGTCACCGACGCCGCGCCGATCGATCTGTCGATCGCCCACACTGTCTGTCCGCCTTCTCATCATCGGCGCTTTCGCGACGCCCTGGCGGAGCTCGCCAAGTCCGCCCACGCCGATGTCATTGGCGCCTGCCGTCCGATCGCCGGGCTGCAGCATCAGCGCGAACGCGCCAACGCCTGGTTGAAAGAGCGCCTGGGTGTCCCCGGCGAAACCGATGACCGGCTGCTCTGCAACGGCGCCGCCCATGGCCTGATGCTGGCCATCGCCACGGTTGTCCAGCATGGCGACATCGTGCTGACGGAGACGTTGACCGACCACGGGCTGATCGCGCTGGCGCGCACGCTAGGCTTCCAGCTCCACGGCGTGGCGATCGACGAGCAGGGCGTCATCCCCGAGGCGCTGGAGGCGGCCATCGTGAAATTCCGCCCTCGCGCCGTCTGCCTGACGCCGACCCAGCTCAATCCCACCGGCGCGACCATGGAAAACGCCCGTCGCGACGCCGTAGCCGAGATTCTGCTGCGTCATGATGTCTGGCTGATCGAGGACGATGTCCATGCACTGCTGGAGCCGGCGGGTCTGATCCCGTTGACCGCTCGTCTCCCCCAGCAGAGCTTCCACGTCACCAGTCTGACCAAGTCGACCGTGCCCGGGCTGCGCGCCGGCTATCTCAGTGTCCCCCGCGGGCAGATGCATCACACCCTGCCGCGCCTGCGGGCCACCAGCTGGATGGCGACCCCGCTGATTTTCGAACTGGCGGATTACTGGCTGGCCAGCGGCATGGTCGATACGCTCGCCCACGAACAGCGCCAACTGCTGGCGGAGCGCCAGTCGCTGGCGGCACGCAAGCTGGCGGGGCATGCCATCGAATCGCGCCCCAGCAGCCTGCATGTCTGGCTGGCGCTTCCCGAGCCGTGGCGTGCCGAGGAGCTGCAGCAGCAGGCGCGCCAGGAAGGCGTTGCCATCACCACGGCCCAGCCGTTTCTGGTCGAGCAGTCCGCCATGCCGCGCCGCGTGCGCATCAGCCTGGGGGCCGAACCGGATCTGGCACGCCTGGCCAGCGGCCTGGACGTGTTGAGCCAGTTGCTGGGCGAGGCGCCACCGCCGATGCTGGAAATCGCGTACTGAAGCGACGGGACATCCTGATTCGCGGTCGCGGAACAGACAAGCGATGCGCGGCAATTTCTTTCGCCGTGCGTAACCTGCGATGATAACGGGCTCCAACACGACAACGAGGACGGAGCCCAGATGCGAGTTCTGATCTATCACAACGACGCCGAACAATGGCGCAATATCCTGCTCGAACGTCTGCCGAACGCCGAAATTATCGTCGCGATGGATAGCGGCAACCCGCAGGTCGATTACCTGGTCGCCTGGAAGCCGCCGGCCTCGGTGTTCGATGAACAGACGGCGCTCAGAGGCATCGTCAATCTGGGTGCCGGGGTGGATGCCTTGTTGCAGAACCCGTCGCTGCCCCGCGAGCTCCCCATCGTCAAGCTGCGCGACGCCGGCATGGGCGAGCTGATCGGCGACTACGTTCGCTACGGCGTGCTGCATTTCCAGCGCGACTTCGACCGCTACCGGCGTCAGCAGGCGACGAGCGAATGGCGCGAGGTACCGGTCGTCGACAAGCCCGACTGGTCGATCGGCGTGCTGGGGCTCGGCGCCATCGGCACCCGCGTGGCGCAGATGCTCGCCGCCGACGGATACCCGGTCCACGGCTGGAGCCGCTCGCCCAAGCAGATCGACGGACTCACCTGCCATCACGGCGATGACGGGCTCGACACGCTGCTGCGCCAGGTCAAGACGCTGATCACGCTGCTGCCGGACACGCCGGCCACGCGCCACATCATCAATCGCGACAACCTGGCCAAGCTCCCCGATGGCGCCAGCCTGATCAACCCGGGTCGCGGCACCCTGATCGACGAGCCCGCCCTGCTCGAAGCCTTGGGTTGTGGAGAGCGCGATGGTGCATCCGAAGGTCGTCTGCGCGGCACCCTGCTGGACGCCTTTCCCCACGAGCCGTTGCCGACAGACAGCCCGCTATGGCACCACCCACGCATCCTGATCACCCCGCACATGGCCGGACCGACCCCGATCGGCGCTGCCGCCGACCAGGTCGCCGACGCGCTGGATGCGATGTCGAAGGGCAAGGTGGTCGAGACCATCGACCCCGAGGCGGGATATTGAGGCCAGACTCGGAACCATAACAGTAGCATGCTAACAAGTTGGCTTATGACTATAGTCTTGGGTAGAATCGCGACGCTTATTACACAGGGGTTCGAGGGATGAGTCGAAAAAACGGGGTATCACGGCCGGTCAGCGCCTTGCTGATCTTGGTCGGCGCGATCTTCACCATACTGGGACTGGGGCTTGCGATCGGCGGGGGCATGCTGATCGGTCGCGGTGGCAGCTGGTATTACCTGCTGATGGGTCTGGCGCTAGCCGCCACGGGCATCGAAATCGTTCGCGGTGGCACCAAGGCGCTGGCCATCTACCTGCTTGCCTTCATCGCCACGGTCATCTGGGCGTTGTGGGAGGCGGGGCTGGATTTCTGGGCGCTGCACGCGCGCATCTTCACTTTCCTGTGCGCTCTGTTCCTGCTGCTGCTGATTCAACCGCTGATCCTGAAGCGAGCCGGCCTGCAGGCCAACAAAGGCATCAGCCTTGGCGCTGCCGCGGTCGCACTGATCGCGATCGTCGGCATGATCTGGGGCATGTTCCAGCCCCATGGCATCCACAATAGCGTCGCCGCCACCGGCGAGACCCCGGTTACCGATGCCACTCGTCAGGTGGACTGGGATCACTACAGCTCGGACGGCAGCGGCGGGCGTTTTGCCGCGCTCGATCAGATCAACCGAGACAACGTCGACTCCCTCGAGATCGCCTGGACCTTTCACACCGGCGACACACCGCTTAGCCCCACCGGGGCGGGCTTCGAGGATCAGCAAACGCCGCTGCAGGTCGGCGATTCCGTCTACCTCTGCACGCCGTCCAACACCGTGATTTCGGTCGATGCGGATACTGGCGAAGAGAAATGGCGTCATGAGTTTCCCACCGACACCAAGACCTGGGTGCGCTGCCGCGGACTGGCCTATTTCGATGCCGACAAGCCGGTCCAGCAGCCGACGTTGGGCGATGCCTCGCCGGTTCCACAGCCGTCCCTCGCCGCCGATGCCACGGCCTGTCGCCGCCGCATCTTCATGAATACCATCGACGCCGTTCTGGTCGCCCTGGATGCTGAAACCGGTGAGCTGTGCCAGAGCTTCGGCGACAACGGTCGTATCGATCTCAAGGCCGGTCTGGGCGACGCCAAGGCACCGCTCTATTCCCTGACCTCGCCGCCAACGGTAGCGGGCACCACCGTCGCCGTCGGCGGCCGCGTGGCCGACAACGTCGCCCTCGACATGCCCGGCGGCGTGATGCGCGGTTTCGATGTCATCACCGGCGAGATGCGTTGGGCGTTCGATCCCGGCAATCCGCAAGATCGGGAAGCGCCGGCCCCCGGTGACAACTATGTGCGCTCGACGCCGAACGTCTGGGCGCCGATGACCTACGACCCGGCTTCCAATATCCTCTTCATGCCGGTAGGTGGCGCCGCCATCGATCTTTGGGGTCCGGAACGCACGCCGGAAGACGAGAAGTATGGAGCGACCATGCTGGCGCTCGACGCCACCACTGGCGAAGAGAAGTGGCACTACCAGACGGTCCACCACGATCTGTGGGATTACGACGTGCCAATGCAACCGACGTTGATCGATTTCCCCAATCCGGGTGGATCGAGCACCCCGGCGCTCACTTTTGGCAGCAAGGTCGGCCAGATCTTCGTGCTGGATCGGTTGACCGGCAAGCCACTGACCGATGTCGTCGAGAAGAAGGTCAAGCCCGCGAATATCCCCAACGAAAAGTACTCTCCGACCCAGCCGGTCTCCGTCGGCATGCCGCAGATCGGCGCCGAGCACCTGAAAGAAGCGGATATGTGGGGCGCCACCCCGTTCGATCAGCTGATGTGCCGCTACATCTTCAAGGGCTATCGCTACGACGGACTGTTCACCGCACCGGACACCGACTACTCGCTCTCCTATCCGGGCTCGCTGGGTGGCTTGAACTGGGGCGGATTCTCCTACGATCCGACCTCCCAGACGCTCTACGTCAATGACATGCGCCTGGGCTTGTGGGTCCACATGGAACCGCAGGACAAGGACGCCGCCGCCTCCGAGGGTGGCGAAGCGGTCAACGCTGCCATGGGTGCGGTGCCGCTCAAGGGCACACCCTACTCGGTGGTCAAGGACCGCTTCCTGTCGCCGCTCGGCATTCCCTGTCAGGAGCCGCCGTTCGGCAGCCTGACCGCGATCGACATGAAGACGCAGAAGGTCAACTGGGAAGTCCCGCTGGGCACGATTCAGGACACGGTAATGTTCGGCACCAAACTGCGCATGCCGATGCCGGTCGGCATGCCGACCATTGGCGGCTCGCTGACGACGCAAGGTGGCCTGACATTCTTCGCCGCGACCCAGGACTACTGGCTGCGCGCCTTCGACTCGGCAACCGGAGAAGAAGTGTGGAAGGCTCGCCTGCCGGTCGGCAGCCAGGGCACGCCGATCTCCTACGTGTCACCGGAGACGGGCAAGCAGTACATCCTGATCTCGGCAGGTGGCGCTCGCCAGTCACCGGATCGCGGCGACTACGTGATCGCCTATGCCCTGCCGGATAACGACTGACGTCGAAGCGTCTGCCACGACTGATCAACGGGGCCTTCGGGCCCCGTTGTCGTTCCTGCGCCCTGCCGTCCTGGCCGTATCTGTGCGGGCACCGTACCGATAGCGTTGGCCGGCCCCCCGGTCTCCGGCGGCATATTGAGATGGGGTCCACGAATGGTCCCTTGGGAACACCGTCAGCAATTCGGCGTCTTATGTCTCACTCGACTGAACGTGCGACAACCGCTCCACTGAAATAGGCTGCAAGGGAAATCATGTCACTCAACTATCGCTCGGTCTTCAAGGCAACCGCCGCACTGGCCTTGGCCTGCTGGGCTAGTCTGGCACTGGCCGCGCCGACGCCGTTCACCGCCCATTACCAGCTCGATATCAGCGGCTGGCCGGATGCGACGATCACTCATGCTCTGTCGCGTCAGGGCGATGTCTCGCATTCCGGCGATGTGTGGGAGAGCGACATGCGGGCCAGCATCAAGGTCGCCAGCGGCGAGGAACGCGGCCAGTTCCGGCTGGACGGCGATCGCATCCAGGCGCTGGATTACACCAGCACCTATTCGCTGGTGGGAATCGGCGACGACTATCATCTGGACCGGTCCCAGTTGCAGGCGCTACCGGACCGCCAGACCGCGCTGTTCGAGCTTTCTCGCAAGGCGCCATCCGCGCGGTGTGCCAGCGCACAGGTCTCTCCCTGCCAGCTCGACTACCAGAATCACAAGGGCAAGACGGAGATGCTCTACTACCGGGTGATCGATCGTGGCGACATCGAGACGCCCGCCGGCACGTTTCCGGGCGTTACCGTGGACGCCTGGGATCCCGACAAACAGGGCCGACATCTCTATTTCACCTTTCACCGCGAAATCCCTGGCCTGCTGCTCAAGATGCGCTACGTGCGCGACGACGAGGAACGTAGCCACCTGACCCTCACCGATCTGACGCTCGCCCCATCCAGCGCAGCCCCATCCAGCGCAGCCCCGGCAAGCACCAACGACGGATAACCGGCCAGCCGTTCTTCCTTCTTCAGCGCGTATCCTCTAGAGTTCATTGCCAATCACGGGCGCCGATTCATCGGCGTCCGTTTTTTTCGTGCCGCATCGTTGTCGGTGACTCATGGGTCCGCTTCGGGAGAGGTCATGCTGCTGGGATTGTTGTGGATACTGCTGCCATTGATCGTGGGCTATCTGATCCCCGTTCGCCAGGCTGGGATTCGTCAGGCCATCGATCGCGGCGTCAGTGCCTCGGTCTACGTGATCCTGCTGCTGATGGGCGTGAGCCTTGGCGGCCTGGAAGATCTGCTCGGGCAGCTATCCCGGATCGGATCCACGGCGCTGATTCTGTTTCTGGTGATCTCGCCGATCAATCTGCTGGCGCTGGCGTGGCTGTCGCGCCAGCGGCTGGCAAGGCGCAAACCGCTGGCGAACGGCGAAAGCGATGCGGCTTCCGCCGGCAAGCTGCAGGCGATGCTGGGCTCATTGCAGCTGGCGGGCGTGGTGCTGCTCGGCGTCATCATCGGCGCGGGCGCCCAGTTGCTGGGGTGGCACCTGGCCTCGGTGGCGGAAACGCTGGCGACCTGGGCGCTCTATGCGTTGCTCTTTCTGATCGGCTGTCAGTTGCGCAACTCCGGACTCGGACTGCGCCAGATTCTGCTCAACCGACTGGGGCTGGCGATCGCAATGACGGTATTCGTGAGTTCGATGCTGGCCGGGCTGATCGCCGCACCGTTGCTGCAACTGCCCTGGAATCAGGGCATGGCGATGGCCGCCGGGTTCGGCTGGTATTCGCTCTCCGGCATCCTGATCGGCGACCAGCTCGGCCCGGTACTCGGCGGCGCGGCGTTCTTCAACGACCTGGCCCGCGAGCTGCTCGCCTTTCTGCTGGTACCGCTGTTCGTCCGTCGCGCCATGCCGCTGGCGATCGGCTACGCCGGCGCGACATCGATGGACGTGAGCCTGCCGGTGATCAAACAGTACGGTGGCATTACCTGCGTGCCTCTGGCCATCGTCAGCGGCTTTCTGCTGTCGTTGCTGTCACCGCCGCTGATTCTGTTGCTGCTGTCGTTCTGATCGCGCCATGAAGGCTTCGTTCGATGTCTTCTCTACGACTATGGCCCTACGGAGTTCGTCAGGGCCTGCATGGTAATCTCCTTCGAAAGTTACCGGTAACAGCCGACCATAAAAATCGACCTCCAGGGATTGTCATGCCGCGTCGTTCCTCTGGGCGGGTGACGCTTCAGCACATTGCCGAACGTGTCGGCGTCACCAAGATCACAGTGTCGCGCGCCCTGCGCGAGCCCCATCTCGTCTCTGCAACGCTGCAACTCCGCATCGAATCCGCCATCGACGAGCTCGGCTACATTCCCAATCATTCCGCCGGCGCGCTGGCGAGCGGGCGATCGCACAGCGTCGCCCTGCTGATCCCTTCGCTCTCCAATTCGGTGTTCTCGGAAATTCAGCGGGGGATCGAGGAAGGATTGAGTGAAGCCGGTTATCAGGTGTTGATCGGGCACACCGGCTACTCGATTCTCGAGGAAGAACGGCTGATCGACACCTACCTGCGTTACGGCGTGGAGGCACTGATTCTTCCCGGCTCCCGGCATACCGGCCACGCTTGCCGCCTGCTGAGGCAGGCACGGATACCGGTGGTCGAGACATTGGAACTGACCGAAACGCCGCTGGACATCAACGTCGGACTCGACCAGCACCAGGCCGGCAAGGCGATGACGCAGACGTTTCTCGATCAGGGGTATCGGCGCGTCGGTTTTCTCGGCGCACGCATGGACCATCGCGCGCAGCTGCGCATGGCGGGGTGGGAGACGGCCATGCAGCAAGCGGGATTGTCGACCGAACGCTGCCTGACGACGCCGCACCCCTCCTCCTACCGACTGGGCGGAGAGATGCTAGCGTCCATGCTCGATCGCTGGCCGGATCTGGAGGGTATCTTTTGCGGTAACGACGATCTCGCCGCCGGGGCGCTGTTCGAGTGTCAGAGACGTCGTATGAACGTCCCGGATCAGCTGGCGCTGGCGGGCTTCAATGGCCTGGACATCACCGAGGCGACCTCACCGCCACTGGCGACGGTCGTCACGCCCCGCCGCCTTATCGGCGACACCATCGCCAGGCGTCTGCTGGCCCGTCTGCAGGGAGCGCCGCTACAGCCGGCCAGCGAGGACCTCGGCTTCCGGATCCGACGCGGCGGCAGTTTGTGAAGGCGCTCCCGATTCCGCGTTTCTGCGGCCGTTGCCCGCCTCATGGCCCGGCTTATTGGCCAGTTGGTCGCTCGCTGGCGAGAAAGCGTTTTTCGAGCTTCAACACCGCTTCGTTGACCACCTGATCGAGAGTACCGGCAATATCGACGGTGACGGCTTCATCATCACCCGGCGGCTCGAGCGTGGCCAGTTGGCTATCGAGCATCGCCTCACCTTTGAAGAAGTGATCCCGGCGCGACTGGATGCGCTGCAGCAACAGTTCGCGACTCCCGGCGAGGTGGACGAAGGTGAGTGCGCCATCGCCCCTGCGCAGCGTATCGCGATAGCGTCGCTTGAGCGCCGAGCAGCCGATGACCAGCGTTTCGCCCTGCGCCCGGGCTTCGGCCAGGAAGTCTGCCAGCCGGTGCAGCCAACCGCTCCGATCCTCGTCGTCGAGAGGTTCGCCGCGCGACATCTTGGCGACGCTCTCCGGCGAGTGGTAGTCGTCGCCATCCAGGAACCGCCCGCCCAGCGCCGTCGCCAGCCGCTGCCCGACCTCGGTCTTGCCGCAGCTCGATACGCCCATCACGACGATGCGTTGACCCATCTTTGCGTCCATGACTTTGCCTTCCGATTGATGCATGTGTGATTCGTGCGTCAGTGATCCAAATCCAGACGATCACTTCGGTTCGCCTCGCTGATCCACCTGGCGACCTGAATCGGGCCCAATGATCCATTGCCCTAAACCGATTCGACCAGCGTTGTCTCTACACCTTTAGGTGCATTGTTGGGACCAACTTGTTACCGGTAACATTCATTTTCGCCAACTCCACTGCGAAGCACAACGCCACCAAGGGTGTATATCCGGCCCTGACGTCGTGTGCTCCCACCAAGGATTTTCGTTGCCATGGATAGCCCCACATCCCTGATACTCGCCGCGCTGGGCAGCATCATCGTGCTGCTCTATCTGGTCATGAAACTGCGCTTGCACGCGTTTGTCGCCCTGCTCGTCGTCAGCGGGCTGGTCGGGCTGTTTACCGGCATGGGCGTCGATCAGTTGCTGGATACCGTCGAAAAAGGCATGGGTGGCACGTTGGGCTTCGTCGCCACCGTCGTTGGTCTGGGGGCCATGTTCGGCAAGATGCTGGAGGTCTCGGGCGGCGTCGACCGTCTGGCCAGCACGCTGCTCGACAAGTTCGGCGAGGACCGTTCTCAGTGGGCGATGGGCGTTACCGGCTTTCTGGTGGCGATACCGGTGTTTCTCGACGTCGCGTTCATCATTCTGGTGCCGCTGATCTATGCCCTGACCCGCCGCACCGGGCGCTCGCTGCTCTACTACGGCATTCCGCTGCTGGCGGGACTTGCCGTGACGCACTCGTTCATTCCGCCGACACCGGGTCCGATCGCCGTCGCCAAACTGATCGGCGCCGATCTCGGTTACGTGATTCTGTTCGGCGCGATCTGCGGCCTGCCGGCCATGATCATCGCCGGCCCGCTATTCGGCCGCTGGATCGCCAAGCGTATCGACGCCCAGATTCCCGAATACATGGAGCTGCCGAAAAACGATATCGATACCAGCGGTCTGCCCAGCTTCAAGCTGATCCTGTCGATCATCCTGCTGCCGCTGGCACTGATCGTGCTCAATACCGTGTCCGGCTTCATCCTGCCGGAAGATAGCCCGGTGCTGGCTGCCTTGACCTTCCTGGGTCATCCGTTCGTCGCGCTGACGCTGGCCACCCTGCTTGCCTTCACGTTGCTGGGCACGCGTCGCGGCATGACGCGGGAACAGGTCATGGAAGTCGCCACCAAGGCGCTGGAACCGGCCGGTATCATCATTCTGGTCACCGGTGCCGGCGGGGTGTTCAAGCAGGTGCTGATCGACTCCGGCGTCGGCGAGGTGATGGGCAACATCATGGCCGAGAGCGCCCTGCCGCCGATCCTGCTGGCGTTTCTGATCTCCGCTGCGGTTCGCGTGATCCAGGGGTCGGCCACGGTCGCCATGATCACCGCGGCCGGGCTGATGGCGCCGGTGATCACCACGCTCAATCTCGACGGCCCGGTGCTCGGCCTGCTGGTGATCTCGATCGCCTCCGGCGCCACGGTGCTGAGCCACGTCAACGACTCCGGATTCTGGCTGGTCAACCGCTACTTCGGTCTCACCGAAGCACAGACGCTGAGAAGCTGGACGGTGATGGAGACCATCATCGGCCTGACTGGCCTCGTCATGGCGCTGATCATCGGTTTTTTCATCTAGGAAACAAGCTGGCCTGATGCAAGACGCCCGCCGTGTGAAACCACGCAGCGGGCGTTTTCGTGTGCCGTCGTGGGTCTCTATTCAGCGTGCTTCCAGCGCTTCCCGCACCGTTGCCTCGCGTCGGCGTGACAGCGCTTCGCCCAGCTCGGCGCCGCGAAAACCTTCGTCGAGAAGCGCCTGGGGCAGGATCTGCGAGGCGAGTCGCCAGGCCAGCGCCAGGTCGTCCGCCAGCTCCCCGTCTTCATGCGCGATCAAGGAGAGCAACGGTGCCACCCGTCCCGGTCGGCGCCAGGCATCGATCGCGTCGAGCCAGGCCATGATCGCCCCGGTGCGATCCTCCGCGCCATCGGGACGCACTCCGTCGATCTGCTGACGCAATCGATATGACAGCGCCGCCAGACGCATGGCGTCACGAAAGGCGTTGGGCGCCTTGACGACGTCATTGAGCCGGGACTGCTCGTCGTCCTCGAGGTGCTCGCCGAGCCGGGCCCAGCGCCACAGCGACAAGGGGTAATCAGCCGACTCATCGGGTACGTGCGCGAGTCGATCCAGCGCACGCTCCAACATCGGGGTCGACAGGGGCGGCATCAGCACTGCCAGGGCGCCACAGGATTCCAGTGTCTGGAAATAGGCCGCGGGATCGGCTTCTCCCAACGCCTTGTGGGTCTCGGTCCAGACGCGCTCGGCGACCAGATGGCGCATCTCGTCACTGGCCACCAGCTGACACATCAGCGCCCGGGTTTCCGGTGCGATGGTGAAGCCGAGCCGGCGGTAGCGAGCCAGAAAACGGGCCGCTCGCAGTACCCGCAAGGGGTCTTCCACAAACGCCGACGACACATGCTTGAGCAGTCCGGCCTCGAGGTCGGCCGCGCCACCGTAGGGGTCGATCAGCTCGCCCGCCGGCGTCTCGGCCATGGCGTTGACGGTGAAGTCACGCCGTGCGAGATCGGCTTCCAGCGTCACGTCGGGGCTCGCGTGAATCTCGAATCCGGTGTAGCCGTGGCCCTGCTTGCGCTCGGTGCGGGCCAGCGCATACTCCTCATGGGTATCGGGATGCAGGAACACCGGAAAATCCCGACCGACGGACTTGAAT
Organism: Salinicola socius; assembly: GCF_001937195.1. Taxonomy (GTDB): domain Bacteria; phylum Pseudomonadota; class Gammaproteobacteria; order Pseudomonadales; family Halomonadaceae; genus Salinicola; species Salinicola socius. The sequence goes on along the minus strand of NZ_MSDO01000021.1, from coordinate 38,876 downwards.
CCGCGCTGGCGCATGGTTTCCGGCGTGGTACCCACCACGACCCAGTCGCGATCGCCGACCGGCCAGCCGAGGCGAGCGTCGCGTACGGCGCCGCCGACCAGGTAGACATCCAGCCCACTGAGGCGAGGATCGGGATGTGGATCGGGTTGCGGCTTCATCGTCTGACTCCGGGTTGGGTGCCGTGCGGCAATCTAACGTTCGACGCTGTCGGGCCGGCGATGCGCCCAGTCCACGAAGCCGCCATCCAGGCTATAGACTTCGTCGAAGCCCTGGCCAGCGAGCCAGCTCGCGGCCTGTTGACTGGAGTGGCCGTGATAGCAGACCACCACCACGGGCGTGTCGCTGGGCGTCTTGTCCACCAGTTCGGCCACCGTGGTGTTGTCGAGATGACGACTGCCGGGTATGTGCCCCTGGGCGAAACTCAACGGATCGCGGATATCCACCAGCTGCAACGGGCGCCTTTCGCTCAGCCATTGCGCCAGCGTCGTCGGGTCGAGATGTTCGAAGGACGGGGTCATGGCTCACTCCTGAAAGGGCTAGGCTCTGAAAGAAACGGGGGTCTGGCTAGGACCGGCGTTGAAAAGGCTGAACTTTGAACAAGATCCGCTTGTGGACGGCAATCCCCGGGCATCTCAGCGGCTGGCGGGCACGGCGATCCGTTCACCGCTGCCGAGATCGAGAGCGGTCAGCGAACCGCCCCAGACGCAGCCGGTATCCAGCGCCCGGACGTCGACCTGCGCATCCGGCGTGCGCCCCTCCAGCGCCGCCCAGTGCCCGAACAGCAGCGTGAGCCTCCGATCGCCAGCCGGGTCGTCCTCCCGCGGATAGGTAAACCAGGGCGCGTAACCCTCAGGCGTGCTGTCCAGCCCTTCCTTGGCAGCGAAATCCAGCGTGCCGTCGTCGGCGATGAAGCGCATACGGGAAAAGACGTTGACGATGGCTCGAATGCGATCCTCGCCGGTCAGATCAGGCGTGAATCGAGCCGGCCGATTTCCGTACATCACGCTCAGAAAATCATCGACATCGTCACCGCGCAAGACCGCCTCCGCCTCGGCAGCCAGTTCGCTTGCCTGGGCGATCGACCACTGGGGCAAAAGTCCGGCGTGAGTCATCACGTAGCCACGCTCATGATCGGCAATCAGCAACGGCTGGCGGCGCAGCCATTCCAGCATCTCCGGCCGATCCGGGGCCTCCAGAATGTCGGTCAGGGTATCGTTGCGCTTGAGCTTGCCGTGCCCCCGTGCCACCGCCAGCAGATGCAGATCGTGGTTGCCAAGCACCACACTGGCGGCACTGCCCAGCGCAACACTCCGGCGCAGACAGCCGAGCGAATCGGGGCCGCGATTGACCAGATCGCCGGTCAGCCACAGATGATCGCGGGAAGGCGAAAAATCGAGCTTTTCCAGCAAGGTCTCGAATTCCACGTAACAGCCGTGCAGATCGCCGATTGCGTAGGTCGCCATACGCTTCCTTGTGATTGAGACGCGACTTCGTCCGGTCAGTGAACCTGATTGGGGCCGGCCAGGCGAAACGGCGCGATGGCGACGTCGAATGAAGCCTGGCTGGAGAGATCGATACAGGTGTAGCTGCCCTGCATGACGCCCACGGGGCACTCGATCACCGCGCGACTGGTGTAACGGAAACTGTGCCCGGCGGTAATGGTCGGCTGCTTGCCGACCACGCCGTTGCCGCGCACTTCCTGAACCTTGCCGTGACCCTGGGTGATCTTCCAGTAGCGCGACAGCAGCTGCACGCTGTGGTCGGATCGATTGTGCACGGTCACCGTGTAGCTGAACACGAAACGTTTGTCGTTGGGCGAGGACTCGTCCTCGCGAAACGACGGCTCGACGTCGACCGTGATAACGGGAGCGGTCTCGCTCATGAAGTCTTCTCCGTCGCGGAATGGCTCTCCGACTGGTGGCCGGTCAGATGATTGCTGATGGCGACCAGCTCTTCGACGCTCAGCGTCTGCGGACGACGGCCGGGGTCGATCCCCAGCGACGCCAGCGCGTCGGCCTCGATGGTCCCCTTGAGGTTGTTGCGCAACGTCTTTCGTCGCTGACCGAATGCCTGTCGTACCACATCGGCGAAATGCCTCTCGTCGTTGGCCGGCCACGGCGGCTCGGCGAACGGCGTCAACCTGACGATCGCCGAATCGACCTTGGGCTGCGGCACGAACGCACCGGGCGGCACGACGAACAGCGACTCGACCTCGCAGTGATACTGGGTCATCACCGACAGTCGGCCCCAATCTGGCCCGCCGGGCTCGGCGGCGAGACGCTCGACGACCTCTTTCTGCAGCATGAAGTGCATGTCGGCAATGGCGCCACGTGCCGTCAGCAGATGAAAGATCAATGGCGTCGAGATGTTGTAGGGCAGATTGCCTACCACTCGCAGCGGGCGTCCGTCCTGTCGGGACAGCTCGAGGAAATCGAACTTGAGCGCGTCGCCCTCGTGGATCGTGAACTCGGGGTAGTCGTAAAACTGCACCCGCAAGCCAGGGATCAGGTCGCGGTCGAGCTCGATCACTTCCAGCGCGCCGGCGGCGTCGAGTATCGGACCGGTGAGCGCGCCCTGACCGGGACCGATCTCGATCAGCCGGTCTCCGGCACGCGGGGCGATGGCACGCACGATGCGCGAGATCACCCCGCCATCGCGGAGAAAATTCTGACCGAACCGTTTCCGGGCGCGAGGCATCGGAGAACGTTCGGAAGAGCGTGTAGACATGAAAAACGAATTCCTTCAGTGAACGCGGACTGCCATCTGCCGAGCCACCTGCAGCGCGACTCGCAGACTGCCCACCTCGGCAAGACCGCTACCGGCAAGATCGAGCGCGGTGCCGTGATCGACCGAGGTCCGCACCATCCCGAGGCCCAGCGTGATATTGGCGGCCTGCCCGAACCCGGCATACTTGAGTACCGGCAAGCCCTGATCGTGATACATCGCCAGCACCGCATCGGCATGATCGAGATGGCGCGGCGTGAACAGTGTATCCGCAGGCAATGGACCCACCAGGTCGAGACCCTCGTCACGCAATCGGTCCAGCGCGGGCGTGATGATCTCCAGCTCCTCGCGACCCAGGTGTCCGTCTTCTCCCGCGTGGGGGTTGAGACCGCACACCAGTATCCGAGGAGAGGCGATGCCGAAGCGGTGGGTCAGCTCTTGCGCCAGAATACGGGTGACGCGCGTCAAACCGGCGCCGGTAATCGCATTCGACACCTGAGCAAGCGGCAGATGAGTCGTGGCCAACGCCACCCGCAGCGGCCTGCCGGTGCGTTCGGTAGCCAGCATCATCACCACCTCCTCGACACCGCAGGCATCCCGCAGGTACTCGGTATGGCCGGTAAACCCGACAAGTCCGCCGTCGATGATCACGCCCTTGTGCAGCGGCGCCGTCACCATGGCATCGGCGAAGCCCCGCTGGCAGGCATCGACGGCGATATCCAGCGTCTCGAGCACGTAGCCGGCATTGGCGGTATCGAGACGACCGGGAATCGAAGCCGTTGCCAGCGACACCGGCCACACCGGCAGTCGGCCATTGACCGGTGCCGGCAGCATATCGCCAGGGGCGAGAACCTCCAGCTCGACCGACCAGCCCAGCAATCGGGCGCGTTCGGCCAGCAGGTCGGGATCCCCCACGGCGACCACCGTCGCCTCCAACTGCTGCCAGTCCCGCGCCACCGCCAGGGCAAGCTCGGGGCCGATGCCGGCAGGCTCGCCGGTCGTCAACGCCAGTACCGGCACCGCCATCAATTCTCGTCGAGACGGTTGTCGATGTAGGCGCTGGCACGGATCTCCTGTGTCCACGCCTCGAGTTCGTCACTGACCTTGCGCTGGAAGATTGCCTGGCTCGCCTGATCGCGGCTCATCTGCTGACTGTCACCGCCACGGGTATCGAGCAGCTTGACCAGATGGAAACCGCTGGGGCTGCGAATCGGTTCACTGACGTCACCCTTGGCGAGATCGGGAATGACATCGGCGAAGATCGACGGAATCTGCGCCGCCTGGCGCCAACCGAGATCACCGCCCTGCAGTGCCTGGGCGTCGTCCGACTCGGCCACGGCCAGTTGCTGGAAATCGGCACCATCCTGCAGCTGCTGATAGAGTTTCTGCGCTTCGTTTTGTGCCTGGGTCACCTGATCCGGCGTCGGCGACTGCGGTACGGCGATCAGGATCTGGGCCAGATGGTAGGCGGTGTTGCTGTTTTCGCCGCGCTGCGCCAGAAAGCGGTCGACTTCACGGTCCGATACCGAAATCTTGCTGGCAACCTGGCTCTGCTGGACCTGGCGAATCAACAGCTCGCGACGGACCTGCTCGCGGACTTCGGCCAGGTTCTGGCCCTGCTTCTCCAGCGTGTTCGCGAACTCGTCCAGGCTCATGCCGTTGTTCTCGGCAATGCCGCGCATGGTGCTGTTGAGCTGGGTCTCGTCGATGCTCAGCTTGGCATCCTCGGCCATCTGCAACTCGATCTGCTCGACGATCATGCGGTCCAGTACCTGCCGCTCCAGCGCCCGCTCCGGCGGCATCTGGATGTTGTTGGCCTGGAGCTGGTCGCGCGCCTGGGCGACCCGCTGTTCGAGCTGGCTGTGCATGATGGCATCGTCGTTGACCACGGCGACGATACGATCCAGCTGCACCACTTCCGCCATCGCGGTCAACGGCGACAGCAGCATTACCAGCGCCAGGGGGATCCATAATCTAGGACGCATGCCTACCTCTCTTGCTTTGATGGAGAGGCGAGCCCTCAGGGCCCGCCGTACACATTGATTGCCTGACGTACATCGAAAGTCCGATGGCTCAGAACTGGCTCGCTTCATAACCCGGCACCGCGCGAGCGAAGTAGGCATCGGTATTCTGGCCGACACCGCCCAGCCCCTTGAACACGAAGCGAAGGAACAGCCCGCGATCGGTATAGTCATCGCTGATGGTGTTGGCGGTGTCATTGTCCTGGACCCACTCGCGCCATACCACCTGCACCGCACTGCAGCAGCTGTTGAACTGAACGCCGGCCAGCGTTTCCAGGTCGCGGCTGTTGGTGTTGTCGTAGAGATAACGGCCGATCAGATCCAGCGAAGACGTAGCCTTGTAGGCGAACGACACATCGAAGTCCTCACGGTCATAGTTCAGCCGATCATCGTCGTCCGACGACGGATCGAAACCTTCGAGTTGCCAACGGTAGCCAAGGTTCACCACATGCCCGACCGGACTCATGTACTGAAGATAAGCCGAGGCCTTCTCGGTCTTGGAACGGTCCGGGTCGTAGAACCATTCGTAGCGGGATCGCCACTGATCGTTGATGCGCCAGTCGAGCTGGGTGATGACCGGTGAACGGTCACGGGTGGCCCGATACCAGTCCTCGTAGTCGGTTTCCTTGTCCGGCAGCGTATCCGGGTCGCCGTCGATGTCGATATTGCGATCGGAGAAGTAGGCACTCTGACCCACGGAGAGGGACAGTCGCTCGCGTCCGGTATCGTCCTCCAGGAAGCGCGTCGAGGCACCGTAGGAGAGCTTGTTGACGTCGCCCACCCGGTCGGCGCCGGTGAAACGATACGGCGACCACAGCTGACTCCACGAGATGGGGCGCTCATCGGTGTCGAAGTCGGGGAACTCCGACTGATCCCGCTCCGGTACGTAAGCGTAATAAAGACGTGGCTCGAAGGTCTGCTTCCAGTCCTGATCGAACAGCGATACGTCGCGCTGGAAGATCAGACCGGAATCCACCGAATAGACCGGCACGGTGCGAGACAGGCTCTCGTCGCGATCGGTGTCCCGGTTGCCGTAGTCGAGGTCGTAGTTGGTCTGCCACAGCTGAAATCTTGGCTCGAGGAAGCCCCAGCTCGGCTGTCCGCGCCAACCGATGGCAGGTGTCAGATTGACCCGCGAGCCGTTGGCCGCTTCGCGCAGCCGGATCTGGCGCATGTCGCCGGTCTCTTCGTCCTCCCAGAAACCGTCGCTGTCGACGCCGTGCAGGTCGCGCCAGAAGTAGGTCGCGTTGGAGTTCCACTCCTGATAGAGACCGTTGTCCTGATCCCAGCGCGCGTTGGCAGTCAGGCTCGGTAACTTGTAGTAAGGCCGGTCATCCTCGTCCAGCGGATATTCGAGACGCTGATAGCCCTGCGCGCGTGCATCGAGATTCCAGGTCGTGCCCTGGTAGCTCAGCCGAGCCAGACGATCGAGGTATTCGGTGTCCTGTTCGCCGAAGTCGGTACCGAAGTCATCGAAATAGCGACCATCGCTGGCGGCGCCGTAGCGCATGGCGTAGTCCAGTCGATCCGTGAACCGGCCGTAATGACTGTAGTCGATGTACCAGCGATCCTCTCCATCGAAGGCATTGTCGGGATCGTTGGGGTTCTCGCTGTCGCCACCACTGTCGTTTGGCAGGTAGGAACCTTCCAGCGTCCCCTGGTCGCTGCCGAACAGGTAGCGAAACTCGCCGCCCAGCATGAAACCGTGATCGGTGATCGCTCGTGGCGTGATGGTGGCGTCGTAGTTGGGCGCCAGATTGAGATAGTAAGGCTGGCTGTAGTCGAGCCCGTCGCTGGAGATGCCCATCGTCGGCCACAGAAAGCCGCTTTGTCGGCGATCATCGATCGGAAACCGCACCCACGGCCAGTAGAAGACAGGCACGTCGCCCATTTCCAGGCGCGCGTTGGAGGCGGTGCCGAAGCCCTGCTCACGATCGATGGTGACATCGCTGCCTACCAGGCGCCATAACCGGCTATCGGGTGCACAGGTCGTGAAGCTCGCCTCGGTCATCCGGTAGCGGCCGTCGTCGAGCCGCTGCATCGACTGCGCATCGCCGCGCAGTCGTTGATCGTGAACCACATAGTGAGCGTCGTCGATACGCGCCGCATCGCTGTCGAGCGAAACCTGACCGTCTCCGCCACGCACCAGCATCCCCGGATAGCGAACCGTCAATGGTCCGTCGGCGAACGCCGTGTCACGGGCGGCATTGACCCGGACCCGTGGCGATTCCAGCTGGCTCTCGCCACGCCGCAAAACGACGTTGCCGCCCAGAATGGTTTCACCGTCGTTGCCGTATGCGGCGGATCCCGAGTCGGACAGTACTTCTTCGGGCGTCTTGCCCTCGGGCAGAAGGTAGCCCGGTTCGATATAGCGGCCACCACACAGGTCGCCGGCCGGCGCTTGATCGCCCCATGGCGCCCAATCCAGTTGATCCGCCGGTAACGGTGCGGGGGGCGCCGCCTGAGCTGTCGATGAAATCAGGCCAGTCAGGGCAGTCCAGACCAGTCGCTTGCCCATGTCCTCTGTGTCCTTGCCGAGTGAAGTCGGTAGTATACAGACCTCGACGGGAGTTGCCGCGAAGCCATTTCTCATTGATCGCCTGAACGGCTGCCGGGCCATCTTGCCGACGCTGCCGGTGCCTTTCGATCCGGGCAAACCAGCGCTGCTCGATCCGGTGATGCCGGCGCATTGCGATTCCGCGTTAGCGAAGCCGTCCGATTTGGCGATGCCAAGCAAACGCGGCACACTGGCCCATCACCGAAACCGTCGCCAGCGCGTCAAGCGACGTCAGTCACGTCCGTCGGACGGTTGGCTCGGCGCGCCCGGGTTGAAGCCCAGCATGCGGTGCCATCCCCGGCTCGTCAACTCGCCGCGAAGCGCCGATACGGCGACCCGTCGCCCCGACCCGCCACCACCACCGGAAGCCTGCATGACCTTGCGCCTCGATGCCCTTCGCCACTGGATCGCTACCCGCCACCATCTGTCGCCAGAGGCCTGCCGATGGGAAGCTGTCGCTGGCGATGCCAGCCTTCGCGGCTACTGCCGCGTCACCTTTCCCGATTTCACCTCCCGCATCGTCATGGATGCGCCGCCGACATTGGAAGATAGCCAACCGTTCGTGGTCATCGGCCGTGAATGGCAGGCGGCAGGCTTACCGGTACCGATGATCCATGCCGTCGATCTCGAGCAGGGTTTCATCGAGCTCGACGATCTCGGCAACGACAGCCTGCACCACCATTTCGGCACCGACGCCGAGGCGCGAAGCGGGACGACACAGGCGCTCGATCTGCTCGACGAGATCGAAAAGCGCGCACCGATCGCATCGCTACCCCGCTATGAACCCGACTTTCTCGACGAGGAGATGGATCGCTTTCCCGACTGGGGGCTGACGCGCTGGCTCGGGATCGAGACGCCGCCGCAGTGGCCTGAGGTCAAGCGTCATCTGCTCGGCCATATCGCGGCGCTCCCCACCGTCGCCGTGCATCGCGATTTCGATGCCATGAACCTGATGATCCACCAGGACCGGCTATGGATCATCGATTTCCAGGGCGCCTTGGCGGGTCCGCTGGGCTACGATCTGATTTCGCTGCTGCGGGGTCGCTATCATCGCTGGTCACGGCAGGAGATGGACCTGTGGATCGAGGGGTTCCGCCAACGCTGCCTCACGGCAGGAAGACTCTCCCCCGATATCGATGGCGAGACGTTCCGGGCCGGCGTCGAGGCGATCGGCGCTCAGCGCCAGCTCAAGATCCTGGGCCAGTTCTGCCGACTCTGCCTGCGCGACGGCAAGCCGAGCTATCTCGAATGGCTGCCTCACTTCTACGCGCATCTCGACGAAGGATTGGAAGCGCTGCCGGCGCTCGGCGATTTCCATCGCTGGCTACGCGAGAGCTACCGCCCGGCGATGGAGGCGCGCCTGGCCGAACACCGAGCGACCAGCGGTGCCGGAGGGAGATCATGAAAGCGATGATCCTCGCCGCTGGCCTCGGCACCCGCATGCGCCCGCTCACGGACCACTGCCCCAAGCCGCTGCTGCCGGTCGCCGGCAAGCCGCTGATCGTTCATCATCTGGAGCGCCTGGCGGCGGCGGGGATTCGAGACATCGTGGTCAACGTCAGCTACCGGGCGCAGCAGATCATCGATGCGCTCGGCAACGGCGAACGCTTCGGCGTCTCGCTCACCTTCAGCGTCGAGGAGACGCCGCTGGAAACCGCCGGCGGGCTGCGTCAGGCACTCCCCGAACTGGGTGATGCCCCATTCGTGCTGATCAACGGAGACGTGTGGACGGACTTCCCGCTCGCGCAACTCACGCTGACAGCGGGCGATCTGGCCTCGCTGGTGATGGCCGACACTACCGACTTTCATCGTCGCGGCGATTTCCACCTCGATGCACGGGGTCGTCTGCATGCCGAAGGCGAACCGCGCCTGATCTACGCCGGCCTGGGCGTCATTCACCCGCGGTTGATCGCCGATCTGCCTGCCGGCGCGATCGCCAAGCTGGCGCCGCTACTGGTGGATGCGATGCAGGCGGGCCGCGTCGGCGGCTGGCATCATCGTGGCGACTGGGTCGACGTCGGCACCCCGGCACGGCTGGCCGAGCTGGACGCCAGGCTCCGGTCATGACGGCGCGGACGTCACGAGCAAGAGTCGGGAATGTTATCCTGCCCTCATCGATCAACACGTGATTCGGCAACGAATCCCCAGCAAGGAATCCTCGTCATGAAAGCCACAGTCAAATGGACCGACGGCCGCCAGTTCGTCACCGAATCCGGCAGCGGTCACAGCGTCGTGATCGACGGCAATCCGGATAACGGCGGGCGCAACACCGGACCGCGTCCGATGGAAATGGTGCTGATGGGCCTCGGCGGCTGCACCTCGTTCGACGTCATCCAGATTCTCGAGAAAGGCCGCGCCGAGGTGACCGACTGCGTCGCCACGCTGGAGGCCGAACGCTTCGATGGCACGCCCAGCGTGTTCACCAAGATCCACGTCCATTTCGTCGTCACCGGCAAGGCACTGAAGGACGCCGTGGTGAAGCGCGCCGTCGATCTCTCCGCCGAGAAATACTGCAGCGCGTCGTTGATGCTCGCCAAGGGTGGTGTCGAGATCACCCACTCCTACGAAATCGTCGAGGCGTAAACCGCGAGCCGCCAAAATCCATCCCCACGTCCGGAACGCAAACCGCCAGCGACGGTATCGCTGGCGGTTTGCGTTCGAGCCTTCATCCACGTCCCGAGCCGTCGTTCAGATTCGGTAGACGCTCTTGGTCATGACCTTCGACATCAGCCGCATGCCCCACTTCAGCGGTAGCGGGAAGCGCTGACCGCCGGATTCCAGCGCCCAGAGTTCATGCTGCGCCTCGTCGATGCGCATCTGTTCCAGCACCGCACGCGAGCGCTTGTCGTCGATCGGCAATTTGCGCAGATGGGCTTCAAGATGCCGCCCGACCTGCTCTTCGGTGGCCGCGACGAAGCCGAGACTGACACGGTCGCCGATCGCGCCGGCCAGCGCCCCCATCCCGAAAGAAGCCGCATAGAACGCAGGGTTGAGATAGCTGGTGCGGCTGTCGAGCTCCTGCAGGCGCTGATCGCACCATGCCAGATGATCGATCTCTTCCGCGGCCGCCTCTTCCATCCGTACTCGGGTCTCGGTCAATTTCGCGGTCAGGCCCTGGCCCTGATAGAGCGCCTGCGCGCACACCTCGCCGGTATGATTGATCCGCATCAAGCCGGCGACATGATGGCGCTGTTCCTCGTCGAGAGGGCTTTCGGGCTGCACGTTGGCCGGAGACGGGCGACTCGGCTGAGCCGCCTTGGGCACCAGCGTGCGCAGCACGGTATCGAACTGATGAATCAGGTTGTCGGCGCGGGAAATCTGGCGTGTCATCGATGTCTCCTGACGATCTGGCGGCGGGTCGAGGGCCGTCATGGTGAAACGAACGGGCTGAGGACGAACGTCGAGCGGTCGCGCTTTCAACCCGGCGGCCACTGCATCTGGCGTCCGCCCAGGAGATGCATGTGGATATGATAGACCGACTGCCCGCCCGCTTCGTTGCAGTTCATCACCACACGGTAGCCGTCTTCGGCAAATCCCAACTCTCTGGCCAGTCTGGCCGCGGTGTACTGCAACCGTCCGACCAGCGCCAGATCGGCCTCCTCGATATCGTTGAGGGTGGCGATCGGCTTCTTGGGGATGATCAGGATATGCGTGGGCGCCTGCGGGTTGACGTCGTTGAACGCCAGCACCTCGTCATCCTCGTAGACGATCTCCGCCGGTATTTCGCGATCGATGATCTTGCTGAAGAGTGTCGGCTCCATGAGCGCTCCTGATGTCGAGAGGGTTTGTCGGTATCGGCAAGGCGGACTTCAGCGAAAACGGCGCTGAGCCAGCAGCTGGCGCACCTGTGGCGCGAGAATCAGATCCATCGCCAAAGACAGGCGCGCGCCGGGTACGACCAGCGTGTTCGGCCGACTCATGAAGGCATCATGAATCATGGTGACCAGATAGGGAAAGTCGACGGCCTCTGGATCCCGGAAGCGAATGACCACGAACGACTCGCCATCGTTGGGCACGTCCTGCAGCTCGAACGGGTTGGAGGTGTCCACCGTCGGCACGCGCTGGAAGTTGATATGCGTGCGTGACAGCTGAGGCTGAATGTAGCGCACATAGTCGTGCATGCGGCCCAGGATGGTATCGATGACCGCTTCCTGGGAGTAGCCCCGCAGCTTGGTATCGCGATCGATCTTCTGCAGCCACTCGAGATTGATGGTCGGGGCCACGCCGATCAGCATATCGACGTGCCTGGCGATATCCACCTCGTGGGTGACCAGCCCACCGTGAAGCCCTTCGTAGAGCATCAGGTCGGTGCCACTGGGAATGGGCTGCCAGTCGGTGAAGGTCCCGACCTGCCAGCCCGCCTCGATCATGCGTTTGTCTTCGGCATGAATGTAATGGCGATAGGTTCCCTTGCCGTTCTCGCCGTACTCCTGGAACAGCGCATCGAGCCGGTCGAGCAGATTGGCGTTGACGGAAAAGTGCGAGAGCTCGGCCTTGCGCTCCGGCTCGACCTGAAGAATCTGCGCCAATTCCGCCCGCGAATAGCGATGGAAGGCGTCGCCATCGATGAACGCGGCGTGCACATCCTCACGCGCGAACATGCGCTCGAAGGTGCGCTTGACCGTGGTGGTGCCGGCCCCCGAGGAGCCCGTCACCGCGATGATCGGAAATTCACGCGACATGCAGAACCTCTTCCTTCAGCGAGCTCGACCGGCTGGCGCGGGAACCCGACACAATGCCGTGGCCACTCGAGCGTTCGAGCCGCTGCCCGGTCGTTGATCGATGCCTCACTCGCTGCATGACGATTTTCCTTGTCGCTAAAGCGCCTGACTTCTCGGTTGGCTGATGCGCTGCCTCAGTCCGGCTGATGCTCTCGAGCGATGGCGCGATAGGCGATATCGCGACGGTACTCGGCTCCGGGCCAGCGCACCAGCTCGAGACCGGCATAAGCCTGTGCCGTCGCGGCGCCGACCGTATCGCCGAGAGCGGTCACACATAGCACGCGCCCCCCGCTGGTGACGACGCGACCATCGTCGCTCATGCCGGTGCCAGCGTGGAACACCTTGCAGCCGGTGGCGTCTGCCGCGTCAAGGCCGGTAATCTCGTCCCCCTTGCGATAGCTGCCGGGATAACCTTCCGCCGCCAGCACCACACCCACCGCGGCACGGGGATCCCATTCGCACCCGACCTGGTCGAGACGGCGCTCCAGGGCGGCCTGGCACAGCGATACCAGATCGCTTCGCAGTCGCATCAGGATCGGCTGGGTTTCCGGGTCACCGAAGCGGCAGTTGTACTCGATCACCTTGGGGGCGCCGTCGGCGTCGATCATCAGGCCCGCGTAGAGAAAACCGGTGTAAGGGTGTCCTTCGGCGGCCATGCCACGAACCGTGGGCAGGATCACCTCGTCCATGATGCGCTGATGAACGTTCCCGGTGACCACCGGCGCCGGCGAGTAGGCGCCCATGCCGCCGGTGTTGGGCCCGGTATCGCCATCCCCGGCTCGCTTGTGATCCTGACTGGTGGCCATCGGCAGTACGTGCTCGCCGTCGACCATGACGATGAAGCTCGCCTCCTCGCCCTCGAGAAACTCCTCGATCACGACTCGAGCGCCGGCATCGCCGAAAGCGTTGTCCTCGAGCATGTCGCGAATCGCCGCTTCGGCCTCGGCATCGGTCATCGCGACGACGACACCCTTGCCCGCCGCCAGGCCGTCGGCCTTGATCACGATCGGCGCCCCCCTCTGCCGGAGATAGGCCAGCGCCGGCGCGACTTCACTGAAGGTCTGATAATCGGCAGACGGAATCGAATGGCGCGCCAGGAAATCCTTGGTGAACGCCTTGGAACCCTCAAGCTGGGCGGCGCCTTCGCTCGGCCCGAAGATCGCCAGGCCTGCGGCCTGAAACGCATCGACGACGCCGGCGACGAGCGGTGCCTCCGGTCCGACGATGGTCAGGTCGACGGCATTGTCGCGGGCAAAGAGGATCAGCCCTTCGCTATCCATGACATCGATGGCAACGTTGGTCAGTCCGGGCTCCCGTGCCGTGCCGGCATTGCCCGGTGCCACGAAAACCGTCTCGACCTGCGACGATTGTGCCGCTTTCCATGCCAGCGCATGTTCGCGCCCGCCCCCGCCAATGATCAGAACCTTCATCGCTAACCTTCTTCTGCCGAGCCTTGACTGGCTGAGTGAGAGAGTATGTGTGAGAGAGTACGTGCAAGAGAGTACGTGTAAGAGAGTATGTGTGAGAGAGTCAATGGGGACATTATGTCAGAAAGGTCTCGCGCTCGCCGCTGTGATCGGGACTGCCATAATCAGGCACGTCCATGTTTAGTGTCACCCATGTTCAGGTCCATCCATGCTCAGCCCCGTCTATGTTCGAGCGCGTCGCTCAGGCAAAATGGCCGCCCTGCTCGATTCCCCTTTTCCGCTGCGTTGAATTGCCGCCCTCATGAATCTGATTCTGCTGCACCCCGATGAGTGGATAGACGACACCCACGCCGTTCTCCGCGATCCGCGCCGCCTGCGTCATCTTGCTGACGTCCATCGCGCTGTCGTCGGCGACTGCCTGACCGTGGGCGCCCTCGGCGGGCGGATGGGGCGTGGCGAACTGCTCTCGCTGAACGATACCGAAGCGCAATTCCGGGTCACCCTCGACCGCGAGCCGCCGGCACCGCTGCCGGTTCATCTGCTGCTGGCACTGCCGCGACCGCGCATGCTGGCAAGAACGTTGGAGCACGTCTCGGCGCTGGGCGTCAAACGCGTGACGTTGATGCACACCCGGCGCGTCGAGAAGAGCTACTGGCAGTCTCCCGAACTGAAGCCGGAAAAGATGCGCCAGCATCTCCTGCTCGGGCTGGAACAGGCGCGCGATACCCGGCTGCCGGAGATCACGCTGGAAACCCGCTTCAAACCGTTCGTGGAAGATCGATTGCCGGCGCTGCTGGAGGATCAGCGCGGTCTGCTGGCACACCCCGGCCTGGCCCGGGAATGTCCGCGCGCCATCAGCGATCCGACGCTGCTGGCCATCGGCCCGGAGGGCGGTTTCGTCGACTACGAGGTCGACAGGTTTCTCGAGCTGGGTTTCGAGGGCATTCATCTGGGGGAGCGCATTCTGCGCGTAGAGACGGCAGTCACGGCACTGCTCGCCCGACTGTTCTGAGCGAGTCGAGCGGTATCCCAGAGCGGACCGGGCAACGTCAGCCCGGCATCGGAACGCAACGCTGCCAGCGAGCCAGATCCGGCGTGAGCTCGACGTTCAAGAAGCGCTTGAGGGTCATGCTCAGGTTGGCGAGCAGGCGCGTTGTCGCTGAATCCAGCGACGGTTGGGTGCTCGTGCCACCATCGTGCAACCACAGCAGCAGCGTTACCGGCGTGCCGGTCGTGGGAGGACTCGAGGCAGCGGGAGGCGCCAGTGCGCGCTTGACGCGCCGATAGAGATCGGCGACATCGATCTGCGCAGTGTCGACCCACAGCATCCAGGCCAGCGCCGGGCCTCGCAACTGGTCGACCCGCAACGCCTGCCAGCAGCCGCCTCGAGAAGTGGGCAGCACCGTCAGCGCCCGCATCAGCGCATCGTCTCCCGGCTCACCGATTACCCCCAGCTGCAAGGCGTCGGGGTCGGCCCAGGCGCGCAGTCCCGCCGCCTGATCCGTCATGCCGCCAGCGCCCGGTCGGACGATGCGAGGCCCGCCAGCGCATCATGCGCACTCAGGGTGTCCATCAGCGCCTCCAGCAGCGCGCGGGGCCGGCGGCCGCAGCGACGTTGGGCAATGCCGGAAAGACGCGCGCGAACATCCATCGCCCAGTTGGCCTCTTCCGCGCTCAAGCGCAGCGCCAGCGCCGACAGCGTCGAGGCCAGTTGCCAGCGCTGCTCCCGATCCTCGACCAGCCCACGTGCCTGCAACAATTGGTCGGCCTGCCGGGTCAGCCCCGGCAGTGCCTCGGCGATCACCGCCTGCGGCAGCCGCGATGCGATATCGAGCCCCGGGTGACTGCTGCTCAGCCAGAAGCGTCGTGCCAGCCGGCGACCCTCATCGGCATCCCGGATCTCGCCATACCACGCCACCACCGGCAAGCCGTGCGAATCCCGCCGGCGCTGACTGATGCTCGTTTCCAGCCGTGTCAGATGCAGGCTGGCGGCGCGCCCTTGATGACGCAGCGGGCGGGGTTCGAGGGTCTCACCCAACGCCATGGCTTGAGACAGCGCGAGCCACTCGCCATCGTGACGAATCCGGCGAGCGCCGGTCACCGCCGCCAGCCAGCCTCGACCGGCAGCATCGATGCGCTCGAGATCGGCAACGGTCGGAAGCTGCGTCATCAGATGCCAACCCGCGCCGAGCTTCTCGGCCCAGCGGAACTGCTCGCCACTGCCGGCGGGCAGCCGATGCCGCGGCCAGGTCAGCGGCTGAGGCATGCCCTGATGATCCAGCGACACCAGCGGCATGGCCTGATCGGCACCGCTGACGCTCACGGCCTTCGACCAGTAGAGCGCATGGGGCGTGTCGGCGGCGCTGAGCAAGCTCTGCTGGGTGACGCCGGCCATCAGCCGGGAGAATTCGTCACCGCCGGATGCCGTCGGCAGCCGGGTGCGGTGCCAGGCCTGTTCCAACAGCGTCATCCCCAGATTGTGCTGCTTCAGGGTATCGAGCGTGGCGGCCAGCGCGTCGCTCTGGCGCAGAACGCCGCGCGAAATCGCCTGCTGCCGGGCCTGCTGCGGGGGCAGCGTGCGCGCCGCCGCGTCGCTGACGAACGGCGACTCGCCGGCCAGTGCCAATGCCTCGTTCAGCAGCGACGTGGCATCCACCCGTTCGAGGTCCTCCGGTACGCGCTGGCCCCGGGAGACATAGCAGAGCTTGAGCCGGTGGCGAATGACCACGTCCAGCACGTTGCCCAGCCGCGCCGCTTCGTCGAGCTTGGTCAGAATGCAGCCCCACAGTGGCTCCCCCGCCTCCAGTGACGCCTGCTGCCAGGCATCGATGACCTGCGCCAGGGTATCGCCATGGCTGGCGGCATTGAGCACCAATACTCGACGTGCCGGGGCCGGGCCGCTGCCCAGCCGCGAAATTTCACCCACCAGGCGCTGGTCGCGCTGGCTCATGCCGACGGTATCGATCACCGTCAGTTTCTTGCCCGCACTACGCGACAGCAACGCCCGGCGCGGCTGGGTCAGGCGCGTCAGCAGATCGCCCAGATCGCCGTTCTGCTCGAGCGCGTGGACCTCGGTGCCCAGCAGCCGTGCGTAGATCCGCAACTGCTCGGCCGCGCCGATGCGGTAGCTATCCGTCGTCACCAGGGCAACGTCCTTGGGGCCGTGGCGCATCACATAGCGGGAGGCCAACTTGGCCGTCGTGGTGGTCTTGCCGACGCCAGTGGGCCCGACCAGCGCAAAGACGCCGCCATCGGCGAACAGTGCCTCTTCGTCCTCCAGCAGCGACAGACGCGAACTCAACTGACGCACCAGCCAAGCCGTCACGGCGGGGGATTCCGCCGGCTCGTCGCGCAGTTCGTCCGGCGAATCCTGGATGATCTCGTCGGCGAGCGCGGCACTGAAGCCGGCCTGGATCAGACGCTGGCGCAATATCGTCGCCAGCGAGGGCGTGCTGGCCTGCGAGGAAGCGACGCCCTCGCGCAGCATCGCGCGGACATCGTCCAGCAACTGACGGTTTAGTGCCTGCAAGGTTTCCACCGTGGGATCGGTCACCGTTGCCATCGGCGCTTCCGCCGGCGCCACGTCCTCGGCTGGCCCGTCGACGCTGGACAGCGCCTGCTCGTGCTCCTGCTCGGGCATGGCAATGATCTCTACACCGCCCTCGACGGAACGGTTGGAGAGAATCAGCACTTGATCTCCCAGCGCCGATCTCACCTGGCGCATGGCCTCACGGCTGTTACTGGCAACGAAACGTTGGACGCCCATGACTTCCTCGATGGTTCGAGGCGGCCCGGCGATTATTGTCGCTGGCCGCCTCTAGAAGATTCGCGGCCACAGTCTGCCAGCCGCGAGGCTTGCGGCATGGCTTGGAATGACCATCAAATCAACGCCAATTCGAGAGCTGGACGATCACGATGGCGAGCGAGGGGCGGGACTGGATCCAGGCATGGAGACGACCGACGCAGGCGTTCCCGCGCCGGCCGCATGGGGAATTCAGCCGTCGGTCAGACGCTGAATCAACGACTGCGTGGGGTAGCCATCAGGGATGACGCCAATGCTGCGCTGATAGGCTCGCAGGCCAGCTCGAGTATTGGGTCCGACCAGACCATCGGGCGTGCCGACGTCGAAACCCTGGTCGTTGAGGCCTTGCTGCATGCGCCGAATACGATCCCGCGACAGCGCCGGCTCGGAGCGCGGCCATTCGCCCTGAATACCCGGCCGCCCGGCCAGCCGATCCGACAGCGTTGCCACCGCCAGCGCATAGCTGGTCGAAGCGTTGTAGCGCATGATCACGCGGAAGTTATGCCCCACCAGGAAAGCCGGCCCCTTGGCGCCGGCGGGGGCGATGACCGAGGCCTGGTCGAAGCTCGGAAGCGGGCTGCCGTCGAGGCGCGTCACACCTCGAGACTGCCAGGTCTGGGCGGTATGCCGGACCGACAGCTCGGTCTGCGAGTAGTCGAAGTCATCCGGCAGCTTGACTTCGACGCCCCAGGGCTGACCGCGCTGCCAGCCGGAGGCGTCCAGATAGTTGGCAGTGGAGCCCATTACATCGGGAATACTGCCCCAGATGTCGCGCCGACCATCGCCATCCTCGTCGACCGCATAGGCCAGGAAACTGCTGGGAATGAACTGGGTATGACCCATCGCGCCGGCCCAGGAGCCACGCATGCGATCCCGATCGATATCGCCGTTCTGAAGGATCTTGAGTGCTGCCATCAGCTCGCCACGCGCGAACGACTGGCGGCGACCATCGAAACCCAGTGTCGAGAGCGCATCGATGGTCTCGAAATCACCGAAGTTGCTGCCGTAGTTGCTCTCGATCCCCCAGATCGCGACGATCACTTCTCCGGGAACGCCATACTGCTGCGTGACCTGATCGGCGGTGGCGCGATTGGCGGCGAGGCGTTCGCGACCGGTGGAAACCCGCTGCGCCGAGACGGCGCTGTCGAGATAGCTCCAGATCTGGCGAGTGAACTCGGGCTGGGAGCGATCGTACTCGAGAATGCGCGGCTGGTAGCTGGCCCGATCGAACGCCTCGGCCAGGGTTGCCTGATCGATCCCTTCGCTGGCGGCGCGCTGCCGGAACGCGTCGACCCAGGCCTCGAAGCCGGCGGGGTCCTGCCTCACCTCGGGGTTCGGGGCAGTCGCCATCTCATCGGTGCCCTGCCCAGAAGTCGCTTGCACGGTCTTCCGTTCGGACCGCCCCCCGGTCTCGGCCGAGCGCGCCGAGTCGGCGGATGACGGCGTCGAGACATTGGCCGTGCCGGATGCATTCGCGCTCGATGCTGTCTGGGTATCCGCGACGCTTTGACATCCCAAGAGTGCGACAGTAAGACACAGCGATAATGTAATAGGAGCCTTGACCGGCAGTGAACGCTTCACGAGAGCACATCCTTAATGCTGGGGTTGTTCCGAAATGACGCTGGGCGTCAGCAGTGTAGCGCATTCATCCCGCATGGGAATGGCGCTGCCTCGGTTGGCGAACCCTGCTCGCCATCCGGGCAAAAGATCCTGATGCCTGGCGCACCGGACCTATGGCTAGGCGAATGGAGGCGTGCTAAAGTCGGTCGAACGCAGCCGCTCGACTCCGAAAAATAACTAATATTTTCAAAGACTTCATCGTTTCCTCATTATCGTCGAGCGCTTCCTGAAGAGAGGAGAGACACCATGCAGGGCCACATGCCTAGCCAGCTGTCGCTGACATGCGCGACCTGTTGTACCGGTGCCCAGACTCTGCCGTCCAATGCTGGCACGATCACGAATCAGGGACTGACTCCCGCCTGGATGCTGGCACCTCGCGGCGTACGCCGCCCCTATCTGACCGATCCGCCCCAGCGGCTCTGATCTGGCGCCGCGTTCCCTGAACGTCAACGCGGAACCATCGCTCGCCACCGCTACTTGTCCGTAGACGGCTGCTGATGCCATTTCGCGGAGAAGATCATCACCGCACTGATTGTCGGCCTCGGCCACACGACCCAGGCCTCGTGTGGCTGGCAACATCGCTTACACTGAGGCGAGACACGGTCGCGGATCGATCGCGACGGACGCGAGAACGACGCTCGAATCCTTCGACCTGGCGCCAAGCGTCTGGCCGGTGAGCGAGCCTCCCTGATTCAAGAAAAGAGCGACAATTTCATGTCACTGCCGCTGATCGTTCTGCTGCCGCTACTGGGCAGCCTGATACCGTTGCTGTGTAGCAACCGGCAACGCAATCTCAATGCCTTGACCACCGCGTTGCTGCCGGCAATCGCGCTAGGCATCGTCATCGCCCACGCACCAGGGGTGATCTCCGGCGAGGTGTATCACTTCAGCATGAGCTGGGTCCCACAGCTGGGGCTCGATCTCGCGTTCCGGATCGACGGACTCTCGCTGCTGTTCCTGCTGCTGATCCTGGGTATCGGGCTGCTGATCATTCTCTACGCCCGCTACTATCTGTCGCCGGACGACAGCATGCCGCGCTTCTACGCCTACCTGATGCTGTTCATGACCTCCATGATCGGCATCGTCATGGCCGACAATCTGCTGCTGTTGTGGGTGTTCTGGGAGCTCACCAGCCTGTCGTCGTTCCTGCTGATCGGCTACTGGTATCAGCAGAGCGAGGCCCGACGCGGCGCACGCATGGCATTGGCCGTCACCGGCATGGGCGGGCTGGCCATGCTGGCCGGTTTTCTGTTGATCGGGCATATCGTCGGCACCTACGACATGCAGACCGTGCTCGACAGTCGCGATCTGATCCAGGCCGATCCGCGCTACCTGCCGGCGCTGCTGCTGGTGCTGCTGGGGGCCTTCACCAAGTCGGCGCAGTTCCCGTTCCACTTCTGGCTACCACATGCGATGGCGGCACCGACGCCGGTATCGGCGTTCCTGCACTCCGCCACCATGGTGAAGGCCGGGGTCTTCCTGCTCGCCCGCATGCATCCGGCCCTGGCCGGTTCGCAGCTGTGGCTCTACATCGTCACCCTGACCGGGCTGGTGACGATGATCTATGCCGCCTACTTCGCGCTGCTCAAGTACGATCTCAAGGGCGTGCTGGCATTTTCCACTATCAGCCATCTGGGCATGATCACCATGCTGTTCGGACTGGACAGCAAGCTGGCGGTAGTGGCGGGGCTCTTTCATATCGTCAATCACGCCATGTTCAAGGCGACACTGTTCATGTCGTCCGGCATCGTCGATCACGAAACCGGAACCCGGGATATCCGAAAGCTGAGCGGCCTGCGACGCAGCATGCCGATGACGGCGGCGCTGGCCGCCCTCGCCGCCGCCTCGATGGCCGGCGTCCCGCTTCTCAATGGCTTCATCTCGAAGGAAATGATGCTGACCGAGACGCTAGGCACCGGCATCCTGGGCGGTCTCGCCTGGCTGATTCCGGTCCTGGCAACGCTTGGCAGCGTGCTGTCGGTGGCCTACTCGCTGCGTTACGTGCGCAACGTCTTTTTCGGTCCGGAGGCGCAGGAGCTGCCCAAGACGCCACACGAAGCCCCCTTGATGATGCGCCTGCCGATGATTCTGCTGGTCGTGCCATGCATCCTCGTCGGCCTGATGCCGGCATTGATACTGACCGGCCTGCTCGACGCGGCCGCGCAGGCCACGATCCTGTCGCCCAGGCCGGAGCTGCATCTGTCCCTCTGGCACGGCTTCAATCTGCCGCTGCTGATGAGTGCCATTGCCTTGGCCGGCGGTGTCGGTCTCTATGTCTTGCGTCGCAATCTGTTCAGCTTCCAGCGCCAGTTCCCGCAGCGCAACGCGCTGATGATCTTCGAGCACAATACCCGCCGCGTGCTGCACTGGGCTCAGGAAGCGATCGACCGCCTGGAGAACGGCTCGCTGCAGCGCTACATGCTGTGGCTGATCATCGCCGTGCTGTTCCTGACCGGCAGCGGCCTGCTGGATCTCGAGCAGTTGCAGGGCCCTCTGCCACTTCAGCCGCTCGACGGGCTGCTCATCGCGGGTGCCGCCATTACCATCCTGGCCGGCCTGGGAACGGCAGTCCTGCATCGCCGACGCCTGGTCTCGCTGATGATGCTGTCGGTGGTGGGGTTGATGGTCTCGCTGGCTTTCGCGCGTTTCTCGGCCCCCGATCTTGCGCTGACCCAACTGGCGGTCGAGGTCGTGACGGTCATTCTGCTGATGCTGGCGTTGTTCTTCCTGCCACAGCGCACGCCCAAGGAGTCCAGCGGCGGCCGGGTGGTCAGAGACGTGCTGCTCGCGGCCGCTTTCGGCGGTATCGTCGCGAGCCTCAACTACGCCCTGCTGACGCGACCGCTGAACAGCATTTCCGGATTCTTCCTCGAGAACAGCGTCAGCGGCGGCGGCGGCCACAACGTGGTCAATGTCATCCTGGTCGACTTCCGTGGCTTCGATACGCTGGGCGAGATCACCGTGCTCTGCATTGCCGCCATCGGCATCTACAAGCTGCTCAATCGTCTGAGGTTGTTCATGCCCTCGAGCGACAGCGAAGGGCGTCCCTGGTCGAAGGATCTTCATCCGATGCTGCTGGGAACGGTGTCGCAGAGCCTGCTGCCACTGGCGCTGCTGGTCTCGGTCTTCATCTTCCTGCGCGGTCATAACGAACCCGGCGGTGGCTTCATCGCCGGTCTGGTGACGGCGGTTGCCCTGATCCTGCTGTATATCGCCCGCGGGGTGGATTGGACGCAGCAACGGATGTCATACCAGTATCAGCCGATCGCGGTGACAGGCGTCGCCATCGCCGCGATGACCGGACTTGGCAGCTGGGTCTTCGGTCACAACTTCCTGACCTCCGCCTTTGGCCACTTCTCCCTCCCCTGGATCGGCGAGATCGAGCTCGCCACCGCGATGCTGTTCGATCTCGGGGTCTATCTGACCGTCGTCGGCGCCACGCTGATGATCCTGGCCAACCTGGGCAAGCTGACGACACGCCATCGCCCCAGCAAAGAGAATGAAAAGGAGACCGTCTGATGGAAGCGCTCTTTGCCACCGTGACCGGCTTTCTGGCGGCCAGCGGCCTCTATCTGGCGCTACGCGGGCGCACCTTCCCCGTGGTCGTGGGACTGACACTGCTCTCCTATGCGGTCAACCTGTTCCTTTTCTCCACCGGCGGCCTGACCACCAACGGGGCCGCAGTGATGCAGGACGGCGTCACCCACTACGCCGATCCGCTGCCCCAGGCCCTGGTGCTGACGGCTATCGTGATCGGCTTCGCGATGACCGCGTTCTCGGTGATCCTGGCAATGCGCGTGCGTGGTGATCAGGGCAGCGACCAGGTCAACGACCAGCGTGCCGAAGAGTCGAAGGAGGAGAAGTCCTGATGCACCACCTGATCATTCTCCCGATTCTTCTGCCGCTGCTGAGCGGATTGCTGATGCTGGTCAGGCGTGATTCGATCGTGTTGCCCAGACGGGCGATCGCGCTGATCAGTACGGCCGCGTTGCTGATCGTCAGCGCCATGCTGGTAGTCCAGAGCGACAGCGATGGGATCACCTACTATGCGCTGGGCGACTGGCAACCGCCTTTCGGTATCATTCTGGTACTCGATCGACTCTCCGCGCTGATGGTCTGCCTGACCAGTTTTCTGGCCCTGGGCGCCGTCACCTATGCCTGCGCCGGCGATGATCGCAAAGGCAGCAATTTCCACGGCCTGTTCCAGCTTCAGTTGATGGGAATCAACGGCGCCTTTCTGACCGGCGACATTTTCAACCTGTTCGTGTTCTTCGAAGTGCTGCTGATCGCTTCCTACTCGCTGCTGATGCACGGCGGCGGCAAGGATCGTACCCAGGCGGGCTTCCACTACGTGGCGCTGAACCTGGCCGGGTCGGCGATGTTCTTGATCGCCCTCGGCGTGCTCTACGGCACCACCGGCACGCTCAACATGGCCGACATGTCGCAGAAAGTGGCCGCGCTCGATCCCGACCGGCTCGGTCTGGTCAAGGCCGGCGCGTTTCTGCTGCTGGTGGTGTTCGGGCTCAAGGCCGCGATCCTGCCGCTCTACTTCTGGCTGCCACGCGCCTACAGTAGCGCGCCGGCACCGGTGGCGGCGCTATTCGCGATCATGACCAAGGTGGGCATCTACGCCATTCTCCGGATCTACACGCTGATCTTCGGAAACGGCGCCGGCGAACTCGCCAACTTCGTTCAGCCGTGGCTCTGGTGGTTCGCGCTGGCCACGCTGGCACTCGGCGGTCTGGGCGTCCTTTCGGCGCGCGATCTGCGTAACCAGGTGGCCTATCTGATCCTGATCTCGGTGGGGACGCTGCTGGTCGGCGTCAGCATGAATCGTGAAGCCCCCATCGCCGCCCTGCTCTACTACATGATCCACACCACGCTGGTCAGCGGTGGTCTGTTCCTGCTGGCCGACGCGATCGGAGAACAGCGCGGCAAGGCCGGCGCGCGCATCGTGCCCGGTCGCGGCGTCACCCAGCCGGCGCTGCTGGGACTGTTCTACTTCGTCGGCGCGGTCACGGTCATCGGTCTGCCGCCACTGTCGGGCGCCATCGGCAAGGCACTGCTGCTCGACTCGGCACGCCCCGACGAGCAGCCCTGGCTGTGGTCGCTGCTGCTGCTCTCGAGCTTCGCCGGCCTCATCGCGATGGCGCGCAGCGGTTCGACCGTGTTCTGGAAGGCGGGACGCGGCGATAGCGACGGCCCCAGACTGAAACCGGCGATGCTGGCCGGACTGATCCTGTTGATCGGAGCATCACCGGTGCTGTCGATCCTGGCCGGCCCGATCACTCGAT
The DNA here is from genome assembly GCF_001937195.1 of Salinicola socius. Classification (GTDB taxonomy): domain Bacteria; phylum Pseudomonadota; class Gammaproteobacteria; order Pseudomonadales; family Halomonadaceae; genus Salinicola; species Salinicola socius. The sequence continues at coordinate 14,710 of NZ_MSDO01000021.1, read as the reverse complement.
TCACCGATGCCAGTGCCACGCAGTTGCTCGATCAAAGCGCCTACGTCGAGGCGATCCTGTCCCGCAATGTTGCCGGAGGTGACTCATGATTCCTCCCACTCGCTGGCTGCCGATGCCAGTGCTTTCACTGCTGTTGCTGGTGGTCTGGCTGATGCTGCAGCAAAGCGTTGCGTTGGGGCAATGGATTCTCGGCGGCTTGCTGGCGATCCTGATTCCGATGATCTGTCGCCCTTTCTGGGAGCGCCAGCCGACCATCAAGCGGCCGTTGAAGCTGGTTGGCTACGTCTTCCGCGTGCTGGGCGATATCGTGACCGCCAACCTTCAGGTCTCGAAGCTGATCCTCGACCCCCGCGGCCGGATGCGTCCGGCCTTCGTCGAATACCCGCTGACGCTGAAGGGGAACTTTCCGATCACCATCCTGGCCAGCACCATTACCATGACGCCTGGTACGGTTTCGGCGCATCTACGTCTGGATGGCAGGACGCTGCTGATTCACGCCCTGGACGTGGGCGACATCAACGCCCTGATCGATGACATTCACCAGCGCTACGAGCGCCCTCTGCTGGAGATCTTCGAATCATGATCGATATGGCTCTGTGGATCGCGCTGGCGCTGTTCTGCGCTGCCATCTTGCTCAACTTCTATCGTGCCGTGGTCGGGCCCAGTCTGCCGGATCGCATTCTGGCGGTGGACACCATGTACATGAACTCGATCGCGCTGATCGTGCTGTTCGGGATCTGGGTCAACAACAAGGACTACTTCGAGGCGGCGCTACTGATCGCGATGCTGGGCTTCGTCAGCACCATCGCCATCTGCAAGTATCTGCTTCGCGGCGACATCATCGAATAGGAGGCGTGACGATGCTAGAGACGATTATCGAAGGCGTGATCGCCTTCATGCTCATCGCCGGAGGGGCATTTGCCTTTATCGGCTCGCTGGGCCTGACGCATCTGAAGGACTTCTACATGCGTCTTCACGGCCCCTCGAAAACGACCACGCTCGGCGTCGGCTGCACGCTGATCGGCTCGCTGATCTATTTCAGCCGCGAAGATGGCCCGATCATCCAGGAGCTGCTGATCACCATCTTCGCCTTCATCACCGCGCCCGTGTCGGCCCACATGCTGGCCAAGAGCGCCCTGCACCACAAGCTGAAGCCGGATCCCCGCACGCGCGGCAATCCGGTGGAACTGGAAAGCGAAAAACCCAAGCATGCCGTCGAGGAAGCTCCGCAGGGCGACTCCCCACTGCCTTGACGAGCCAAGCGCCACCCGCCGCCGGCTTCACCAGCCGGCGGTGTGCTGTTCGACCAGATTGGCCAGCATCGTGACGTGCTCAGGGCGGTCGTTGAGCGCGGGAATATAGCGGTAGCGTCCGCCCCCGGCTTGCTGGAAGTATTCACGGTTCTCGGCATCGATCTCTTCCAGCGTCTCCAGGCAGTCCGCCGCAAAAGCCGGGCTGATGACGTCGACACACTCCGTCTTGTCCGCGCCCCACCCCTTCAGCGTCTCGTCGGTATAGGGTTTGAGCCACTCTTCACGGCCAAACCGCGACTGATAGCTCTGAAACCACTCGCCCTCGCCCAGCCCCAGCTCTTCGGCCAGCAACTGGCTGGTCTTCTGGCAGTGTCTGGCGTAAGGATCACCGTTATCGACGTAGCGCTTGGGGATACCGTGATAGGACATCAGCAGCCGACCGCGGTCGCCCTGGGTCTCCCAGTGCTGGCGAACGCTGGCTGCCAGTGCCGCAATGTAGTCGGGGTGGTCATGATAATCGCGTACGAAGCGCAGCTCCGGCAGGTGCGGGCAGGGCTCGAGCGCCTTGGCCAGCCGCTGAAACACGGCCCCCGTGGTCGTGCGTGAAAACTGTGGATAAAGCGGCACCACCAGGATCCGCTCGACACCCGACTCACGCAGCTTGAGTCCGGCCTCTTCCATGCTGGGCTTGCCGTAGGTCATCGCCAATTCCACCGGCACCGGTTCGCCATGCTGAGTTGCCAGACGTTCACGCAGCGCTCGTTGCTGGCGCCGCCCGATCGCCAGCAACGGAGAGCCCTCCTCTTGCCACACCGAGGCGTAGGCCTTGGCGACCTTCGGCGGACGGATACGCAGAATGACGCCGTGCAGAATCGGCCACCACAGCCAGCGCGGTGCGTCGATGACCCGGGGATCGCCAAGAAATTCACCGAGATACTGCCTCACGGCCTTGGGCGTGGGCGCCTCGGGCGTTCCCAGATTGACCAGCAGCACTCCATAACGGGCCGCCATAACACCACTCCTTTACCTGCCATCTTTTGACGAAATTCTACCATCGCCGCTTGCACTTACCCGATCATCTTATACGATCAACATCATGTGTATAAGTTATGGATAACTTCATGTCGCGTCCGCTAATCCTGATTCTGGGTGATCAGTTGAGCGAGGAGCTGGAACTCCTCGCCACCGCCCCGCCCAATGCCGTGGTCGCTCTCTGCGAGGTAAAGGCAGAGGGAGACTATGTCCCCCACCACCCCCAGAAGATCGTGCTGATATTGTCGGCGATGCGCCACTTCGCCGATACCCTGCGCGACAAAGGGTATCAGGTCCACTACAGCGCGCTCGACGACGATGACAATCGTCAGGACCTGCTACAGGAAGCCGAGCGGCTTGCCGATGCCTACCGCTGCGACGAGATCCGGGTGACGCATCCCGGCGAATGGCGGTTGCTCGAACGCATCCAGGATCGCGGCACACGTTGGCGGCTCTACGAGGATTCGCGTTTCTACTGCTCGGTTGCCGAGTTCGGCAAGTGGCTCGACGGGCGCAAGCGCTTCCGGATGGAGGACTTCTACCGTCAGATGCGCAAACGGACCGGACTGCTGATGGAGAAGAACGAACCCGCCGGCGGTCAGTGGAATTTCGATCATGACAACCGACAGCCGGTCGAAAGAGGGCTGGAATTCCCTCCGCCCCCCCGTCACCGGCCGGACAACATCACCCACGAGGTGATGGCGCTGGTAGAGGCGCATTTCGGCGAACACTTCGGCACGCTGACCCATTTCAACTGGGCAGTGACCCGGCGTCAGGCACTGAGCGATCTACGTCATTTCATCGCTCACGCGCTGCCCGATTTCGGCACCTATCAGGATGCGATCAGCGACGAGCAACCCTGGCTGTTTCATTCGCGTCTCTCCGCCGCGATGAATATCGGGCTGCTTTCTCCCCGTGAAGTCTGCGAAGCAGCTGCAACGGCATGGCATCAAGGTACCGCGCCAATCAACGCCGTCGAAGGATTCGTGCGCCAGATTCTGGGCTGGCGCGAATACGTCCGCGGTATCTACTGGCAGCGCATGCCGGATTACAAACGTCAAAACCACCTCGAGGCGCTGCGGGGACTACCCGATTTCTACTGGACCGCGACGACCGATCTGCGCTGCGTGCGGCGGGCACTGGAGATGACCCGTGACAACGCCTACGCCCATCACATCCAACGGCTGATGATTACCGGCAACTTCGCGTTGCTCTGCGGCGTATCCCCGGCCGCACTTTGCGACTGGTACCTGGCGGTCTACGTCGATGCCTTCGAATGGGTCGAGCTGCCCAATACGCTGGGCATGACCCTCTACGCCGACGGTGGCTATCTCGGTTCCAAACCCTACTGTGCGTCGGGAAAATATATCGATCGCATGTCGGATCACTGCCGTCAGTGCCGCTATGCCGTCAAGCAGGTCACCGGCGAAAACGCCTGCCCCTTCAACAGCCTGTATTGGCATTTTCTGCAGCGTCACCGCGAACGCCTGGGCGGCAACCATCGCATGAAGCTCATCTACGGCAGCTGGGATCGAATGCGGCAGGACAAACGCCAGGCCATTCTCGACCAGGCCGATCGATTCCTGCGTTCGGTTCACTTCGAGGCCCCTTACGGCAAGGGCGATCACGCCGAGGGTTATGAACGTCGCTGAGGCAAGGAATCAGTGGCTACCGGCATGCGGCATCGGGGAGGAAGGCGCTGACTATCAGCAAACGGGTGCTGACAGCTGCCCCCACGAGAGAATCAACGCAAGAGGAAGCACCGGCAAGAACAGAGACAAGGGCGGGAGACAAACTTCCCTCCATGACGGGGCAAGTCACTAGTCGACTCGCCGGAGGGAAACGATGTGGGTGAATGGAAGATCGCGCCGAGAAACCTGTCGAGATCAGAACACCAGAGGCATTCGCGACAGCAGCGGATCGTGATAGTGCGGTTCATGCCCGACGATCTCGTCATTGGCCACCTGCTGAACCAGATAGGCACGATGGATACCTGCACGCTTCAACTCGCCGTAGACATCGTCGAGCGCGCGAAACAGCATCGGCTTGCCGCGTCGAGTCAACACCTGCGTGGATCCGTCTTCCGGTTCCAGCATGACTTGATAGTAGCGACTGCCGGCATGGGCGATGACACGAATTTCAAAGCTTTCGTGATGTCGCTGATAGTGTTCGAGTTCCTTGAGTTCCATGGTTCCCTCCCGTGGGTCGTGTATGGAATCGTGTTCTGGATCGGGAGACGTTCCTTGCCATCCCGTCGCGACACCCTGACAGTCCGTTGTGACAGAGCTGTGACTAAGACGCCAAGGCACGCCGATCGTTCACTCCCCGACCGGTGCCGAACGGCAGTCTAGCCTCACCACGACCCGGCCGTTGCCGGCGCGCTTGGCTGCCGGCTTGAAGTGACTCCAGAGATCGCCGAAGCTCTCGACCCTGGCCTCGGCACCGACGCGAAGCGCGATGATCGACAGGCGGACCAGCGGGAAGAAACGCCATTGATCGTAACGATCCTTGGCATGAAAGCCACCTTCCGCTCTGGCGTCGGCGGGAACCAGCGCATGACTCTCGACGATGAAGCGTTGTTGTATACCGGCCAGCCGACGGTGGAGATTCTTCCCGTCATCCAGCAGCAGTATGAAATCGTCGCCGCCGAGATGGCCCAGAAAGTCCTCCCGCCCCAGTTCGCTGCTCACCAGATTCGCCAGCGCAAGGATCATTCGATCCCCCAGGGCGTAACCGAACCGGTCATTGAAGGGCTTGAAATTGTCGAGATCCAGATAGCAGGCGACGAAGCCCCGCGCCTGACGCTGATAGTGTTCCAGTGCCACCCTGATGGGGCGGTTGCCGGGCAACTGGGTCAATGGATTGGCCTGTCGCGCCAGTTGAACCTGCTGTTCGGTGAACAGTTGCAGCAGGTTGATGACGTGTCCCATGCCCAGATAGCGGCCACCGTCGGTGATGATGAAATCCTCGTCCCGGGACGCCTCCTCGCGCCCCGTCACCTTGCGCGAGACCCGCTCCAGCGGCTCGTGGGCCTCCACACAGAGCGCCTGGGTCCGCATCACCTTGGTGATGGGCTGACGACCGTGAAGATCGAACCCGAAGCGTTTGCCGAGCAGCGCCATGAGCTGCTGACGCCCCAGGATACCGATCGGCCGGCTCCTGCCATCGACGACCGCCAGCGCGTTGGCATGCGGCAGACGGCTGAAGCGCTCGGACGCCTCCGCCACGCAGAGGTCGGCATCCAGCGCAGGCAGAGGCACGCTGAGGCGCTGGATCTCTGTCGCGGCGGTGGCCGGTCGACGGTTGGCGGCCAGCGAAGCGAGCCGGGCCTCGAGCGCCTCGCGTATCCGTTGGGGAGCGGCATCGGGGCGCGCGAACAACCACCCCTGGCAATAATCCGCGCCCAGCTCGAGAAGCGTATCCAGCTCCCCCTCCCGCTCCACCCCCTCCGCGATGACACGACTGTCCATGCTGTGTGCGATATCGATGATGGAGCGGACGAACCGGAGCTTGACGCGATCCTCGTCAAGACGACTGACGAAGTGGCGATCCAGCTTGACGTAGTCCGGATTGAGCTGGGACCAAAGTCGCAGGCCGGCGTACCCGTCTCCCAGATCGTCCAGCGCGATGGAGAACCCCATCGCCTGATAGTTGCGGGCAGCCTCGGCCATCAGGTCGGGGTCGATCCCCGGCGACTGTTCGGTGATCTCGATGACGAGGCGGGCCGGCGAGAGACCGTGCTGCTGCAGCAGCGCCAGCGCCCTGTCGCCGAGATCCTCTGGGTCGATCAGAATTTCCGGACTGACGTTGAGGAACAGAAGCTCGCCAAGGCCGGTGTCCACCCAGCTTTCGATCGCCCGTTCTCGACACCCGCACTCCAGCGCGGCAAGCAGGCCGCATTCGCGGGCCGCCCGAAACATCGGGATCGGATTCGCGTAGGGCGAATCCCGCGGGCCGCGAGACAAGGCCTCGTAAGCCAGAATGTGGCCGGTCGCGACGGAAACGATCGGTTGAAAATGCACGCTCAGATCGCGACGGGCGACGATCTCCTTGAGGAAGGAGTTGTCGATGGGAGCGAGAGGTGGGTTCATGAATGCCATGAAACAGCAATATCATGACACAACAATGACACATAAAATTACATTGTCGTCGGAATGGCAGCGCCTAGTGTGGCGTCTCGCAAGTAACGCGAAGAAATATCGGATGCATGGCGTTGCCAGGCAAGGCGCGAGGAGGCGTCATAGTGGGGTCTATGGCAACGACGAGCAACGCCGCATGGCGGCGCCAGGGACCGATATTATTGGATGGTATTTGTGAGACACCACACTAGGCCTTGTCTGAAAAGTCGACGAGCGAAGGCAAGACGCGGGGCGCGTAGCCAAGGCAAAAATCGGCGAAGACGGACCGGGCTGGCGTACCAGTTTACGGGGTGTCAATGAACACCTTGACCGGGCTGACGCACCAGCCGATTGTTAACGCCGCATGGGCAAGCGCAGTACTTTTCAGACATGGCCTAGCGATAATCGGAAGGATCGATCGCCTTGCCCAGAGAGTTTCGATCGATCCACTTGCCCGCCTTGGCTTCCTTGTAGCGAAACACCACGCGATCGCCGACGGCGACCGGCAACTCGGCATCTTCCGTCTGGTAACTGTAGAGCTCGCCATCGACCGTCAGCCAGTGACGGTAGAGATCGGGCATGCCCAGCCACTCCTTGAAGGGGCCTTCCCGCTCGAGCTTCTCCAGCTGGCCTCGTACCTCGATCTTGGGGACCCGTTGACGACGCCCCCGCTGAAAACCGCCTGCCATGATTCGACTCCTTGATATCTTTCCAAAACACCGGCAACGCCGGCTTCTTCACTGTCGGTCGGCTTACTCGTAGTGCTGACCGTAGCTGTCCGGCGCCAGATCCTCGAATCGCGTGTACTTGCCGATGAAGGCCATGTGCACGGTGCCGATCGGTCCATTACGCTGCTTGCCGATGATCAACTCCGCCAGCCCCTTGTTGTCAGGATTGTCGGAATTGTAGACCTCGTCACGATAGACGAAGGCGATGACGTCGGCATCCTGCTCGATGGCCCCCGACTCACGCAGATCCGACATCACTGGCCGCTTGTTGGGACGCTGCTCCAGTGATCGGTTGAGCTGAGACAGCGACACCACCGGACAGTTGAACTCCTTTGCCAGCCCCTTGAGCGAGCGGGAAATCTCGGAGATCTCCGCGGTACGATTCTCGGAAAGCCCGGGTACCTGCATCAACTGGAGATAATCGATCATCACCAGACCGACGTTGCCGTGCTCGCGGGCGATCCGGCGCACGCGGGAGCGCAGCTCGTTGGGCGATAGCGCCGGCGTATCATCGATGAACAGCTGACGATCCTTGAGCAGATTGACCGCCGACGTCAGCCGCGGCCAATCCTCGTCCTCGAGCTGACCGGTTCGCACACGGGTCTGATCGATGCGCCCCAGAGACGACAGCATGCGCAGCATCAGCGATTCAGCGGGCATCTCCATCGAGAAGACGACCACCGGCTTGTCGCTGGAGACTACCGCGTGCTCGACCAGGTTCATGGCGAAGGTGGTCTTGCCCATCGACGGGCGCCCGGCGATGATCACCAGATCCGAGGGCTGCAGACCCGACGTCATGTCGTCGAGGTCGCGGAAACCGGTCGAGATACCGGTCATCTGGCCCTTCATGTTGAACAGCTCGTCGATCCGGTCGACGGCTTTGGTCAGCAACTGACTCATGCCGATCGGGCCGCCGAACTTGGGCCGGGACTCGCTGATCTGGAAGACCAGCCGCTCGGCCTCGTTGACCAGCTCGTCCGGCAGCCTGCCGTCCGGCGAATAGGCGCTGTCGGCGATCTGGCGCGAGGCCTGGATCAATTTGCGTAGCGTCGCCCGCTCACGAACGATATCGGCATAGGCGCGGATGTTGCTGGCAGAAGGCGTGTTACGCGCCAGTTCCGCCAGGTAGGCAAGCCCGCCCACGCTCTCGAGCTGATCGCGACGCTCGAGCGCTTCCGACAGGGTCACGACATCGAGCGGGTGGGTGCTCTCGGCCAGTTCCGCCATCGCATTGAACGCCAGCCGATGCTCGTGACGGTAGAAATCGTCCGCTACCAGACGCTCCGACACCGTGTCCCAGCTGCTGTTGTCGAGCATCAGCCCGCCCAGCACCGACTGCTCTGCCTCGAGCGAATGCGGCGGCACCTTCAGCTGCGCGGTTTCCCGATCATTGTCGACGCGTTGATTCATGCTTGGCGTTCACCTGTATCGTGCGTGGAACCTGCGGAAATGATCTGGCGCTCATTCTACCCAGTGGCTCGTGGCCATCGCCACGCCTACCGGTCATGAAAAAGGCACGCAGGGCGTGAGCCCTGCGTGCCTTGAGCCAGACGTCACATCACGATAACGGTCGAAACTTACTCGGCCACTACCACGACACGGACGCTGGAGGTGACTTCGGCATGCAGCTGCAGCGCGATGTCATATTCGCCCGTCTGGCGAAGCGGGCCTTCCGGCATGCGCACTTCGCTCTTGGCGACTTCGATGCCGGCCTGAGCCATGGCTTCGGCCAGATCGCGCGGACCGATGGAGCCGAACAGCTTGCCTTCTTCACCGGCCTTGGCGACCAGAGACAGCTCGATTTCGGCGAGCTGGGCAGCGCGCGTCTCAGCCTGGGACTTGCGTTCGGCAGCCTGGGCTTCGAGCTCCGCACGCTGCGTCTCGAACGCTTCGACGTTGTCTTTGGTTGCCGGTACGGCCAGGCCGTAAGGAACCAGATAATTACGACCGTAGCCGGGCTTGACGGTGACCTTGTCACCCAGGTCGCCCAGCTTACCGATGTTATCGAGCAGAATGACTTCCATTCTCGTGAACCTCTCGTCAATCACTGCGTGTCAGACGACCGCGAAAATCCGCGAAGGTATCTACCAACGCCAACAGCAGTACAATCAGAATCGTGGGCCAGGTGGTCAACAGCAAGGCATAGAAGCCTACCAGCCAGAACCCGCTCATTCCCTTCAAACCGATAAACCCGTGTACCAGCGCCACACCGGCGACCAGCAGCGGTACCCAAGCCAGCAGACTGGCAGCGGGAACGGCCAATACCACTCCCAGGACCATCAACCCGACCAGCAGCAGAAGCTGCTTCCCGGACAGTTTCAGCGCGTGGAACTCTTCGCGAAAACCGCCAGGGTTGTAGAGCCCGGCCTGCCAACTGCGAGCCAGCGCCAGACAGGCGATGCCGGCGAGCAGTACCACCAGGCCGGTCGCACCGCCAATTACCATCGCTGCCATCATCTCGGTATCGACGCCCTGCGCCGATAGCTGATCCAGCATGCGGGCCACTTCCGACGAACTCTGGCGTAACTCCGCCAATAGCGATGCAGTACCGCCCGCCGGGAGGAAAATACCCAGTTGCACCATCGCCATGCAGACGACACTGCCGACGATCAGCGCTTCCGCCCACCGCATACGGGACCGCAGCACCGTGGCCATCAACGTGACCAGCAGGATACTGGCCAGCGGTACCGCATCGCCCTGCATCCACCACCAACCGGCGGGGATGGCTGCGGCGATCAATACCGGGGCCGACGTCGTCATGCCACGGCGCAGCGTGACCAGCCCCGCCACGGCGGCGCTGAACCAGAAAAGCCACGGCACCAGCGCTGTCAGTGCAGCCGCCGCAACGGCTTGCGGCATGCCGCGCATGATCCATCGGGCCAGTACCAGCATGATGTCTCGCTGTGGTTTGGTTTACCGGATCAACGGGTACCGGAACCGGGGTTTACTGGTGGCTGTCGGAGTACGGCAGCAGCGCCAGGTAGCGCGCCCGCTTGATAGCGGTTGACAGCTGACGCTGGTAGCGCGCCTGAGTACCCGTAATGCGGCTCGGAACGATCTTGCCGGTTTCGGTGACGTAGGCTTTCAGCGTATCGATGTCTTTGTAGTCGATGTACTTCACGCCCTCGGCGGTGAAGCGACAGAACTTACGGCGACGGAAAAAACGTGCCATGCGAGTCTCTCCTTAGCGAAATCGAATCAATGGGTTTCTTCAGCGGCTTCGGAACGCTCGGGGCGTTCTGAACGCTCACGATCACCACGCTCGGAGGGCTTGTCGTCACGGCGACGGCTCTTTTCTTCGGTCGGCTTCATCATCGGCGAGGCTTCAGTCACGGCCTCTTTGCTGCGCACGATCATGCTGCGGATGATGGCGTCGTTGAAACGGAAGATGTTCTCGATCTCGTCGAGAGTCTCGCCGCTGCATTCGACGTTCATCAGCACGTAGTGTGCCTTGTGGATCTTGTTGATCGGGTAGGCCAGATGGCGGCGCCCCCAATCTTCGAGACGATGCACGGTGCCGCCGTTTTCGGTGACGAGGCCGGTGTAGCGCTCGACCATGGCCGGAACCTGCTCGCTCTGGTCCGGATGGACCATGAACACGATTTCGTAATGACGCATGTTAGCTCCTTTCGGTTTGGCAGCTTCTGCACGGTGCCGATCATCGATAGATGGCCACCATGAGAAGCAAGGAGTCGATACCGGATTGCGATGAGTGATCGCAGTGATATCCGAATATTCAGACCAATTAGCGCTCTTCCCTTGTCGCTCCGACAGACCCGCCCGTGAAAGACCGGACGAACCCCTCGCATCAGAGAAATTCGGGGATAGAGTCGCGTTCCATGAGCATAGCCTGCCCACAGAACCGCGCAATTGTAGAGACAGGAACCAGTCGGTGCAAGCTTAACCGCTGGCCGCGAGCCCGCGCTGACGAACGGCCTCGAACAGACAGATCCCCGTGGCGACCGAGACGTTGAGGCTGGAAACGCCGCCCTGCATCGGTAACTTGACCAGTCCGTCACAGGCCTCGCGGGTCAAACGGCGCATGCCCTTGCCTTCCGCCCCCATCACCAGCGCACAGGGGGCGGTGAAATCGGCGTCGTAGAGCAGGCTGTCGGCCTCGCCGGCAGTGCCGGTGATCCAAACCCCCTGCTGCTTGAGCTTGTCCATGCAACGCGCCAGATTGGTGACCTGAAACACCGGCACCAGCTCGGCCGCCCCGCAGGCCACCTTGCGAACGGTGGCGTTCAGCGGCGCGGACTTGTCCTTGGGAACGATGACGCCGTTGACACCGGCGGCATCGGCACTGCGCAGGCAAGCTCCAAGATTGTGCGGATCCGTCACGCCATCGAGAATCAGCAGCAGCGGCGGCTCGCCCTTTAGCCACTGCTCGAGCCGCCACCAAAGAGTGGTTTCACTTTCCGCCACCAGCGGCTCGCAAAATCCGATCACCCCCTGATGGGAGGCCTGATTGGACACCCCATCCAGGGTTTCTCGCGCCACCCGTTTCAGATCACATCCGGCGGCGTGGGCGAGCTGCAACAGTGCCTCCAGGCGCTGCTCGGCATGACCTTGCTGGATCCACAGCACCTTCGGCGGCTGACCCCGTTCGAACAGCGCGCGAACGGCGTGCACCCCGTAGACCGATTCGAGCCCATCGGGCGTGCGGGGGCGATCCTGGGACTTGGCAGGTTGACGCCGGCTGGTTGAACGACTCATGGCATTACCCACCGTGCGCCGCGGCTCGAAAGATCAACGGCGCGCTCATCCTTTTCCCCGACGCTGACGTGGGCCGCGGGTACGACGCTTGGGCGCGCCACCCTCGTTGTTGGCCGCGTCAGGCGCCGACTCGTCAGCGCTCGTGTCTTTTCCCGCCGCGGCGCCCTGGCGCTCGCGCTTGCCGGGACGACTCTTGCTCGACGACGACTTCCTGGCCGATGCGCCGTCACCGGAGGCTTTCCCCGCACCGGGCTTCTGACCACGCGGCGTGCGGTGATGCCGCGGCGTCGAATCGGCAAGGTCGAAATCGATCTTGCGATCATCGAGATCGACGCGCGCCACACGAACCGTGACTCCGTCGCCCAGGCGATAGGCAACACCACTGCGCTCACCCTTGAGGCGATGCTTGTCGGCTTCGAAATGGTAGTAGTCGGACGGCAGCGACGTCACGTGCACCAGTCCTTCCACATAGACATCGTCGAGACGCACGAAAATGCCGAACTGCGTGACGGAAGCGATCGTGCCTTCGTAGACTTCGCCGACCTTGTCGGAAAGGAACTCGCACTTGAGCCAGTCGGTGACATCCCGCGTCGCGTCGTCGGCGCGACGTTCGGTCATCGAGCAGTGCTCGCCCAGCTCGATCATCTGTTCGAAGGTGTAAGGGCACCAGGTGGTGGGTTTTTCCACCGGGGCGCCTTCGGCACGCTGCACGGTCTGGGTCTGACGCGGGCCGCGAATGACCGAGCGAATCGCGCGATGCACCAGCAGATCGGGGTAGCGGCGAATCGGCGAGGTGAAGTGCGCATAGGCCTGATAGGCGAGGCCGAAGTGCCCATCGTTCTGCGGCGAGTAGACCGCCTGACTCATCGAACGCAGCATCACCGTCTGGATGATATCGAAGTCCGGCCGGTTCTGGATCACCTCGCGCAACGCCTGATAATCCTTGGGCGTCGGCTCGTCGCCCCCGCCCAGCGTCAGGCCCAGCTCGCCCAGGAATACCCGGAGATTCTCCAGACGCTCCGGCGCCGGCGCCTGGTGGACTCGATAGAGCGCGGGCAGGTCGTGCTTGTCGAGGAATCGTGCCGTCGCGACGTTGGCCGCCAGCATGCACTCCTCGATCACCTTGTGGGCGTCGTTGCGGCTACGCGGGACGATCTTCTCGATCTTGCGCTCGTCATTGAAGACGATCTCTGTTTCGGTGGTCTCGAAGTCGATGGCACCACGCACTTCGCGCGCCTTGCGCAGCACCTGATAGAGGCCGTGGAGATTCTCGAGCGAGGGCACCAGCTCACGATAGCGCTCTCTCAGCGCGATGCCTTCTTCACTGTCCGCCTCCTGCAGCATGGTACCGACCTGATTGTAGGTCAGCCGCGCATGGGACTGGATCACCGCTTCGTAGAACTTGTAGCGGCTGATGGTACCGGTCTGCGAAATGTTCATCTCGCAGACCATGGTCAGGCGATCGACGTGCGGATTGAGCGAGCACAGCCCGTTGGAAAGCAGCTCCGGCAGCATCGGCACGACCTGACCGGGGAAGTAGACCGAATTGCCGCGAATATAGGCTTCGTTGTCCAGCGCGCTGCCACCGCGGACGTAATGAGAGACATCGGCGATTGCCACCACCAGCTTCCAACTGCCGGATTTGGTCTTCCAGGCACAGACAGCGTCATCGAAATCCTTGGCATCCTCGCCGTCGATGGTGACCAGCGGCATCTCGCGGAGGTCGATACGGGCCGTCTTGTCCTCCTCCTTGACCTCGGCAGACATGCCGGCGATCTGGTCATCCACTTCCGGCGGAAAGTCGGCAGGTATGTCGTGGGAGCGAATCGCAATGTCGATCTCGAGACCGGGATCCATCCGCTCGCCCAGGATCTCCACCACTTCACCGACCGGCTGCTTGCGCGTTTCCGGCTGCTGGGTGATGCGAACGGAAACGATCTGCCCGTCTTTCGCCCCGCCGCTGACACTGTGGGGGATGATCACCTCCTGGCTGATCCGAGAATTCTCGGGGATCAGAACCGCAAACTCGGAGGTGTTCTGACGAAATACGCCGACCAGCGTCTGGGTGTTGCGCGCCAGCACTTCGGCAATGGTGCCCTCGGCGCGGTTGCGGCGATCCCGCCCACTGATACGCGCCAGCACCACGTCGCCATTGAATACCCGGCGCATCTGACGTGGCGGCAGTACCAGATCGGGCTTGACGCCGTCATGACGGATCAGGAAGCCCATGCCATCACGATGGCCTTGAACCCGCCCCTTGATCAGATCGAGCTTGTCGATGAGCGCGTAGGCGCCCTTGCGATCCTTGAGGATCTGCCCGTCGCGTTCCATCGCCGCCAGCCGGCGACGCACGGCCTCCAGCTGGTTCTCGTCCTCGAGCCCCAGCATGGCGCTCATGTTTTCGTGGGTAATCGGCTTGCCGTACTCCTCCAGTCGTGCCAACAGATACTCACGACTGGGTACGGGATTGTCATATTTCTGGGTTTCACGAGCCGCGTGCGGATCGTCATTCAACGTCCAATGAGTCATGCAACCATCGTCCTTGCGTTGAGCCAGTTGGGCCTGAGTGATAAAGAAAATGCACGCGGCGGGCGGCTTGAGCCGTTCAGTTTTTTGGGATTCATGCGACAAGTATAGCGGCCACGCCTGTTCGACCCAACCATGCACTGACCTACAGGCCCAATTGCCACCTCGACACCCTGCTTGACGACGCCTGAGAAGCTGCTCGGAACGCGGCTTTCACACCGGCCATGAGACGCTTGCATTCGGTCGCAGAGTCGGTATCATGCATCGCGCCTTGGCCCAGATGGCGGAATTGGTAGACGCGCTAGCTTCAGGTGCTAGTGTCCTTACGGACGTGGAG
>NZ_MSDO01000020.1 GCF_001937195.1 Salinicola socius | reverse complement strand
GCGGCTTATGACACCGGCCCGAAGCCGCCGGCAGTGCGCCAAATGGCAACCAGTCAGGAGAAGCATGATGAAGGTCGTCCACGTCAAGAATCCCGAGACCCGTGAAGCGTGTCTCGCCAAGCTGTGCGCCAGCGTCTACGGACAGGAAGCCGGCCTGGCGCCGCTGGTGACTTTCGCCGGCACACAGAGCGTGCTGTTCGAGCAAGAGGCGGCACGACTTTTCGCGCTGACCGAGGACGACGGTACGGTGCTATGTCTTGCGCTGATCTCGTCCGACGTGGACGGCGCGACCATGGAAGTGGGCATGCTGTCGACGCCGGAAGGGAAGGGCAATACCCGCCATAGCCGCCATCTCATCAAAACGCTGGCGGAGAAGGCGCCCCTGCGAGTGACGGCCAGCGACGACGACGGCGAGGCATTCTTCCGGCGTTGCGGCATCGAGCGCTGGGTCGAAGGCGAGGATGGACTGCGTATCGGTCTGGGGCCGCTGCATCCGGCGCCGGTGAAGGGCGTATTGCCCAGCATGGTGCGTTTCAACGCCGACGGCATCGTGCGCACCTTCAAGCAGGAGCCGGAGACGTTCGAGGATTACAAGACGCGTTTCGTCGCCGCGCTGGAACGCTACTCGAATATCTGCTGACGCCGGCGACCGTACGCTCCCGCGGTCGCCTGCCAGGGTGGCTGCGTACTCACCGCTCGGCACCGCAACCGCTGTCCACTTGACCCACCTCGAGAATGGCGCTTGGATGGCAGACCGAGCGTCATTAGCCCAATAAGGAAAACGTCATGGCCAAGCGCATTCAGTTCGCCCGCACCGGCGGCCCGGAGGTTCTCGAGACCGTCGACTTCGATCCCGCCACGCCCAAGGCCGGGGAGGTCAGGGTCAAGAACCACGCCATCGGGCTCAACTTCATCGATGTCTATTTTCGCAGCGGGCTCTATCCGGCACCGTCGATGCCGTCCGGACTGGGTACCGAGGGGGCCGGGGTGATCGATGCCGTCGGCGAGGGCGTGACCCATCTCGAAGTGGGAGACCGTGTCGCTTATGCCCAGGGCCCGCTCGGTTCCTACGCCGAATTCCACGTGCTGCCGGCGGACAAGGTCGTCGAGCTGCCGGAGGATATCCCCTTCGAGACGGCGGCTGCGGCCATGCTCAAGGGCCTGACCACGCAGTACCTGCTGCGTCAGACGTTCCCGCTGGAAGGTGGTGAAACCATTCTGTTCCACGCCGCCGCCGGCGGCGTCGGCTCGATCGCCTGCCAGTGGGCCAATGCGCTGGGGGTCAAGGTGATCGGTACCGTGGGTTCCGCCGAAAAGGCCGAGCTGGCGAAAAAGAACGGTGCCTGGGCGACGATCAACTATCGCGAGGAGAACGTGGTCGAACGCGTGCGCGAGTTGACCGACGGTGCGATGGTTCCGGTGGTCTATGATTCCGTCGGCAAGGACACTTGGCTCACTTCGCTGGACTGCCTGGCGCCGCGGGGACTGATGGTCAGTTTCGGCAACGCCTCCGGCGCCGTCGAAGGCGTCAATGTGGGCATTCTCAACCAGAAGGGCTCGCTCTATCTGACGCGTCCCAGCCTCAACGGTTACGCCGACACGCGCGGGCGCTTCGAGGAGATGTGCCTCGATCTGTTCGATATGCTCGAAAGCGGCAAGGTCAAGGTCGACATCGCCCAGCGCTTCAAGCTGGAGGAGGCCGGCAAGGCGCAGGAAGCCCTGGCATCGCGTCGGACCACGGGATCGACGATTCTCATTCCGTAACCCGATCGGATCTTTACCGTATGATACGAAAGCCGGTGCCGCGATATTGCGGCGCCGGCTTTTTCGAGGCCGCCAGGCGTCGTTCGAAGGTCAGTCGTCATTCGCACAAGGAGCGTGTCGATGCAGGATGCATATTGGGTCTACCTCATATTGGCATTGACCCTGGCGGCTTTCATCTGGGGACGATTTCGCTACGACCTGGTCGCCATGGCTGCTCTGCTGGGCGGTGTGCTGGTGGGGGTGGTACCGGCGGACGAGGCATTTTCCGGGTTCGGCCATCCGGCGGTGATCACGGTGGCGGCGGTGCTCGTGCTCAGTCGCGGTTTCGAGCACGCGGGAGTCGTCGACTGGATTGCCGAAAAGACGCTCAAGGCGGGTAGCCAACCCCTCTGGCAGCTGCTGGTGCTGACCACGACGGTGATCCTGCTGTCGGCGATCATGAATAACGTCGGCGCCCTGGCGCTGCTGCTGCCGGTGGCGGTTCGCGTCGCGCGCGAGCACGGCACGTCACCGTCGCTTCTACTGATGCCGCTGGCGTTCGGCTCGCTGCTGGGCGGTTTGATCACGCTGATCGGCACGCCGCCCAATATCATCATCAGCGCCTTTCGGGCCAGCCAGGGCGAGGGTGCGTTTCGGATGTTCGACTTCGCCCCCGTCGGTGCGGGCGTCGCCTTCGCCGGACTGGTATTCATGGTGCTGGTGGGCTGGCGCCTGACACCGCAGAGACAGGGTCGGGCCTCCGCCGACGAGCTGTTCGAGACCTCCGCCTATCTCAGCGAGCTGACGGTCGTCGAGTCGTCCAAGGCGGTGGGCTGGACGCTTCGCGAGCTTCGCGAGGTCTGCGACGAACCGGTGCCCATTCTGGGAATCGTCAGAGGTGAACGGCAGCACTCCGGGCACCGCTTCTTCGGGCCTTTGCAGGCGGGGGATATCTTGCTGCTCGAGGCCGGTCCCGAGGATCTCAAGCAGCTCGAGGACAAGGGCGGGCTGACCCTCGGCGCCCCGGCCAGGGAGGATGACGAGGCCAGGGCCGGTGAAGCGTCCAAGGATGCGACGGACAACCCCGGCGCGCGCGAGAATGACGCCAAGGCCTCGTCTGCCAAGGCGCCCAAGCTGGACACGGAAGACCTCCAACTGGTGGAAGCCGTGGTACGCACCGACTCGATGATGATTCGGCGAACCGTGACCCAGCTACGCCTGCTCAACCAGCATGGACTGCACCTGGTCGCGGTTTCCCGCGATGGCGCCCGGCTCAAGCAGCGCCTGCGCGAGGTACGCTTCCAGCCTGGCGACGTGTTGTTGCTCCAGGGCGATGAGAACGGGCTCAGCGATAGCCTGGCAACATTGGGCTGCCTGCCGCTGGCCAGCCGCAAGCTGTCGCTGGGGCAGCCGCGTCAACTGCTGCTGTCGGTGGCGATTTTCGCCGTAGCCATCGGCGTGATGATGTTCGATCTGTTGCCGGCGGCGATCGCGCTGTCGCTGGCGGCCCTGGTCACGCTGGCGCTGGGCGTGCTGCCTCTGCGCGAAGGTTACGACGCCATCGAAGGGCCGGTGATCGTGCTGCTGGCGGCAATGTTACCGATAGGCACCGCGCTGGAAACCAGCGGCGGGGCGCAGATGGTCGCCGATGGGATGATGACACTGGGCAGCGGCTGGCCACCGGTCATCACGCTCGTGGCCCTGTTCGTGATCACGCTGCTGCTCTCCAACGTGATCAACAATGCCGCCGCGGCGCTGCTGATGGCGCCGATCGCTGCCAGTCTCGCCAGCGGTCTGGATGTCTCCCTCGATCCGTTTCTGATGGCCGTGGCCGTGAGTGCGTCGTGTGCCTTTCTGACGCCGATCGGCCATCAGTCGAACACTCTGGTGATGGGGCCGGGCGGCTATCATTTTCGCGATTACTGGAAACTGGGGCTGCCGCTGTCGCTCGTCGTGATGGCAACGGCCATTCCACTGATTTTACTTATTTGGCCGCTATCGTGAGCCGATCATCGGTTATCATTGTCGAATCTCGATATCGGCGTCTGAACCCCGGGTTTGATCCCTTCAGGCGCATCCATTCAGGTCCCTGATGCCGGGTCACCGATGCCTGGCTATCAATGAATGTTAGGTCAGCCAAGATGACATCAGATTCCCTCGACGACAGGCTCGTGCCGTCAAGGCCAGTGCCTTGCCAGTCAGGCCGATTTCGAAAGAACCTGTTCGCGACCGCCGTTATCTCGATCCTGTTGACGGGCTGTGCTTCGCCCTATCACCCGCAGGGTTGGGAGTCGACTTCGCCCCAGCAGCAGCAGGCCGCGGCCCAGTCAGGGGCCAAGTCGGGCAAGAAAGATTCCGCTGCCAGGCGCAAGGCGTCAGGCGCCAACGCCGACATCGACAAGGCCCTGACGTCCGAAGGCGCGCAGGCGCAGACGTCGGCGCAGAAGAAGCGTCTGGGCGAAGCGACCTATTATGCGGCCTATTTCGAAGGACGACCGACAGCCAGTGGCGAGCCCTACGATAGCCGGGCGATGACGGCGGCTCACAAGACGCTGCCGTTCGGCACCAAGGTCAAGGTGACCGCGCTGGATACTGGAGAGAGTGCGGTGGTGCGCATCAATGATCGTGGCCCGTTCGTCGACGGGCGGATCATCGATCTCTCGCGGAAGGCGGCGGAACAGCTCGGCATGGTTCACGACGGTGCCGCCGAGGTGCAGCTCCAGGTGCTGGGGCAGTGATCTGAACGACCGAAGCCCCCGTCGTCGAGAGGGGGGCCTCGGTGTGGAGCGTGAGCCATCCTTCAGGCTGCGTCAGGCGGTGGTCTCATCCTCGGTGGTGGCGGATTCCGTCACTTCACGGCGGGTGACGAACGCATCGAAGGCGAAGTCATCGACCGTCAGCATGTCCAGCACCTCGGCTTCATGCGCCTGCATGAAGGCCGCATCCTCTGCGCTGATCACACCGGCCGTCAGCCCGGCATCGATCCACTGCTCGGGATGCAGCGCGGTTTCCGGCAGCGTTTTCTGGCTTCGCGCCTTGTTGAGCGTGCGATAGATCGCCTCGGCGCGCTCGGCGTTGGCCAGCAGGGCGTTGTATCGCGCCAGCGCATTCTCTTTCTGGCCCTCTTCCCAGGTATCCCAGGTGTTGCGGGTCAGCTTGTGACGCAGCGCGCTGTCGGTCGAGATCGCCTTGGCGATTTCGCGGGTCAGCGTGTCCTGCGGCTTGTGCCAGCGGCGCCCCAGCGGCTGGGTCACGAACGACAACGTGTTGCCCAGAACCCGGTTGGGCAGGTTGTCGAACAGATCGGTCATGGCCTGTTCGGCGCGATTCAACAGCAGCCGGCAGCTGTAGTGGAACAGGGCGGCTTCGTTGTCGACCCGATCCGTCTCGTGCCACTGCTTGAGCACCATCGACAGCAGGTAGAGATTCGACAGCACGTCGCCGAGACGCGCCGAGATCATCTCGCGCTGCTTGAGTTTGGAGCCCAGGCTGGCCATGGCGGCATCGGCGCAAAGGCTAAAGGCGGACGAGAGCCGTGCGGCGTCCTGCGCGTAGGGCGCGGCGATGGCGTCGAACGGCACGCTTTGCCTGCCCAGCCCGAGCGCCTGTGTGAAGGCGCGGGCACCATTGCCGAAGATCAGCCCGATATGGCGGAAGAACAGCCGATCGAAAGCGTCGAAATCATCGGCATCCTTGGCCGCCAGCTCCTTGAGAACGTAAGGGTGACAGCGGATCGCGCCCTGACCGAAGATCATCAGGTTGCGGGTCATGATGTTGGCGCCTTCGACGGTGATCGACACCGGGTTTGCGCTGTAGCCGATACCGAGATAGTTGCGCGGCCCGAGGGTGACCGTGCGGCCACCGTGGACATCCATGGCGTCGGCCAGGATGTCGCGCTGGAACTCGGTCAGTTGGCTCTTGAGAATCGCCGAGGGCACCGCCGGCTTGACGCCATGATCGATGGTGTTGGCGGTCTGCATTACCGCCGCCTGGGATATGTATGACTTGGCGGCGATGCGTGCCAGCGGTTCCTGCACGCCTTCCATATCCGCCACGGCGATATTGAACTGGCGCCGAATTCGGGTGAATCCGCCACTCCAGCCCACCGCGTACCGACCGATGCCCGCAGCGCCAGAAGGCAGCGTGATGCAGCGCCCGACCGACAGACATTCGACCAGCATGCGCCAGCCCTGGCCAGCCATGTCGAGCCCGCCGATCAGGTAGTCGAGCGGGATGAACACGTCCTTGCCGCGAATCGGGCCATTCATGAAGGGGCTGCCGATCGGATGGTGACGGCGTCCGATCTGCAAACCTTTGGTATCGCGGGGAATCAGCGCACAGGTGATGCCGATATCGCTTTCGCCACGCTCCAGCAGGTTGTCCGGGTCGAACATGCGGAATGCCAGTCCCACCACCGTGGCGATCGGCGCCAGAGTGATCCAGCGCTTCTCGAACGTCAGCTTGAGGCCGAGAACCTCTTCGCCGTCATGCATCCCGCGACAGACGATGCCGACGTCCGGAATCGAAGTGGCGTCGCTGCCGGCGCGCGGGCCGGTCAGGGCGAAGCACGGAATCTCGCGACCGTCGGCCAGGCGAGGCAGGTAGTGATCCTTCTGCGCTTCGGAGCCGTATTTCAGCAGCAGTTCGCCCGGGCCGAGCGAGTTGGGTACGCCGACGGTGCTCATCAGGGTTTCGTTGAAGGAGAGCTTCTGCAGCACCGCGGACTGCGCCTTGGCGGAAAATCCCAGACCGCCATAGTGCTTGGGAATGATCATCCCGAAGAAGCGCTCCTTCTTCAGGTATTCCCACAGCGCCTCGGGCATGTCGGCGCGCTCGCGAGCGATCTCCCACGCGTTGCACATGCCGGCGGCGACGGAGCACTGGTGATCGACGAACGCCTGCTCCTCCTCGCTCAGACCGGCATTGTCGAAGTCGAGCAGGGTCTGCCAGTTGGGGCGCCCGCTGAACAGTTCGCCGTCCCAGGCCACGGTGCCGGCATCCAGCGCCACGCGTTCGGTTTCGGAAACGCGCGGGGCGATTTTCTTGAACAGGGCGAACAGGCGCGGCGACAGCCAGGTGCGACGTATCGGCTTGAGGCCACAGACGGCCACGCCGATTGCCGCGATCAGCAGCAGCGTACCGATGACGCCGGCGTCCAGTGCCAGGCCGACAATACCCAGTACGGCCAGGACAGCGATTGCCGCAGGCGCGCCGGCTTCGCGACGCATGACGACCAGACAGCCGATGATGGCCAGGACGATGAGCAGCAGTGTGATCATGACGAGCTCCGGAAGGAAAACGAGAAATTCAGACGAGCGTTTGAATTTGATTTCAGACTAGCCGATCCCGCGGCGGCTGACTAGAGCTCTCGAGCTTATCCTTTGGGATAGCTGCGAAAGGGCTTCGAGAGATACGCTCCAGCAATCGGCTCGACATTGCGGACAGGCGATCGCCCGCCACGAGCGCTGGCTCGTGGCGGGGCAATCAAAGTGGCGGGGAGCCCAAGTGGCGGTGCAGCCTACGTAGCGCTGGCGTCGGTCGCGGATAGTCTTCTCGGCCGCAACCGGCGGTGCAGACGATCCAGGTAGAGATAGACCACCGGGGTGGTGTAGAGGGTCAATATCTGACTGATGATCAGGCCACCGATGATGGTGATACCCAGCGGCGCTCGCAGACCGGCATTCTCGTCGGTGCCGATCAGCAGTGGCACGGCGCCGAGCAGCGCTGCCAAGGTGGTCATCATGATCGGCCGGAAGCGCACCAGCGCGGCGTGACGGATCGCATCCTGCGGCGTCATGCCCTGGTCGCGCTCACAGACCACGGCGAAGTCGACCAGCATGATCGCGTTCTTCTTGACCACGCCGATCAGCAGGATGATGCCGATCAGCGCGATTAGGGTGAACGGTGTGTCCAGCGCCATCAGCGCCAACAGGGCGCCGACCCCGGCGGAGGGCAGCGTCGACAGAATCGTCAGCGGATGAATGTAACTCTCGTAGAGAATCCCCAGCACCAGATAGACCGTGACCAGCGCGGCCAGAATCAGCCACGGCATCGCCTCGATACCGCTTTGGGCCGCGCCGGCACTGCCCTCGAAATCGATCTGCACGTCGCTCGGCAGGTGCAGTTCGTTGACGGCCTGGCGGATACGCGCGGTGGCCTCGCCGAGCGATACGCCATCCTCGAGATTGAACGAGATCGTCGAAGCCGCGAACTGGCCCTGGTGGTTGACGCTGACCGGCGTGGTGCTGCGCTCGACGTGGCTGAATGCCGAGATCGGGATCATGTCGCCGTCGCTGCCGCTGACATGGAGATTGCCGATCGCCTCGGGCGCCTGGCGATAGGGCGCGTCCACCTCCATCACCACGTAGCGCTGTTCATCGGCGTTGTAGAGGCTCACCACCTTGCTCTGGGCAAAGGCGTTGCCGAGTGCGGTATCGATGGCGCTCATGTCGACGCCGAGACGCGAGGCGGTATCCCGATCCACGACCAGCTTGGCGGCCAGGCCATCGCCTCGGTTGTCACTGTCGATTCCGGTGATGCCATCGACCTGTTGCATCGCCTGCTGGACCTTCCTGGCCCAGTCGCCGAGCAGATCGAGACTGTCGCTCTTGAGCGTGATCTCGTACTGGGAAGCGCTGCTGGAGCGCCCGCCCACGCGGATATCCTGCAGCGGAAACATGAAAGTGCTGACGCCGGTCAGACCCTGCAGGCTGGCCATCAGGCGATTGCCGATCGCCTGCGTCGAACCCTGGCGTTCGGCCTTCAGGGTGATGAACAGCGTCGCCGAGGAGCCGCCCCGGCCCGGGCCGCCGCTGCCCATGAACCCCAGCACGCTCTCGACGGCCGGGTCGGCCTGCAGACGCTCGCGAACCTGGCCCAGCTTTTCCGAGACGGCGTCGAACGATAGCGCCTGGTCGCCGCGCATGGTGCCGAGCAGGCGTCCGGTGTCCTGATCCGGGATGAAGCCCTTGTCCACGGCGGTGTACAGATAGCCGTTGAGCACGATGACCGCCAGCAGTGACAGCAGGGTCAGGCGACGGTGCTTCAGCGCGATGTCCAGCGTCCTGGCGTAGCCGCGCAGGAACCAGCCGCCGAGGGCGACCAGGCCGCGCTCCCAGGCCGGCTGTCGCTGGCGCTCGGGCTGCGGCTTGAGCCAGCGTGCGCACAGCATCGGCGTCAGCGTCAGCGAGACCAGCAGCGACACGCCGATGGCCAGCGACAGCGTCACCGCGAACTCGTGGAACAGGCGGCCGATGAAACCGCCGAGCAACAATAGTGGAATGAACACCGCCACCAGCGACACGCTCATCGCGGTGACCGTGAAGCCGACCTCCCTGGCGCCGAGCAGCGCGGCCTGAAACGGCTTCACTCCTTTTTCGATGTGTCGCGCGATGTTCTCGACCACGACGATGGCATCGTCGACCAGAAAGCCGATGGAGACGATCAGCGCCATCAGCGACAGGGTGTCGAGCGAGAAGCCGAACGCCCACATCATCGCGAAGGTGCCGATCAGCGATACCGGGATGACGACACTGGGGATGATGGTGGCGCGGGCGTTGCGCAGGAACACGAACACCACCAGCACCACCAGCACCACCGCCAGCAGCAACGTCAACTGGGTTTCATGCAGCGAGGCCTGAATGCCCGGCGCGCGATCGAGCTGCACGCTGAGATTGATGTTCTGGGGCAGCAGACTCCGGACTTCGTCGAGACGCGCTCTGACGCCGGCGATGGTATCGATGATATTGGCGCCGCTGGCGCTGCTGATGACCAGCAGAACGGCGGGGAGGTCGTTCTGGAAGCCGACGTTGTAGCGATCCTCGACCCCGTCGGTGATGGTGGCTACGTCGCCCAGGCGCATCAACGAGCCGTCATCGCCGCGGGCGATCACGATCTGGCTGTAGTCGCTGGCCTTCAACAGTTGGGAATCGGTCTGGACCTCCCAGCGATGCTCGACCGTCTGCACGAACCCGGTGGGTGACTGATTCGTCGCCGCCCGCAGGGCACCGGCAACCGCATCGAGGGTGATGCCGGCGTGGTTGAGCTGGCGCGGATCGATCGACACGCGCACCGCCGGTGAAGAACTGCCGCCGACATTGACGTCGCCCACGCCCGGCACCTGGGCGATGGGCGGGGCGATCTTGCTGTCGGCGAGGCGATAGAGTTCGCTGGTGGGAATGGTGTCGGAGGTCAGCGAGAGAATCATCACCGGTGCCGAGGCCGGGTTGAGCTTGCGATAGTGAGGCCGGCTGGTCATGGCGCTGGGCAGCAGCGGCTGGGCATCGTTGAGCGCGGCCTGAACCTCTTGCGCCGCCACGTTGATGTCCTTGTCGAGATCGAACTGGATGATCACGCTGGTGGAGCCGTCCGAGCTCGACGAGGTCATCTCGGTGATACCGGGAATCCGGCCCAACGACCGCTCCAGCGGCGTCGCCACCGTCGAGGCCATGGTTTCCGGGTTGGCGCCGCTCAGGCTGGCCGACACCAGGATGGTCGGGAACGACACGTTGGGCAGCGGCGCCACCGGCAGCCGATCGTAGGCGAGCGACCCCAGCAGCACGATGGCCAGCGCCAGCAGAATCGTCGCGACCGGTCGGCGAACGAAGGGTGACGACAGACTCACGACGTGACCTCGGCACCGCTTTCGCTGTCACTGCGCCGCCAGCGCGAAGCCTGGCGGTCGAAGAACAGGTAGATCACCGGGGTGGTGAACAGCGTCAGCAGCTGGCTGAACAGCAGTCCGCCGACCATGGTCACGCCCAGTGGCTGGCGAAGCTCGGCGCCATAGCCGCTGGCGAACATCAGCGGCAGCGCACCCAGCAGTGCTGCGCAGGTGGTCATCATGATCGGCCGGAAACGCAGCAGTGCGGCGGTATGGATCGCCTTTTCCGCCGACATGCCGCGCTCGCGCTGCGCCTCCAGCGCGAAGTCGATCATCATGATCGCGTTCTTCTTGACGATGCCGATCAGCAGAATGATGCCGATGATCGCCACCAGCCCGAGCGAATAGCCGCTGATCTGCAGTGCCAGCAGGGCGCCGATGGCGGCGGACGGCAGCGTCGACAGGATCGTCAACGGATGGATGTAGCTCTCGTAGAGCACGCCCAGCACGATATACATGGTGACGATGGCGGCGAGAATCAGCCACAGCGTATCGGTGGTCGACTGGTTATAGGCCAGTGCCGAGCCGCGGTAATCCAGCGTGGTCTGATCGCTCAATGTTTCGGCCGCCGCCCGGTCGACGGCATCGAACGCATCCGACAGCGAATAGCCGTCGGCGACGGCGAACGACATCAGCGCAGAGGGGAACTGGTTCTGGCGCTGCAGCGAGAGCGGGGTGGTGCGCTCGGCCAGGGTCACCAGCGTCGACAGCGGCACCAGCTCATCGTCGTCGTTGCTGACGTAGAGGCGCGATAACGCTTCCGGGCCTTCGCTGTCGGTGGCGTTGGCCGCGAGCACCACACGGTACTGGCTGGCCTGGGTGAAAATGGTCGAGATCAGGCGCTGGCCGAAGGCATCGTAGAGCGCATCGTCGATGTCGGCGACGCTGATGCCGAGCCGCCCGGCGCGGGCGCGGTCGATGGTGACCTCGAGTTTGCGTCCCTCGTTCTGGATATCGCTGCTGACGTTGGCGATGGCCGGAGACCGTTCGAGCGTCTCCAGCAGTTTTTGGGCATCGCGGTTCAAGCCCTCGCGGTCGCCCTGGGTCAGTGCGAACTGATAGGGATAGCGGCTGATGGTGTCTTCCAGCGTCAGGTCCTGTACCGGCTGCAGCGCGAGCGACAGGCCGGGAATGTCATGGCTTTCGCGGCGCAGCCGAGTCAGCACGCTGTTCATGTCGCCGCGCGCGTCGAGCGGCTTGAGGTTGATCGAGAGTCGTCCGCCGTTGAGCGTGGTGTTGGTACCATCGATGCCGACGCTGGACGAAAGACTTTCGACCGCCGGATCCTCGAGCAGCCGGTCGACCAGCTGTTGCTGGCGTGCCGACATCGCCTCGAACGAGGTCGACTGGGTCGCGGTGGTGATGCCGCGGATGACGCCGGTATCCTGCACCGGGAATAGCCCCTTGGGCGTGGCGAGGAACAGCACGGCGGTGACGCCCAGGGTGGCGACCGCGACCAGCAGCGTCAGCGTCTGGTGACCCAGAATCCAGTCCAGTGCATGCTCGTAGCCGCGGGTCAGCCGGCCGAACAGGCCCTGGCGGTTGCGAACCATGGCTTCGTCATCCGCTTCGGCGTCGCCTTGCGTCGCGCCGGCGGCCTGTGGGCGCTGCTTGAGCCAGCGCGCGCACAGCATCGGCGTCAGCGTCAGCGAGACGAAGGCGGAGATCAGGATCGAGATCGCCAGCGTCAGCGCGAATTCGCGGAACAGCACGCCGACCACGCCGCTCATGAATACCAGCGGTATCAGCACCGCCAGCAGCGAGATCGTCAGCGAGAGAATGGTGAAAGCGATCTGGCGGGAACCCTTGAGTGCCGCGGCCAGCGGCTTTTCGCCCTTCTCGATGTAGCGGGTGATGTTCTCCAGCACCACGATGGCATCGTCGATGACGAAGCCGGTGGCGATGGTCAACGCCATCAGGGTCAGGTTGTTGAGGCTGAACCCCGCCAGATACATCGCTCCGAAGGTGCCCACCAGTGACAGCGGCACCGCCAGGCTGGGAATCAGCGTGGCCGGAATATTGCGCAGGAACAGAAACGTCACCATCACGACCAGGCCGATGGCGAGAATCAATTCGAACTGCACGTCCTCCACCGCGGCGCGAATGGTGGTGGTGCGGTCGGTGAGTATGTCGACATCGACATTGGCCGGCAGGGTGTTCTCCAGTCCCGGCAGGTTCTGCTTGATGGCGTCGGCGACACCGACGACGTTGGCGCCGGGCTGGCGCAGCACGTCGATGAGGATGGCGCCTTCACGGTTGGCCCAGGCCGAAAGGTAGGCGTTCTCGGCACCGTCTTCGACGGTGGCCACGTCCGACAGCCGCAGCACCGAGCCGCTGTCGCTCTTGAGAATCAGATCCCGGTAGCCGCTCGCCGACAGCAATTGATCGTTGGCGTCGATACTGTAGGCGCGGTAGGGGCCGTATAGCGTTCCCTTGGCCTGATTGACGTTGGCGGCATCGACGGCGCTTCGCACCGCGGCGAGATCGAGCCCGTAGGCGGCAAGCTGGCGTGAATCGACGCTGATGCGCACGGCCGGCTGGTGGCCGCCGGCCAGCTTGACCTGTCCCACGCCGCTGATCTGGGCGATCTTCTGCGCGATGCGGGTGTCGACCAGATCGTAGACCTGGGTCAGCGGTAACGTCTTCGAACTCACCGCCAGCGTCATGATCGGGGTGTCGGCCGGATTGACCTTGCTGTAGCTGGGTGGTCGGGGCAGGTCGTCGGGCAGCAGCGTCTCGGCCTGGTTCAGTGCCGCCTGGACCTCCTGCTCGGCGACGCCCAGGTCGGAATCCAGCGAGAAGCGCAGCGTGATCAGCGAAGCGCCGCCGGTGCTGGTCGAACTCATGTCCTCCAGCCCCGAGATCTCGCCCAGCTCGTCCTCCAGCGGGGAGGTGACGTGAGAGAGCATCACGTCGGGACCGGCTCCGGGATAGAGCGTGGTGACCTGAATCGTGGGGAAATCCACTTCCGGCAGCGACGAGATGGTCAACAGCCGATAGGCCATGGCGCCGGCGATCAGGATCGCCAGCATCACCAGTGACGTGGCGACCGGCCGCAGGATGAACAGGCGGGACGGATTCATGATGCGCTGCCGTCACCGTCGTCGGTAGCGGCAGCGGGATCCGCCACCTCGTCACTCGACTCTCCCGGCAGCGCATCGCTGACCACGCGTACCTTGGCGCCTTCGCGCAGGCTGTCGACACCGTCGACGACCACGCGCTCCCCGGCTTCGACGCCGGAGGAGAGGGCGCTCTGCGAGTTCTGGGTCGCCACCAGCGTCACCTCGCGACGAGTGACGGTGCCGTCGTCCTTGACCACGTAGACGTAGTTGCCGTCCTGCCCGGTCTGTACCGCCGGCTCGGGTACGATGACCTGGTCGCGCAGGATCTGCGAGACCAGGCTGACATCGACATAGGCGTTGGGGTAGAGACCGCCGACCGGGTTGTCGAAGGTGGCGCGCAGGCGAATCGTGCCCGTGGCGCTGTTGATGTTGCTGTCGATACTGCTCAGTTGACCCGAATAGGTCTCGCCATCGGTCCCGGTCACGCTGACCGTTGGATGATCGCCATCGGTCAGGCCGCTGCGCACGGTATCGACATAGCGGCTGGGCAACGAGAAGATCACCGAGATCGGGTCGAGCTGGGTGATGGTGACGATCGGATCATCGTCGCCGAGCTGGACGATATTGCCCGGATCGACGTTGCGGATACCCACCACGCCGGTGATCGGGGCGACGATGTCGGTGTAGTCGAGCTGCACCTGAGCGCTCTGAACACTGGCCTGATCGCTGGCGACGGTGCCCTGATACTGGCGCACCAGCTGGCGCTGCTGTTCCAGTTCCTGACGCGAGACGTAGTTGGTCTTGATCAGCTTCTCGTAGCGCGCCAGATCTTCTTTCGCCGAGGCCAGTTGGGCCCGATCCTGAGCCAGTTGGCCTTTCGCCTGATCCAGCTGTGCCTGGTAATCCCGCGGATCGATCTGCGCGATCTGCTGGCCTTTCTGGACCGTGTCTCCCTCCTCGAAATTCACCGACAGCAGCTCACCCTCGACCCGTGGCCGCACCGCAACGCTGGAGAGCGGACGCACCGTGCCCAGCGCGGTCAGTTCGATGGGAAGATCGCCCTGGCTGGCCGCCACCGCGGAAATCGCCGTTGCCGGCGCACCACGCTGACCGTCTTCCGCGGCCGGCGTGTCGGCGCCGCTGTCTCCACCGAACCAGTAGTAGGCGCCACCGGCCACGATGACCACAACCAACAGAATCCACAGCCAGCGCAACGGTCGGCGGGAGCGAGACGACGAAGAAGAAGACGGCATGGCGGACAACGATCCTTGTGCTAGCTGAGTAACGAGCGTGCTACATAAGTCGAACGATGAGTGATCGAACTAGGGTAAAGGCGAACTCAGTGTAAAGGAACACTGTTCGAAGAATGCGCAACTAGCGCGTAAATAATTCGCGCGAGATGGCGCGGATTTCGCGCTGGTGGCTGCCGCCGGGATGAACCGAGCTGGCAACGCGGACAGGTAGGAATTGACGTCGGGGCATAAACGAAGCTGCCCGACCCTGAGGGCCGGGCAGCGGTCGCGACCGGGGTGAGCATACTTCAGGCCCGCGACGGGCGTCGAATCGCTCGGCCTGAGTCATACGCCTCGTGCGGGCGTTTGTCGGGCTGGCGCACCATTGGCGACATAGTAGGGCGCATCCGATGCCGGCAGCGGCTCGCGGCCGCGCACGCGATCGGCGAGCTTTTCGGCGATCATGATGGTGGTGGCGTTGAGATTGCCGGTCACGATCTGCGGCATGATCGAGGCGTCGATGACACGCAGCCCCTCGATACCGTGAACGCGACCTTCATGATCGACCACCGCATCGTCGCCGGTGCCCATGCGGCAGGTACCGCAAGGATGGTAGGCGGTCTCGGCGTGCTGGCGCACGAAGGCATCGAGCTCTTCGTCGGACTTCACGTCCGGCCCCGGCGAGATTTCCCGACCGCGATAGGCATCCATGGCCGGCTGGTCGATGATCTCGCGGGTCAGGCGGATCGCGGCGCGGAACTCTTCCCAGTCGCGCTCGGTAGCCATGTAGTTGAACAGGATGCTGGGCGCGCTGCGCGGGTTCTTGTCGACAAGCTGAACGCGACCGCGACTCTCGGAGCGCATCGAGCCGACATGGGCCTGAAAACCGTGGGCCTGGACCGCGCTCTTGCCGTTGTAGCTGATCGCGATCGGCAGGAAGTGGTACTGGATGTTGGGCCATTCTTCGCTGTCGTCGCTGCGGATGAATCCGCCGGCCTCGAACTGGTTGCTGGCACCGATCCCCTTGCCCAGGAACATCCACTCCGCGCCGATCTTCGGTTGGTTGTACCACTTGAGCGACGGATAGAGCGACACCGGCTGCTTGCACTCGTACTGGATATACATCTCCAGATGATCCTGCAGATTCTCGCCGACGCCCTTGAGCGGATGGACGACGGGAATGCCGAGCTTCTCCAGCAGTTCCGGATTGCCGACGCCCGAGCGCTGCAGGATCTGAGGCGAGGCGATCGCCCCGCCGCAGAGCAGAACCTCGCGGCGTGCCAGTGCCTGGCGCGGCAGGCTGTTGTTGAGATGGTCGTGCAGGTAGTTGACCCCCACGGCGCGCTGGTCCTCGAACAGGATCCGGTCGGTGGTGGCATGGGTAACGATGGTCAGATTTTCGCGACCCTTGGCGATATCCAGATAGCCGCGCGCGGTGGAAGAGCGCCGTCCGTTGGGCGTCGTCGACCGGTCCATCGGACCGAAGCCCTCCTGCTGGTAGCCGTTGAGATCGTCGGTACGCGGATATCCGGCCTGCACGCCCGCCTCGATGAAGGCCTGATACAGCGGATTGTTGCCGGCCTTGGGCGTCGCCACGCTCAGCGGACCGTCGCCACCGTGATAATCGTTGGGACCGATATCGCGGGTTTCCGCCTTGCGATAATAGGGCAGGCAGTCGCTGTACCCCCAGTCTTCCAGCCCGGGCCGCTTGGCCCAGTTGTCCAGATCCAGCGCATTGCCGCGGATGTAGCACATGCCGTTGATCAGCGAAGAGCCGCCCAGGCCCTTGCCGCGGCCGCACTCCATGCGGCGGTTGTCCATGTGCGGTTCGGGGTCGGTCTCGAACGCCCAGTTGTAGCGCTTGCCTTGCAGGGGATACGCCAGCGCGGCCGGCATCTGGGTGCGGAAATCGGCGCGATAGTCCGGGCCGCCGGCCTCCAGCAACAGCACGCTGATGGCCGGATCCTCGGTCAGGCGCGTGGCGAGGACGTTACCCGCCGAACCGGCGCCAATGATGATGTAATCGAATTCCTGGGCCTGTTGCATACACACGCTCCTGGTGGGGTTAGAGGATGGCGACGAGCGATGAACGGGGCGGAGAATGGTGCGCGCTCGATCAGACGACGCCGTCCGATCGAGCGCTGCCCGTTGCCGGTCAGAAAACTGAGGCGAACGGTCCCATCTCGACCTGCACGGATTTGGTCTGGGTGTAGTGCGCCAGCGTCTCGACGCCGTTTTCGCGACCGATGCCCGACTGCTTGTAGCCGCCCACCGGCATTTCGGCGGGGGAGTCACCCCAGGTGTTGATCCAGCAGATGCCGGCTTCGATCTGGTGAATGACCCGATGGGCGCGATTGAGCCCTTCGGTGAACAGACCCGCGGCCAGGCCGTATTCTGTGTCGTTGGCGCGGCGAATCACTTCGTCCTCGTCGTCGAAGGAGAGAATCGCCATGATCGGGCCGAAGATCTCCTCGCGCACGATTCGCATCTCGTCCTGGCAGTCGGTGTAGACGGTCGGGGCGACCCAGGCACCCTTGGCGAATTCGCCGTCGGTCAGGCGCCCGCCGCCCACCAGCAGACGAGCGCCATCCTGTTTGGCAATGTCGAGATAGCTCGCGACCTTTTCCAGGTGCTCGAAGCTGACCAGCGGCCCGAAATTGGTTTCCGGATCCAGCGGATCGCCGGCCTTGATGCGGTTGACCCGCTCGACGATCTTGGCCTCGAAGGCATCCTTGACCGAGCGGTGCACGAACACCCGTGTGCCGTTGGTGCAGACCTGGCCGCTGGAATAGAAGTTGGCCATCATGGCGCCGTCGGCAGCACGGTCGAGATCGGCATCGTCAAACACGATCAGCGGCGATTTGCCGCCGAGCTCCATGGTGACGTCCTTGAGCGTCGAGCCGGCGGCGGCGGACATGACCTTCTTGCCGGTACCCACTTCGCCGGTGAAGGTGATCTTGGCGAGCCCCGGATGCTCGGTGAGCATGGCGCCGACGCTACCGTCACCCTGGACCACGTTGAACACGCCATCCGGCAGGCCCGCTTCAGTGAAGATCTCGGCCAGTTTGAGCGCGGTCAGCGGGGTGACCTCGCTCGGCTTGAATACGACCGCATTACCCGCCGCCAGGGCTGGAGCGGCTTTCCAGCAGGCGATCTGGATCGGGTAGTTCCATGCGCCGATAGCGCCGATGACACCCAGCGGTTCGCGACGGGTGTAGACGAACGAGTCCTCGCGCAGGGGAATCTGCGTGCCTTCGATGCTCGGCGCCAGACCGGCGAAGTATTCCAGCGCATCCGCCCCGGTCACGACGTCGACGCTGGTCGTCTCGCTGATCGGCTTGCCGGTGTTCAGCGTTTCGAGTTCGGCCAGCTCGTCGTTGCGTTGCCGCAGCAGGGCAACGGCCTTGTGCATGATCCGTGCGCGCTCCATGCCGGTCATCGCCGCCCATTGCCGCTGAGCGCGCTGGGCGCTTTCGATCGCCTTGTCGACATCGGCGGCGGTCGCCTGGTGGACGCTGGCAATGACCTCGCCATTGGCCGGATTGACGGCATCGAAGGTGTCGCTGCCGCTGGCCGGCGTGTGGCGGCCGTCGATGTAAAGTGTCTGCGTTTCGAGTCGTGCCATGGTGACTCTCCCTTCGAGTGGCGAATGAAACAGCGGTGCCGAAGCGCGTTGTGGCTTCAGGCGCTATCTATCGATGAAATGTCTGTGAGCGGACTGTCTTCAAGTGACGAACTGTCTTCAAATGACAAACTGTCTTGAATAATTTGTCGGTAACCGGGCGCTGCATGCGCGACGGTCCGTGCACGGGCTTTTGCGCGCTGAAGCGTCCAGGCATACCTGAACAGGCTAGACGCTTTTGAGAAGCGTCGGTGTTTCCGAGCGCGTCGATGTTTCCGAGAGCCTCGATGTTTCCGAAAGCCTCGGCGTTCCGGGCAGCCCAGAGGTTACGACCCGGCTTGTCGTCCGAACGGCTCTGCGTTCTCAAGCGTAGTCGTTGGCCCGCGCCCGGTTATGTTGGGCTGCCTCGAGCTGCACCCGCACATAGTCGTAGGCCAGTTGTCGGGCGCGATCCACGTTGAGCCCTTCCTGGGCCAGGGCGCCGCGCAGCCATAGGCCGTCGATCAGCGCCGCCAGGCCGCGAGCGGCGTTTCGTGCCTCCTGCTTGGGCAGCACGCGTCGAAACTGACAGCTCAAATTGGAGTAGAGCCGGCGATCGTTGACCCGCTGCAGCCGCTGAAGCGGGCGGTGATGCATGCTGCTGGCCCAGAATGCCAGCCAGGTCTTCATGACCGATTGGCTGGTCTGGCTGCGATCGAAGTTGCCGTCGATGATCGCATGCAGGTGCGCCTCCGGCGGCGCGTTGCCCAGCGCCGCGCGCCGCTCCAGTACCGCCGTGCCCAGGTCGCTCAACACCTGGCGCATGGTCGCTTCCAGCAGTCCATCCTTGCCGGCGAAATAGTGGCTGATGATGCCGGTGGAAACGCCCGCCCGCTTGGCGATACGCGCGATCGTGGCATCGGCCAGGCCGACGTCGTCGATCGCTTCCAGCGTCGCCTGGATCAACTGTCGGCGACGAATGGGCTGCATACCCAGTTTCGGCACGGGCTTTCCTCCTGAATCGGGGCTGAAGTGATGAGACCGAGGTCAACCCGCTCCAGGCGAGCGTGGATGACCGACTGCGCCGGTCCTGACGCACGAACCGCCATTGCCCTGGTGTGCCAGTGCCTTGGCTTGTTGATCCCTGCCAAGCTAGCGGTTGTGCGTCGAGCTATCATTAACTTGGCTTTCAACATCAGCTGAGGCGACCATTATGGAAATTTTTTATTGAACGGTCAATCAATAAAAACTAGTGTATTGTGCTATCGAATGGAAATCCTGGCATTCGATAACCAGTGATTATTGACGATAACTTATAATAGATCAGGGAGTTCAAGCACCATGAAAACCCCATCCATCGCGTGGACCCTCGCCGGGGCCGCGCTGGCCGTAGCGCCGATGACTCAAGCCCAGGCCCAGAGTCAGGAACCCGAGAGCTGCCAGACCGTTCGCTTTGCCGAAGTGGGCTGGACCGACATCCAGGCGACCACCGCACTGGCCAGCGTCGTGCTCGAGGGGCTCGGCTATGAAGCGACTTCCGACACCGTTTCCGTGCCGGTCGCTTACGCGGGCATGAAAGGCGGCGATTTCGACGTGTTCCTCGGCAACTGGATGCCGTCGATGAAGTCGATCAGCGACCCCTACATCGAGAAAGGGCAGGTCGATCGGCCGCGCGCCAATCTCGAAGGTGCCAAGTACACCCTGGCCGTGCCCGAATACGTCATCGACGCCGGGGTGAAATCGGTCGCCGATCTGGACGCTCACGCCGATCAGTTCGGCCACAAGCTGTTCGGGATCGAAGCGGGCAACGACGGCAACATG
This sequence comes from Salinicola socius, assembly GCF_001937195.1. Lineage (GTDB taxonomy): Bacteria > Pseudomonadota > Gammaproteobacteria > Pseudomonadales > Halomonadaceae > Salinicola > Salinicola socius. The sequence continues at coordinate 186,853 of NZ_MSDO01000020.1, read as the reverse complement.
ATCATCCAGCAGATGATCGACGACGACGCCTTTGGCCTGGGGGACTGGCAACTCGTCGACTCCAGCGAGGCCGGCATGCTGGCCGAAGTCAGAGCGCGTACCCGCACCAAGGACTGGATGGTGTTCCTGGGCTGGGCGCCGCACCCGATGAATACCAATTTCGATATCGGCTACCTGTCCGGTGCGGATGACTACTTCGGGCCGGATTACGGCGGTGCCACCGTCTATACCAACACGCGTGCCGGTTATGTCGACGAGTGCGGCAATGTCGGCCAGCTGCTCCAGAATCTGAGCTTCACGCTGGACATGGAGAACGAAGTGATGGGTAGCATCATGGACGATGGCGAAGACGAGAAGGACGCTGCCCGCGCCTGGCTCAAGGCTCACCCCGAAACCCTGGACGGATGGCTCGAGGGCGTGAAGACCGTCGACGGCGAGCCGGGCTTGCCGGCAGTCAAGCAGGCGCTGGATATCTGACGCCGTCTGGATGGCGTCGATGCGGTATCGAAAAAGGTTCGATAAAATCGTCTCGATCGCCACTGCGGGCTTGTCCTGGGACAAGCCCGCAGGTATAGTCCGCCCCCGTTGTCGTTCGGCAACGTTGATCGTATTTAGCAATACCGTTGGCTACGTAGCTCAGCTGGTTAGAGCACATCACTCATAATGATGGGGTCCCCTGTTCGAATCAGGGCGTAGCCACCAACGGTTCTCTCCTCGACACGCTGTTCCGTCCGATCCCGCTTTTCGGTTCGATTCCGTGCGCCTTCGCCGCATGCGTATCTCTCTCTGATGCTTTCGTTCACGCGCAATCGATGGACGTATCCGCGTTCCTCGTCCAGTATGGCTGGCGGACAAACCGGCAATAGAGGCGAACTCTGCAGCATATTGATTGTGCTGGATAATTCGTTTTCGCCGTTTTGAAGAATCCTGCATGCCGGCCTTGACGCAAAAGACTCAGCGCGTATACTACGGCGCGTGCTGAAGGATGGTCCCCGATAGCTCAGTTGGTAGAGCAAATGACTGTTAATCATTGGGTCACAGGTTCGAGTCCTGTTCGGGGAGCCAACATCCACATCAGCCAGCGGTGAACGACGATCCCCGATAGCTCAGTTGGTAGAGCAAATGACTGTTAATCATTGGGTCACAGGTTCGAGTCCTGTTCGGGGAGCCAATGTGTTGTCGTTGTCGATTTTCCTGGATTCCCTCTTTGATACCCGCCAGATCCCTCTCCTCGTTTTTTCGCGATACTGTCTTCGTTTGTTCTCATAAACATCATCGATCTGTCACACAGCTGCAATATTGATCCGCAATACTCCCCCTGTGTCGAAACGATAGATTTCTGAAAGACAGGACTCGACGATCGGAGAGTACGTCATGGGCGAGATGATCAAACCGCAGGATCTCAAGCGCTACAGCATCGAGCTGACCGAGCGTCCAGATGGCTCCTTTGGCGTGGTTGTCGCCAATGAAGCGTCGGATGACAATCTGGAGCTGCTCGCAGGCGCGCTGTGTCAGGTCGCGCTGGATCTTTACCAGCAGTCCAAAGCCGAAACTCACTGAATCGCTGTCGCTTGCCCGTCGATCGCGGCAACTCGACACCAGTGTTGCCAACCGGTGCAACGGAAAGCCGTCGCCTCGTGGCGATTCCACGCTGAGCCGCCGGGAGAGGGCGCTCGGCGAATGGTTATTGGCTCGTTTCCATCATTGTCATCGCCTTGTCTCTCCAAACGGCCGTCCACCTTCCTGTCTTGGGTGCCGTCCGAGTGGCTGACGGACGTCACCTTCTTGCGACTCCATTCTCCCTCGCTGCATTTCTCCTTCGCTATATTTCTCCTTCGCTGCATTGTCTCTCGCATTATTTTCACCGAGCTGTTTCCTCCAAAGCCTGCTCGCCAGGAACTGGCTCAGCTAGAACCCATTGATCTGGAACACGTTCAGCCAGCGTGTTGACCACGCTCATTCGATCGATCGCTCTCCGCCCGTTTGCCTGCATGACCAAAGGTTCGATGCATTGTTAACTTCATGATTGTTTGAAGTTAACCATTCCTCATGGCACCCTTGGTCAACTTCTTGGCTTATCAAGGTTGACTTTCGTATGGCGATGCCTATTTCTCCCACTCAGCGCGCGTCTCTACGCCATGACTGGCAGCGCGACGAGATCCAGACGCTGCTGGAACGTCCGTTCAACGACCTGCTGTTCCAGGCGCAGGGCGTTCATCGCCAGCATTTCGATCCCAATGCGGTACAGATCTCCACGCTGCTCTCGATCAAGACCGGCGCCTGTCCGGAGGACTGCAAGTATTGCCCCCAGTCCGGCCACTACAACACCGGGCTCCAGCGCGAGAAGCTATTGCAGCTCGAAGCCGTGCTGGAAGAGGCGCGCAAGGCCAAGGCCGTGGGTGCCAGCCGTTTCTGCATGGGGGCGGCGTGGAAGCATCCCAGCGCCAGGGATATGCCGCTGGTGCTGGAAATGGTGCGCGGCGTGCGTGCCATGGGGCTCGAGACCTGTATGACACTGGGCATGTTGAGCCGTGAACAGGCAGAGCAGTTGGGAGAAGCCGGGCTCGATTACTACAACCACAATCTGGATACCTCGCCGGAGTACTACGGCGATATCATCACCACTCGCACCTATGCCGACCGCCTGGAAACGCTCGATCACGTGCGGGAATCCGGCATGAAGATCTGCAGCGGCGGCATTCTCGGGATGGGCGAGAGCGTCAATGATCGCGCAGGACTGTTACAGCAGCTCGCCAATCTGCCAGTGCATCCCGAGAGCGTGCCGATCAACATGCTGATCCGGATCCAGGGCACGCCGCTCGAGCACGTGGAGGACCTTGACCCCATCGAATTCATTCGTACCATCGCCGTCGCCCGAATTGTGATGCCACGTTCCCACGTGCGTCTGGCCGCCGGACGCGAGCTGATGAGCGACGAAACCCAGGCGCTGGCATTCTTTGCCGGAGCCAATTCGATCTTCTATGGCGAGCGCCTGTTGACCGCGCAAAACCCGCAGGCGACACACGATCAGCGACTCTTCGAGCGCCTCGGCCTGCATCCCGAAACCCGTGAAGACATCGACGACGACGCCCACGAAGCGGCTCTCCAGCAGCGCATGGCTAAAGTTCGGCTAGACGCCATGGTCACGGACGCGACGGCGCGGGCATGAGCGCATCATCCGTCGATTCGTTGGATGACGTACTGGCGGCGCGCCTGGCAACGCAACGGGAGCGGCAGCGCTATCGTCGCAGAGTGACGACGACCGGGAAGGTAGCGGAGAAGGGCGGTCATCTCCGCCGGGAAGGGCGGGAAACGCTGGCATTCTGCAGCAACGACTATCTGGGGCTGGCCGGTGACCCGCGATTGGCCCAGGCGCTGGCCGAAGGCGCCCGCCGCTTCGGCACCGGCGGCGGTGCCTCGCATCTGGTCTGCGGGCACAGCGAAGCGCATGAACACCTGGAGTCGCGATTGGCCGAGTTGGCCGGCTGCCAGCGGGCGGTGCTGTTCTCCAGCGGTTACCAGGCCAATCTGGGTGTGATCTCGACCCTGCTCGGCCGCGGCGACGTCGCGCTGCACGACCGGTTGAATCATGCCTCGCTGCTGGACGCCACGCGTCTGGCCGGCGCCACGCTCGAGCGTTATACGCATCGGGATAGCGACGACTGCGGCGCGCGGCTGTCGGAGGTCGAGGCTGCCCGGCGCAAACTGGTGGTCACCGATGGCGTGTTCAGCATGGACGGCGATACCGCCGAGCTCGAACCCCTGGCGACCCACTGCGAACGCCACCGGGCCTGGTTGATGATCGACGACGCTCACGGTTTCGGCGTGTTGGGGGCTCATGGCGGTGGCACGCGGGAAGCGCAAGGTCTCGACCCGAGTCGGATAGCCGTGACCGTCGGCACGCTGGGCAAGGCGTTCGGCACCCAGGGCGCATTCGTTGCCGGCAGTGAAACGCTGATCGATGCGCTGATCCAGTTTTCCCGACCCTATATCTACACGACCAGTCTGTCCCCGGCGCTGGCCTGGGCGACGCTGACCAGTCTGGATATCGTCCGTGACGAGCCGGAACGTCGCGTGCATCTCTTGTCGCTGATCGAGCGCTTTCGTCGCGGGGCCGCCAGTCTGAGCGAGTTCGATCTGCATCTCACGCCATCGGCGACGCCGATTCAGCCGCTGGTGATCGGGTCGAGCTGGAGCACGACGGGAGAGGGTCGCCAGGAGAACCGGCAGGGCGTCAACGAAGCCGCAGCGCTGAGGCTCTCGGCCGAGCTCGAAAGTGCTGGGCTCTGGTGTAGCGCCATACGCCCGCCCAGCGTCCCCGCCGGGACCTCGAGACTGCGGTTCACGCTCTCGGCCGCCCATACCCATGAAGACATCGACCGGCTGTTGAGCGCGCTGTTTACGACCGCGCGTCGGCTGTCGTCCGCCAGGAGAAGATTGGCATGAGCGCCCAAACAGTGCTGTTGTTACCCGGCTGGGTCCTCGGGCCCGCACCGTTGGAACCGCTGGCGGACGCCTTGCGCCGGCGGTTACCGGACTATCAGGTCGAGTGCGTGAGCTATCCCGCCCTGACCAGCCACCGGCCCGAAAGCTGGGTCGCGGCGCTCGATCACCAGCTACCCCAGGACGCCTGGCTGGCCGGCTGGTCGCTCGGCGGCATGCTGGCCGCATCGCTGGCGCAGTGGCGCGGCCGGCACGCGCAAGGCTTGATCACGCTGGGGGCCAACGCCAGTTTCGTCACCCGCTCGGGCTGGCCGGAAGCGATGACGAGTGCAGCACTGGCTGACTTCCAGCTCGGATTGCGGGCATCCCCGACGCAAACCTTCAGACGCTTCGCACAGTTGAGCGCGCAAGGCGGGCGCGATGCCCGGCGTCTGGGGCGCCAACTGGTGGCAGCGCTGGAAGCGACGCCGCTGGATCAGGCGTTGGCCGGGCTAGGGGTGCTGTCGGCGCTGGATCTCCGCGAGGTGCTGGGGGCGCTGACGATCCCGCAGCTGCATCTTTTCGGTGGCAGCGACGCGCTGGTGCCGGCAGCGGCGCGTCATGCCATCGCCGAACGTCTGCCCGAGGGCGGCCGCACGGCGCTGATCGAGGGCGCGGGCCATGCCTTTCCGGTGGAACGCCCGGAGGAGACCGCCGATCTCATGGCGGCGTTCATGATCTCGGCCGATGGCTCTCGACAGGCCGCTGACGGCTCTCGACACGTCGCTGACGGCTCTCGAGGGGTGGGTTCATGACTGCCGCCCCAATTGCCGCGACGCGCACCGAGCCTTCATCTGCCGGCAACAACCGGCAGCAGCGAATCGCGAATGGCTTCTCGCTGGCGGCGCGCCGCTACGACAGCGCCGCCGGGCTGCAGCGAGCGGTGGCCGATGATCTGCTGACGCGACTGCCGACCCTCGAGCGGCTGCAAACCCTGGTCGATGTCGGCTGCGGCACCGGCCATCTGGTTTCGCGTCTCGCCGAGCGCCACGATGCCACGGCGATTGGCGTGGATATCGCGCCCGGCATGTTGTGCGAAGCGCGCCGGCAGCATGCCGACCAGCCAATTCGGTGGCTCGTGGGTAGCGCGGAGCGCCTCCCGCTGGCTGCCGATAGCGTCGATCTGATGGTTTCCAGCCTGGCAGTGCAGTGGTGTGAATCGCTGTCGGACTTTCTGAACGAGGCCGCCCGGGTGCTGCGGCCCGGCGGCTGGCTCGGCTTCACCACGCTGTGCGAGGGCACGCTGCAAGAGCTGCAGCAGGCGCGTCAACGGCTCGGTGGTGCGCGACCCGGAAATACCTTTCTCTGCGAGGCGCGCCTGATCGAGACGCTGGACCGCCCCGGCTGGCGTCTGCATGAGTTGACCCTGACCACACGCAAGACTCACCACGCGACGCCGAACGAAGCGCTACATGCCCTCAAGCGCATCGGCGCCGCGACGTTGACCAATTCCGCGCACGGCCGCCAGGGCCTGACGGGTCGCCGCCAGCTCGATGCGCTGAACCGGGCGTTGGAAGCCTGGCGCGAAGCGGCGGGGATCCCCACCCGCTATCGCATCGCCACCGTGATCCTGCAGCTTGCCGAAACGGGGGAGGCATCATGACGGCCTGTTTCGTTACCGGCACCGATACCGACGCCGGCAAGACCGTCATCACCACCGGGTTGATGGCGGCCGCCCGCCGCCGGGGGCTGACCACGGCAGGCGGTAAGCCGGTAGCGTCCGGCTGCGAGCGGACCTCGTTAGGGCTGCGCAATGCCGATGCGCTGGCCATTCAGGCGCAGTGCCAGCCAACGCTGGCCTATGACGCGATCAATCCGTTCGCCCTCGAACCCGCCATCGCGCCCCATATCGCCGCGCGGGAAGCGGGCACTGCGCTGTCGCTGTCGTCGCTAGAGCATCCGATGCGCTCGCTGCTGGCCGGCGGCGCCGATCTGACCCTGATCGAAGGTGCCGGCGGCTGGCGGGTGCCGCTCAACGATCAAGAGTCGCTGTCGGATCTCGCGGTCGCGCTGGCCTTGCCCGTGGTTCTGGTGGTCGGCGTTCGCCTGGGGGCAATCAACCACGCCCGGCTGACGCTGGAAGCGATCCGTCACGACGGGCTGGCGTTGGCCGGCTGGGTTGCCAACGTGGTCGACCCCGATCTACCGCGACGACAGCAGAACCTGGATTCGTTGACCGAGTGGCTCAGCGAGCAGGGCGGCGTGCCGTGCCTGGGCATCGTGCCCTGGCTGGAAAAGGCGCCCTGGCTGGAAAAGGCGCCTTGGTTGGAAAAGGCGCCCTGGTGGCAAGCACCATGCGCTGAACGTGTCGCCGATTTTCTGGACATCGAACCGCTGCTGGCCGCCAGCGCCACTACCCGAACCCCTGACCCTGGATCTATCGAATGAGCGTCAACAACGACTGGATGCAGCGCGATCTCGCCAGCCTGTGGCATCCGTGCACCCAGATGAAGGATCACGAAAGTCTGCCCGTCGTTCCGATCCGACGCGGCAAGGGCGTATGGCTGGAGGATTTCGAGGGCAAGCGCTATCTCGATATCGTCAGCTCCTGGTGGGTCAATGTGTTCGGCCATGCCAACGAGCGCATCAATACACGGATCAAGCAGCAGCTCGATGAACTCGAGCACGTGATTCTCTCCGGATTCACCCACCAGCCGGTGATCGAGCTTTCCGAGCGATTGGGCAGACTGGCGCCCGCCGGCCTGGGCCACTGCTTCTACGCCGACAACGGTTCGTCGGCCGTCGAGATCGCGCTCAAGATGAGCTACCACTACTGGCGCAACGTCGGTCGGCCGGAGAAGCGGCGTTTCCTGACGATCAGCAACGGCTATCATGGCGAGACGCTGGGCGCGCTCTCGGTCGGCGACGTTGCGCTCTACACCGACACCTACCGCTCGCTGCTGCTGGATGTGATCAAGGTGCCGGCGCCGGACGGCTTCGGGCTGCCGCGAGACCAATGGGTCGATCAGGCGCGCGTCGCGTTTGCGCAGATGGAAGCGGCGCTGGAACGCCATGCCGACGAACTGGCAGCGGTCATCGTCGAGCCGTTGATTCAGTGCGCCGGCGGTATGCGCATGTACCCGCCGGAGTACCTGACCTGGCTACGCGAGGCCTGCGACCGTCACGGGGTCCAGTTGATCTTCGACGAGATCGCCGTCGGTTTCGGCCGCACCGGCACGCTGTTCGCCAGCGAGCAGGCTGGCGTGCGGCCGGATTTCCTGTGTCTCTCCAAGGCGTTGACCGGCGGCTACCTGCCGCTCTCGGTGGTGATGACCACCGACGAGATCTACGCCGCGTTCTACGACGACTACTCGACGCTCAAGGCGTTCCTGCATTCGCATAGCTATACCGGCAATCCGCTGGCCTGCGCCGCCGCGCTGGCAACGCTGGATATCTTCGAGCAGGACGACGTGATCGTCGCCAACCGGAGCAAGGCCGACCTGATGGGGCGACTCGCCGAACCGCTGCGCGAGCATCCCCACGTCGGTGACGTTCGCCAGACCGGCATGGTGGTGGCGATCGAAATGGTCGCAGACAAGGCCAGCCTGACACCTTACGACTTCCGCGAGCGGCGTGGCCTGCGCGTTTACGAGCACGCGCTGTCGCGCGGCGTCATGCTGCGGCCGTTGGGTAACGTGATCTACTGGATGCCGCCCTATGTCATCACCCCGGAAGAGCTGGAACGCGTGGCAGAAGTGACCCGTGAAGGGCTGGAACGGGCAACGGCGGATTCATAATTTGAAACTCGGCTAGCGTCCTGTCGACGAAAGTCGATAGGGATAGATCTCATCGGCTCGGTGGATATGATCCTGCCTTTTCGCCGGGAAAGGGCGCTGAGAGCGCTCGCTCGGTGCCAAGTCAATGAAACCATGAGTATTTCATGAATTACCCCGATGGTATCTCAAAATGGAAAGTTTTCCGGCAAACGATTAACCCGCGCCAGGATCGCCGTAATCATATGTCATACATGACTACAGGATAGATCGAAAAGCACGATTTTCGGTAGAAGCCTTACCCTGATGACGGCTAAGTACGGATTGTTGCCATGACGCTATCTCTCACATAGTGGGGGCGTCGATGGGGTCATTTTCTTCCTGTCATGAGAATTAAAACGACCGTTTTTGGTTGTCTGAATCACGACAGGATGAATCTGGCTACTGCGAATATCATCAATCCCTGCGGGTGGAGGTAGTCATGTCGATTTATCAGCGCGATGTCGAATCGTTGAACCGGTTCTGTCTGGAACAGGACGGAAGATGGGGCAATATCAATCCCGAGAACGTGGCCAGGATGCGGGCACAGAACCGGTTCCGAACCGGGCTCGATATCGCGCGCTACACCGCCTCCATCATGCGTCGAGACATGCAGGCGTACGATCGGGATCCCTCCCGCTACACCCAGTCTCTCGGTTGCTGGCACGGATTCGTCGGTCAGCAGAAGATGATCGCGGTCAAGAAGCACCACGGCACCACCCAAGGGCGATATCTCTATCTATCCGGTTGGATGATCGCCGCCATGCGCTCGGAGTTCGGTCCGTTGCCCGATCAATCGATGCACGAGAAGACATCCGTCCCGGCGCTGATCGAAGAGCTATATACCTTCCTGCGTCAGGCAGATGCCAGGGAACTGACGCCACTGTTCCGTGAACTGGACAGCGCAAGGAAGGCCGGAAACGAAGTAATGGAAAGGGGGATTCTGGACAAGATCGACAACTTCGAGACCCATGTCGTACCGATCATCGCCGACATCGATGCCGGGTTCGGCAACGAAGAAGCGACCTACCTGCTGGCCAAGAAGATGATCGAAGCGGGCGCTTGCTGCATCCAGCTGGAGAACCAGGTTTCCGATGCCAAGCAGTGCGGTCATCAGGATGGCAAGGTCACCGTTCCCCATGAGGATTTCGTGGCCAAGATCAACGCCGTCCGCCACGCGTTCCTCGAGCTCGGTGTCGAGGAGGGCGTGATCGTCGCCCGGACCGATTCGCTGGGCGCTGGGCTGACGCAGAAACTGCCGGTCAGCAAGGAACCCGGGGATCTCGCTCACCAGTACAACAGCTTTCTCTGCACCGTGCCGATCTGCTCGGCGGATGACGTCAACGAAGGCGATACGATCATCAAGCTCGACGGCGATCTGCGTAAACCGCTGCGGCTCGCCAACGGGCTCTATCGGTTCCGTTCCGATACCGGCGAGGATCGGGTCGTGCTGGACTGCATCAACGCCCTGCAGAACGGCGCGGACCTGCTGTGGATCGAGACCGAAAAGCCGCACATCGGTCAGATCGCCGGCATGGTCGACCGCATCCGGCAGGTCGTGCCCAACGCCAAGCTGGTCTACAACAACTCGCCCTCGTTCAACTGGACGCTCAACTTCCGCCAGCAGGTCTTCGACGACTGGGAACGAGAAGGGCAGACAGAAGGGCAGACAGAAGGGCGATCGCTCTCCGGTATCGAACGCAGCCAACTGATGAGCGTAACGTACGACGACTCCGAGCTGGCGCGGGAGGCGGACCGTCGAATCCAGGCTTTCCAGCGCGACGCAGCCCGCGAGGCTGGCGTGTTCCACCACCTGATTACCCTGCCCACCTACCACACGGCGGCGCTCTCCACCGACGAGCTGGCCGAGGGGTACTTTGGCGAGGCCGGGATGCTGGCCTACGTCGCCGGCGTCCAGCGCAGGGAGATCCGGAGAGGGCTGGCCTCGGTCAAGCATCAGGATATGGCCGGCTCCCATCTCGGCGACGACCACAAGGAGTACTTCTCCGGTGCCGCCGCGCTCAAGGCCGGCGGCGGGCTCAACACCATGAACCAGTTCGGGTGAGCGTCGAGTTCGGGTGAGCGTTGCCAGTTAGCGCAATCTGCAACGGCAGCGGGCCATGTCTCGAGGAGAGACATGGCCCGCTTTTTATCGTCCTCAGCCTGCAGCCTGCAGCCTGCAGCTTATAGCTTACAGCTTATAGTACGCCGGGTTGTCCCAGATGCTGTCTTCCTCGGCGAAGGCCGGGTTGTCGTCGGTGATCGCACGCTCGCCGATCAGTTGCATCCAGGAATCGATGTCGGCACTGCTGATCTTGCCGTCCGAACCATCCTGCTTGTGCAGCGTATCGAGCAGGGCGAAGAACTCTTCGTTCTTGAGCAGGAACTCGGCGGCATCCTGCTCCTCCTTCGAGTGGCCATTTTCCGGATCGACGATATCCTCGAGATCGCTTTTGCTGACGATATCGTCGGGCCCCGTCCAGTCGGTGCCGCCATCGCCTTCGTCCCAATTGCCCAGGATCGTGTCGATGGTCTCCTTGTTATCCTGATAGAAGTCCTGGCCGTGAATATTGAGCTGCATCTGGTCCTGGTCGAAGTCGAAGAAGAAGTCATCGACGTTGCCGTTCTCCCGGATCTCCTGCGTGAACTTGTCATACTGCTCCGGCTGCGCCTCCCACGCCGCCATGTCCTCGGGAAACCACTCCTTGAACAGCGGGTCGGGCTCCTTGTCCTCGTCACCGGCGTGCATCATGTCCTTGAAGCCGTAGCTCGAGTTGATCAGGTAGTTGAACTTCTCGCCCCAATCGTCTTCCGTCACGCCATCTTCGGCGAACTGCTCGAACTGGTCGCGTATCTTGCCCTCGGTTTCGGCGCCTTTCTTCTGGGCCATCACCGCATTGAGGATCAGGCTGGCAAAGCCGACGCCCAGCCCGATCAGGTTGCCGATGGGACCGGCGGCGCGCAGCCCCGCACCCAACCCGGAGAGCACGCGAGACGCAGTCTGCAGTGATGCCCCGATTTCGGCGGCGCCGCCGATGGTAAAGAAGGCGCCGGAGACCACGCCGGTCGAACTGGCGGCGAACTCCATCGGGGTGCCACCGTTCTTGATCAGCTGATTGAGCCCGACGCCCGCGACGACAGTGTCGAGAATGCCGCCGGCGAAGTCGGTCATGTAGGCCAGGCCCTTGAGCGCGGGGCCGAAGATATTGGTCTTCTTGTTGCCGTTGGACCCATCGCCGCCGCCGGTGCTGCCCGGGCCATCGGGCGACGTGCCGGGAGTGCGTTCGCCGTTGGTCATCACGTCGGCTTCGGCATCCAGCGCCTGGTTCAAGGGCTGCATGGCGGTTTTCGACGATTCGCCGTTGGCAGGGTCGACGAACTGAACGAGATCGTCGCTGAGATTGTCGAGGTCGGCCAGCGCATCGCCGGCGCCACTGGGCAGGGCGCCGCTGGCCATCGGGCGAACATCGTCCAGGCGGTTGGCGATCTCATCCAGCCGATCGAGCTGTTGCGTGCGTTGGGCATCGGACAGCGTCGGGTCGGATTCGAACGACGAGCGGATGGCGCGATGCTTCTTCATCATCTCGTCGAACAGTGCCGGTGCCTGGTCCGGCATCTGGCCTTTGCTTTCGATGTCCAGTAACTCCGCCACGGCCCGATCGAAGTCGTCGATCTGGGCGAAGCGTTGCTGCGCCGGCGTCGCCGAGGAGGCGAAGGGCTGCATTTCCTCGAACAGATCGTCGACCAGCGCTCTGAGATCCTCCGCGTTCTGGGGCGCCAGGCCCTCCTTCTTCATCTCGACCTTGTCGAGCCGATCCTCGATATCGCCCAGGCGCTGCTGGATCTCCTTCTTTTCATCGTCGCTGAGCGAGTCGGAGTCCTTGACGACGCGGTCGACCTCGTCGAGCTGGCCCTGGATATCGTCGACCAGCCCCTGGGCCTTCTGTTCGAAGTCGGGGGCGTCCCTTTGATCGAGAAGGGTATCGAACGATTCGAGCTTGCCGCGGATGTCGTCCAGCTTGCCCCGCGCCTGCTCGCCCGGATTGAGAGAGGGCGCTTTATCGCCGTTGAACTTGTCGGGGAAGCGCTCGCGCAGGACGTCACCCATCTCCTTGTCGAGCCCGAGCGCCTGGGTGATGTTGGTGGTGCCGAACAATTTGGCCAGCCGGCCGCCCTCATCGAGTTTCGAGCCCGCCGCATCGGCGATGCCCTTGAGCGCGAAAGGCGTGGTGCCGATGAACACCAGCATGCCGCGGGCGACGGTCATGCGCTCCTGCCAGGTGTCGCCGAAATCGTCACCGGAGCGTCGATAGATGGCATTGGCCAGGGCGGCGGTGCCGCCGATCGCGAACATGGTGTTCGAGCTCATCAGGCTGCGGAACCCGCTCTTCAGCGAGTCCTTGAACGTTGCGCTCTCGGCATCGCCGACCTGGACGGCCGGTGGATTCCCGCCTTTGCCCTGGGTCAACTGCTGATATTTATCCACGGCGCGCTGGGTGATGTTCTCGAGCAGGATCGGATTCGACATGGCCTCCTTGACGTTGCTCCCGCTCAGCGCCAGCGACTTGATAGCCTCCTTCACGCCAGAGGCGATCGCCATGATCTTGGTGAACTGCAGCTTCTCGTCCGCCGACAGGTTGGGCGGTACCGTGCCCTTGGGATCGGTCTTGTCGGTGGAGAGCGCATCCTGCACCGCGTTCCAGACGCCATTGGTGGTCTGGATGCCGAAGGTGCTGTAGGTAATGCTGGTGAGGATGGTCGGCACCATGTCGGCGGCGACCTGTTCCGCGGCTTCCTCGCTCTCCGGCGACACGTCGTCACCGTTTTGGGACGCGTCGTATTCGGCATCGATATCGCTGAGTTCTTCCTCCAGGCCTCTGGCGGTGCTGGCGGCGGTGATGCTGCCTCTCGCCTCGGCCGCGCGGTCGGGGTCGAGGGCCTGCAGCGTGTTCAGGTCATTGTTCAAGCGGGTGGCGGCTTCGTCGCCGAACCCCTTGTCTCGCAGGTCCTCGATGGCATCGAGATATTCCGCGCCCTTGTCGCCGGTCAACGAGTCGTAGATCTTGTCGGCGAGGCCATCGCGATCCTTGATCTTGCTCTGGGCCTCCGTCATCGCCTCGTCGGTGAACTTGGCGATCTCCTCGTCACCTAGCAGTTTCGAAAGCTCCTCGCCGAGTTTTTCCTCGTGGATCAGGCCGCGCAGGTCGGCCGGATCCATGCCCTGGGTATCGCTGGCGTAGTAGGTCCAGTCGCCACCATGATCGACCGTCATGTAGGGCAGATACTGGAAGCTTCCGTCGTCCAGCTGGGATTTGAGTTCGAGCAGGCGGGCATACTTCTTGAAGTTCTCGTTGTCCGAGTTTTCCGCCTTCTCCTCGAGCTTCTCCATGTAGAGTTCGGTGACCGTCTTCGCGTCTCCGTCGTCGTTCTCGACGGTGGTCTCCTGGCCCATCAGGTTGGTCTCTTCCGACCCGGGCAGGTCGTGATCGGCAAAGATATCGTCGATGACATCCTCGCTCGATGTCTGCTGGAAGCTGGAGGCAGCCTCGAAGTGCTCCGGTGTCACGCCCTTCGAGACCACGAACTTCTCGCCGTCGACCTCGACCAACTTGAGCCCTTCGATGACGTCACCGTGCTCGTCGGTGGCGCTCTTGACGCTGTCGCCCTTGCCGAGAACCGGGATGTCCTCGTCGGCGGAGCGCAGCTTGTAGCCGTCGTCCTCGAGTTCGTGGATCCGATCCCAGGTCTTCTGGGCGTTGGAAACCGTCTCGAACAGCGCAGGCGTCAGAGACTTCGACACCACCACATTTCTGCCATCGTGAGTGGTGAAGCGAATGACATCGTCACGTGCATCTTTTTGCCAACTGAAGTTCTTGAAATCATTGAACTCGGGCACTTCGGTATCGGCGCCGGCAACGGTGGCGCCATCGTCGACCGAACCCTCGATGGCATCCTGGTGCTCGGCGTTGCCGGTCAACGTCGCGTGCTGTTCGCTGAGATAATCGTAGCGTTCCGGATTATCGCTGCGCGCGACGACGAACTTCTCGCCGTCATGCTCGTAGCGAATCACCTCCGGCCCCATTTCACCGGGCGCGCCGACCTCGGTGTTGTAGTAGGGCGGTGGGGTGGCATCGCCACCGACGCGCTGGTAGCCGTCAGCCTCGCTTTCATTGATGCCGATCAGGCTCTGGTAATCCTTCTTGATGGCAGCGTAGAGCTCCGGGGCGGCGCGTTCGGCGACCACGACCCGGGTGCCGTCCTGCATCTCGTAGCGGATGATGCCCTTGGCAACTTCGTCGGGCGGAGCGATGAAGCGATAGTCGCTCAGCTTGCCGGGCGGCTCTGCATCGGGCGGCAACACGCCATAGCCGTCCTCTCCGCTCTGGTTGAGGCCATTGATCTGGTCGAAATCCTGCTTGACCGTCTCGAACAGCGCCGGGGTGGCGTGCCGGTCGACCTCGACGGCCTTGCCGCCCTTGGTCTCGTAGCGAATCAGATCGTCGCCGATCGTCACGATCTGATTGTAATCGTTCAGATTTCTGGGCGCCTCGGTGTCGGCATCGGCGCGCTTTCCGGGCTTGGATTTGTCGTCACCGGGAAGGGTGGATTTCTGGCTCAGGTTCAAGGTATTCGACAGCGCCGATCGCCAGCGACCGGTGCTGCGACTGTCGACACTCGGCTCGCCAGCCTCCGGGGCGGGGGTCGAAGCAATCTCGCGCGTGATTTCCTGAGCCATGGCAAAGGTCTCCCGTTCGGTTTATTAAATACTCGTTCAACATCCACCCGAATTCAGGGCCGAATCGATAAAAGACGTGTCACTCTGTCGTAAAGTCGTCAGTCGTCGTCACGGCTCGTAACATGAGGGTCGGGGATTTGCGCCGACGGCCCGGCGAACCGGTTCATCGATATCGCATCCGATCGCCGATTCGACCTCGACGGATATCAGGCTCCAACAGCAAGCACTTCCTTGTGTGGCGGATACCGCAAAAAAATGTTGGCTTGTGTTGCCGGCACGTTTCTTCTCCGTTGTAAGACGTTACGCAACCCGACGCCGGACATTGCTATAAAGGCGGGGGGTAAAGGGAGTGCCAACGGAGCGAGACACGCGATGCCGGGATTCGTGGATGAGGTCAGCCAGGACATCGTCAGAGGCTGGTATGTCGCCGAAGACCAGTGGGCTCCAGGGCGAGGCGTGGTCATATCGGTCAATGGCGAAGACCGTTACTGCGACCTTTGCCAGCATGCGCGCCGCGATGTGCTTGAAGCCGGTATCACCCCTCGAGCCGAAGTCGGCTTTCTGGCGTTTCTCGAACTTCAGGTCGGGGATCTCGTCCGGGTCAAGGCGGGGGACACCGGGCGACTGCTCGGTGGTGGCGTCAGCGTCGTGATGCCGGCAGACGCGTCGGACGGCTTTCTGAACGCGCAAGCCTGCGCCGATCTTCCCGCCTTTCGAGACATCATCGGGCCGCTGCGGGCGTCTCTGGAGATTCTGGCGTTCCGGCCGCTGTTTGGTCACCGGGGCAAGTTGTCAGCACTCTGTGTCGAAACGCCGGCGGGAAAACGTGTCGTTCATTGTCAGCGGCCACGTCTCAATGCGGCGTGGCTGGAGCGGCTCCACCGCCAGGTGCTGATGCCCGGCGCTATCGATGCGCCGTCGCTGGAAGCCGTCATCGTCCATGGCGAGACCGCCAGTCTGGTGGTCGAGCATATCGATGGTCAGGTACTGGGTTCGTTCCCCGAGACGTCTATCGAGGCGTCAACCAATGATCGCGAGCAGGCGTATCGTGCCACTCTCGCCTCGGTTCTGCGGTTATCGACTGCCAGTTGGCCCGATGACATGCGCAGTAAACTGGGCTTCGATAGCTTCAGCTCTGAGACAGCCAACGCTGACATGCCCGCAGTTGAGGCGGATGGCGTTGAGACGACTGGCGCTGGCAAAAAAGCAGACCGGCGAGGGCGCCACGCACTGAACCGGATGATCAGAGAGGTCTGTCTGTCAGCGTTGCAGCGCGGGCGGTGGCGAGAGCTCGGGCTGTTATTGCGAATGACGCGAACCCTCTATCGCTTGCCACGCGTATTCGCCCACGGTGATCTTCACCCCCACAACGTGTTGATCGAAACGCGCACGGGCAGGCCGGTGTTCATCGACTGGGATCATGCCGGCATGCTGCCGCCGGGCGTCGATCTTTCACGTCTGCTCTTGAGCGTACCGCCGGCCCTGGCGGAGAGCTGGCTCGGTGAGCATCGCGCGCATCGGCTTGGCTGGCTGATTCTGACCTACTTCGCGCAGTCGCAGCGCCAGCCTGACTTCCATGCGACCGAAGCCGGCGCCTATCTGCGTCGGCGCTTTCGCGAGCTCGCCAGGCGTTCGAGGGCCGGGCCCGCGGCGACGTCACCGGTTCGGTAAAACCGTTCTAGAGTGAACATTTTCGATATAAGGTGGCGCAATGTTGCTGCAGTTATAGGCAACATGTCAGCGACGAGAACATGTCCGCGCCCTTTCGCCATGAACAGCGTAATCTGGCCAGGCGCATGACGTTGAAAACGTAAGGTGTTGTGGGCCTGTGGAGGGAGGGGCAGAGGATACCCAAGGCGGCGGCTTAGCATTTGTTGCTAGAATAGCGCAACAGCGTTTGAATTCGGATTTATGAGCAGGTGATAGCCATGCGTGCGATTGAGTTTGAAGTCGATATTCAGGATGGTGTGGTGAGAATCCCGGACGAGTATGCCTACTTGATGAACAAACACGCCAAGATCGTGGTGCTTTATGACGCTTCGGCCGAGGAAGATGTCGTCGCCCGGCAGCGGGAAGGTATCGATTTTTCAGGTGTCATAGCTCCTTCACTGACCGCTCACGACGGGGTCGAGTATCAAAGGAGTCAGAGGGATGAGTGGTAGCTATCTGCTGGATACCAACGTCTTCATCAATGCCATTCGGCATCAGCTTCAGTTACCCGCTGCTCACTACGTTTATTCGGTCATCACGGAGCTCGAGCTCTTGGGTTTCCCAGGTTTGGCTTCTGAAGAAGAACATGCCATCCAAATGGTATTGGGTCAGCTGACGAGAGTTGATCTGGACCCTCAGGTCAGAGCTGAAACGATCAGGGTGCGCCGAAGCTCTCACATGAAGCTTCCGGACAGCATTATCTGTGCCTCTGCCTTGGTAACGGCGGCCACCTTAGTGACTGACGATGCCAGGCTAGCGCAGAAATATGTCGGTGATGTCATTTCACTCGATGCCCTTTTGAATCGTGATTGAAGCCAATATCGGCTTTCTGCGTCCACCCGTCGCTATCGTCCCGCCAGTTCGACCGTCTCATTCGGTCTCGTCATGTCCTTCCTGAAACTAACTGTCGTCTACCTGAGAAAAGCCGCACTGGTAGCCGCTATGGCTGGCGGCTTAAAATGCGACCAACGTGGAAGTCGACGGGGTTGTCGTCGACCGTTTTTCGATTATCGGATTCAGACGCTGTAACTCGGTGCAGCCCAGGCATGGAGTGGGAGGAATATGGGTATCGATGCCTGGCTGAGCGTGGCGACCGTAGTGGCGGTATTGGGTACGCTCGTGGTGACGCGAATTGCGCCGGACGCCATTCTGGTCGGTGCGATGGCGTTTCTGATCTTCACCGATGTGCTCACGCCGCAGGAGGCGCTGGCGGGTTTCGCCAACACCGGCGTGATGACCATTGCGGCGCTCTACGTGGTCGCCGCCGCGCTCAAGGAGACCGGCGCGATCAAGTGGATCGCCGGGCTGCTCCTGGGTCAGCCTTCGACCCTGCGTCGGGCGCAGTGGCGGGTGATGCTGCCAGCGTCCATCTTGAGCGCGTTCATGAACAACACCACCGTCGTGGCGATGTTCATCCCCGCGATTCAGGACTGGTCGAAACGCCTGCGCCTGCCGCCTTCCAAGCTGTTGCTGCCCCTGAGCTACATCTCCATTCTCGGCGGCACCTGCACCTTGATCGGCACCAGTACCAACCTGGTCGTCGACGGCCTGCTGCAGAGCCGGCTGGGCGTCTCGCTGGGCATGTTCGAGCTGACCTGGATCGGGCTGCCGATTCTGCTCGTCGGCGGCGGATTCATCCTGATCTTCGGGAAATGGCTGCTGCCCCAGCGCGACGGCACCAGCGCCCAGCTGGATCAGATCCGCGAATACAGCGTCGAAGTGACCGTCGACCCCAAAGGGCCGCTGGCCGGCAAATCCATCGCCGATGCCGGGCTGCGAAATCTGCAGTTCGGCTACCTGACCGATATCGAGCGGGACGATCGGTTGATGGCGGCGGTACCGCCTGACACCAGACTGATGGGGAACGATACGCTGGTGTTCATCGGAACGCCGGAGTGCGCCCGGGAACTTCGCGAAATTCGCGGGCTGAGCCCCACCAGCGGCAACGTGCAGAAACTCGAGGTGGCGCAGCATCGGCGCTGCCTGGTCGAAGCGGTGGTCAGCCCGGATTTCGTGGGGATCGGGCAGACGGTAAGGGAATCGCGATTTCGTTCGCACTTTCAAGCCGTGATCCTGTCGATCTCCCGTCACGGGCTTCGTCTGAACGACAAGGTCGGCGATGTCGAGTTTCAGGTCGGCGATACCCTGCTGCTGGAAACCGGAGAGGCGTTCGTCGAGCAGTACCGCTACCGCAAGGATTTCCTGCTGGTCAGCCAGTTGAACGACTCCACGCCGCCCAACTTCCAGAAGGCGCCGCTCTCGCTGGGGATCCTCGGGCTCATGGTCGTGCTCAGCGCGACCAACCTGATCTCGATTCTGGAAGCCGCCTTTCTGGCCGCCGGCGCGTTACTGATGACCGGCTGCCTGACCATGGGCAAGGCGCGGCGTTATATCGATCTTTCCGTACTGATCGTGATCGCCGCGTCGTTCTCCCTCGGCGCCGCGATGACCCAATCCGGCGCCGCGCAGACCATCGCCGAAATGGTCGTGGGGCATATCGATTCGCCATGGCTGGCGCTGGCGTTCGTCTACCTGATGACCGTACTGTTCACCGAGATGATCACCAACAATGCCGCGGCGGTGTTGATGTTTCCCATCGCGCTGGCGGTCTCGCAGCAGTTGGGGGTGGATTTCATGCCGTTCGTGATCGCCATCACCATCGCTGCCTCGGCCAGCTTCATGACCGCGCTGGGCTACCAGACCAACCTGATGGTGATGGGGCCGGGCGGCTATCGAATGCACGACTACCTCAGGCTGGGCTTTCCCGTCAGTGTCTTGGTAGGCGCGACCGCGATACTGCTCATACCTCTCGTCTGGCCGTTCTAGTCTCTGGTCGTTTAAGTCTCTGGTCGTTCAGTCTCTGGTCGTTCAGTCCGTGGCGGTTCGAGTCGCTGGCCATTCTCGCTGTACGCTTATCACCCGGGCAGCCTGGCGCTGCCGCCGATCCCGCCCTATCGACGGAGACCCAAGCATGAAGATCGACGAAACCCTCAGGCAGGCGTTGCTGGCCGGCGTGGTCGATGCAGGGGAAAGGGTGCTGGAGATCTACGCCCAGGACTTCAGCGTCGAAACCAAGGCCGACGACAGCCCGCTGACCCAGGCGGACCTCGCCGCCCATCGCTCGCTGAGCGATCTACTGGAACGCCTGACGCCGGAGATACCGATGCTCTCCGAAGAAAGTGAAGAGATCGCCTTCGAGACCCGCCGGCAGTGGTCGCGCTACTGGCTCGTCGATCCGTTGGATGGCACCAAGGAGTTCATCAGGAAAAGCGGTGAATTCACCGTCAACGTGGCGCTGATCGAGGACGGCGTGCCGGTCTTCGGGATCGTCCATGCGCCGGTCCTGGGCGCGACCTGGTGGGGCGATGTCGAGCGGGGCGCGTTCAAGATTACCGCAGAAGGCGAACGCGCGATCCACGTGCGGGAGTTGCCGGCAGCGGGTGAACGACCCTGGCTGATCGTCGCCAGCCGCGCTCACGGGGCGGAACCGGTCGACGTCTTCTGCACCCAACTGCCTGCCCATGAACGCGTCTCCATGGGCAGCTCGCTCAAGCTGTGCCTCGTCGCCGAAGGCGCTGCCGATCTCTACCCGCGCCTGGCGCCGACCTGTGAATGGGACACCGCCGCCGCCCAGGCCGTCGTCACCGCCGCCGGGGGCGAAGTGCTCGACGCCGATACACTCGAGCCGCTGCGCTGCAATCAGCAGCCGAGCACGCTCAATCCATCTTTCATCGTCTGCGGCCAGCGCAGCGTAAAGTGGGAGAGAGCGCTACGCCATAGCCTAGCGCGCCGCACTTGACCTTGGGCCTCCCCGGCATCCCTCCGAAGCGCCTCTGATCCATTGATTTGTAAGCCATTTGCCATGGATGGATGAATAACCCCATGTTTTAATGGTTACGTAAAGTAACGTTCAGGATACGGCCCATCCTAGAGATCCACACTTTTGGTTGTAGGCAAGCTCTTGCTGGCACCCTACAATCACACGGTTATCAGGCCACGGATTGAGCCTACTGATAGCTCGGCATGACCAGCTTGCCGCAAGACCGCATCAGGGACGGTGCCGCAGGTAAAACGCCTGGAACCGCTCTGCTGATCCGCGTGTCGTGCGATGGTAGATCGATCCACCGGCTGCGGCTTCCGAGGAGATGTCCGCATCGCCGGTCTTTCACTGTTTTCGTCCATCAGGTTGAACAGACAACATGCCAAACGTTTTCAACGGGGTTTCTTCTGGCTGTAGCCGAATCGGAAAGTGGTTGGCAGTGGGGGCGCTGTCTATCTCTTTCGCCGGCTGTGCGTCGCAAGGCCATTACGGCGGCGACAATATCGGCACCATGCAGGGTGCCGCCGCTCTCGGCCCCGAGATTTCCAGCTTTCTCGACAATGCCACGCCCGGCAGTATCTCCGCCTTTCCCAAGAGCCCCTGGGGCTCGAACGTTTCCGTCATCGTCCAGGAACGCTACTTCGCCGCGAGTGGCCGGCTCTGTGCCCATCTGGATGTCGCGAGACAAGGTGCGCCCGCGACCGCCGATCGCGCGCAGGTGGCCTGTCTCGTAAAAGACAGTGGCTGGTATACCCAGCGCCTGGTCACGCAGGTGTTGGTCAATCCCAGCACTCCGTAACAAAAATCCCCTGCTTGGGCGTCTGCCTCCGCGTGTATCGTTTTCGAACAGCCAGATCGTTTGTCGAACCGCTGGAAAGCAGGCCTCGAGCCGCGTGAACACAACAGGAAGTTTTGCATGAAACATGCAGCGTCGTTTTTCCGGGCCGGGTGCCTGGTGGCGGTAGCGTGCCTGAACGTGGGTTTGGCTAACGCGCAAACCTTCGGCTCCGGCAGCATCGTGCCGCAGGATCAGCAAGCCCAATCGATGAGCTCCCAGGTACAAGGGTCCGACGGGCAACAGTCCCAGCAACAGTCAGGGCAGCAGGCGGTCGATGACCAGCCTCGGGCCAACTGGAGCAGCGCAAATTATGGCCCGGTCGACCCGAACCAGGGCCCTGTCGATCCGGACATGCTCCCGCCGTTCGGTGCCAACCTGTTTACCGGCGGCTTCCGTGGCGTGATGGCCGACGGCCTCAACCCCGGCTACACCATCAAGCCCGGCGACCAGATCAATCTGCGTGTCTGGGGCGGCACCGAGATGCAGAGCGTGCTGACGGTGGATTCCCAGGGCAACATCTTCCTGCCGGGCATCGGGCCGCTCAACGTGCAGGGCACGACCAACAGCGGGCTCAATTCCCGCGTGACCGCCGCGATCAAGTCGGTCTACCCGGAAAACGTCGAGGTCTACACCAATCTCCAAGGCGTCCAGCCGGTAGGCGTGTTCGTGACCGGTTACGTCAAGAATCCCGGCCGCTACTCCGGTACGCCCAGCGACTCGATGCTCTACTTCCTCGATCAGGCAGGCGGCATCGACCAGGCGCTGGGCAGCTACCGTCAGATCGTGATCAAGCGGGGCGGAAGCACGGTCGACACGATCGATCTCTATGACTTCCTGATCAACGGCAACATGCCGCATCCGCAGTTCCGCGACGGCGACACCATCGTGGTCGAAGAGCGCGGGCCGGCCGTGGCCGTGGTGGGTGACGTCGAACGCCCGTTCCGCTACGAACTGGCGGGGGAAACCCTCACCGGCGGCGACGTGACCAACCTGGCGCGACTGCGTGCCGGCGTCTCTCATGTATTACTGCGCGGCGACCGCCCGGACGGGCCGATGGCGCGTTACCTGACGCTCAACGAATTCCGCACGGCGAACGTCCAGCGCGGCGACGAAGTGCTGTTCAGCGCCGACAAGCGCAGCGAAAGCATCGTGGTGCAGGTCGAAGGCAGCTACTACGGGCCTTCACGCTACGTGTTGCCGCGTAACGCCCATCTGGGCGAGTTCCTGAACGCGATCAGCGTGCCCAGGAACATGACCAGCTACCAGGATGTCTCGATCCGTCGCGAAAGCGTCGCCGAGCAGCAGAAGGAGTCGCTCAACGAGAGCCTGGACCGGCTGGAGCAGACCTACCTGGGCTATCCGGCGCGGACCACCGGAGAAGGCGAGATTCAGGTTCGTCAGGCCGAGCTGATCGCGAAGTTCGTGCAGAAGGCCCGCCAGACCGAGCCCACCGGCCGGCTGGTCGTCGCTCGCGGCGACAACATCGCCGATATCCGGCTGCAGGATGGCGACGTGGTCACCATTCCGGAAAGCTCGGATTCCGTGCTGCTGAGTGGCGAAGTGACGATCCCACAGGCGATGGTCTACACGCCGGGCATGAGCGCCGAAGACTATATCCACCAAGCGGGTGGCATGACGCCGCGTGCGGATGACGACCAGATACTGGTGGTCCATCGTAACGGCGCCGTCATCCATGCCGGCGATACCGACGTTCGCGCCGGCGACGAGATCATGGTGCTGCCGGCCGCGCCGACCAGCAACATCGAACTGGCCACCAGCATCACGCAGATTCTTTACCAGGTGGCTGTCGCGACCAAAGTCGCGCTGGATCTGTAAGCCTCTCTTCAAGTCAAGCATTGCATGAGCGCCTGTCCGGCTGAGTGTCGGCAGGCGCGGGAACGTTAAATGGCGACAAATACGGAACACATTCCGGATTCCACCCGTCATCCCATGCGGGTCACCTGGGATGTCTGGTCGGCGATGTACCTGCGGGAGATGATCGCCAGAACCATGGCGGATCGCATGGCCTGGTTCTGGATGATCTTCGAACCGATCGCGACGATCGGCGTGATGATCTTCATTCGAACCTACATTCGCGGTGGTAGAAATATTACCGGGGCGGAATTCGTCCCCTGGATGATCGTCGGGCTGATGGGCTTCTATCTCTTCAGAGAGGCCATGCTGCGGCCCATGGGGGCCGTCGAGGCCAACCGAGGGCTTTTTACCTATCGTCAGATATTGCCGATAGACCCGGTGCTGATCCGGTGTTTCGTCGAGGGCATGATCCGCAGCTTCATCTTCCTGCTGTTCGTCGTCGTCGGCTCATTATTGAAGATCAACCTGATCCCGGACCACGCGTTCGGCGTGATGATGGATTGGCTCTCGCTCTGGATGCTGGGTGTCGGACTTGGGGTTCTGCTCTCGGTAGCTTCAGGCCTGGTGCCGGAAGTCGGGCGCGTCGTCAGAATCGTCACGCTGCCGCTGTTGCTGATATCCGGTGTCATCTTTCCGGTGACCTACGTGCCCGCGCAGTACCAGCAATATCTGCTGTGGAACCCGATCGTCCATGGTATCGAAAGCATGCGTCTCAGCTTTTTCGACAGCTACCATTCGATCCCCGGTATCGACATGACCTATCTCTGGTTCTGGGCACTTGCCTCTCTCACCCTGGGGCTGGTCATGCACGTCCGCTTCGCGTCGCGCTTGAAGGCAAGGTGATCCGATGATCGAAATCCAGAACCTATACAAGCGTTACCACGGGCCGCACGGCGGTGGCTGGGTGCTGAAAGACATCAACCTCACCATCCCCGATGGCGTCAGTGTCGGGGTGGTGGGGCGCAATGGCGCGGGCAAGTCGACATTGCTGCGCCTGATCGGCGGCATGGATGCGCCAGACCGCGGCAGGGTGATCCGCAAGGGACGCGTCTCCTGGCCGATCGGCCTGGCCGGCGGGTTCAAGGGATCCATGACCGGGCGACAGAACGTCAAGTTCGTCGCTCGGGTTCACGGCATCAAGAAGAGCCTCCACAAGCTGATCCAGGAGGTCCAGGACTTCGCTGAAATCGGCAAGGCCTTCGACGACCCGGTCAATACCTACTCCTCGGGCATGCGGGCGCGCCTCGCGTTCGGTCTTTCGCTGGCGTTCGACTTCGATATCTATATCTCGGATGAAGCCACAGCCGTCGGCGACCGTGCGTTCAAGGCCAAGGCCAGGGAGGCATTCCAGCAGCGGGTGGATCACGCCAGCCTGATCATGGTCTCTCACGGTGAGGGCACGCTGAAGCAAATGTGTCAGGCGGGCATTTTCATCGACCAGGGGCAGGCGCACTGGTTCGATCGTATCGATGACGCCATCGAGGCGTATCATCGGGCGACCGGGCTAATCACCGACGTGGCCGATGAGGATGACGACGACTATGAGGCTCCACTGCCAACCGACCCGAGTTCCATTGACGAGCAGATGAAAGCCCTGCGCCGCGAGAGTGCACAGATCCACAAGCAGCAGATCATCGCGGAATATCGTCAGGAATCGGCAACGGATGAGGCCGTTATCGCCGAGATACAGCGGGAGCGCAAAGAGTTGCGTGACAAACGCCTCAGCGTAAGGCACCGCTTTCGGTCGCTGAAACAGCATAAGCGCGAGATCGAGCAGAAAACGTCCTCGCAATGAGCTAACGAGGCCCGATTTAGCGGGCTTCAACCGAATCAAAGAAGCGAATTTGATGAACTCTTCAGTCAAACAGAAATTATCGCGGCATCTTCATTGGGTCATCTGTGTAGTGGCCATCGTACTTGTCGGTTTTTACTGGGCGGTGTGGGCCAGCGACCGCTACGTATCCCACGCGCATGTGGTGTTGGAAAGCCCACAGCTCTCATCCCCGGAGCTGAGTTTCAGTAGCCTGCTTTCCGGTGGCGGCGGGGCGAACAATGCCGACATGCTGCTGCTGAGAGACTATCTCCGTTCAGTCGACATGCTGCAGTACCTGGTGGAGAACGCCAACTTCCGCGAGCATTACGCGCACGGTGGCGGCGACTTCTTCAGCCGCCTGAGCGACGAGAATGCGCCACTGGAAGAGCTTCACGATTACTATCTCAAGCGCGTCTCGGTGGAGCTCGACGAGTACGCTGGCGTGCTACGCATCGATGTGGAAGCGTTCGACCCCAAGGAAGCACACCTGATCGCCAATCTGCTGCTCGAGCGTGGTGAGCAGCACATGAACGATATGGGACGGCGCCTGGCGGAAGAGCAGGTCAAGTTCCTTCAGCAGCAGGTCGATCAGCTTCAGGCGACGTTCGAACAAACGCGTCAGGCGCTGGTTGACTACCAGAACGAGAATGGGCTGGTTTCGCCGACGGGTACGGTCGAAAGCCTGAGCGGTGTCGTCTCGACGCTGGAAGGCCAGCTGGCCAGTCTCAAGGCGCAGAAAACCGCGCTTAGCAGTTTCCAGAGCGCGAGCTCTCCGGAAGTCGTACGGGTGAAGAGCCAGATCAACGCGCTGGAAGATCAAATCGAGAAAGAAAAGCAGCGGTTGGCGGCCCAATCCGGCAACGCGCTGAACTCGCTCTCCTCGGAATATCAACGTCTTCAGCTGCAGGCAAAATTTGCCCAGGAAAGCTATTCCGGCGCGCTGGCTGCATTGCAAAGCACGCAGGTCGAAGCGGCGCGTAAACTCAAGCAGCTCTCCACGCTGCAGTCCCCGACCATGCCGCAGTATCCGGAACAGCCGGAACGGCTATACAACATCGTCGTGTTTGCCGTCATCGCGCTATTCATCGCCTTGATCGTCAACATGCTGATTCTGATCGTCAAGGATCACCGGGACTGAGACGACCGTCGCTAGTGGCAGGACGGTAGCGTTATGAAACATGGATGAATGGTGAGTCAGCTTGAACAGTACCGTGAAGCAGGACCCTGTCGATGTGGTGATCACGTGGGTGGATGGATCCGACCCCGTGATGCAGGAAAAGCGTAACCGCTATTTAGAGCAGGCCGGGCGAGTACCGACGATCGCCAGCAAGGCGCGCCGGTTCAGCGACAACGGCGAGATCCGGTTTTGCCTGCAGTCTATCGCCACGCACATGCCCTGGGTGAACCGGGTCTATGTCGTCACGGACGGGCAAACCCCGGCGTGCGTGAAAGACATGCCGGCACCCATCGAACCTTTGAAAGACAAGATACGCATCGTCGACCATAGCGAAATTTTTCGTGGGCATGAGGATCTACTGCCAACGTTCAATTCCCTGGCGATCGAGACGTTTCTGTGGCGTATCGAAGGTCTGGCCGAAAAGTTCATCTACATGAACGACGATATCTTTCTGTGCGGCAGCGTCTCTCCAGATGATTTTTTCCGAAGGAAAAAGGCGCTGTTGAGAGGACGTTGGTTGGGTTGGAACGAGGTTGAAAAACTCTCCTTCCACTCACTGAACAACCGCCAGGGTGCGGAGTTCAGCCCATTCAAGGATGACAAGTTCTTCAAGGCGATTCACGTTGCACACCCGATGCGAAAAAGCATCATGGCCAACGCCTATGAAGCCAATCGGGAAGCCTTCATCAAGAACGCTTCCCACCGCTTCCGCAACCGCAGGCAGTTCTGGCCAATTTCTGTCCATAACCATTTGGCTTTCGCCCAAAAACTCGCCAAACGCAAACGCGACGGCAACGATTGGGTGCATTTCTCCGTCGCCTTTTGTCGCGATGCAGAGCCCGAAGCCATACGCCACAAGCTCAACGTGTTGAGCCGGAAGGATAAAAAACTGGGTTGCCTCAACTACTCGGAAGCCGTCGTCGAGAAAGTGCCGGACGCCTTGAAGAAGTTGCAGAAGGTCACGGCGCCCTCACTGTTCCAGAGAATCAAATCAATGACTCACAAGGCAAGTTAAATGGCTAAGACGATTATTACGTATGGCACCTTCGATATGTTTCACGTCGGCCACCTTAACTTGCTCCGCCGGCTCAATGAGATGGCGGATCGAGTGATCGTCGGTGTTTCTACCGACGAGTTCAATATCGGCAAGGGTAAGAAGGTCTTGATCCCCTATGAACAGCGGGCCGATATCGTCAGTGCCATTCAATACGTCGATCTCGTCATCCCGGAAAAAAGCTGGGAGCAGAAGTTATCCGACGTGAAGGAATATCAGGTCGACACCTTCGCCATCGGTAAGGACTGGGAAGGGAAGTTCGACTTCCTGAGCGATCTTTGCGAAGTCGTCTATCTTGATCGAACCGATAGTATCTCGACGACGGATCTCAAACGGTCATTGAAGCGGTTCTTGTCGATTTCGCAGAAAGACCTATCCCAAGCTTTTGAAGTGCTGGAAATGCTGCGCCGGGATCTGTCGTAACTCGCCTGCACAAATCAGGCTCGTGAGGCGTTTTCCATGATCAATACCGCATTTCGAACCAGAGCCGATCAATTGAAATTGATCGACGAGCCCGTGCGCTTGATCGACAAGTGGCGACCGCCCAGTCGCGCGCTGTTGCTGCGCCAGGGAAATCACGACCAACTGAGTGAGCTGTGTCACCAGCAGTTGAACCGTCGTGGACGCGTGAACCTGTGGAACGGCAGGCAGGAAAAAGCGCTGTTTTATCTCGCGTTAAGCCATTACTACCGTGGAGACTACTCAGAGAGCCGCCGCTGGCTGGCGCAGATACAGGAGATTCGCCCCTACGATACCAATGCCCGTTATCTTGCGGCGGATATCGCCCGCGTTCAGGGGCAGCTGGCTGAAGCCTGGGCGCAGCTCGAAATCCTGGTGCCCCGAACCCGACGGCCCAAGACCTGGCTCTACATGGCGCAACTGGTGGATTCCAGCGAAGCGTTGGCGCGCTTGCGCGACAATTACCGCCGTGCTTCGGCTTCCGACTCAGTACCACCATTTCATCCGGCCATCGCGCAGTATCTGGCCGCCGGTTATCAGCGCGCCAGCGAGTACGCCAAGGCCTTCGAGCTTTGGCGAGAGGTGATAGCACACACATCCAGGCGGCCTACGCCCAGTCGTACCAACACCACGGTTGCCAATGCGTTTCGCACCGGCGGTGCCGCCGTGGCGTTGAAGGATATCAATCGTGTGCTTCGCGCCAATGGCATGAAGCCGTTTCTCGTCAGTGGTACGCTGCTGGGCTGCGTGCGGGAAGGCAAGCTGCTGGCGCATGACAACGACATCGATATCGGGTTGATGAGCGATACGGACGAGCAGATCGTGTCCAAGGTATTGGCGGCTTCCGGGCATTTTCATCTGTTGCCTCGTCGCGCTGGCGATTGCCTGCGGGTGAAGCATCTGAACGGAATCGCCATCGATGTCTTTCTCCATTACTCGGAAAACGATGCCGTCTGGCACGGTGGTACCAAGGCGCGATGGTACAACTCCCCGTTTGGGCTAACCGAGACGCTGTTCCTGGGTGAACGTTTCTGGATACCGGAAGCACCGGAAAGATACCTGGAAGAGAACTACGGCGATTGGCGCACGCCGATCGTGAACTTCGATTCCACCCTGGATACGCCCAACGCCGAAATCCGCTCGCAGGACGAGCTAGTCGTTCACGCCTACAAGAAGCTTAACGGCGCTTTGTTGCAGGGCGATGACGAATCGATGACTCGATACCGTAAGTTGCTGGTGACGTTGAACGAGCCGGACCCGCTGCCGACGTCTCGCCAAAGTTCGCGCTAAGGAAATTCATGGATTCCAAGACTTACCGAAAACTGAGAAAGCTGGTTACCAAACCGCGACTCTACTTCGAGGATGCAAGACTCAAGCGACAACACCCCGATCTCGAGAAGTACAATGCGAGACTGAAAGATGCGAAGACGCATTTCAAACGGGCGGAAATAGAAGCAACGGAAGAATGTCTCGCCACTATTCCAGATACGCTGCCCAATAAGTCCGTTTTCTCCGCGACATTGGCGCTATTCACGAAGCGATATGCAGATGCGGAACGCTACGCGCTTAATGTCATGCAGGGGGCTGGACCCAATACCAGTACGTTTCGTGAGGCGTTTTATCTTCATCAGGAATCGCTCCGCTTCCAGGGCCGCTTCGAATCTGCCCTGATCATGCTCAAGGCGATACCTTTCAATGATAATTCCGCACGCTATTTCCGCGCCTGGCGCCTGGCTTCTCTCGGCGCCAAATGCCCGGAAGCCTATGAGAGCGTGATGATTCGCTTTTCGCCCGGCGACCCAGGATGGCTGCGCTCACGGAACCATTACATTCTGCTGCTGAGGGACCTGCAGCTCGGTGAGCGCGCCATCGCCGAAGCGAAACTTCTGATGCACCAGGTCGAGCTGGTGCCCGCTGGGCAACCCAAGACGCCGCCAACGCGAAGTGACGCACAGAAAAGTCGCTGGCAAGAGAAGGCCGGTCTGGCTTTGGCTCAGCTCAAGGAAGATCTAGCGAAGTACGATATCGACTTTTTCCTGGTCAGCGGCACGCTACTAGGTTGCGTTCGTGAAGGTACGATCCTCGGGCACGACACGGATATCGACGTCGGCCTGATGCCGGAAGTCACCATGAAGTCGCTCCGTCAGGCGATCAAGCACTCCAGCCGCTTCAAACTGCAGGAAATCGTCAGCGAGAACACGCTATACGTCATGCACCCCAACGGCGTGAAGATCGATCTGTTTCGGCATTATGAAGAGAATGGAAAACTCTATCATGGTGGTATCAAGTGCCGATGGTGGAACACCCCCTTCGAGCTACAGACGACCCAGTTTCTCGGCAGCGAATATTGGGTGCCACAAAACCACGACCTTTACTTGACCGAAAATTACGGTGATTGGCGTACTCCCGTTATTGAGTTCGAAACATTTTTAGACACGCCAAATATAGAAGTAACGGATGATGTGAATATGTCGCTCTTTTATACATCCCAGTGTATCTCGTCACATCGTGCAGGCCACGAAATCCGTGCAGCAAGATATCGCCAGCTTTTGAACTATTGATTTTATTTCCTCGAATTCAACTGGTATAGAACAGGGATGTTCAGGTGAGAGAAGTGATTGCTAAAGTTTTCAGTGCCCTCAATATCATGCGCAGTAGAAATCCGAGCGCATATAACTCGGGTTTAGTCCAGTTTCGTAATAAAAAATGGCTCGCAGCGGAAAAGCTCTTTCTTGTGGCTATTGATGAAAAGCCAGACCATGCCCCATCATACTTCAAACTGGGTATGAGTGAGTTTCGGCAAAAAAAATATGATCTGGCTTATAACCACATTGCCCTGGCGCTGGAAAAAAATCCCACACAGTCTCAGTGGAGCGTCCAACTATCACAGGCGTTGAATAACGCTGTAAGCAGCTCAAAAAAGCCAAGCTGGGAAAAAGAAAAGCTACTCCGGTCTCATCTGGCTGAGTACCCGGAAAATGATATTGAACTTCGTAAACAGTTGGTCAACTTGCTGAAGAAGCAAGGGAAGTGGTGGCAGGAACAGGAACAGTTGGAAGTTCTTGTGTCTCGAGATGATAGTTCGGCGGATTTATATTTTCGATTGGGTGAGATAAGCGAAGTAAAAGATGCACGGGAAGCTGCATTTAGATATTTCGAAAAAGCTATCCATATCAATGACTCGCAAGGGATAACATCATCAGCCGATTGGTATTATCGAGCTGGGTACTTATTGCAATGCACTGGCGTAAAGTCGCAAGATGACAATGGCCAAAATTTTTATTACGATAAAGCAATCGCTCTGGATGATGCATTAGATGCGAAGCGATACGGGGTTGGTGTATTTCATCAGCAGCGCGCGCTATGGAAAGCGGCTAGGGACGCTTATCTCGATCAGCTTCTAAATCATCCTACGGACGGAGAGCTACATTATTGTGCTGGTCTGGCTTACGATCACTGTAATCAGTGGGAAGAAGCTGCTCGTCATTATCAAATTGGATTAGCCATTTCTGGTGGGCTGCCAAAATGGCATTATAAGCTAGCTTACGTACTCGAAATGCAAGAGAAGTGGGACTCTGCAATCGACGCTTATCGCTATGCCATTTTGATGCACTCAAAACCGCCAGCGCAATGGCGCCACAGGTTAGGTAGTGTTTTAAAGAAAGTCGGTAGATATCAAGAAGCCATCGAAACGCATATTTCGACCCAGGAAAAGCCGGGTATCGATCTTCACGGTGAGTTGGTTGATGGCTCACTGAGGGCTTATAAAAAGTCCGTGAGTGCTTCCGCTGTGCATTTGCTTGAGGAGGAATCACGTAAGCATCCCGATGAAGCATCTTCTTGGTATTCCCTCGGAAAAATATATGAAAAGGCAGAGCAATGGGGTGCAGCGGTTGATGTCTATCAGAAAGCGATTGATAGAAAATCCACCAAATCAGCTGGTTGGTATCAAAGACTAGCCTACTCACTATATTCGAGTGGCCAAACGGAAAAGGCTCTATCAGTTTTTGACACGATTAATGATGATTTGCTTTTATCGACAATACACAAAAAAGAAGTTAATGTGGTGTTGTCGGATTTAGCTTACGCGCAGGGTGTCTATCGGTTCTGGTTCAAGCTGTCTTTTAAACATCCGGTCTTAGCGGTAGATGTCCATTCACTAGTCATCGATCAGCGGGAAGCTTATGCTGAAGCGGCTACTAATTTTAATTTTTTACCAACCATACATTATCAGTCTAAAAATGAAGTCTATTATAGCTTTGATGTTGACTTGCGTGATATAGAATTGGCGTTTCTCTATCACGACTATAGTATATCAATGACGCTATTCGCCGAAAATGGGTGCCGATACGATGTCAAGAGAAAGACCAATACAGTCATCGAAGACGTCAAGGACAAGTTAAGAGAGTACCCGTTGACGTTCTCTTTTTCGCAAGATCAGTACATTGTATATCCTTACCTGACGGCTAGCCAAAAAAGTGTTTCGTTTATCAAACGTCACTATAACCAATTTGATGATGCAAGGTATAGAGAATTAGAGTTGCAAGCTATAGAAGAATATAAAGATAATATGGAGAGCCTGAAAGCTAAGAAAGTATGGCTGATATTTGAAAAGTTTTCTAATACTGCCCAAGATAATGCTTATTACTTTTTCCTCGATATAGTCAAGAAGCGAGACAATGTCTATTATATAATTGATAAGGATTCGCCGGATCGAAAAAATCTTTCCGAATATAAAGACCGCGTTGTCAATTTCATGTCTAAAGAGCACATGCTCTTGCTATTATCCTGTGAGCTCATGATTTCATCGGAGACTCGAGGGCACGCATATGCGTGGCGGCGGGTATTTGGTCCATTCCGCGAAGCGGTCTTTAACAAGCCCTATGTTTTCCTTCAACATGGGGTTACTGCTATGAAGAAAAACGATATCAATCTCGCTAAAACTAGCCATATCTGCGCGGCGGATCGATTTGTCGTTACTTGTGAATTTGAAAGGAACGTTATACTCAGAGATAATTTCGGTTACTTGGCTAGTGAGTTGATTGTAGCACCATTCCCGCGTTGGCATACATTTGTTGATCAATCTGAAAAATTTGATGAAATTTTCCTTATGCCAACCTGGAGAAACTGGCTGGAAGGCCTTGAGGATGAAGAGTTTAGAGCTACCGAGTACTTTAAAGAATACACGAGCCTTCTCTCCTCATTGAAGCTGGCAGAAGTCCTTGATAGGTACAAAGTAAAGTTAAACTTTTATCTGCATCCTAAAATCATAGAGCAGCTAAAACATTTCGAAGTGGTGAGTGATCACGTTAATTTAATTCAATTTGGACAAGCGTCGGTGAGAGATTTGCTGATGCGTGCAAAGCTGTTGATAACAGATTATTCTAGCGTAGCGTGGGATTTTTATTATCTCAAAAAGCCTGTATTGTTTTTCCAGTTTGATGTGGAGAAGTATTTAACTTTTCATGGCTCACATATAGACTTTGATACCGAATTACCCGGTCCTCGCGTTTTTGGGGGCCAATCTCTTATCGCTAGTGTAGACGCAGCTTTGAAAGATTATAGAAGTGAAAAGCATCACGCGGGAGAAATTGGCCAGCGCCTTTTTGGTGCGATGTCTGAAGAAAATGGGTCGGAAATAATATTTAGAAATTTAGAAATTTTTACAAAATCGCTTCACTAATCTCTTTTCTAGTTTCTGTAAGATTTGGCAAATAAAAGGGGGGGGTATGATTGGTTTGGTAGAATCAATGACGGAAAATGAAGCTGCTGGGTGGGTAGCTCTGCCATTTGCTGAAAGTTATGCATATATAAAATTATGTTTCAATGGAAGAGAAATTTTGAGTTTCAGAACTACCCAAGTGATTAATCGGTCGGGGGTTGACGACAAAATTGCATCTTTTTCATTACGTTTTAAAAGCGTTTGGCGATATATGTCGCCAGAGGATGAGTTGTCATTTGAATATTGTGGAGAAAAAATTTTCATTGTAGGGCATGGTTACACTTATAGTCACAGTTTTGATAGGATTACTGACTCAAAGGTCTTGTTTAAAAAGCTTAAGAATGGCTACATTTTTAATCAAAAAGGCTATTTAAGGTTATCTAAAACGTTAGACTACCAATGGCAAAAAAATGTAGTAAGCCTTTACCATAGCGTTAGAAAATTTTTGAAAGAAAGATATGATCTTGATGTTTTTGTCATGTCAGGGACGCTGCTGGGCACCGTGCGGGAAGGAGAGTTTATTGGGCACGATCATGACTTCGATATTGGGCTCATATCAAAAGCAAATTCTGGTTTGGGGGCCAAAGAAGAATCTAAAGTTTTTACTAAAGACTTATGGGATCATGGGTACAAGCTCCAGTTGAAACCTTCTTGCACCTACATAAGCCATCCTGACTATGGCGATGCGCAAGTTGACCTAGTTCGCATGTACTTCGATGAAGATGGTGTGTTGAGATCGGCGTTTGGTTTCGCTACAGAGAAGAATTTGAAAAACGATTGTTATGGTGGGACAGTCAAAGCTATAATTAGCGGTCACGAAGTAGATGTTCCTAAATCCCCCGAGGATTATTTGCAAGTTATATATGGAGATGATTGGCGCGTACCTAATCCCACTTTTAATTGGAGCCGAGAGCTAAAGGTTAGGGATAAATCATCTCGTTTGTCTAGAGCCGAGATTGAAGAACTTGAAAATTATATGAATAATGGCTAATATAAAGTACTAGATTTGATTGTTGAGGTGTTAGTCGATGATAAACTCAAGGCTTCTTTTTCAGGGGTAGTGATGTATTCAATTATTGAAAATCCGTTGTTTGAAAGCTCAGTGGTTTCGAATGGTTCTATTCCCTTTGAAAGAATTGAGATGGAAAAAACCATAGTGGGAATAGTTAGATTTTCTGTGCTTTCAAACTTTAAAAATTATTTTAAAAAAGCCGATGAAATCTCTTTCGAAGACTATGCGGAGATGATATTAGCGGATAAACGTTTGGAGCATCGCTTTAATCTCTTTGAAAATATAACTCTTCCATCGCTGCACGCGCAAGAATACCAGAATTTTCTGATTTACGTAGTATGCTCTTCTCGTCTGCCTGATATCTACCGTAGAAGGCTGCAGGCACTTGGAGAGAAATTTAGTTTTTTGCGTCCAGTTTACTACCCTGAACATGACTTTCGAATGAAGCAGGCATCTGCTGATATATTGTCTGAAATAAACACTAATCAGGCATTCGCTACTTTTAGGCTAGATGACGACGATGCCTTGAGATACGATTTCACACGTCGGTTGTCAAGATTTGTCAAACCAAGAAATCGAAAACTAGCTGTTAGTTTTTGTAAGGGATATATTGTAGATATCATTAACCGAAATGAATGCAAAGTCGAAGAAGTGCTGTATCCAAATACTGGTGCTGGTATAGCAGTTATCGGTTCTGAAAGCTATAAAAAAACTATTTTTGATGTTAGCGAAAAGCATAAAAGAATGCATATAAGACTACCGGTTATAACTGATGGTCGGCAACCAGCCTATGCAATAACGACACATGGTGAGAATGATACTGGTGAAGGAAGAACAGCGCAGTCTGAGTCGGTCACGATGGCTCAAATGCAAGATGTGTTAAGGCAGGCTGGTTTTTTCACAACAATGTCTAATCTATCGTCCATTAATAATGACGAGGAGTCGCTTTAGATTGCAGTGCCCTTGTGCAACAAGATCTATTTTTTATCGCTTTCTCTTTTCTATTCGTTTCCATGTTTACCGGCACGTTGTCTAATGCCTTTCCCAGTCGTAAATAGTGGGTTCGAAAAAAGATATTTTTCCAACGTTAGCATGCGTAAATGGGGGTGGTATGTGTGGCGTAGTCGGTGCGGTCAGCGATAATGATAGTATTCCCTTTCTACTGGAGGGGCTCGCAACACTGGAGTACCGTGGCTATGACTCCGCCGGGCTTGCGATTTTGAATAACGGGCTACATCGCGCCCGTGCCATGGGCCGTGTAGCTGAGTTGGTCGACAAAGTCGCAGCAGAGGGGCTGCGGGGGCGTGTAGGAATTGCCCATACGCGATGGGCGACCCATGGCGTTCCCGCTGAGCGTAATGCACACCCCCATGTCTCCGGTGGGTTGGCAGTGGTGCACAATGGCATTATCGAAAACTATGAAGCCTTGCGTGACCAACTGCGGGAATTGGGCTACACCTTCAGCTCGGACACCGATACAGAAACTATCGCTCACCTTATTCAGGCTTGCTTGAAGGGACAGATTGGCGATCCCGCAGAGGATCTCTTCTCTGCCGTTCAGCGCGCCGTAGGATATTTGGACGGCGCTTTCGCCCTGGCTGTCATTAGCGAAGATGAGTCGGAGTGTTTGGTGATCGCACGTGAAGGCTCTCCGTTGATGCTGGGCATCGCGGATGAAGGGTATTACGCCGCCTCGGATGCTTCTGCGCTGCTTTCCGTCACCAAGCGCATGGTGTATCTGGAAAACGGCGATGTGGCTCAGCTAACCCCTGATGGGGTAACGATTGCAGACCTTTCCGGCCGACTGGTAGAGCGAGATATCGTGATTTCGAATCTCAGCGCTAATGCGGTCGAGCTGGGTGAGTTCGATCACTACATGCAGAAAGAAATTTTCGAGCAGCCTCAAGCCCTCAGTAATACCTTGGAAATGCTTAGTGGAGCGGGGCAGCTTCAACCAGGTATCTTCGGAGCTGAAGCTGAAACAATCTTTCAGCATGTGGATTCAGTATTGATCATCGCCTGCGGCACTTCCAGTTATGCAGGGATGACCGCTAAATATTGGATTGAGCAGGTCGCCGGAATTCCATGTAACGTTGAGATTGCTAGTGAGTATCGGTATCGTCAAAGTGTCGCTAACCCTAGGCAGTTGGTCGTCGTTATTTCCCAGTCCGGCGAGACAGCAGATACTCTCGCTGCCTTACACTATGCCAAGGAAAAGGGTCATACATATACCTTGGCAATCTGCAACGTGCCGGAATCTGCTATCGTTCGCGAAACTGCGCTCCGATTTATTACTCGCGCCGGACCGGAAATTGGCGTGGCTTCGACCAAGGCATTCACGACTCAGCTTAGCGCGCTTTTCTTGCTTACCTTATTGTTAGCGAAGATCAAATCGAATCTTCCTCAGGAAGATGAGAAGGCATACTTGGATGAGTTGCGGCATCTGCCGGTAGCCGTCGAGAAGGTGTTGGCATTGGAGCCAAACATCAAAATTTGGGCGCAATATTTCGCAAACAAACAACACGCGCTATTCCTTGGTCGTGGTCGGCATTACCCCATTGCTCAAGAGGGCGCCCTGAAGCTCAAGGAAATTTCCTACATCCATGCCGAAGCCTATCCCGCAGGCGAGCTCAAGCATGGCCCGTTGGCATTGGTGGATCAGGAAATGCCGGTAGTCGTGATCGCGCCCAATGACGAATTGTTGGAAAAGCTCAAATCCAATATGCAGGAAGTGAGCGCTCGTGGTGGTCAGCTTTATGTGTTCGCTGACGGTGATAGCTCCGTTAAGAACTCTGCGGGAATGCAGGTAATGCAGATGCCTGAGCATTACGGCCTACTTTCTCCGGTACTACACGTCGTGGCTTTGCAACTCCTTGCTTATCATGTGGCTTTGGTAAAAGGTACCGATGTCGATAAGCCTCGTAATCTCGCAAAGAGTGTGACGGTAGAATAGTTTATGTCCAAACTGTTAGTAATAGGCGGCGCTGGATACATTGGTTGCCATATGGTAAATCAGCTGCTGAAAGCAGGTCATGATTTAGTAGTGCTGGATGATCTTTCGACAGGCTTTGAAAATGCCATTGTCGAGGATGATATACGATTGGTTATTGGCGACGTCGGTGATCGTAGATTATTGGATTCTCTGTTCAGCGATGAAAAGTTTGACGGTGTGCTGCACTTTGCATCTCTGATCCAGGTTGGCGAATCGGTAGTCGAGCCGGCTCGGTACTACCGCTCCAATGTCGCCAAGACCTTGACGTTGCTGGAAGCGATGGTTGAGCATGATGTCGGGCCTTTGATCTTCTCTTCGACGGCGGCGGTTTTCGGAGAGCCTGAATACAGCCCGATCGATGAAGCGCACCCCCAGGTGCCTATCAATCCTTATGGCGCCAGCAAGTACATGGTTGAACGGATGCTGGAGGACTTCGATCGCGCATACGGATTGAAGTCAGTGGCGTTGCGCTACTTCAATGCGGCGGGCGCCGACCCAGAGGGCCATATCGGCGAGCGGCACGATCCCGAAACTCACTTGATTCCCCTGGCGCTGCATGCGGTACTCGGTGCGAGGCCTCCCTTGAAGGTCTTTGGCAGGGATTATCCGACGAAGGATGGAACCTGCATTCGCGACTACATTCATGTCACGGATCTCGCTGAGGCGCATTTACGCGCCCTTGAGTATCTATGGGCAGGTAACCCGACGACGCGATTCAACCTGGGTAATGGTAATGGCTTCAGTGTTCAGGCAGTGCTGGATGCCGTTGAGCGCGTTACCGGCCAGCCGGTGCCTTACGAAGATGCGCCCCGGCGAGCAGGGGACCCCGCCAATCTGGTAGCGGATTCCCGCGCTGCCAAATCAATTCTGGGTTGGAACCCACGATATGCGGATATCGATACAATCGTCGCGCATGCCTGGGCTTGGGAACAAAAGCGCGTCAAACTCACGTAATCCCCGCCTCTGCCATTGAGGAATCCGTAATGAAATCCTGGACTCGATATCCGATCTGGTTTGGTGAGCTTTTCACTGGCGCCAAGTCATTCGCCGCTAATCCGTTGCTGGGGAGCGAGCGCCTGAATCGTTATGGTCTGCACGCTGCTCGGGTATGGTCTGCCTATTGGATGTCTCGACTGCGGATGGCGATGCTGTCAGGCGGTGTGCCAAAGACGGATCGGGAGCAGTTCCAACGCTACGGGTACGTGCTGAAAGAGAATTACCTGTCGGAGGAGACGTTCCAGGCGTTGCTGACCGAAGTGCGTCAGTATTCGGGCGAGATTCGCGAGTGTTGCCAGGGCGATACCAACACGCATCGGATTCTGCTCGCGCCGGAAGTGGTCGAGCAGTTGCCGACGCTGCGGTCGGTTCTGGACGAAGCCAGCCTGAAGCGGCTGTTCCGTTACTGCGCAGGGCACGCGCGCTTGCCGATCTGCCATATCGAGAACGTGCATAACGGTAGTCTCCAAAGCGAGAAAGACCGTGATCCGCAGAAGAACCTTCACGTCGATACGTTCCAGCCCACCATGAAGTTCTGGCTGTACCTGGAAGACGTGACGGACGAAAACGGCCCCTTCGTGTTCGTGCCCGGTTCCAACCACCCGCACCGCGAGCGCCTGAAGTGGGAATACCAAATGAGCCAGCGGGCCAAGTCGCATGCGGATCGCTATACGGCTCGCGGGTCCTTCCGGGTCAGCGCGGAGGAAGCGCCAAGGCTTGGCGTTTCCGGCCCGAAAGCGTTCCAGGTCAAGGGCAACACGCTGTTGATTGCCAATACCTTCGGCGTCCACGCGCGGGGCAATGCGGAACCGGGCAGTTCGCGTTTGGCGTTATGGGGCATGAGCCGCACCAATCCATTCCTGCCGCTGCCAGGCTTGGGGTTCGATTACTTCAATCGGCTTCAGTATCGCGTCCTTCAGCGCATGCGGGCCCAGGAAGACAGGAAAGCCGCGGCCAAGGGCGGTCAATCTTCCTGGCATGTCATCGACCGGCGTCAGATATGAAATAGATCCATTGCGCCGGCGGTGAAAGCACACCGTTGAGCCAGTCTTGTTCCTTTAAAAGCAACCTTGATGGTTGCTTTTTTTGTGCCTGAAATTCACCGCCTGGCCAGACCGAATGAGAGATTTCGTTGGCAACGAGTCACATCGCTGACATGTAACGGCAATAGAACCGTCATCTTTCTCTGTCATCGTTTCTTCACGCTAATGCCATAAGGCGCTCTGGGTGAGTGCCTGGCGAAAGCCATTTGGCACGGCAGATTACGAGAGGAGAACGATATGGAGATCGTCACCCCACTGAGAGGGGCGCATTCATCGGCCAGCAGCGAGTCTCTGACGCTGGCGCGGCGTGTGTTCGAAGATCAGGCCCGCGCGTTGGACGCGATCGGTGAGTCACTCAACGAGGCGTTTCTCGAAGCTGTAGAGCTGATCTTGTCCTGCACGGGCAAGGTCATCGTCTGTGGGATGGGCAAGTCGGGGATCATCGGGCGGAAAATCGCGGCGACACTGGCTTCTACGGGTACCCCTAGCTTCTTCGTCCATCCGGGCGAGGCCTATCACGGTGATCTGGGGATGATTGGCGGTGTCGATCTGGTGATCCTGATCTCCTACAGCGGCGAGACGGACGAGGTCATCAAGCTCATCCCCTATCTACGCCACATAGAGGCCAGAACGATAGCGATCACGGGCCGCACCGACTCGACCCTGGCACGGAGCGCGAACGTTCATCTCGATGTTTCCATCGAACGGGAAACCTGCCCGAACAATCTCGCACCGACGACGTCGACCACCGCGACACTGGTGATGGGGGATGCCCTGGCCGTGGCCTTGATGAATCGTCGGGCCTTCATGCCCGTCGATTTCGCGCGTTTTCATCCGGGTGGTTCCTTGGGGAGAAGGCTTCTGACCTTGGCCAGGGACGTCATGCACGATGTGCCATGTCTCCCGGCCGAGGCATCGTTTGACCATATAGTGAATAAAATCAGCCAGGGCGAAAGGGGGATCGTTTGTATAGTGTCCCCTCGGGCTGAACTGTTGGGGGTCATTACCGATGGTGATCTTCGGCGTGCCATCGAGAAGTTTTCGGTAACCGACGCTCTGACCGCGCGAGACATCATGGGGAGAATGCCCGTCACGGTGGCTGGCGATGTCAATCTCCACGACTGCGAACTTCTGATGCGCGAACGCAAACTGACCTCGTTGATCGTCGCCGAGTCGGGTAGGCCGCTAGGCGTTATCAAGAGTTTTGATGCCTGAATCACTCCGAGTCCATTCCCATGAGTAAAACGACCAAGTTCTTCAAGCATCCGGTTCTATTTTGGCAAGACGCTTACCGCAAGAAGCAGGCTGGAGAGAAAGCCCGAAAGAGTGCGCTCACGACATTGCCTAAAGGCGATGCGACTGCGGTAATTAGTCATGGCAACAAGAGCGAACGATTCATACCTGACTGGTACCGGCCCGAGGCGGGATACGAGCTGAAGCTGGCCATGGAATCCTCCAAGCCGATATTCCTCTACATACCCTGGATCGCCGAGCATACCAACACGCTGATCGACAATATCCAATCCGAAGAGGACTATACGCTCGCGCCGTTGGATTTTGTTGCGGACCTGAATACTCATCGAAGAGAGGTGTTGAGATTCGCACGGGAAAACCCGGACACTTATCGGAAAATGATCGTTCGGCGACTGATCCCGCTTCGCCCAAAGCTCGCGGGCATCATCTTCACGTTTGACTGGGCACCCGTCATGCGGGTCATTGCCCATGTCTGTGAAGAGCTTTCCATACCGAGAATTTTGATTCCTCATGAATCGGTATTCGTGGATAAGACCAAATACTATTGGGATCCCAAATCCTATGCCTCACAGCCGTTGGCCGATGTGATCCTGGGTTGGGGGGATTTGCAGAAGTCGATATTCGTGGAGCGGGGATATCCGGCCTCTCGGTTCTTCAGCGTCGGGGCGCCCAAATTCGACAAGTACACCGAGTAC
Source organism: Salinicola socius (assembly GCF_001937195.1). GTDB lineage: Bacteria > Pseudomonadota > Gammaproteobacteria > Pseudomonadales > Halomonadaceae > Salinicola > Salinicola socius. Next base: position 145,423 of record NZ_MSDO01000020.1, on the reverse strand, counting down.
CTGCCCAATCTCAGCCGGCCTCAGTATTTTCGGCTCTTTGGGCTGTCACCAGCGCAAAAGACCGTCCTGTTTGCCTCTCAGCCGCTCGATTCCCAGTTGAACATGAGAGTCGCGCGCGAGTCGCAACGCAAGGCCATTGGCGATCTTTTGACTGCCTGTGAGTCGCTGGAGTATCAATTGATCGTGCGGCTGCCACCCTCCAAAGACAACATCCTGGGGGCCGGGCTGGAGAAACGGCTCGTGCTTTCTAGCTATGCCGCTATCGATGATGCACTTTGCTATCTGGTCCCCCCCGAGGAAGCGATCTACCATAGTGATGTCGTGGCGTCGGTGAACAGCACGATGATGTTCGAAGGCTTTCTGATGGGTAAGATGCCGCTGTCCACCAAGTATGTCGATTTCGATCAGATCTGGGCGCCTTGCCGCTTTCCTTTGGCCACCAACCTCGTCGAGATCAAACGCCATCTCGAGACTTATATGGCAGAAGGCTTCGTCGCTGATCAGGCGGGTATGGAATGGGCGGCCTCCCAGTTCTCCAACGGCAGTTTCGACGGCCGCTCTACGACGCGGATACGGGACTATCTTATCGAGGCCGCCAGGCCAGGCGTCTTGACACCCCAGCTCTCGCCACTGAACAAGGTGTTCAATCGGGAACGCGTCGATATCATCGCCATCCCCTCTAGCGATGCGACCTGGCATGGCGTTCAACGCTATTTGCTGCCGATGTTGAACGCCAATCAACGCATTCAGAGCAATCAGGGAAAGGATTCCATCATCGAGCTGGCTTCTGTCGATCTGTTCGTTCAGTGGGGCATTACGGAGAAGCTCGAGAAGAAGAAACAGATGGAGGCGAGAAACGCGCTCGGCCGTGAACTAGTGATCCTTGAGGACGGCTTCATTCGCTCGGTAGGTATCGGGCTTTCCGGGGAACCGGGATTGTCCATCATTCTGGACGATACGACGTCCTACTACGATGCGACCAAGCCTTCTCGGCTGGAAAGGTTGCTGCAATCGGGCCCCGAGCTTACGGAACAGGAGATGGTCAGAGCGGAAGCGCTGATTGCCAAGATCGTCGAAGGCCGTGTTTCCAAGTACAACCACGCTCCCGATGCGCCGCTGTCGATAGGCAATCCGCAGAAGCTGAAAATCCTGCTCCTGGATCAGCGTCGTGGTGATCAGTCGGTGGTGTCGGGAATGGCCGATGAAGCCACATTCCGCAAGATGTTGCAGGATGCTATTCATCATTATCCAAATCACGATATCCTCATCAAACAGCATCCCGATGCGATTACTGGCGGCAAGGGCAGTTACTTCGATAATCAATCGCTCGCTTTCATCAAGAATGTCGATAATGTTTTTTTGATCGATTTCGATATCAATCCCCATGCGTTGTTCGATGTCGTTGAAGAAGTCCATGTCGTGACTTCCGGAATGGGGTTCGAAGCGTTGATGGCCGGTAAAAAAGTGCACTGCTATGGCATGCCATTCTACGCTGGTTGGGAGCTGACCGAAGATCGGCTCCAAATTTCTAGGCGTTCGAGACAGAGACGATTAACCGACGTCTTCCATTTTGCCTATGTCGATCTATCCCGATATTACAATCCCGATCTTGGGAGAGCTTGTGATCTGGAAGAAGCCATCGATTATATTGTGCTACATCGGTAGCCATGGCCCGATACGCTTTTTTTCATGACAGTGTAAGCCGTGCAGCTTACGAGGGGGAAAGTTGGTCGAAAACGAGACGCTCGTCGAAGAAGTGAAGCCCGCTGAAAAAAAGGAGAAGTCTCTTGTCGTTCGCGGGCGAGGAACGACGAACATCATTAAAGGGCGTAACAATCCTCGGGTAGTCAAGAGAGCCAGCGTGAGATTTCTTGGCGTCAACAATACCCTGATCATCGGTGCCGGCGTAAACATGGTAGATGTCAGGATATTGTTCAACGGCAACGATTCCGTTATCGAAATTGGCCCCAGGTGCAAGATTAATGGCAGCCTGATCGTGAAGTCCGGATCCCGTATTTCGATCGGCGCAGGAACCAAATTCAACAGCCAGGAAGCCAGAGTTCATTGTGGAGAACCTGGGACCAGCATCGTTATCGGTAAGAAATGTCTTCTGGCCTCTGTGAGATTCAGGACATCCGATCAACACGCTATTTATGATGTCGCTTCCGATGAAAGAATTAACCCGGCAAAGGACATTGTTGTCGAAGACGACGTATGGATAGCGGAGAACGTCTATGTCTATAAAGGCGTTACGATCGGAGCTGGCAGTGTGGTTGGCGCGAGATCTACGGTATTGAAGTCGTTGCCGGGTGGATGCCTTTGTGTGGGAACACCGGCGCAGTCTGTGAGAGAAGGCATTTATTGGAAAGACAAGTTTGAGTGAAGAATACCCTGCGATAACCAACGCCCAAGTACTGGCGAAGGGGTACGTCTTCAGCGACTTGGCCCTGCGATCTGATCTGGAAGGAAAGCGCAAAGGCTTAGGCTCATAAGAACGCCTAATTCCGGTCTCGGACGAGTCTGCTAGAATGGCGCATCGTTTCAGGGGCGCTCGTTTGAGCAGGCGCTGGATCATGAATGAGGTCGCGAGGCGGGTAAGTGTCGGCCCGCTTCAATCGCAGGGAGAGGCGTGAGTATGAAAATAGCGGTAGCCGGAACCGGCTATGTGGGGCTTTCCAACGCGATGCTGCTGGCGCAGAACCACGAGGTCGTCGCCGTCGATATCGTCCCCGCGAAGGTCGAGATGTTGAACAACCGGGTTTCGCCTATCGAGGATACCGAGATATCCGCCTTTCTTGCGCGGGGAGATCTCCAGTTCTCGGCCACGCTGGATGCGGAAAAGGCATATGCCGACGCGGCGTTCGTGATCATCGCCACGCCGACGGACTACGATCCGATCACCAACTATTTCAATACCTCGAGTGTCGAGTCGGTCATCGAGAAGGTCATGGCGGTGAACCCGCAGGCGACCATGGTGATCAAGTCGACCGTTCCGGTGGGCTACACGAGCGAGGCCTCGACCCGCTTCGGAACCGACAACCTGATTTTCTCTCCGGAATTCCTGCGTGAGGGCAAGGCGCTTTACGACAACCTGCACCCCTCCAGGATCATCGTGGGCGAGCGTTCGGCGCGTGCCGAGACCTTTGCCGAGCTGCTCAGGGAAGGGGCGGTCAAGCAGGACATCGATGTGCTGTTGACCAACAGTACGGAAGCCGAGGCGATCAAGCTGTTCGCCAATACCTACCTCGCCATGCGCGTGGCCTATTTCAACGAACTCGACACTTACGCCGAGACGCTCGGCCTGGATGCGAAGCAGATCATCCAGGGCGTCGGTCTCGATCCGCGTATCGGGCACCACTACAACAATCCGAGTTTCGGTTACGGCGGGTACTGTCTTCCCAAGGATACCAAGCAGCTGCTGGCGAACTACGAAAACGTGCCCAACAACCTCATCGCGGCGATCGTCGATGCCAACCGTACGCGTAAGGACTTCATCGCCAAGTCGGTGATGGAACGACATCCCAAGGTGGTCGGCGTGTATCGCCTGATCATGAAGTCGGGGTCGGACAACTTCCGTGCCAGCGCCATGCAGGGCGTCATGAAGCGGTTGAAAGCGAAAGGGATCGAGGTCGTCGTCTACGAACCCGTACTCGAAGAACCGACGTTCTTCAATTCCGAGGTGATCGCCGATCTGGCGGCGTTCAAGTCCCGTTGCGACGTAATCCTGGCCAACCGGCTGACCGACGAGCTGAGCGACGTCATCGACAAGGTCTATACGCGCGATCTCTTCGGTGGTGACTGATCGAAGCCCGCCGGAAGCTCGAATGACTCTGTGAAACGCTCGGCTGACGCGCGTTCTTGAAAAGCCATCTTCGGGTGGCTTTTTGGGTTTTCAGGCCTGGCTTGGGGGCAAACGCCAACCTGGAAACTGTCGGGCGGGTTCAGGCGCGCGAAGAATATTCCAAAGTGATTATTCAGCGAGCTTATCTTGAGCCGCAACATAAGTGCTAGAGAAACCATCTTGCTGGTTATTGGGCGTTACGCGATGCTGCTAGGCGCTTTTTCACCTCCCAGGCCGTTTTTCGGGTCTCCCGAATCTGGCGCGTTCTAGCCGCTGATATCCACCATGATTTTAATAACAGTCAAGCGCCATTGTGCTTGAGGGATTCCATTCATGAAACCGCTTTTTAAAGTCTGTGCCGTTGCCAAGGATGAGGGCCCTTACCTGGCGGAGTGGGTCTTTCACCATCTCCATTTTGGTTTCGATCTGATTCATGTCTACATCAATCGCACCTCGGACGCCTCGTCAGCCGTACTGGAGCGAATCAATCGTTCTCACCCCCAGGTGACGTTCGAATTCATCGATTGGGTCGATCTTTGCGATCCCGCCGTCAGCGCCAAATTACAGACCATCGCCTACGCCAGGGAGCTCGACCGCTCTCGCCAGCAGCACGTGGATTGGCTGCTGTTTCTGGATATCGATGAATTCTGGACGCCCAATGATTTTTCCACCACCGTTGACCGCTTCGTGGCGACAACGTGTCGTGACCGGAAGCCGGCCCCTATCTGCCACTTGTGGCATTGCGAACTGGGGCAGCACGCGCCGTTTACGCCCCTGCAGCGGGGCGCGGGCTACGAAATGTCTTCGCATTTAAAGACGCTGATTCCGCTCGAGGGCGTCGAGATAAAGCACGTGCGGGTTCATCATCCGATTTTCGGAAAATCGGTGGTGCCAATGGGTGCGGATGGCACGCCGATGGTTTTCAACGAGAAGCAGCCGGAGCTGGCGGATAGCACCGCCATTCGCCCCATGAGTGCTTACGTCATTCATCGAATGTATCGTTCCGAGCAGGAATACATGGCGATGATGCTGCGCGGCCGTCCCTCCCAGAGAAAGCAGTTGAAGTTGAATCGGCCGGGCTATCGATCGCACCGGAACGTCTCCGTGCGCCACCGTTTCTTCTGGCCTGAAGAGCCATTCCGGGACTACGATCTGGCACGCCGTCGCTTCCTGGAAGCGAACGATATCGACAGCATTATCAGCCAGGACCGGCGCGCGATTCTCAAGAGGGCGGGTCTCGCTGTCTCGATGATCAAGGAGCTGCTCGAAACGCCGGATCGCGACCGTGCCATCGCGTTTCTGAGAGGCACGCGCCATGCCGTGGTGGCAAGCGGCGAGGCACCGGCCCCAGCACCGGTGGCGATTCCGCCCGTCGCTTCCGAAGGGCAACTCCCGACCCAGTCAGCTCAAACCGAACCCGTTCAACCCGAAACGGTTCAATCCGAACTGGCTCAACCGGAACCGGTTGAGATAGAGGCCATGCGGCCCGAGCCGGCCCAGCCAGAAGCGTCCCAACCAGACTCGGCACTGTCAGAGCCGGCCCAGCCGGAGCCGATTCAGGCCGAGCGCGATGCCGAGAGGTTACCCCCCGTCGAAACGAGGAGACGGCGTTCCTGGTTTGCAGCGCTGGTAGGGAGGTCTTAAATGAGCGGATATCAAGAAGAACGATTGCAGGACAAGCGGTAGCTGGCGCGTCGACTTTTCAGGCGCGACTTCAGCAACAAAGCGGCCTTGTCATCCAGTCGGATGACAAGGCCGTTTTCGTTCTGGCTCTGCCGGCCGCTTGGCGCCAGCGGGTGCGTGCCTTCCACTCCGTTTTCAGTGTATCGAGAGTCTGGTCGATCTGTTCGCAGTTGAGGAAGAAGCGCAGGTGAGCGCTCTTCGATTCCGGAGCGCTGAAAGCCGGTGGCCCCGAGTTCATTCCCTGACGGGAGAGCGGTTGCCGTGAATGCCCTTTCATTACGTGTTGATCCCTGACCGCCTTTCGGAATCATATAAGCTGCTTTTTTTGTTAAAAGCATCTTATATGATGCATTTATTGTGAAGAGTGGGAGCACGCATGCAACGAAAACCTGTGCTGGACCAGATCCTTCAAAGACGGCGCCAGCTTCAGTTGACCCAGCAGGACATGCAGTCGCGTATTGGCATGACGCGTCAGCAGTACCAGCGCCTGGAGCGCGAAGGCAACCCACGGTTGGACACGCTCTCGCTGGTCGTGGAAGGGCTCAATGCCGAACTGATGTTGATCCCCCGGGAAAAGCGCCTGGCCGTGCAGCATCTATTGAGCCAGGCCGACCGTGAGGCTAGCCCGCCGGCGGATGAGAATCCTTGGCACGGATTGCTGGACGAAGAATCATGATGACGTCCGAATCGGTTTCGGTGCTGCGGCTCGAAAGGCGTATGGAAGGGTAAACAGGGTTGCAACGCTCACGGTCGTAAAGAAATATCGGTGCCTGCCGTCATCGACAGTCAGATTTGGCCAGTTTATAGTAGTGATAGGTATTACCTCTGACTATGGAGGCCACTATGGCGAAGCCGACGTCCATCAAGCTCGACGACGATCTGAGAGATCGAATCCAGCATTTAGCTAACGCTCGCAGGCGCTCGGCACATTGGCTAATGCGCGAGGCCATCGAACAATATGTGGGCCGCGAAGAAAAGCAGGAAGCGTTCAGACGGGATACGCTCAAGGCTTGGGAACATTACCAGGCCACCGGTATGCATGTGACCGCTGACGAAGTAGAAGAGTGGTTGACCAGTTGGGGCACGGATAACGAGGTGCCAGGCCCAACATGGCACGAGTAATTTTTGCCTCCGCAGCGATTCGGGATCTGGAGCGATTGCGTGATTTTCTGCGACCGAAGAACCCGGCAGCGGCTGAAAGGGCTGCGAAAGCCATCATCCAAAGCGTTCAGGCACTCGGGGAGTTGCCCCATATCGGGCGCCTTGTCGAGGATCTGCCAGCAGACTATCGGGACTGGATGATCGATCATGGCGATAGCGGCTATGTCGCCCGCTACCGTATCGATGGTGATGTTGTCGTGGTGCTAGCCATTCGACACCAGAAGGAAGCTGGCTTCTAGATATTGCGAGTCTGGTGCGTGCCGTCTGTCGGAAAGGCGATAGTCAACACAGGTTCCTCTGCGACCTTCATTGTTAGGCAGCAAAACGGCCTTGTCACCCGTCAAGTCGTCAGGTGACAAGGCCGTGTCTTATCACCCTCGAGAAGGGGGGACGCTAGCCGGTCCGCGCCTTCCACTCCGTTTCCAGTGTATCGAGGGTCTGGTCGATCTGCTCGCGGGTATGGTCGCAGTTGAGGAAGAAGCGCAGGCGTGCGCTTTTCTCGGGTACGGCCGGGTGCAGGATCGGCTGGACGTTGATGTCGTGCTTGAACAGGGCATCGGAGAGCCCGGCGGCCAGCACGGAGCTGCCGACGATGACCGGCACCACCGCAACGCCAATGCTTTCGCCGATATCGAACCCTTTGAGCCTGGCCTGCTGCAGGAAGAAGCGGGAGATGTCGTGCAGGCGCTCGAGGCGCTCGGGTTCATCCTTCATGACCTGAAGCGCGGCCAGCGACGGCCCGGCGACCTGGGCGGGCATCCCGACGCTGTACAGGAACCCCGGCGCGAAGTAGCGCAACATCTGCACCAGCTCCCGACAGCCGGCGATATAGCCGCCGCAGCCGGAAAGCGTCTTGGATAGCGTGCCCATCCAGATATCGACGTCCGTCGCCGGCACGTCACAGTATTCCCGCAGGCCCAGCCCCCGATCGCCCATCACGGCGAAGGAGTGGGCTTCGTCCACCATCAGCCACACCTGATGGCGCTTCTTGATCTCGACGAAGCGCTTCAGGTCCGGGGCATCCCCGTCCATGCTGTAGAGTCCTTCGATCACCACCACCACGCGCTCGAACTGACGACGATGCCGTGTCAGCAATGTTTCGAGCGCCGCCGGGTCGTTGTGCGCGAAGCTCATGCGGCGGGCGCCGGAGAGCTGGGCGCCGACCACGGTGCTGTTGTGGATGTACTCGTCGTGAAGGAGCAGATCCTTGGGGCCGAGCAGGTAACCCAGCGTCGAGACGTTGGTGGCGTGGCCGCTGACGAAGACCACCGCCTCTTCGACCTCGTAGGTCTCGGCGATCGCCCGTTCCAGCTCGTGGTGGATCGGGCGTTCCCCGGAGACCGGGCGACTGGCCGATACCGAGCTGCCGTAGCGTTCCAGCGCATCGACGCCGGCCTGGATCACCTGGGGATGATGCGCCAACCCCAGGTAGTTGTAGCTGGCGAAATTGATGCACTCGCGGCCGCCGATCACCGTGGTGGCGCCGGCGGTGCTCTCGTGGACCTTGAAGAACGGGTCGGGAATGCCGAGACGCTTGCCGCCTTCGCGCATCATCTTGAGCTGTTGATAGCCGGGATGACGGTCGAAGCGGGTGAAGCGCTCGTCGACACTGGTAGCGGCCGGTCTGGGGGCCGTGTCGCCCTCCGGGCGCTGCTGGCGGCGCTGGCGCGCTTCCTGCAGCAGGCGTTGTTTCAGCACATCGCGGGACTGGCTCATGACTTGGCCTCCCCGGCGTCGTGCGATCCGTCACCGTTCTGCAGTTCGTTGCCGTTTTGAAGCGCCTCGACACCGTGCTGGGCGGCCAGCCCGCTGAGTGCGTCTTCGTCGCTGTCGGACGCCGTTTCGCCGCCACGCAGCTTGAGCATCAGGTAGTCGCACAGCTTGGCCAGCGTGCCGGCTTCGCTGAGCACCATCACCGGCACCTGAATGCCTAGCCGGGCTTCCAGCGCGGTCACCAGCTCGACGCCCATCAGCGAGTCGAAGCCCATGTCGTAGACGGATTTGTGGATATCGATCTTCTCCTCGTCGATCAGCAGGATCTTGGCGAGCTCCTTGCTGAGGACTTCGATCAGGGTGGTATAGAGCGCTTCCGGCGCCAGACTTGCGAGCAGCTGCTGCAGGTCGTCGTCGCCTTCCTGGCTGCCGTCGTCCTCGGCGGTGCGCGCGATCTCCCGATAGCGCGGCGCTTCCGCCGTGGGCAGGAAGCGCGCCAGCGCCCGCCAGTCGAGTTCGAGTACGCCGAGCGAGGCGACATCCGCCACCAGCATGCGTTCGAGCACGGCGAGCGCGTCGGTGGAGGTCAACGCCTGGCCGCCGAGACGCTCCTGCAGGCTGTCGCGGGTCTGGGTGTTGCGGGCCAGGAAGCCCACATCCTCGATCGCGCCCCAGCGGACCACCGTCCCCGGGCGCCCGTTGGCGCGACGGTTGGCGGTGAACGCTTCCAGCCAATGGTTGGCGGCCACGTAGCTCGCCTGGCCGGGGTTGCCGAACAGGGTGGTGGCCGAGGAGTAGACCACGAAGAACTCGAGCGCGTCGTCGGCCGTGAGCGAATCCAGATGTCGCGCGCCTTCGAGCTTCGGCGCCATGGCCTGGCGGATGCGCGATTCATCGAGATTGCGGATCAGGCCATCGTCGATGACCGTGGCGGCGTGGACGATGCCGCGAATCGGGCCGAGCGTCTGGCGTGCGTCATCGAGCACGCGCCCCAGCGCCTTGGCGTCGGTCACGTCACAGGCACGCGCCGCCACCGTCACCCCGAGCGCCTCCAGCCGTTCGATACCGGCCTCGGCTTCCTCGGTGGTCGCGCCCCGGCGGCTCAGCAACAGCAGCTGGCGCGCGCCCTTGGCGGCCAGCCATTCGGCGGTGGCCAGGCCGAAGCCGCCGAGTCCGCCGGTGACCACGTAGGTGCCTGCGGCGTCCAGCGTCAGCGGAATGTCCCTGGCCGGCGCGGGCGCCATCTTCGGCGGGCGTTCGTAGGTGACGACGACCTTGCCGATCTGGCGCGCCTGCTGCATGTAGCGGAAAGCCTCGACCACGCGATCGCTGCCGAAGGCGATGTACGGCAGCGGCGCCAGCGTGCCATCGGCGAACAGCGCCATCATTTCGCTGAACAGCTCGCCGGTGAGCTCGGGCAGCTCGCTCATCAACTGGTCGGAGTCGACGCCGAAGTAGCTGAGGTTGTTGCGGAACGGGCGCAGGCCGACCTTGGTGTTTTCATAGAAGTCGCGCTTGCCGAGTTCGATGAAACGACCGAAGGGCTTCAGCACCCGCAGGTTCTGGTTGATGGCTTCGCCGGCCAGTGAGTTCAGCACCACGTCGACGCCATCGGTGCCGGTGCCGCGGCCGTTGCTGCCGTCTTCCCGCGCCTGACGTTCCATCGCGTTGTCGTGGAGAATCTCTTCGGCGAAGGTCAGGCTGCGTGAGTCGTAGATGCGCTCGACGCCCATCAGGCGCAGGAAGTCCTGCTTTTCCGGCGAGCCGACGGTGGCGACGATTTCGGCGCCCAGCCAGCGGCCGACCTGGATCGCGGCGAGGCCGACACCGCCGGCGGCACCGTGGATCAGCAGCCGTTCGCCGGGCTGCAGGCGCGCCAGGTGCTTGAGCGAGTAGTAGACGGTGAAGAAGGTCGTCGGGATCGTGGCGGCGGCCGCATAGCCGATCTCGGCGGGGATCGGCGCTACCGCGTTGACGTCGGCGATCAGCCGGTCGCTGAAGCTGGCGGGGCCGAAGCCGACCACCGCATCACCGGGGCGCAGCGAGCCGTTCGGATCGCCCACGCTGATGACTTCACCGGCGAACTCCAGACCCAGCGTGGGGCCGGCGAAGCCGTTCTCGATCGCTTCGTCCGACAGCAGACCGAGCGCGTACATGACGTCGCGGAAGTTGAGCCCGGTCGCCTTGACCGCGATCTCGACCTGACCGGCCTGAGGTGCGGGCAGATCATGCGGCTGCCAGCGCAGATGACGCAGCTGACCCGGCAGCTCGAAGCCCAGGCTGACGGCGCGATCGCTGGCGGCTTCTTCCTCGCTGACCTGCGTACCCGGCGCGGGCGCCAATCCCAGCCGGGGCACCCAGCGCTGGCCGTCGGCATCCAGCACGACCTCGGTTTCCGCATCCGGCACGCTGAGCTCGAACAGCAGCGCGTCCAGCAGCTCGCTCGACAGCGACTCGCGGCTCGACAGCGGCAGGTCCAGCAGCCGAACCTGCCGGCTACCGGCTTCGTTCTGTAGCGAACGGCCGAAGCCCCAAAGCGCTGCGTCTTCGGGCAGCTTGGAATGCTCGGGCAGTGAAAACGATTTGACTGCGGCCTCGGGCAGGGTAGAAAAATGCGCCCCCACGCCCAGCGTGAGCCACCACAGCGCCGCAGGGCACTCCAGCGACTCCAGCGTCTGCAGCCACTGGGCAGCGATTACGCAGCGGTCCTCGGCGGTGCTGGCCAAGCCGCGCAGATCGACGATCTGGCTCGGGTCGAAGGATTCCAGTGCCAGCGGAAGCAGATCCTGGGGCGCCAATTCGCTGCCGGCCAGATGATGCACGTTCTGTCCCAGCGTCTCGAAGCGCGCGATCAGTTTCGAGGCCAGCCATTGAGCGTTGTCGTCGCTGATGATCAGCCACTGTTCGGCCGGATGGGCCGCATCGCCACGCACGGTCTCGGATTCGGTTTCCGTCGAGGGTGCCGTCAACGGCGCCTGGGCGGTCAGCAGTTGCAGTCCGCCTTGCTCGCTTTCCAGCGTATGGCGTTCGAGCTGGCGATAACCCAGGCCTTCCAGCTGCTGGCGGGTCGTCTCGAGGTCGGCGGAACGTGAATCCGGTTCCATCGCCAGGGAAAGAAACGACTGCCAGTCGGTGTCGCCCAGCGCCAGGAACGCGATCTGGGCATCGTCCGCCAACTGTGTGGGCAGCCAACGCAGCAGCGTATCGATCTCGCCCTGGGTGCCATCCAGCGTCACCAGCGCGACGTTGGCACCGATCGCAGGGATGGCGGCGTCGGTCGTCAGCAGGTCGACCCTGGCGTCATGCTCGGCAAGCGATTCCGCTTCGTTCAGCGCGCTATCTCTCAGCGCGGCGAAGCGATACTGGGCGCGATCTCCGCTCAGCCCGCCCATCAGCCGTTCGCCGAGCTGCGGGCGCAGCGCCGAGGCTTCGAGCATGACCAGCCGCTGATGCGGCGGCAACAGCTCGAGCGTCATGGCGTATTGCGCCAGCCAGGTATCGGCCAGCGCATGCCAGCCGCGCTCGCCGACGGCAGCCTGCACCAGCCGCGTCAGACGCGTGGCATCCAGGCCCAGCGTGGCGACGTCGAGCCGATCTTCGAGCCAGTCCGTCAGGTGCAGGCCGAAACGACCGATGCTGTGGGTCAGTGCGGCATAGTCCGGATAGTCCCGAATCAGCAGATTCCATACCATGGCCGCATCGATATCCGGCGTTTCCTGCAGCTGCCATCCGGCCGGCGTTTCCGCGACGATACCGGTGGCCAGCGCCAGTTCGATCAGTGCCTGACGACGCTGGCGGGTTTCGATCGCTCCGGCGTCGAATTGGCCGGCGAGCAGTTGCCCGTCGCTGTCCGCATAGCCGCGCAGGGCTTCATCCAGAAACGCGGAGACCAGCGTCTCCAGCAGCGGTTCGACCTCTTCGCCGTAGCGACTGTCGGTCACGCTGCGGTAGTTGTCGACCAGTTGTGCCAGTGCCAGTTCGGCGGTGGCGTCGTCCAGCGGCAGGGCAGCGGCTTCACGCGGTGCCGGCACCAGGCGATGATCGAGATAGCTCAAGCGATGAGTCACGGCGTGACGCAGGCGGGCGGCCTTGAACCGGGCACCCTCGACCACCGCCACGGCGTTGCCGTTGGCATCGAACAGCGCCACGTCGGCACACAGCGAGTGCGGTGCGCGACTGGTCAGGCGGACTTCCATCCACGCCGGCGGCGCGGCGTCGACCTGGAGCTGGATCCGTTCCAGGCGCACGGGCACGAAGGCCAGTCCGCCCGCCTTGGCGAGCTCATCGGCCAGCAGCGGAATGAACAGCTGGAAGGCGCTGTCGAGAATGCCGGGTGCCAGCAGGCAGTCGCGCTGGTCCTCGGCAATCGCGGCGGGCAGCTCGATGCGACCCATGGCGCGGTCATCCTCGACCCAAACGTCGCTGATCGCCTGGAAACCGGGGCCGTACTCCAGCCCGACATGAGCGGCCATCGCCAGATGTTGTTCGCGGGTGTAATCCGCCGGGCGGTTCGGCAGCGGCGTGCCGCGACGTGTCAGCAGCAGGCCTCGCGTCTGCGCCGCGATGCGGGCACGGGCGTTGAGCGTCCAGGCGTCGTCGCTGGCCGGCTCGCGAGTCTTGATGGTCAGGGAGCCGTCGGCATCCTGGATTTCCAGCTGCAGCTTCTTGCCGTGGGCGGCATCCAGCAGCAGCGGGCTGAGAATCTCCAGCGCTTCGATATCCAGCACCGGCGATGCCTTGGCGGCCGCGGCGGCGGCGAGCGCCAGTTCCGCGAAACCGGCACCGGGGAACACGGTGGCGTCACCGACGCGATGGTCGGCGAGCCAGGGCAGGCGGCGAGTATCCAGCTGGCTTTCCCACGCCATGCCCTGACGCGCCAGGCGGTAGCCCAGCAGCGGATGTTCGTAGTGGCGCCCCATCAGCCCCTGGGAGTCGCCGGTGGTCTTGACCCAGTAGCGCTCGCGCTGCCAGGGATAGTGCGGCAGCTCGACGAAGCGGCCGGCCACCGGGAACCACGCCTCGGGGGAGACGGCACCGCTGACCAGCAACGCTGCCACGCTCGCTTCCATGGCGGCAGCGCCATCATGATCGCGGCTCAGCGTGCCGATGGCGCTGCCACTGACCGACTGCGCCGAGAGGGCGTCGGTGAGGTAGCGGCGCAGGATCGGCTGCGCGCCGATCTCGACGAACGTGCGCGCACCCGATTCGATCAACGAGTCGACTGCCGGCCCGAACTGCACCGGCTCGCGGATGTTGAGCCACCAGTATTCGGCGCCCAGCTCGCTGCCTGCCAGTGGCTTGCCGGCCACGGTCGAGAGGAACGGGATCCGGGCGTCGCGGGGTGACAGATGCGCCAGCGCGGCGATGACGTCCTCGCGGATGGGATCCATCGCGGCGCTGTGGAAGGCGTAATCCAGCGTCAGGCGTTTGGCGAAGATCCGCTCCGCGGACAACGCTGTTTCCAGACGTTCGAGCGCCTCCGCCGGGCCTGCCAGGGTCACGCCCTTGGGGCCGTTGATGCCGGCGATCACGACCGCCGAGTGAGCGGGGTCCTCCAGCCAGCGCTGCATGGCTTCTGCACCGAGGCCGACAGCGGTCATTTCGCCGCTGCCGCGGGTACGACCCTGACAGGCGCTGCGGTGATAGATGACGCTGACCGCATCGGCCAGGCTTAGCGCGCCGCAGGCCCAGGCCGCGGCGACCTCGCCGACGCTATGGCCGGTAACGGCGGCGGGGCGCACGCCTTCGGCCTCGAGCAGCCGGGTCACGCCGACCTGCAGCGCGAACAGCGCAGGCTGGGCGATTTCGGTGCGGGCCAGACGATCGTCATCGTTGCTGCGCTGTCTATTGGCGCCATGCTGGTCGTCGGTGCGCTGATTGGTGCCATCGAGCTCGGCGCGCAGGGAGAAGTCAGCGTGATGCGCGAACAGCGCATCGACTTCATCCACGGCCGCGGCGAAGACCGGGGATTCGTTCAGCAGCGTGCGGCCCATCGAGGCCCACTGGCAGCCGTTGCCGTCATAGACGAACACCGGGCCGTAGCCTGCGTCGACGCGCTCGCCGACGGCGGCACCGGGGACGCTCTCGGCAGCGGCCAGCGCGTCCAGCCGGGTGATCGCATCGGCGGCATTGTCGCTGAGCAGCACCGCGGCGTGGGGATGGCTTTCGCGACGGAAAGCGAGGCTGTAAGCGGTGTCGTAAAGTGACACCTTGCCGGCGGTCAGATTGTCGCTCAGGCGTGCGGCGAACTCGCGCAGCGCTTCCGGGCTGCGGGCGCTGAGACACAGCGGCAGCCGGCGTACGGGCGTATCGATAGCCTCGGAGACCGGCGTTTCGAGCGGAGACTGCAGGATCACGTGCGCGTTGGCGCCGCCGAAACCGAACGAGTTGATGCCGACGGTCAACTGGCCTTCGGCTTTCAGCTTGCGTGGCTTGTCGACGATGTCGAGATTCCAGCCCTTCACGTCGATCCGCGGATTGACCTTGCGAATGCCGATGGTGGCGGGCACTTCGCGTTCACGCAGCGCGTAGAGCGCCTTGGCCAGCCCTGCCACGCCGGAGGCGGTTTCCAGGTGGCCGAGATTGCTCTTGACCGAGCCGATCGGCAGTGGCGTCTTGCGCTTCTGGCCGATCGCCGCGCCGATGGCGCGGGTTTCCAGCGGGTCGCCGACAGCGGTACCGGTGCCGTGCGCTTCCAGATAGTCGATATCGTCCGGTGCCAGGCCGGCGCGCGCCAGGGTCTGGCTCATCAGCGCGACCTGGGCGTCGGGATTGGGAACCGTCAGGCCTTTCTTGTAACCGTCGGTATTGACGCCACTGCCGGCAACGATGGCCAGAATCCGGTCGCCATCGGCAACGGCCTTGTCGTAATCCTTGAGCAGGAAAATACCGCCGCCCTCGGAGCGGACGTAGCCATCTCCGGACTCATCGAAGACCTGGCAGCGTCCGGTGGGCGAAAGCATGCTCGCCTTGGAGAAGATGATGAAGCCGAACGGGTGCAGGTGCAGGCTGATGCCACCGGCCAGCGCCATTTCCGTTTCGCCACAGCGGATCGACTGGCACGCCTGGTGAAAGGCGACCAGCGACGAGGAGCAGGCGGTATCCATCGACATGCTCGGACCGTGCAGGTCGAACACGTAGGAGATCCGGTTCGAGGCGATGCTCGAGGTGTTGCCGGTCGCCGTCGAAGGTTCGATCGCCGACATGTCGTCGGCCATGCGATACGAGTAGTCGAGACTGGCGATACCCAGGAACACGCCGCACTGGCTTCCGCGCAGTGTCTGCGGCGGAATACCGGCGTCCTCCATGGCTTCCCAGGTCATCTCCAGCAGGATTCGCTGCTGCGGATCCATCTGGGCGGCCTCGCGCGGCGAGATGCCGAAGAAGCCGGCGTCGAAGCCGGAGATGTCGCCGAGACTGCCGGCGGCAAAAGTGTAGCTCGTGCCAGGGTGCTGCTTGTCAGGATGGCGATAGGCTTCCAGGCCCCAACGGTCGTCTGCGACCGAGGTGACGAGGTCTTCGCCGGTCTTGAGCGCTTGCCAGAAACGTTGTGATGTCGGGGCGCTCGGGAACCGGTGAGCCGCGCCGATGATGGCAACGCGTTTGGTCATTGGGACTCCTTGCTTCGTAGCGCGGGCTACGCCTTTCTCAATTCGCACCAAGCTTGCCAGCGTGGTCGATAATTCTTTCGTAGATCGTTGTTCCCAGCTTATCGGCTGGAAGCGTCATCCGCACGTTATCGCCCGAATGAGGCCTGGTCTGCCAGATGAAATAGTTCGTGAAACCATCCGGCTCGCCGTGGCGTGCGTAGACTTTCGGCATGATCGGCACATGGTCCCCGTAGAAACCCAGAATGCCGGGCCGGTCATTGTTATCAAGAGAGTCCCTGAGTCGCTCCAGCATACTATCGGTATTGCGCAGATGCCTCAGATAAACCGTCAGCTCTTCGCAATCATCGGTAACGCCGCCTTCGATCCACCGCTCTGCCACGGCCGGATCGGCAGTCTCCAGATGAAGCGGGCCGTGATTCTCCATGCTGATCACGAAAATGAACAGCGGTTTTTCATCGGCCGCCGCCAGCTGTTTCTGAACCCGATCCGCCAGCGCGAGATCGCCGGTGTACTGGCCGTCGCGCTCGCTGAGTTCGAAGTCGGCGATATCCAGGAATGTGTCGAAGCCCAGATTGGGATAGACCTTGTCGCGCAGATAGAAGCTGGCGGGGTACGGATGAATGCAGACGGTCCGATAACCCAGTCGTTTGAGCGCGCCTGCCAGGTTGTTGACCGCCAGCTTCGACAGCTGGTGGTAGGGGTTGAAGCGATGCACGCCGAGCCGCGACGGCGTGAAGCCGGTCAATACCGCACACTCGGTGCGCACGGTATTGGCGCCCCAGGCGGGAACGTCGAAACGTCCGCTCTGCAGCGCTTCTGCCATCAGCGCGTCGTATTGGCCGAGCAGCTCACGCCGTATGGCGGGATGCCAGTCGCGCGGATCGAAGAAGGATTCGCTCTGGACCAGCACCACGTTGGGCAGCGTGGCGGGATCCACGCTGTCCCTATCCAGATCCACCGGCAGGGCGAAGGCGTTGTCGTTGTCCTGACGGTCGATCGGGTCACGAGTCAGGCGACCATAGGCCCAGAGGTAGGGATAGAGGCCGAGCCTGACCAGGTCGTCGTTGGGTTCGAGCGTACAACCGGTCAACCGGGGCAGTTGCCAGATCAGCACGGCGATACTGGCCGCCACCAGCACCAGGGTGCCCAGCAGCGACCAGGGCGCGTCGGCGTGACCGAAGAGCGAGGGTTCGAGCCAGAAGCCGATACCGATCGCGATGGCGCCGGCCAGGCTGGCGGCGATGGTCAGACCGATACCGAAAAAAGGGATGTAGAGGCGGGGGTGGCGAACCGCATCGACGAAGTACTCGAAGTCCTGGCACAGGAAGGGTTCCCGCAGCGAGCTCGACTTGGTGTTGTTGACCTGGATCACCACCATCTGCAGCGAAGCGGCGATCACCAGCGCAAACCAGGGGCGCTGTACGATCAACAGCCACAAGGCGAAGTGCAGCACGGTGGTGGCCAGGTGAACGGCAACTGCTGCCGGCGCGCGCTGCCACAGCGGCTGGGGGCGCGGCTTGAGCAGCAGTTCGAACAGGCTGGTGACGACCAGCGTGGCCACCGTGGCCCAGAACCCGTTCCAGAATCCATCCATCATCGATGCGCTCCGTCGCCTTGGTCGTGGTCGTAGCCGAACAGCGTCAGCAGGCGCTGCGAGATCGCCGCCGGCAGCACGGCCAGCCACCAGCAGCCGAAATTGAGCGGGAACGGGAAGCTGATCCGGGCGCGATTCCTTTCGACGCCCTTGGCGATGAACCTGGCAGCGCGCTCGGGTTGCCACAGGAACGGCTTTGGCCCAGGCATCTCGTGGCACATCTTCGAGCTGACATAGCCCGGCATGACCACGCTGACCCCGACGCCGTGCGGCGCCAGCCAGCCGCGAAGCGCTTCGCCGTAGGCCTTTACGCCGGCCTTGCTGGCGCTGTAGCTGGGCGTCACCGGCAGGCCGTGATACGCCGCGAGCGAACTCATCAGCACCAGTTGACCATGACCGGCGGCGCGCATGCGCTTGCCGAGGAAGTTGCCCATCGCCATCGGTACCCGCAGGTTGATCTCGAGCAGGCGGCTGGCCGCTTCCCACGCTTCGCCCCGGCCGTCTTCGCCGATGTCGATGTTGATGCCGGCGTTGACGATCACGATATCAGGCACGGCAGGCGTACACAGCGATTCCAGCCACGTCAATAGCGCGCTGTCATCGTCGAGCCGAGTCTGGCCCAGCTCGACGTGACTGAGCTCGACCTCGGCTCCCGCGGTGCGGCAGGAGGCGGCGAGCGCATCGAGCACGTCGCGCTGACGACCATGCAGGACCAACTGATTGCCGGGCCTGGCGTAGACGGCGGCCAGTGCCTGGCCGATGGCTCCGGTGGCCCCGGTAATGACGATTCGGGTCATGACGCGATCTCATCCATGAGTTGTTTTAGCGGGGAGCGCTCCCGTTGCAGCGCCTGGAGAGCGTTTTCCGAGGCTAGATCGATCCCGGGGCGACAGTAGAATCCGCCATTGATCTGGACTGTCTGCGCGACGGTGCGGCGATAGGCCCGAAACAGTTCCGCGTCCGGGGCGGAAGTATTGTGCCAGAAATCATCCAGCGTGCCCTGATGGGTCAGTCCCGCCATATCGTAGATCGGAGAAGCCAGGGTATGGGTCGGGCAGCCGAAGCCCAGCGATACGTTGCCGGCGGTACTGTTGACCGTGACCAGCCCGCTGGCCTGCTTGAGCAGGGGTTCGAGGTTGCCGCCCTCGAGATAGACCAGGCGGTCGCCCAGGTCATATTCGTGGGTCAACACCTTGATCAGTCGCGCGTACTGGGCCAGGCCCATGTCGAGCGGGTGATTCTTGATCACCAGAAACGCATCGCGCGGCGCATGGTAGGCGAACGAGGCGGCCACCTTGCCGATCACTTCCTGCATGCTCTTGTAGTCGGAATGATAGCGGATCTGAGCGTCGCTCTTCAGCTGCAGCGGCAACAGATAGAACGGCCGCCGGGACGCGTGTAGCGCCTGCAGTCGATCGGCATCACGGCGTTTCCAGTGCGGCTCGCGGGCTTTGCGCAACAGGAAGCCTGCGTACTCCGCCGGTGCCGTGACCAGGGCGTGATTGCGATAGTGGGGATAGAGAAACGGGTTGGCGACCCCGGCCAGGTGATAGAGCACGTCGTGGCGCGCACGCGTGTGAAACTGGTTGGGAAACGCCAGCGGCCGACCGGCGCTGGGCAGGCGCTTGCCCGCTTCGCGATACCACTCCGGATCGCGCGGCAACAGCGAATGGGCATTGACCCCCTCGCGCTCCAGCGTCACCCAGAAAGGGCGAAAATAGCCCTCCTCGAAGACGTGGTTGCGAATGCCACGGCGACGGGCGGCGAGAATGGCCCGCCGATGCACCGGGCGACGATCGCCGAACACCACCTGATCGGTGATCTCGTGGCGATCCCAGATGTCGCAGAGATACTCGGGAATGTCCTTGGCCTGACCGCGGTAGGCGTAGGTGTTCCCCTGACGCCAGTAGACGCTGTCACCGACGGTGAAGTTGATCTTGGTCACCGAGTGACCCGCCGCCAGCAACCGTTCGCCCAGCCGGTCGAAAAAAGGTGAGCAGACACCTTGTAGCAACAGAAAGTGTTTGCGCGTCGTGCTCAAATCATTGCCTTCTGGAAAACAGGTTGCGGTATAGCCGGTAGAAGCGAACGCGCAGGGGCAGGCCGGTGCGCTGGTCGCGCTGCTGCTGCATCAACTCGACGGCAGTATCGGCGTTGCAGAACTCGCCGCTGACAGGATCGACATAGGTCGGATACATCAACAGCGCGCCGGCGATCAGCGCATCCAGTGTCAATCTTCGCTGGCGGCGCGGGGAGGATAACCGATCGTGGGTCAACCCCCAACCGGCGTAGAACGGCAGACCGTAGGTATGCACTTCCACATCGCGCATCAGACCCTCGAACCCCGTCAATGAGCACATGGTGTGAATCTCGTCGGCGAGTTCGATCAGATCGATGATGTCGCAGTCGACCAGCTCCAGGTCGTAGAGCTGGCGGGCGGTCCTGTCGAGCAGACCCACCCGCGCCCCCGAGACCACGTCCGGGTGCGGCTTGTAGATGACGAACGCCTCGGGGCGATTCTGTCGGACCGCCTCGAGCAGCGCCTGGTTGGTCTTGATCTCGGGCGAACCATGGGCGATCGACGCGTCGCTCTCGACCTGGCCGGGCACCAGCACGATCGGGCGCGAACCGATCGCATCCGATGGCAGCGCGGGTAGTGTCTTGCCCCGCACGTTGTACTTCGACAGCTTCAGTTCAGTCAGACGCTGACGCAGACGATGGGCGCGAGTCAGCAGCGCCGGCTCGAAATCCGTCTCCGCCAGCAGGCGTTCGAGGTCGCTTTCGTTGCCGGCGTCGTAGTAGAGCCCGCGCGAGTCGAAGGCCAACGACAGTGGCCGGGTCAGATCGACGCCGAGCCCGACCGAGCGCACGAAACCATCCTCCATCCGCCACAGCTTGAGTCCGTGCCGGCGGCACAGCGCCTTGATCTCGTCGGTGGCTTTCTGACCCCACACCACCAGGCTGTCGCGGCCCTCCAGTTCGCGGGGCTGCGGATGGTCGCCCTGGATGAAGCGGACGTTCGAGGCGGGTCCCAGGAAGTCGCTGATGAAGGCCCGTTTCCAGCTGGAAAATCCCACGGCCAGCCAACGGCCTGCCAGCCGATCCCGCTGGCGTTTCTGATCGGCGATCAGATCGATCGTCGCCTCGAGCGTCGAGGCCTGCCCGGTGTAGGGGTTGGCATAACGACAGTAGCGCAGATAGGCCGCGGCGAAGAGCTCCGACAGCGTGCGGGAACGCTGACGGCGTTCGCAGCGCAGCGCATCCCGGGTCAGTCCCCAGCCGGCGTAGAACGGCATGCCGAAGCAGTGAACCGGCTTTTCGGCCATCAGCGCTTCGAATCCCAGTTGACTGGTCACGACGTAGACCGCGTCGACGGCGTCGATCAGCGCCCACGGATTGAGGTCGTCACCGATCAGACGGCAGCGGGGGTCGGACGAGGCCTGGGTCAGATACCCCTGCTTGCGCCCGGCGATGACGTCCGGATGGGTCTTGATCAGGATCTCGGCGTCAGGATGGTCGGCGAGCGCGCTCTTTAGCATGCGCTGGAACGAGCTGGCATCGGCCATGCCGTGAGTGATGGAGGCATCGTCGCGGGTCTGGTCGATGACCAGCACGCGCGGGCGCTCGGCCGCGGGTAGCGGAAGGTCCGGGGCATGGTTGTACTTCGATAGCCGCAGTCGACGCAGGCGCTGCATGGCGTGGTCGGCGCGCGCGAGCTCGTCGGCCTCGAAATCGGCGTCGGCGAGCAGCCGTTCCAGGTCGGACGGCCGGGTCGCGTCGTAGTAGATGCCGGTGTAGTCCACGACCAGGCTGTGGGGTTGGGAGTAATTGACGCCCAGCCCCAGCGAACGCAGAAAGCCGTCCTCGATGGCGACATAGGGCAGGCCGCGGCGCTCGGCCAGGCGTCTGGCCGGCGTCGAGGTGGGCTTCAGGCCCCAGCCGAGAATCGCATCGACGGGCTGATGGCTACCTGGCTTCAGGCGGACCTGTCGCGAGTACTCCGGTAGCAGGCAGCGAATGATGTTCCAGCGCGCCAGGCCTTTGGAGAGATAGCCGGCCACGCGAGCGGAGGACGGTCGCAAAACTGTCGAATCGTTAGGCATGGGTCACTAAAGCGGGTGCGGTCCGTCGTCAATGAGCGCGTCAAGTCGCAGCACGTAGAACTCGAGCACGTAAAAAAGCCGTCATTGCGCCGGGGCACCCAAGCCTGCGTGTCTGAGCGCAGGAACTTCTTGGGTGAGACCGGCGCGAGAGGCCGTCAGACGCACATTGTAACGCAAAGTCGGGATTCGACGCGCGGTTGCGATGTGTCGAATTGCTAAGCCCCCGGAATTTTCGTAATCGTTAATGCGTTAACGAAAGCGGTAAATGTAAGCAAACTTTTCTGCGGAAAAACCGATGGCATCAGTATGAAGAAACTCAGCCTTGGAGGTCTGTCTTCGAGGTATTTAATTCGTGGGTTTGAAATGAGTTGTGGGGAAAATATCGCTGTTGCGTGGCTGGATGATTTACGACCGGGGCACATTGAATCATAAATTGCATCTTGTTTTTGGCGTCATTTGAACCGCTTATAATTTAAAAAAGGTATCAATATCAATATCTTGAATGGTTAATTACGGACTCGCTTTTTTGCATTAGGCGAGTCTGTGTACTGTTTTTTACATTGCGCGTCGAAATCCGGTTTTGGGTTTTACATGAGCTTACTTGAAGGCGTTTTAGTGTTTGACTCTGACGGGATAATTGATCGAAATAGGGCCTCGAAAACAACAAATGGCAGCGATCTCCGAGCCTTGTCGAGTCGGTCTCGACCGTTGGCAACTTTCGTTTCGTTACTCTCGATCGGATGCATGGAAACATGATGCGCGAACTCACAGTCAGGGCTAACACTCACCTTCGCCAGCTCGAAGCCGAGTCGATTCAGATCATCCGAGAGGTGGCTGCGGAGTTTCGCAATCCGGTAATGCTGTATTCGATCGGCAAGGACTCCTCGGTGATGCTGCATCTGGCGCGCAAGGCGTTCTATCCGGGCACGCCGCCGTTTCCGTTACTGCACGTCAATACCACCTGGAAGTTCCGCGAGATGATCGCGTTCCGCGATCGCATCGCGTCCCAGGTCGGCATGGAGCTGATCGAACACGTCAATGACGAGGGGCGGGACGCCCGCATCAATCCGTTCGATCACGGCAGCGCCAAGTACACCGACGTCATGAAGACACAGGCGCTCAAGCAGGCGCTGGAAAAACATGGCTTCGATGCGGCCTTCGGAGGCGCACGCCGGGACGAGGAAGCCTCTCGCGCCAAGGAGCGCGTCTACTCCTTCCGTGACAGGCATCACCGCTGGGATCCCAAACAGCAGCGACCCGAGCTATGGCGTCTCTACAACGGCAAGGTCAATCAGGGCGAATCGATTCGTGTCTTTCCGCTCTCCAACTGGACCGAACTGGATATCTGGCAGTACATCCATCTCGAGTCGATCGCCATCGTGCCGCTCTACTACGCGGCCCCGCGGCCGGTAGTGGCCCGTGATGGCATGCTGCTGATGGTCGATGATGCGCGGTTCCCGCTCGCCGCCGGGGAAGTGCCGCAGGAGCGCTGGATTCGGTTCCGCACGCTGGGCTGCTATCCGCTGACCGGTGCCATCGAGTCTCGCGCGACCACCTTGCCCGCCATCATCCAGGAGATGCTGCTCACTCGTACCAGCGAGCGCTTCGGTCGTGCCATCGATCATGACGGTGTCGGCTCGATGGAGAAGAAAAAGCGGGAGGGTTATTTCTGATGACCCATCAATCCGCGCTGATCGCCGACAACATAGAGCGATATCTCAAGGAGCACGAGAGCAAGGGGCTTTTGCGTTTCATCACCTGCGGCAGCGTCGACGACGGCAAGTCCACGCTGATCGGCCGGCTGCTGCATGACGCCAAGCTGATTTTCGACGATCAACTCGCCGCGGTGACGCGTGACTCCAGATCGCGGGGCAGTCTGGGCGGGCAGGTCGATCTGGCACTGCTGGTGGACGGCCTGCAGTCGGAAAGGGAGCAGGGCATCACCATCGATGTCGCCTATCGGTTTTTCTCCACCGACAAGCGCAAATTCATCATCGCCGACACCCCGGGACACGAGCAGTACACCCGCAACATGGCCACCGGCGCGTCCACGGCCAGCCTGGCGATAATCCTGATCGATGCGCGTTACGGGGTGCAATTGCAGACTCGGCGCCACAGCTTCATCTGCGATCTGCTCGGCATTCGCCACTTCGTGATCGCGATCAACAAGATGGACCTCGTCAATCACTCCGAGGCCAGGTTCCAGGAGATCGTCGCCGATTACACCGACTTTGCCGGCAAGCTGAGCGTCACGGACATTCGTTTCCTGCCCATCTCGGCGTTGAACGGGGACAACGTCGTCAATCCCAGTGACGCCATGCCCTGGTTCAGCGGCGCGCCGCTGCTCGCTCAGCTGGAGCAGATCGAGATTCTGTCGGCGCAGAGCCTGCATGAGCTGCGCTTTCCGGTGCAGTACGTCAACCGGCCCAATCACAATTTTCGCGGCTACTGCGGCACGCTGGCGGCAGGGGCGGTCGAGGTCGGGACCGAGATTCGGGTCGAGCCTTCCGGCAAGCGCTCGACCGTGGCACGCATCGTCACCAACGACGGCGATCTGAGCGTGGCGTATCCGGGGCAATCGGTGACGCTCACGCTGCACGACGAGATCGATATCTCCCGCGGTGACACCCTCGTCGCGGCCAACAGCGAGGTCGAGCCCTGCACCGCGTTTACCGCCGACGTCGTGTGGATGCACGAGACGCCGCTGATGGTGGGCCATGAGTACGAATTCAAGGCTGCCACGCGTGTCGTCTCGGGACGCGTCGTGCGCATCGTCTATCAGGTCGATGTCAACACCATGGCGCGAAGTGCCACCGATACGCTGGCGCTCAATGGCATCGCCCGCTGTCAGATCGAGGTCACCCAGCCGCTGGTGCTGGACAGTTACCAGCGTTCCCCCGACACCGGCAATTTCATCTTCATCGACAAGCTCAACAACCTGACGGTGGGCGCCGGCATGGTGGTGGATGCGCTGAGCGCCGGCCATGTCGTGTGGCACGACATGATGGTCACCAAGCGTCGCCGCGCCGAACGCAATCGCCAGAAGCCGAGCATCATCTGGTTCACGGGGCTCTCCGGCGCGGGCAAGTCCACCGTGGCCGATGCACTGGAAAGACAGCTCTTCGGCATGGGCTACAACACCTACCTGCTGGATGGCGACAACGTTCGCCATGGCCTGTGCCGAGATCTCGGCTTCAGCAACGAGGGTCGTCACGAAAACATCCGCCGGATCGGCGAGGTCGCCAAGCTGATGGTCGATGCCGGCATGGTCGTCCTGGTCTCGTTCATCTCACCGTTTCGCGACGATCGCCGCATGATCCGCAGCCTGGTGGACAGCGGGGAGTTCATCGAAGTCTTCGTCAATACCCCGCTCGCGGTCTGCGAACAACGGGATCCCAAAGGCCTTTATCGCAAGGCCCGCCGTGGCGAGATCACGCAGTTTACCGGGATCAGTTCCCCTTATGAGGCGCCGGAATCACCGGAAGTCGAAATCGATACCTCCGCTCATGACCTCGAGGAAACCGTGGGCCGACTCATCGCGGCGCTACGTCGGTATCAGATCATATAACGACGATATCAACCCGGTTATCGAGCCGTAAATGACGATAGCGGGCAGGCAGGAAAAAGAAGTCATCTACAGCGTCATGGAAGTCATTTACAGCGTCATAACAGCCAGGTTCCCGGCGATAACGCGCGGGAAATCGAGGGGGAGGTGATCATCATGAAAAAAGAAATCTGCAAGTTCAGAGGGGGCAGTCGCGCTTCGCGATGGCTGGCGGTAGCGCTGATGCTGACCGCTGCATCGGGCTGCGCGACCTCGTCTCAACAGCGTCTCGATACCGCCGTGGCTCCGATGAACGAGGCCACACCGGTGAACGGGCCACTGTCCACTTTTCTCGACAGCGCTGCGACAGGCAGCGTTGCCACGCTCGCTACCTCGCCTTGGGGAGCCAACGTCTCGGTTCATGCGCGGGAGCGCTACTTCTCGGCCAGCGGACGACGTTGCGTTCGGCTGGATGTGACGCGTAACGCCGCGCCGGCCGGTCTGCCGGTGGGGGAAGTCACTTGTCTGGTACCGGGGAAAGGCTGGTATGCACAGCGTCTGGTGACGGAAATCATTCGCTAGTGAGCCTCCGAAAAACATTCGGATGCTCTCTCGGCGAAGCCGTCGAAATCCGTCGTTCCTGATGCCGGAACGACCTGGTTGCCACCGAATTGAAAAGTGCCTCAAACGGCATTTAACCGGATCTCCTATTCACGGGATTCGGTACTCGATGGCCTGAAACAACGTGAGGGAAGGGAACCATCATGAAGCGGTTAGCAATGATTTTCCGGGCCATGTGCCTGGTGGCGGTAGCGTGTTTGAGCGCCAACCTTGCTCACGGGCAGGCCATTGGAGTGAACAGCAGTACGTTGCTGGGTAGCGATCAGCAGGCGCAAGCGATGACGTCGCAGGCGTCGGATGACGATGCAACAGAGACATCGCCGCGAGCCAATTGGGATAGTGGCACCTATGGACCGGTCGACCCTCGGGCGCAGGCCATGGTCGATCCCGATACGCTGCCGCCGTTCGGCGAAAACCTGTTCAGCGGCGGTTTCCGCGGAATGATGGCGGACGGGCTCAATCCCGAGTATCTGATCAAGCCGGGTGACCAGATCACGATTCGGGTCTGGGGCGGGGTCGAGATGGACCGGGTGCTGGCGGTGGATGCCCAGGGCAATATCTTCCTGCCGGGAATCGGACCGCTGCAGGTCCAGGGGATCTCCAACGCTCAGCTCAACGCCAAGGTGCGCGGCGCGATTCAGTCGGTCTATCCGGAGAACGTCAGCGTCTATACCAATCTCCAGGGCGTGCAGCCGGTGGGCGTGTTCGTCACGGGCTACGTGATGAATCCGGGACGCTACTCCGGAACGCCGAATGACTCGGTGCTCTACTTCCTCGATCAGGCAGGCGGCATCGATCAGGCGCTCGGCAGCTATCGACAGGTCCTGATCAAGCGCGGTAACCAGGTCATCAACGTCGTCGATCTCTACAACTTCCTGATCAACGGCGATATCGCCCGTCCCCAGTTTCGGGATGGCGACACCATCGTGGTCGAGGAGCGCGGACCTGCGATCAGCGTCGTCGGCGACGTGCAGAAGAACTACCGCTACGAACTGGTCGGGGATGCGTTGACCGGTCAGGACGTGATCAATCTGGCGCGACTGAAATCCGGTGTGTCCCATGTGCTGCTGCGTGGCAGCCGACCGTCGGGACCGGTCTCGCGCTATCTGCCGCTGGCGGAATTTCGCAGCGCCGAGGTGCGTCGTGGCGATGAAGTGCTGTTCAGTGCCGACCTGCGCGACGAGACCATCGTGGTTCAGATCGAGGGCAGTTACTACGGGCCATCGCGATACGCGTTGCCGCGGGATGCCAAGCTGGGCGAGTTCCTCAATGCGATCAGCGTGCCTCAGGGCATGACCAGCTATCAGGATGTTTCGATCCGTCGGATCAGCGTGGCGGATCAGCAGGCACAGTCGCTGAAGGACAGCCTGCGGCGACTCGAGACCACCTATCTGGGCTACCCGTCCCGCACGGCCAAGGAAGGCGAGATCCAGGTTCGCCAAGCCGAGCTGATCCAGCGATTCGTGGAGAAGGCCTCCCAGGTCAAGCCGACCGGCCGGCTGGTCGTCGCCCGGGACGGCAATGTCGCGGACATCCGGCTGCAGGATGGGGACATCGTCACGATCCCCGAGAACACCGATTCGATCCTGCTGAGCGGCGAAATCATCATTCCTCAGGCAATGGTCTTTACCCCGGGCATGAGCGCCCAGGATTACATCCGGCAGGCCGGCGGATTCACGCCACGGGCCGACGAAGACCAGGTGCTGGTGGTTCATCGCAATGGTGCCGTTCTTCAGGCAGGGCAGACCCAAATGCGTGCCGGCGACGAGATTATCGTCCTTCCGGCAGCGCCGACGAGCAACATCGAACTGGCCTCCGCGATTACCCAGATCCTGTTCCAGGTTGCCGTGGCCACTCGCGTGGCGCTGGACCTGTGAGCGCGTTCGATCGCTGGTCTTTCCGCCTGACGCGCAAGTTGCGCACGGCCCATCGGGGGTAATCCGTCATGGCTATGGATGTTTCAAGACCGGACTCACCGCCGGGCTTTTCCCAACCTGATTTCGCAAGACCGCCCGGCGCGCCTTCGCGCTCGCCGTGGCGGGTGGCCAGAAGCGTCTGGTTCGCCATGTTCATGCGCGAGGCGATCTCTCGCACCATGGCCGATCGCATGGGCTGGTTCTGGATGATCTTCGAACCGCTGGCGATCATCGGGGTGATGGTGTCGGTGCGCGGGTTGTTCATGTCCGGCCGGCATATCGCCGGGGCCGATTACGTGGCCTGGATGGTGGTCGGGCTGATGGGGTTCATGCTGTTCCGCGAGAACATGATGCGTTCGATCGGCGCGGTCGAGGCCAATCGCGGGCTGTTCGCCTATCGCCAGGTCAAGCCGATCGATCCGGTGCTGGTCCGCTGTTTCCTCGAAGGCATGCTCAAGTCGCTGATCTTCATCCTGTTCATCACGATCGGCAGCCTGCTCAAGTTCGAGCTGATGCCGGACTACCCGGTCGGCGCGATGATGGACTGGCTGTCGCTGTGGGCGCTGGGCTGGGGATTCGGGCTGACGCTGTCGGTGCTGGGCGATCTGGTGCCGGAAATCGGCAAGGTGGCACGGATCCTCAACCTGCCGCTGCTGCTGCTTTCCGGCGTCATCTTCCCGGTGCTCTACGTGCCGCATCAATACCGGGAATATCTGCTGCTGAATCCGATCGTGCACGGCCTGGAGAGCATGCGACTCAACTTCTTCGCCGGCTACCACACGATCGATGGCATCGATATGACTTACCTGTGGCTCTGGGCGCTGGCGTCGATTTCGCTGGGGCTGGTCCTCCACCTGCGTTTTCGCGATCAGCTGAAAGCGCACTAGGAGATCTGCCCACATGATCGAGATCCGCAATCTTTACAAGCGCTATCACAACCATCACGGCAGTCAATGGGTGCTCAAGGACATCAGCCTGACCATTCCCTCCGGGGTCAGCGTGGGGCTTCTGGGCCGCAACGGTGCGGGCAAGTCGACCCTGCTGCGACTGATCGGCGGCATGGATTCGCCGGACCGGGGCGAGATCATTCGCAACAGCCGAGTCTCCTGGCCGATCGGTCTGGCCGGCGGTTTTCAGGGCTCGATGACCGGCCGCCAGAACGTCAAGTTCGTGGCTCGCATCCACGGAGCCGAGGAGGAGATCGAACGCGTCGTCCAGGAGGTCGAAGCCTTCGCCGAGATCGGCAACGCCTTCGACGAGCCGGTCAAGACCTACTCCTCGGGAATGCGTTCACGCCTGGCATTCGGGCTGTCGCTGGCCTTCGACTTCGACGTCTATCTCTCCGATGAAGCGACCGCGGTCGGCGATCGGGCTTTCAAGGCCAAGGCCAAGGAGGCGTTCAAGGATCGCATCGGCCGGGCCAGCCTGATCATGGTGTCGCACGGGGAGGGCGTGCTGAGGGAGTTCTGCGAGGCAGGCATCGTGCTGGAGCAAGGGCAGGCGAAGTGGTTCGACGATATCGAGGAGGCCATCAGCGCCTACCACGAGGCGACCGACGGCAAGAAGACCACGCCACCCAAAGTGCCTGCATCGCTATCCGAGGCGAAGCAGCAATTGATGCAGGCCAATCTCGAGTTCGAGCAGGCGCGGCTCGACTACCAGATATCCAGTGACGATCCCGCTCGGAACGATCCCGACGATGCGCTGCGATGGCGCATGGAGGAGTCCCGGGAGCGGATGCACGAGGCGCGCCGTTACGTGCAGCAGTTCCAGGCTCAGGCGAAATCCAAGCCTCGGAACCGCCCGGCCAAGGCGTCGAACAAGCCGACGACTCCGAACAAGCCTGCGGCCTCGAACCAGACTACGACTTCGAGCCAGGCTACGACTTCGAACAAGACTACGAAAAAGACAGGTCGCCCATGAACAAGCCATCTCAAGCCAAAAGATCATCGCGGTTTCGCAAGTCGTTTCACTGGGTCGTGTGCCTGATCGCGATCATCGTCGTGTCGCTCTACTGGGCGCTATGGGCCAGCGACCGCTATGTCTCCCATGCCAACGTGGTGCTCGAGAGCCCTCAGCTCGCGTCGCCGACCTTGAGCGTGAGTTCGCTGCTGAGCGGCGGAGCGACCAGCAATCTCGCGGACATGCTGCTGCTGCGCGATTACATGCGCTCCGTGGACATGCTGAAGCTGCTCATCGATGAGGCGGATTTCCGCAATCACTATGCCAATTCGGGCGCCGACTTCTTCAGCGCGCTGAGCGACGAGAACGCGCCGCTGGAGGAGCTGCATGACTACTTCCTGTCGCGGGTGTCGATAGAGCTGGACGATTACGCCGGCGTGCTGCGAGTCGATGTGGAAGCCTTCGATCCGGAGGAAGCCAACAAGATCGCCCAACTGCTGCTCGACGAGGGCGAGCGTCACATGAACCTGATGGGGCAGCGTCTGGCGGAGGAGCAGGTTCGCTTCCTCGAACAGCAGGTCTCGTTGCTGGAAGACAAGTTCCAGCAGACCCGTGATGCACTGCTCGACTATCAGAACGCCAACGGCCTGGTCTCGCCGACGGGCACGGTGGAGAGTCTGAGCTCCGTCGTTTCTAGTCTGGAAGGGCAGCTTGCCATCGCCAAGGCCCGCAAGAGCGCACTGGCCAGTTACCAGAGCGTTCGCTCGCCGGAAATCGTGCGCGTCAATAGCGAAATCAAGGCGCTTTCCGATCAGATCACCCAGGAACAGGGCCGCCTGGCTCGGCAGTCCGGCGATGCGCTCAACAGTATCTCCTCGGAATATCAGACCTTGATGCTGCGCGCCCAGTTTGCTCAGGAGAGCTACTCCGGGGCGCTGGGAGCGCTCGAAACGACACGCATCGAAGCGGCGCGGAAGTTGAAGCAGGTATCCGTGCTCCAGACGCCGACGATGCCGGAATACCCCGAACAGCCTGAGCGCCTCTACAACTCGGTGGTATTCGCCGTGATCGCGCTGTTCATCACGCTGATCATCAACATGCTGATCCTGATCGTGAAGGACCACCGCGACTGATCCAGCAGATCCGGCCGCGGCCCCGGCTGTCTCATGCCACGGGCCCGGCCCGCTGCCGGAAAGCCATACCACCCCGGACAGATCGCACGATTCAGTCGGTCTTTCCAGTCGATCTCTTCCGTAGATCGATCTACCCGCTATTCAACAACAGGCTCGACGGGGGAAGCACCATGAGCATGACATTTCTGGTAACAGGTGGCGCCGGGTTCATCGGCTCGGCAGTCGTGCGCGAATTGATCGAGCACACGCCACATCGCGTCATCAATGTCGACAAATTGACCTACGCGGGCAATCCGGAATCGCTCGCTCGCGTCGACAGCGACGAGCGTTACGAATTTCGTCTGGCCGACATCTGCGATGCGGCGGCCATGGCCCGGATCTTCAACGAGTACCGGCCGGATGTGGTGATGCATCTGGCTGCGGAGAGTCACGTGGATCGCTCCATCGATGGGCCGGCGGCGTTCATCGAAACCAACATCGTGGGGACCTACGTCCTGCTGGAAGCGGCACGTAGCTACTGGAAAGGGTTGCAGGAGAGCGACCCCCGCAAGGCAACGACGTTCCGGTTTCACCATATCTCCACCGACGAGGTCTATGGCGATCTGCATGGCGTGGACGAGCTGTTCACCGAAACCACGCCATACGCGCCAAGCTCGCCCTACTCGGCCAGCAAGGCGAGCTCCGATCATCTGGTTCGCGCCTGGCACCGCACTTTCGGTTTGCCGACGCTGGTGACCAACTGTTCCAACAATTACGGGCCGTTCCATTTCCCGGAGAAGCTGATTCCGCTGACGATCCTCAACGCGATGGCGGGTCAGCCGCTACCGGTTTACGGCGATGGCAAGCAGATCCGTGACTGGTTGTTCGTCGAGGACCACGCGAGGGCGCTGGTTCTGGTCGCCAGCGAGGGCGAGATCGGCGAGACCTACAACATCGGTGGTCATAACGAGAAGCAGAACATTCAGGTAGTCGAGACCATCTGCGAACTGCTCGAGGAGCTCGCGCCGAAGAAGCCGGAAGGTGTCGCTCACTATCGCGACCTGATCACTTTCGTGACCGACCGACCGGGGCATGACCAGCGTTACGCGATCGACGCATCCAAGATCCAGCGGGAACTCGATTGGACCCCCAGCGAGAACTTCGAGAGCGGCATGCGCAAGACCGTGCGCTGGTTCCTGGAGAACGACATGTGGTGGCGCCGGGTGCAGAACGGCAGTTACCAGGGCGAGCGTCTGGGAGCGACGGCATGAGCATGCTGATTCTGGGAGGCAACGGGCAGGTCGGCTTCGAGCTGCAGCGCGCGCTGGCCCCGCTCGGGCCGTGCGTCGCGCCCGGGCGCCAATCACTCGATCTGCAGGATGCCGCTGCCGTCGCTCGGCTGCTCGATGAGCATCGGCCGTCCCTCATCGCCAACGCCGCTGCCTGGACCGCGGTCGATGCGGCGGAGACGGCGCGCGACGAAGCCTTCCGGCTCAATGCCGAGTTGCCGGCTCAGCTTGCCGACTACTGCGCGTCGCACGGGGCCAGACTGGTTCACTACTCGTCGGATTACGTCTATCCGGGGGATGGCGACATTGCCTGGCAGGAGTCCAGCAGCAGTGGACCTCTGTCCGCCTACGGGGAGAGCAAGCTGGCGGGTGACGAGGCGATCCTGGCCAGTGGCGCGGAGGCGCTGATCTTCCGTACCAGCTGGGTCTACAGCGCACGCGGTCACAATTTCATGAAGACCATGTTGCGTCTCGCCCGCGAGCGCGAAGCGCTGAGCATCGTTGGCGATCAAATCGGTGCGCCGACGCCAGCCCGGCTGATCGCCGAAGTGACCTTGCTGGCAGTGAAGCAGCAGACGGAAGGACGCCTGGCCTCTGGCCTTTATCACCTCGCGCCGCGTGGTGAAACCAGCTGGCACGGCTTCGCGCAGGCGATCTTCCAGCATGCCGAGGTACTCGGGGAGACCCTGCGGGTACGACCGGATCAGGTGGCATCGATCGCGACCGCGAATTACCCCACTCCCGCTCATCGGCCGCTGAATTCGCGACTGTCGCTGGAGAAAGTCGAGCAGGCGCTGGGTATCACGCTGCCGGATTGGCAATCCCAGTTGCAGCTGACGCTGGCGGAGCTGCTCGAGGGCGCATAGCGCGCCGATCATGGCTGTTCCATCGCTTCGTAACTGTTCCATCGCTTCGTAACTGTTCCATCGCTTCGTAACAGAGTCCCTTGTCACAGGGGTAACTCTTATACCGTTATCTTGAATGTCTGAATCGATCCTCGCATCGAAAAGGAGCTCCACCATGGCACGTAAAGGCATCATTCTCGCCGGCGGTTCCGGCACACGCTTGCATCCGATCACTCAGGGCATCTCCAAGCAGCTGCTGCCGGTGTATGACAAGCCGATGATCTACTATCCGATTTCGGTGCTGATGCTGGCAGGGATTCGCGAGATTCTGATCATCTCGACGCCGTCCGATCTACCGCAATATCAATACCTGCTGGGCGATGGCGCGCAATTCGGGGTACGTTTCGAATATGCCGAACAGCCGTCTCCCGATGGTCTGGCGCAGGCGTTCCTGATCGGCGAATCGTTCATCGGCAGCGACTCGGTCTGCCTGGTGCTCGGCGATAACGTCTTTCATGGGCAGCACTTCTCGGAGCAGCTGATGCGGGCCTCCGACATGCAGAAAGGGGCAACGGTCTTCGGCTATCTGGTCAAGGATCCGGAGCGCTTCGGCGTGGTGGAATTCGACGCATCGGGCAAGGCGCTGTCGATCGAAGAGAAGCCGATCAAGCCGAAATCCCCTTATGCGGTCACCGGCCTCTACTTCTACGACAACGACGTGGTCGAGATCGCCCATCAGGTCAAACCCTCCGAACGCGGCGAGCTGGAAATCACCAGTATCAACAACGCCTACCTGGAGCGGGGCGATCTGCGCGTCGAGCGACTGGGCCGCGGGTTCGCGTGGCTCGATACCGGCACGCACGACAGCCTGCTGGAAGCGGGCCAGTACGTACAGACGATCGAACATCGCCAGGGTCTGAAGGTCGCCTGTCTGGAAGAGATCGCCTGGAACCAGGGCTGGATCGATGACGCGCTTCTCACCGAGCGTGGAACCGCGCTCAAGAAGACCGGTTATGGTCAATATCTGCTCAAACGTCTCGAAGACGCCCAGCGCGGTGCAACGCTGACCGAAGCTGCGGTGGCCGGCATCCGCGGCAATCGCTGATTGCTGTCCCTCAGTTCAGCCATCACCTCAACCATTGCCTCAGCCATCCACCCAGCCGAAGAGGCGGACGACATGAATTACGAAAAGTTGGCTATTCCCGAGGTCGTGCTGATGACACCGCGTGTGTTCGGCGACGAACGCGGATTTTTCCTCGAAACCTTTCGCCACAGTGAATTCGTCGAGCACTGCGGCGATCATCGGTTCGTCCAGGATAACCACAGCAAATCCGGCCAGGGCATTCTGCGGGGGCTGCACTATCAGCTGCAGCACCCGCAGGGAAAACTGGTACGGGTCACGCGGGGCGAGGTCTATGACGTCGCGGTGGATCTGCGTCGCAGTTCGCCCACCTTCGGCCGTTGGGTCGGCGCGCTGCTGAGCGAAGACAATCGCCAGATGCTGTGGGTGCCGCCGGGATTCGCCCACGGTTTCTACGTCACCAGCGAGGTCGCCGAGTTCCAGTACAAGTGCACGGACTACTATGCGCCGGGCGACGAATACAGCCTGCACTGGAACGACCCGCAATTGGCCATCGACTGGCCGCTGGTGGGCGACGAACCGGTAACGTCCGACAAGGACGAACAGGGCAGCTCGCTGGCCGACGCGGCGACGTTTGCCTAGAGCCGACGTTTGCCTGAAGCCGACGCTTGCCTAATGCCAATGCTACTGAGACTTGACCGAGCTGCCCCTGTGGGTGGCATCGCGCATTCATGGGGATTTCTCGAATGAAGATTACCGTTTTCGGTACCGGCTATGTCGGTCTGGTCACCGGCACCTGTCTGGCCGACGTAGGCCATGACGTGGTGTGTGTCGATATCGACCGAAACAAGATCGAGCGTCTGGTTCAGGGAGACATTCCCATCTATGAGCCCGGCCTCGAGTCGATGGTACTGCGCAATGTGGAAGCCCGGCGTCTGCGGTTCACGACCGACGCCGGCATGGCGGTCGAACATGGCGTGCTGCAGTTCATCGCCGTCGGCACGCCGCCGGACGAGGATGGCAGTGCCGATCTGCAGTATGTGCTGGCAGTGGCATCCACTATCGGTCAGTACATGAACGGCTACAAGGTCGTCATCGACAAGTCGACCGTGCCGGTCGGTACGGCCGACAAGGTTCGGGATCGTATCGAGAGCGTGCTTGCGGAGCGCGTCGCAGATGTCCCCTTCGATGTCTGCTCCAACCCCGAGTTTCTCAAGGAAGGCTCGGCGCTGGAGGACTTCACGCGTGGGGCTCGTATCGTGGTGGGTACCGACTCGGACCGCGTCAGCGATCTGATGCGCGAATGCTATGCCCCTTACAACCGCAACCGCGAGAAGCTGATGTTCATGAGCGTGCGTGCGGCGGAGTTGACCAAGTATGCCGCCAACGCGATGCTGGCGACCAAGATCAGCTTCATGAACGAAATTGCCAATCTGGCAGAACGTCTTGGCGCAGACATCGAGGACGTTCGCCGCGGCATCGGTTCCGACCCGCGTATCGGCTACCACTTCATCTATCCGGGCTGCGGCTACGGCGGCTCCTGCTTTCCCAAGGACGTCCAGGCGCTGGCGCGTACCGCCAGCAAGGTGGGCTACGAAGCCGAGCTGTTGAAGGCCGTGGAAGCGGTCAATAAACGTCAGAAATCGACGCTGTTCGAGAAGCTCTCTCATGCGCTGAATGGCGAGCTCGAGGGCAAGACGATCGCGGTATGGGGGCTATCGTTCAAGCCGGAAACCGACGACATGCGGGACGCCCCCAGTCGCACCCTGATGGAAGCGCTGTGGGCACACGGGGTCACGGTACAGGCCTACGATCCGGAGGCCATGAAGGAGTGTCGCCGCATCTACGGTGAGCGGGACGATCTGATCCTGGTGGCAGACCGTATCCAGGCGGTCAAGAAGGCCGACGCGCTGGTGATCTGCACCGAGTGGAAAGAGTTTCGCACGCTCGATGCCGAGTGGATTCGTGGCCAGTTGAGCACGCCGGTGGTGATCGACGGTCGCAACCTGTTCGATCCGCAGACGATGGCGTTGGCAGGGGTGGATTACTACGCCGTAGGCCGAGGCAAGACCCTGAGCACTTCGGCTCCGGTCTGACGTCGCCTCTCTCGCTTCCTCCCGCCAGAGACATTTCATCGACGATCCATGGCTCGGTGGCACCACTCGAACGGGTGCTGCCGGGCCGATGTATGGCGGAAAATGAGCTAAATCGTTTCTATTGAGTAAGTCTAATACCGTCGTAGATGAAGTTTTTAATGTTTCCTTGGCGCCGTTAATTCATGGAAGCGTGGATGGTGAATATCGATGAGTAAATTCATCTTCACCAAAAGCCGGGGCACGATTAACCTGACTAAAGTCTTAACGCTAGTTGCTTCGTTACCGATGGCAAGATCGCAGTTCTGTCGTGCTCGATATTTCTGGTCCTGCATGCTTTGTCGGTTAACGGCGACGTTCGTTTTTTGGGACGTCTCTATATTGCCTTAACCGTCCCGGTTTTCGAACCTGGGAACAATGCCCGGTTCATGACGACGAAGTTTGACCAGTATCGGTCTTAGAAGATATCGGTCTTAGAAGAAATGACTTATTGAAATAGGTTTTGAGAGCCGATTCCATATGCTGGCCCTGGTTTCATTTAAATGACATTGAGTTCCTGGTCATTGAGTCTCGAACTCATTGATGTCGAATTCATCGAATGCCGAGTCATTGACGAACAAGATATTTTATTCCGGCATCATGGTGCCGCAATCACAAGTATATAACGTCAGTATTGCAACCTATTACATCGACAGACGAGGCGTCACCATGCAAGCCAAGAGCCGGGCACTATATGAATTCGGGGCGACCTTCCTTGGACCTGCCCTGCACGTTTATGCAGAGTCCATTGAAGCCGAGGCCGAAGGTCATCTGCCGGTATGTCTGGCGCGCGAAGGATGGTGTTTTCATCGCCTGCTGACTCGCCTTCAGCGAGAGTCTTCGATCGAATTGCAGCACGACCCCATTTATCTGCGCGTCTCCAGAACGCTGTTGTTCCGCGCCATGCTGGGATCCGAGACGATCACCCCCATGGCCCTGGGCAACGATTTCTCGGGCAGCGTTCTGGATCTCATGCGCAAGAGGTTCGGTCTTCAGCTGCACGAAATATTCGCAGCGTTACCGTTCGAGCTGCTTCGCTTTCAATGCGAGCTCCCCAA
Source organism: Salinicola socius (assembly GCF_001937195.1). Classification (GTDB taxonomy): domain Bacteria; phylum Pseudomonadota; class Gammaproteobacteria; order Pseudomonadales; family Halomonadaceae; genus Salinicola; species Salinicola socius. The sequence continues at coordinate 108,218 of NZ_MSDO01000020.1, read as the reverse complement.
GGACAGGGAGCTGGTTTTCCAGTGGCTGACTCCGCACCTGCAAGCCTTGAAGACGGTGGTGTCCCCGACCCGGAAGGCGTTAGTCGCCTACCTGGAGCGATCGGGGTTGATGGATCCAGACAAGCGCCCTTTGATGCTGGATCTGGGGTATTCCGGCACGATCCAGAAGATTCTTACCCATATTCTGGAGCGTGACACGACCGGACTTTACTTCATCGCTACCAAGCCGGGCGACGCGGAGATCAGCGAACATCATGCGCTGTTGAAGGGCGTCTTCCATGAAGGGGTGGGCTGGCGAGAAGGGTGCATCATGCTCGAACGCTCTCTACTTTTCGAATGCCTTTTGACCGCGCCGCATGGCCAGATGGTCGATATCCGGCAGAAAAGCAACGGAGAGTTCGAATACTTCTACGGCCGCCAGGCGGCAACGCAGCGTCATTTCCAGGACTTGAAGACGCTCTTCGACGGGGCGATCGATCACGTCGTGATGTGCCGCCGCCACGGCGTGAATTATACGCCGGCTGACGTCCAGGGGCTCTATGAGGTCTTCGCGACCCGACCCAACTGTATTCCGCACGATGTTTGGCATCTTTTCAGTGTCGATGATGACATCACCGGCAACGGCATCGTCAATCCGATGCAAATGTTTGCAATATAAATCAAGAGGTGGGGGCCCACATGAAACCGACGGGAAAGATGATATCGCTACTACCGTGGCTATTTCAGACCCAGTTCGCCAGTCAGGCACGCAAAAGGCGCCTGGCGGCCGAGGAGGTCGTGGGGATGGACGACAATATCGTCGTGTCGGAGAAGGGTATCGAAGACCAGCCAGGCAAGGAGCCTGCGCTCGATGACAGGCATCTGGTCACGGTGACCGAAACTGTCGTGGTGGCAGACGGCGAAGCGGTCAATGACGACCTCTCTCCGGTGGATGATTACCACCGCGGAACTGGCGATGCCAGCGGCGAGCGGTTGATGGGCTTGCCTGCTGGTCTGGCTCCTGCCGCTGGCGTCGGGGAAATGGCGGAGCCAGGTATCGCTGCGCCGGCGGCTGACACGCCAGAAACCGATCGCTCGGGAATCGACGGTTCAACAACAGCAGCATCGGAAGTGGTCGAGCCCGAGATCGTCGAGCCAGAAATCGTCGAGCTCCCGCTGGGAAACACCGCCCGAAGCGGTGGCGCCCACGCCGCCATGATGAGTCAGGCCTTCATGGATTCGCTGAACACTGGCCTGTTCGATCCCAAGTGGTATCAGGCTACGTATGGCCTGCGTTTTTCGACCCAGCGAGAGGCGTTCGACGATTATCTTCGCAAGTCTCGCTTCGCGCCGGTCAACCCTTCGCCGCGTTTCGACAGCGAAACCTATCTGCGAATGTATCTCGATGTTTTCCACGCCCAGCAGAGCCCTCTTCAGCATTATCTGCTGCACGGACGCAGCGAGGGCCGCAAGCATGTGCCGGCAACGGTGCGCTGGTTCCCACGGGAAATCGTCAGCCCAGCCAAGACGCTGACCCGAGCGGCTGGCGAGTTGAAGGTCGCGCTCTGTCTGCATGTGTTCTATGTCGATTTCCTGGATCGATTTGCCAAGGCGATCGAGCGCTTTCCGGTCACCGTCGATATCTATCTCACGCTGGCGGATGCCAGCTTCGAGACGCGAGCCAGACAGGTATTCGGCGAGCACCCGCGGGTGACCAAGCTGGAAACCCGGATCGTGCCCAACCGTGGGCGCAATTTCGGTCCGGTGCTGGTGGAGTATGGTCAGGCGCTTCAGGAGTACGATCTGTTCTGCCATCTGCACTCGAAGAAGTCGCTCTACTCCGGCAAGGAGCAGACGCAGTGGGCGGAATACCTGATCGAATATCTGCTGCGTGACACATCCGTCATCACGCGCTTGTTGAACGCCTTTGCCGCCGACGACTCCCTGGGGGTCTATTACCCGACCACGTTCTGGATGATGCCTTCCTGGGTCAATCACCAGACCATGAACAAGGGCTTCATGCGCGAGTGGCAGGAGAAGCTCGGCATCGACCATATCCCTGAATTCCTGAGCTACCCGGCGGGCGGCATGTTCTGGTCGCGCCCCGAGGCCATGAAGGGGGTTCTGGATCAGACCTGGACCTACGAGGATTTCCCGGAAGAGCCGTTGCCCAACGACAACTCGATGCTCCATGCCCTCGAGCGCGTTCTGGGGCCGTTGGCCGAACATCACGGTTTCCGTCAGCTGTTCTTCTATCCGCCCACGGGCCAGTTCACCACCGACAACGGTTACATCACCGCGAGCTATCACGGTCGGCTCGAGCATCACATCGCCAGCATTCAGGCCCATGCCTGCATCAGTTTCGACGTCTTCGACACGCTGGTGCGCCGTGAGTACACCGTTCCCGATTACGCCAAACTGAAGTTGGGCAAGATGCTGGCCGAACAGGGCCATGTGCCCTCCGCACAAGCGTTCGTTCGGCTGCGCAACGATGCCGAGTCGACGCTGCGTCGGCGCGCCAACTTCCAAGGTGACGTTCGTATCGAGGCCGTCTACGACGAGCTGGCCGACCAACTGGACGTGACGCGGTCAGTCGCGCAGCAGTGGATGGAGCTGGAGTACGAACTCGATCTCGAGATGATCCAGCCCAAGGACGAGATGGTCGAGCTGTTCAACCATCTTGCCGCCCAGGGACACATTCTCTGGGTCATCTCCGACAGCTACTACAACCGCGAACAGGTGGGGTTGATGCTGCGCAAGGCCGGCATCGCGGCGGCGTATCGGCTGATGGTCTCCAGCGAAGAGCAGGCGCGGAAGGATAACGGTTCGATGTGGGTCAAGGTGAAGCAGGACCTGGCCAACGAGGGCATCTCCCGTCATCTGCATATCGGCGACAACGTGGTGGCGGATGCCCAGATGCCCGGCGATCTCGGACTGACGACGTTCCACATTCTGCATCCGATGGACAAGTGGGCGGCTTTGGGTTTCCCGCCGGTCCTTCATGGCGAGGACGCGCTGGATGAGATGCAGATACTCAAGTGGGGGCGTCTGATCAACGAGGTCGGAAGAAATCCGTTCATCGGTGAGTGACGCCCGCACCTGCCTCCGGATCACGCAGGGGCGGGTCGCCAGGCAGTTGGCCAACAAGCGCGCAGGCGGGGATCCACTACCGATTTCCGATGCCGGTTCAGCGATGGTTTTAGAGGTCGAGGGGGAAGCGTGACAGCCGATTCAAAGCGCGCGGCGTTTCGTGCCACGCCGGACATCTGTTTCACCGCCCTCATCATGGTGCGGGGCGAGAGCGATATCGTGTGGTCGTCGCTTCTGCACCATGCGCGGCTGGGATTTCATCGCCTGATCGTTATCAGCTATCTGGATCACGATTTCCTCCGCCAGTGTATCGACAAGCTGCGCGATGACTTCCCCGGCATGGAAGTCGATCTGGTCGAACTCGAAAGCCAGGGTCATTTCGGACGGCGCAAGGCCTTTTACGTCAATCGGGCACTGTCGTTGTTCATCGATCCCAAAATGGAGAATTACGTCTACTGCTTTGACGCCGACGAGTTTCTGTCTCTGGGGATTTACCCCTCGATTGGCACCTTTTTCGCGGCGTTTACCGCCGGGCTGGCGAGCGGGGCCCACGACGGGACGGTAGGGGACTGCTTTCCGCTGCCGTGGCTGAACCTGATTCCACAGCGTCATCAGTACGACGAGCGGGATCTGGGAGGGCAGTTTCTCGAAGGCGATTATCTCTGCGTCGATACCCGCCAGAACAGCCGCCACAAGGTGCTGTTCCGCAAGCGCCCCGGGACGCGTGTGCATATGGCCTATCACCAGGCTTACGCGGGAGAGAAGGACGTCCCCATGCTGCCCGATTCCGAAACGCTGGCATTCGTCGAGGCGAGCGGGGCCTGTGTCTATCACGTGCCGTTACGCAGCCTGAGCCAATTTCGGGATCGGCTGGAAGGGCCCATGCGGCGAGTGATGAGCCAGTCGGGGGTGAATCCCGCGCCGGCGCACGCCGAGCTGCCTTTCGATATCGCCGATGCCCTGTTTTCGGCGTGTACCGCCAGTCAGCCACGATTCGCCAGTCTTGCCGAAGCGGCAGATGTCTTCGGCGAAGCCATTACCGATAGAAAGATCCGGGCCATCACTCGATTCATCTACCGCCATCGAGTGAACGTCGGCCCGGTTCTGAGCCCGCGAAATAGTCGCTGAGCTCGTGTTGCCTGGGAACTAACGCCAATGATTTCACGTATTGCCAATCATCCCCGTTATCGCTACGCCATCGCCGCCATCGTCAAGAACGAGCGGCCGTATCTGGCCGAGTGGATCGCCTATCACCGGCTGATCGGCTTCGAGCACTTCTATATAGCCGATCACGGCAGCACCGATGGTACCGATCTGCTGTTGGCGAAATGGCAACGTCAGGGTTTGGTGACCGTTCAGCATTGGGTGCCCGAGGAGCGAGCGCAGACGCTGTGGTATCAGCATGTGCTCGAACACCATGGACGCGAAGTCAGCTATCTGGCGTTCATGGACGCCGACGAGTTCCTGGTGCATCCCCATTGCGACCGACCGCTGGAGTGGCTGGCACCGACCCTGTCCGCCAACGATGTGGGCGCCGTGGCGATCAACTGGCGGATATTCGGTTCGTCGGGCATGCGCTTTCGCCAGCCGGGAGGCGTACTCGAACGCTTCAGCATGGCGAGCGACAGCGAGCGGGTCGTCAACTGCCACGTCAAGTCGATCGTCAAGCCGTCGCTGGTGGTGTCGATGACCGCCCATACGGCCGAGCTGAAGCCCGGCTATCGCTACCTGACCGCCGATGGTCAGGAAGCCGCATTTCTGGATGACAAGGTGACATCCGGCCGTACCGATCGGGTGATCGATACGCCGCTGAAGATCTATCACTACAACATCAAGTCGTACGAGGAGTTCGTCGATACCAAGATGTCGCGCGGTCGCGCCAACATGGGGCCGGCCCACTCCCGTGACCTCGATTACTTTCGCAATCACGACATGAACGAGGCGTGCGTTCGCTTCTCCCCTGAGCTGTTGAGCCGGTTGCGCCAGGCGAGTCGTGAACTTGCCCCTGACATGACCGCGCCCTCACGCCAGCCCTGCTTCTTCATTCACATTCCCAAGACCGCGGGAACCAGTTTTCGATTGGGCGCCAAGGCGTATCTCGGCGAGGGCCAGGTCTGGCACGACTATGGCGAGACTCAGCGCGAGACTGCGCCCATGGTGGCGCGCTGGGCCTACGAGCGGCGTGACGTGTGGCGACTGTGGCAGATCGTGACCGCGCAGAACGTGCAGCTGCTGGGCGGCCACGTCAAGGTGGAAAAATATGGTCACCTTGCCGGCCTGCGCCACTGTTTTTCGTTCGTGCGCGATCCCTTGCAGCGTCTCGCATCCGAATACCACCACTTCGTGCGGCATCACGGTTACCAGGGCGCGTTCTCGGCGTTCTACCGACGCCACGACATGATCAATCGCCAGAGTCGATTTCTCGAGTCGACGCGCGTCGAGGCGCTCGGGTTCGTCGGGCTCACGGAACGGTATACGGAATCCCTGGCGATCCTTAACGACCTGTATGGCTGGCAGATTCCCGGCAGGGCCGAAAACCTGGGGCATGCATCCGTCGACCACGTCTACGACATCGATCCGGCCGACGAAAGTGCCTTGCGCGAACTGAACGCTGAGGACTTCAGGCTTTATCAGGATTGCCAGCGCTTGTTCGAATCGCGTCTGGCCCTTTTCCGGCAGGGCATGCCATTCGTTCATGGCGCGATACAACAGTGCGTGGCCGACAAGGTAGTGGGCTGGGCGTGGTGGGCCGCCGACGACAGTCCGGTCGAGATCGAGGTCTGGGTCAACGATCGCAAGATCGGCCGCACGCTGGCCAACGCGCTACGCCCCGGCATGCTGCGATGGGGCGCCCCGCGCGGCGCCTATGTAGGCTTCCACCTGCCGCTGCAAGCCGTGCCAGGCGACATCGTCGACTGTCGCGTGACGCTGACTCAGCAGTCGTTGGGTCGGCACCGGGTGGCACGAACCGCTTCACTTCAACCCGTGCTGGAACCGTGAGGGAGATGCTCATGCAGACCTCTGTGCCGGCTGGGGCGGACGCCCGAAATTGGATGCTCTGGCGCGGCTTGAAGCGCTCCACCCGGATCGTCTGTTATCCGCGACTGAAGCCTCTCTACCAGCTCGAGCGATTGGTTGAAGGGGAGATGGACGAGTCTCGTCAGTACCTCTGGCGTTCGACCGGTAACGACCCCCAGTTTGCCTGGAAGCGTCATTTGCCGTTGCCGGGCTGGAACATGCTGGAGGTCACCATCCGTCATGATCAGCCGAGCGGTGCCGTGCGGTTGTACGTCGATACGGGCCGTGGCTTCAACGAAAAGGAGAGTTTCTATCTGATGCTCAGGCCGGGACGCACCGCCAAACGGCTCTGCTACATCGGCTCGGGGGTCAGGGGAATTCGTTTCGATCCGCTGGAGAGCGAAGGCTGCTTTGCCGTCGATCACCTGCGGCTGGTGTGGCTGAGCCCGTGGTTCGCTCACGACCGTCTGGTTCAGCGGCTGGCCAATCTGCACGGCGAGTGGCTGGAGACCCCCAAGGCGAGGGTCCTCGCACAGCTGAAGCAGCGTGCCAGGGAGCAGCACGTCCACTGGCGAGCGCTTGCGCTCAGGCAGTACGAGGAGACGTTCGTTCGGCTCTGCCCGCGCAAGAGCTATCGCCAATGGCTGACGCAGCAGCCCGTATTGGCCTCCGATCAGATATCACGGCGTCTGGAGAACTTTTCCTACCGACCGTTGATCTCGATCCTGCTGCCGACGTATGACCCGGTTCCCGAGGCGCTCGAGCGTTGCATCGAGTCGGTGCTGGCCCAGCACTATCCGCACTGGCAGCTGTGTATCGCCGACGATGCCTCGACCGATCCGCGGATCCGGGAACGGCTTTCCCGTTACGCCGAGCAGGATCCCCGCATCGACCTGGTGTTGCGCCCGGTCAATGGTCATATCTGTGCAGCCAGCAACAGCGCGCTGGCATGCGCCGACGGCGAATACGTGGCGCTGCTCGATCACGATGACCGGCTCGTGCCGGAAGCGCTCTATCACGTCGTCGAGACGCTGCAGCGTCAGCCTGACGCCGAGCTTCTGTACAGCGACGAAGACAAGGTCGACGGGTTCGACGAGCGCTACGATCCGCACTTCAAGCCGGCCTGGAATCCCGATCTGCTGCTGGGACAGAACTATGTCAACCATCTGGGGGTGTACCGAACGGCGAGAGTCAGAGCCGTCGGCGGCTTTCGTGTGGGCTTCGAGGGCAGTCAGGACCACGATCTGACCCTGCGTTTCACGGCAGGGCTGGCAGCGGATCGTATCGTGAGGATCCCCCGTGTGCTGTATCACTGGCACGCCGGCCAGGGCTCCACGGCGACCGCGGCCGTCGAGAAGAGCTATACCGCCGAAGCGGGCCTGCGCGCGGTACAGGATTATCTGACGCGGCAGGCAACGGGGGCCCGCGCCGAGCCGGGCAAGTTCCCCAACACCTACCGCATCCGTTGGCCGATCCCCGATCCGGCGCCGCTGGTGAGTCTGCTGATTCCCACTCGCGATCAGGTAACGATCCTGCGGCCCTGTATCGAGGCGCTGCTCGAACGCACGCGTTATCCGCATCTGGAAGTGCTGATCCTGGACAACGGCTCGACCTGCCGAGAAACCCTGGATTTTCTTGACGAAATCGTCAGAGATCCCCGGGTTCGCGTGCTCCGCTGGCCGCACCCGTTCAACTATTCGGCGATCAACAATTTTGGCGCGCGTCAGGCGCGCGGCGAGATTCTGGGGCTGATCAACAACGACATCGAACCGATCAACGAGGACTGGCTGGAAGAGATGGTGGCCCAGGCCTGCCGCGAGGAGATCGGTTGCGTCGGGGCCAAGCTCTACTACCCCAACGGCACGATCCAGCACGCCGGGGTGCTGCTGGGAGTGGGCGGCGTCGCGGGTCACGCGCACAAGTATTTCTCGCGCCACGAACCCGGTTACTTCAGCCGGCTGCACCTTGCCCAGAATTTCTCCGCGGTGACCGCGGCCTGTCTGGTGGTGCGCAAATCGCTGTTCGATTCAGTCGGTGGGTTCGATGAAGCCAACCTGGCGGTCGCGTTCAACGATGTCGATTTCTGTCTCAAGGTCCGCGAGGCGGGTTATCGCAATCTGTGGACGCCGTTTGCCGAGCTCTATCACCACGAGTCCGTTTCCCGAGGCGCCGACGACACCAGTGCCAAGCGACTGCGGGCGAGCCAGGAGGCCAACTACATGCGCCGCCGGTGGCAACATCGACTGTTCGACGATCCGGCCTACCACCCCAGCCTGACACTGACTTACGAGGACTTTTCGCTGCGCTGAGTCGCGGTGGAAAGAATGAAATCCAGCCTACGAGGGGACTGATCATGAACTATCCGCGCTGGGTGGTTTTGAGTGATGGAACCTGCCCGACCGAAGATATCTACTTCCTGAAATCGGTGGCACCGTGGCTGCAATCACGTGGCATCGAGGTCAAGCGTATCGACACCAGCTACTGGCGACTGCCGGTGATGTGCATGCCGTGGCTGGTAGGCGAGCTTCGCAATGCCCACGTCCTCGTCTGCAGATCGCTCAACGGCGCCTGGATCTCGTGGCTGGAAGACAACCGTCATCGCGTGGCCACCATTCGCTATCTGATCGATGACGACATCGATGCCGCTGCCCTGGACGAACAGCTGCCGGAGACCTATCGGCGCCGGATGTCGCACGTGGCGTCACACCTGCAGCCGCGCTTGCTGGCGATTGCCGACGAGGTGATTGCCTGTTGCGAACCGCTGGCGAAGCACTTCAGCCGTCGTCACGATTCGGTCTCGCTACTGGCGCCTTCATTGATCGCGCCGATGCCGAACCACGATCACTTTTCGATGCTGGCACCGCGGGTCGGATTTCACGGCTCGCGGGCGCATCTGGCCGATCTCGAGAACATCACGCCGGCGCTGGTCGATATCCACGAGCGCAACAAGGCGCTGACGTTCGAGATCATGCTGGGGGGATTTTCGCCGGTCTCGCTGCGAGGGTTGCAGCGGGTCCGTACCCCCAAGCCTCTGGGCTGGCGGGCCTTCCAGCGCTATCGCGACCGGCAGCGCATGCATATCAGTCTGACGCCGATGCGCGATACCCCGTTCAATGCCGGCAAGACCTATATCAAGTTCCTGGACAACGCGGCGATGGGAAGCGTGGGGCTATACAGCGCGCGCTCGCCCTATCGGGAAATCGTCTCGCAGGGGGAAGACGGTCTGCTGGTCGAGGATACGCCGGAAGCCTGGCGTTCGGCGATGCAGCAGTTGATCGACGATCCGGCGGCCGCGCGGCTCATGGCTCAGAATGCGGCTCGCAAGGCGCTCGATATCGGTAACCCGGAAAAGGCGCGCGCCTTCTGGTGGGTCAGGCGCTGAAACCGCGACGGCGAGACGAATGCCGCGAGCCTGATCTCGCAGGGATGATGATGGCAAATGTTCCCGATCTACGTCGCCGCGACGGCGACAAGAACCTTTAACGTTGACAGGAAACTTCACGATGAAACTTGAATTTACCGCCATCACCATGGTCAGGGGAGAAGAGGATGTCGTCTTCGCCTCGTGCCTGCATCATCTGCGTCTGGGGTTCGACCGGCTCATCCTGATCAGCCACATCGAGCACGATTTTCTGCGGGATTGCGTCGCCGAACTGCGAGAACGCTATCCCGAGAAGGAGGTCGCTTTCGTCGAGATCGAGGACGAGCAGGGCTTTTCCAGACGCAAGGCCGACTATATCAACGGGGCGCTCGAGCTCTATCTGAAGAAAGACTGCTACAACGTCGTCTACGGATTCGACGCGGACGAGTTCCTGACGTTCCGGAAGGGCCATACGATCAAGGATTTCTACGCGGCGTTCGCCCAGCGCTTCCCGGGAGAGGAGAACCTGAAGCGCTTCTACTTCCGACTGCCGTGGATCAACGTGATCTGCAAGGAGCGCATTGCCTATCAGGAAGATCTCGAAGGCAAGTTGCTGGACGCCGAGTACTGGTCGCTGGGTGAACAGGCGTCGGATACCAAGGCGCTTTTCGTCTATCGCCAGTCTCATCGGCTGCATATGGGCTATCACTGGCTGATGGCCAAGCAGGATGGCACCGTGCTGGAACCGGAATCCGAACTCATGGACTTCGCCCGGGAGTGGGAGGCCTGCATCTATCACTTGCCGCTGCGCAGCGTGGAGCAGTTTTTCGCCCGGATCGGCAACTACGTTTCCAGCGCTGCGAAGCAGGAGAAGCACAATCGCCTGAGCCAGTTCTTCATCGATAACCCGCACATCAATCGGCAGCATTTTTTCGAGATGTGCATTGCCCCCGAACCGACCTACCCGAGTTATGAAGCGCTCAAGCAGGATATGGGCCCGGCCATCGAAGAGATGGTGTTGATGGCATTCACCAAGTTGATGGTGAAGCCTCGTATCGATATCGGACGAGCGTTGCTGTCGGCCAATCAGTAGGCCTCGCATCGACAGGGCCGATACCCGAGTGGATATCGGCACGCAAGTCGTGATCGAAAGGAGAGCGCTGGCAACGACCAGGCGGCCGGGTGGCATTCACCTGGCCGCTTGTCGTTGGCAGGGGGCGTTGAATGGTCTATCTGCTTGGTCTATCCGATGGGGCTAGCCGAGCCGTCTGTTCGAGCGGAATCGATTCGAACGTATCGGCGACGTCAGGAGGCGACCGGGAGACGGGAATCCCACAGCAGTCGCTCGATCGGGGAGACGTTATCGGTCAGATGCGACACTGCGTTGACCACGGCGAGATCGATGCCTTCCCGACTGAAGAACCCGCCGTTGATCTGGGTGGCGTGGGTGAGCACTTTGGCAAAGCTTCGAAACAACCGCCTGTCGGGGCTGATGGGGTGGCGCCAGAAGTCATCCAGCGAGCTGGGTGAGATGAGCCCGGGCATGCGATAGATGGCCTGGCCGAGCACCACAGTCGGGCACTCGCTCTCGATCGCCATGAGGCCTTCGCTGCCGTTGATCGTGACCAGGCCCGACGCGTGCTCGATCAGCCGGTTCAGATCGCCTCCCGGCATGACGATCAGCCGGTCGCCAATCTCGGTTTCCCGGGCCAGACCCCGAAGGCGTCGCGCATCGCCCGACGAGAGGTCGCCTGCGCGGTCGATGACGACCAGCCGCGCACGTCCCGGGGCAAAGCAAGCGAAGGATCGGATGACGCGCTCCAGCGCTTCCCAGCGGTCGGCAAGGGACGAGTGCCATCGAATCCGCGGGTCCTCGGCGGGCTGCAGCGGGAAAAGATAGAACGGTCCGCCTTCGCCGATCAGCTTTCGGCAACGCTCCAGGGATCGGCGTCGATTCAGCGCCACGAGCTGCCTGAAAGTGCCGGGTGAGTGGCTGGCCCCGGGCAGCCTGGCATGGCCGCGGGTCTGCCAGAACATCACTGGATTGACGAGCTGTGCCAGGTGATAGCCGACATCATGCGCGGCGCGAGTGGTAAACGTCTGGCGAAAGGGGCGGGGCGGCAGAGCGTGGGGAATGGTCGGGCCGACACTGTGATACCACTCCGGATCCCGCGGAAGCAGTGAATAACCGTTGGCGCCCTCACGTTCCAGCGTGACCCAATGGGGGTGGAGATAGCCTGCCTCCAGAACGTGGCTACGTATCCCGCGCCGGCGGGCAACGGGGATCACGGCTCTGTGGGCGAGGCGGCAGTCGTCGAAGGCGACCTGATCGGTAATCTCGTGACGGCGCCACAGCTCGACAATGAACTCCCCCAGCATGGGCCACGGGTCACGAAAGGTCTCCGTCAGTTTCCCGTGCCAGATGGCTTGATCGCCGGTGCTGAAATTGACCTTGACGACCTTGTGGCCATCATCGGTGAGCCGCTGCCCGAGCTGATTGAAGAACGGGGAGCGGGGGCCTTGCAGGAACAGGAAAGCTCGCCTGGCCGGAAACATCGTGTCGATCCCTTACTGCGTCGATCTCTCCAGCGGCGATTCTTCCTGCATGAAGAGAAAGGCATTCAGGAATCGGCTGTCGTCGACATCGTTGTGGGGAAAACGCTTCAATGTCCTTCCCGGAGGGAACCACGGATTCGGGGGTGGCATCGGGTCGTCAAGGGATCGAGTGCCTTGAGGGTCGACACATCGATGACTCGAGACGCTGATAGCTCGGAACTGATGGCTCGAAGCTTGGCGAGGTCGACACGTCGACCATGAGCGGACAGCACGCCGCCCGGCCCCGGGGTGGACACGATTCGACTATAAGGCGCCCTGGCTCCGCTGCCATGGCGCGTTTTGGTGAATCTGGCGGTGGTTTAAGTCGTGCCGGGAAGATGAAGCTTCTCAGCCGTCGGTGTCGTCCGCCGAGGAAGCGGGGAGGGAGGATAGCCAGGCATCGATGGTGGCGTCATGGAAAAAAGCTACCAGCTGTGCGCCGCGGATGGCGCCAATTCCCGGGAACGCTTGCCAGCCTGCGGTCGTTCGCTCACGCAACGTCGACAGTGGCGCTTCCAGTGCCTTGTCGCGCACCGCTTCTGGAATCGGCGGCATGCCGAGCGCCACGAACCATTGCGTGCGGCTGCGGGCGTTCGCTGCCTGAAACGTGTGGATCCAATGCTGGGCACGAACCTCGTCAACCCCGGGTAGCTGCTGTAGTTGATCCGCACTCAGTTGTCGCCAGGCGAGCAGGTCGTCGACCAGGCCTGCGTCGACGAGTGCTGCCCAGCTGGCGGGGCCGATGCCGTCCATATCCAGGCCTTCCTCGCTGCCAAGCCAGGTCAGACGAGCAAGAAACTGCTCGCGGCAGCCAGGGGTCAACGTCAAACAGGAGAGCGCGTCGTAGCGATCGACATCGGGAAGCTCCAGCGGTTCACGCGGCGTCGCCGGGATGACCACCTGCTCGACTCGAGGAATGGTAGCGCCGGCGAGAGAGAGCGACACCTGATCGCCGGGACGCACATCCAGCGTTTGCCAATGTGCCAGCGATCCCAGGCTTACCGAACTGACTTCACGGTCGTCGAGCTGTACCGGATCGAGCCGGGCAACGGGAGTCAGCCGACCGGTGCGACCGACCGATACGTCGATCGCTTCGACGACGGCCAGCGTTTGCGCCGCAGGGTATTTCCAGGCCATGGCCCAGCTCGGCGGTTCGGCTTGCCAGCGATCGCCGGAGGGCCGCTCGCTGCGCTTGATGACGATGCCATCGGAGGCGAACGGTAGCCGGGCGTGATACCAGTGATCCCGCCACTGCGCGACCTCGGATAACCGAGTCACCGTGCGGGTGTAATTGGCCGTGTCGGCGAATCCGAGCTGCGTCAGCTGGCGGAGTCGTTCCGCGCCTTTCCGGGGGCCATCCGGCCAGGCCCAGGCAAAGAAGCCGATCTTTCGGGCCGCTGACTCGGAAAGCGTCTGGCGATTCAGCAGCCCCGCCACTTGGGAGCGCGCAGAGACACTGCCGTCCCGGGCCTGAACATGATTCGGCAGGCGAAGATAGAGCTCTCCCTGCAGAGTCACCGGTTCGTCGGTCGTCAGATGTCGGGGAATGCTTTCGATCCGGCTGACCTGCCGCGTCTAGTCCTGGCCCTTCACGCCGTCGCCACGACTGATGGCGGTCTCGAGCTGGCCTTTCCGGTAGACCAGCGTCACGGCGACGCCGTCCACTTTGGGCTGGATCCAGAGCGTCTGGTCCGACTGGCGTGCAAGCCAGTGTCTGACGGCCTGGCGGTCAGGCAGCTTGTCGAGCCCGGTCTGGGCGAAAGGGTGGGTGAGTTCGTCACGGGCCGACGCCGGCGTTGGCTGGGGCGGCGGCGCTATGGTGGGGTCGAGGCATTGCCGCCAGTGTTGCCAGCGGCGTTTGGCCTGATCGTACACGCCGTCCTCCACGAGACGCTCGCCTTGTCGATAGTAGGCGTCGTCCCACACCTGCAGCTGTCGGCTCAGGGCATCGTAGGCGTGCTGCCGTTGCGCCCGTGTCGTACCGGGAGGGCACGACGTATCGCCCGTGCCGGCAACGACCGTGCTGGAACCGGTCTTGCTGGAACCGATCTTGCTGGAACCGATCTTGCTGGAAGGTGCCGTATCGGCATGGGCCGTCACCGACAGCCCCAGGCAGACGAAGGCCGTGGCCCGGATCAATGTCGCAATCATGGCGTCGCTCTTGAGTCTTCTAGAGGTTCAACGACCGATAAGCGATTTTCTGAACACCGATAGCCCCAGGATGCGATGCGTCGAGGGCAATGCAATCCGTCGATTGACAAAAGGCCGACAAAAAAGGGCCTCGCGATTTGCGAGGCCCTTCATGTTTCGTGATTCGGTCGCTCATGGCTGGATAGTTCATGATGCGACGGTTCACGGGTCGACGGTTCACGGGTCGACAGCTCATGGGTCGACAGCACCGGGAGGGGAGATGTCGCAGGCTCCAGTCTCGCGCCTCGGTCCTCATGGGTTCCGGACCGGGGCGCGATGGATCAGCTGGCGGACTTCAGTTGCACATAGTCCAGCAGGATCTGGGACGTTTCCTGCAGTTCGGCCCGATCGATGGGCTTGGCATCGTCGGAATCGACGGCTTCGTCGTCACCGCTGTCGCTCTTCTGGCCAGCACCGTCCTTTCGACCATTACCGTCCCTTTGGTCACGGCTTTCGGTCTTGGCGTCGTCGCTGGTCTGACCCGCTTCACTCGCGCCGTCATCGTCCTGATCTCGAGCATCGGTCCAATGATCGAGGGGCTCCATACCCAGCGCTTTCCGCCGCTGATTCTCGAGCGCCAGCTGCTCGGTTTCCTGAGCATCCATCTCGCGCTGACGCTGTGCCTTGTTGAGACTGATGCTGGTCTGCTGATCGCGTAGCCGCTTGCTCAGTTGCGCCTGTTTTTCCAGGTAGACGAAATCCGGGTCACTGGCGATGCGCTGCTCATGACGATCCTGAAGCGCTTCGAGATAGCGCCACGGTTCGCCGTAGAGACGATACTGCACCGGTCGAACGCGATCCCAGGGTAGGGCGTTGTCGAGTGCGCTTTCGCCGATCTCGTCCGGGTCGATCAGACTGGGATAGAGAATGTCGGGCTCGACACCGCGATGCTGGGTGCTCTCGCCGGAAATCCGGTAGAACTTGGCCCGGGTCAACTTGATCTGGCCATGGCTCAGGTCGCTCAGCGTCTGGACGGTCCCCTTGCCGAACGTTCGGCTGCCGATGATCAGGCCGCGACCGTAGTCCTGAATCGCGCCGGCGAAGATCTCGGAAGCGGAAGCGGAAAGCCGATTGACCAGTACCGCGAGGGGGCCGTCGTAGGCCACCCCGGCGTCGGTATCGCCATAGAGATTGATGCGTCCCTGAGCGTCGCGAACCTGTACCGTGGGCCCCCGATCGATGAACAGGCCGATCATGGAATTGGCTTCCTGCAGCGCGCCGCCGCCATCATTGCGCAGATCGAGCACGATGCCTTCGACGCCCTGCGCCTTGAGCTTGTCGATCTCCTTGGCCACGTCGCGGGTGGTGCTGCGATAATCGGACTCACCGGCCTGCCAGGCATCGAAATCGACGTAGAATGCCGGCACGGTAATGATCCCGATCTTGTGCGTCTTGCCGTCGCGCTGAACGTTCTCGACCCGGCTGTGAGCGGCCTGGTCCTCGAGCTTGACGGTATCCCGCGTGATTCTGATGGTATGCGTACGGGTCACGTCGACGGCCTTGGCCGGAATGATGTCGAGTCGCACCGTCGAGCCTTTCGGACCGCGGATCAGATCGACCACTTCATCGAGGCGCATGCCGACCACATTGACCATGTCGCCATTTTCGTTCTGGCCCACGGCGACGATACGATCCGCCGGTTGCAGCACGCCGGCCTTGTCGGCGGGTCCGCCAGGGACCAGGCTCGAAACCTTGACGTACTCGCCATCGCTCTGCAGCAGCGCACCGATGCCTTCCAGCGACAGGCGCATCTGGATATCGAAAGACTCGCTCTGCTGGGGAGAGAAGTACTCGGTATGCGGATCGACGGTGCCGGTGACCGCCGCCATCAGCAGCACCAGAACGTCTTCGGCGTTGGTCTGACGGACGCGATTGAGCTGGTTGGCATAGCGGTCATGCAGCGTCTTCTGGATTTCGGCCGGGGATTGATCGCTCAAGGAGAGCGTCAGTGCGGCGTTCTCCAGCCGCTTGCTCCACAGCTCGTCGAGCGAGCTCTCGCTGCCCGCCCAGGGCGAGTCCTCACGATCGAGGGCCAGGCGCTCGTTGCTGGTGTAGTCGTAGTCGATGCCCTGATCGACCTTGTCTACCAGCCATTGAAGTCGCGATTCCACCCGATCCTGATAGCGTGAATAGAATGCATAGACGCGGTCGAGATCACCCGCCTTGACGGCATCGTCCAGTGACGTCTCAAGCTCGCTGAAATTGTCGACGTCCCGCTGCAGAAGGTAGGCGCGTTGATCGTCCAGCACGTCCAACAGCCGCTGAAAGGCGCGCTTCGACCAGTCGTCGTCGAGGTCGACTCCCGAATAGGAGCCGTACTGCAGTGACTCGGCGACTTCGCTCGTCGCCTGACGCTGATCGTCCGTTGGGGTGGGACCGGCTAGCGCCGTGACGCTCCATGCCAGCAGTAGCAAACACATGGCCGCGTGCCGAGCGGCGACAGTCAGGGTCATCAATGAAGCACTCCCGGTTTCCTGTACACTCTCTATTCCCTAGAAGACCACCGGATCCATGAATCTTTTTCAGGTCCGGGGCTTATTGTAGCAGTCAGTTCACATGACTACAGATCGACATCCGAGGAAACCCATGTCAGACCACGCCGCCGACAAGGCTCTCGAGGATCGCTTGCTCGATTTTCTCCAGCGTTCGCCGTCCCCTTGGCACGCCACCGCCAATCTCGCGGAGAAACTCGAGTCGGCAGGATATCGGCCGCTCAAGGAAACTGACAGCTGGAAGTTAACACGGGGCGAAAAATATTACGTGACGCGCAACGATAGCGCCCTGATCGCGTTCCAGCTGCCGACGACCTCGCTCGATGCGATGCGCATGGTCGGCGCCCACACGGATAGTCCGGCGCTGCGCCTCAAACCGCAGCCGGCGATCGTCAACAAGGGCTGGCTACAGCTTGGCGTCCAGGTCTACGGTGGTGCGCTGCTGTCGCCGTGGTTCGATCGCGATCTCGGGATCGCCGGACGAGTCCACGTTCGCCGTGCCGATGGCGGCCTGCAGGGGGTCCTGCTCAACGTGGCCGAGCCGGTGGCGATCATTCCCAGCCTGGCGATCCATATGGATCGCGAAGCCAACAATGGGCGTGCGCTCAATCCGCAGACGCAGATGGCGCCGCTGCTGATGCAGGGCGGCGACGCGCCGGATTTCGATCGCTTGCTCAAGCAGTGGATCGAACGCGAACATGCGATCGAGGTAGCGGACATCGTCGATTTCGAGCTGGGGTTTTACGACGTTCAGCCGCCGGCCCGGATTGGCATCCACGGCGAAATGCTTGCCAGCGCCCGGCTCGACAATCTGCTCTCCTGCTTCATCGGGGTCGAGGCGCTGCTGGCGGCCGACGGTCAGCAGGGGGC
Source organism: Salinicola socius (assembly GCF_001937195.1). Classification (GTDB taxonomy): domain Bacteria; phylum Pseudomonadota; class Gammaproteobacteria; order Pseudomonadales; family Halomonadaceae; genus Salinicola; species Salinicola socius. Next base: position 90,623 of record NZ_MSDO01000020.1, on the reverse strand, counting down.
GCTTTTCGTCGCCAATGATCACGAGGAAGTCGGTAGCGCCAGCGCCTGCGGCGCTCAGGGCCCGTTCCTGGCCGACGTGCTGCGACGCGTGAATTCAGCACTCGGCGAACCGGGAGACGAGGGCTTCGTGCGTCTGATTCAGCGCTCCCTGATGATCTCCTGCGATAACGCTCATGCCGTTCATCCCAACTTCGCGGACAAGCACGATCCGAACCACGGCCCGTCACTCAACGCGGGGCCGGTGATCAAGGTCAACGCCAGCCAGCGCTATGCTACCAATAGCGTTACCGGGGCACTCTTTCACGACATCTGCCGTGAGGCCGAGGTACCCGTGCAACAGTTCGTGACACGTGCGGACATGGGCTGCGGCAGCACCATCGGCCCGATTACCGCCACCGAGCTGGGCGTGCCCACCATCGACGTGGGCGTGCCGCAATTCGGCATGCATTCGATTCGCGAGACGGCCGGTACCCGTGATCCCGGTTATCTGATCCGCGCCTTGAAGATATTTTTCAACCGGCCCGAGCTGGTGATCGATTGAGAACTTGATGTTCGTGTCGCGGATGTCGAGCTGGGGCCAAGAATGGGTATCGGTTGTGCCGATGTCACGGTGGGCTTTGATGAGCGAGGCGGCAATGGCGTTGAATTTGCGGCAGATCGAGGTTTTCCGGGCGATCATGACGACCGGCAGTATCAGTGGCGCATCTCGCGTGTTGATGATCTCTCAACCGGCGGTCAGTCGGATGCTCTCTCACATCGAGCAGCGCATCGGTTTTCCGTTGTTCGAGCGCATCAAGGGGCGGCTCTACCCATCGCCGGAAGCTCGACGGTTATTTCGCGATGTGGAGAACGTCTATCGTGATGTGCAGCGAGTCAACAACACGCTCCACGACCTGACTCAGCGGCGTCACGGCGTCGTTCGCGTCGCGGCCAGTTCGAGTCTCGGCCACCAGGTAGTGCCGTGGGCGATCACCAGCTTTCGGGCAGAGCAGGATGTCCGTGTCAGTCTCGATTGCCAGCGGCATACGCAGCTGCGCGACCAACTGCTCGATCGTCAGGCCGACCTGGGCATTTCGCTGTTTCCGGTCAATCATCCCAACCTGGAAGCCAGCCCGCTGCATCGAGCGGGCATGGTTTGCGTTTGTCCGAGCGATCACCCGTTGGCGTCGCGCGCGAGGGTGCAATTGCCCGAGCTCCGCCACTACGATCTGATCGGCTATGGCGCAGAAACACCGTTCGGGCAACATATCCGTTCGGCATTCGAGAGTGCCGGTGAGCCGTGGCGGCCAGCTACCGAGGTCGATTCCCCGCACTATGCCTGCGCCCTGGCCAATGCGGGTGCGGGCATCGCGCTGATCGACGAATTCACCTGGCAGGGGTTTCACAGCGAGCATTTGACCGCGGTGCCTCTGCCCGTCGAACAGCGGCTGATCGTCAGCCTGGTCTATCCGCGCACCGAGCCGCTTTCGCAGCTGGCCCACGATTTCATTTCACACCTCAAGGCGGCGTTCGTCCGCTTCAGCGCTACCGATACTTGCGTGCACCCGTAGATTAACCAAAAGTTATGGGTTGGCGATAAATCGGCATACGACACTTTCGCGTAAAACTCAGACACTGATCCGACCCATACAATCTCGATAGGCGGACAGGTCATGCGTGAACGGGTAATCGGCGCGGCTCAAATGGGCCCCATTCAGAAAAGCGATAGTCGTGAAGCGGTCGTATCGCGAATGCTGGCGTTACTGGACCGGGCTGCCGCCCAGGGCTGCGATCTGGTGGTCTATCCGGAATTGGCGCTGACGACCTTTTTCCCCCGATGGTATATGGAGGATCAGGCCGAGATCGACGGCTGGTTCGAGCGCGAGATGCCCAATGCGGCCACCCGCCCCCTGTTCGACCGGGCCCGCGAGCATGGCATCGCGATCTCTTTCGGCTATGCCGAGTTGACCCCAGAAGGACACCATTTCAACACGTCCATCCTCACCGACCGCCAGGGCAACATCGTCGGCAAATATCGCAAGGTTCATCTACCGGGGCATGTGGAGTATGACGCCGCGCGTGACTTCCAGCATCTCGAGAAGCGGTACTTCGAACCCGGCGACCTTGGCTTCGAGACTTTCGACAACGAAGGCACGCTGATGGGCATGTGCATCTGCAATGACCGTCGCTGGCCGGAAACCTGGCGCGTGATGGGCCTGCAGGGCGTCGAACTGGTCATGCTGGGTTACAACACGCCGTCAGTGAACTCGCAGAATCGTGGCGAGGGCCTCAGCAAGCGGCTCTATCACTCCGAACTGTCGGTCACGGCGGGCGCCTACCAGAACGCGACCTGGGCCGTGGCCGTTGCCAAGGCCGGGGTAGAGGACGGCTTTCCGTTGATGGGGGGCACGATCATCGTCGATCCGGACGGATTCGTGGTTGCGCGCACCACCGGAGAGGGTGATGAGCTAATTGCCGCGCATTGCGATATGGAACGCTGTCAGTTCGGCAAAACGACCATCTTCGATTTCGCGCGTCACCGGCGCGTCGAGCACTACGGGCGAATTACCTCGCAGACGGGTGTCGAGCGCTAGCGGTTGCCGTGAGGAAAACCGCTCTCTCGACAACGACAATAACGACAATCGCCAAGGTGTGAACATGATCGAACGTTATGACGTCCTGCTGCGTAATGGCACCGTCGTCGACCCCGCCAGCGGATTGCATGAAATCCGGGACATTGCGCTACGCGACGGGAAAGTCGCCGAGGTGGCGCCGACCATTGCCGGTGAGGCGAGACGCGAGCATGACCTGGCGGGACTCGTGGTGATGCCGGGTATCGTCGACATGCACGTACATCTATCCCCTTTTCTGGGCGGCGGCTGCGGCCATCGCATGCTGGCGAGGGCTGGCGTGACCACGGCGCTGGACATGGCCGGGCCCATCGAGGGCGTGGTCGATCTGACGGCGCGCCACGGTTGTGGTCTGAGCATCGCCTGCGTCAATTATCTGCGTCCGGAACATACCATCGCCTCCGCCGACCCCGGCCGCGACGATATCGACGATGCCCTGACTCATGCCCTGAGCCAGGGCGCGATCGGCCTGAAGCTGCTGGGTGGCCATTATCCGTTGACCGCCGACGCCACGGCGCATGCCATCGAGGCGGCTGCCGGACAGGGTGCGTATCTAGCCTTTCATGCCGGCACGCAGTCTGCGGGCTCCAATATCGAAGGCATGCGCGAGGCATGCGAATTGAGTGCGGGCCATCCGCTACATCTGGCGCATATCAACAGCTACTGCCGTGGGCAGATCCGCGATGCCGTGTCCGAGGGCGAGGAGGCGTTGGCGCTGCTGGCCGCACATCCGCACATCCGCTCGGAGTCCTATCTCGCACCCTTCAACGGTGTCAGTGGCGAGTGTGTCGACGGCGTCCCGGGGAGTCGGCTGGCGGCTTTCGGGCTCGAGCGTGGCGGGTATCCGGCCACCAGCGAGGGGATGGCCGAAGCGATTCTGGCCGGCTGGGCGCTGGTCAATCTCGAGCGCGAGGGGGTCGTCGACTTGGTGGGCGGCCCCGAGGGTCTGGCCGCCTGGCGTGCCTGTGGCTCCAACATCGGCATCAGCTTTCGGGCCAATCCGCCGGAGCCGCGTCTGCGACTGGTCACGGCCACGCGGGGCGACGGGCGTTATGCGGTGGATGCCCTGGCCACCGATGGCGGCGGCATTCCGCGCAACGATATCGTCGCGCGAGGTCTCGCGCTGGTGCATCTGGATGCCTTGAGTCTCGAGGGCTTCGTGCGCAAGGCAAGTCTGCATCCGGCGAGAATCCTCGGGTTGCATGATAAGGGGCATCTGGGGATTGGTGCCGACGCGGATATTACGGTGCTCGACCTCGAACGCCGGCGCCCGGTCCTGACCTACGCGCATGGGCAACGGCTGCTCGATGGAGACGATGTCGTCGGCAGCGGTGGCCGTCTGATTACTACGCCGATGGGCGAGGCTGCGGTGCGTGCCGCCGGGCTCGACACGCTGGTCATCCAGCCGGGCACGATGCTGAAAAGCCCGCAATGAGACCACGTCGGTCATTCCACATCCTCAGGAGGACGATATGACATTCGATGTGATCATCCGTCGGGCTCACGTTCTGGATGGTACCGGTCGCAAGCCGTTCGTTGCCGACGTTGGCGTGAGCGGAGATCGAATCGTGGCGATTGGCGATCTGGACGCGACCGATGCCGCGCAGGTGGTCGAAGCGGAAGGGCGTTATCTTTCCCCGGGATTCATCGACGTTCATACCCATGACGATAGCTGCGCCATCCGCGAACCGGAGATGCTGCCCAAGATCACCCAGGGTGTCACCACGGTCATCGTCGGCAACTGCGGGATCAGCGCCTCGCCGGTGAAACTCGGCGGCAATGTCCCGGACCCGATGAATCTACTCGGCGAGGCGGACGACTTCTTTTCGACGTTCGAGGCATTCGGCGAGGCAATCGAATCGGCGGCCCCGGCGGTGAACGTGGCGGCGTTGATCGGGCATACTACGCTGCGCGCCGGGGTGATGGATCGCTTCGACCGGACCGCCAGCGATGAAGAGATCCTGGCGATGCGTCAGACGCTGCGCACGGCGCTGCGTGCCGGCGCGATCGGCCTCAGTACCGGTCTGGCCTATACTAACGCGCGTCAGGCGCCGGCCGGTGAGGTGAAGGCGCTGGTCGAGGTAGTCGGCGAAGAGGGGGGGATCTACACCACCCATATGCGCAACGAGCGCGAGCTGCTGTTCGAGGCGATGGATGAGGCGTTCGACACGGCCCGGCATGGCGGTGTGCCGCTGGTGATATCGCATTTGAAGTGTGCCGACGTCGACAACTGGGGCAAGAGCGAGCACGCCATCGAGAAGCTCGAGGCGGCTGCGGCCGAGCAGCCTTGCAACTGTGACTGTTACCCCTATTCGGCCTGCTCGACGACGCTCGATCTGTGGCGGGTCTCGGACGAGTTCGAGATCCTGATTACCTGGTCGAAGCCGCATCCCGATCAGAGCCGACGTCTGTTGACCGACATCGCCGCGGAATGGGCCGTGGATCTGACGGAAGCGGCACGCCGCCTGATGCCGGCCGGAGCGATTTATCACAACATGAATGAGCAGGATGTGCGTCGCGTGCTGGCGCATCCTCTGACCATGATCGGCTCCGACGGGCTGCCCAGCGACCCCAATCCGCATCCCCGATTGTGGGGGAGTTTTCCACGCGTCATCGGCCACTATTGCCGTGACGAGGGGCTGCTCGACCTGCCGGAAGCGATTCGCAAGATGACCTCGATGTCGGCGGCGCGTTTCGGGCTGACCGACCGTGGCGTGATTCGCGAGGGTGCGTTTGCCGACCTGACGCTGTTCGATTTCGACACGATCCGTGAGGGCGCCAGCTTCGTCGCGCCGACGACGCCTGCGGTCGGTATCGACTGGGTCATGGTCAACGGACAACCCACCTGGGTCGATGGCGATGTCCGCAACCGCGCAGGGCGCCTTCTGCGGCGCGAGGGAGGGATCGGATAACTCACGTCATTAACGTCAGGTTATGGCCCGTCGACAAAAAGGTATGAGACAGGCGCGTGTGACATCGATGATTATTTTCTGACAGCTCGATGACGACGAGCTGTGACGGCAACGACAACGACAACGACAACGAGGTTTTCCCCATGCCTTTGATGAATCCGCAATCTCTCCCGTGGCGCCGTCTCATGTCGGCGGCCGCCTTCACCCTGACCCTGGGAGCCGGCCTGGCTGCCACGCCCGGCGCGGTTACCGCCGCGGAAACGCTAACGTATGCGACCAATACTGCACCGAACGGCCTGCGCGGCGCTGCCGAAAAAGGCTTCCTGGATGCCCTGAACGAGGTTTCCGGTGGCGAGATCGAGGTAGTGCCTTACTGGGGGGCCTCGGTCATGCAGGGTGATGAAATCCTTGGTGGCGTCAGCAATGGTGTCGCTGACATGGGTTATATCAACATCAATTACTATCCCAATCGGCTGCTGCTGAACGGGGCGTTCCAGCTGTTCCCCGCGGGGCCGGAGAACTACGCCGACATCATGTCGGTCTACCATGCCGTCGACGATCGGGTGCCAGAGCTAAGCGAGGAGTTCGCCAGGCAGGGCCAGCACATCATCTATATCTACCCCTATCTTCCCTACGCCGGCGTCTTTCGCGAACCTGTGACGTCGTTCGATGACTTCAGAGGCAAACGGGTGCGCGCGTCCAGCCAGTGGATGCTCAATCTCCTCGGCGACCTGGGAGCAACGCCGGTATCGGTGCCCTGGAGCGACACCTATCAGTCGCTGCAATCGGGTGCCATCGACGGCGTCTTCACCAATTACGACAGCCTCAACCGCACGGGCATGGACGAGGTTGCACCGAATATCCTGACGTCACGCCGCTTGTGGTTGGCGGTGCCCATGATCCTCACCATCAATCAGCGCAAGTGGGACGCCATGTCTGAGGAGATGCGGGGCTGGTTCGAGCAAGCCGCGGCGCAGGCGGAGAAGACCTTCGGCGAGTACTACGCCAACGAGTTCGATCGCATCGTCGAGGTGCAGAAAGAGGCAGGTTACACCGTCACCGCAGCCTCCGCCGACGATATCGAGAAGTTCGTTTCGCTACCGGCAGTTGAAACCAATCGCCAGAGCTGGATCCAGAGCGCCGAGGATGCCGGCGCCGAGGACCCGGCGCGAATCATCGAGGAGATGAAAACGATCATCGACGACGGTTCGGCGGCGGGCGACTCATGAATAGCGACTCGAACGCCGGTTCTCGGGCGCATGCCGAGGTCACGCCGTCCCGTTTGACATCGGCCAATCGTCAGGCGCCTAGGCCGCGCCTGATGACCCGGCTGAATCAGAGTCTGGCTGAGCTGTGTGGCTGGCTGTTGATCCTGGTGGTGCTGTTCATGATCGCCGATCTGGTGGCGCGGGGCTTTTCGCGCCCTCTCTACGGCGTCTCCGAATTGGCCATGTTCACGATGATTGCGGTGGTGTACCTCGGTCTGTCGCATGCCGAAGAGCGGGATGCGCATATCCGGGTCGAGTTCCTGACCGACAAGCTCAGTGGCACCGCGGCGCGCCTGTTGACGGGCTTCATCACGCTGGTGTCGCTGGTGACGGTGGTCATCGTGGCGTGGGCGGTATGGACCAACGCCGTCGGTGCCTGGGAGAGTCGCCAGGCAATAGCCGGGCCCCGGCCGATTCTGGTCTATCCGGTCAAGTTCGTGATGTTTGCTGCGCTGGCGCTTTACGGACTGCAGCTATGTCGCCGGCTGATCGCACAGTTCCGGCCCGAGAGTTCGTGAAAGCCGAGAAGCTTGCACCTCCTGGTTTCTGACTTTTCTTCTGCTACGGATATCATCATGGACTTTACGCTAGTCGGCGTCGTTGGTGTCGCGGCATTACTCGTACTTCTTGTACTGGGTGTCCCTCTGGCGATCAATTTCCTGCTGGTCGCTTTCATCGGAATCGCTACGCTTCTCACCCCCTTCAGCGCCACTTCACTGCTGGGAGATACCATGTATACGGCGATCGCTTCGCCGACCTTCACGGTGCTGCCGTTGTTCGTCTTGATGGGAGCGCTGGCTGCGGCCAGCGGATTCGCGGAGCTGGCGTACAAGGGTTTGCATCGGGCGACCGCGCGCATTCCCGGTTCGCTGGCGGTCGCGACGGCTTTCGGCAGCGCGGCGTTCTCGACCGTCTGCGGATCTTCTCTGGCAACGGCTAGCGTGTTCGGGCGCATCGCCTATCCGGAGATGCGTCGTTATCAATATGACAAGCGCTTCGCACTGGGCAGTATCGCCTGTGCGGGTTCGTTCGCGGCGATGATCCCGCCCAGCGGCATGTTCATTCTGTTCTCGATCTTCACCGGCGTGCCGGTAGGGCAGCTCTTCATCGCCGGCATCGTGCCGGGCGTATTGACCGCACTGGTCTACGCAATCTCGATCGTGTGGCGTGCCAAGCGCAATCCGGCACTGGCGCCGATGCTGGAGGAAGAGCACCGGATCATGCTGCGGGATCGTGTACGCGGACTTCTCGATCTGTGGCAGATCCTGCTGCTGGGCGGCGTGGTGATCGGCGGCCTTTACGGTGGGCTGTTCACGGCGACCGAAGCCGGTGCGGTCGGGGCGCTGGGGGCGATCATCCTGGGCGTGGCGACCGGCCCGCTGCGCTCGCTCGACAAGCTGCGCGGGGCGCTGAGGGAGTCGGCCGGGATCACGACCACACTGTTCTTCATCATCGTGGCGGCGCTGTTCTTCAGTCGATTTCTGGGGCTGACGCGAATTCCGTTCGAGATCACGAACTTCATGACCTCCTGGGATGTGCCGTCATGGATGGTGCTGGGGTTGATTCTCATCATCTGGTTCCTGATGGGGATGGTCGTGGTTCCGGCGGCGGCGTTCGCCTTGACGCTGCCGATCCTGTTTCCCATCGTGGTGGAGCTGGGTTACGAGCCGATCTGGTTCTGTATCATTGCCATGAAGATGTGCGAGATTGCAGGAGTGACGCCGCCGGTCGGGCTCAACGCCTTCGCCCTGGCCGGCGCTGCGGGCAAGGAAGTCAAGATCAGCGAAGTCTTCGCGGGTGTCTGGCCATTCGTGGCGTGCGATCTGATCATCCTGGCACTGTTGCTGGCGTTCCCCGCCATCTCGCTGTGGCTACCGCAGAGTATGATGTAGCGAACCACAATGTTGCGTTGCAGCGCATCGTCACGACGGAAGAAGCGCCGTCGGTATCTATTCATCAGAGACAAGACAACATGCTCAAGACTCCCTATCTGTTGTTCCTGGGCGATGTGCCCGATCCGCTATCCGCCAAGGTCGCCCAGGGCATTCGTGACTGGCGCCCGGAGTATGCGTTGGGGCAGTACCGGCTTCCCGGTTGCCAGGCTGACATGAAGCTTCCGGATCTCGACATCGATGCGGCGGTGGCCCAGGGGGCCAGAACGCTGGTGATCGGCGCGGCCAATCGCGGTGGGGTGATTTCCCGCAGCTGGATCGCGGTGCTCGAAGAGGCGCTGGCCGCGGGGATGGATATCGCTTCTGGCTTGCACAATCTGCTGCGCGACGAGCCGGAACTGGTGGCGGCGGCCGAGAAGCACGGCGGGCGTCTCATCGACGTGCGTGTGCCCCAGGTCCAGTATCCGATCGGTGACGGCAAGAAGCGCAGTGGCAAGCGTTGCCTGGCCGTGGGTACCGACTGTTCGATCGGCAAGATGTACACCGCCCTGGCGCTGGACATCGCACTGCGCGAGCGCGGCGCCAAGTCGAGCTTCCGTGCCACCGGTCAGACCGGCATCCTGATCACCGGTGAAGGCGTGCCGCTGGATGCCGTCATCGCCGACTTCATGGCCGGTTCGATCGAATGGCTGACGCCGGACAACGATGACGATCATTGGGACATCATCGAAGGGCAGGGCAGTCTGTTCCATCCTTCCTACTCCGGCGTCACCCTGGCGTTGATCCACGGTGGTCAGCCGGATGCGCTGATTCTGTGCCACGAACCCACTCGCACGCATATGCGCGGCTTGCCGCATTACTCGTTGCCGACGCTTGAACAGCTGCGCGATACGGCGCTGCCGCTGGCGCAGGTAGTGAATCCGGCGTGCCAGGTCGTCGGTGTCTCGGTCAATACTGCCGGCATGGCGGTCGACGAGGCCGATCGCTATCTGGCGGCACTGGAAACGCGCATGGGGCTGCCCTGCGTCGATCCCTATCGCCAGGGCGCGGATCGGCTGGCGGAGGCGGTGTTGGCATGCTGAGTCTCAGCGTCGAGGAGCAGGTATTCCCGCTTGCCGAAGTCTTCACCATCTCCCGTGGCTCGCGAACCGAAGCGCATGTCGTGGTCGCGACGTTGAACGATGGAACGCATACCGGGTGCGGCGAATGCGTGCCCTATGCGCATTACGGCGAGTCGGTCGATAGCGTGATTGCCCAGATCGAGTCGATGCGCGATGCCTTGGCAAACGGCATGGACCGCCTTGCGTTGCAGTCGCGACTGCCGGCCGGTGCCGCGCGTAACGCGCTCGACTGCGCATTCTGGGATCTGGAAGCCAAGACCGCCGGCAAGCCGGTCTGGGAACTTGCCGGCATCGACGCGCCCAAAGCCGAGATCACTGCCTTTACGCTATCCCTGGACACGCCCGACGTCATGCGCGAGAAGGCCAGGCGCCACGCCGCCCGGCCGTTGCTCAAGCTGAAACTGGGCGGCGAGGGCGATATCGAGCGCCTCGAAGCCGTTCGCGAAGGCGCGCCGCAAGCACGGATCATCGTCGACGCCAACGAAGGCTGGGATCGAGCAGCCTACCAACGTCTGGCACCGGCACTGATGGCGCTTGGCATCAGCATGGTCGAGCAACCGCTACCGGCTGGAGACGACGCGCCGCTGGCGGAGGTCGAACGACCGCTGCCGGTCTGCGCCGACGAGTCCTGTCACGATCGCGGCTCGCTGCCGAACCTGGTGGGTCGCTACGACATGATCAATATCAAGCTCGACAAGACCGGCGGCCTGACCGAGGCGCTGGCGCTCAAGCAGGAAGCGCTGGCACAAGGTTTCGGGATCATGGTCGGCTGCATGGTGGGTTCGTCGCTGTCGATGGCGCCGGCGTTGCTGGTGGCCCAGGGAGCGGCCGTGGTCGACCTCGACGGTCCGCTGTTGCTGGCGCGGGATCGTGATCACGGCATGCGTTTCGACGTCGAGGGTGTACACCCGGCGACCCCGGCGCTATGGGGTTGAGCTGTCGTCAAGGCAGGGCTGAACGCTCTACTCCGTCGCGAGGTTCAGTGACGATCGACATGAACATGAACGCTGATATTAGAGACAGCATGAGATGACACAGCGCACGGTCTACGTGAATGGCGACTATGTCGCCGAACAGGACGCCAAGGTGTCGGTCTTCGATCGCGGGTTTCTGCTCGCCGATGGGGTCTACGAGGTTTCTTCGGTCCTGGATGGCAAACTGATCGATTTTTCGGGGCATATGCAGCGTCTGAAGCGCTCGGCCGGGGCGCTCGAGTTGGCATTGCCGTGGGACGACGAGGCGCTGCTGACGATCCACCGCGAGTTGATACGTCGCAACGCGCTGGAGGAGGGAATGGTCTACCTGCAGCTGACGCGGGGCAGCGCTGGCGATCGGGAGTTTCACTATCCCGGCGCCGACACGCCGCCGACGCTGGTGCTGTTCACCCAGGCCAAGGCGCTGATCGCCGGCCGGAGTGGCAACGATGGCATTCGCATCGCGACGCAGCCCGACTGGCGGTGGGCACGGAGAGACATCAAGACGGTGCAGCTGCTCTATCCGGCAATGGCCAAGATGGCGGCGAAAGCGGCTGGCGCCGACGACGCCTGGCTGGTCGAGAACGGCGTGGTGACGGAAGGGGCTTCCAACAACGCCTGGATATTGACTCAGGACGGCGTGCTGGTGACGCGAGAGCTGTCCCACGCCATCCTGCCGGGGATCACCCGCGCCGTCGTCCTTGAGCTCGCCGAGGCGCTGTCGCTGCGGGTCGAGGTGCGAGCGTTCAGCGTCGAGGAGGCCCAAAATGCCAGAGAGTGTTTCGTCACCTCGGCATCCTCTTTCGTCACGCCGGTCGTCGCGATCGACGATATCGCGGTCGCGGATGGTCGGCCGGGTCAAGTGACCCGACAGCTGCGCGACGCTTATATCGAGGAGAGCCGACGCCGCGCGATATGAAGCGCGGTCGAAGGCCCTGCAACAAAGCCCTGCAACAAACCCGTACCAAAGCCTGGCCAAAAACCTGCAAGACAGTCTCGTACGAAAAAGCCCGCCGATCGGGAGAACGGCGGGCTCTTTCGTGATATCTGGTGGCTACGCCCTGATTCGAACAGGGGACCCCATCATTATGAGTGATGTGCTCTAACCAGCTGAGCTACGTAGCCTCGGGGCTGTCATCGTCATCGACAACGGTTGCGAATACTACCATAACCTGATGAAACGTCAACGCTTTCCAGGAGCCGGGAGTATTCGCGTCGCTGCCGTCATATCCGTATGCGTGTCGATGCGTCCGACGTCAGAGCCTGAAAGGTCCAGGCATTAGACGTTGAAACGAAAATGCATCACGTCGCCATCCTTGACGATGTAGGTCTTGCCTTCGAGACGCCACTTGCCGGCATCCTTGGCGCCACTTTCGCCGCCCAGCGCCACGAAGTCCTCGTAGCCGACCACTTCGGCGCGAATGAAGCCCTTCTCGAAGTCGGTGTGAATCACGCCGGCCGCTTGCGGGGCGGTCGCGCCGACCTTGACCGTCCAGGCACGGACTTCCTTCACGCCAGCGGTAAAATAGGTCTGTAATCCCAGCAGGCCGTAGCCGGCGCGAATGACGCGATCGAGCCCGGGTTCTTCCATGCCCATCTCGTCGAGGAACATGGCACGCTCCTCGTCCTCGAGCTCGGCGATTTCCGCTTCCAGCTTGTTGCAGACCGGCACCACGACGGCGTTTTCGGTGGCGGCAATCTCGCGCACGATATCCAGGTGAGGGTTGTTCTCGAATCCGTCCTCGTTGACGTTGGCGATATACATGGTCGGCTTGAGTGTCAGGAAGCCGAAGCTGCGCAACTGATACTGTTCGTCGGCGTCGAGACCGAAACTGCGCAGCGGCTGGCCCTCGGCCAGATGCGGCTGGATCCGGTCGAGGATCGCCTTGGTGGCGATCGCTTCCTTGTCGCCGCCCTTGACCACACGGGTCAGGCGCTGGATGGAGCGCTCGACGGCATCGAGATCGGCCAGTGCCAGCTCGAGGTTGATGGTTTCGATATCGGCGGTCGGGTCGACCTGGTTGGCGACATGGATGACGTTGTCGTCGTCGAAGCAGCGCACCACATGGGCGATGGCATCGGTTTCCCGGATATTGGCGAGAAACTGGTTGCCTAACCCCTCACCCTTGGAAGCACCCTCGACCAAGCCGGCAATATCGACGAATTCCATCGTGGTCGGCACCACTTTTTCCGGCTTGACGATTTCGGCGAGCCGGTCGAGACGCGGGTCGGGCATCGGCACGATACCGGTGTTGGGCTCGATGGTGCAGAACGGGAAGTTCTCGGCGTCGATGCCCGATCGCGTCAACGCATTGAAGAGAGTCGACTTGCCAACGTTGGGCAGGCCGACGATGCCGCAATTGAAGCCCATAGTGAGATCCTGAGAACAGTATGATTCCGGGTACGGTTCGATTCCGAGAAACGAACGCAAGGCATGAAAGTGAATGGCGGGCATTCTACGGGACACGAGGGGTGGGGGCCAGACTCTTGAATGGCGACGCACGAGCTGTCCGTCACGAACGACGAACGACGAACGACGAACGAGTCAGTCAGGCTTGAAACTGTGCAGGCGGTTCATCGCTTTGGCCCAGTTGCCGGCGAGGGCGTCGGGCAGCGTGACCTGGATCTCATCGATGGCATCATCGATGGCGTGGCGCTCCGTTTTGGCGGGAGAACCGAGAACGTAGTGCGTTACCTGTTTGGCACTGCCAGGGTGGCCAATGCCGATACGCAAGCGATGGAAGCCGTTATTGTTACCCAGCGCGCTGACGATATCGCGAAGGCCATTGTGGCCGCCGTGGCCGCCGCCGGTCTTGTAACGGGCATAGCCCGGATCGATATCGAGTTCGTCGTGGGCGACGAGAAGTTCGTCCGGCATGATCTTGAAGAACTGACACAATGCCGCTACCGAGGCGCCACTGCGATTCATGAAGGTAGTGGGGTTGAGCAGATGCAGATCATGCTCGCCCAGTCGGATCCTGGTGTACAGACCCAGAAACTTGCGCTCGGAGCGCAGCGTTTCCGCTGCGCCCCTCGCAAGTTGCTCGACCAGCCAGGCGCCGGCATTGTGACGGGTGTTTTCGTATTCCGGCCCGGGGTTGCCGAGACCGATGATCGCTTTCACTGCCATGCCGACTGCCTGTTATCCGGTCTGTCGCGAAAGATCAGGCTTCGTCTTTCGGTTCGCCATCTTCGTCGACGCCTTCACCGGCGACTTCGTCGTCACTGACGACGGTCGGGTGCGTGACGCTGACGACACCGGCGTCGTGCTCTTCACCATGGCTCAGTTCGACCAGAGTCACGCCTTCCGGCAGTTTGATGTCGGACAGGTGAATGGTCTCGCCGAGCGCCAGGTTGGCCACGTCGACCTCGAGGTACTCCGGCAGCTTGGACGGCAGGCAGCTGATCTGAACGTCGTTGTTCAGAACGTGCAGCACGCCACCCTCGTCCTTGACGCCTTTGCACGTCTCTTCGTTCAAGAAGTGCAGCGGGACGTTCAGGGTCAGTTCGTGGGTCGCATCGACGCGCATGAAGTCAGCGTGAGTGACCAGTGCCTTGTACGGATGGCGCTGAAGATCACGGATGACGACCTGTTCGCTCTTGCCGTCGACCTGGATGTCGATGATCGAGGAGAAGAAGGCTTCGTCTTCGATCGCCTTGTAGAAGGCCGGCTTGTCGATGGTGATCGGCTGCGGTTCGGCAGTACCACCGTAGATGATGGCAGCGACCTGTTCGTTCTTGCGGCGCAGGCGGCGGCTCGCACCTTTCCCCAGCTCCTTACGAACATTGGCGGTCAGGGTGTAATGGGACATTGATTGTCACCTCTAATGGTCAAGTAATGGAAATCGGCATCGTCCGCGACCAGAGGATGCCGTTCCAGCAGGGTGGCTGCCCTTACGGCAGTCACCCACGTATCCGCGCGTGGTTCCCGATCGTCCCCGGCGGACCGTCGTGAAACGGTCGTGTCGAGAGCGATCAGTGGAACATCGCGCTGACGGATTCTTCGTTACTCACACGACGAATGGCTTCGGCAATCAGGCCGGCGACCGTCAATTGACGAATCTTGCCGCTACGACGTGCAGGTTCGGAGAGCGGTATGGTATCGGCAACGACGAGTTCGTCAAGCACTGAACCGCTGATATTGTCGACGGCGGGTCCGGAAAGGATCGGATGGGTGGCGTAAGCGACCACCCGACGAGCGCCGCGATCCTTCAGTGCCTCGGCGGCCTTGCACAGCGTTCCCGCCGTATCGACCATGTCGTCGACCACGACACAGGTACGATCCTGGATCTCCCCGATGATGTGCATCACCTGCGCCTGATTGGCCTGGGGGCGGCGCTTGTCGATGATCGCCAGATCGACGTTGAGCTGTTTGGCGATGGCACGGGCTCGGACGACCCCGCCGACGTCGGGAGAGACCACGACGAGGTTATCGTAATTCTGGCGCTCGATATCATCGAGCAGTATCGGCGAGCCGTAGACGTTGTCCACCGGGACATCGAAGAAGCCCTGTATCTGATCGGCGTGCAGATCCATGGTCATCACGCGGTCGACGCCGGCCTTGACCATCATGTCGGCCACGACCTTGGCCGAAATCGGCACGCGGGCCGAGCGCACGCGGCGGTCCTGGCGGGCGTAGCCGAAGTAGGGCACGACGGCAGTGATGCGGGTCGCCGAAGCACGACGTAGCGCATCGACCATCAGGATCAGTTCCATGAGGTTGTCGTTGGTCGGGGCGCAGGTCGATTGCAGAATAAAGACGTCTTTACCGCGTACGTTTTCGTTGATCTCGACGGCGATTTCGCCATCGCTGAACTGTCCGACCGTCGCATGGCCGAGTCGGTTATCCAGACTCTCGGCTACCTTCGAGGCGAGTCCGACATTGGCGTTACCGGTAAAAACCATCAATTTAGACACGCGCGGCCACCTTTGAGAGCTGTAGAAGGTCGGTAAAGGACATTCGTTTCGATTCTGGACGGGTGACAAGACTGCAGAGGGAGTGCGAGACGAAGCGTCGAATTCCGGAGAGGCCACGGTTGTCCGCCAACGATGCAAAATGGCATCGAAGTCGCGCGTCGAGACGGCAGGAAAAGTAACCGCAACGCCGGTAGGGAAATCGTGTGGGCTGAGTGGCCATCGCGACCCGGTTTCCGTATGCAGGCTTGTCGAAAGTCAGGAAGTGGCTGGGGTACCAGGATTCGAACCTGGGAATGCTGGTACCAGAAACCAGTGCCTTACCACTTGGCGATACCCCAGCAATCATCGGTCGCGCCCATTATGCGCAAAAGCACAAACCGTTGGCTAGGTTTGAACGGAAAACCAGTCGTAAAGCCGTAACCCGTCTGAAAAGTCTGACAAAAACCGCGTAGTCGAAACGGCTTCTGGCGACGGCGATATGGCAATTACCCCTGAGCCCTGTCCAAACCTTTGGCAGTGTCCAAGGCCAAGTGCAGCGGAGACCGATTGCTGCCACGGGCCTTGAAGGCTTGCCATCCGTCCGGGACCTGACGCAGCACCTGATCGGCTTGCGCTTCGTCGTCCAGCGGACAGAAGACGCAGGCGCCAGTCCCGGTCAGCGTCGCGTTACCGTACTGGTCAAGCCAGCTCAGCGCGCGGTCGACTTCAGGATAGAGCGCTCGCACGATGCTCTCGCAATCGTTGCGCCACACCGCGTCGGGGGCGGCCCCGGCGAGTGCGCGACGCATACTAATGACCGTGCTGTCGCGTGTCAAACCGGGGTGGCCGAAAACCGCCGCGGTGGAAATTTCCACATCGGGATGGATGACGACGAACCAGCAAGGCGCCAGGTCGACCGGGACGAGCTGTTCACCGATACCTTCTGCCCAGGCGGTATCGCCGCGCACGAAGACGGGGACGTCGGCGCCGAGTGTCAGTCCCAGCGCCGCCAATCGATCGATACCCAAATTCAGCCCCCACAGGTGGTCGAGAGCCAGCAGCGTAGTGGCCGCGTTGGAACTGCCGCCGCCCAGTCCGCCGCCCATCGGCAGGCGCTTTTCCAGCTCGATGGCTGCGCCCTGGCGACAACCGGTCTGTTGCTGGAGAAGGCGGGCGGCACGGACGACGAGATTGTCGGCTTCTGCAACGTTGGCCAGCGCCGGGGATAACGTGATGTCGTCGCTGTCGAGCCGTGGAAGAAATCTCAGCGTGTCGCCGCTATCGAGAATCTGGAACAGCGTCTGCAGCGAGTGATAGCCATCCGGCCGACGGCCGGTGATCCGCAGCAGACGATTCAATTTGGCAGGCGCGGGCAGTGTCAAAGCTCTCATTGCGTCGCGCCCGGCGTCTCCTCGGACGCATCGTCAGAGCCCACCCCCGGTTGCCATTGATTGACCACCAGCGTGGCGCGAATGTCGTCGTAGGTCATGATCAGGCGACTCGGCAGCCACAGCGAGCCGGCGTAGGTCCAGTCCCGGTAGCGGATGGTCCAGCCGTCCTGGCTGAGGGTTTTCGGAAAGCCGAGTTCGTCGTCGGTCTGCTGATGAGCGCGGCCCGGCGCCGGAAGTCCGCGAACCCAGGAGTCCAGTGCGGAGATGGGCAGCGACCAGCCCAGCTGCTGCTGCATCAACGCTTCCGGTGATGCAGCCTCGAAGCGGCCGTCGCCAGTGGTGAGCGTGACGGCACCTTGGCGGCCCTCGAGAACGCTGCGACCGGCACCGAACGGGCCGCTGATCAGCATGCGGTAGTGATTGGGCGCCTGGGACCAGTCCAGATTCGCGCTGCGGCTGTCATCCGCGGTTCGCAGGCCGACCTTGCCGGCCAAGGACCAGGTGTCGAGGGCGGTCAGTTCATCCTGCTGTCGCTGCCAGTCATCGGGTTGGCGCGGCACGTCCGGTGCCGGCGCCTGCCCGGCGCAACCGGCAAGCCAGGCCACCAGAATCAACGCCCCTAGCGGCTGCCACCACTGCTTGCATGCCATTGGGGCGCGTTGTCGCCGTTCGCTGACCGGGAGGGAGTGTGCCATCGATGTTTCCTGTCGAGTACGAATGAGTAGAGTGGGAGGCCGGGCGCCGGGTTGCTTCCCGGGGCCTTGCCCCGGTACAGGCGGCTGAATTCCGGCACGACTGCCGAGCTTAGGGCCCGGCTATCTGGCTAGGGTTCTGCCTGGGGCGAAAGCTGCGGATAGCGAATCAGCAGATCGTCGATATCGGGGTGGTTGTCGCTGGTGGCGATTGCCGATTGCACCAGCGTTCTGGCTTCGGCTGCCTGGTCGAGAACGACCAGCGCTTCGGCCAGATGCGCGGCGACTTCCTGATCCGGCTGTCCGGCATAGGCCCGGCGCAGGTAACCCAGCGCCTTCCGGGGCTCTCCGCGCTTGAAATGAACCCAGCCCAGGCTGTCGAGAATGGCCGGGCTCTGCGGCTCGAGCGCGTGCGCTCGCTCGATGAGATCCAGCGCCTCATCGTAGTGATCGGTGGTCGTCGCCAGGGTGTAGCCCAATGCGTTGAGAGCCGCGGCATTGTCGGGATCTCTGGCGATCACGTCGCGCATCTGCGTCATCATCGTCTCGACGTTGCCTTGGTCGAACTCTCGCATGGCGCGGGTATAGAGCAGGTCCGTGTCATTCGGCGACTGTTCGAGAGCGTCGGCGAGCAGGGCGTCCGCCGCAGGAATCTGGCCGGCGTCGTCGAGTGCCTGCAGGCCGATCTGTGTCAAGGGAGTGCGCTGATCGGGGTGGCGCAGAATTTCGACCTGCAGGAATTCCTGGGCGTCCCTGGCGCGACCACTGGCGATCAGCATACGGGTCGCCAGTGCCCGGGAATCGAGAAAGCCGGGGCCGGCTGGCACCTGGCGATAGTAGAGCAGGGCGTTGTCGATCTCGCCCTGAGTCTCGGCGATGCTGCCCAGCACCAGATAGGTCGCCGGCGGCGTGTCGTCGCGATCCAGCAGCGGCAGCAACAGGCGGCGAGCGGGCTCCAGCGCGCCGGCGTCGAGATAGAGCTGAGCGAAGCCGATACGTAGCGACGGCGTATCGTTGTAACGCGCCAGTAGTTGATCGATTCGCGGCTCGGCAGACGCAATATCGCCATTGGCGATCTCGGCCTGGGCCAGCGCCAGCAGGAACCGGCTATCGTCGGGCGCGAGCTCGCTCCCGCGTCGCGCCGCTGCTGCCGCCTGACCGTAGTCGCCGGCCTCGAGGGCGATCTGCGAGCGGGTGAGCCAGAGCGCCGGCAGGTCGGCATGATGCCGCGTCAGGGTCGCCAGGCGCTGGCGAGCGTCGTCCAGCTGACCATTGGCTGCCTCGAGCCGTGCGGTGGCCATCTGCGCGTCGGCGTGATCGGGGTGGGATGCCGTGAAATCGCGTAGCTGGGCGATCAGCGGGACGGGGTCGGCCCGGGCTTCCACCATCAGATCGGCGAGCTCGAGAAGTTGAGCGTCCTCATCCGAACGAGCGAGCTCCAGCCTGTGGCGTAATGCCGCAGGCCAGTCGCCGCGGTCCACCGCGATCCCCGAGAGCAGCTTCTGCGGTGCCGAGTCCCGCGGGGCCAGCTGCTGCCACCGAGCCGCCGCGGAGGAGAGCAGTCCGGTGTCGTCGGTGTAGCGCGCGGCCAGCGTCGCTCGCTCGGCGAGTTCGGCGGAGCGGTAGCGATCGGCAGCGGCCAGATAGCCCTCGGCGGCGCGACGAAAGTCGCCCCGCTGCCCCGCCATCTCGGATAGCATCACCTGAGAAAGGCCGCTTGCGTCGAAACCACGGGTGATGGGTGGCGCCGTCGTCATGGGGTCATCGGCGGGCATCGATGGGCTATCGGCCGACATGCTTTGACAGCCAGCCAGCAGGACCGCGCAACTGGCGGCGTAGAACAGACTTTTGGGCATGCCGTCCTCGAGATCGATCAATGGCTCCAGCATAACGGCTGGCCGCCGGGGGTCAATCGCCCAAGCATGCCAGCCGACGCGATTCATTGCCTGCTAAGCGTCTTTTGGCTGTGCTAAAATGGCGCCGCCTGGCTGGGCGGACCACAATAGGGTGGGCCGTTATCGACCGGGTGTGTCGACTTCCGGCTGCGGCCGATCGCGAACGGTGAATGGGGCGGTCGGCGACCTGACATCTGCCGCGCTTCATCCCGGCTTGCCGCGCCAGCGATGACGTTCGCAGGCGCAAAGCCGGGTCCACGCAAGATAAATGACCGTGATTTCATGACGCTGCTAGCTCTGGGTATCAATCATAGAACGGCTGCGGTCGACATGCGCGAGCGTGTCGCCTTCTCGCCGGCACAGCTCGAGTCCGCGCTGACACAGCTGCGGGCCCTGCCCGACGTGCGTGAGGCGGCAGTGCTGTCGACCTGCAACCGGACCGAGCTCTACTGCATCACCGTGGCCAACGGCGAGCGTCAACTGCTCGAGTGGCTGGGGGCGTTTCACGGCATGCCCGCGCAGGAGCTGTTGAGCTGTGCCTATCACTACTACGAGGGCGAGGCTGCAAGACATCTGATGCGCGTGGCGGCCGGTCTGGACTCCATGGTCCTGGGCGAGCCGCAGATTCTCGGTCAGCTCAAGGATGCCTACCAGATCTCGCGTCAGCATGCGGGGCTGGGGAGCGAGCTGGAACGTCTTTTTCAGCAGACGTTCTCCGTCGCCAAGCAGGTTCGCAGCGAAACCTCGATCGGCGAGAATCCGGTTTCGGTGGCCTACGCCGCCGTGAGCCTTGCCAGTCGCATCTTCGACGATTTCAGCCGCGCCCGAGCATTGCTGATCGGCGCCGGCGAGACGGTCGAACTGGTCGCACGCCACCTGAGGGAAGCCGGCATCATGGGGCTGACCGTGGCCAATCGCACGCTGGAACGGGCTCAGGTGCTGGCGGAAGCCTGCGGCGGGCGGGCGATCGAGCTCAACGCCATTCCGCAGGCTCTGGAGCAGGCGGATATCGTCATCGCATCGACCGCCAGCGAATTGCCGATCCTCGGCAAGGGCATGGTCGAGCGGGCGCTCAAGGTGCGCCGCCACCGGCCCATCTTCATGGTCGATATTGCCGTCCCCCGGGATATCGAACCGGAAGTGGGCGATCTCGACGATGTCTTCCTCTATAGCGTCGACGACCTGCAGCAGGTGATCGCCGAAAACCGGCGGCATCGCGAGGTCGCTGCCAGCCAGGCCGAAGCCTTGATCGACAGCGGCGTCGATCACTGGCTGCATGAACGCCGGGTTCGCGGTGCTGGGGATCTGATCCGCCGCTATCGTCAGCACGGTGAAACGCTGCGTCGCGATTCCGAAGCCGAGGCACTGGCGCAGTTGGCGCGCGGCGAGGATCCGGAGACGGTGATCAAGCGTCTCTCGCACCAGTTGGCCAACAAGTTGATGCATGGCCCGACGCTGCGCCTGCGCGAAGCGTCGGGCCAGTCGCGTCACGACATCATTCAGGCGGCCGATAGCCTGCTCATCGAGGGGCCCGCCACGACACAGGACTCGGCATGAAAATACAGGACTGGGCATGAAAGCGTCTCTGCGCGAACGACTCGACGCCTTCCAGGAGCGCTTCGAAGAGCTGTCGGCGCTGTTATCCGAACCCGAAGTGATTTCCGATCAGCCTCGCTTTCGCGATTACTCTCGCGAATACGCCGAGCTCGAACCGCTGGTCGAGTCCTGGCTTGTCTATCGCCGTACCGAGAGCGATATCGAAGCGGCCGATCAGATGCGGCAAGATAGCGATCCCGAAATGCGCGAGCTGGCCGAAGAGGAGTGGCGCTCGTCCAGATCCCGGCTCGAGGAGCTGGAAGAGGAGGTCAAACGCTTGCTGGTCCCCAAGGACCCGGATGACGACAGCAACGTCTTTCTGGAAGTCCGGGCCGGTACGGGTGGCGACGAGGCGGCGCTGTTCGCCGGCGATCTGTTTCGGATGTATTCCCGCTATGCCGAGCGGCGTGGCTGGAAGGTCGAGGTGGTCAGCGCCAGTCACGGCGAGCAGGGCGGCTACAAGGAGATCATCGCCAGGGTCAAGGGCGACAACGTCTACGCGTCGCTGAAATTCGAATCCGGCGCACATCGCGTGCAGCGTGTTCCGGCGACGGAATCCCAGGGCCGGATTCATACTTCGGCCTGCACCGTCGCGGTGATGCCCGAAGCAGGTGAGGTCGGCGACATCGACGTCAGCAGCAATGATCTCCGTGTCGACACGTTCCGCTCCAGCGGGGCCGGCGGCCAGCACGTCAACACGACCGATTCCGCGATTCGCATCACCCACCTGCCGACCGGGCTGGTCGTCGAATGTCAGGAAGAGCGCAGCCAGCACAAGAACCGTGCCAAGGCGATGTCGCTGCTGGCCGCGCGGCTGAAGCAGGCGGCCGTGGACTCCCAGCGCCAGCACCAGGCCGATACCCGCCGCTCTCTGGTGGGATCGGGCGATCGCAGCGAACGGATCCGCACCTACAACTTTCCCCAGGGGCGGCTCACCGATCACCGCATCAACCTGACGATCTACAAGCTGGGCGAGGTCGTGGCCGGCGATCTCGACGAGGTCATCGGACCTCTGGTCAATGAGTATCAGGCCGACCAGCTGGCAGCGCTGCAGGGCGAGTGATGACCATCGACGACGCTATTCGCGACGCGGCAGCACGACTCATCGCCTCGCCGACGGCGCGACTGGATGCGGAGGTGTTGCTGGCACACGTCTGCGAGACGAATCGAACCTGGCTCTATACGTGGGGCGACCGCGAATTGATGCCGGCGCAACAAGAGCGCTTTCAGACGCTGATCGCCCGTCGGACCCAGGGGCTGCCGGTGGCCTACCTGGTCGGCGCGCGGGAGTTCTGGGGGCTCTCCCTCGAGACGTCGCCGGCGACGCTGATCCCGCGTCCGGATACCGAGCGTCTCGTCGAGGTGGCACTCGAGTCTGCGCCGATGCCCAAGGGCGAACTGCTCGATCTGGGCACCGGCACCGGCGCGATCGCGCTCGCCTTCGCCAGCGAACGCCCGGGCTGGCGGGTCACCGGTGTCGATGTTTCCGCCGACGCCGTGGCCCTGGCGCAATCCAACGCCGAACGACTGGCGATCGCTAACGCTCGCTTTCTGAAAAGCGACTGGTTCTCGGCATTGTCCGGTCGCCGTTTCGATTTGATCGTTTCCAATCCTCCCTATATTGCCGATGACGATCCGCATCTGCTGCTTGACGACGTTCGCTTCGAGCCGCGTTCGGCGTTGGTCGCCGGTGCCTCTGGCATGTCCGATCTCGAATGGCTGACGGGGCAAGCGCCGAGCTACCTGACACCGGGGGGCTGGCTCTGGATGGAGCATGGCTACGCGCAAGCGCAGCAGGTGCGCGAAGCGCTGTCGCATCGCGGCTTCCACAATGTCGGGTCCCGATACGACCTGGCAGGTCACCAACGGGTCAGCGGCGGGCAGTGGAGCTGAGCCTGTCGATCAATGGCGTAGGCCAATTCGGTCGACCGAACAGGCGGCGCCTGGCCGTACCTCTACAATCGAAGCGTTGAACGAGGGTTGCCGGGCTGGCTGGTGATTCGTAACCGCTCTGTGATAAGAGTATTGCCCCGCGAAAAGCGGTGAGCCGGGGCGGTAATCCATACGTCGTGTCGCTTGCATGGTGTCACTTGCTGATTACCCAAGCGAGCCATTCGCCTTCGGCTTCTCATTCATGGAACCTTTCCATCCACCGGCTTGGAACAATTACAGCAATGAAAGCCAAATCTCGATCTCTCGATCGAATCGACCTCAATATCCTGCGCTGCCTGCAGGAAAACGCGCGAATTTCCTACGTCGACCTGGCGTCCCAGGTGGGATTGTCGACGACACCCTGTCTCGAGCGCGTCAAACGCCTCGAACGTTCGGGTATCATTCGCGGCTACAAGGCGATACTCGATCCACAGGCGCTGCGCGCCAATCTGCTGGTGTTCGTCGAAATCAGTTTGAACACCCAGTCCCCGGCGGTCTTCGATGAGTTCCGACAGGCGGTCGCCAAACTGCCGCAGATTCAGGAGTGTCATCTGGTTTCCGGGCAGTTCGACTATATCCTCAAGTGCAGGATTCCGGAGATGTCGGCTTATCGCCAACTGCTGGGTGACGTCGTATTGACCCTGCCCGGCGTCAAGGAGTCCAAAAGCTACGTCGTGATGGAAGAGGTCAAGGAGGAGTTGGCCCTGCCGATTCCCGATCTCGACCTGGCAGGCGACGGGTAGCACGTCGGATCGCGACGCCGTCATTCTTGGATTTGGAGCGCGTTCGCCGGCAAGCCCATGATGGCACTCACGAAGACGGCCATGAACGAAAGGCGATGAAGTCAAAGCTATGAACGATGAGGCATTACTACGCTACAGCCGCCATATCATGCTGGAAGAGATCGATGTCCGGGGGCAGGAGCTGCTGCTCGCTTCCCGCGCGCTGGTCATCGGTGCCGGTGGTCTTGGTTCTCCCGCTGCGCTCTATCTGGCGTCGGCCGGTGTGGGGTGTCTTAGCATCGCCGATGATGATGTCGTCGAATTATCCAATCTGCAGCGCCAGATTGCGCACACCGAATCGGCGCTGGGGCATTCCAAGGCGCAGTCGGCGGCCGATGCGGCACGAAGGCTCAACGCCACGTGCCAGGTCCGGGCGCTGAATGCTCGGCTCGCCGACGGTGCCCTGAAAGAGGAAGTCGATTCGGCCGATGTGGTGCTCGATTGTACCGATTGTTTCTCCAGCCGCTTCGCGATCAATCGGGTCTGCGTCGAAACTCGGACCCCGCTGGTGAGCGGCGCTGCCATTCGTTTTTCCGGCCAGTTGGCAGTCTTTGATTCGCGTCAGCCATCGTCGCCCTGTTACGCCTGCCTTTACGGGGAGCAGGGCGACGATGAAGCGCTGACCTGTGCAGAGAGCGGTGTCGTGTCGCCACTGGTTGGCGTTATCGGTAGTTTTCAGGCGCTGGAAGCCTTGAAGCTGATCACTGGCGCGGGCCAGCCTCCTCGAGGTCTATCGACGTTCGACGCATTACGCGGCGAGTGGCGGCGTTTCGCGTTGCCAAGAGATCCGGCCTGTGCCGTATGTGGGGGGCGTCAATGACCATGACGAGGTCATGGCGTCATTGGACAGCTGGAGTAAGGGCCCATGAGCACCGGCAGGGCGGTGGTCGGTATTTATCCGGAAATACTAAAGTAGATGAAATTTCCGCTTTCTCTTTATTGCGACATGCTGATAATCTAGTAGCTATAGTAGGTTGATAAGGCGGTTTGCTACTAGATATTGATTTTTTTGGTGCGAAGCGCCCGCTTTGAACCGTAACGAATCGGTCGAGGGTGCGTTCTTCATGCGCGCTCTTTTGAGCCCCAGAGGTTCATGGTCGCGGTCTCGCGATCTTTGGCCCGGCAGACTTCAGCACCAGATGGTGAAGTATGCCGGGCGTTTTTTTGTTGGCCAGTCACGGTTTTTCGACTTGCCCGCATTGCCGCCGGCCGCGACCGCTCTCTACTCGTTGCTCTCTGAACATGTTCACACCCTTCAAGGTCTGTGCTGGGACCGAAATAGTGTGAACGTGCTCCTCCACCGATCGCCAGTGCTTCCGGCAGAACCCGAACCATGGCCTCAATGTCAGTCTTTCTTGCCCTGAGTTAAGTAAAGTTAACCTCGAGGCGTGCAAACTGAACTAAAGTTCATTTACAAACTATTTAAAGTTCAGTTGAATCAATAATGCCTTTATTAGATGGTTTTGTTAATAACGGCAGTTGCACCTCGGGACGACAATGAAATTGACTGCGCGGGATTTTCAGCTCGTTCAAGGTCAGAAGAAGACCGAGTGTGCGATGGGGAGCTTGTCCCATCGTGCCAAAGCCGTTGGCATGCCTGTGAGCACGCTGAAAACGAGAATCAGGAAGCTGGTCGATAGCGGCATCGAGCGAGAGCGGGCGATCGAGATCGCGCTAAGCAAACCGATCGGTCCTCAAGGTCGGCCGAGGAAGCCGACGCATTTTTGATGAAGGTTCTCGGCAGATAGGGCTCGCGCTTCCCGATGCCTGCGTGCGATGGTCGAAGAAAGAGTCGCCAGATTAACATTCGGAAGGGATCTGGCATTGCTGTCAAAGACGAAGCCCCGAGTCGATGACTCGGGGCTATTTGATTCTCGTCTTTCTGACTCAGCCCTATTTGACGCTCGAACCGTTGGAAGGCGTCAATCCGCGAATGGCGGCGGTCTTCAACCGAGTTGTTCAAGACCGAGTTGTTCAGGATTGAGAGTCGTCCTGCCATTGCGGTGCTCCGTCGCGCATCAGCACGCGGTCACCCTCCGGTTTGTCATCCAGCTTGGCTTCATGGACCTCGCCATCGTAACGATAGCGGACGTCATAACCGACGGTCTCTTCCTTGCTGTCGTTGACGGTGCTGCAGCGCTTCTCGGTCGTCTGATAGGTGTCGCCCTGTTGCATCTGCTGCTGAACCTGGTTGCCCGCGACGCCGCCGCCCACGGCGCCGGCTGCCGTCATGATCTTCTTGCCGCTGCCGCCACCGAATTGATTGCCGACGACGCCGCCGACGATGGCGCCGATGGCGGTGCCGGCGATGCGATGATCGTCCTTCACCGGGCGCTGATGCGTCACCGTGACATCCTTGCAGACTTCGCGAGGAGAGTTGGAGGTCTGCACGATCGGGTCGACGCTGACGATATCCGCATAACGCGGTCCGCTCTCGGATGATTGATAGGCGCCAACCGCGACGCCACCGGCGATACCCAGTGCAGCGATGATACCGCCAACAATGATCGGTTTCTTCATGGCCCTGCTCCTTCTCTTTACTCGCCGCCGCAAGAGCGACGAGGCGCTGAATCTGACGATTTACCTGAATCCTCGAGATGTGCTTCCCGCGATAGCCGCTTGTGGGCGATTTTCAGGATAAGCCAAGTATAGCCCCGGAACTTTCGCCGAGTAGCGGATCTCGGAGTTGTTGAACACTGTTTTCATTTTGGAGGGAGGGTGTTGCTGAATCGCGACAGGGATTCTGTCGCTGGGCCGTCAGTCTTCCTTGAAATGCGGACGAACGTTCTGAAGAAGGTAGGCGAGCGACCGCTTCTGGCGTCGGCACCCGCAATGGTGGTGCCGACGGTGGGAGCGGAGTGTGGCTCGGTTGACAGGCGTCGCGCGAACGCCGCGATGACGCCGGAGTCTGTGGGTTAGAGCTCGAACGGCTGCAGCTTGCGCTCGACCCTGGCTTTGTTCAATTTGGCGACCTTGGGCAGGCCGTTTTCGAATGGGGGGAAATCCTCACCCAGAATCAGTGGTGCGAGGTATCGGCGACCTGCTTCGCTGATATAGAGACCATCTTCGCTGATGTAGTCCCGCGGCATGAATTTTTCGTGGTTGGCGATTTCCGACAGCGGAGCCGGTTCGATCTTCCATTCGTAGGGTGCGTCCGAGATACGCTTGATCGCAGGCATCATCGAATTTTGCCCGGCCAGAGCGAGCTCGACGGCGGCTTCACCCACGGCGTAGGCCTGGTCGACATCCGTCTTGGAAGCAATATGGCGCGCGGCACGCTGTAGATAGTCGGCGACGGCCCAGTGGTATTTGTAGCCCAGGTCTTCCTTTACAATCGATGCCAACATCGGGGCGACGCCGCCCAACTGCTTGTGACCGAAGGCGTCGGTACTGCCCGAATCGGTCAGGAAGGTGCCGTCCGCGTACTGGGCGCCTTCGGATACCACGAGCACGCAGAAGCCGTGACGTTTGACGGCGTCGTCGATGCGCGCCATGACCTTCTCCCGGTCGAAGGCGATTTCCGGAAAGATGATCAGGTGCGGGGCCTGTTCCGGAGATTCACCGGAGAGTGCACCTGCGGCGGCGATCCAGCCCGCATGACGTCCCATCACCTCGAGAATGAATACCTTGGTGGAGGTCGAGCACATCGATTCGATGTCCAGCGCCGCTTCTCGCGTCGAGGTGGCAACGTACTTGGCGACGCTGCCGAAACCCGGCGAGTTATCGGTGATGGGCAGATCGTTGTCGACGGTCTTGGGTACGTGAATCGCGGTCAGCGGGTAGCCCATCGTCTCCGACAGCTGGGAGACCTTGAGGCAGGTATCGGCGCTGTCGCCGCCGCCGTTGTAGAAGAAATAGCGGATGTCGTGGGCCTTGAATACCTCGATCAGGCGTTCGTATTCGGCGCGGTGGGTCTCGATCGACTTGAGCTTGTAGCGACAGGAACCGAAGGCGCCACCGGGCGTATAGCGCAGCGCCGAGACGGCGTCGTCACTCTCCTGGTTGGTATCGATCAGATCTTCCATGAGCGCGCCGATGATGCCGTTGTGCCCGGCATAGAGATGACCGATGCGGTCCGGGTGACGGCGGCAGGCCTCGATCACGCCACAGGCGCTGGCGTTGATGACGGCGGTAACGCCACCGGACTGGGCGTAGAAGGCATTATGCTTGGCCATATCGGCTCTCATCTCCTGATGTTCGGTTATGCTGGCTCACGTCATCGAACTGGCGTGCCCGGGCCGTCGACTGACGCTGACTTCCTGGACGATATCGCGGTGGCGATAGCCTGTCGGTGAATCACCACCGATGATGAAACCGGGGCCATGGCAACGACGTGGTGCCACCTGGCAAGGATGCCGCAGGTCGCGAATGCGGGCCCAGCATAGCCGAAAGGCGAATGCCTGTTAACACGAGATGCGTGTCTTGACCTCGGTCAATTTTCTGCAACTGTCGGATGAGTCATCGGCTGATGTCTGCCGTGACGCCATGATCGCTGCGGCCGCTAGTCTGCGTTTCGCAGGGGGCTCGTGGGCGGTTTCGACGCCGCGGGAGCGTATCGGATGCGGTATCGGGCGAGCCGGTGGCCCGGTTTGCGAGCCCATGCTAGGCTCGCCGGCTCATGCGAGGGAGAGTGGAATGCACGTTCATGTAGTGGGGGTATGCGGGACTTTCATGGGGAGTCTGGCGCGCCTGGCAAAGATGCTGGGCTATCGCGTGACCGGCTCGGACGCCAATGTCTATCCCCCGATGAGCCACCAGCTCGAAGAGATCGGCATCGAGCTGATGGAGGGTTATCGCCCCGAGAATCTCGAGCCGGCTCCCGATCTGGTCATCGTCGGCAATGCGCTTTCGCGCGGCAATCCGGAAATCGAGGCGATGCTGAACGCCAGGCTTGCCTATACTTCCGGGCCGCAATGGCTGGCGGAACATGTGCTGTCGACACGTCGTGTCGTGGCAGTCGCGGGGACGCATGGCAAGACCACCACCGCGAGCATGCTGGCCTGGATACTGGAGGTCGCGGGGCTGGAGCCCGGCTTCCTGATCGGTGGCGTGCTGCGCAATTTCGGATGCTCTTCTCGTCTCGGCGGATCCGGTGCGCCGTTCGTCGTGGAGGCGGACGAGTACGACACCGCGTTCTTCGACAAGCGGTCGAAGTTCGTTCATTACCACCCGGATGTCGCCATTCTCAACAATCTGGAGTTCGACCACGCCGATATCTTTGCCGACCTGGCGGCCATCGAGCGCCAGTTTCATCACTTCGTGCGTACGGTGCCGGGCAATGGCGGCCTGGTGGTCGCCGACAGCGAGCCGGCGCTGGAGCGGGTTCTGGCCCAGGGTTGCTGGACGCCGGTACAACGCTTCGGTGAACGTGACGGCAGCGATTGGCGCTTTACCCTCGAGCCGGATGACAGCCGTGCCTTCACGGTGACTTACGGCGGCGAGCGTCACCGGATTCAGTGGGGAATGAGCGGTCGGCACAATGCCGCCAACGGCGTTGCCGCGCTGGCAGCGGCCCATCAGCTTGGCGTGTCGGTGGCGGACGGCTGCCACGCACTCGCGACGTTCGCTGCTCCCAAGCGACGCCAGGAAGTTCGCGGCGAGGTGGCCGGGATCCAGGTGCTCGACGACTTCGCGCACCATCCCACGGCCATTGCGATGACGCTCGAGGGGTTACGCCAGGACCGCCACGGCGGCCGGCTGTTGGCAGTCATCGAGCCCCGTTCCAATACCATGCGCCAGGGCACCATGAAGACACGCCTGGCCGATAGCGTCTCGGTGGCCGATCGGGTCTGGTGGTATCAGCCTCCCGGGCTCGACTGGTCGCTGGACGAAGTTGTCGCCCGCCGTGCGACCAGCCGGGTAGCGAACGATCTCGACACGCTGATCGGGCAGGTCGTCGAGACGGCCGTTTCCGGAGATCGGATCGTGGTCATGTCCAACGGCGGGTTTGGCGGTATTCACGACAAGTTGCTGCAAGCGCTGGAGGGTTTTCATGGCCGCTGACAATGAGTTTCCCGCCCGCCCGAGCCATGCCCAGAGCCATGTCCAGAGCCATGTCCAGAACAACGCTCCAAACTATGCGCCGCCGATCGCCGTGGCGTTGACCGGGGCCTCCGGCGTGCAGTATGGGCTGCGCCTGATCGAATGCCTGATCGGCGCCGGGCACGAGGTCTACGTATTGGTCTCCAAGGCGGCGCATCGCGTGATCGCGGTCGAGACCGATATCGATCTGCCGGCACAGCCGGATCGACTGGCAAGGGATCTGACGGCGCGGTTCGGCGCCGGCGAGGAGCAGATTCGCTGTTTCGGCCGGGAAGACTGGATGGCGCCGGTGGCCTCCGGATCCGGTAACTGGCAGGCGCTGGTGATCTGTCCGTGCTCGACCGGCACGCTCTCGGCGGTCGCCTGCGGGGCAAGCAACAACCTCATCGAGCGTGCCGCGGATGTCGCGCTCAAGGAGCGTCGGCCGCTGATTCTGGTGCCTCGGGAGACGCCGCTCTCGGCGGTTCATCTCGATAACATGCTCAAGCTGACCCATATGGGCGCTGTCATGCTGCCGGCAGCACCAGGTTTCTACCATCGTCCAGACAGCGTCGAGGCGATGATCGATTTCATCGTGGCCAGAATCCTCAATCAGTTAGGCATTGCCCAGACGTTGATGCCCCGCTGGGGGGCTTAGGCGATGACCCTCGGCGATGGCCCTCTCCCCCGGCGGAGCGCTCGGGAGTTCAGATGGGAGGGAAAAACAGCACGCGTGTCGTCTCCAGCGCCAGCGAGGCGACGCCTAGCCAGATCCACGGCGGCATGTCGCGGTCGGGGCGCTGGAAATGTTGATAGCTGATGCGCGTCAGGGCGCAGACAGTAAGCCCGAGCAGGGCACCGCCGATCAGATCACTGGCCCAGTGAACGCCGATCACCAACCGGGATATGGCCATGGGCGCGCAGACGAGGATCCCTAGCCAGTACGCATATCCGCGATAGCGCTGCGGCATCACCTGGGCGGCAAACGCTGCCGTCAGCCCGACGACGACCACGATCGTCGACGTATGGGCGCTGGGGTAGGACATCGAGCCGGTCAGGTAGTCCGGGGTGTCCGGCCGTGCCCGACCTGCCAGATCCTTGAATATCGTGTTGCTGACGGCAATGAGAACCAGGGCGCCGGCGATGTGCAGCAGCGCTGCGAAGCGTTTCGCGTACAACAGCCAGAGCAGCCATGGGGCCATGAGTACGCTGATGCCCAGCGCATCGCCGATCTCGGCGAGCGTCTCGCTGGTCCCGACCAGCCAGCTTCGCTGCAGCAGACGAGCGAGCGAGTGGATCTGCGAATCCATGGGTAATGGCCCATCGTGCATCAGCACCCATATCGTCCAGCCGGTCAAGGCGATCAGGCTGGTCAGCAGCAGTGACACCGACGCCAGCGGGAATTCACTTGCCGGCGGCGGTGAGCAAAGCGTGTTCCAGCCCTTGGCCAGCGCAGGGCTTCGAGTCA
Organism: Salinicola socius; assembly: GCF_001937195.1. Taxonomy (GTDB): domain Bacteria; phylum Pseudomonadota; class Gammaproteobacteria; order Pseudomonadales; family Halomonadaceae; genus Salinicola; species Salinicola socius. Next base: position 59,174 of record NZ_MSDO01000020.1, on the reverse strand, counting down.
TGCGCGCTTCCAGCCAGCGATGCACACGCCCGTCGCTGCTCAGCTGATAACGAATCCATGAGAACAGCAGCCCCAGCGCCAGTAGCGACAGGGAGAGCGTCAGCAGCCAGTGTTCGGCCCCTGCCGGCAGCTGCATCAACTCTTCCCAGGATCGTCCCAGCAGATAACCCGGCAGAAGATAGACCGGAGCCCAGGCCAGAGCGGAAACCAGATTGACGACAACGAAGCGTTTCGTCGGCATCGACAGCATGCCCGCGATCATGGGGATGAACGGGCGTACCGGGCCGACGAAACGACCGATCACGACGGATAGAATACCGTATCGCTGAAAGAACTCATGACCCCGGCTCAACCAGTCGGGGTGCTGCTTCAGCGGCCACCATCGCGGAATCCGGCTGCGCTGCGTACGGCCCAGCCAGAAGCTGAGGTTGTCACCGGCGAACGCGCCAAGAATACCGGCTGGCAGCACCAGCCAGAGGGAGATGTCGCCGTGTCCGGCGATCGACGCTGCAGCGCCGAGCAATACCACGCCGGGCACCACGACCCCGATGACGGCGAGGGATTCGATCAGGGCCACCGCGAAGATGATGACCAGGAGGAGCTCCGGGGGCGGGGCGAGAGAGTAAAGCCAGTGCGTGAAATTCAAGCGTGAGGTTCCAGCAGTTTGGTGGCAGCGGCTTCAAGGCGCCGAGCGAAGCGCTCTGCGCTTTCCTGGCTCTGCAGCGTACAGACTCGACTGTAGCTTTCCAGTGCGCCGATTTCAGGATGGGCGACCGCGGTGACCGCATCCGAGAGTCTTTTGGCAGCAGCGACGGCGCCGGGTTCAGCCGTGTTCGGCAGTATCAGCCAAAAAACGTTGGCATGATTCTCGCCGAGGAGGTCGCTTTGACGGCTATTGTCGGACACCACGCTGCTGAAACTGGACAGAAGCACTTCGCGCAGGTGACCGCCGAATTGATCTCCTGCCTGATCCAGTTGAGGGATATAGACGACCAGTACGCTCAATGGCTGGTCGAGCGCGGATGCCCTGGCGATCTCTATTTTCAAGTTCTCGCGAGTACAGGTGGCGGACAGGCGCTTGTCGCGACGCCAGGGCGTCAGCGTGAAGCGCTTCGCATGGGACGATTGATCCAGCAGGACGGTCAGGGCAGCCGCAACCAGCATCAGCCACCAGCCAAACACCAGGTTGAGCGCCGCCAAGTGGCCGTCGCCGATCAGCACCAGCAGTATCGGGACCAGGCAGAACGCCAGTAGAAGGGCCGGGAAGAACGTGAGCAACAGAAAGCTGAGCGTGATCGATAGCCCCAGCCATAGCATCGGGTTCGCGCTACTCGGTGCCTCGACGGCACAAAGGACCAGCCCGCCGGCCAGCAGCAGATGGTCAGCCACCGATGGGCGAAGGCGCCCCAGCCACTGCAGCGGCAGGGAAATCAGCAGTGCGATCGCCAGCAGGGTCGGCGGGAGTATCAAGTCGTAGTGGCGCATCAGGTGTTCCCACAGTGCGAGACCCACCAGCAATGCCAGCGTGAGTAGTTGTGCGATCAGCTTGTAACGACTCAGTGCCAAGAGTGCATCTCCGCCATGCGCGTGGACGATTTGCCGTGGTAACGGGTGAAACGATCGCCGATTTCCGTCAGTGGCGTCGACGAGACCTCGCGATGAGGAGCGATAGCGTATCCCAGCTGTTGGCGGCGTTGCTGGGCGACCTCGGCATTGGGCGCCACGAGAATCACGGCAACGCCATAGTCATTGAGTCGGTAGGCCCGTTCGTAGAGCGCCAACTGCTCTTGCAGATAGCGACAGAGCTGATCCATATCGGCCGTGGTCGAGTGGGCGCAGCCGAAAACCACCACCTCTCCATGCAGCCGTTCTCGCTCCGAGCGCTTGAGCTCACGCTGAATGTCGGCATCCAGTTGCGCCGGCGGGAGCAGCCAATCGGACTTCGCCGATGCCGGTGTCGTGGCCGACAGCCGTTGTCGCTCCAGGCACAGTAGCCAGACCACCGCCAGTGAAAGACTGGCAACGATGGTGGTCGGCAAGGGCAGCGTCCAGGCCATGTAGATGACGCATGTTGCATAGACCGCCACGTTGACTATCGCGCCGCCGCGGCCCGCCAGGCCCAGCAGGCATAGCGGCAACGCCCAGATCCAGAGATGGGTGTTGGCATGGTCGATCGCGAGCATGGCAACGCACAGAAGCGTGATCACGACGGGAAACCACTGCGCGAGACGCGTGGGGCGAGCCAGCAGCAAGGCAAAGAGGGCGCCACTGACCCAAGCCGCTACTCTCACGGCGTCCTCGGCTAGCCCGCCCGCCACCAGGGCGAACAGCAAGATAAGCGCCAGAAGCGTTTTGGAGCCGGGGCTTTTGTACTTGCTTTGCATGGTGGCTTATATTGGACCGATTGCGGATGGCGTGTGCGATTCGTGTTTCACTATCGCATGGGCCGGGACTGAGCGTATAGCGCGATTAACGATAAAGGACAGCGCGTTATCGTGCCCTTGGCATCGAGCTTTCTCGCTATCGAGACGTTCGGCAGCCCGACGTCGGACGCCACCCGTTGCGGATCATCATCGAGAGGGGATAGTACACCATGCAGCAGACGGCGACCTCTCGGGTCGAGGATATCACCCACTACATGCAGGCGCTGGGGCAGCGTGCGCGTGACGCCAGTGCTGCACTGCGCCGGGTCGACAGTGGGCGCAAGAACGCTGCGCTCGAGGCGATCGTGGCGCGCTTGGACGCGGCCCGCCCGAACCTGGCAGCGGCCAACCGGGAAGACTTGCAGCGCGGGCGAGACCACGGGCTGAGCGAGGCGCTGCTGGATCGTCTGGCGCTGACCAACGAGCGAGTCGACGCCATGATTGCCGGGGTTCGTCAGGTCGCGGCGCTGCCCGATCCCGTCGGCCAGATCGACGGGCTGAGCTACCGACCCAGCGGTATCCAGGTCGGCCAGATGCGGGTGCCGCTGGGGGTGATCGGTATCATTTACGAATCCCGTCCCAACGTGACCGTCGAGGCGGCGAGTCTGTGCCTGAAATCCGGCAATGCCTGCATCCTTCGGGGTGGTTCCGAGGCGACAGCCAGCAATGCCGCGATCGCCGAATGCATTCGCATGGGGCTCGAGGATGCTGGCTTGCCCGCGAGTGCGGTGCAGGTGGTAGCAACGACCGATCGCGCCGCGGTGGGCGCGTTGATCACCATGCCGCAGTTCGTGGATGTCATCATTCCGCGCGGCGGCAAGTCGCTGATCGCCCGTATCGCCGCTGATGCCACGGTGCCGGTCATCAAGCACCTCGATGGTATCTGCCATGTCTATATCGATGCCGCCGCGGATATCGCCAAGGCGGTGGCGATCGCCGACAACGCCAAGACTCAGCGCTATTCGCCCTGCAATACGATGGAGACGCTGCTGGTGCACGTCGATATCGCGGCGCAGGTGCTGCCGTCGCTGGCCGCGATCTATCGGCACAAGGGCGTCGAGATGCGCTGCTGCCCGCGGACCCGAGAGTGGATCGAGGATGCCGTCGAGGCATCGGACGCGGACTGGTCGACAGAATATCTGGCGCCGATCCTGGCGATTCGAATCGTCGACGATTTCGATCGGGCGATCGAACACATCAACACTTATGGATCCCAGCATACGGACGCGATCGTGACCGAGAATCTCACCCTCGCCAGACGATTTCTGGCCGAGGTGGATTCAAGCTCGGTGATCGTCAATGCGTCGACGCGTTTCGCCGATGGGTTCGAGTACGGCCTGGGAGCCGAGATCGGCATCTCCACCAACAAGCTGCATGCTCGTGGCCCGGTTGGCCTGGAGGGGCTGACGACCCGGAAGTACGTCGTTTTCGGCGACGGCCATGTGCGGGGTTGACGTGAGAGACTCCTCCTTTGCGCGTATTGCCATGCTGGGTGGCACTTTCGACCCGGTTCACCTGGGGCATCTGCGCAGTGCCGTCGAGCTGGGCGAGGCGCTGGCTCTGGACGCGGTGCACATGATTCCGGCGCACGTGCCGCCTCATCGCAAGGCGCCGGGCATCTCCGCCGAACATCGTCTGGCGATGCTGGAGGCCGGCATCGGTGACACCCCGGGGTTGCTAGCAGATGATCGCGAGGTGCGTCGTCCGGGCCACTCCTACTCTGTCGACACCTTGGCGTCGTTGCGCCAGGAGTGGGGCGACGAGGCGCGGCTGGTCATGGCGGTCGGGCACGACGCGTTCCTGGGCCTGCCCGACTGGCACCAGCGTGAGCGCCTGCTGACGCTTGCCCATATCGTGGTGATCGATCGCCCGGATCACGAGGCACCGCTGGAACCGCTATTGGCATCACTGATCGAGGGTCGGGAAGTGGATTCGGTCGCGTCGCTGATGGCGGCGCCAGCCGGAAGCCTGCTGCGGCTGCGTCTGCCCAGCCGCATGGCGATCGCGGCCACCGCAGTGCGTCGGCGTCTGCAACAAGGACTCAGCGTGCGCTACCTGATTCCTGAAGCCGTCGAGCGTTACATTGCCGTCCACGGCCTCTATCGAGAGCCCGGGGCTGGCGTTCGGGGGTTATCCGAGTAAAATGCGCGTCTCCCGGATTCCGGGAGACGCGATTCCCCATCCGAGGGGCTATATGACGAGGAGCTATGCAGACAGATACGCTTAAATCATTGGTGGTCGAGGCGCTGGAAGAGCTCAAGGCGCGCGACGTCGTCGAGCTGGATGTCGCCGAGTTGACCAGTGTCACCGATGTCATGGTGGTCGCCAGCGGTACGTCATCGCGGCATGTTTCTGCGCTGGCGGAAAACGTGGTGGAGAAGGTCAAAGAAGCGGGCCTGCGGCCGCTGGGTGTCGAAGGGCAGCAGAGCGGAGAATGGGTGCTGGTGGACCTGGGCGATGTCATTGCGCATGTGATGATGCCGGAAACTCGCCAGCTCTACGATCTCGAGCGCCTGTGGGCTGACTTGCCGTCGGATTCGCAACGGGAAGCGGATCGGCAAGAGCTTCGCGGGTGAAAATTCGGCTGCTGGCGGTCGGCTCGCGCATGCCCGCGTGGGTCGAGGCTGGCGTCGATGAGTACCGCAAGCGATTGCCGCGGGAGATGCCGTTCGAGATCATCGAGATCCCGGCCGGTTCTCGCGGCAAGAACGCCGACGTGGCGCGGGCGGTCCAGGCCGAGGGTGATCGGATGCTGGAGAAACTGCGCGATCAGGAACGTATCGTGGCACTCGAGGTCAAAGGGGCGGCCTGGACGACCGAGCAGCTCTCCCGGCAGCTGGATTCCTGGCGCCTGGAAGGGCAGGACATCGCACTGGTTGTCGGAGGGCCTGACGGTCTCGATCCCCGAGTCGTTGCTCGTGCTCGACAGTCCTGGTCGCTATCCGCCTTGACGCTACCGCACCCGCTGGTGCGGGTCGTGCTGGCAGAACAGCTCTATCGCGCCTGGACATTGCTCGCAGGACATCCGTATCACCGCTGAGCCAGAGAGTCAGTCGCTTGTTTCCATTTGACGCCACCGAAAGCGATGCCATCGGACGTCGTGACGGCTCGCAGCCGGTCATCGACAGGAATCGCCGTTCTCCTCATGCGTAAACGTCGGGAAAACGTCAAGAATCACGAGCGTGAAGTTCGTGTCTTTCGTCATCGTTCGCTGGTTGCCGCACTGATCATTGTGCTGATGGCAGGGGCGATCGTCTCGCGCCTGGTCTACCTGCAGGTCATCGAGCACGACGTTTTCATCACCCGCTCCGACAACAACCGCATGCGAGTGGAGCCGCTCCCTCCGCGTCGCGGCCTGATCTACGACCGACACGGCAAGCTGCTGGCGGAAAACCGTCCCACCTACAATCTCACCATCGTGCGCGAACGCGTCGACGATCTCGACACCACGCTGCAGCGCCTGGTGGACATCCTGGATCTGCCGGAGGATGAGGTCGAGACTTTTCGCGAGCGCTCGCGTCAGCGGCAGAGGCCGTATCAGCCGGCGCTATTGATCAGCGATCTGACCGAAGATCAGATTGCCCGGCTGGCAGTGAACCGCTATCTGCTCAGTGGGGTCGAGGTCGAGGCGCAGCTGATGCGTTATTACCCCGACCCCATCGTGATGTCACACGTTCTGGGCTACGTCGGGCGAATCAACGCGGAGGAGCTGGCCGACCTCGATCCGGGCAACTATGCCGGGACCCATTTCATCGGCAAGACCGGCATCGAATACACCTACGAAGATGCGCTCCATGGCAAGGCCGGCCTGCGCAAGGTCGAAACCAATGCGCGTGGCAGGGTCCTGCGCGAACTGGAGCGAAGCCCGGCCGTGCCGGGCAAGGACATCACGCTGACCATCGATAGTCGCCTGCAGCATATGGCATACGATCTGCTGGGAGGGCGGCGCGGCGCTATCGTGGCGATCCAGCCCAAGACGGGCGACATCCTGGCGATGGTCTCGGCGCCGGGCTTCGATATCAACAAGTTCGTCACCGGAATTTCCTACAAGGACTATCGTGCCCTGCAGGAAAATCTCGATCTGCCGCTGTATAACCGTGCGGTGCGAGGCCAGTATCCGCCGGGGTCCACCGTCAAACCGTTCGAAGCGCTGGCTGCGCTGCAGGATGGGGTGGTCAAGCCCGATGACATCATCTACGACCCGGGCTATTTCCAGCTGCCCAACGATACCCGGCGTTACCACAACTGGCTGCGCTGGGGCCATGGCCGTGTCGACCTCGAGCGCGCGCTGGAGGTCTCCAATAACACCTACTTCTATACCATGGCCTATCGCCTGGGCATCGATCGGCTATCCGCCTTCATGCACCAGTTCGGCTTCGGCGAGGTCACTTCACTGGACGTTCAGGGCGCCTTGCCGGGCTTGATGCCCTCCCGTGAATGGAAGCGCGAGAAGTACAACCAGGTGTGGTATCCCGGTGAAACGCTTTCCGCGGGGATCGGTCAGGGTTACTTCATGGCGACGCCGCTTCAACTCGCGGCTGCCACGGCGACGTTGGCCAATCACGGTCACTGGGTGCGACCCCACCTGGCCAAGCGCGTGGGCGATGAAGCCATCGAGCCGCCGTTTGCGGATACCAAGCCGGACGTGGAACTCGACAAGGCGCGCTGGTGGCAGGACGTCTACAAGGGCATGGAGGCGGTGCTCAACGGTTCCGAAGGGACTGCCCGCAAGGTCGGTGCAGGCATGCAGTACCAGATGGCGGCGAAGACCGGCACGGCTCAGGTCTTTTCACTGGGGCAGAACCAGAAGTATGACGCCGATGAACTGACCGAGCGTCTTCGCGACCACGCGCTATTCATCGGCTTTGCTCCGGTCGATGACCCCCAGATCGCGATCGCTGTCATCGTCGAGAACGCCGGCGGTGGCGTATCCGGGCTGGGTCGCGAACTCACCGATGCCTGGCTGCTGCCGGATAGCGAACTCAAGGATCCGCCGGACACGACGGTCAACGAAGAAGTCGAGAGTATCGATGGCGACTGATTTTCAACGCGTAGCACCGGGAAACCATCGTGCACGAGTGGGGCGGAAGCGCTCGCTGTGGCTGCGAGTGCACCTCGATCCGTGGCTGTTGTCGATCCTGTTGCTGCTGATCTCGTTCGGGCTGGTGGTGCTCTACAGCGCCAGTGGCATGTCCGCTTCGACGACGATGGCGCAGGCCTCGCGCATGGGCGTGGCATTGCTGGGCGCGATCGTCATCGCGCAGTTCTCGCCCGGGACCTTGTTTCGATGGACGCCGGTGGCCTACGGCGGAGGTCTATTGATGCTGATCGCCGTCGAGATCATGGGGGATATCGGTATGGGGGCTCAGCGTTGGCTGGAAATCGGTCCGCTACGGTTCCAGCCTTCCGAGTTGATGAAGATCGCCATGCCGATGATGCTGGCGGCTTATTTTCATCGGCGGCCGTTGCCACCGACCTGGCGCGATCTGATCGTCTGTGCGGTGATCGTCGGCGTCCCGGTGCTGTTGATCGCTCGTCAGCCTGACCTGGGCACCTCGCTGCTGGTCACCTGTGCGGCAGTGTTCGTGATCCTGCTGGCGGGGCTTTCGTGGAAGTTCATCCTGGCGCTGGTCGCCCTGGCGGGGGGCGCTGCGCCCCTGCTGTGGATCAACATGCATGACTACCAGCGGCAGCGAGTCCTGACCTTTCTCAATCCGGAGAGCGATCCCCTCGGCGCCGGCTGGAACATCATCCAGTCCAAGACGGCGATCGGCAGTGGCGGGCTGGAAGGCAAGGGGTGGGGGTTGGGCACGCAGTCTCAGCTCGAGTTTCTGCCCGAGCGCCATACCGACTTCATCGTCGCCGTGCTGGGTGAAGAGTTCGGCCTGATCGGCATGAGCACCATTCTGGTGCTGTATCTGCTGCTGGTCTCGCGCGGTCTGGTGATGGCCAACAATGCGCAGGACACCTATGGACGCTTGCTGGCGGGCAGTATCGTGCTGACGTTCTTCATCTATGTTTTCGTGAATATCGGCATGGTTACCGGCATTCTGCCGGTCGTCGGCGTGCCGTTGCCGCTGGTCAGCTATGGCGGGACCTCCAGCGTGACCTTGATGGCCGGGTTCGGTATTCTCATGTCGATTCACACGCACCGGCGTCTGTTGACACACTGACGCTGGAAGAGCCGCAAGCAGGGAGTCAGTCGCGCATGCCGTTGCGTTGGAGACGAGAACGTCGATTTAGCATCAGTCTGCTGTTGGTAAGTCTGCTGGGCATGGCAAGCGCAGTGGCGCAGGCCGAGGAGAACTTCGATCCGGCCACCGACCCCGACGTCGGGGCAATGCTGGAAGGGTTATCGCAGCAGGGATTGCCGAGACAGAAGCTCGAGGCCGCGATGCAGGCGGCGCAGTACCGCCCCCAGGTGCTGAAGGCGATGAATCATGCGGCGGAACGCCGGCTGCGATGGGATGAGTATCGCGACATTTTCATCCAGCCCGAGCGCATTCGTCAGGGCGTCGCCTTTCTCAAATCGCATCACGAGGCGTTGGCCCGGGCCGAAAAAGTCTACGGCGTGCCGCCCGAGATCGTGGTGGCGATCCTGGGTGTCGAAACCCAGTATGGTCAGCACAAGGGCACGCACCGCGTACTGGATTCCCTCTCGACGCTGGCCTTTCATCATCCATCCCGGGGCACATTCTTCCGCGGCGAACTCGAGGCCTTTCTCGAGATCACGCTGGGCCAGGGCGTCGATCCCGCCACGCTATATGGATCCTACGCAGGGGCGATGGGATATCCGCAGTTCATTCCGACGAGCTATCAGGCCTATGCGGTGGATTTCGATTTCGATGGCCTGAAGGATCTGTGGAACAACCCGGTCGATGCCATCGGCAGTATTGCCAATTACTTCGGCGAGCATGGCTGGCGCCGCCACCAGGCGGTTCTGGTCGAAGCCAGTGGCCCTGAGGTGCTGCCATCTTCGATCGGCTTCAATCGTACCGAGCCGCCGGATACCTCGGTCACCACGCTCGAGCAAGCGGGTATCGAGCCGACGGCGGGACGTCTGCAGCCGGGCGACAAGGTCGTCCCGTTGGCCCTGGATTTCGCCGACGGACACGTCCGCTATGTGTTGGGTCTCGACAACTTCTATGTCATCACGCGCTACAACCACAGTCATCTTTACGCCATGGCAGTGGCGACCCTGGCGCAACGTATCCAGACGGCGATGAGCGAGGGCGCATGACGAGGTGGTCCCGGAGAGGGCGCTGGCTTGTCGCCTCGACGCTGGTGTCGCTTGTGTTGGCACTGCTGGCCGGGTGCGCTGGCGGGGGCGGTTCCGGAGGCGGTAGCGGCCGTTACGCGATGGATCAGGACGCCTACCCGGATACGCCCGAGGATGTCGCCAACGTGCCGGATGCCGTGCCGAGGGTCGAGCCTCGCTCGAGGAGCGGCAATCGCTCGACGTATACCGTCTGGGGCAAGACCTATCACGTGCTCGACGACCCCTCGGGCTATTCGGCGGAAGGTCGGGCTTCCTGGTATGGGGTCAAGTTCCAGGGTTACGACACTGCCAATGGCGAAACCTACGACATGTACAAGATGTCGGCGGCGCATCGCTCGCTGCCGTTACCGACCTATGCGCGAGTCACCAATCTCGACAACGGACGCAAGGTCATCGTGCGCGTGAACGACCGGGGCCCGTTTCACAGCGATCGGCTGATCGATCTTTCCTATGCGGCAGCTGCGCGGCTGGGGATTCTCAAGGGCGGTACGGGACGGGTGAAAGTCGAGGCCATCGATCCGGTGGTCTGGGCTCGTACGCATGGCCAGTCGAATGGCGAGCGACCACGCGCTGACCAGGATACTGTCGCCTCCCGAGCCACAGCGAGCCCATCGGTACCTGCCCGGACGTCGCTTCGTCAGCCCGTCGTTTCGAGGGCAAGCGGCACGGGCGCCGGCTCGAGCATCGACTACCAGACGAGCATCGATCCCGTTCTCGCGGCGGCGAATGCGGACGCTACCGAGTCGGCACCGTCGCCGTCGCCTGGCGATGATGTCTCCCCGCTGGCCCCGGGACCATCGTCGACGGCGGGGCAGCGCTACGTGCAGGTGGCCGCGCTGGGCTCTCAGTCCGGAGCGGAAGCGTTGAAAAGCCGCCTGCAAGACTTGCTGTCGCAGCCGGTTCGCATTGACAATGCGTCCCCTCTCTATCGTGTCCAGGTCGGGCCCATCAATGACCTGGCATCGCTCGAATCCATCAGGGCTACCCTGCGCGACGCCGGCTACGGCCAGACGTTCCTGGTAGCGCCCACTCAGTAACCCTCGTCCAGTGAGAACCCGACTGTCATGAAAGCGTTGTTCACTTCATCTGTTTCACGCCTGGTTATCTCGGCGTCATTATGCCTGGGGCTGCTTTCCTCTCCAGTCAGCGCCCAGCAGCCCACGCCCGATAGCCAGATGTCGGCGAGCAATCCGGAGCCGGGCCAGCTGATTCCGTCGCCGCCGGATCTGGCGGCGTCGTCCTGGGTGCTGATGGACGCTTCCACCGGTCAGCTGCTGGTGAATCACGACGGTGATCAGCGATTGCCGCCGGCGAGCCTGACCAAGATGATGACGGCGTATATCGTCGAGCAGGAGATCGACGGTGGCAGTATTTCCGATACCGATATGGTCAGCATCAGCGAAAATGCCTGGCGGACCGGCGGCTCTCGCATGTTCGTTCGAGAGGGTACGCAGGTCAGTGTCGAAAACCTGTTGCGGGGCGTGGTGGTGCAATCCGGCAACGATGCCAGCGTGGCCTTGTCGGAGTATGTGGCCGGAAGCGAGTCGGCCTTCGCGGATCTGATGAATCAGCAGGCCCAGCGTCTGGGCATGAAGAATAGCCACTTCATGAATCCGACCGGGCTGCCGCACGACGATCATTACTCTTCCGCCCACGACCTGGCGATTCTCGCGCGTCATATCATCACGGACTTCCCGGACCACTATCAGGTCTACTCCGAGAAATATTTCACCTACAACGACATTCGCCAGCCCAACCGCAATCGTCTGTTGTGGCGCGACCCGGACGTGGACGGTTTGAAGACCGGCCATACCGAAGCCGCCGGATTCTGCCTGGTGGCCTCGGCCAAGAAGCAGGATACTCGATTGATCGCCGTGGTCATGGGCACCAACTCCGACGAGGCCCGGGCCGCGGAAACCCAGCGTCTGCTCAACTACGGCTTCCGTTTCTTCCAGACCCGCAAACTCTACGATGCCGGCTCCGTGCTCAACGAAGCGCGCGTCTGGGGCGGCGCAAGCGATACGGTTCGCCTTGGCGTCCAGAACGAGGTCAGCATGACCGTGCCGCGGGGCAGCGCCGATAACCTGACTGCCCGTCTCAATCTGCCGGAAACCTTGCATGCGCCGATCAAGGCGGGCCAGCAGGTCGGCACCCTGGAGATCAAGTCCGGAAATGAAGTGCTGGGCCAGGAGCCGCTGGTAGCGCTGGAAGGCGTCGAAGAGGGAGGTATCTTCAAGCGCCTGTGGGACTCCGTCGTTCTGTTCGTGACCGGTCTGTTCGATTGAGCCGGCTGCCTGGGTCGAAAAGACTGAGGCGACGTGACCTCGGCGACGAGACCTAGGCGAAGGGGCTGTCTCGAAGGTCAATCTCGAACACCGAGACGATTCGGCTGAGAGCGATCCTTCGAGCCGGTTCCATCGAATGGCGATCGGGCGCCGCCGACAAGGCGGCGCCTTTTCCGTGAGCTGCTCGGCTAGAGCGGAATGCGGTGCCGGGGAAACGGCTTGTGCAGAAGGCTCGCGGTCTGCTCCGGTTGGTGCCAGGGGGGATGTTGAGTAGAATGGTCGGAAATGACTTTCAGCGCCTGATGTCATCATGCAGATGACCCTTGTGCCCTGACTCAGATAACGACAGTGCCATGACTCAGATAACGACAGTGCCATGACCCAGACACCCAACGATGTTGACCTGCCCCGACCGAAGGTCGAGTTTCCCTGCGATTATCCGATTCGTGTGGTGGGTGACGCTGCCGAGGATTTCGTCGCCGCCGTCAGCGAAGTGATCGAGCAACATGCTCCCGGTTTCGATCCGGCATCGATCAAGCTGTCCGATAGCCGCAACGGCCGTTTTCAGTCAATCCGGGTGGTGATTCACGCCACGGGAGAGGCGCAGTTGAGTGCGCTGTTTCAGGATCTGAAAGCGACCGGCCGCGTTCACATGGTGCTTTGACGTCGATGTCCGCGCTGCAACTCTATCGCCTGGGACGACAGCCATATCTACCGGTGTGGCGGGCGATGTCGCAGTTCACCGATACGCGCGACGCCGCTGCGCCGGACCAGCTTTGGCTGGTCGAGCATGATCCGGTTTTCACGCAGGGACGCGCCGGCAAGCCGGAGCACCTGTTGATGCCTGGAGACATCCCGGTGATCGAAAGCGATCGTGGTGGACAGATAACCTACCATGGTCCGGGTCAGATCGTGCTCTATCCGCTGCTCGATGTGCGAAGGCAAGGGTTGGGCGTCCGGGAACTGGTCACGCTGCTCGAGACTGCCGTCGTCGATCTGCTGGCATATCACGACGTGGAAGCGCGGGCGCGGCCAGATGCGCCCGGTGTCTACGTCGGCGACGACAAGATCGCATCGCTGGGTCTGCGGATCCGACGAGGCTGCAGTTTCCACGGCGTCGCGCTCAACCTCGATATGGATCTGTCACCGTTCGCGCGAATCAACCCGTGCGGCTATGCCGGACTGAAGATGACTCAGCTGCGTGACCATGTCGCCGAGCCGGTATCATGGGTCACCGAAGCCGATAGACTGGCAGACTGCCTGGCAAGGCGACTGTCCACGATGCTGCTCGCGCAATCCGGCTGGCCGCAAGCTTTTGAACCGGTAGCGACTGCTTAGCTATCGGCGTTTCACGACCTATCAGGAAGGGACCTATGACCGAGACGACCGTCATGCCAACGCCCGAGACCAAGAAGCCGGCGCGCGCCGAGCGCGGTGTCAAACTGCGCGGTGCCGAAAAGGTCTCCCGGATTCCCGTCAAGGTCATTCCGACCGAAACGTTGCCGAAGAAACCGGACTGGTTGCGAGTCAGAATGCCGGTCTCGCCCAAGATCACCCATATCAAGCAGACTCTGCGCAAGCATGGACTGCACACCGTCTGCGAAGAAGCGTCCTGCCCGAATCTGGGTGAATGTTTCAGCGGGGGTACGGCGACCTTCATGATCATGGGGGACATTTGCACTCGTCGTTGCCCCTTCTGCGATGTCGCCCACGGTCGTCCCAATTCGCTCAACGAGAATGAACCTCGCGAGCTGGCGGAAGCGATTGCCGAGATGCGGCTCAATTACGTCGTGGTGACGTCGGTGGATCGTGATGATCTGCGCGACGGCGGGGCGCAGCATTTCGCCAACTGCATCCGCGAAATTCGACGTGACAGCCCGGAAATCGAAATCGAGGTCCTGGTCCCGGATTTTCGCGGACGGATGCAGGTCGCCCTCGACATCATGGAAGGCGAGGCGCCGGACGTCTTCAATCACAATCTGGAAACGGTCCCGTCGCTTTACCGCAAGGTTCGGCCCGGCGCCGACTATCAGTGGTCGCTGGATCTGCTGAAAGGTTACAAGACGCGCCGCCCGGAAGTGATGACCAAATCGGGTCTGATGCTCGGGGTCGGAGAGACCGACGAGCAGGTGATCGAGGTCATGCGCGACTTGCGGGCCCACGATGTCGATATGCTGACACTGGGCCAGTACATGCAGCCTTCCCGCAATCACCTGCCGGTCGATCGTTGGGTGCACCCCAGTACCTTCGACTGGTTTGCCGAGCAGGGCAGGGCGATGGGCTTCAAGCACGTGGCATCCGGGCCGTTGGTGCGCTCGTCCTACCACGCCGACAAGCAGGCGCATGGGGTCGAGGTGAAGTAGATCTGCCTCGTCAGGAAGGATCTGGACGGGCTTGCCAGTACGCCGGCAAGCCCGTTTTTCGTGGGTGCTGCCAGACCGTCTCATCTGGCCCCGGGGTTGCAAGCATTCGCCACGCAATTCGGTCTATTTTATGGGTCGATGCATCCGATTTTGCTCCACGGGCGTATTTGGGAGATCGTTTATCGGCGCTGTTCGGTCCGACGTGAGGGCCGCTCAACCGGAATCGCCTCTCCGTTCCCTGATTTTCTGTTCCGAGAACCCGCCTTTCGGATGGTTTCTCCGTATTGAAGAGTAAGAGCCAGTACTATGATTGCACCGGATTTGCCCCAGAACGAAGTCGAGCGCCTGACCGTGCTGCGAAATCTTCAACTGCTGGATTCCACATGCGACGAGGGATTCGACCGGTTGACGGAGTTGGCGACAAAGATCTTCGATGTTCCCATGTCGATGGTTACGCTGATCGACGAGGATCGCCAGTGGTTCAAGTCGCGCCAGGGTTTGAGCGTCTGTGAAACGCCACGGCGGATTTCGTTCTGCGGCCATGTCGTGGCCGACGGCCAGCCCATGGTGATCAACAATGCGCTGCGGGATCCGCGATTTTCCGATAACCCGTTGGTGACGGGGCCGCCCTTCATTCGCTTCTACGCGGGCTACCCGCTGTTCGTGATGCCGGGCGTGTGCGTGGGAACGCTCTGCCTGATTGGCACGTTGCCGCGCACCTTCGAGGAGGACGATATGCAGCGTTTGCAACTGCTGGCAACGCTGGCCCAGGAGTTGATCCAGCTACACGTGCTGCGCGTCCAGTTGCCGCTGCGCGAGGCGTCTGGTCGCGGCGCCTAGCCCTCGGCGGGCAGGCACAGCAGCGTCGGGGTTTCGATTGGCGTCATTGGGGCACGGAAGTGGGCATTCAGCTCCGGCAGCAGCTCGCGCACGAACCGCAGGAACAGCTCGGTGACCGGCGTGGGATAGCGGTCCTTGGGGTAGACCGTGCACCACGAGCGTCTCAGCGGAAAGCCGGAGATGGTCGGGCTCGCCAGCAGGCCGGATGCCAGCTCCAGCTGGACTGCAAGGCGCGGCAGTACCGCCACCCCGAGATGCGCCATGACGCCTTGCTTGATCGCTTCGTTGGTACCCAGCTCGATGGTGTGATGCAAGGAGATGCGCTCTCTGGCCGCGAAATCCTCGAACGCCGTGCGGGCACCAGAGCCCGGCTCTCTCATCAGCAGGTAGTGACGCGCGAAATCCTCGAGCGTCGCCTGGTCGGCCGTGACCAGCGGATGCCCCGGCCACACCACCGGAATCAATTCATTGTCCAGAATGGGCATGAACACCAGATTGGGATCGTCGGGCACCATGCCCATGATCACCAGATCATCCCGCCTTTCCGCCAGGCGCTCGAGCGCCTGCGCCCGATTGCAGACCCGTAGCCGAATCTGAACCTCCGGATAACGGGCGCGGAAGCGGGCCAGAATATGCGGCACCACGTATTGGGCCGTCGAGACAGCCGCCAGATTGAGCTCTCCCCGTATCGTGCCTGCCAGCTCCGACAGCTCCATCTGCAGGCTCGATACCTGGCCGAAGATCGACTGGACGGAAGCGGCCAGCGCATCGGCGGCGGGCAGGATGTGAAGCGTCTTGCCGGCATACTTGAACAGCGGCTGGCTCAACGCCTGTTCGAGCTGTCGGATCTGGGCGCTGACGGCGGGCTGCGTGAGACCCAGCTGTTCGGCTGCGCGGGAGTATGACTGCTGACGGTGCACGGCCTGAAACACCTGGAGCTGACGGAATGTCAGGCGATTGAGCAGGTTGGGTCGCGACATTCGGTAGGCTCTCACAATCAGGTATAAGGTTTAGCTTATAGGTTGGCAAAAAAATATCAATTTTTCTATTGGTACCCGGATCGCTAGCGTAAGAGACCAGATCGAGCGCATCAATGCGACAACCGGGAGGATCAACGGTGTTCAAAAAGCTGCTTATCGCCAACCGCGGCGAGATTGCCGTGCGTATTGTACGAGCCTGCGCCGAAATGGGCATTCGTTCGGTCGCGATCTATACCGAACCCGACCGCTTTTCGCTGCATGTCAAAGGCGCGGACGAAGCCCACTTCCTCGGCGACGAGCCGCTGGCCGGCTATCTGGATCCGCGGCGCATCGTCAATCTGGCGCGGGAGACCGGCTGTGATGCCATCCATCCCGGTTACGGTTTTCTATCCGAGAGTGCCGAGTTTGCCAGAATCTGCAGCGAGGCGGGCATCGCATTCGTCGGCCCGAGTGCCGAAGTCATCGCCAGGATGGGTGACAAGACCGCTGCAAGGGCCGCGATGCGCGAGGCCGGCGTGCCGATCACGCCTGGCTCCGAGGGCAATCTGGCCGACCGCGACGAGGCGCTGACAGTGGCCGAGCAGATCGGTTACCCGGTGATGCTCAAGGCGACGTCCGGCGGCGGGGGGCGTGGCATTCGCCGCTGCGATACCCCGGATCAGCTCGCGCAGGCCTGGGATCGGGTGATCTCCGAGGCGACCAAGGCGTTCGGCAGCGCCGAAGTGTTCATGGAGAAGTGCGTCGTCGATCCGCTGCATATCGAAGTTCAGGTGCTGGCCGACGCCCACGGCGGCGTGATCCATCTGTTCGAGCGCGACTGCTCGATCCAGCGCCGCAACCAGAAACTGATCGAGATCGCCCCCAGTCCTCAGCTGACACCGGAGCAGCGCAGTTACGTCGGCAAGATGGCGGTGCGCGCCGCGCAAGCGGTGAACTACGAAAACGCCGGTACCGTGGAGTTCCTGGTCAAGGATAACGAAGTCTTCTTCATGGAGATGAATACCCGCGTCCAGGTCGAGCACACCGTTACCGAAGCGATCACCGGCGTCGATATCGTCCGCGAGCAGCTGCGAATCGCCGCCGGAGAGCGGCTGGCCTACCGCCAGGAGGACGTGCGCCATCAAGGCTATGCCATGCAGTTCCGGATCAACGCCGAGGACCCCAAGAATGATTTCCTGCCCAGCTTCGGGCGTATCACCCGCTACTACGCGCCCGGCGGCCCGGGCGTGCGCACCGACACGGCGATCTATACGGGCTATACCATCCCGCCCTATTTCGACTCGATGTGTCTCAAACTGATCGTCTGGGGAATGACCTGGGAGGAAACTCTCAATCGCGGTATCCGCGCGCTGAACGACATGCGGCTGCAAGGCGTGAAGACCACCGCACCTTATTATCAGGAAATTCTGCGCCACCCCGACTTTCGTGGCGGCCATTTCGACACCGGATTCGTTCCCGCCCATCCCGAGTTGCTCAACTACTCCGTCAAGCGCAACCCTGAAGCGGTAGCGTTGGCGATCGCGGCGGCGATTGCGGCTCATGCCGGGGTTTGAAAGCGTCGAACGAACCAGGATCAGAACAGGAGAGACCATGAACAACGCCGACTCGTCATCCGTCAAAATCAGTGATGTCGTCCTGCGCGACGGCCACCAGTCGTTGATCGCCACCCGCATGCGAACCGAAGACATGCTGCCGATCTGTGCCAAGCTCGACGCGATCGGCTTTCATTCGCTCGAGGTCTGGGGAGGCGCCACCTTTGACGCCTGCGTACGTTTCCTCAAGGAGGACCCCTGGGAGCGGCTGCAGTCGTTGCGGGAAGCGCTGCCCAATACGCCGTTGCAGATGCTCCTTCGCGGCCAGAATCTGCTCGGCTATCGCCATTACGCGGATGACGTGGTCGAGCGCTTCGTCGCCCGTTCCGCCGATAACGGCATCGATATTTTCCGGGTGTTCGATGCGTTGAACGACCTGCGTAACCTCGAAACCGCGATGAAGGCGGTCAAGGCCAGTGGCAAGCATGCCCAGGGGACGATCTGTTATACCGTCAGCCCCGTTCACACCCGAGAGATGTACGTCGAGCAGGCCAGGCGGTTGGTCGAGATGGGCGCGGATTCGATCGCGATCAAGGACATGGCCGGCCTGCTGACACCCTATGCCACCGGCGAGCTGGTCGCGGCGCTGGTCGACGCGGTCGACGTGCCGATTCATCTTCACGCTCACGCAACGTCGGGGCTGGCGTCGATGAGCCAGATGAAAGCCGTGGAAGCGGGCTGTCGTCATATCGATACCTGTATCTCGGCCTTTGCCGGGGGTACCAGTCATCCGTCTACCGAAGCGATGGTGGCAGCGTTTCAGGAAACGCCCCACGACACCGGGCTGGATCTGGTGGCACTCAAGGAAGTCGGCGACTACTTCCGCGAGGTGCGCAAGAAATATGCGGCTTTCGAGAGCGAGTACACCCGCGAGGATGTCAGCGTGCAGATCTGGCAGGTGCCGGGCGGGATGATGTCGAATCTGGCCAATCAGATGAAAGAGCAGAATGCGCTGGGCCGGATTCAGGATGTGTTCGACGAGATTCCCAAGGTGCGTGCCGATCTCGGTTATCCGCCGCTGGTGACGCCGACATCGCAGATCGTCGGCACCCAGGCCGCCATGAACGTGTTGACCGGGGAGCGCTACAAGTCGATCACCAACGAGGTGAAGCGATATCTGTTGGGTGGCTACGGTCAGCCGCCGGCCGAGGTCAATGCCGAAGTGCGCCGCAAGGCGATCGGCAACGAGCCGGTCGACGAAGGCCGTCCCGCGGATCATCTCAAGCCGGAGATGACCCGACTGGAGAAGGAAGTCGGTGAGCTCGCCGAAAGCGAAGAAGATGTGCTCACCTTCGCCATGTTCCCCGATCTTGGACGCGAGTACCTGCAGGGCCGCCGTGACGGCACGCTGACCCCGGAGGCGATTCCGGCAGCGGAATCCGCCGGCGCGGCCGGGCGTCCGGTTTCCGAGGGCGTTCCGACCGAGTTCGTGATCGATGTCCATGGCGAATCCTATGAAGTTCAGATCACCGGCGTCGGCAGCGGTAGCGGCAGCAAGCGCCGTGTCTATCTGACGCTCGACGGCATGCCCGAGGAGGTCGTGTTCGAGGCCAAGGGCGAGTTCGTGCAGGAGGGCAAGAGCGGCGGCCGTGCCAAGGCCAGCGCTCCGGGGCACGTTTCCACGTCGATGCCGGGCAATATCGTCGACGTGCTGGTGGCCGAGGGCGATAGCGTCAAGGAGGGGCAGGCGGTGCTGATCACCGAAGCGATGAAGATGGAAACGGAGGTCCAGGCCCGTGTCAGTGGCACGGTCAAAGCGGTGCATGTCGCCAAGGGGGACCGCGTCACGCCTGGCGAAGTGCTGATCGAGATCGAATAGCCGGTCAAGATCGAATAGCCGGTCAAGATCGAATGGCCGGCCGAAATCGAGGCGCGGGTCGATCCCGTGCCGAGATCGGCATCGGCGGGACAAAAAAACGCGGAGCCAGGCTCCGCGTTTTGTCGTTTCATCGATGGGCGCCATGGCGCCTACGCTGCGGCTTATTCTTCGACCTGAATGATCTTCATGGTGTTGGTGCCACCGTGGGCGTTCATGTGGTCACCGCGAGTCAGGATGACGTGATCGCCTTTCTTGGCGAGTCCGAGACTGACCAGTTCCTTGATCGCGCCGGCGTTGATTTCGGTTAGCGGGAAGCGTGAGCTATCGAAGACCAGCGAGACGACGCCACGATAGAGCGCCATCCGACGCTGGACCATCGGTGTCTCGGCCAGCGCGACGATCGGCAGGCCGGAGCGAATGCGCGAGGCGATCAGCGGGGTATAGCCGGATGCGGTCAGACAGGCGATTGCCACCACCCCGGAAAGATGATTGGCGGCGTACATGGCCGACAGCGCCAGTGTTTCGTCGATCCGGCTGAAGCCTTCGTGGATCCGGTGCTGCGACTGCTGAGCGGCGCGCTCGCGTTCCGCACCCAGGCACAGCCGGTTCATGGCGTGAATGGTCTCGACCGGGTAGTCGCCGGCTGCGGTTTCCGCCGACAGCATCACCGCATCGGTGCCATCCAGAACCGCATTGGCGACGTCGAAGACTTCCGCGCGGGTCGGCAGCGGCGACTCGATCATCGACTCCATCATCTGGGTGGCAGTGATGACCACCTTGTTGAGGGTGCGGGCTCGAGCGATGATCCGTTTCTGCACGCCGATCAGCTGGGCATCGCCGATCTCGACGCCGAGATCGCCGCGGGCGACCATCACGGCTTCCGAGGCACGGATGATGTCGTCCAGCGTTTCCGGGTCGGCGACCGCTTCAGCGCGTTCGATCTTGGCCACCAGGCCGATATCCTGACCGGCTTCGCCCAGCAGCTCGCGGGCATACTGCATGTCGGCGCCGCTGCGCGGGAACGACACGGCGAGGTAGTCGACACCGATATCGATCGCGGTCTTGAGATCTTCCTTGTCCTTCTCCGTCAGCGCGGCAGCGGAGAGGCCGCCGCCTTGCTTGTTGATGCCCTTGTTGTTGGTCAGCTTGCCGCCGACCTTGACCGTGGTGAAGATCTGCGAGCCTTCGATACGATCTACCTCGAGCACCAGGCGACCGTCATCCAGCAACAGCTTGTCGCCGGCTTCGACGTCGTCGGCCAGCTCCTTGTAATCACAGCCGACCCGTTCGCTGTCACCGGCGTCGCGATCCAGCGAGACATCCAGCACGAAGGGCTGGCCCTTCTCGAGCTTGACGCCGCCTTCGGCAGCAAAGCGCGCAATCCGGATCTTGGGGCCCTGCAGATCGCCCAGCGCCGCGACAGCGCGGCCCTGACGATCCGCCGCCTCGCGGACGGCCTTGAGCCGACGCCGGTGATCTTCCGGGTTCCCGTGGGAGAAGTTCAAGCGAACGACGTCGACCCCGGCTTCGATGATGGCATCCAATACTCCCTCGCGGTCCGTGGCGGGGCCCAGAGTGGCGACGATCTTGGTGCGGCGAATCGGACCGTGAAACGCGTGCTGCATGGAAATTCTCCTGGCAACTGAGTGAGTCGTCCCGTCGCGCTGAAAAGGTCTGAAGCGTGCCGCGACGATGACATGTGGTTATTTTACAACAAGGGGCCGGCCTTGTCCGAAGCGCTGTCGATGGCGTTCTCTTCCGCTCGAGAGTCTTTCCGCCTGGCCTGAGAGTGTCCGCGCGCAGCGCAAAATGCCTCCGCGAAGCTCAAGAGTATCTCCGCATAAAAGTCTTTCGCGACGATGACCGTCAATGAGCCGAGTGTAGCGCGCAAGATGCAGCGGCGACATGGCACAAGTGTGCGAAAATCTCGAGGCTGACACTATTATTGCTTGGAATTCACCCTCTCAGCCCCATTATGAAGGGCCATTGACATCACTTCGGTTTCGTTGACCAACGTCAAGCTTCGGCTGGCGCCATGGGAAAGGCTAGGGTAGGGTAGGCGGATTTTCCGGTCGGCCCCATTCCCTGCCGTCGAGCACGTCGCCGGCTGGAACCGCCGCTATATATAAAGAAGCAGGAGCGCTATGGGCAAGTCACTGGTTATCGTTGAGTCGCCGGCCAAGGCCAAGACCATTAACAAGTATCTCGGCAACGATTTCGTGGTGAAGTCGAGCGTCGGGCATATTCGTGATCTGCCGACCAGTGGTTCTTCCAAGCAGGCCAGCGATCCCAAGGAGCGTGCCAAGCAGGCGGCGCTGACCCGCAAGATGTCGCCCGAAGAGAAGGCGGTGCATAAAAAGCACAAGCAGTGGGATCAACTGGTCCGTCGCATGGGAATCGATCCTGAACATGGCTGGCGGGCCAATTACGAGATTCTCCCGGGCAAGGAGAAGGTGGTCGATGAGCTCAAGCGGCTGGCCGACAAGAGCGACACCATCTATCTCGCGACCGATTTGGACCGCGAAGGGGAAGCGATCGCCTGGCATCTGAAAGAGACCATCGGCGGCGACGACTCCCGTTACAAGCGCGTGGTGTTCAACGAGATCACCAAGAACGCCATCCAGGAAGCCTTCAAGCAGCCCGGCACGCTCAACATCGCTCGCGTCGAAGCGCAACAGAGTCGTCGCTTCCTGGACCGCGTGGTCGGCTTCATGGTCTCTCCGCTGTTGTGGAGCAAGGTGGCGCGCGGCCTCTCCGCCGGTCGCGTGCAGTCGGTGGCGGTGCGTCTGATCGTCGATCGGGAGCGCGATATCCGCGCGTTCAATCCGGAAGAGTTCTGGGACGTGCACGCCGATCTCGTCACCGCCGATGGCGAACCGATCCGTTTCGAGGTGGTACGCGAGAATGGCGAGGCTTTCCGGCCGACCTCCGAGAAGGAGACGCTCGAGCGCATAGCGCCGCTGCGTCAGGATGCGTTCGACATCAGCAGTCGCGAAACCAAGCCGACCAGCTCCAAACCCAACGCGCCGTTCATTACTTCGACGCTGCAGCAGGCCGCCAGTGGACGCCTGGGGTACTCGGTCAAGAAGACGATGACGCTGGCGCAGCGCCTGTATGAGGGCGGCTATATCACCTACATGCGTACCGATTCGACCAACCTGTCCCAGGATGCGGTCGCCGGCGTGCGTGACTATATTCAGGCCGAGTTCGGCGAGCGCTATCTGCCGGAAGCGCCGAATCGCTATTCGAGCAAGCAGAACGCCCAGGAAGCGCACGAGGCCATTCGTCCTTCCAACGTCAAGCAGCGGGCCGACGATCTGCCCGTCGAGCGCGATGCACAGCGCCTGTACGAGTTGATCTGGCGTCAGTTCGTCGCTTGCCAGATGGTGCCGGCGGAGTATCTCGCGACCTCATTGACCATCGAGGCCGAGGGCTTCGAGCTCAAGGCGCGCGGTCGCGTACTCAAGTTCGACGGCTACACCCGCGTGATGAAGCCGGTGGCCAAGAAGGATGAGCAGGCGCAGCTGCCCGACATCGGCGAAGGGGCAACGCTCAAGGTCGAACAGATCGATCCGCAGCAGCACTTTACCAAGCCGCCCGCGCGTTATACCGAAGCGAGCCTGGTCAAGGAGCTCGAGAAACGTGGTATCGGTCGCCCCTCGACCTACGCGGCGATCATCTCCACCATTCAGGACCGAGGTTACGCCAAGCTCGACAACCGGCGTTTCTATGCCGAGAAGCTGGGCGAAATCGTGACCGACCGTCTGGTGGAGTCGTTCAACGATCTGCTGGACTATGGCTTCACCGCCCGGATGGAGGATCGTCTCGACGAGGTGGCCGAGGGTCACGAGCAGTGGCAGAAACTGCTCGACGCGTTCTATGCCGATTTCAAGCAGAAGCTGGAGCGCGCCGAGGGAGAGGAGGGGATGCGCCCCAACGAGCCGGTCGAGACGGACATCGCCTGCCCGACCTGCGGCCGGCCGATGCAGATTCGCATCGCCTCTACCGGTGTGTTCCTGGGTTGCTCCGGGTACAACCTGCCACCGAAGGAACGCTGCAAGACCACCATCGACCTGATCCCGGGGGACGAGGCGGTGCCGGAGGAAGCCGACGAGGCAGCCGAAACGGATGCCCTGCGCGCCAAGCGGCGGAATCCGAACACCGGCACGGCGATGGACAGCTACCTGATCGACGAGGGCCGCAAGCTTTACCTTAGTAACGATGACGATGGCTACTACGAGATCGAGCAGGGCCGTTTCCGGATCAAGGGGTACGATGGCCCGGTGATCGAGTGCGACAAGTGCGGTTCCGAGATGCAGCTCAAGAGCGGCCGATTCGGCAAGTACTTCGCCTGCACCAACGAGACGTGCGGCAATACTCGCAAATTGCTGAAGAGTGGCGAAGTCGCGCCGCCCAAGATGGATCCGATTCCGATGCCGGAACTGGCCTGTCAGAAGGTCGATGACCACTACGTGCTGCGTGACGGCGCCAGCGGGTTGTTCCTGGCCGCCAGCCAGTTCCCCAAGAATCGGGAAACCCGACCGCCGCTGGTCAAGGAGCTGAAGGCTCACGCTGACGCGCTGCCGGAGAAGTATCACTTCCTGCTCGAGGCGCCGAGCGAGGATCCGGACGGCCGACCGGCGCAGATCCGTTTCTCGCGCAAGGCCAAGAGCCAGTTCGTGATGACTGACGAGGACGGGAAGGCGACCGGATGGCGCGCGACATTCGAGGACGGTCGCTGGCAGGTGGAGGACAAGCGCAAATGACATCGCCGGCCCGTACCAATCAGTTGCTCTATCAGGCCGAGCTGCTGCTGGCGATGGAGGCCGGGGACGACGAACATGCGATGGCGCGTCGCATGGCGCTGGAGGAAGCGGCGTTGGGTCAACTCGAGCTGGCGTTGAATGCGGTGTTGAGAGAAGTCACCGAGCATGTCGATCTGGATCTCGAAAACTGGCGTGCCTGGCTGCAGGCGACGACGGTCAACGTCGCCGAGCTCGAGCGGCTGCGCGCGTTGGCCGGCGAAACCGGCAGCTGGCTGGCGATACTGCTCGAACGTCTGCAGGCGCTCCACGGCGATGACGGCGCGGCCCGCCGCGATGCCCGCGCAGGGCTGATAGCGAGTGCCGGTGAGCCCTCGCTTAGCGACACGCTCAGGTGGTGTCACCGCCAGTTCAAGATGCTGCTGCCGGCGCTGCGCGAAGGCAGCAGCGAGTGGTGACTGGCCGAGGTCAAACGTGATAGCCTGATTTCAGACGATAACGACCGGGGCCCAGGCTCTGGTCGTTTTTTATTGGTCTCATCTTTGATTCAGGTCGTCACCGCCACGACGAGAGAACGATACGGGAGGTTAGCCATGTCCGATACCGCGATTCTGGAAATCGTCGAGCTTGCCAATGGGGAAGTCGTGCTACGACCGGCCGAGGCGACGGGGGAGCCGCTCGTCTCGATCCGCTTCTCCGAAGAGGCCGTCGAGCTGCTGCGGCGCAGTCGCTTCGATGTGGCCCGTGAAATGCTCGATCACGCGATTACCCGAACCCATCTCTGGGAAGATGACGAAGACGAACCCGAGGAAGAAGCCGCGACCGTCCATTAACGCCTGGGACGCACCGTCTCCGTCCGTCCCTGCCCGCCTCGATCCCAGGAGTTCCGATTATGGCCCAGCAGTTCTCTTCATTGACTGACGCTCAGCCTGTCGCTGGAGAAATCCTCGACAGTGCAGCGATTCTGGAAGCGCGGCGTGACCTCGCGGCCTGTTTCCGAATGGCGGCGGCCCTGGGTATGGGAGAGGGCATCTGCAACCACTTTTCGGCGATGGTGCCGGGGCGGGACGATCTATTTCTGGTCAACCCCTACGGCTGGGCCTTCGAGGAGATCACTGCCTCCAGCCTGCTGATCTGTGATCTTCATGGAAGGGTGCTGGCCGGTGACGGGGTGCCAGAGGCGACCGCGTTTCATATCCACGCGCGGCTTCATCTTCGCAAGTCGGGCGCGCGGGCAGCGTTCCACACCCATATGCCCCACGCCACGGCTTTGACCATGACGGCAGGCGATCCGCTGCTGTGGGCAGGGCAGACCTCGCTCAAGTTCTACGGGCGAACCGCGGTCGACGAGCACTACAACGGCTTGGCGCTGGATAGCGCGGAAGGGGATCGGATCGCGTCTGCCATGGGTGACGCCGACATCGTCTTTCTGCGCCATCACGGTGTGATCGTGACCGCCCCGACGATCGCCGAAGCCTGGGATGACCTCTATTTTCTGGAGCGCGCCGCTGAGGTGCAGCTGAAGGCGATGGGGTCGGGCCGGGAAGTGCTGTCGGTGGATCCCGACGTCGCCGCCAGGACGGCCGCCCAGATGCGGGAGGAGGATCCCGAAAGTGCCAGACGCCATCTGATCAGCGTGCGTCGGCGACTCGAGCGTGAGGCACCGGCGTACGCTGACTGACAAGCGTCATGTCAAAGCGCCAGGCCGGCGACCAGGGCCGCGATCACGGCGACGACGACCGATGTCAGTGCGACCACGAGCAGGCCGCGGCGGCGCGTGGCGCTGAAGATGAAAAAGGTGGGAAAAGCGATGGTCATTGCGAGCATCGAGAGTATCCAGGCGTAGTTGGCCATCGAACTTGCGGCTCCTGCTGCGAGAGTTTGAGAGTCGTTGACGGCGCATTATACAGATCGTGATGACCGCTGCGGTGTTTGCGATCACGTGGCGTGGACATGCGACAGATTGAATGGGACAGGGCATGACGCCACTGTCACGGGGGAAAGACACTATGTCGATCGGTTGGCCCAGGACCGAGAGCAGTGCGCTTCGCTTTTCGACGGCCATGGCGGCGTTCATCGGTGCGCTGGCCTTGACGGTTTCGGTGCTCTCCACTTCCCAGGCGATTCTCCTCGACGGCCTGTTCAACGCGATCTACGCCGTGGTCGGCATCTTCACGCTTCGGGTCGGGCGGCTGGTCGTATCACCCGACGACGACACCTACCCGTTCGGGTACGGCTATTTCGAGTCGATGGTCAATGCCTGCAAGGGCCTGCTGATGCTGGGGGTGTCCGCGCTGGCGCTCTTCAACTCGATCACGGCGCTATTGACCGGTGGCAACGCCATCGCCGCCGGCATCTCAATCGTCTACGCCTGCGTGGCCACCGCGTCCTGTACCCTGACGGCCCTGGTGCTACGGGGTGTCAGCCGTCATGTCAGCAGCCCGCTGCTGCAGGCCGATATCGACAACTGGCGGATCAATGCCTTGATTTCGGCGGCGGTGCTGCTGGCTTTCTGCCTCATACCCCTGGCGTACGCCGTTGGCTGGGACGCCATCGTTCCCTACGTCGATTCGTGGTTGGTGATCGCGGTCGTGCTACTCTGTCTCGGCGTGCCCGTGCGCGTCGCCCGCGGCGCGATCCTGGAGCTGTTGAATCGCTCCCCGCGAGCGGCCGTTGCCGAGCCAGTGCGCGCGGCGATCATGACCGCCTTGGCGCCGCTTCCCACCCAAGACGTCTACGTTCGCATGGTCCGTCCGGGCCGGTTGCTCTACGTCACCGTCCATGTCGTGCTCGAGAAAGCCCATCCGCTTTCCGTCGAGGAATCAGATCGGTGGCGAGCGACCCTCGACGGCTGCGTTCGTCGGATTTCGGCACCGGTGCTGGTCGAGACGCTATTCACCTGCGACCGGCGCTGGGCGGCGCCCAGCACCGGTCAGGGTCACGCCGACGCCTGACCCAAATCGCGCCTCTCGTCAGCGCAACTTGGTCAGACGCAGTTCGGCGAGCTGTGCGGGGGGCAGGAACGAGTCCGAGCGCGCCTCTTCCCAGTAGTTCTTGAATACCGTGTGCTGGCTGTTGCCATCGAGTAGCTCGTCCGGTTTGAGAAAGGTGAACAGCTTGTCATAGGACTGGATTTCGTCGGCAGAAACTCGCCGAATGATATGCTCCGGTCCCAATTCTGCCGGATGTTGGAGCCCGGCGGCGGCCAGCATCTCGGCCAGCCCCTTGAGCGTGTTGCGATGGAAGTTGTAAACCCGTTCGGTCTTGTCGGCGACATCGAGGTGCCCGCTGCGCTTGGAGTCCTGGGTGGCCACGCCGCTGGGGCACTTGTCGGAATGGCAGTTGAGCGCCTGGATGCAGCCCAGCGAGAACATGAACCCCCGCGCCGCGTTGCACCAGTCGGCGCCCAGCGCCATGGTGCGGGCGATGTTGAACCCGGAAGTGACCTTGCCGGCGGCGCCGATCTTGATCTCGTCACGCAATCCTGCACCGACCAGCGTGTTATGAACCAGCATCAGCGCTTCGGTCAGCGGGACGCCCAGACGGTTGATGAACTCCAGCGGCGCAGCGCCCGTACCGCCCTCGCCGCCGTCGACCACGATGAAGTCGGGGCGCTGGCCGGTTTCGCGCATGGCCTTGACCATCGCGAACCACTCCCAGGGATGGCCGATCGCCAGCTTGAAGCCGACCGGTTTGCCGCCGGACAGCTCTCGCAGGCGGCCGATGAACGTCATCAGCTCCAGCGGGGTGGAGAAAGCGCTATGCCCGGCCGGCGAGACCACGTCTTCGCCCATGGGGACTTCCCGCGCTTCGGCGATCTCGGCGGTGACCTTGGCGGCCGGCAGGATGCCGCCGTGGCCGGGTTTGGCACCCTGCGATAGCTTGATCTCGATCATCTTGACCTGCTCGTCGCGCGCATTGGCGGCGAATCGCTCCTCGTTGAAACTGCCGTCGTCGTGGCGACAGCCGAAGTAGCCAGAGCCGATCTCCCACACCAGATCACCGCCGTGAATGCGGTGATAGCGCGAGATCGAGCCTTCGCCGGTGTCGTGGTAGAAACCGCCTTTCCGCGCACCGGCATTGAGTGCCTCGATCGCGTTTCCGGACAGCGAGCCGAAGCTCATGGCTGAAATATTGAACACGCTGGCCGAGTAGGGCTGGCTGCAAAGGCTACCGCCGACACGGATACGGAAATCGCTGTCTTCGATGTGGGCCGGGCGCAGCGAATGGTTGATCCATTCGTGGCCGGGGGCATACATGTCGATCAGCGATCCGAAGGGCTTCTTGTCGCTTTCGTTCTTGGCCCGCTGATAGACGACGGCACGCTGCTCCCGGGAAAACGGACGCTCATCGAGATCGGACTGGATGAAGTATTGACGAATTTCGGGACCGATCGATTCGAGAATGTAGCGACAGTGCGCCAGGATCGGATAGTTGCGGCTGATGGTGCGGCGCTTCTGACGCGTATCGTGAAAGCCCAGCCAGGAAAGACCACCGAAGATCGCGACGCCCCACCACCAGTGCGAGGAGGAGGCGAGGCCAATCAGCGAAACGACGAGTAGACAGAGGCTGACAATGAAAGCGGCGTTGCGTAACGGTAGACGCGAAAGGCCAGTGGCGTAACTCATGCGGACATCGGCTCCAGGCAGGTGAAATCGCGGCGGCACGGGACGCCACCGCGATCGCAAGGATAGCGCAACGCTCGGCGTTGCGGCCAACGCCACTCGGGGCTATTTTGGAGCACCGTCTCGCTCCTCGGCAGAGCGTGTCGTGCCGTCTGAAGGGCGGGCCGTCCACTCGCCGGATTCCGGCATGCCTGATGTTTTGCCCATTCGATACTTTGCACTTCGATGCTTTGCACATTCGATGCTTTGCCCATTCGATACTTTGCCAATTTGATACAAGGAATGCCCGAGTTTGCGACATCATCGATCCTTTTTGCGGTTACGACTGATCCTGCTCGTGCTGCACGGCTACGTCGGCTGGCGCCTGCTGGCCGGGCTTTCGCTGGGCATTTGGAGTGACATCGTCGTTGGCGGGTATCTGCTGATCAGCGCGCTGCTGATTCCCTGGGTCGTCAGGGTGACCTGGCTCAACGGCCGCTGGTTTGCCTGGCCTGTCGCGCTGATGACGGGAATGTTCTCGTTTCTGCTGCAACTCACCCTGATTCGGGACGTCCTGCTCGCGGTGGGATCTCTGCTGGCGGCGCCGAGGGCTTCGATCATCGCCGGTAGCGCCTGGGGGGTATTGGCCGGAACGTTGGTGCTGTCGGTCTACGCCCTCTGGCAGGCCAGGCGGGTTCCTCGCGTCGTCGACGTATCGGTGCCGCTGGCCGGACTTCCCGCCACGCTGGAAGGTTTCGTGATCGTTCAGTTGAGTGATTTGCACATCGGGCCGACGATCAAGCGCGGCCATCTGCAGCGTATCGTCGAACGCGTCAACGCGCTGAGACCGGATCTGGTCGCGATCACCGGCGATCTGACCGATGGCCGCGTCGCGGAGCTGGAAGCGGACGTGGCGCCGCTGGCGAACTTGAACGCTCGACATGGCACCTTCTGCGTCACTGGCAACCATGAGTACTACAGCGAAGCGGAGGCTTGGGTCTCTGCGTTTCGGCGATTGGGCATGCACGTGCTGATCAATGAATGCGACTACGTCGAGCATCAAGGGGCAACGTTGGCCGTCGCCGGCATCACGGATCTGTCAGCCGGCTACTACGTACCGAGCCATCGCAGTGACGCCGGTTTGGCGGCTCACGGCATTCCGCCCGGAATCACGCGGGTACTGCTCGCCCACCAGCCGAATTCCGCGCCCGCGGCGGCGGAGGCGGGATTCGAGCTCCAGCTCTCCGGCCATACTCACGGTGGCCAGATGTGGCCTTGGAGCCTGCTGGCGCGCCGCGCCAACCATTTCCTGGCCGGGCTGGGCAAGCAGGGAGGAATGTGGGTCTATACCAGCCGCGGTACCGGCTACTGGGGGCCGCCGATGCGTTTCGGCGCGCCGTCGGAGATCACCCGAATCCGACTGACCGCGGCATAGCTCCCGTCAAGGGCGACCCAACACGGGCGAGTCAGCGACCCCGTCGCTGACTCGCCCGTACCATGTCTCATCTGCGGTCACGCCGCCTTGGCCTTGCGATTGAGGGTTTCCAGCAGGGCGTCGATGTGTTGGAAGCGGTCTTCCTCTTTTTGCATGTCGCCGTGGAAGCGCAGCGTATCGGCGCCGTCGAGCTTGTAATCCGCGGGATGACGCTGGATCAATTCGACCAGTGTCATCGGATCGACCTGCGGTTCCGGGCCGAAGATCACCCGGCCGCGTTCGGGCCCGGCTTCCAGCTTGGCGATGCCGAGCCGTTCGGCGCGCTGACGCAGACTCGTCTGGCGGAACAGCGTCTTGAGCGGCGCCGGCAGCAGGCCGAAGCGGTCGATCATCTCTACCTGGAGCTCTTTCAGCGCCCCGTCGTCGGCCGCGCTGCTGATTCGCTTGTACATGATCAGGCGCTGCTGCACGTCCGGCAAGTAGTCGTTGGGAATCAGCGCTGGCAGGTTGAGACTGATCTCGGTGCCTTCGTCGAGCGGCGCTTCGATATTGGGGGTCTTGCCCGCGCGGATCGCCTTGACCGCGCGGTCCAGCATCTGCATGTAGAGGCTGTAGCCGATGGTTTCCATCTGCCCGCTCTGCTCGTCGCCGAGCAGCTCGCCCGCCCCGCGAATCTCCATGTCGTGGCTGGCGAGCGTGAAGCCGGCGCCAAGATCGTCGCTCTGGGTGATGGCTTCGAGTCGCTTGATCGCATCCTTGGTCATCGCCTTGGGCGGTGGTGTCAGCAGGTAGGCGTAGGCTTGGTGGTGGCTGCGTCCGACTCGCCCGCGCAGCTGGTGCAACTGGGCCAGTCCGAACTTGTCGGCCCGCTCGATGATAATGGTATTGGCGCTGGGGACGTCGATGCCGGTCTCGATGATGGTCGAGCAGACCAGCACGTTGAAACGCTTGTGGTAGAAGTCTGACATGACCCGTTCCAGCGCCCGCTCGGGGAGCTGACCATGGGCGACGCCGACCCGGGCTTCCGGTACCAGCTCGCGGATCTTCTCGGCGCTGGCCTCGATCGTTCTGACTTCGTTGTACAGGAAGTAGACCTGGCCGCCACGCAGCACTTCGCGCAGGATCGCCTCCTTGACCACGGGCTCGTTACGCTGCTGCACGAAGGTCTTGACCGAGAGGCGCCGCGCCGGTGGCGTGGCGATGATCGACAGATCGCGAATGCCGTTCATGGCCATGTTGAGCGTGCGCGGAATGGGTGTCGCCGTCAGCGTGAGGATGTCCACTTCGGCGCGCAGCTGCTTGAGCCGCTCCTTCTGAGCAACCCCGAAGCGGTGCTCCTCGTCGATGATCATCAGGCCCAGGTTGGAGAGCTTGACCGATTTGGAGAGCAGCTTGTGCGTGCCGATGATGATGTCGGCGCGGCCCTCGGCGATGCGCTTCAGCGCCTCGCTCTCGCCCTTGCCGCCGGTGAATCGCGAGAGCATTTCGACCTGCACGGCGGTGTCGGCAAACCGGTCGCGGAAGTTGTCGTAGTGCTGCTGCGCCAGTAGCGTCGTGGGCACCAGCACGACCACCTGTCGCCCGGAATTGACGGCGAGGAAGGCGGCGCGCATGGCGACCTCGGTCTTGCCAAAGCCGACGTCGCCACAGACGACGCGGTCCATCGGGCGGGGTGCGGTCATGTCATCGATCACGGCCTCGATGGCGGCGTGCTGATCGGGCGTCTCCTCGAACGGGAAGCTCGCCGCGAAGCGCAGATACTCCTCGCCTGGCATGTCGCTGGCGAAGCCTTCCCGGGCTTCGCGACGCGCGTAGATATCGAGAAGTTCGGCAGCAGTGTCGCGGACTTTCTCGGCCGCCTTGCGCTTGGCCTTGTCCCAGGTGTCCGAGCCCAGCTTGTGCAGCGGAGCAAGCTCGTCGGTGGCGCCGGCATAGCGGGAAATGAGCTGCAGATTGTCGACCGGCACGTAGAGCTTGGCGCCGCCGGCGTATTCCAGCGCCAGGAATTCCGCCGCCTGGCCACCGGCGGTGAGCATCTCCAGGCCCTGGTAGCGACCGACGCCGTGATGCTGATGTACCACCGGTGCGCCGGGTCGCAGTTCGGAGAGGTGACGCACCGCCAGCTCGTTATCGTCGGTCGCCTTGGCGCGGCGCCGCGTCTGGCGCACGACTTCGCCGTAGAGCTCGGTTTCGGTGATGACGGCGACGTCGGGATCGCCCAGCCACAGCCCTTCGTCCAGGGCTCCCTCGGCGATCGCGAACGGCTGATCGCCGTCCAGAAAGTCCTGCCAGCCATCGATATGGGGAATGTCCCGATGCAAGGGCGCCAGCGCCTCGTCCAGCGCTTCACGGCGCCCCCTGGACTCGGCGACGAACAGAATGCGTAGACCACGGTGGGCCTCGAGGAACGTCTCGAGGGACGCCAGCGGGCGTTGGGCCCGGGCATTGATCGCGACGGCCGGCGGTTGCTGCGTCGCGCTGACAATGGCATGACGCGATTGCGGATCGGTCACGAACTCGAGCCGGGGATGCTGCTTGATCGCCGCAAAGACCTCGGCGGCCGGCACGAACGCTTTTGCCGGTGGCAGCAGCGGCCGAGTGGGGTCGACGCCGAGATTCTCGTAGCGGCCTTCGATCGAGAGCCAGTGATGCTCGGCGGCTTCGAACACGTCCGGCAGCATGGCGATGCGGGTCTGTTCCGCCAGGTGCTCGAACAGGGTCGCCGTCTCCTCGAAGAACAGCGGCAGGTACTGCTCGAGCCCGGGGGAGGGAATGCCCTTGATCGCATCGGCATACAGCGGGCACTGGCGCGGATCGACATCGAAAAGGGTTTCGAAGCCTTCGCGGAAGCAGGCGATCGCCGAGCGAGACAGCGAATATTCGTGTGCTGGCAGCAGATCGATGCGCTCGATCTTGTCCTGGGTGCGCTGGGTATCCGGATCGAAGCGCCTAAGCGTATCGATCTCGTCGTCGAACAGATCGATGCGTAAGGGTGCATTCGTCCCCATCGGGAACAGATCGATCAGCGAGCCACGCATGGCGTATTCGCCGGGTTCGTAGACCGTCTCCACCGCGCGATAGCCGGCCCGCGACAGACGTTCGCGGAAACTTTCCCGATCGAGTCGGTCCCCGGTCGCCAGCGTCAGCACGCGTCCGGCCACATACTCCCTTGGCGGCAGGCGCTGCATCAGCGTATTGATCGATGCCAGCACGATGCCCTGCGTTCCCTCCTGCAGTTCCCGCAGCGTTCGCAGCCGCTCGGAGACGATATCCTGATGCGGGGAAAAGCTGTCGTAGGGCAGGGTTTCCCAGTCCGGAAACGGCATGACCGGGACGCGGGCATAGAAGCGCAGGGTGCTTTCGAGACGCTGCGCACTGGCGGTGTCCGGAGTGATCACCAGCAGCGGCGCGTCATCGGCCAGGCGCGCCAGCGTCAGCGCGGTGGCGCTTCCCTGAGGCAGCTGGCAATAGGTGGTTTCACGCGTGCCTGTCGGCAGAGGCGGGGCAAGCGGTGTGAAATGCGACATGGGCCTTTCGGAGAACGAATTTGCGTGCAGGGATGATAGCAGGCTGTCGCGGAGGCGGGGACGTCGAGTCCAATTTCTTGTCCCGACTGCCTTTGGCGGTTTACGCCGAGCATGATGCATCCGGCTACGACCTTTGTAGTGAAACTACAACATTTGCGACTACGCGGCGATTGCGGGGTGTTCCGTAGGGCGCAGATAATACTCGGGTTTTTAGCAAGCTCGACGCTTCCGGCGAGGATTGGTCAACGGCCCGCTCGATGAATTCGTCCCGCCAATTCGACCCGCCAATTCGATCAGAGAGAGATCCGCTTGTGAGTCATGAACAGCTCGATACCGTCTTCCAGGAGTGGCAGGACAACGAGGCTCGCGCGGAGGAGATGATCCCGCTTCTGGGCAAGCTCTACCGCCAGTACAACGTGATTCCTTCGCTGTTCGGTCGGTCGTTGATCAACCGTTCCGTCACCCGGATCCTCAAGAACCATCGCTATGTTCGCAAGGTCGAGGGGACCGAGCTGTCCATCGCCGATACGCTGCCGATGGTGCGTGCCATGAGTGAGATGGAACTGGCGCCGGCGCACATCGATATCGGTCGTCTGGGCGTCGCGTTCAAGAATGCCGGCGAGACCGACGTCATCGCGTTTCTCCAGCGTGAGCTCGCCGACATCGTCGGCCGTCACGACAGCAGCGGGATGGGCGGCGAGCCGCAGGACGTGGTGCTTTACGGTTTTGGCCGCATCGGTCGCATTCTGGCGCGTATCATGATCGAGAAGGCCGGCGGCGGTAACTTGCTGCGGCTGCGCGCCATCGTCGTTCGCGGTAGCGGCGACGATCTCGAGAAGCGCGCCAGTCTACTGCGTCGCGATTCCGTTCACGGCCCGTTCTCCGGCTCGATCGATATCGATCACGACAATCATGCTCTGATCGCCAACGGCCACTATATCCAGATCATCTATGCCGATTCGCCGGCCGAGATCGATTACACCGCCTACGGCATCGACAACGCCATCGTCGTCGACAACACCGGCAAATGGCGCGATCGTGAAGGGCTGGCTCAGCATCTCGAGTCGAAAGGGGTTGCCAAGGTGCTGCTGACCGCGCCGGGCAAGGGCGATCTCAAGAACATCGTCCACGGTATCAATCATCGGACCATCGGCGACGAGGACCGGATCGTTTCGGCGGCTTCCTGTACCACCAATGCCATCGTCCCGGTGCTGAAGGCGATCGACGACGAGTACGGGATCGCTCACGGTCATGTCGAGACCGTTCACTCCTACACCAACGATCAGAACCTGATCGACAACTATCACAAGGGCGACCGGCGTGGGCGCAGCGCGCCGCTCAATATGGTGCTGACGGAAACCGGTGCGGCCAAGGCGGTGTCCAAGGCGCTGCCGGCACTTTCGGGAAAGCTGACCGGCAACGCGATTCGTGTGCCGACGCCCAACGTATCGATGGCGATCCTGAACCTGTCGCTGGAAAAAGAGACCGACCGCACCGCGCTCAATGAATACCTTCGCCAGATGGCGCTGCACTCGCCGATGCACAAGCAGATCGATTATGT
Organism: Salinicola socius; assembly: GCF_001937195.1. Taxonomy (GTDB): domain Bacteria; phylum Pseudomonadota; class Gammaproteobacteria; order Pseudomonadales; family Halomonadaceae; genus Salinicola; species Salinicola socius. The sequence continues at coordinate 23,703 of NZ_MSDO01000020.1, read as the reverse complement.
CGATTCGCCGGAAGTGGTATCGTCGGACTTCGTCGGCAATCGCCACGCCGGGGTGCTGGATGCCAAGGCGACCATCGCCGACGGCAAACATGTTGTACTCTACGTCTGGTACGACAACGAGTTCGGCTACAGCTGCCAGGTGGTGCGGATCCTGCAGTACATGTCACGCGTCTGCCATCGGTACCTGCCGGTCACGAGCTGATTCGTCCATTGGACCTTAGTCTAAAAAGTCTCGGCCTCGCCGGGACTTTTTCGTGATTCGACGGTCGGCTCGGCATGCCGGCGAGTAGTCTTCCAAGGCCCGCATCATTATAATGGTGCGCGTTTTTCCGCGTGGCCCGTCGAAGTCCCGGGCCATGGAAGTCACCCTTTCTGATAAGAGAAGCATTCGGATGCCGTGACGTCATTTTCCTGCGCTTCCGCGGCCGCGCTGTTTTCCTCGGCCGTGCGACAGGAGCCAGGGCGTGCCTGACGTCCGTCGAACCTTTTTCCTTATCGACATCAGATTCGACAACTGGGCGAGACTATGATCGAAGTCAAACGAGGCCTGGACCTTCCCGTTGCCGGGGCGCCGGAGCAGCGTATCGACGAGGGCCGCGCCGTGCGCCACGTCGCGTTGCTCGGGTCCGACTATGTCGGCATGAAGCCGACCATGGAGGTCCGTGAAGGCGATCGCGTGAAGCGGGGCCAGGTACTGTTCACCGACAAGAAAGTGGCTGGGGTCCGGTATACCGCTCCCGGGGCTGGCGAGGTGGTCGCGATCAACCGCGGCGAGAAACGTCGCCTGCTGTCGGTGGTCATCAAGCTCGACGAGGAGGAGCAGAGCGAGGCATACACGGCACACGGCGTGGACGGACTGGCTTCTCTCTCGCGATCACAGGTCGTCGATCAACTGGTCGAATCCGGGCTGTGGACAGCGCTGCGCACGCGGCCTTTCTCGCGGGTTCCGGAACTCGATGCGGTGCCGGCGGACATCTTCGTCACGGCCATCGACACGCATCCGCTCGCGGCCGACCCCAAGATCATCATCGACGCTGATAGCGATGCGTTCCGCCAGGGGTTGCAGGTGATTCGTCACCTGACGCCAGGCAAGGTCTTCGTGAGCCGTCGTGGCGATGCGCAGTTGCCGGGTGACGATCTGGACGGCGTTCGGGCCGAAGGGTTCGAGGGGCTGCACCCGGCCGGGCTGGTCGGCACGCATATCCATTACCTGTCTCCGGTCGGTCTGCAGCGACAGGTATGGCACCTCGATTGCCAGGACGTGATTGCCATCGGCAAGCTGTTTGCCGAAGGGCGCTTCGATCCCACCCGGGTAGTCGCGATCGGCGGGCCGCGGGCCAGGAATCCGCGCCTGGTTCGCACGCGTCTGGGGGCCAGCAGCGAAGAGCTGCTCGAAGGCGAGATCGAGAAGCCGGAAGATACGCGGGTGATCTCCGGATCCATTTTCGGCGGTACGCAGTGCGAGGGAAGTCGTCAGTTCCTGGGACGTTTCCATCGCCAGTTTTCATTGCTCGAGGAAGGCAACAAGCGCGCCTTCATGGGCTGGCTGTCGCCCGGTCGCAATCGTCATTCGGTGATGGGGATCTACGTTTCCCAGTTCCTGGGACTGCCCAACTACGCGCCGAACACGTCGACCAACGGTTCCGAGCGTGCGATGGTGCCGATCGGGGCCTACGAGAAGGTCATGCCGCTGGATATCATGCCGACCCAACTGCTGCGTTCCTTGATCGTTGGCGATATCGAGTCGGCCATGCAGCTCGGCTGCCTGGAACTGGATGAGGAAGATCTCTCGCTGTGCACCTATGTGTGCCCGGGCAAGTACGAGTATGGTCCCATCCTGCGCGACAACCTGACCATGATCGAGAAAGAGGCCTGATGATGGGGATTCGCAACACGCTGGACAAGCTGGAGCCTCATTTCGAGAAGGGCGGCAAGTACGAGAAGTTCTATGCCCTCTACGAGGCGGTCGATACGATTTTCTATTCGCCCCCCAGCGTCACCAAAAGCATGACTCACGTGCGCGACGGCATCGACCTCAAGCGCATCATGATCACGGTCTGGGCCTGTACGTTCCCGGCCATGTTCTTCGGGATGTACAACGCCGGCTACCAGGCCAACCTGGCGATCGCTGACGGATTCAGTGCCATGGCGGGCTGGCGCGAAGTGGTGACCATGGCGCTGGCGGGCAGTCATGATCCTGGCAGCATCTGGGCCAATTTCGTGCTGGGCGCGACCTATTTTCTGCCCATCTATCTGGTGACGTTCATCGTGGGCGGCTTCTGGGAAGTCCTGTTCGCGGTCAAGCGTGGCCATGAAGTCAACGAAGGTTTCTTCGTCACCTCGGTGCTGTTCGCACTGACGCTGCCGGCGACCATTCCGCTGTGGCAGGTGGCGCTCGGCATTTCCTTTGGTGTCGTGATCGGCAAGGAGATCTTCGGTGGTACCGGCAAGAACTTCCTCAATCCGGCACTGACCGGGCGGGCTTTCCTCTACTTTGCGTATCCGGCGCAGATTTCCGGCGATAGCGTGTGGGTGCCGGCCGATGGCTTTACCGGTGCCACGGCATTGTCCAATGCTTCGCTCAATGGCATGGAGGGCCTGCACCAGCAGTACAGCTGGTGGGACGCGTTCTTCGGTTTCATCCAGGGTTCCGTGGGGGAAACCTCGACGCTGGCCATTCTGATCGGCGCGGCGGTGCTGTTGCTGACGCGTATCGCGTCGTGGCGCATCATGGCGGGGGTCATGCTCGGCATGATCCTGACGGCTTCGCTGTTCAACCTCGTCGGTTCCGACAGCAACCCGATGTTCGCCATGCCATGGTACTGGCACCTCGTCCTCGGCGGCTTCGCCTTCGGCATGGTGTTCATGGCGACCGATCCGGTGTCGGCGTCGATGACCGATCGCGGCAAGCTGATCTTCGGTGCACTGATCGGGGTGATGACGGTACTGATTCGCGTCGTCAACCCGGCATTCCCGGAGGGCATCATGCTGGCCATTCTGTTTGCGAATCTGTTCGCGCCGCTGATCGATCACATCTTCGTGCAGGCCAACATCAAGCGGCGCCAGAAGCGACTGGCGAGCCTTGCGCCCGCCGAGAAGGAGGCTGTCTGATGGCGAACAACAACTCGATCAAGAAAACGCTGATCGTCGCGTTTTCGCTCTGTGTCATCTGCTCTGTCGTGGTCTCGTCCGCGGCAGTGGTATTGAAGCCCAAGCAGGTGCAGAACCAGGAGCTCGATCGCAAGAGCAACATCCTCCAGGTCACCGAGTTATACAAGCCGGGTGATGACGTCGAGGAAAAATACGCCGAGCTGATCACACCGCGCGTGGTCGATCTCGAGACCGGTGAATATTCCCAGGATCTGGATCCGGGTAGCTACGACCAGTTCGATGCGGCCAGGGATCCGGCGACTTCGCGCACGCTCTCGGGTGACGACGATATCGCGGGTATCGGCCGGCAGGAGAAGTACTCCACGGTCTATCTGGTCGGCGATCCCGACGATCCGGACCAGATCGTCATGCCGATTCGCGGCCAAGGCCTCTGGGGCTTGATGGAAGGCTTCTTGTCCGTGCGTGGCGATGGCAATACCATCGTCGGTCTATCCTATTACGACCAGTCGGAAACGCCGGGGCTGGGCGGTGAAGTCGACAATCCGCGCTGGAAGGCCAAGTGGGATGGCAAGAAAATCTACGAGGACGGCGATTTCCAGGATCCTCAGATTCAACTCGTGAAGGGCGGTGCCAGCGGCGATTACGAAGTCGATGCGCTGTCGGGTGCCTCGCTCACCAGTCGAGGTGTCACCAACATGTTGCGGTTCTGGCTGAGTGACGAGGGCTACGCCCCGTACCTCGCTCGATTCCATGACGATTCCCAAGGAGGTGCGTGAAGATGGCTACGGACTCCGTAAAAGACGTCGTTCTGTCACCGGTCTTCAAGAACAACCCGATCGCCTTGCAGGTGCTGGGGATCTGTTCCGCGTTGGCGGTGACCAACTCCATGAGCGTATCGCTGGTCATGGGGCTTGCAGTCATCGCGGTGACGGCATTCTCCAGCATGTTCGTATCGCTGATCCGCAATCACATCCCGTCGTCGATCCGCATCATCGTGCAGATGACGATCATCGCGTCGCTGGTCATCGTGGTCGACCAGGTTCTTCGCGCCTACGCCTACGATATGTCCAAGCAGCTATCGGTGTTCGTCGGCCTGATCATCACCAACTGTATCGTCATGGGTCGCGCCGAGGCTTATGCCATGCAGAACGGCCCGGTCATGAGCTTTCTCGATGGCGTGGGCAACGGGCTGGGTTATGCCGTGATTCTGCTGATCGTCGGTTTTGTCCGCGAGCTGCTGGGATCCGGCAGCGTGTTCGGACTGACCATTCTACCGACGGTTCAGAATGGCGGCTGGTACGTGCCTAACGGCCTGATGCTGCTGCCACCGTCCGCGTTCTTCGTCATCGGTCTGTTGATCTGGATATTGCGTTCGCTCAATCCGGAACAGATCGAGAAGACCGAATACCGCATCGTTGCCAACAGCAAGACCAAGATCAAGGAGGCCTCTCATGTTTGAGCACTATCTCAGCCTGTTCGTGAAGGCGGTCTTCGTCGAGAACATGGCCCTGGCATTCTTTCTTGGCATGTGCACGTTTCTGGCGGTATCCAAGAAGATCTCGTCGGCCATCGGCCTGGGCATCGCGGTCGTCGTCGTTCTGACGATCACCGTGCCGGTGAACAATCTGATCCTCAATTACCTGCTCAAGGCGGGTGCGCTGAGCTGGACCGGACTGGAAGGGGCCGAGAACATCGACCTCAGCTTCCTGGGGCTTCTGAGCTATATCGGCGTGATCGCGGCGATCGTCCAGATCCTTGAGATGTTTCTGGATAAATTCGTTCCCTCGCTCTACAACGCCTTGGGCGTTTTCCTGCCGTTGATTACGGTCAACTGCGCCATCATGGGTGCCTCTCTGTTCATGGTGCAGCGCGATTACTCCTTCGGGGAGTCGGTGGTCTACGGTGCCGGTGCCGGCGCCGGTTGGGCCCTGGCGATCATGGCGCTGGCGGGTATCCGGGAAAAGCTCAAGTACAGTGATGTGCCGGGTAGTCTGCAGGGGCTTGGCATCACCTTCATCACTGCGGGTCTGATGTCGCTGGGCTTCATGTCCTTCTCCGGCATTCAGCTTTGACATTCGGCCCAGACGCCAACAAGGCTCCGTGGCGTCACAGCAGTGACGTCGACGCAATAAGGAAATAGGAACCCGACATGGTTGATACATCCATCATCGTGCTCGGCGTCGTCATGTTCACCGTGATCGTGCTGGGGCTGGTAGGGGTCATTCTGGCCGCACGCAGCCGCCTGGTGAGCAGCGGTGACGTGGCGATCGAGATCAACGGCGACCCTGACAACACCGTGACGACGCAGGCCGGCGGGAAGCTGCTCCAGACTCTCGCCGCCAACGGCATCTTCCTCTCCTCGGCATGCGGGGGCGGCGGTTCCTGCGCTCAATGCAAATGCCAGGTGAGCGACGGCGGCGGCTCGATCCTGCCGACTGAGGAGTCCCACTTCACGCTGCGCGAGAAGAAGGAAGGCTGGCGCCTCTCCTGCCAGGTGCCGGTCAAGCAGGACATGAAGATCCGCGTGCCGGACGAGGTCTTCGGGGTCAAGAAGTGGGAGTGCGAGGTGGTCGAGAACCCCAACGTCGCCACTTTCATCAAGGAGCTGAACCTGAAGTTGCCGGAAGGCGAAGAGGTGGCGTTCCGTGCCGGCGGTTACGTGCAGCTGGTGGCGCCACCCTATGACGTTAAGTTCTCCGACTTCGACATCGAAGAGCAGTATCGGGGTGACTGGGATAATTTCGGGCTTTTCAATATCACCCACAAGAGTGATGAAGAGGTGATTCGCGCCTACTCGATGGCGAACTATCCCGAAGAGAAGGGGATTCTCAAGTTCAATATCCGTATCGCGACGCCGCCGCCCAAGTCGAGCCACCCGCCGGGGCTGATGTCCACCTACGTGTTTAGCTTGAAGCCGGGTGACAAGGTGACCGTGATGGGGCCGTTCGGTGAGTTCTTTGCCAAGGATACCGAAGCCGAAATGGTCTTCATCGGCGGCGGTGCCGGCATGGCGCCGATGCGTAGCCATATCTTCGATCAGCTCAAGCGTCTGAAGTCCTCGCGAAAGATGTCGTTCTGGTATGGCGCGCGCTCCTGGCGCGAGACGTTCTACAACGAAGAGTACGACCAGCTCGCCGAGGAGTTCGACAACTTCGAATGGCATCTGGCGCTCTCCGATCCGCAGCCGGAAGACAACTGGGAAGGGCCCACCGGGTTCATTCATAACGTGCTGTACGAGAACTATCTCAAGGATCACCCGGCGCCGGAGGACTGCGAGTACTACATGTGCGGGCCGCCGATGATGAATGCCTCGGTGATCAAGATGCTGACCGACATGGGTGTCGAGCCCGAAAACATCATGCTGGATGATTTCGGCGGATGATCGAGCGGCTTGAGCGCCGAGTGACGGGGCCGATCCTTCTGGGGTTGGCCCTGTTGCTATTCGTACTGCTGGCCGGGTGCGAGCGCGATCCCCAATCCTATCGGCTGGAAGGGCCGATCTTCGGCACCGGATTTCACATCACCTTCTACGGTGACTACGACGACGAGAAACTCGCCGATATCGAACAGTCGGTCAAGGACGCGCTTCATGACGTCGATCGTTTGATGTCGACCTACAAGCCAGACTCCGAGCTGTCGAGATTCAACCAGGCCGAGGTCGGCCAGCCATTCGAGTTGTCCCCTCAGACCGCGGAGGTGGTTCGAGAAGCGATCCGCGTGGGCGATATTTCCGACGGGGCTTTCGATGTCACGGTGGGTGCCGCCGTCAACCTGTGGGGCTTTGGACCGGACAAGCATCCGGATCGCGTCCCCGACGACGACCAGATCGCGGAAGCGTTGAAGGAGGTCGACTACAAGGCACTCGAGCTCGACGGCAACACGCTGACCAAGACCAAACCGGTGTATGTCGATCTTTCCGGGATCGCCAAGGGGTACGGCGTCGATGCGGTGGCGCGAGCGCTGGATGCTCTCGGCGTGGATCGTTACCTGGTCGAGGTCGGTGGCGAGATCCGCACCCGCGGTGACAAGCCTGGCGGTCAGCCATGGCGCATCGCGGTGGAGAAACCGGTCTCGAATGAACGCAGCGTGCAGCGTATCATTGAGCTGGACGATTCCGCCGTGGCGACTTCGGGCGACTATCGCAACTATTTCGAAAGCGATGGCAAGCGCTACTCGCACACCATCGATCCGCGAACAGGGCGGCCGATCACGCATCATCTGGTCTCGGTGACGGTGATCACGTCCGACTGCATGACCGCCGACGCTCTGGCCACGGCGATCGATGTATTGGGTCCCGACGCCGGCTATACCATGGCGGAGCGAGAAAACCTGGCGGTCTATCTCGTTGTCAAAACACCGGAAGGCTTCGAAACGCGCGTTTCTACGGCGTTTCAGAGCTATCTCGAAGATTCGGAAACGGAGGATCGATCATGACGATTTGGATTCTGGCCTTTGCCATCATGCTGCTGCTGGTAGCCGGCATGGCGATTGGCGTCATCCTCGGAAACAAGCCTATCGCCGGATCCTGCGGCGGCCTCAATACGCTCGGGCTCAAGAGCGGATGCGAGATCTGCGGCGGGAACGACGAAGTCTGCGAAGAAGAGAGCCGCAAGAACATTGCCGGCGCACGCCGACGCAGCGACGAGAACCGCGGCGCGGATCTGGGCTACAACGCCATCAAGCGATGACCGAGGGTATCACCGGGTTCGCTTGTCGGTTGCCACGAGCCAATCGGATCGTACCAGCCATCAGGTAAGGAGTAGGCGAAGCACATGGCAGTTCACAATTACGACGTCGTGGTCATCGGCTCGGGGCCCGCGGGCGAAAGCGCGGCGATCAATGCGGCGAAACACGGCAAGCGTGTCGCTATCGTCGAGCGGCAATCCTCCGTCGGCGGCAACTGCACCCATTGGGGGACGATCCCCTCCAAGGCGTTGCGGCATCAGGTCAAGCAGATCATGCAGTTCAATACCAACCGCATGTTCCGCGATATCGGTGAACCCCGCTGGTTCTCGTTTCCCAAGGTGCTCGAGCGGTCTCGGGTGACGATCGATCAGCAGGTCGAGCTGCGCACCAAATTCTATTCCCGCAATCGCATCGATCTGTTCTTTGGCGTGGCGCGCTTTCGCGATGACAATACGGTCGTGGTGCGGGACAACCACGAGGGCGCGGAAGAACTGAGCGCACCGCAGTTCGTGATCGCTACCGGATCGCGCCCCTATCGCCCGGCCGACGTCAACTTCCGTCATCCGCGTATCTACTGTTCCGACACCATTCTCGGCCTTTCGCACACCCCGCGGACACTGATCATCTATGGGGCGGGTGTGATCGGTTCGGAGTACGCTTCCATTTTTTCCGGGCTGGGCGTCAAGGTCGATCTGATCGATACCCGTGAGCGCCTGCTGTCCTTTCTCGATGACGAAATCAGTGACGCGCTCTCCTACGAGCTGCGCAATTACGGCGTGTTGATTCGTCACAATGAAGAGTACCGGAGCGTCGAGGGCGACGAGGCCGGCGTGGTGGTCAATCTGGAATCCGGCAAACGGCTGCGTGCCGATGCCTTCCTGTGGGCCAACGGTCGTACCGGTAATACCGACGAGCTAGGCCTGGAGAACATCGGGCTCGAACCCAACGGCCGCGGCCAGTTGCAGGTCGATAACCACTATCGCACCGCGATCCCGCATATCTATGCGGTCGGGGACGTGATCGGCTGGCCGAGTCTGGCGAGCGCGGCCTACGACCAGGGGCGTAGCGCCAGCGATGAATTTCTCGGGGAAGATTTCCGCTTCGTCGATGATATTCCCACCGGGATCTACACCATTCCCGAGATCAGTTCCGTCGGCAAGACCGAGCGCGAACTGACCGAAGCCAAAGTCCCCTACGAGGTGGCTCAGGCCTTCTTCAAGGATACCGCTCGGGCGCAGATTACCGGCGATACGGCCGGCATGCTCAAGATCCTGTTCCATCGCGAGACACTGGAGATCCTGGGAATTCACTGCTTTGGCGATCAGGCTTCCGAGATCGTTCATATCGGTCAGGCCATCATGCAGCAGAAGGGCGAGGCCAACACGCTACGCTACTTCATCAATACCACATTCAACTATCCCACCATGGCCGAGGCCTATCGCATCGCTGCCCAGAACGGCTTGAACCGACTTTTCTGAATGGCCTGAACGTGGTTCGCCCCGGATCTGCAACCCATCGAGGCTTCGCGATCCGGGGCGACGGCGTTTCTGACGTCTCGCTTTTGCAGGATGGCTGACGCTGGCCATTCATGTCGCGCCATCGGGGTGGGCACGGCTCAGACTTCTGAGTCTTCGCTGCTGGCGGCGTCCTGTTCGCGTTGCTTGTCGAGCGCGATCTGCAGTGCGGGATTACGATAGCGGTAGACGCGCAGGCTCTTCAGGAACACGTCATCCTCGAGTCGCTGATCGGAGCGCCGGGCGCGGGTCCGCGTCGCTGGCGGGCGTACCGGTGGATCGTTGAGATGCGGCAGCTTCAGCGCCGGATCGGGAATGAAGAGCGGCAGGGGCAGGTTCATGGCGCGTCGCATCCGCCCGTCCGCCAGCGCCTCGCGGAAGAACAGGTTGGCCCGCATCACCGGTGCCTGTTGCTGGATCTGCGCCAGTGGCTCGCCATCCGGGATGTCGGCAAGTTGGCGCAGCTGAATCTGAATGTGCGCCGCCGACAGATCCATCTGCTTCAATCGGGCTTCGGCATCGGCGACGCTCACACGCTTGATCGAGCGGCCGCTGGTATACCAGGCCAGCCTGACCCGAGAAAGCGCAGCGTCGGCGACCGGGATCTGGCGCCAGCACTGCTTGAGATGCAGCCGCGCGAGCCCCTGACCACGCAGGTGGTCGTGCAGAACCGGATGCCTGAAAGGCAGTACGGCCTTGATCTCAGCAATCAGCCGGGGAGCGGATTGGCGGATCCGCTTCAGCGTCGAGGCAAAGCGGGCTTTGGCGAGATTGACGGCCTCGACCGCTTCCATCAGCACCGCCCCGGCAACGATCACGCCGATGTAATTGCGCGTCTCGCGGCCATCCTGGCCATCCTGATACCAGAAGTCGGTCAGCGCCCGGCGTAGCCAGTCTGCGTCGATGACCGTCTCGCCCAGCGCCCAGGCAGGCGTCGGATCGTCGGCGTAGGTGGCCGCCAGGTGTTCGACGGCATCGATCAGATGGTCGAAGTCGGATTCCAGCTCGGCCAGCAAGCGGTACTGTAGTTCCATGTGTGGCCTCTATCCATAAACGCTACTTTATACCGTTATCCCGAGAGTTTTGTCTACCGCCACAGGGAAGACGAGATTGGCCTGTCATCCAGAGCGTGACATCTCGACCTGTCATCCAGAGCGTGACATCTCGACCTGCAGGATAGTCGCGGCGGTCGCCATCTGTGCCGCCGCGACGATGCGGGTTCAGCGGTCGCGGTAGCGGCGCGTCAGGTCGCCATAAGCGTCTACCCGGCGGTCCCGCAGATAGGGCCAGATACGCCGAACGTCTTCGCTGCGCGACAGATCCACCTCGACGAGAAGATTCTCACTCTCCTCACCGCCATGCGCCAGCAGTTCGCCTTGAGGACCGCAGACGAAACTCCCGCCCCAGAAGTCGATACCTTCGCCGACCCGGGACAGATCGGGTTCGTGTCCGACCCGGTTGGCGACGATGACCGGCAAGCCGTTGGCGACGCCGTGCGAGCGCTGGATCAGGGTCCAGGCATCTTTCTGACGCTGCTTTTCCGCGATGTCGTCGGAAGGCGTCCAGCCGATCGCGGTGGGGTACAGCAGCAGCTCGGCACCCGCCAGTGCCATCAATCGCGCCGCTTCCGGATACCACTGATCCCAGCACACCAGCACGCCCAGGCGGCCGACGGAAGTGTCGATCGGCTCGAAACCCTGGGTGGCGTTCTCGTCGCCCGGGGTGAAGTAGAACTTCTCGTAGAAGCCGGGATCGTCGGGAATGTGCATCTTGCGATAGTAGCCGACACGACCCCGGGCGCGATCCAGCACGATCGCGGTGTTGTGATAGAGCCCGGCGGCACGACGCTCGAAGATAGAGCCGACGATGACGATGTCGAGCTCCTGAGCGAGCGCGGCCAATTGCTGTCCGGTCGGGCCGTCGAGCGGTTCGGCGAGATCGAACAGGGCGGTATCTTCGCTTTGGCAGAAATAGTGGGTCGCGTGCAGCTCCTGCAACAGAACCAGTTCGGCACCTTGGGCCGCAAGCTCGCGAATGCCGGCTTCGCTGGCCTGGAGGCTGCGCTGTTTTTCCGGCCAGGCCTGCTGTTGTACCAGACCGACTTTGAGCGTCTTGGACATCGTCTCTCCTTACTGGGGGAAGAGCGCGGGGTTCAGCGAACCGCGCGGCAGCTGCATGGTTAGACAATGGAGGCTGCCATGTTGGCGGATGACCGCGCGGCAGTCGATCGGTACGACATCGCGGCCGGGGAAGGCATCGTCGAGCACCTTGAGTGCCCGGAAATCGGCCGCGTCGCCATAAGTCGGCACCAGCACCGCGCCGTTGATGATCAGAAAATTGGCATAGGTCGCCGGCAAACGATGACCGTCCTCCGGGTCGAAGCAGGCCTTGGGCCAGGGAAGTGCCAGCAGACGATAGGGCGAACCGTCCTCGCGGCGCAGGGCCTTGAGTTCGGTCTCCATCGCGGTCAAGGCATCGTGGTGCGGGTCTTCGGGATCGTCGCAACGGACGTAGGCGATGGTGGCCGGATCGCAGAACCGCGCCAGCGTGTCGATGTGGCTATCGGTATCGTCGCCCTCGAGATGGCCGTTGTGGAGCCACAGTACGCGCGAGACACCCAGCTGTTCGTTGAGGCAGGTCTCGATAGCATCGCGGTCGAGATCGGGATTGCGATTGGGATTGAGCAGGCAGGCGCTGGTGGTGAGCAGGGTACCTTCGCCATCGGTGTCGATGGCGCCGCCCTCGAGAATCAGCGCTTGAGAGACTACCGGGGCCGCGAACACTTGCTGGTCTGCCAGCGTTCGCGTCAGCGCATCGTCGCGCTCGGCGGGAAACTTGCCCCCCCAGCCGGTGAAGACGTAATCCAGAAGTTGGAGGTGACCGTCGCGCTCGACGGCGATCGGGCCATGATCTCGCGCCCAGCTATCATCGCTGTCAGCGAGCGCCAGATGGAAGCGCCTCGAAGTCACGCCCAGGGCGACGAACCGCGTGGACAGGCGTTCGCGCTGACGCTCGTCGTGCACGACGATCAGTACCGGCTGGTAACGAGTGATAGCGACGACCATCGCTTCCAGCGTCGCCTCGATATGCTCTAGCAACGGCGCCCAGTCGCTGGTCGGTGTCGGCCAGGTCAGTTGAATGGCATCTTGCGGCTGCCATTCGGGGAACAGACGCAGGGTCATGGTGTCTCCATTGCGCGTGAGGGCCGATGTGCGTGAGGGCCGATGTACGTGAGAGTCGATGGCGAGGACGCGGCATTGTAGGGCCTGGTCGTGGCGATGCAAGCAGAGGATCGGCGTTCTCGGCACCAGGTGCGATCGGTAGTTTCACCGCGTTTTTCCACTAGCCGCCTCTCAAACCTGGACGGAGTGACAGTCTAGCGTGAGCGAGGTGACTGGCAAGCGGCAAATCGCTCGGCAAACGGGCGTTTTCCGGAACCGACAAAACCCGTAACATGAGCCGCTGCTGACAAGGAATCCAACCTGATGCTCGACCGTTTACCCTTTCTGGTGGGCCTGAGATACGTTCGGGCCAAACGACGTAATCACTTTATCTCTTTCATTTCGCTAACCTCGATGCTGGGACTGGCGCTGGGAGTCGCCGTTCTGATCCTGGTGCTGTCGGTCATGAACGGTTTCGATCATGAGCTGCGCACCCGTGTTCTCGGCATGGTGCCCCATACGCGTATCGAACAGCAGGGCGGCATGCAGGACTGGAAGGCGCTGGCCGAGAAGGTCGACCAGCACAAGGACGTGGTCGCTTCGGCTCCCTACGTGCAGCAGCAGGGCATGTTCTCGGCCAGCGGGCGCACCCAGGGCGCCATGGTCACCGGGGTTCAGCCGGAGTACGAACGCCATGTCTCGATCATCGACCAGCACATGCAGGCGGGGACGCTCGACGAGCTCTCTCCCGGCAGTTGGCACGTCGTGCTGGGTTCGTTGCTGGCGCGCAATCTCGGCGTCGGCGTCGGCGATCGGGTGACGCTGCTGGTGCCGGAGGCGTCGATCACCCCGGGGGGGGTATTCCCGCGCCTGAAGCGCTTCACCGTCAGCGGGATCTTCAAGGTCGGTGCCGACCTGGACGCCAACCTGGCCTACGCCAATATCGAGGATATGCAGACCCTCGCTCGCCTCGGCGACAAGGTCGACGGTCTGCGCCTGGAACTCGACGATCTGTTCAAGGCCGGGCCGGTGACGCGGGACATCGTCTCGAATCTGGGGTCCGGTTACCGGGGCATGGATTGGACCTATACCCATGGCAACCTGTTCCAGGCGATCCAGATGGAGAAGCACATGATCGGCCTGCTGCTGATGGTGATCGTCGCCGTGGCCGCGTTCAACATCGTTTCGACGCTGGTCATGGTGGTCACCGACAAGCATGCGGACATCGCCATTCTGCGAACGATCGGTGCCAAGCCGACATCGATCATGGGAATCTTCGTCGTGCAGGGGCTGGCGATCGGGATCATCGGTATCGTGATCGGCGTCGTGGCAGGGGTCATCCTGGCACTGACGGTATCCGACATCATCGCCTGGGTGCAGGCCGTCACCGGCATTCAGTTCCTCGATCCCAATGTCTATTTCATCAGCTATCTGCCGTCGCGGCTCGAAATGAGTGACCTGGGCGTGATCGTCTCCAGCGCGTTCGGGCTGACCTTCCTGTCGACGCTCTATCCGGCCTGGCGAGCGGCGCGCATTCAGCCGGCCGAGGTGCTGCGTTATGAGTGAATTCAATTTCAGGTCATCGTCCGCCAGCGGAGACAACATCATGCTCGACTGCCGCCAGCTCACGCGGATCTACAGCGAAGGACCGCAGGATGTCACGGTTCTGGACCACCTGGATCTGCAGGTGCGTGCGGGAGAGCGAGTGGCCGTCGTCGGAAGTTCGGGTTCGGGCAAGACCACGCTGCTCAACTTGCTGGGCGGTCTCGATGATCCCAGCGGGGGCGAAGTCGTCATCGGCGGGCAGTCGCTGGCGGGGCTGGGCGAGGCGGCGCTGGGCAGTTTCCGGAATCGCTATATCGGTTTCGTCTATCAGTTCCACCACCTGCTGGCGGAGTTCACCGCGGCGGAAAACGTCGCCCTGCCACTGATCATTCGCGGGCAGAGCCGCAAGGTCGCCGTCGACAAGGCGCAGCAACTGCTGGATCGCGTCTGCATGGCACCGCGGGGTGCCCACAAGCCCGGCGAGCTGTCGGGCGGTGAACGCCAGCGTGTTGCCATCGCCAGGGCGCTGGTCACCGATCCCAGCCTGGTGCTGATGGATGAGCCAACCGGGAATCTCGATCAGACCACGGCGGCCAATATTCTCGCGATGATGGACGAACTGGCCGCGACCACCGACTGTGCATTCGTGGTGGTCACCCACGACATGTCGCTGGCGGCCCATCAGGATCGCACCATGCGCCTGGACAAAGGGCGGTTGACCGCCATCAACGCGGTGTGACCGGGCACGGGTAGTTTCCGCGAAATCTGAGAGTTTTCTCAAAACCTAAAGCTGGCGCCGCCCTGGACGATCAAGACTCCAGGGCGGCTTTTTTTGCGCCGTGAATGTCGAAAGTGAAGACGCTAAGCGAGAGCGCGGTGGCGGGAGAGAGGCGTCGGTCGAGGATCAGTGTTTCTGTCGACGCTGGCGGCGTTTCGCGCGTCTTCGCCAGCTGCGGGAGATCTGCCAGCGCCAGATGAGCCGAACCAGAACATTGCTGACGAAAGCCAGCGCGAGGCCGACGATCACCGAGCCGACCGCCAGCGGAAAAATGATGTGAGCCATCTGTTCTGCGATCCACATCGTGGTGATGTGATCCGGTACCGCGCGCGCGGGGTAATCCATGACCCAGGCGCCCACACGGTAGTTGAAATAGAACACCACGGGCATGGTCAGCGGGTTGGTCAGCCAGACCAGGCTGACGGACAGGGGGAGATTGCCGCGAAAGCAGTAGGCGCCGAAAGCGGCCAGCAGCATCTGACAGGGGATCGGCAGCATGGCTGCGAACAGGCCGACCATGCAAGCGTTGGCAACGCTATGGCGAGACAGCACCCACATCGCCGGATCGTCCAGCATATGGTGCATGAAACGCAAAGAGCGAGTGCGCTGAAGCCTCTCCTGGCTGGGAATGTAGCGTTGTAACCATCGACGAGACATGAGGCCGCTCGCTGAACGAAGAAGGCCCATTATCCATACAACCCCAAGGCCCCGCCATGTTAAGTCGGTTTATCAGGAGTTCCGGCGTTGTCGGTCGCTGACATCGGAAGGCTCGGCTCGGCATTGACGAGGCGAACGGGCTGGGCGGCGCCAATGGCGATGGCGGCGATGGCAGGATCGTTCTTCGGTTACCAGGGTGGAAGTGCGCTATCCGCGGCCTTGCTGGCGATACCGGTCGCCTTCGTTCTAGCACTCGCGCTATGGCGGCGTTCGCTATGGGGCACTTCGACGGTACTGGCGTTCCTGATTTGCCTGTATGGCGTCGGCGAGCAGCGTGCGGGGATACTGCCGGCATCGCTCGCCGGACATGACTTCATTCTGACGGGGCGTGTCCTGACGCTGGATGTCGACCAGCGCCGGGCGCGTTTCCGTTTCGAGGTGGACAACTGTCAGGCCATGGTCGCTACCGACGCTTGCCCTGTCGGCACTCGGTTCAGGCTGTCCTGGTACGACGCGCCGACGCTCGAGCCGGGCGAGCGCTGGCGGTTGACCGCACGCTTGCGTCAGCCGTTGGGGTTCGCCAACCCGGACACCTTCGATTACGGCGGATGGCTGTGGCGGGAAGGCATTCAGGCGCTTGGCTATGTTCGGGACGATTCGCCCCGTCGTATCGCGGCTGCCCCGTTCTCGTTGCGCCAGAGAGCGCTCGAGCAGTTGGATCTCGTCGACATCTCGCCTCGCGGCAAACGCTGGCTGGCCGCGCTGACATTAGGCGCCGGTGAACGTCTGAATGACGATGACTGGGATCTGCTGAACGCGACCGGAACGACTCACCTGATGGTCATCTCGGGACTCCACATCGGTCTCGTTGCGGCGCTTGCCCTGTGGTTGCTGAGACGTCTGTCGCGATGGCTGCAGCCTTTTTCCTGGCGGATGACGGTCTGGCCGTGGCTGGGTGCGGGGCTGGCGGCCTTTGCCTACGCAGGGTTGGCGGGTTTTGAACCGCCGGCGGTACGCGCGGCGATCATGGCGGCGATCGGCCTGTGGGCGGCCAGCGGTCGTCATGCCCCCGGCTGGTGGCAGGCCTGGTGGCTGGCCCTCGCGCTGGTGGTGGTCAGTGACCCCCTGGCGCCGTGGCGTCCTGGGTTGTGGTTGTCCTTCGTCGCGGTCGCCGTCCTGATTCTGGCCTGGTCGGGCCGGCCCCGTCCCTCCGGCTGGCAAGGCTGGGGCGTCGCGCTGCTGCGCAGTCAATGGCTGCTGGCACCGATCATGGCGGCGGCGGTGCTGCTCGCCTTCGGTCGATTGTCACCGCTGGCGCCGTTGATCAATCTGTTCGCGGTTCCTCTCGTAGGCAGCCTGATGGTGCCGCTCGGTTTCGCAGGATGGCTGTTCGGTGCCTGGCCATCGCTGGCAAGCTGGGTCTGGTGGCCTTTCGATCACCTGGCCAACGCATTGGCCTATGTCTTTGCACTCGCTGCCGATAGCCTGCCGCTGTGGACGCCGGAGCCCTGGTGGCGGTGGCCGATCGCCAGTGCCTTGCTGCTGTGGGGCCTGCTCTGGCTATTGCCGGGCGTAACGCGGATGACGCGGGCATGGACGTGCCCGGGGCTGTTGATTCTCGTACTGGTGCTCAAGGCACCCAGTCTGGATCGGGATCAACTGCTCGTCACCGTCTACGATGTCGGCCAGGGGCAGTTGGTCGAGCTCGAGACCCGGGATCGGCGGGTGCTGGTCGATACCGGACCCCGTTTTGCCTCGGGGTTCATGCCGGCCAGTTTGCTGTGGCCAGCGGGTCAGCGATTCGACGATGTCATCGTCACCCATAGCGATACCGATCATTCGGGAGGCGTCGCTGCGTTGCGCCAGGATCATCGAGTCGAGCGCTGGTGGGCGCCACGCGGCAACGATCTGGCCTTGCCATCTCGACCCTGCGTGGCAGGCGAGGGGTGGCGCGACGGGCGAGTCTCCTGGACGTTCCTGTCGCCGCCGGCCGGCGATATCGCACCGGACGCCAACGATCGCTCCTGTGTCCTGCTGGTCACGGTGGGCGAGCGCCGCGTGCTGGTCACGGGCGACGCCAGTGCAAATCGGGAGCGGGAATTCTTGGGTGCGCTGAAAACGGCGCTGCCGGGATCTCGTCGGCTCGACGTGCTGGTAGCCGGCCATCACGGCAGCGCGACCAGTTCTTCCCAGGCTCTGGTCGATGCCACGCGTCCCGTCGAGGTGATCTTCAGCAGCGGGCGCGGCAACCCGTTCGGCCATCCGGCGCCGGTGGTCGTACAGCGATTCATCGATGTCGGCAGCCAAGTCTGGAACACGGCCTATGACGGTGCGGTTCGTGTCACGCTGTCGGCGGCCGGCATCGACGTCCTCACACAGCGTCACCCGGGCTGGTCGCGCCGGTCGGCTGTCGACGGCGCGGATGTTGGGGTAGAATCCAGCCCCTGAATGCGCCCGAGTCGCATCTTGGCTCCTCGGTTTGCATGGCGCTCGGCGCCGGACCCTTTTCCAGTCGAACGGAGTTACCGTGTCACGAGATTCCAGTTGGGCGCTCTATCGACGTCTCCTCGAATACGTCCGTGCGGAATGGCGCTCCTTTGCGTTGGCGGTCGTCGGCTATGCCATTTACGCCGCGTCGAGTACGGCACTGGCAGAGATGATGAAGCGGCTGATCGACGGCATACAGAACCCCGATGCCTCGTTTCGCCTCTTCCTGCCGCTGTTCGTGATCGGCATGTTCGCGACTCGCGGCGTCGGGACGTTTCTTGGCACCTACTTCATGAGTAACGTATCGCGCAACGTCGTGCATCGGCTGCGCTGCAACGTCTTCAATCACATGTTGCATCTGCCGGGTCGATTCTTCGACATGCACTCCAGCGGGCATCTGATTTCGCGAGTGACCTATCACGTCGAGCAGGTTACCGGCGCTGCCACCAATGCGGTGACCACCATCCTGCGAGAAGGCCTGTTCGTGATCGGCCTGATCAGCTATCTGTTCTGGACCAATTGGCTTCTGACCCTGATCTTCATGGGCGTCACCCCGCTGATCGGTTTGGTAGTGCGTTACACCAGTAAACGCTTTCGCAAGATCTCCCGACGTATTCAGAACTCGATGGGCGAAGTGACGCATGTCGCGTCCGAGGCCCTTTCCGGCTATCGGGTCGTGCGCACCCACGGCGCCGAGGAGTACGAGAAGCGTCGCTTCGAGGCGGCGAGCAACTACAATCGCGAACAGAGCATCAAGGAGGCGATGACCAAGGCGACCAGCACCCCGATCATTCAGCTATTGGTGGCGCTGGCACTTGCCGGTCTGGTGTGGCTGGCGATGGCGCCTGAGCTGATGAATGCGATGACGCCGGGCGAGTTCGTGGCGTTCATCACCGCAGCCTCGCTGATGGCAAAGCCCATTCGTTCGCTGACCGATGTCAACAGCATCATCCAGAAAGGCCTGTCGGCGTCGCAGGAACTTTTCGGTCTGCTGAGCCGCCCGACGGAACTGGACGAAGGGCAGCGTCTGCCGGAGCGCCTGGCAGGTCACGTCCGTTTCGAGGACGTGAGGTTTGCCTACGACGAGGACCAGCCCGAGGTGCTCAAGGGAATCGATCTCGACGTGCCGGCCGGGCAGATGGTCGCGATCGTGGGACGTTCGGGGAGCGGCAAGTCGACGCTGATGGGGCTGCTGCCACGCTTTTACCGGCCGACCGCGGGGCGTATTTTGGTCGACGATGTCGATATTCAGGACTATCAGCTGTCGCCGCTGCGTCAGCAGGTCGCGCTGGTCTCCCAGCAGGTGACCCTGTTCAACACCACCATCGCCGACAATATTGCCTACGGCGTTCCCGGGGCCAGTCGGGAACAGGTCGAGTCCGCGGCCAGGGCGGCCTACGCCCACGAGTTCATCGAACAGCTGCCGAAAGGCTACGATACGCGGGTCGGTGACAACGGTGTCATGCTCTCCGGTGGCCAGCGCCAGCGCCTGGCGATAGCGCGTGCGATCTTCAAGGATGCGCCGATACTGATTCTGGATGAGGCAACGTCGGCACTGGACACCGAGTCCGAGCGCTATATCCAGCGCGCGCTGGAGGTGGTGTGCCGAGGTCGTACCACGTTCGTCATCGCCCACCGGCTATCGACCATCGAGCGCGCCGATCGCATCGTGGTGATGGAACAGGGCAACCTGGTCGAGAACGGAACTCACGCCGAGCTGCTGGAGAAGGGCGGGGCGTACGCTTCCCTGCATCAACTGCAGTTCCAGGAGGAGACGTGACGCCGATCGAACGCGCCTGGTATCGCGGGGCGGATTGGCTGGTACTGCTGGCGCCCCTGGAGGCGCTTTATCGTCATGTCGTGAAGCGCCGACGCCAGGCCTACCGTGACGGTCGGCGCGACGTCTGGCAGCCGCCGGTTCCGGTGATCGTGGTGGGCAATCTGTCGGTGGGCGGAACCGGTAAATCTCCGTTGGTCGCGTGGCTGGTCCGCTGGTTGCGCGACAATGGTTGGCGGCCGGGTATCGTGTCTCGGGGCTATGGGGGCAAGGCCGAATCCTATCCGCTTGCAGTCACGTCCACCACGCCGGTGGCGCAGAGCGGTGATGAGCCGTTGATGCTCGCGCAGCAGACAGGGGCGCCCGTGGCGGTCGACCCCGATCGCCCGCAGGCTGCACGCTGGCTCCTCGAACAGTTGCAGTGCGATATCCTGATTGCCGATGACGGCCTGCAGCATTATGCCCTGGGGCGGGCGCTGGAACTGGTCGTCGTCGATGGTGTGCGGGGCTTCGGCAACCGCCACTGCCTGCCGCGTGGGCCGCTGCGAGAGCCGCTCGGGCGTCTGGCCGAGGTCGATGCGCTGATCGCCAATGGCGGCGTCGCATCGCTTGCCGGTACTGACGGCGAAGGGGTTCCACGGTTTTCGATGACGCTGGCGCCGACGGCATGGCGCCATCTGGCAAGTGGTGCGCGCTACCCGATCGAGCCGTTGCCGTTCGCGGTCGATGTCCCCGTGGTCGCGCTGGCCGGGATCGGTCATCCCCAGCGGTTTTTCGACACGCTCGACACACTGGGTGTGCCACACCAGGGGGTGGCGTTCGGCGATCATCATCGCTATTCCATTGCCGATCTGCCGGATGCGCCGACGATCGTGGTGATGACCGCGAAGGATGCGGTGAAATGCGCGGGCTTTGCCGACGAGCGCTGTTGGGTGCTGGATGTCGAGGCGACGCCCGAACCGGCCTTCGTCACGTGGTGGGCCGAGCAAGTCGACGGCTGGTCGCGATCCTGGATCGACGCGCTTCCCGCTGGCGCGGAGAGGCCGATGACGCGATCATGACGATAGACTTTCGCGCGCACCGGTGTATCGGGCGCAGTTGCGTATACAGGAATCGTTGATAAGGAAAGCTCATGGATAAGGAATTGATAGCGATGCTGATCTGCCCGGTCAGCCATAGTGAACTGACCTACGATCGCGAGCGCCAGGAGCTCAGGAGCTCGATCAGTGGCCTGGCTTACCCGGTCCGAGACGGGATTCCCGTGATGCTGGAGAGCGAAGCCCGGGCCATGTCGACCGAGGAAAAACTCGGTAAGGCAGCGCCGGCCCCATGAATGAATTCGTGGTGGTGATTCCGGCTCGGTACGGATCCAGCCGGCTTCCGGGCAAGCCGTTGATGGAGATCGACGGTCTGCCCATGGTTCAGCACGTCTGGATGAGGGCCAACGACAGCGGCGCCTCGCGTGTCGTGATCGCGACCGACGATGCCCGGATCCAGCAGGCCGCCGAAAATTTCGGCGCCGAGGTGGTGATGACGCGGGCCGATCACCCTTCGGGAACCGATCGTCTGGCCGAAGTTTCTGCGAAGCTTGAACTGCCTGCCGAGACCATCGTCGTCAACGTGCAGGGTGACGAGCCATTGTTGCCGGCCAGTGCGATCGACCTCGTGGCCGAGCGGCTCGCATCGGACGATCGGGCTTCCGTGTCGACGTTGGCGGAACCGATCCATGACGTGGAGACGCTGTTCAATCCCAATGTGGTCAAGGTCGTCACCGATCTGACCGGGCGTGCGCTCTACTTCTCGCGGGCGCCCATCCCCTGGGATCGCAACGCCTGGAAGACCCAGCCGCCGACGCTGCTCGAGACGGATGCCTGGCTTCGCCATATCGGTCTCTATGCCTATCGCGCCCAATTTCTGGCCGACTATGTCAACTGGCAGCCGGCACCGCTGGAACAGCTCGAACAGCTCGAGCAGTTGAGAGCGCTGCAGTACGGCCATCTCATTCAGGTGGCAACCGTCACTTCATCGCTACCCGGTGGCGTCGATACCCTGGAAGATCTGGAACGGGTGCGTGAGCATTTTGCGTCACGGGCGGCAACGCGGAGCGAGGCATGAGCGATTCAGCTCCCGAGTGGCGAATCCTGTTCGTCTGCATGGGCAACATCTGTCGCTCGCCGACGGCCGAAGGCATGCTCAGGAAGCGTCTCGATGAAGCTGACATGATCACCCGCGTGGCGGTGGACTCCTGCGGCACCGGCGCCTGGCACGTTGGCCAGCCGCCGGACCCGCGGGCGATCCGGGCTGCCGCCGAACGAGGTGTCGATCTTGGCGCACTGCGGGGGCGACAATTGAGCGCAGAGGACTTCAGTCGGTTCGACGACATTCTGGTGATGGATAGCGACAATCTGAAGCGCGTGCTTGCGCTGAAACCGACGGATAGCCGGGCTCGGGTATCGCGATTGCTGCAGTATGCCGGTCGGCCCGATGACGATGTCCCTGACCCCTATTTCGGAGGCGAGACAGGATTTCAACGGGTCCTGGATCAGCTGGAGCTCGCCGTGGATGGTCTGATGGTGTCGCTGCGGCAGCGCCTGGATCTCGGCTGATGCGGGAAGTTTTCTCGACTCTCGAGGCCGATCAGGATCTGTCTCACGCCAACACGATGGCGCTGCCGAGTCTAGCCGAGTACTTGTGGCGAGCGCGAAATGAACGTGATGTCGGGCAAGGTCTGCAGTTGGCCAATGAGCGGGGCTGGGATCTGACGGTGCTGGGAGGTGGCAGCAACCTGTTGCTGCCACGCCGGATCGGAGGGCTGACACTTTGCGCGGACATCGACGAGATAGCTTTCTCGTCAGGGGCCGGTGATGCGGTTCATGTCGAGGTTGGCGCCGGGGTGGGTTGGCACTCTCTGGTGGAGGCCTGTGTCGAGCGCGAGCTGTGGGGGATCGAGAACCTGGCCCTGATCCCCGGGCGAGTCGGCGCTGCGCCGATTCAGAATATCGGTGCCTACGGTGTCGAGATCGCAGATGTGCTCGACTGGGTCGAGCTGGTGGATCGTCGAGATGGCAAGTCCCATCGGTTGGATCGCGAGGCGTGCGAGCTTGGCTACCGCGACAGCATTTTCAAACGCGAGCTGGCGAATCAGGTCGTGATTACCCGGCTCGGCCTGACGCTGTCTTCGCGCCCTCGACCCAGGCTCGACTACGGCGCGCTGAGTCAGCACGTTGGCGTCTCGGGAAGCGCGCGGGAGGTATTCGCGGCCGTGTGCGCCATTCGGCGCGAAAAGCTACCCGATCCCTCTGATCTGCCCAATACCGGCAGTTTTTTCAAGAATCCGCTCGTTTCCGGCTCCCAGGCTTCCCGGCTGTTATCGGAGTTTCCAGCGATGCCGCACTATCCGCAGGCTGATGGGCGAGTGAAGCTGGCAGCGGGGTGGTTGATCGATCAATGTGGATTGAAAGGATACCGCCAGGGCGCTTTTGGCGTTCATGATCGCCAAGCGTTGGTGCTGGTCCATTTCGGTGGTGGAGTGCTGGCGGAGCTTCTGGCATTCGCCGGCAGGATCGTCGACGCGGTTCATGCGCGTTTCGCAGTGACGCTGGAACGCGAGCCCCGCTGTGTTGGCGAAAGGTGAGGATAGGTCACGACCGCCCGCTGTCAATCAGTGCTGAAGGGGAAGCGCCGGACCCGAGATTCCCGTGGTTGCCGACAAGGGACCAAGAAAAAGCCCAGACGATTGTCTGGGCTTTTCGCTTTCTAGCGCAACGGCTCTAGGCTATCAGCTATCGCCTTGGCCGGACTCGAGCCGACGCTTTTCACGCGGGTCGTTGTGGGCCCTGCGGCGACGCGATCGACGTAGCTCGCCGTCACTCTCTGCCACGGAAACGCTGGCGTCGGGCGCTTTGGGTTCCGGTGCAGTGTCGCTGGATTCAGCGCTGGTGGGAGTCGCATCCGCCGCCTGCTCACCGCGGGTCTCTGCCTGCTCAG
>NZ_MSDO01000003.1 GCF_001937195.1 Salinicola socius | reverse complement strand
CGGTTCCGCCTTCTCATGCGGTGCCACGGTATCTTTCTCGGCGCTGCCCTCGACAACTTCCTCGGCGCTGGTGGCGTCCTTTTGCTGGGTAGCGGAGGACTCGGAAGCGACGGGCTTGGCCGCTGGAGCCACCGCTGGCTCATCAGGAATGGCACCTTCGGTGGACGCTGCCGGAACTTCCGTGGGCGGAGTGCTTTCCGCGGGCGCTGAAGCATGCGCTTCCCGCTGCGCCGGCCGATCGTTCGTCTGATCGGAACGAGCGACACTCGTTGCCTGAACGGGATTGGAGTGAGTCGAACCAGACTCGAGGGACGTCTCGGACGTCTCGGACGTCTTGCCCTCGGCATGCGGCTCGCCGTGGATCTGCGAACCCTCAGACGTCTCGGCCGGGCGCTCGACGGAGGCCGCTGTCGTCTCGGCCACATCGGCGGCGACCCTCGGATCGTCGCTGACCGCCTTGGAGGCTTCGGCGTCCGGCGCGCCGGTTTCCGCCGGGTCGGCAGTCTTGCTCGACGTCATGGCGGTCTGTTTGGCACGGGTCTTGTCGACCGCTTTCGACTTTTCGACCGACTGCTTCGCGGGCGTTGACTCAGCCTTGTCTGCTGCCGCCGTTGCCGCCGTCGCATTGTCGTCCTGAGACTGCTTGGATGGCATGGACGCTTTCGTTTCGTCAGTCGCCTTGGCTTCGGCCGTGGGATCAACTGCCGGCGGGGACGCTGGCGATGTCTCGGTCGAGCCGGTATCCGCCGGCGCCTCAGCCTGGAGGCGTTGCTGCTCTGCAACCGCCGCCGGGTTCAGCGCTTGCTTGCGCGAGCGGTTGCGCGGATTGTTGCGCGTGCGCTTCGGCTTGCTGTCCACGGTTTCTGTCGCTGCGGCCGGTGCCGTATCGCGAGTCTCCTCGTGCGAAGGCTTGGCCGTGCCGGAGGCCTGTTTGGGCTTGTCCGGTGTCGAAGCGTCTCCACTACGTTGCTCGCTGCCAGCTCTATCACCCTTGTCTCCACCGCGGTTGTCCGGGCGATTGTCCTGGCGCGGTTGGCGATTCTGGTTTTGACGGTTGTCATTGCGCGAATCGTTTCCGCTCTGACGATCGTCCTGACCACGGCGGCGGCGGTTGTTTCCCTGACGGTTGCCGTTGTCGTTACGTGCATTGCCGTCGCTGCGGGCGTTACCGTCACTGCGGGCATTGCCATCGCCGCGAGCATTGTCGGCAGCCTTGCTATTGCCCTCGCTGCGCTTGGCGTTGGCATCGCGATCGTTTCGCTGGTCGCCTTTCTGGGCCGTGGCGCGTGTCGGACGCGAATTACCCGCACCGTTGCCGGCGTTGCTGCCGCCACGAGATGCCCCCGTCGATTGGCTGCCGCCATTCTGGCTCTGGCCTGGCTGACCGGAGGTAGTGGGTTTGGAAGCCTCTTCCTCGACCCGATGGCGTCCGAACAGCCCCCGGAAGAGCTGCATCAGACCGCCGTTGCTCTGGCTCTGCTGAGGCGCTGCGGGCGTCGAGGATGTCTTGGCTCGTGTAGCGGTGTCGGCCGCGACCGCGGGTTGCGGTTGCGCCTTTTCGGGCTCCGCTTCCGGCTCCCTATGCAGCGAATCCGGCGCCGGGGCCGTATGCTGAACGGTCTGTACGGCGGCCTGGGTACGCTGAATCGGCTTGGAAAGCGTGGTTTCCGGCTCCTTGAGCAGATCGCTTTCGACGGGGAGCTCGAAGCTAGATTTGACCTCTTCACCGTCCTCGGAGACGTGGTCGTCACGGAAGCGCTGCACTTCGTAATGCGGCGTATCCATCTCCGGATTCGGCAGCAGAAGAACCTTGACGCCCTGGCGCCGCTCGACGTCGGAAAGCACGTTACGCTTTTCGTTGAGCAGATAGGTTGCCACCGGGACCGGCAGGATGGCGCGAATCTGAGCGCTGCGCTCCTTCATCGCTTCTTCTTCGATCAGGCGCAGGATCGACAGCGCAATCGAGCGCACGTCGCGGATGGTGCCCTGGCCGTCACAGCGGGGGCAGACCACGCCGCTGGTCTCGCCGAGAGAAGGGCGCAGACGCTGACGCGACATCTCCATCAGGCCGAAACGCGAAATCCGGCCGATCTGGACACGGGCACGATCGAGCTTGAGTGCGTCACGCACACGATTCTCGACGTCACGCTGGTTACGGGCCGGCGACATGTCGATGAAATCGATGACGACCAGACCACCGATGTCGCGCAGACGCAGCTGGCGAGCGATCTCGTCGGATGCCTCCAGGTTCGTCTGCAGGGCGGTCTCTTCGATATCGGCGCCGCGAGTGGCGCGCGCCGAGTTGATATCGATCGACACCAGCGCTTCGGTGTGATCGATGACTACCGAACCGCCGGAGGGCAGCTTGACCTCACGCTGATAGGCAGTCTCGATCTGGGATTCGATCTGGAAGCGCGAGAACAGCGGTACGTCGTCGGTATAGAGCTTGATCTTCTGCTGATACGACGGCATGACCTGACGGATGAAGCTCAGGGCTTCTTCATGCACGTCCTTGCTGTCGATCAGCACCTCGCCGATGTCCTGGCGCAGGTAGTCGCGCATGGCGCGGATGATGACGTTGGATTCACGATAGATCAGGAACGGCGCAGGGCGCTTGACCGCTTCGGTCGTGATCGCATCCCACACCTGGGCCAGATAGTCGAGGTCCCACTGCAGTTCTTCCGGAGAACGGCCGATACCCGCGGTGCGGACGATGACGCCCATCTTGTCGGGCAGCGTCAGCTGGCCCATGGCTTCCTTGAGCTGGCTGCGCTCGTCACCCTCGATACGACGCGAAATGCCGCCGGCACGAGGATTGTTGGGCATCAGCACCAGGAAGCGCCCGGCCAGACTGATGAAGGTCGTCAGAGCTGCGCCTTTGTTGCCGCGTTCCTCCTTGTCGACCTGGACGATGACTTCCTGGCCTTCCTTCAGGACTTCCCTGATGTTCGGACGGCCTGACGGCTCCTTGGAGAAGTACTCTCGGGAGATTTCCTTGAGCGGCAGGAAACCGTGGCGGTCCGCGCCGAAATCGACGAAGGCGGCCTCGAGGCTGGGCTCGACGCGCGTGATCTTGCCTCGATAGATGTTGGCTTTCTTCTGCTCCCGGGCACCGGATTCGATGTCCAGGTCGTAAAGGCGTTGTCCGTCTACGAGGGCGACACGAAGCTCTTCCGGCTGTGTCGCATTGATGAGCATTCTTTTCATACGGTCTCGCTAATTGAGCGTGCCGGTGGAAGGCGTGCTGCAATCGGCGACGACGAACCGCAAGCGGTCGTGCTGTGCTCGCGCACATGGGTGAAGCGACCCGGCAGGGCAAACAAGCGCAGCGTATGCCAGAACGAGCTTAGCGTGTAACACGTGCGAACCCGCGTCAGGAGCCCGAAGAGAAAGAACCGAAGATCGTTTGTCGAGTGGCGCATATGACCCTCGAAACGAGTTCGGAGCGACGTTCGTCGAGCCCGGTAACGTGCTTGCTCATTACCATTACATCTATGCTTTCGTTGCCTGCTTTTATGGGTGCTGCACGAACATGGGTTGAGTACGAAACGGTGGCAGGACATGTCACGGTGCGCGTTTTCGATGACGCATCCGGTCCCGCAGACTGCCGTCTATATCACTTGGCATTGTTCGGTTCGGCGACGCCTTCCACTGGTACCTGTGGATTTCCCGCGAGCATGGCAGGCTGAGGTCGTCAGCTGCGCTGTCGGGTCGGGGCCTGGCGTTCCAAACGTGTTTTGATCACTCCAGCAGCCGTGAGCGGTTGGCTTCATTAACTCTCTGGAGGATCGAGACATTTTTTCACTGCGGTCAGCATATTCAGGGGCTGACGCTTTAATGGGTGATAAACCCATCCAGTGAGCCCGCAATATAACAGTAATGCCGAGGTAGCGGCAATTGAGCTCGCGCTGGGGGCGCGGTGCGTTAGAATGGCGCCCGGCGATGCGCGGGTGTCGTCGTGGTGCTGTCGAGGGAGTCAAGCATGGCCGAAGGCCAGGAAGTTCAATTTATCGAGGTCAGCGAGTCGCAGCATGGGCAGCGGATCGACAATTTCTTGCGGACGCGTCTCAAGGGGGCGCCGAAGACGTTGATCTACCGCATCGTTCGCAAGGGCGAGGTGCGCGTCAACAAGAAGCGCGTCAAGGTGGATTATCGCGTTCAAACCGGTGATCTGGTTCGCGTGCCACCGCTGAGGCTGGCGCCGGAGAGCGCCGTCAAGGAAGCCAGTGAAAGTCTGCGCAATCTGCTGGCCGGCAGCGTCGTGATCGAGGGCCCCGACTGGCTGGTGATCAACAAGCCTTCCGGTCTGGCGGTACATGGCGGCAGCGGCGTCAAGATCGGTTTGATCGAGGCGCTGCGTCAGGTGCGGGACGATCTCGATTTTCTCGAGCTCGTTCATCGGCTCGACCGTGATACCTCGGGCTGCCTGCTGCTGGCCAAGAACCGCGAATCCTTGCTCTCTCTCAATACCGCCTTGCGTGAGCGTCGCATGGAGAAAGGGTATCTGGCCCTCGTGCAGGGTCGGTGGCCGGCGCGGCGCGACTACGTCAGCGCGCGGCTGGAACGCTACGATGCCGGCAACGGCGAGAGGCGGGTGCGCGTGGACGCAGGCGGCAAGGTATCGCGGACACGTTTCGCGGTGCGCGAAACGTTCCCGAAAGTCACGTTGGTCGAAGCGGAGCCGGTCACCGGACGCACCCATCAGATTCGCGTCCACGCCGCTCATGCGGGCCACGCATTGCTCGGGGACGACAAGTACGGCAGCGCTGAGGGCGCCTACCTTGCGCGATCCTTGCGTCTGGATCGACTGTTCCTTCACGCCCTGACGCTGACCTTTCCTGACCCCAAGACCGGGCGTCTGGTGCAGGCGAGAGCGCCACTGGAGCCGGGACTGGAAAAAGTGCTGGAGCGTGCTCGCCGTGGCAGTTGAGACGAGCGCGGGCGAAGGGCTGTCGGATCCGACCGCTGGGCGCTGTCGTTATGCGCTGGTCATCTTCGACTGGGATGGCACCTTGATGGATTCCGCGGCGCGCATCGTGGCCTGTATGCAGGCAGCGGCGCGTGAGTTGCAATGGCCGGTGCCGAGTGCAGCTGCCGTGCGCAATATCATCGGCCTGGGGCTGCCCGAGGCCGTCGCCATGCTCTTCCCCGGGATCGCGCTTCAGGATCGGGATCGGTTGCGCGAGGCGTACGGTCACCAGTTTCGGATCGCCGATCGTATACCGACGCCGTTTTTCCCCGGCGTGGTCGATGGGATAGGACGCCTGCGCGATGACGCCCGATGTCGGCTGGCGGTCGCGACCGGAAAGAGTCGCCGTGGACTGGATCGTGTGTTCGGTCACGAAGCCTGTGGCAGCTGGTTCGTCGCCAGCCGCACCGCCGATCTCACTCGCTCGAAGCCGCATCCTCAGATGCTGGAAGAGTTGTTGGCAGAGTGTGGCGTGTCCACGACGCAGGCCGTCATGATCGGTGATACCGAATATGATCTGGAAATGGCCCGGTCGATCGGTATGGATCGGGTCGCGGTCACTTACGGGGTGCACGAGCGTGAGCGCCTGTTGCGCAGTGAGCCGCAACTCGTCGCCGAGGATTTTTCGTCGGTCGTCGACTGGTTGTTGGTGTGATGACCCCGAGTGCGGGATTTCAGCGAGGAGGCGATGATGAGCGACGATCGGCGTGATGACTGGACGCAAGGCCCGGAGTTGAGCAGAGAGGAGCGCGCACGACGTAACGCCGCGGCGACTCCCCGCGATGGCGAAACGGGGGATGCCGATACCGTCCGCCTGGCGGAAGTGCGAATGATGGATCGCTGGATCGGTGGCGTGCTGAACGAACAGCGCCGGGCGAGACGCTGGAAGATATTCTTTCGCCTGCTGTTCGCGTCGATCGTCATTGCCAGTCTGTGTCTGAGCGCCTATGCGATGTTCCTGGCGCAGGGTGACGGGGTGTCCGCTGATCGTCGCCATCTCGGTGTCGTCGATGTCAGCGGGCCGATCGATGCCGATGGCCAAGCCAGCGCGGAGCGCATCATCGAGGGCTTGCAGCGGGCCTGGAAAGATCCGGATGCCGAAGCCGTCGTACTGCATGTCAATAGCCCCGGCGGTAGCCCGGTACAGTCGCAGCGTGTCTACGACGAGATCCGTTATCTGCAAGAGCAGGGCGACAAGCCGATCCTGGCAGTGATCGAGGACATTGGTGCCAGCGGGGCCTACTACATGGCCTCGGCAGCGGATCGTATCTATGCCTCGCCGGCCAGTCTGGTCGGCTCCATCGGGGTCATCAGCGCCGGGTTCGGTCTGCAGGACGCCATCGACAAGGTCGGTGTCGAACGCCGGGTGTTCACGGCAGGCGAAAACAAGGCATTCATGGATCCGTTTTCCGAGATAACGCCGACGCAGCGCGACTTCTGGCAATCGGTGCTGAATACCACCCATCGACAGTTCATCGATGCCGTCAAGGCCGGGCGTGGCGATCGGTTGAGCGATGACCCGACACTGTTTTCCGGCCTGATCTGGACCGGTGAGCAGGCCAGGTCGCTGGGACTGGTCGACGAGATCGGCAATCTCGAACAGCTGTCGCGGGCGCGCCTCGGCGAGGTGAGTCTGAAGGACTACACTCCGTCGCTCGATCCGTGGACGCTGGTCTCCAACAGGCTGACCAGCGCTGCCGCCCATTGGCTGGGCCTGAGTGACACGGCGTCGCCGGTGCGTTACCAGCTACCCTGACGACCGGTCAGCGGGTTCACTCCTGCCTCTCTCAGTAGCTCGCAGAGCTTGATGAGGGGCAGGCCGATCAGGGTGTTGGGATCATCGCCTTCGAAGTTCTCGAACAGCGCAATGCCCAGCCCTTCCATGCGGAAGCTTCCGGCGCTGTCGTAAGGCTGATCGCGGGAGACGTAGCTTTCTATCTCTTCGTCGCTCAAGTCGCGGAACTGGACGTGATAGATGTCGTGGACGACCCGGTGGCACGCCGCCCCGGTATCGATCAGGGCGAGGCCGGTCATGAAGCTGACCCGGCGGCCCGAGAACCGCCGCAGGTTGGCGCAGGCCGTGTCGAAGTCGCCGGGCTTTCCCAGCACGTCTCCGTCGAATAGCGCCAGTTGATCGGAGCCGATGATCAAATGGTCGGGATAGTCTGCGGAAATCGCCTGGGCCTTGGATAGTGCCAGCCGGTGGGCGAGAGTGATGGCGTCTTCTCCGGGGCGAGGGCTTTCATCGATATCCGGCGCCGCCCATTGGTAGGAAATTTCGAGTCGATCCAGCAGTTGCCGGCGATAGCGGGAGCTGGAGGCGAGTACCAGGCGAGACATGAGTTTCCTCGATGGAGTTTGAAAACGTTTGCGCCGCGGGCTCTGGCTCCAGTCCTGGTCCAGGGCCCGAAGTCGGCGCTTGTTCGGCAACAGAATAGCGTGAATCATGCGCTTTGACAGGAACACGGTGAATCCCTATGATGTCGCGCCTATGTTGACCAGACGACTTCCTCCGACCGTTGAGCCCTACCGGGCAGCGGCTAACCAAGAAATGATCGAGGGGCTCGTTGACCTCGAGGCGCTGGTACGCCTGAAAGACGAGATCGGACAGCAGCAGGGTAACGCCGTCGTCAAGTTGCAATTCGACGTCGACACGCAGCGACGTCATCTGATCGATGGGGAGCTGGAAGCGGACCTGATGGTGCCGTGCCGGCGGTGCCTGCAGCCGATGCCGGTATCCGTTGCAAGTCACTTCAAGCTGGCCATCGTCAGTGACGATGCGTTGGCGGCGGAGGTTCCCGGCGATTACGAGCCGGTGCTGGTCAATGGTGAACAGCTTGACCTGCTGGGGGCGATCGAGGATGAGTTGATTCTCAGCTTGCCTCAGGTGGTCTATCACGAGGAAGCGGACTGTGCGATTTCTCGTGAGCAAATGAGCAGCGGTGATGCCCCGGTCGAAAAGGTCTCCCGCCCTGACAGTCCCTTCGACGTCTTGAAGTCGTTGAAGGGAAAATTCTGAACCCGAAAGACATTGACGTTGGAGTCATATCATGGCCGTTCAACAAAACCGTAAAACCCGTTCCAAGCGTGGCATGCGTCGTGCACACGATGCCCTGACCTCTCCGGCCCTGTCGCAGGATCAGGAAACCGGTACCACGCATCTGCGTCACCACGTTGCGCCGGACGGCTACTATCGTGGTCGCAAGGTCATCGACGTTTAACGAGACCTCAGGCGTTTCGTAAGGCAATGCGCATCGCCATCGATGCCATGGGCGGGGACTTCGGTCCCCGCGCCACTATGGGTGGTCTGTTCCTGGCGTTGGCCCGCCATTCTGATCTCGAGCCTTCAGTGTTCGGTCCGCAGGCGGAGCTTCGTGCTCTGGTGTCGGAGCTGGCCAAGGCCTCGGGAGATTCCTCCGTCGCCAGGCGCATCAGATTGGTGGACGCACCGCGGGTCGTGCTGCAATCCACGCCGCCGATGGAAGCCTTCGATGACCCCGCTGCAACCAGTCTGTACGGCATGCTCCAAGCCGTGCGCGAGCGTCAGGTAGAGGCGGGTATTACCTCCGGCAACACCGGTGCGCTGGTCGCGCTGGCTCGGCGCGAGCTGGGTACGGTTCCCGGTGTCTCGCGACCTGCCATCAGCACGGCTGTGCCGACGCGAAAGGGAGGGCGGTGCTATCTGCTCGATCTGGGTGCCAGCGTCGATGTGCATGCTCGCCATCTCGTCGATTTCGCCCATATGGGAGCCCTGATGGCGCGCGTCGTCGACGGCGTCGCGGTGCCCAGGGTGGCGTTGCTGAATGTCGGCGTCGAGGCGAGCAAGGGCGTGGCTCGTGTGCGTGAAGCCGACGCGCTGCTGAAATCGCGCGGTGGCAGCGATTTCGAGTACATCGGGTATCTGGAGGGCGATGGCATCTTTTCCGGTCTCGCCGATGTCGTGGTTTGCGACGGCTTCGTCGGGAATGCCGTGCTCAAGGCCAGCGAAGGGGTGGCCCAGATGCTGCTCAAGCGCCTCCAGGAGACTTTCGAGTCCCACTGGTCGACGCGCCTGGTCACGGCCTTGGCGAAGCCGGCGTTGATGAGGCTCAAGGCGCAGCTGGATCCGGTGCGACATAATGGCGCCAGTCTGCTGGGGCTGAATCGCATCGTGGTGAAAAGTCACGGTAATGCCAGTGCCCAGGCTTTTGCCTTCGCCATTGATCGAGCAATACGAGAAGTCGAGGTCGGGCTGCCGGATCATTTCCGCGCCGCGTGGTCTCATGACGCAGCGACGCCTGTTATCTCGTCGACCGTTACCGGCGGCCGAGTGGATAGCGGGTCTCGCGATACGACGAGATCCGACGATCCATCATTTCAAGGGTGAGCGCGATGACGCAATCACTGGCTTTGGTCTTTCCGGGGCAAGGCTCTCAGCAGATCGGAATGCTGCGAGAACTTGCCGAACGTTACAGCGTCGTGCGCACGACATTCGATGAAGCATCGGAAGCGCTGGGCTACGATCTCTGGCATGTCGTTCAGGACGGTCCCGAAGAGAAGCTTAATGCAACCGCTTGTACGCAACCCGCGCTGCTGACTGCCAGTGTGGCGATCTGGCGCGTCTGGCAGGAGCTCGAGGGGCCTCGTCCCAGCATGATGGCGGGTCACAGTCTGGGTGAGTACAGCGCCATGGTCTGTTCCGGTGCGCTGGGCTTCGCCGAGGGCGTGAGGCTGGTTCGCTTGCGTGGCGAAGCGATGCAGCAGGCGGTGCCGGCCGGTGTGGGTGCAATGGCGGCGGTTCTGGGCCTGGACGACGCGGCGGTGGAAGTGGCCTGCCGGGACGCGGCGCAGTCGGAAGTGGTTTCCGCGGTGAACTACAATTCACCCGGCCAGGTCGTCATCGCCGGTCATCAGGGTGCTGTCAATCGGGCGATTGCCCTGTGTCAGGAGGCGGGCGCCAAGCGCGCGCTGCCGCTACCGGTGTCGGTACCGTCGCACTGTGCCTTGATGCAGCCGGCGGCCGAGAAGGTCGAGCAGGCGATGGCTGAGATCGAATTCAGGCTGCCACGCTACGCTGTCTATCAGAACGTCAACGGGCAGGTGCCGGCGACGACCGAGCTGCTCCAGCAGCGTCTGGTCGAACAGCTCTACCGTCCGGTGCGATGGACCGATTGTGTCAATGCCATGTTCGAAGATGGCGCTACCGTTTTCATCGAGTGCGGCCCGGGCAAGGTCCTGACGGGATTGAACAAACGTATCCAGCGCCAGGCCAAGGGTCTCGCCGTCAATGACCCCGATACACTGGCGTCGGCGCTCGAACTGGCGCGTGATGCGCTGGATGTACAAGAGCCTTAGAGGATGGATGACATCATGACCGAACGTAGAGTCGCACTGGTCACGGGCGCGAGCCGGGGAATCGGTCGCGCGGTCGCGCACGAGCTGGGGCGTCAGGGGCGCATCGTCATTGCCACGGCAACCAGTGAAGAGGGCGCAGGCAGGATCGATGACGATCTCAAGGCTCAGGGTATCGAGGGGCTGGGACTCGCCCTGAACGTCACCGATCAGGCCAGTATCGAGGCGGTGTTCAAGCGCATCACCGAAACCTTCGAGGCGCCCACCATTCTGGTCAACAATGCCGGCATCACTCGTGACAATCTGCTGATGCGGATGAAGGAAAGCGAGTGGGATGATGTGCTCGATACCAACCTGAAGTCGGTCTATCGTGTTTCCAAGGCCAGCCTCAGGGGCATGACGCGGGCACGCTTCGGTCGCATCGTCAACGTCAGTTCCGTCGTCGCGATGATGGGCAATCTGGGTCAGGCCAACTATGCTGCCGCCAAGGCCGGCATGGAGGGCTTCACGCGAGCACTGGCGAGAGAAGTGGCCTCGAGGGCGATCACGGTCAATGCCGTGGCGCCTGGGTTTATCGATACCGATATGACGCAATCCTTGCCGGAAGCGCAGCGCGACGCGCTACTGGCGCAGATTCCCTTGGCGCGTCTCGGGCAGCCCGCGGAAATCGCCGCCGCCATCGGGTTTCTCACCAGCGATGCTGCCGGGTATATTACTGGCGAAACGCTGCAGGTTAACGGCGGCATGAACATGCGGTAATCCTCCCGCGACGCGGGTTGCGTCGTTCGGGGGCGGTCTATAAACTACCCGCAGCTTTTTAGCTGGCGGATTCGTACCACTAGGAGTAACGACATAATGAGCACCATCGAAGAGCGCGTGAAGAAGGTTGTTGCCGAACGCCTGAACGTCAAGGAAGAGGATATTCAGAACTCCTCATCCTTCACCGAAGACCTCGGCGCGGATTCGCTGGATACCGTCGAACTGGTGATGGCGCTCGAAGAGGAATTCGACACCGAAATTCCCGACGAAGAAGCAGAAAAGATCACTACCGTTCAGGAAGCGATCGACTACATCGTCGCTCACCAGTAAGCCTTACGCTCTCCGCTGATGCGGAGAGTTCAAGCTGGCTGAAAGCGCCGATGTCCGGAAAGCCGCTCTCATGGAGAGCGGCTTTCTGCATTTCAGCGAGGGGTTTTCGAGCTCCCGCTGGAGGTAGGTCGCGAAAGTCAAAGTCCTGGCTTGCGACGCCCATCTCGGGGGTTGTTCAGGTATAATTCGCGCCAGTCGGGCCCAGATGGAGCCGCGATCTCGTGATGCAATGGCCAAGGCCGACCTTCACGGGCGCGCCTCCAGTGGCCATCAGGAAGTTCGGAGGAGATTCGATGCCGCGCAGAAGAGTGGTGGTGACCGGGCTGGGGTTGGTAACGCCAGTCGGTAACACGGTCGAGGAGAGCTGGGAGAGCCTTCTCGCAGGAAAGAGTGGCATCTCGCCGATCGAGCATTTCGATACGACCGGGTTCAATACCCGGTTCGGCGGTGCGGTCAAGGACTTCGATATCGGCGAGTATCTCAATCCCAAGGATGCTCGCAAAATGGATCTGTTCATCCAGTACGGTGTCGCCGCGGCGACCCAGGCGATGCGCAATTCCGGTATCGAGTGTACCGAGGAAAACGCGCATCGGATCGGCGTGGCGATCGGTTCGGGAATCGGCGGACTACCGATGATCGAGCGCAATCACGATTCGCTCAACAAGGGTGGGCCTCGCCGAATTTCGCCGTTCTTCGTGCCCGGTTCGATCATCAACATGATCTCCGGCAGTCTGGCCATACAGCATGGCTTCAAAGGGCCGAATATCGCGATTACCACAGCTTGCACGACGGGTACGCACAACATCGGCTACAGCGCGCGAACGATCGCCTACGGCGATGCTGACGTGATGTTCTGCGGGGGTGCCGAGATGGCGACCACGCCCCTCGGGCTGGGTGGTTTCTCGGCGGCCCGGGCACTTTCCACGCGTAATGACGACCCGCAGGCAGCCAGTCGGCCCTGGGATCGCGATCGCGACGGGTTCGTGCTGTCGGATGGGGCCGGTGTCATGGTGCTGGAGGAGTACGAGCACGCCAAGCGCCGTGGTGCGACCATCTTCGCCGAGCTGACCGGCTTCGGCATGAGCGACGACGCCTTCCACATGACCTCGCCTCCCGAAGATGGCAATGGCGCGGCGGCCTCGATGACCAATGCCATTCGTGATGCCGGAATCGATCCATCCGATATCCAGTACATCAACGCCCACGGAACCTCGACGTCAGCGGGTGATGTGGCGGAAAGTCGGGCGGTGGAGCGGGTCATGGGGAGTGCTGCCGATCGGGTCGCGGTCAGTTCGACCAAGTCGATGATCGGTCATCTTCTGGGCGCCGCGGGCGCCGTCGAGGCGATCTTCTGCGTGCTGGCGATTCGGGACCAGATCGCGCCGCCCACGATCAACCTCGACAATCCCGATGAGGGTTGCGTGCTGGACTACGTGCCCAACACCGCTCGGCAAATGCCGATCAGCACGACGCTATCGAACTCCTTCGGGTTCGGCGGCACCAACGGTTCGCTGATCTTCTCACGGGTCTGAATCGACGATGCGTGATGCCAAGCTGCCGATCGACGACCGGGGTCTTGCCTACGGCGACGGCCTGTTCGAAACCGTGCTAGTACGGGATGGGCAGCCGTTGCTGTGGGATTATCACATGGCGCGTCTTGACGAAGGGGTCGAACGGCTATCGCTGCCGCGACCGGATTTCACGGCTTTCGACGCGCTGCCGGCGCAGTGCGGACCGGGCCTTCAGGTTCTCAAGCTGATGCTGACCCGTGGTAGTGGTGGACGGGGATACCGTCCGCCCGAGCCAGGCGAGCTGCGCTGGCGCTGGACCGCCTCGCCGTTTCAGCCGTCCCCCGAGCGCTGGTTCGAGGGTGTCGCCGTGCGTTGCTGCGAACTTCGCCTGGGCATTCAACCCCGTCTGGCCGGCATCAAGCATCTCGCTCGACTGGAAAATGTGCTGGCCCGGCAGGAGTGGCAGGACGATTCGATCGCCGAAGGACTGCTGTGTGATAGTCACGGCGACCTGGTCGAAGCCACGACCATGAACCTGATCTGGCTCCGGCGCGGTCGGCTCGAGACCCCGCTACTGGATCGCAGTGGCGTCCGAGGCACGCTGTTGAGTGCGCTGGATGACGCCGTCGAGTTGCACTGGGTGCGAGAAGATCTGGACACCTTGCTGGAAGCGGACGCGGCCTGGCTGCTCAACAGCGTCCAGGGCGTCTGGCCCATTCGGCGGCTCGATGATGCCTGTGGAAACCCTCTCAAACAGTGGCCACCAGCGGTCGATTGCGCGATCCAGAGGATTGCCCACCGACGCCTGGGTTACCCGCTGAATCCTGGTGACTGAGCCAGTATCTTGCTGGGGCGCGCCACGAGGCGGATACCCGGCAACTAAGGATGAACATGCGTGTCCTCAAAATTCTGATCGTGCTGTTGCTGCTCGCCACGGTTGTGGTGTTCGGCGGATTTCACTACTGGCAGAAGCAGCTCGATGCCCCGATTGCGCTCGAGGAACGGACGGTTTACGAAGTCCCGCAGGGTGCCGCTTTCAATCGCGTCATTCGCGATCTTGAAAGTCAGGGCATCATCGAGGCGGCCTGGCCCTACCGAATTCTGGCGCGCATCGCCCCCAAGGCGACCCAGGGACTCCGCGCCGGCGAGTTCGAAATCGACCCGGGGATGAATGGTCGTCAGCTGATCGCGCATCTCTCCAGCGATCAGGTGGTGACCTACCGGCTGACGGTGCCGGAAGGCTGGACGTTCAAGCAGATGCGCCGGTTGCTGGACCGGGCGCCGAAGCTCGAGCACCGAACTCGAGAGATGAGTGACGAGGAGGTCATGGCGGCGCTCGGTCACGCCGGGACCTACCCCGAGGGCCAGTTCTTCCCCGACACCTATCGTTACCACAAGGGCGTCACCGATACCGAACTGCTGCGCCGGGCGTACGACCGCATGCAGCAGACGCTGAAAACGGTATGGGACGAGCGTGACGACGATCTGCCGATCGACTCGTCGTACCAGGCACTGATTCTGGCCTCGTTGATCGAGCGGGAAACCGGCGTTGCCACAGAGCGAAAACAGATTGCCGGCGTCTTCACGCGACGGCTGGAGAAAGGCATGCGCCTGCAGACGGACCCGACCGTCATCTACGGCATGGGCGACAGCTATGTCGGCAACATCACGCGTGCCGACCTGCAGCGCCAGAATGCCTACAATACCTACGTCATCGAAGGCTTGCCGCCGACGCCGATTGCCATGCCGGGGCTGGGATCGCTCGAAGCGGCCGTGCATCCTGCCGATGGCGACACGCTCTATTTCGTGGCCAAGGGTGATGGCTCGCATCAGTTTTCGCGGACGCTGCAGGAACATAACGCGGCGGTTCGTCGCTACATCCTGAATCGAGATTGAGATCGCGGGCTTGTTCCCACGAAAATCGACCATACCGACGAGACGACACCGCATGAGCGCAGGCGATATCGAACGGCAGAGCGGGCGCTTCATCACGCTGGAAGGTGGGGAAGGCGTCGGCAAGACGACCAACGTCGGCTTCGTCTGTGACTGGCTGACGGCGCGGGGCATCGAGGTCGTGCGTACTCGGGAGCCCGGTGGTACGCCGGGCGCCGAAGCGATCCGCGAGCTGCTGCTGGATCCATCACGGGAAGAGGCGTGGAGCGACGACGCCGAGCTGCTGCTGGTGTTTGCCGCTCGTGCCCAGCATCTTGCCGAACGTATCCGGCCGGCGCTCGACCGCGGTGCCTGGGTCGTCTGTGACCGGTTTACCGATGCCACCTTCGCTTATCAGGGTGGCGGTCGCGGGCTGGACTTCGAGCGTATTCGAACGCTGGAAACGCTGGTTCAGAACGGGTTGCAGCCCGATCTCACGCTGCTGCTCGACGTGCCGATCAGTG
This sequence comes from Salinicola socius, assembly GCF_001937195.1. GTDB lineage: Bacteria > Pseudomonadota > Gammaproteobacteria > Pseudomonadales > Halomonadaceae > Salinicola > Salinicola socius. The sequence continues at coordinate 246,233 of NZ_MSDO01000003.1, read as the reverse complement.
TCGCCGCACAGCGTGTCGCGCGCCGCGGTGCCCAGCTCGACCGCTTCGAGCGCGAGCGTGAAACATTTTTCGAAGCCGTGCGCGCGGCATACTTGGCGCGAGCCGATTCGCACGACCGATTCGCCATCATCGATGCCTCGCCGGAACTGGCAGCGGTTCAACAAGCCATCGAGCAGTGCCTGAGCGAGAGGGTGGCCGCATGGCTGTGACGCCGCTGCCGTGGCAGCTCGATCGCTGGCGACAGCTGATCGAGCTGCAGGATAGCGGCCGTCTCCCGCATGCCTTGCTGCTTTCCGGCCCACGCGGCGTCGGCAAGCAGCCACTCGTTGATGCGCTGATCGCAAGAACGTTGTGCCGTGTACCCGGCGAGGTCGCCTGTGGCGAATGTCACGGCTGCCGCATGCTGGCGGCGGGCTATCATCCCGATCTGATCAGCGTGGCGCCGACGGAAAAGTCGCGCCAGATCCGCGTCGATGCGATTCGACAGGTCAACGGCTTCGTCTCCCAGACGGCGCAGCAGGGCGGCTATCGGGTGATCCGTATCGAGCCGGCCGAGGCGATGAATGTCGCGGCATCGAATGCGTTGCTGAAGAGCCTCGAGGAGCCGGGCGAGCGGACGCTTTTCATCCTGGTCTCCGACGTACCTTCGCGGCTGCTGGCGACGATTCGCTCGCGCTGTCAGCACTGGAGCTTCGCGGTGCCGTCTTTGGAAGCGGCCGAACCCTGGCTGCGTGAACGCCTGGGTGACGGGGAAGACGCGCATTTCTGGCTGCGTGTTGCCGGTGGCCTGCCGCTGCTGGCCGAAGAACTGGCGGGTGCCGATGCCCGAAATCTGCGTCAGGATCTGCGGGAGCTCTTCGATGCGCTGGTGCGCGGCGGCGAGCCCGTGGGGGAAGCCGCAAGACTCGATGCGCAGGCGCTCGATCGCATATTATGGTACGGCATCGCCTGGCTGGAGGACCTCATTCGGCTCGGGTTGTCGGGCGACCCGCAGCGAGTGCGCAACAGCGATCTGCTGCCGCTCTATCGCCAGGCGGTCAAGAATGCGCGGGTCCGTGACTGGTTTCGATTGCTCGACTACGCCCGCGAGCAACGTCGCCTGCTGGCGGCCGGCGGCAATCCCAACCCGCAGCTGGTACTCGAGGCCTGGCTGGTTCGCTGGTCGGCGCTGTTGCGCTCTTGAGCTGCCGACACCGGCGCGGGACCACGGGGCGTCTGTCCGTTACACACATTGAGTCCGTCCTGTCCCTGTCGGGCGATGGCGACTGCGTTGTCACGTGACACGCCTGATCGGCTTCGCCGAACGGCTCAATCATTCTGGAAATATTCATGTTCGTCGACTCCCATTGTCATCTTGATCGTCTCGACCTGTCGCCCTATGGCGGCGATCTCGATCCGGCCCTGCAGGCGGCGCGGCATCGCGGCGTTCATCGCTTCCTGGCAATCGCGACCTCGCTGGATGGGGCTCCGAATCTGGCCGAGATCGCGCGACGTCACGACGATGTCGATATCAGCATCGGCTTGCATCCGCTGCACGAAACGGCCGCAGAGCCCGACAGCCAGGCGATACAGGCGTGTGCCGATCGCTTCGGCGCGGTCGCCATTGGCGAAACCGGGCTCGATTTTCATTACGACAGCGTGCCGCGCGAGACCCAGCGACAGCGTTTTGTCGCTCATCTGCAGGCGGCTCGCGAGCTCGAGCTCCCCGTCGTCATTCATACCCGCGATGCTCGGGAAGAGACCCTGGCGCTGATTCGCGAACACGTCGATCCGAAGGTGGGTGGCGTGCTCCACTGCTTTACCGAAGATATCGATATGGCGCGAGAGGCGGTTCGGTCTGGCTTCTACATTTCGTTGTCGGGGATCGTCACGTTTGCCAGCGCCGATGCATTGCGGGCCGTCGCTCGTCAGATACCCCTGGATCGGCTGTTGATCGAGACCGACAGCCCGTTTCTCGCGCCGGTTCCCTACCGTGGCCGGTCCAACGAGCCACAGTGGGTCGTCGAGGTTGCCGAGTGCATCGCGCGCGAACGAGGCATCACGGTCGATGAAGTGGCGATGCAGACCCGCGCCAACTTCTATCAGCTGTTTCCCGGCTGCGCGCCCGGTGGTCAGGCTGACAATCCGTTCGTGTAATACCGTTCACTGGCGTGGGATGCTCCAGCTCATCCGAGGGTATCGCCACAAGGGGATCACGATGAAACTCGACACGCTGTTTCGTCAGTTCGATGCACAAGCGATGCCACCGCTCGAGCAGTGGGATCCGCCGTTCTGTGGCGATATGGATCTGGTCATCGCGGCCAATGGCGATTGGATTCACGAGGGTTTGCCGATACGGCGGCCGGCGCTGATCAACCTGTTGAGTCGAGTGCTTCGACGTGAAGCCGACGGTGACTACTATCTGGTAACGCCGGGGGAGAAACTGCGCATCGTGGTCGAGGATCTGCCGTTGCGTGTGACCGATGCCGACCGGATAAATGGCGACTGGCACGCGACGACCGCCTGCGGAGATAGTGTTCCGTTGGACGCCAGCCATCGACTGTTTCTGCTCGCCGCGCCGAATGGCGATCTGCTGCCGGCGTTGCCCATTCGTCACGGTTTGCGGGCGCGCTTGCATCGAAATCTGTTCTACCGCTGGGTCGAGCTCGCCGAGCAGCACGATGACGAGGTCGGATTGTGGAGCGGCGGTGTGTGGCACTCGCTCGGCCGCCATGACGATGGCTCGACATGACCGATAGGGCCCTTTCGACTTTGCCCGACGTCGCCACTGCCGACGGTTTGACTGCCGAGCAGCGTGCCGTCGTCGGCCATCTCGAAGGTCACGCGCGGGTCGCGGCGGTGGCCGGTGCCGGCAAAACCACGACGCTGGTGCGGCGGGTGCTTCATCTGCTCGCCAGCGGCGAAAATCCGCGCCGTATTCTGGTGCTGATGTTCAACCGCGCGGCCCGGGATGACTTCCGCGCCAAACTGACGCGGGAGGCGCCGTCGAACGTCGTGCTGCCGGAGGTGCGAACCTTTCACTCGATCGGGCATCGCCTGAGTCAGAGTCTGACGCGCTGGGGCTATCTGCCGCCACGTCAATTGCTGCAAGCCGACTGGCAGCGGGAGCGGCTGTTGCGCCAGGCGGTGATGCAGAGTCTGGCCTCGGCCGATAGTGAAACCCGGGAAGCGGCGCTCGATGCCGATCGGCTCGAGGCTTTCGGGCAGTTCTGCGATCTGGTGAAAGCCGAGGTCGTGACACCCGCCGAATTGTTCGAACGACTGGGCTATACCGGTGGCGAACGCCATTTCATCGATGCGTTCGATGTCGCGGAGTCGCTGCTCGAAGCCTCGGCGTCGATGACCTATGCCGATCTGCTGTATCGCCCATTGCGATGTCTTGAAAGCCACGCGGATGCCCGACGGCGGGTCGAGGGGTTCCTAGGTCACGTCATCGTCGATGAATACCAGGACATCAATGAAGCCCAACTGCGACTGCTCAGGGTTCTCGCTGGTCATCAGGCGCAGGTCATGGCGGTGGGCGATGCCAACCAGTGCATCTACGAGTGGCGCGGCGCTCGGCCCGATGCGATGCTGGCGCGCTTCGACGGATTGTTCGGTCGGGCCAGCGAGTATCCGCTTTCATTCACGTTTCGCCATGGCCACGCCCTGGCATTGGCGGCCAATCACGCCATTCGCAACAACCGCCAGCGTTGGGATCAGCTCTGCCTGGCGGCGCCCGGAAATCCGCTGACGCAGCTTCGAACCGGCGTCGGCGCCAGTGCCCTGCTGGAGGCGTTGCAGCGCTGGCACGCCGATGGCCGGCGAACCGATGAAGCTTGCGTACTGGTGCGCAGCTGGTCGTTGTCGGTCTCTGTCCAGCTTCAGCTGTTGCGTGCCGGCATCCCGTTTCGACTGGCGCAGGAGGAACGCTTCGTGTTCCGGCTACCGCTGGTTCAGGCATTGGCGGGCTATCTCCAGCTGGCCCGTGAACCGCAACGGCTGCAGGATCCGGCCCACCTGACCCTGCTGTTCTCGCAGCCGACCACCTTCGTTGCCCAGGAGCGGGTACGTCGGCTGGTCGAGGAGCTCGCGCGTACGCAGCAATGGCCGGCGCGCGAGGCCACGGTGCTGGCCGGGCTCAAACCCGGACAGCGCCGTCATCTCAAGCGTCGCTGGCAACTTCTGTGTGAACTACCCAAACTGGCCGCGTGGCCTCCTGCCAAGCTGCTCGAGCATGTCGTCGATGCCATCGATGCCGAGAAGGTTCTGCGTCGATCAGCGGCGCGGCGGGAGAAGGGCGACGACGACGTGCGTCTGCTCGACGTGCTGATCGAGCAGGCCGGCGAGCTCGCCAGCGATCCCGATGCGTTCATCGAGCTGTTGCGCAATCCGGTGGAGAATCGGCCCGACGGGGTCTTGATCAGCACGGTGCACGGTGCCAAGGGGCTGGAGTGGCCGCTGGTGGCGGTATGGGGCCTGAACGAAGAGGATTTTCCCCATTTCAGCCGGGATAATCCGCTCTCCCCGGAGCGGCTGGAGGAGGAGCGCCGGCTCTATTACGTCGCCATCACCCGAGCCCGTGAGCAGCTACTGCTGGTTCAGGACGGGGGCGACCATCGGCCGAGTCGCTTTCTCGAAGAGACGGCAGTGGAGGACTGCCGTCGAATCGATCTGGCGATCCGAGGCGATCGCGAGGTCGCCGTGGCGGTCCGTGAGCCGGAAATGATAGGTACCTATCTGGAACGTATTGGTCGGGAGTGCAGCGACCTGGAGCACCTTGGCCAGGACGTCAAGCTTCATGCCCGACAACCGGAGAGGTCCTTCACGGCGCCGGACGCGGATGCCGGTTCGAGTTCCGGCGCGCCTTGGCAGGTCGGGGATCGAGTGCGGCATGCCAGTTTCGGTGATGGCGAAGTTCTGGTCGTCGAGGGTAACGACGCCAACCCGGTCATCGATGTGCGTTTTGATTCGGCCGGCCGCCGCCGATTGATCGCGGCACGAGCGCCGCTGACGAAACTGTCCTGATCAGCCAGACTGTGACTTTCGAGCGATGCTCTTTCAGGAGCCGACCATGAATCGATCCGTTCTCGTAACGGCAGAAGAACTTCAGCAGAGCCTGACAGGCGAGCGGCCACCGCTGGTGTTCGACTGCCGCGTTTTTCGTGGCGGCGAGCAGCCCGGCGACCGTCTGTACCTCCCGGCAAGCGTTCCTCTATCTCTCGAGGAAGACCTTTCTGCCGAGCCGGGGGCGGGCGGTCGGCATCCGCTGCCTTCCCGCGATGAATTCACGGTGACACTGCAGTCCATGGGTGTGACGCCGGGGCGACCCATCGTGGTCTACGATGACAGCGGCGGTCAGCTGGCCGCCGCGCGAGCCTGGTGGATGATCGCCTGTTGGGCGGGCCATCCCGAGGTGCGCGTGCTGGACGGAGGCGTTGCTGCATGGCAGATGGCGGGCGAGGAGCTGGTGACAACGCCAGCCACGCCCGGAGCGCCGAGCCGTTGGGTTCCCTCGTTCGATGATGAGGCGCTGGTGTCGGCGGATCTGCTTGCGGAAAAAGGCGGGCAACTGGTGGACGCCAGAGCCATGTCGCGCTTTCGCGGACTCGAAGAACCGCTGGACCCCATCGCGGGGCACATTCCGGGAGCGGTGTGTCGTCCCTGCGCGGAAAATCTCGAGGCATCGGGGCAGTTCAAGCCGCCTCGCCAGCTAGCCAACGAGCTACCCAAAGCCGATCGGCTGACGGCGTACTGCGGTTCCGGCGTTACCGCCTGCCATAACATCCTTGCCTATGCCGTCGCAGGCCTGCCGCTGCCGCGCCTCTACCCGGGCTCCTGGAGCGAGTGGATTCGGGATTCGGCGAGACCGATCGCGACCGGCGATGCCTAGCACCGCCGATCCGGCCTGAAGGATGTTCGGCGCTGATGCGCCATTACATGTTGGGATAGTTGGGCCCGCCGCCGCCCTCCGGCGCCACCCAGGTAATGTTCTGGGACGGATCCTTGATATCGCAGGTCTTGCAGTGGATGCAGTTCTGGAAGTTGATCCGGAACTGCGGTTTTCCCGCTTCCTCGACCACTTCATAGACCCCGACCGGACAATAGCGCTGCGCAGGCTCGGCGTATGCCGGCAGGTTTTTCTCGATCGGAGTATCGGGATCGCTGAGCTTGAGGTGGCAGGGCTGGTTCTCGTCGTGATTGGTATTCGACAGAAAAACCGACGACGGTTTGTCGAAGGAGAGCTTGCCGTCCGGTTTGGGATAGTCGATCGGCGACGATTCCGCGGCAGTATTCAGCTGATGATCCGGCGTGGTGTCGCGCTGGACCGGCAACTTCCCGCCCAGCCACTGATCGATGAGATTGAAAGCGCCACCGCCGACGGTACCGAACTTGTGGATCGCTGGACCGAAGCTGCGGCTGGCTTGCAGCTCCTGCCATGCCCAGCTCGCCTCCCAGGCTTGAGTGAAGTCGGTAAGCTCCTTGCCGCCCGCGTCGCCGGCGGCAATCGCCGCGAATACCGTTTCCGCTGCGATCAGCCCGGACTTCATCGCCGTGTGAATGCCCTTGATCTTGGCGAAGTTGAGCGTGCCGGCATCGCAGCCGAGCAGCAGGCCGCCCGGCATCGTCATCCTGGGCAGGCAGTTGGCGCCGCCCTTGGTGATCGCACGAGCGCCGTAGGCCACTCGCTTGCCGCCCTCGAGCTGACGTTTCAGCAGCGGGTGGTGCTTCATGCGCTGGAATTCCTCGAAAGGCGAAAGATAAGGGTTGCGATAGGCCAGATCGACGATCAGCCCCACCATGACCTGTTGATTGTCGCCATGGTAGAGAAACCAGCCGCCGTGGCTGTCGCGGCCATGATTTCTGTCATTCAAGGGCCAGCCGGAACCGTGCAGGACCAGACCTGGCTCGTGCTGTTCGGCGGGCACATCCCAAAGCTCCTTGAAGCCGATGGCGTAGTGCTGCGGATCGCGACCGGCATCGAGCTCGAAGCGGGCGATCAGCTGCTTGCCGATATGACCGCGAGCCCCTTCGCAGAACAGCGTGTACCTGGCGCGTAACTCCATGCCGGGCATGTAGTTGGCGGTTTCGCTACCGTCGGCGGCGACGCCCATGTCGCCGGTGATGATGCCGCGTACGACGCCCGCGTCATCGACGATCGCTTCCTGCGCGGCAAAGCCTGGGAATATCTCGACCCCGAGCGCTTCGGCCTGCTCGCCCAGCCAGCGGCACAGGTTGCCGGCACTGATGACGTAGTTCCGGTCGCCGGCGCCGGTCGAGCCATCCCCGGTCGAATCAGCCCGGGCGGTGTTGTGCATCGACTTCGGCACCAGCGCGTTGGGCAGTTTCTGCGCCTTGTCGGCGTCTTTCAGCAGGTAGAGTTCATCGCGCAGCACGGGCGTGTTCAGCGGCGCGCCACGTTCGGCCCAATCCGGGAACAGCTCCGACAGCGCACGGGGTTCGAAAACGGCGCCGGAGAGGATATGGGCTCCGACTTCCGACCCCTTCTCGACCACGCAGACCGAGAACTCCCGCTCGGCCTCGTTCGCCTGTTGCATCAGGCGGCATGCCGCCGATAGCCCGCTGGGGCCTGCGCCTACGATCACGACGTCGAAATCCATGGATTCACGTTCCAAAACCCTGTCTCCTCGCTTGCTGGCAGAACGTGCGCCTTCACGTCTGCTCGGTCTGTGCGTCGGCGGCTGTTGACCGCCTTTGTTATCGCCTAACGCTGGTCAGGTGCCTGATGTTATGCCATCAGGCGCTGTTCTTATGCGAAGGTGCTGCTTCGGCAGCACCCCTCTGATGCGCTATCATCGCATTTTCGCCCAATCCTGTCCCGAAGGCGCACCATGCTGGTGCCGTGAGGAGCGGTGAGAGGGCCGAGTTGACCCAAGCCTGCGTCGGCGTGATCCTGTCTCCGCCGACGTTTTTGTTGCCTGTATCACCTCACGATGACGATCATTCACATCCCGATCGTCACTGCCGACCGAGCTCTACCGGGTCGGCCTGTCATTAGCCTGCGAGGACACCCATGAAAGTACTCGTCGCGGTCAAACGCGTCATCGATTACAACGTCAAGATCCGGGTCAAGCCGGATCACTCCGACGTGGACCTGACCAACGTCAAGATGGCCATGAATCCGTTTTGCGAGATCGCGGTGGAAGAGGCCGTCCGTCTCAAGGAGAAGGGCGTCGCCACCGAGATCGTCGCCGTTACGGTTGGCCCCAAGGCTGCCCAGGAACAGCTGCGCACGGCGCTGGCGCTGGGCGCGGATCGCGCCATCCATGTCGAGACCGATGCGCACGTCGAGTCGCTGGCGGTGGCCAAGCTGCTCAAGGGCGTGGTCGACGAAGAGAGGCCCGATCTGGTCATTCTCGGCAAGCAGGCGATCGATACCGACAACAACCAGACCGGCCAGATGCTGGCGGCACTGACCGGTATGGGGCAAGGTACTTTCGCCTCCGAGATTGCCTTCGGTGATGGCGTCGAGGAAGGCCAGGTTCGTGTCACTCGCGAGATCGATGGCGGCCTGCAGTCCATTGCGCTCAAGTTGCCGGCGGTGGTGACCACCGACCTGCGCCTGAACGAGCCGCGCTATGCCAAGCTGCCGGATATCATGAAGGCCAAGAAAAAGCCGCTGGAAACCACGACGCCGGAAGCGCTGGGCGTGGCCGTGACCGGCGGCCTGACCCTGCTCAAGGTCGAGACCCCGGCCGAGCGCAAGGGCGGCGTCAAGGTGGGCTCCGTGGACGAGCTGGTCGACAAACTCAAGAACGAAGCCAAAGTGCTTTGATAGGAGCGGATCTCATGAGGACTCTGGTTCTGGCCGAACACCACGAAGGGCGCCTGGCTGCGGGCACCGCGCATGTCGTCGCTGCCGCGCGAGCCATCGGCGGTGAGGTCGACGTATTGATTGCCGGCGAGAATGTGGCAGGTGTTGCCGAGGCGGCCGCCAGGCTCGACGGCGTTTCGCGGGTACGGGTTGCCGACAACGCGGCTTACGCGCACCAGCTGGCCGAGCCGCTGGCGGATCTGCTGGTACAACTGGCCGAGGATTACAGCCAGGTGCTGGCCGCAGCATCGACCGATGGCAAGAACGTGCTGCCGCGTGTCGCCGCGCTCAAGGATGTCTCCCAGATCTCCGAAATCTTGAGTGTCGAGAGTGCCGATACCTTCAAGCGCCCGATCTACGCCGGTAATGCCATCGCGACGGTGCAGTCCAGTGATTCGCTCAAGGTGATCACCGTGCGCACCACGGCATTCGACGCGGTGGGCGAAAGCGGAACGGCGACGATCGAGGCGCTGGCGTTCGTGGCCGACAGCGATCTATCGCGGTTCATCGGTGAAGAACTGGCCCACAACGAGCGACCGGAGCTGAGCGGCGCCCGCGTGGTGATCTCCGGCGGCCGTGGCATGGGCAATGGCGACAACTTCAAGCTGCTCAACGGGATTGCCGACAAGCTGGGTGCCGCCGTCGGCGCCTCGCGCGCTGCTGTCGATGCCGGCTACGTACCCAACGACATGCAGGTCGGGCAAACCGGCAAGATCGTCGCCCCCGATCTCTACATTGCGGTGGGTATCAGCGGCGCGATTCAACATCTGGCCGGCATGAAGGACTCCAAGGTGATCGTTGCGATCAACAAGGACGACGACGCGCCGATCTTCCAGGTCGCCGACTACGGTCTGGTGGGCGATCTGTTCGAGATCCTGCCCGAGCTGGAACAGAAGCTGTAACCGACGCGCTGAAGCGAGTCAGCAAGCCGGTGCCCTTGGCACCGGCTTTTTTGTGCCTCGCAGTCGTCTGACGGAGCGAACATCCGATGTCAGATGCTGAGCTATCTTATACGGATTGATAATTGTTCTTGTTTGTATTAGCGTATCGCGTCGAATTCAGCTTCGTGACACCGCCGGTCAGGGCCGCGTCGAAGATGCGCAGGCAGTGGTCCCACGCCCCCTGACGGCGCTCGCCACCCGCCCGTGGTTACTGCTCATACGCAAGGAGATAGCGTGGTGCATGATTTTTCGCGGAAACGAGAAGGCCGGCGTCTGCTGACGTCGCTCCTCGCCGCCCTGAGCCTGGTCGGCGTCGGTACGGCACTGGCACAGGACTCGCTCAGTCAGGCCAGTATTCAGGCCCAACAGACCCAGGCCGCACTTCAACAGCGTATCGATGACGCCGACGACGCCACCCGGGAAGCCCTGCAGCAGCTGCGTCAGGCCAACCAGCAAGCCGATCGGCTCGAGAGCTACAACGCCGAGCTGGCGCCGATCGTCGATAATCAGGCCAAGCGTATCGCGTCCGAGAAGCAGGCGCTGACCCAGATCAATGTGACCCGAGAGGCGCTGCCGGGTGAGTTGCGCGACATGGTCGAGCAACTGCGCGCCATGATCGGTGCCGACATGCCATTTCTGCGTGACGAGCGTCTGGCTCGCGTCGACGACCTGGAGCAGATGCTGTCCAGCGACGACGCGTCCCAGGCGGACAAGCTGCAGCGAATCTTCTCCGCCTGGCGTGCCGAACTCGCTTACGGGCGGGAGATGGATCAGTGGAGTGGTCCGCTCGAGGGGGCACAGTCCGATGCGGCAAGCCAGGGTAGTCAGCTCGCGCGGGAAGTCGATTATCTCCGGGTCGGACGGACGGGCTGGTACTACGTGACGCCGAACGATCGGGCCGGTGGTGTCTGGAGCGTCGCCAACGACGAGTGGGAAGCCTTGAACGGTGACCAGATCAGTGAAGTGCGTCGCGGCATCCGGATCGCCCAGGATCAGAGCGCGCCGGCGCTGCTGCACCTGCCGGCATCGCTGGTCGTCGAAGATGGTCAGTCAGCGGCGGAGGGACAGTCATGACACGTCACGCATGGTGGTTGGCATTGCCCGTCGCGGCGATGACGTTGTTGCCCGGCGTCGCCGTTGCGCAAGCGGGTGGCGCCGGCGGTGGCGATGCGCCGTCGATGCAGCAGGTACTGGAGTCGTTCCGCGCCGATAGCCAGGCAGCCGAACAGCGCGATAGTCAGCGGCTGGAGACGTTGCTCGATGATCGGCAGGCGCTGCAGCAGGCCGTTGCGGATGCCCAGCAGCGTCTGCAGGCGGCTCAGGCCAAGCGCGATCAGCTGGAATCCCGCCAGTCCGCTCAGCAACAGCAGCTGACGGCGCTGCAGCAGCAGCGTAACGAGCAGGCTGGCGACATCGGGGACATATCCGGGATCGTCAAGCAGCAGGCCAGCGAGCTTCGGGACTCGCTGGGCGAGAGCTGGCTGACGATCGGGGGTAACGCTCAACTGCCGCCTCGTCTCGACGATCGGGGTCTGGTCGATCTGCAGACTTTGAATCAGGTACGTCAGGACCTGGCGGGGCTGATCGCGGAAAGTGGGCGCGGTGTAAGATTTCAGGCTCCGGTGGCCGGTGCGGATGGCGATGTCGCTCAGCGTGATGTGGTTCGCCTGGGTGACACCGTGGCGTTCAGCAATGGCGATCTGCTGCAGCGAGTTGGCGATGACGGACGCCTCTCGGTATTCGCGGCAACGCCGAGGGATGCCCGTCAGGCGCTGCAGGCGTTTCAACAGGGAGACGGCAACCAGATCGTGATCGATCCGACCGATGGCGACGTGCTGAGTGCGCTATCCCAGCAGCCGAGCCTGTGGGAGCGCTTCGAGCAGGGCGGCTACGTCGGCTACGTGATCGTCGCGCTGGGACTCGTCGGTCTGCTGGTGGCACTGCTCCAATACGGCTATCTGCTGCAGGTCAGCGCGCGTATGCGCCGACAGATGCGGCAGCCCGAGGCGCTCAGCGAAGACAATCCGCTGGGGCGGGTCCTCAAGCGATTTGCCGCTCTGGGCCGCGATCATGCCCCGGAAGCGCTGGAGGCGCGTCTCGACGAAGCGCTGTTGGCAGAGCAGCCGCGCCTGGAACGGGGGCAGCCGATCGTCAAACTGATCGCCGCCGTCGCGCCGTTGCTGGGCCTGCTGGGCACGGTGACCGGCATGATCGTCACCTTTCAGTCGATCACGGTGTTCGGCACCGGCGATCCGCAGCTGATGGCGGGTGGTATCAGCCAGGCGCTGGTCACTACCGTTCTCGGGTTGATCACGGCCGTACCGCTACTGTTCGTCAATACCGCTTTGAACAGCCGCAGCCGTCGATTGATCGGGCTGCTGGAAGGCCGTGCCAGCGCGGTTCTGGCCGAGCATCTCGAGGCCGAAACGATCGCTGTCGCCCACGCCGAGGAGCGCCGTCATGGTGCTCACGCTTGAGCCTATCCGCTGGCTGATCAGTGCCGGCGGCGAGGTGCTGGTGCTGATCATGCTGGTGGCAATGGCGCTGTTCGCGATTTCGCTGGAGCGTCTGTTCTATTGGCGGTTCACCCATCGACGTGCCCGTCGGGTGTTGATCGAGGCGTGGATTCGACGCCGCGATCACTCGAGCTGGAGTGCGCTGACGCTACGTGAAGTGTGGACGAGCGAGTTGATCGCCCGGCTGCGCCTGCCATTGCCGTGGCTCAAGCTGCTGATCGCGATCTGCCCATTGCTCGGCCTGCTGGGAACGGTGACCGGAATGATCCAGGTATTCGATAGCCTGGCCCTGACCGAGAGCAGCCAGGCCCGAGCGATGGCCGACGGCGTTGCCCAGGCCACGCTGCCGACGCTTTGCGGGATGGCCGTCGCCGTGGTTGGGCTGCTTTTCGTCACTCGTCTGGAACAGATCATTCGGCGCGAGGATCAGCGGCTCCATGACCGCATGGCCCGCGCCGTGGAGGACTCTCATGCGTAGGCGTCGCTTGCGGGAAGCCAGTGACGACTCGACCGGCATCGATCTGACGCCGATGCTGGACGTCGTTTTCATCATGCTGATCTTCTTCATCGTCACCACCAGTTTCATCAAGGAGAGTGGCGTCGAAATCCAGCGGCCCGAGTCGAGCGAGGCAACGGCACGCCAGGACACCCGGGTGCTGGTCGCCATCACCGGCGAAGGTGCGATCTGGGTCGACGGCGAGGCGGTGGACGCCCATCGCGTCGGGGTTCGTGTCGCGCAACTGGTCTCCGGTGATGGCAGCGTCGTGGTTCAGGCCGACAAGAACTCGACGACCGGCTTGCTGATCCAGGTCATGGATCGCATCCATCAGGCCGGTGTCGAAAACGTTGCCGTGGCTGCCAATCGGGGCGCCGGCTGATGCGCAGGTTGGTCGGGCTGGCGGGTGGCGCGCTGCTGGCGTTGCTGTTGTTCTATCTGTTGGCGCTGCTGGTGGCACCGCCGGTGCCGGATCGGACCCAGGTGGTGACGCCGACGGCGATCTCGATGGTCGATTCGCCAGATCAGCAGCAGGCAGAGCCGACGCCAACCTCGCCGGCATTGCCGACCCCTCCGAGTGCGCCGCCGCCACCGCCGGCAGCGACCCCCGTCCCCGCGGCTGAGGCGCCAAGCCCGGTGGAAATCCCGGAGCCCGATACCCCACCAATGCAGACGCCGGATCTGACGCTGGATGAGTCGCTACCCGAGCTGAGCGAGGCGCGGCCGGAGCCCGAGCCGAAGCCACAACCGCAACCCGAGGCTGATCCGGAGCCACAGCCGACGCCAGAAACCGTGGCGGAAGCGGCGCCCCAGCCCGAAGCCGCGAATGCCCCGGCCCAGCCCGATCCCGCGCCGCAGCGGCCGCCGCAGGGCACGCAGGCGTCTCCCCGCGATGTCGGCCAACTGCAGCCTACCAGTCGGGTCAATCCGTCCTATCCGATGCGCGCGCGCCGTCGGGGTATGGAAGGGTACGTGGAGGTCAGTTTCATCATTCAACCCGACGGGCGCGTCGATACCGACAGCCTGCGAGTGATCGATGCCGATCCGGCGAACGTCTTCGATCGTGCGGTGGAAGAGGCCGTGTCCCAATGGCGGTTTCCGCCGGCGGACGATGTTCGGCGCGCCACTCAGCGTATCCAGTTCCAGTTGGAGGGCTGATCGTGAATTCCAAGAAGGGCTGCCGTCCGGGCAAGCGCTACCTGCCGCTGGTGACGGCGATTCTGTTCAGTCTCGGCGGCGTCCCGCCGGTGGAGGCCGAGGGTCCGGCGCTGCGTGCGGACATGATCCAGACGCTGCAGTCGATGCAGTCGCAGCTCAAGGCCGGCGAGGACGCGACGGTGGCCTCGCGCGCCGCGGCCTCGGCCGCGCGTCTCGAAGGGGGCAACGCCGCGGATCGTTGGGCGCGTGCGCTGTTTCTGCAACTGGCGGCCTCGGCCAATGCCCATCAGGGGAATGACGCCGAGGCTGCGGATCAGTTCGCCGAAGCGCGTCGCATCGACGACGTTCCCGATACCCGCCGTCTCTCCTGGCTTTATCAGGAAGCGCGTTTGCGTCTGAGCGCCGGCCAGACCCGGCAGGGTGCGGATCTGTTGACACGGTGGGTCGAGCGCAGCGGCGGCGACGACGCCTCACGCTGGCTACTGGTCCAGGTGCGCGCCTCGCTGAAAGAGTGGTCGGCCGCGGCCGACTCGCTCGATCGTATAAGTGAGTCGGATACAGGGGGTTGGAGCCCGTCGCAACGGCAATTGGCGAGTACCGTCTATCAGCAGACGGGGCGTTTCGACGATGCGCTGGCGCTGTTGGGCGACGGCGGGAATTCGCCCGATGCATGGCGTCGCGCCGCCGGGCTCGCCCGGCAAGCTGGCGATGACGGCCGTGCCGCCGCGATCTGGGAAAGCGGCTGGCGACGCGGCGTATTGACCTCGAACGACGACCTGCTGCAACTGGCCAGGTTGCATATCGCGGGTGGAACGCCGGCACGTGCCGGCGAGCATCTGACTCGATGGCTGGACAGTGGCCAGCTGGATTCCAGTACCGCGAATCTTCGCCTGCTTGCCGAGGCGTGGACGGCGGCGCGCCATCATGATCAGGCGCTGGCGGCATGGCAGACACTGGCCGAACGAAGCGATCGGGCGCAGGACTGGCAGCAGTTGGCCGAGCTCTCTTACGGTTGGGGTGAATGGCAGACGACGCTGGACGCACTTGCCGGTTTGCGCCGGTCGGGTGGCGAGATTTCCGGCCGCGATTGGCTGCTGCAGGGCATCGCCGCCACGCAGCTCGACCGGCCCGATGTAGCGCGCAAGGCGTTTCGCCAGGCCAAGGCGGCGGGCGTCGAGCAGGCGCAGCAGTGGCTGGATTCGCTGGGCTAGACGGTGGATTGGGCGCCAGGTTGGGCAGGCCGGGCGAAAGGCGGCTGCCAACGCGGGACGCGATAGGGAACGAAAACGGCGACGCCTGGGGAATCCGGGCATCGCCGTTTCGGATCCCGCGAGCTCGTGGCATCGCGGCGCTCACCGATCGACTCGGCTTGCGTCAAATCATCTCAATCCAGCGCGAACTCGGTCCACACCGGGGCATGGTCGGATGGCCGCTCCATGCCGCGGAGATCGTAGTCGATACCGGCCTGCCGCGTGGCCAGGGCCAGCGGTTCGGTGACCAGGATATAGTCGATCCGCAACCCGCGCTTGGGTTCGCGATCGAAGCCCTTTGAGCGGTAGTCGAACCAGCTGAAATAGTCGCTGCTCTCCGGGTGGCAGCGTCGGTAACTGTCCTGTAGCCCCCACGCCTTGAGACGTTCCAGCCACTCGCGCTCCTCGGGCTGAAAGCTGGTCTTGCCTTCACGTAGCCAGCGCCTGCGGTTGTCTTCACCGATACCGATATCGATATCCGCCGGCGAGATATTGAAGTCGCCCATGATCGCCAAACGTTCGGACGGCCGGTGCTGCGTTTCCAGCAGCTTGTTGAGACCGGCATAGAAAGCGCGCTTGTTGGGGTACTTGGTCGGATGGGCGATATTCTCGCCCTGAGGAAAATAGCCGTTCCAGACCGTCAGCGGTTCACCGTCGCCCATCTCGAGCGTCACGCCGATCAGGCGGCGCTGCGCCTCCTCGCCATCATCCGGCAAGCCGTAGTGCACGGCTTTCGGTGCGGCTTTGGTCAGCATCGCGACGCCGTAGTGGCCTTTCTGTCCGTGGAAGTGGACGTGATAACCCATGGCTTCCACCGCTTCGCGGGGGAATTCGCTGTCCTGAACCTTGGTCTCCTGCAGACCGATGATATCCGGTGCGTGGGATTCGATCAGCGCGGCGAGCTGATGCAGTCGAGCGCGGATGCCGTTGATGTTGAAACAGACCAGGCGCATCAGTCGGAGCCCTCCTTGTTCGAGGCGTCACCATCGACGCCGGACGAATGCAGCGGCAGCGGCGGGGCACTCTGGCGCTGGCGCTTTCGCTCGGCCTGCAGTTTTCGCTGCTGGGTTTTCTTGTCGACGAAACGGCGCGACGGAGCGACTTCATCGGGATGGTCATGGCGCCAGCGGCGATAGTCTTTGCGCTTGCCGGTACGGATCGTCACCTTGTCGGCCAGCGACCGGGTCTTTTTTCTGCGAGTCATGCGCGCAACCTGTCAGTTTCAGCAAAATCGGGCAAGAGAGAGTCGAGCGTGAGCGCGGATCTGATCGGCCAACACTCACCAAGAAGCGTTGTGTCGCATTCTAACAGGCAGCGCCGGTCGTGCCATCGGTTACCAAGAGCGCCTCGTTCGCATCGATGTTCGGCCTGGCTCGCTGACGTTGATCGACTGGGCTCGCGACGTTAGCGGGTCAGGCTGGTACAATAGCGTCGGCTCGCGTTGGGCGTAGCCCTTGCGAAGTCGTCGACCATCGCGGCGAGGTAACGCCTCAAAAGGCGTGCATGCCTCTCCCGCCGTGCCGTTGACGGCGTCAGCCATCGCGAGTCAAACCGTCAATCGATTTCGGACATTCGTCATAACTATGAGTGAGTCTGACAACACCCAGGCCCCGGCACAGAACCGTAGACCCAAGCGGCGTCGGCGCAAGCCACGCAAATCGCAGTCGCGGAACACTTCCAACTGGTCGCTGAAGCAGTTTCAGGTCGAGCCCGTAGCCGGACGCTGGCGGTTTCATGATTTCGACCTGCCGACGTCACTGATGCGAGCGATCCAGGCAGAGGGTTTCGAGTACTGCACGCCGATCCAGGCCGAAGCCCTGAAGCACACGCTGCTCGGCGGCGACGTGGTCGGCAAAGCGCAGACCGGTACCGGCAAGACAGCGGCCTTCCTGATCTCGATGCTGGCCTACTTCCTGGAAGAGGAAGCGCCGGATGGGCAGAAGCCGGGAACGCCGCGTGCGCTGATCGTCGCGCCGACCCGCGAGCTGGCATTGCAGATCGAGAAGGACGCCAAGGCGTTGTCGCGTTTCACGTCGCTGCATGTGGCGAGCGTCGTCGGTGGCATGGACTACCAGAAGCAGCGTGATCAGCTGAGCAAGAATCTGGATATTCTGGTGGCGACACCGGGACGACTGCTCGATTTCCAGCAGAAGCGGGATATCGATCTGTCCCAGGTCGAGGTGCTGGTGCTGGACGAGGCCGATCGCATGCTGTCGATGGGTTTCATCCCGGACGTCAAGCGCATCATTCGCTATACGCCCAAGCGCGAGGAACGCCAGACCTTTTTGTTCTCGGCCACCTTCACGCCGGATATTCTCGGTCTCTCCGAGCAGTGGACCCAGAATCCGGCGCACGTCGAGATCGAGGTGACCACCGACAACGCTGCCAATATCGATCAGCGGGTCTATCTGGTCGGCGACAGCGAAAAGCGCAAGCTGCTGTTCAATCTGGTCCGTCAGGAAGCGATGGAACGGGTCATCGTGTTCGGCAATCGACGCGACCTGGTGCGGGAGCTGGATCAGATGCTGCGCGATCAGGGCATCAACGCGGCCATGCTTTCCGGCGATGTGCCGCAGAATCAGCGGATCAAGACGTTGGAGCGTTTCCGCGAAGGCGAAGTGACCGTACTGGTAGCGACCGATGTCGCCGGACGCGGGATCCACATCGAGGACGTCAGCCACGTCATCAACTTCACGCTGCCGGAAGACCCCGAGGACTACGTCCACCGTATCGGACGTACCGGCCGTGCTGGAGCCAAGGGCGTGTCGATCAGCTTCGTCGGTGAAGAGGATGCCTTCTCGCTGCCCGAGATCGAAAACTACATCAACGGCAAGCTCCCCTGCGAGCATCCGCCCGAGTCCATGATGTCGTAAGCCGATGATGTCTTGAACGACCGAGATCATCGACGACTCGGCTCTGCCGATCGCCCACCCTCGGTGGGCGATCTTCCCTGATCTTCGTTCCGGAAAGCGCATGCTCGACGCACCCCTCAAGCAGGAGATTCAAGAGGCTTACCGGCGCGTGCTCGAAGGGCTGGAGCTCACGCCGCGTTACGGCCAGCGTCTGATGATCGCGGAGATCGCGCGCACGCTGGCGTCGATCGAGCAGGATGACCAGGGCAAGAGAACCTCCAACGAGCACGTGTGCGTGCTCGAGGCGGGCACTGGCACTGGCAAGACGCTCGCCTATCTACTGGCGGCCTTGCCGGTGGCCAAGGCCCGCGGCAAGCGGCTGGTCGTCGCCACCGCCACGGTGGCTCTGCAGGAGCAGGTGCTGAATCAGGACCTGCCCATGCTGAAGGCCCACAGCGGGCTCGACTTCGACTACGCGCTGGCCAAGGGGCGGGGGCGTTACCTCTGCGTGGCCAAGCTGGATCAGGCGCTGGAAGGCGCCGAGCCCAACCCGACGCTGTCGCTGTTCGAGCAGACCATCGCCACCGATGCGGGCGGCGACTTTCCGCAGTTGATCCAGGAGATGGCCGATACCTACGCTTCCGGTAACTGGGAAGGGGATCGGGACAGCTGGCCGGTGGCTATCGACGACCGGGACTGGCGGCGGCTGACGGTGGATCATCGTCAGTGCACCAACCGCCGTTGCGGCCATTTCGGCGCCTGCGCCTATTTTCGTTCGCGCCGACATCTCGATCAGGCCGACATCATCGTCGCCAATCATGATCTGGTGCTGGCGGATCTCGCGCTGGGCGGGGGAATGATCCTGCCGTCGCCCAAGGACTGCATCTACGTCTTCGATGAAGGGCACCATCTGCCGGACAAGGCGCTGGATCACTTCTACCATCGCTTTGGAATCAACGCCACGCTGCGCTGGTTGCGTACGCTGAAGAAGTCGTTGACCGAATTGAATACTGCGCTGGGCGCTCAGCCGACGCTGGCCCGACTGCTGGCGACCTTTCCCGAGCGAATCGTGGCGCTGGAACCCAGGCTGGGCGATGCCTATGCCATGGGCCACCAGATTGCCGGGCTCGAAACCGGCGCTGGCGACGAAACACAGCACTTTCGCTTCCCCAGCGGCCGTGCCCCGCAATCGCTGATCGAGCTTGCTCAGCAGCTGGTCATACCCTTTGCGGAGCTGTCACGGGATCTCGAGACAATGAGCGATATCCTCCGCGAGAGTCTCGACCCGGACAAGTCGACCGGGCTGCCGCGTGAGCAGGCCGAGCCGTGGCTGCCGTTGACGGCATTACTGCACGGTCGCGCGCTGGAGGCGCACTCGCTGTGGACGGCCATGGCCAAGCCTGACCCGGCAGGGCAGGCCCCCCAGGCGCGCTGGCTGACGTTCCAGAGTTTCGGCGGCGAGCCGGAGCTGACGTTCTCGGCGAGCCCGGTATCGGCGGCGGAAACGCTGGCCCGGCATCTCTGGGGCAGCTGCTACGGGGCGGTGGTGACGTCGGCGACGCTGACCGCGCTCAACCGCTTCGAACGGTTGCAGGAGCGGGCGGGGCTGGCCAATCGCTATCGCTATCAGCGCCTGCCGAGCCCGTTCGATTATTCCCGCGCCATTCTCAGCGTGCCGCGCGAGGCGGTCGAGCCGGGGGACGCCATGGCTCACGACCGCTCGATCGTCCAGTTCATCGAAGGGCTCGATGACGACGAAGCGGTGTTGGTGCTGTTCTCTTCACGCAAGCAGTTGCGTAGCGTGGCGGATGCCTTGCCGGAGCCATGGGCGTCGCGTCTGCTTTCCCAGGACCGCTTGCCCAAGCGCGAGTTGCTGGAGCGCCACCGCAAGGCGGTCGATGCCGACAGCGGCAGCTTGATTTTCGGGTTGGCGAGTTTTGCCGAAGGCATCGATCTTCCCGGCCGCTACCTGACCCATGTGGTGATTACCCGACTGCCGTTCTCGGTGCCGGACGACCCCGTCGGGGCGACGCTCGCCGAGTGGATCGAGAGCCAGGGCGGCAACCCGTTCATGCGCATTTCGGTGCCGGATGCATCGATCAAGCTGGTGCAGGCGTGCGGGCGGCTGATCCGCAAGGAGAACGACAGCGGTCGTATCTCGCTGCTGGACCGACGTGTCCTGACCCGGCGTTATGGCAAGGCATTGCTGGATGCATTGCCGCCGTTTCGACGCCAGATCGAGGGCGTGGAATCGGGCGAGCCGGCCAAGCCTTAGCCTTTGCTCAGCCGTTGCCAGCCTCAGCTGTTGCCAAACCTCGGCCTTCGCCAAACCTCACTTTGCAGAACTTTGGCCTTTGCTAAACCTTCGTTTGCAGAACATCGCCCACTCGACCGTACGGGCTCAAAAAGCCGCTGACGCTCCACATGAAGACGCCCGGCGCTGTTAACCCAGCGCCGGGCGTCCTGTTTGAAGCCTGACCGTGTCGGGGACAGTCGATTTCGAATCAGTCGGCGGACTGCTGGCGCGACAGGAGCGGAGTTTTCAGTTGTACATCCATCTCCATGAGTGCGCGCTCGGTGGTCGGCCAGTCGATGCAGGCGTCGGTGATCGAGACGCCATATTCGAGCTGGCTACGATCCTCGGGGATTTTCTGACTGCCCCAGCCGATGTTCGACTCGATCATCAGGCCGATGATCGAGCGATTGCCATCGAGAATCTGGTGGGTCACGTTCTCCATGACCAGCGGCTGTAGTGCCGGATCCTTGTTGGAGTTGGCGTGCGAACAGTCGACCATCAGGTTGGCTTTGAGGCCTGCCTTGTGCAGTTCCTGTTCGGCCAGCGTGACGCTGACGCTGTCGTAGTTGGGCTTGCCATTGCCACCGCGCAGCACCACGTGACCGTAGGCGTTGCCCCGCGTGCGGATGACCGCCACCTGGCCGGCCTGGTCGATCCCCAGAAAATTGTGCGGGCTGGCCACCGACTGCAACGCGTTGACTGCCACGTCGAGGCTGCCGTCGGTACCGTTCTTGAATCCAACCGGGCCGGAGAGGCCCGAGGCCATTTCACGGTGGGTCTGGGATTCGGTGGTCCGGGCCCCCACGGCAGACCAGCTGATGCAGTCCTGCAGGTACTGCGGCGAGATCGGATCCAGCGCCTCTGTGGCCAGCGGCAGACCGATCTCGGCAAGATCCACCAGCAGCCGGCGAGCGATGTGCAGGCCTTCTTCGATCTCGAATGAATCGTTCAGGTGTGGATCGTTGATCAATCCTTTCCAGCCGATGGTCGTGCGAGGCTTCTCGAAGTAGACGCGCATCACGATATAGAGGCTGTCGCTGACGGCGTCGGCAAGCTTGCGAAGACGTCTGGCGTAGTCGCGAGCGGCATCCGGATCGTGAATCGAACACGGACCGATGACCACCAGCAGACGAGGATCTTCACGATCGAGAATGCGCTGGATGGTCTGGCGCCCTTCGATGACAGTGCGCTCGGCGGATTCCGTGAGCGGAATGTTCTGCTTCAACGCTTCCGGGGTAATCAGGACATCCTGGGAAAGAACGTTGAGATTGTTGACCTGCTGTTCCGACATGCTGGGGCCCGTTGACTCTGATGGTGACTGCGCGTGGAGCGCGTACTATGGAGGTTGCGGGGTATAAAAATCAACTTTCCGAACCCGTTTCGCCTTGGGTGTAGGCGTCGAGTTGCCGAGTCGGCAACTTGATGGGGCGGGGCAAAACGTCAACACTGGGCCGGCTTCGCGTGCTAATCCATCGTTTCTGTTATAAGTTGCACGCCTGTCATTGAATCGTGAGCCTTAGAGGCTCCAGGTTGGATCATGAGCGTATTGTCTCCTAGTCATCATCATTGTCATCACTCTGTTGTTCCGCCGTTTTCGGTTCTGCAACTGCCGGTGCCCAGTCGTTCGGGGAGGCGTTGAATGGGTGTCCGAGAGACCGATCAGCAACTCGTCGAACGCGCGCAGAAAGGGGATACCCGAGCTTTTGATCTTCTGGTAAAGAAGTATCAGCACAAGATCCTCGGCCTGATAAGCCGTTACGTTCAGGATCACTCCGAAGTGCAGGACGTGGCTCAGGAAGCCTTCATCAAGGCGTACCGGGCGCTGGGGAGTTTCCGCGCCGAAAGCGCGTTCTATACCTGGATGTATCGCATCGCCATCAATACCGCGAAGAATTATCTGGTTTCGCGGGGTCGTCGTCCGCCGGGCAGCGATCTGGACATCAGCGATGCAGAGCTCGTCGATCAGAGCGGGCGACTGTCGGATATCGAATCTCCGGAAGCGGCAATCGCCCGCGATCAGCTCGAGGCAGCCGTGTTCAAGGCGATCGAGCAGTTGCCGGATGATCTGCGTACCGCGATCACGCTGCGCGAGTTCGACGGTCTTTCCTACGAAGATATTGCCACGATCATGGAGTGCCCGGTGGGCACCGTTCGATCGCGGATCTTTCGCGCTCGGGAGGCGGTCGACAAGCATATCGAACCGCTGCTGGAACATGGCAAGCGCGATGCGGTCAATGACGCCTGATGGTCCCGGCAGTCGATCCCGAGCCATCTTTAGAAGCCGAGACACGATCGAATCGCGAAAGATGAATCGAAAATGAACTGTCGCCGATTTCTGTCGTCATAGTGGGGCAGGTGATAGCCAAGACGTCGTCGCCTGGTGACGCGACAGACGACGATGGGCCGGTGACGCAGGTGTTGGGTCAGCGCATGCGGTTTTCGACAAGTGAGTCGATGCGCTTCCAGGTGTCGCCCTGAGTGTCGCCGTCATTCAACACGTGGCAAGCCGAAAGGCGAGTGTGAGGGTGTGACTATGAAGCAGGTACATGAATCGTTTTCCGCCTTGATGGATAACGAAGCCGACGAGTTCGATCTGAGACGAGTGCTGAAGACCATGAGCGCGCCGTCGCCTGATTCCGATGTCTGGCGTCGATATCATCTGGCGCGCAGCATGATGCGGCGCGAGCGGGATGCGATCGTCGACATCGATATCTCCGGTGGCGTGATGGCAGCTCTGGCGGATGAACCGCATCCCGTGCGGGAATCCGCCAGTGAGCCGACCAGGCGCCATTCGTTCTCCATGATGGGTGGGGCTGCCATGGCGGCGGCCGTGTCGCTCATGGTGATCACCGGCGTCCAGGTTTACAACGGCCGCTTCGGTGGCACCACCACTGCATCCGACGTGGCGGCGAGTAGCGGGGTATCTTCGGGTAGCGAAGGCGCGCAGGCCACGCTGGCTTCCGACGATGTCGGCGCCGGTCAGGGCGGCGCAATGCAGGCTTCCATGCAGGCACCGGTCTCCAGCGGGCTACCCTACACGCTGGGCGGAGGAAGCTTCGGTAGTGGCGGCCTGAGCGGTGGCGGCGGTAACGGTCTGATGACTGTCGGCGAGCAGGTGATGCAGCCCATGTTCATGTCGCCTAGCACACGTCAGTCGCCCAGCGTCGACAGAGAACAGGCGCAGACGCTGCAGTCCTATCTCGAACGTCACTCGGCCGGTGCCGCCTACAGCACCGGTGACAACTGGATGCCATTGCTTCGCACGCCGGGCTCGCTCTCCGCGCAGATCGACGGCGCTGGAGCCACGGAAGCTCGTTGATGTTTCGGTGCCATCCATGGGCGTGTCGTGTCGCGGTGCTTTCCCTGCTGGCGCTGCCCGGCGCCGCTCTAGCTCAGTCGTCGTCCGAGCAGCCAGCGGCTCCGGAAACCTTCGATTGTCGGGACCTGGCTGGCTCGGCCGACGACGATGTCGCGCCCGAGGCGCTGTTCTTGCGCAGTCTCTGGGCCAGTCACTGTTATAACTTCAGCGCGCGGGCAGTGCGGATCAGTTTCGATGGTGTCAGAACCGTGGCGCTGACGCATCGCGTGGAACAGGGTATCGAGACCGAGTCGGCGAAATTTCTGGATGGTCCACCTGTTTCCATCGAGAAGCGGG
Organism: Salinicola socius; assembly: GCF_001937195.1. Classification (GTDB taxonomy): domain Bacteria; phylum Pseudomonadota; class Gammaproteobacteria; order Pseudomonadales; family Halomonadaceae; genus Salinicola; species Salinicola socius. The sequence continues at coordinate 222,254 of NZ_MSDO01000003.1, read as the reverse complement.
GGAGCGTCGACAAGGCTGTGAAAGGCTCGCTGGGTTTTACCGCGGGCGTCGCGCCTGGCGTGTTGACTCGCCAGATCGCCCAGCACTACGAACTTCAGCCGGTGGAGCTCGAACGCATTGCCGGGCGGCCTGCCTGGCGCCTGGACATCGAGCCTCAGGATGGCCTCCGGTACGGCTACCGTCTCTGGCTGGATCGCGAGACGTTGTTGCCGCTGAAACGCGAAATGATCGGGGTCGACGGCCAGATTCTCGAAACCTTCCAGATTACCGATCTGCAGGACCCCACGCCTTACACCGATACACTCAGCCTGGGACCCGGTCAGCCTCCCGGGAACTCGCCGTGGCAGGCGCAATGGCTGCCCGCCGGATTCACCAGGCAGCCTGTTCCTCCCGACAGTCCGGGTCGGAGCGCTCGCGTCGAGCATCAGCTCTACAGCGATGGCCTGACCAGCATCAGCTTGTTCGTCGAGCCCATTACTACGGACCGGCGCGCCTTGCTGCCCGGTTTGCACCGGCTTGGCATCTCCTATGCGGCGGTTCGTCATGTCAATCATGAGGGGCGTCCGATGCAGATACTGGTGCTGGGAGAGGCACCTGCCGAGGTGCTGGCCCGCATCGCGACTCGGGTAACGTGGCGCGCAAGCGAAGGCGACGATAGCCCCGATGCAGAATCCGCCAGCGAGGCCGTGGGGAGTCAAAGCGATTCCGGGTCGACGGAGTCTGCGGGCGGATCCTGATGTGCCTGTTTCCACCTTGGTGATCTGCCATGGCCTCCGCCTTCCGTGCAAAGAAACTTTACATCCCGTTGAACTCTCTCCGTATTTACGCATCAATGAATGTGGTCGCCGCTTCCTGTATGGAGGCGGCGATGACTCGACGGCGCAAGGTTTGTCTTTGCCGTTTTATCTCTTGCGTTCGTCGGTTGCTCAACGTGTGACTCGCAAGAGTCTTCATCCGGTGGAGGAGTGTTTAATGGAACGCATGACAAGATGGTTCGCTCCCTGGCTATTGATGGTCGTCACTTTAGTTTCCGCCCAGGCAGCGCAGGCTCGCGATCTTCCTGATTTCACGCAGCTGGTCAAACAGGCTGCGCCCGGCGTGGTCAATATTTCCACGACCAGCACCGTGAGTGCCTCTGATGGCATGTACGGCCAGCAGGATATCCCTGAGATATTTCGACGCTTTTTCGGTGACCAGATGCCGCCGATGCCTGGCGGACCCCTGGGTCAGGGCGATGAGGAGCGCAAGTCGCTGGGCTCCGGCTTCGTCATTCGCAAGGACGGCTACATTCTGACCAATGCCCATGTGGTCAAGGATGCCGACGAGATCATGGTAAGGCTCAACGATCGACGGGAACTGCCAGCCAAGCTGGTGGGCTCCGATGCCCGGACCGACGTGGCTCTGCTCAAGGTCGACGCCAACGATCTGCCTACGCTCAAGATCGGTGACTCCGACAGTCTCGAAGCCGGTGAGTGGGTGGCTGCCATCGGCTCTCCCTTCGGCTTCGATCACTCGGTAACGGCTGGTATCGTCAGCGCAATCAACCGCACGCTGCCCAGTGAAACCTATGTGCCGTTCATCCAGACCGACGTCGCCATCAATCCGGGTAACTCCGGCGGTCCGTTGTTCAACCTCGACGGCGAGGTCGTGGGCATCAACTCGCAGATCTATACGCGCAGCGGCGGCTTCATGGGTCTGTCGTTCGCGGTGCCGATCAGCGTTGCCATGAATGTGGCCGATCAGCTGCGCACCGAAGGGCATGTGAGTCGCGGCTGGCTGGGCGTGGTGATCCAGCCGGTCTCCAAGGATCTTGCCGAATCGTTCGGACTCGACGGTACCAACGGCGCGCTGGTCTCCGATGTCAGCGACGACAGCCCCGCCCAGAAGGCCGGCCTGAAGGCAGGCGATGTCATTCTGAGCGCCGGCGGCTCCGCTATCGATGACTCCACTGCGCTGCCGCGACTGATCGGTCAGGTGGCACCGGGGGACAAGGTCGAGCTGCAGGTCCTGCGTGACGGCGACAAGCGCCAGATCGACGTGACCGTGGGAGATTGGCCGGAAGATACGGCTGCCGATGGATCGCCGTCCAGCAAGTCCTCCGGCGACCAGACCCAGCTGGGGATCGCGATCAGTGATCTCAACGAACAGGAAAAGCAGCAGCTGGATCTCGACAAGGGGGCGCTGGTACGCCGCGTCGATCCGCGCGGAGCAGCGGCAGCGGCAGGCATTCAGCCGGGAGATGTGATCGTCAGCTTCGATCAGAAGCCGGTCGATAGCGCCGATCAGCTGATCGATGCCGTCAAGAAGGCCGATGATGACCGCGCCATTCCGGTGCGTATCGTCCGCGAAGGCAACTCGCTGTTCGTGGCGCTGCGCCTGAAGTCGGACAAATGAGTCGCGTCGGACGGATACGGATAGCGTAAGTCCAGGCTCGTCACGCAGCCCCGCAAAAGCGGGGCTGCGGGCGTTCCGGTTGTTGCTGTCCTTGCCTCGGCCATGTCGGTACAATGCGCCAAATTCGTAATCAACCGCGCGACTTGACCACACCACTTCGTGCGGACCGCGCGCGTACAAATTACCGGTAAGGTTTCAATGGCAGACGCTGCAAGTAACGAGCAACTGAAGTTCATCCGTAACTTCTCGATCATCGCCCACATCGATCATGGCAAGTCGACCCTCGCCGACCGCATCATCCAGTTCTGTGGCGGCTTGACCGAACGCGAGCTCAAGGAGCAGGTGCTCGACTCCATGGATCTCGAGCGCGAGCGTGGCATTACCATCAAGGCGCAGTCGGTGACGCTCGACTACCAAGCTCAGGATGGTCACACCTACCAGCTCAACTTCATCGATACGCCGGGACACGTCGACTTCTCTTACGAGGTCTCGCGCTCGCTATACGCCTGCGAGGGCGCACTGCTGGTAGTAGATGCCGCTCAGGGCGTCGAAGCGCAGTCGGTTGCCAACTGCTACACCGCCATCGAACAGAACCTCGAGGTCCTGCCGGTTCTCAACAAGATGGATCTGCCCCAGGCCGACCCCGATAAGGTGGCGCACGAGATCGAGGAGATCATTGGCCTCGACGCGCACGATGCAATACGCGTATCGGCCAAGAGCGGTCTCAACATCGATCTTCTGCTCGAGCGCCTGGTGCGTGACATCCCGCCCCCGCAAGGCGACCGCGAAGGCAATCTTCAGGCGTTGATCATCGATTCCTGGTTCGACAACTATCAGGGTGTGGTTTCGCTGGTGCGGCTGTTCGACGGCACGCTGAAGAAAGGTGACAAGATCCGGATGAAGTCCACCGGTCGCGATTGGGATGTGACCGATATCGGCTACTTCACGCCCAAGCAGAATTCCACGGGCATTCTGCGGGCCGGCGAAGTGGGCTTCGTCATCGCCGGGATCAAGGACATCCAGGGCGCGCCGGTGGGCGACACCATTACCCACACCAAGACCAAGGACGTAGCGCGCCTGCCCGGTTTCAAGAAGGTGAAGCCGCAGGTCTATGCCGGCATGTTCCCGGTCAGCTCCGACGATTACGAAGACTTCCGTGACGCGCTCGAGAAGCTGGCGCTCAACGATGCCTCGCTGGACTATGTGCCGGAGAACTCCGATGCGCTCGGGTTCGGCTTCCGGGTCGGCTTCCTCGGCACGCTGCACATGGAGATCGTCCAGGAGCGGCTGGAACGCGAATACGACATCGACATGCTGACCACGGCGCCCACGGTCAACTATGAGCTGTTGATGGACAACGGCGAGCTGGTCACCATCTCCAACCCGTCGAAGCTGCCCGACATGGCCAACGTGTCGGAGATGCGCGAACCGATCGTGCGTGCCAGTATTCTGGTGCCGCAGGAATATGTGGGTAACGTCATCTCCGAGTGCGTCAACCGTCGCGGTGTCCAGCTCGACATGCAGGTGCTGGGTAGCCAGATGCAGCTCGTCTACGAACTGCCGATGGCCGAAGTCGTCATGGACTTCTTCGACCGGCTCAAGTCGATCTCCAAGGGGTATGCATCGCTCGACTACAGCTTCGAGCGATTCGAGGCGGCCAAGCTGGTGCGCCTGGATATTCTGATCAACGGTGAACGCGTCGATGCGCTGGCGTTGATCATTCACCGGGATCACGCACATTCCCGCGGTCGAATTCTGGTCGACAAGATGAAAGAGCTGATCCCGCGTCAGATGTTCGATGTGGCGGTTCAGGCCACGATCGGCGGCCATGTGGTGGCAAGGTCAACGGTCAAGGCGTTGCGCAAGAACGTGACGGCCAAATGCTACGGCGGCGACACCTCGCGCAAGAAGAAATTGCTGGAGAAGCAGAAAGCCGGCAAGAAACGCATGAAGCAGGTGGGTCGTGTCGAAATACCCCAGGATGCGTTCCTTGCCGTTCTCAAAATGAACGAGTAGGAAAACACCGCATGGATTTTTCGTTGTTACTGGTGTTGGCTGTCGCCATCACGGGCGTGGTCTGGTTGCTGGATAGCCTGTTCTGGCGCCGCTCGCGTCGCCAACGCCAGCAGGCCGCTGCCGAGACGCAAGGGAGTGAAACGTCGACGGTCCACAAGGATCCCTGGCCGGTCGACTATGCTCGCTCCTTTTTCCCCGTGCTGCTGATCGTGCTGATTCTGCGCAGTTTCGTTATCGAGCCGTTCCAGATTCCTTCCGGCTCGATGCGACCGACGCTCGAGATCGGCGATTTCATCCTGGTCAACAAGTTCAGTTACGGGCTGCGGCTACCGGTCATCAATACCGAGATTGCGGATATTGGCGAGCCCGAACGGGGTGACGTCATGGTCTTCCGATTCCCGCAGGATCCATCGGTCAATTTCATCAAGCGCGTCATCGGTCTGCCGGGCGATCGCATTCGCTACCAAAACAAGCAGCTCTACGTCAACGGCGAGCCGGTATCCAAATCGATGATCGATCCCGATCCGGCGGAAGCCCCGGGCGAAGAGCTGTTCCAGGAACATCTGGGCGACGTCGATCACAGCATCTTCAACAATCCTCAGAGTCCCGGGCCGCAGATGCGGGAAATCGTCGTCCCCGATCATGAGTATTTCATGATGGGTGACAACCGCGACCACTCCAACGATAGCCGCTACTGGGGCTTCGTACCCGAAAAGAACATCGTCGGCAAGGCGTTCGCGGTATGGATGCATTGGGATGGCGGTTTACCTAGCTTCAGCACGGTACGCCAGATAAACTGATTCTCATATAACCGGAGAATCCCGGTTGGTCTGCCGCCGAACGCGCCTTTCGGGCCGTGTCGGCCAGTTCGCGGAAAGGCGGTTGGACACGCAACTCGCACAGTGGGCGACGGGCTATCCCGCGCCCGTTTTGCTTCGAAGACGACCAATCTTTGCTTCATGATGATCTCGTTTCAAAGATAACGACTTAATGGGAATGACGTGAGTGATCCTCTGCAAGGCTTCAGCCGCCGTATTGGCCACGACTTTCGTGACCCGGCGCTGCTGGAACTGGCGCTGACGCACCGCAGTGTCGGCGGCGCCAATAACGAACGGCTCGAGTTTCTGGGCGATTCGATCGTCAATTTCGTGATCGGCGAGGCGCTGTTCAAGCGCTTTCCGGCCGCGCGGGAAGGGCAGCTGTCCCGTTTGCGGGCCGGCCTGGTCAAGGGGCAGACGCTGGCCGTGGTGGCGCGTGAATTCGATCTGGGCGAGTGCCTGCGGCTGGGGTCCGGCGAGATGAAAAGCGGCGGCCATCGACGCGACTCGATTCTCGCCGACGCGCTCGAAGGGGTAATCGGCGCGATCTATCTCGACGCCGGCATGGACGTGGCACGCAGTCGCGTGCTGGCCTGGTTCGGAACGCGTCTGGAAGCGATCGATCTGCACAACACCCAGAAGGACCCCAAGACGCGGCTGCAGGAATTCCTGCAGTCGCGTCAGCAGGCACTGCCGCGTTATGAAGTGATCTCGGTGGAAGGCGAGGCTCATGCCCAGACCTTCAGCGTCGAGTGTCACGTTTCGATGCTCGGCGAGTCGCCGACGCTGGGCGAGGGCGCCAGCCGTCGAATCGCCGAACAGCAGGCCGCGGAGCTTGCGTTGACTCAACTCGAACCCTCGAAGGGCAAGCGCCAATGACACAGAGCTGTGGTTTCGTCGCTATCGTCGGGCGTCCCAACGTGGGTAAATCGACGTTGATGAACCGTATCCTGGGACAGAAGATCTCCATCACCTCGCGGCGTCCGCAGACGACCCGTCATCAGGTGATGGGTATCAAGACGGTGGGTGAGGCGCAGTTCATCTACGTCGATACGCCCGGTATTCATCTGCAGACCCGCGATCGCAACAAGGCGATCAACCGATTCATGAATCAGGCCGCCTCGCAGGCGCTGCGCGATGTCGACTGCGTGGTATTCATGGTCGATCGCACACGCTGGACCGACGAGGATCAGGTCGTACTCGACAAGCTCACTCATGTCGAAGCGCCGGTGATTCTGGCGGTCAACAAGGTCGACTGGCTAGAGGACAAGACCACGCTGCTGCCGTGGCTCGAATCGCTCTCCGCGAGACGTGACTTTGCCGCGATTCTCCCGCTCTCGGCCAAGGACGGAATCAACGTGCCGGAGCTGGAAGGCGAAGTCGCCAAGCGGTTGCCCGAGGGCGTGCACTACTTCCCCGATGATCAGATCACCAACAAGAGTCAACGCTTTCTGGCGGCCGAGCTGGTGCGCGAGAAAGTCATGCGCCAATTGGGCGACGAACTTCCCTATCAGATGACCGTCGAGATCGAGGAGTTCCGCGATGAAGGCAAGGTCATTCATATCAGCGCGCTGATGCTGGTCGAGCGCCATGGACAGAAGAAAATTCTGATCGGCGACAAGGGCGAACGGATCAAGAAGATCGGCATCGAGGCCCGGCAGGAGATGGAGCGGGCGTTCGATGCCAAGGTCATGCTCAACCTGTGGGTCAAGGTCAAGCGCGGCTGGTCGGACGACGACCGTGCGCTCAAGAGTCTCGGCTATAACCTGGACTAGAAAGACCTGGATCTGGATCAGGCCGAACCTTGGCTGGCTCCGGACCGAGCCCGGCCTGACGATCGGCTTCGCGCTGGAACCGCCTGCGCTTTCCTGACGGATGAGATTTGGCAATGACGCCCCAGCCGGCCTACCTCCTGCACAAGCGACCCTACCGGGAAACCAGCGCGCTGGTCGATGTCATCACGCTGGAGCACGGCCACGTGCGCGCGGTGGCCCAGGGTGTGCAGCGAGCGGGAAGCAAGTCCCGCGCCAAGCTGCAGCCTTTCGCGCCCCTGCACCTGACCTGGATCGGAGATGGCGATCTCAAGCGCCTGCGCATGATGGAAACGACGCAGAGTGCAGTACTGCTGGCCGGCGAGGGCCTGCTCTGCGGTCTCTACGCCAACGAGCTGTTGACGCGCACGCTGCCGGTGGGGCTGCCGGCAGCTGACGTGTTCGCCATCTACGCCTGGGCGATCGAGCGGTTGACCCGGCCCGCCGAGCGCGCGATCAGCCTGAGACGCCTCGAGATCACGCTGTTGGAGACGCTGGATGCCGATCCGGTGTTTCTCGACATCAACGATAGTCCGCTCGACCCCGCCACCCGTTACACCTATCTTGCGGGCAGTCGCAGATTCATGCCTATTGCTGCACAGCAGCCAGGCTGGGATGGCCGCAGCCTCAAGCTGCTGGCGCGGGGCGACTGGGAAGCGCCTGGTCTCGCCGGCCTGAGCAAGGCATTGACGCGGGCCGCCCTGGCACCACTGATCGGTCATCAGCCGTTGCGTTCTCGAGAGTTGATGCAACGGCTCGGGCAGCGCCGCCGTCAGGGCAATGCCTGAGACGCCGGAGTCGCGCTCCCGTTATCGCAGATTCTTCGTCAAGCTCACTACATCAAGGAGATCGAACCGATGATCGCTACCCGCATTCAGTTGGGGGTCAATATCGACCATGTCGCGACCCTGCGGCAGGCGCGCGGCACGCGTTACCCGGACCCCGTCCAGGCAGCCCTGCTGGCGGAGGAAGCCGGCGCCGATGGCATCACGCTGCATCTGCGCGAAGACCGGCGCCATATCCAGGAGCGCGACGTCGAACTGATCGCCGCCGTGCTCAACACGCGCATGAATCTGGAGATGGCGGTCACCGAGGAGATGGTGGCGCTGGCCGAGCGGCTCAAGCCCGCCGACGTCTGTCTGGTGCCGGAAAAGCGTGAGGAGTTGACCACCGAAGGGGGGCTCGATGTCACTGCCAGCCGTTACGTCATCGCTGACGCCTGTGCGCGACTCAAGGCGGCGGGTTGCCGGGTTTCGCTGTTCATCGACCCCGAACCGGCGCAGATCCAGGCGGCATTCGAAGCCGGCGCGCCGCTGGTCGAACTGCATACCGGTGCCTACGCGGAAACCACGGGCGAGAGCCGGCGGCTCGAATACGAACGATTGGCCGCCGCGGCGGAGTTTGCCGACGAACTGGGGCTGGTGGTCAACGCGGGTCACGGCCTGAACTATCACAACGTCGAGGCGGTTGCCGCGATTCCCGGCATCCATGAGCTCAATATTGGCCACGCCGTCATCGCGCGGGCGCTTTTCGTCGGCCTCAAGGAGGCCGTGGCGGAAATGAAGCGGCTGATGGTCGCCGGACAGGAGTCGGGCCTCGTTGCCCAGATCGAATCCTTCGAGCACGAGCACGAACACGAGCACGACCATCATCATGATCGCGACGCCGGTTAAGTCTCTCAGCGGGTATCGGTGATCGTCTGGTCATCGGCCCAGATAGCGAGACGGTCGCAGGCGGCCATCAATTCATGAAACGCTTCGCCGCACTCGTCCAGCGAGTGACGGCGACATCGGCTCTCCATCCTTGCGCAGGCAGCCGCAAGCTGGATGGCGCCACAGTAACGACAGCCGCCGCCGAGTTGATGCGCGATCTCCCCCAGCTGCCCGACGTCACCGTCTCGCCACGCCATGTTCAATTCGTGTCGATATCGTGGCAGGTCAGCAATCAGCAATCCCATCATCTCCTCGGCGAGGGCGTCGCGGTCGCCACTGATCCGGCCAGCCCGAGCCTTGTCGACGACCGGCAGATCGCCGGCATGCAGCGATGGCTGCTTGCGCGGATCGGCGCTCATGGGCGAGGGCGTCCGACCCGTGGATGAGCCCCCCGCGGTCGCCGGGCCGGAGCGTGTCGAAATCAAGGTTGCGCGCTCGATCGGCACGGTTTCGAACGACACGGTTTCGGACGACTTTTCGGGCGAGATCGTCTCGGACGGAGCTGTCTCGACAGCCGTCGATTCGGAGGACGCGACGCCAGGCGGTGTCGGCTCGGCAGGCGATTGGAGCGCAGAGGCCTCGGGCGCCGTCGCTGGCAGATAGCGCGCCAGCACGTCTCTCAGTCGCTGTTCGTCCAGCGGTTTGGTCAGCATCTCGTTGATACCGCCATCGGCGAGCCGGTGTCTGGCGTTTGCCTCCGGCTCGGCGGTGATGGCAATGATGGGTTTATGCGCCCATTCCCGATTCAGCCGACGCAGGCGTCGGGTCGCGTCGAAGCCGCTGGCGTCGGGCAGATGCAGGTCCATCAGCACCAGGTCGATGGCGTGCTCCGAAGCGACGGCAATGGCTTCGGCAGCGGTACCCGCTAACACCACTTCCGCGCCGATCAGGGGAAGAACCGCATCGAGGTAGTGCCGAGAGACTGGGTCATCGTCCACGACCAGCACGCGAAAGCGAGAGGAAGCTTCATGTTGACGGCACTCGGCAAGCATCTTGGCCAGGGTTCGCCCCAGGCTGTAGCGCGATATCGGCAATCTCAGGACGACACTGCCTCGTGGCAGCCGCCAACTGAGCGGGAGAGTCGGCGGGATGTTGGCGATCAGCAGACAAGGCCTGGTCATGGCGTCGAAGCGCTGTTGCCAGATGCGATGCGTCTCGGGCGCGAGCGCCGTCTCGTCGATGCCAATGATCGATAACTGAATCGAGTCACTCGGAGCCGTCAATGAAGCGGGGTCGGTCAATGATTTCGGGCGGGCCTGCCATCGCTTGAGCGCGTAATCCAGCAACTGGGCGAGCCGACCATGGGGTTGCCAAAGCTCGATCTCGGCACCTTCCAGGTCGAATTCCGCCGGGCGAACGTAAGGTTCACACGCCTCCAGGCCAATGTTGGCAACGACCGTCAGATATCGGTCTGCGCGTGTCGCGAGTGCCAGATACCCATTCATCTCTGCTACCAGGCGATGGCAGATAGCGATTCCCACGCCAGCCTCTGCATCGACTGCGCCGTCCCGTCCTCGTTCTATCGCCCGCTTTAGCCGCTCACGGTGGATGGGGTCGATGCCGCCGCCGTCGCTGACGCTCAGGCGTAATCGAACGGCGCTGCCTTCTCGGCTCTCGAGAACGACACGAATGACGACATCGCCCTCGGCTCCGTACTTGATGGCATTGCTGATCAGATTGGTCAGCAACTGGCGGATGCCAATGTCGGCGCCAACGAGGCGGGGCGGAACATCGTCGTAGACGATGGCCAGCAAGGTCATGTGGCGCGATTGCGCCAGCGGCGTCTGCAGACACAGAACCTCCCAGAGGACCTCGGCAACGTCGAACACGTTGTCCGCCCGACAGCGGCGGGTATCTCCCAGGACCTGGTCGACGGTATCCAGCAGCCCGTTGGAGGCCAGGTGGATATGGCGAAGCCACTCGCGCTGGCGAGCGTCGAGAGGGCTGTTCTCCAGCAGACGACAGAATCCCAGTACGCCGGACAGCGGCGCGCGCAGCTCATGGCTGACGTAGGCCAGATCGCCGTTGAGATGATTCGGCGTCTGCGCTGGCGTCGAAGGGGCCGGGCGAGGCAACGCCTGGGCCCCGGATTCATCCTGTCGCCTTGCCGCGTTCTCCACTTGCCGTGAACGTCGCCAGACCCGTACGGCCGGAAACAGTAGCAGTAGCGCCAGCAGCGGCGTCCATCGATTGAAAGGATGCTCCGGAGCGGCAGCGGCGCGCATGGGGTCAAGGCTCAGGTCCAGCCAGTAGCGATGGGGCGATTCGACGCTGACGAATGGCTCCAGAGGCTGTATCCAGCGCTGGATCCCATCATGACTCCAGGTCGTGAGCGTCGTCGGCAGTATCGCCAGATCCGCCGGCGGAGGGACCGAGCCGGTGAAGTCTCGAACGTTGCCGCTCTCGTCGCGCAGTGTCGCATTGAGGATGGCGGGATCGCCGGTCAGTCGGAACAGCAGCTTGTGCACCCGGGCCATGTCCTCGTCCTGCGCCGCCTCGGCCAGCGAGGGCGTGAAGACACGGTTGATGCTCTGCAGCCGTCGCGACAGCATCTGATCGTTGGCATGCTGCCACGCCCAGCTGTGCCACCCGACGAGGCCGAGCAACAGGGCAGAAAGCAGTAGAGAAAGAATGATCAGCCAGCGTGAAGCCATGAATATCCGAAGCCCTGTACGTTCACATGGGATTCTATCGGCGAAAGCCTACGAAACCGTAGTCCTGGACGTAACGGGAGTCGACAATGTCGTAAAAACGTGTCTCCTCGTGATGACCGGGCAGCAATATCGATGCAGAAGTCGGGTTCCGACGTGGATGATGGCTGTCATGTCCCCCGCCGGCTTCGATATACTATCGGCATTCCACTTACCGGTTTCCGGCCGGCCATTTCGTCGTTGCCACTTTCGTCGATGCCATTGGGTCGATACCGAGTGGGTCGATGGTTCAGGTCGAAATCGTACAGGCTCTGGCTTCAGGAACTTCTTTATGGCATTTCCCACGCTTGCGCAGACCGTCGGCAACACGCCGCTGGTCAGACTCGCCCGCATCAACGCCGGACGCGACAACACGATTCTGGCCAAGCTGGAGGGTAACAACCCGGCGGGCTCGGTCAAGGATCGTCCCGCACTGTCCATGCTTCGCGAAGCCGAAACCCGTGGCGATATCTCGCCGGGCGACACGCTGATCGAGGCGACCTCCGGCAATACCGGCATCGCGCTGGCCATGGCCGCGGCGGTCATGGGGTACAAGATGGTCCTGATCATGCCGGACAATGCCTCGAGCGAGCGCAAGCAGGCGATGGCGGCTTATGGCGCCAAGCTGATCGGCGTCAGCAAGGAGGCCGGCATGGAGGGCGCGAGAGACCTGGCCGACGAGATGATCGCGCGAGGCGAGGGCAAGCCGCTGAACCAGTTTGCCAATCCCGACAATCCGTTGGCCCACTATCGCACCACCGGCCCTGAACTGTGGGAACAGACCGCAGGGCGTATCACCCATTTCGTCAGTGCGATGGGCACCACGGGTACCATCATGGGGACGTCGCGCTATCTCAAGGAGCGCAATCCTTCGATTCGGATCGTCGGTCTGCAGCCGGCGGACGGCGCGAGTATCGCCGGTATCCGGCGCTGGCCCGAGGCCTATCTACCCGACATTTTCGAACCGCAGCGAGTCGACAGCGTGCTGGACATCGGCCAGCAGGAAGCCGAGGAGCACATGCGCCGGTTGGCGCGGGAAGAGGGGATTCTCGCCGGTGTCTCCTCTGGCGGTGCGCTGGCGGGCGCGCTCAGGGTCGCCGAGCAGGTCGACAATGCGGTCATCGTGTTCATCGTCTGCGATCGCGGCGATCGCTATCTCTCCACCGGCCTCTACGCGCCGGAAACCTGATCATGGCGATGCTGGGAAAGAGACGCGCACCGGCAATCCGGCGTGAACGCCAGTCGGTCAAGCCGGCGGCGAAAAGCGATGACGGTTCACTGATCGTCGAACGGCTGGCGCATGACGGCCGCGGTGTGGCACGAGACGTCGAGGGCAAGACGGTATTCGTCGATGCCGCGCTGCCGGGCGAGCGGGTCGAGGTCGCGATACATCGCCAACGCAAGCGCTACGACGAAGCGCACATTCGCCGGCGCCTCAGCGATGCCGAGAGCCGTGTCGAACCGCCGTGCGCCCATGCCACCCGTTGCGGCGGCTGCGATCTGCAGCATCTGCATGTCGACGGCCAGCGTGAGCACAAGCGGCAGGTGCTGGTCGATTTGCTCAAGCGCCAGTCCATCGAGGCGCCCGATGACGTACCGATGCTGGTCGGCGATTCGGCCGGCTATCGGCGCCGCGCCAGGCTTGGCGTCAAATGTGACGCGAAAGGCCACGTCCATCTTGGATTTCGGGCGCGGGGTAGCGAGCAGCTGGTCGATATCGACAGTTGTCACGTGCTGGCGCCGCCGCTGGCGTCGCTGTTGCCGAGATTGCGAGCCCAGCTCGAATCGCTCGAGGCGCCCCGTCACGTCGGGCATCTCGAACTGCTGCTGACCGATGCCGACGTCGTCACCGTGGTCGTTCGGCAGCTGCGCGACGTGCCTGAAGACGCGCAGCGCTGGCGAGCATTCGCCGGGCGGGAACGACTGGCTTGCGCGCTACGCCGGGGAAGAGAGTCGACGGATCTGGTCTGGCTGAGCGATCAGCCGCGGCTGGTCACCGCCGTCGACGGTGGCCGGCGCCAGCTGTCGCTTGGGCTGGCGCCGGGCGATTTTCTTCAGGTCAACGCCGAGATCAATCAGCGCCTGATCGACACCCTTCGAGCGTGGCTGGCACCGCACGGCAGCGAGCGGCTGCTCGATCTGTTCGCAGGCATTGGCAATTTTTCGCTGGCCCTGGCCGATGACGTTGCCAGTGTCACCGCTGTCGAAGGTAGCAATGAGATGGTCGAGCGGCTGCGCGACAATGCCGATCATAACGGTCTGAGCGTATCGGCCCTGCAGGCTGATCTCAACGATCCGGGCATAGCGATCGAAGGCCTGATCGACTCTCACGATACGGTGTTGCTGGATCCGCCGCGAGAGGGCGCCGATGCGCTTTGCCGCCGCCTGGCGCAGAGCGAAGTCGCCCAGGTCGCCTATGTCTCCTGCGATCCGGCATCGCTGGCACGGGACGCGGCACATCTGCTGGCTGGCGGCTTTGTGCTGTCGCATCTGGCGATGGCCGACATGTTTCCGCATACCGCCCATCTGGAGTCGCTGGCGCTGTTCCAGCGACCGGAACGTCTCGAACGGTCAGCGCGATCGGCAGATCGCGAGCGGCTGCGGCGACAGCAAAGTGATCTCGACAGTCCGGTCCCGGGAGGCAAGCGCTAGCATGGTAAAGGTGCGAGAGAGTGAGCCGCTGGTCGATGACGGCAGCGTCGATCTGGAGTTGTGGTTGCATCGGTTGCAGCAGGAAGTCGAGTTGCGAGCACCCGAGCGCATTCTGCAGGCATGCCGTCTGGCGCTGCGAGCCAGCGAGCGAGACGCGCACGGCATCGAGGCGCTTCCCGATCAGACGTTGCTGACCGGTCTGGAGATGGCCGACATTCTCAGTCAGCTCAAGCTCGATCAACAGACACTGGAGGCCGCGATACTCTATCGTAGCGTCCGCCGCGGCCTGCTGAGCCTGGAAAGCGTCGCCAAGCAGATGGGTGACGAGGTTGCCAAGCTGATCGACGGCGTGCTCAGCATGGCCGCTATCAGCCAGCTTCAGGCGCCCAAGCACGGTCTGTCACAGCACAACCAGCAGGACAACCTGCGCAAGATGCTGGTGACCATGGTCGACGACGTGCGTATTGCGCTGATCAAGATCGCCGAACGGACGTGCATGCTGCGCCAGGTCAAGGATGCATCGCGTGAAAAGCGGTTGCGTGTGGCGCGTGAGGTCTTCGACATCTACGCCCCGCTGGCGCACCGGCTGGGCATTGGTCAGATCAAGTGGGAACTCGAGGATCTGGCTTTCCGCTATCTGCACGAAACCGAGTACAAGTCGATCGCCAAGCAGCTGGCGGAAAAGCGACTCGCCCGTGATCGTTATATTCATGAGGTGGTGGAGACTCTGGAGACGCTGCTGGAGCGCCAGGGCATCCTGCGCTATCAGGTCGATGGCAGGGCCAAGCATATCTATTCGATCTGGCGAAAGATGCAGCGCAAGCGCATCGATTTTTCCCAGGTCTACGACGTGCGGGCGGTTCGCATTCTGGTGCCCGAGATCGCCGACTGCTACACCACCCTCGGGGTGGTGCACTCGCGCTGGCACCATGTGCCCAACGAATTCGACGACTATATCGCCAACCCCAAGAAGAACGGCTATCAGTCGCTGCACACGGCGGTCATCGGTCCCGAGAACAAGGTGCTCGAGATTCAGGTGCGCACTTTCGCCATGCACGAGGAGGCGGAGCTCGGGGTGTGCGCGCACTGGCGTTACAAGGGCATGGACACCGACGCCAAGAGCCGGGGTTACGAAGAGAAGATCGCGTGGCTGCGCCAGGTACTCGAGTGGCAGGAGGAAGTCGGCGACGTCGGCGATTTCCGGGAGGGGCTGGCGAGCGACGTGGCGCCGGATCGGATCTACGTGTTCACGCCTGACGGTCACGTCATCGACATGCCGCAGATCGCCACCCCGATCGATTTCGCCTACCGCGTACATACCGAAATTGGTCACCGCTGCCGCGGCGCCAAGGTGGACGGTCGGATCGTGCCGCTGACCTATCGGCTCAAGACGGGCCAACAGGTCGAGATTCTCACCGCCACCAAGAGTGCGCCGAGCCGCGACTGGCTCAACCCCAATCTGGGCTATGTACGCACGTCGCGTGCGCGCTCCAAGATTCAGGCCTGGTTCAAGCTGCAGGCGCGTGAGCAGAATCTCGACGAGGGCAAGGCGATCTTCGATCGCGAGTTTCGCCGACTCGACATCGATGGTGTCGATCTCGCGCGTCTGGCCGGCGCGGTCAACTACACCGCCGTCGAGGACATGTACGCCGCGATCGGTGCGGGCGATCTGCGCATCGGCCAGGTACTGCATCAGGCCCAGCAGCTGTTCGGCGAGAGCGATGATCAGGACCAGCTCGACCGCCTGCTGACGAAGCCCCGGCGACATCAGGGCAAGGAGGCCAGCGACGGAATCACCGTGCTCGGGGTCGGCAATCTCAAGACCGCGATGGCCAACTGCTGCCACCCGGTGCCGGGAGACCAGATCATTGGCTATATTACCCAGGGTCGCGGTGTCACCATTCATCGCCAGGATTGCTCGAACGTGTTGCAGTTGCGCAGCGAGGAGCCGCGGCGGATCGTCGACGTCGAGTGGGGTCAAAAAGAGCGAGCCCAGTATCCGGTGGATATCGAGATCGAAGCCTGGGATCGCTCCGGACTGCTGCGCGACGTCACCCACGTTCTCTCCAGCGACCGCGTCAACGTGACCTCGGTCAATACGGTGACCGACAAGTTCGACAACATCGCGCGAATGCGGATCACGCTGGAGATCGAGAGTCTGGAGGCGCTGGAGCGCATCTTCTCGCGTATCCAGCAGCTACCCAACGTGATCGATGTCAAGCGGTTGAGGCAGGGCTCGGGGCAGGGTCACGGGCCACAATGAGGATCAAGGTTTGAGTATCGAGAACAAGACCGCCATGGCGCCGCCTGCCGACCTCCGACGCCCGGACTCGCGACGTCATTCCCTCGATGACCTGCTGACCCTGATGGCCGTGCTCAGAAATCCCGACCATGGCTGCCCGTGGGACATCAAGCAGCACTGGGACACCATCGTTCCCCACACCCTCGAGGAAGCGTACGAGGTCGCCGATGCCATCGAGCGCCGCGCCTTCGATGAGCTGCCCGGTGAACTCGGCGATCTACTGTTTCAGGTGGTCTACTACAGCCAGTTCGGCCGGGAGGAAGGGCGCTTCGACTTCGACGATGTCGTGCATACGCTGACGGCCAAGATGCTGCGACGTCACCCGCATGTGTTCCCCGACGGCACGCTGCATTCCCGGCGCGGTAGCGGCGAAGATGCGGTGGCCGAGCGCCAGGTCAAGACCCGCTGGGAAGCGTTGAAAGCCGACGAGCGGGAAGCCCGCGTAACCGATGGCGCCGACGCTTCGGCGCTGGACGATATTCCAACGGCGCTACCGGCACTGAGCCGTGCCGCCAAGTTGAGCAAGCGTGCTGCCGGTCAGGGTTTCGACTGGCCGGACGAGCGCGGCGTCATCGACAAGATCCGCGAGGAGCTGGCGGAAGTCGAATCGGCGCTGGCCGAAGGCGATCGGGCTCACGCCCAGGAGGAAATCGGCGATCTGCTGTTCGCTGTCGTCAATCTGGCGCGGCGTCTGGGTTGTGACCCGGAACAGCAGCTGCGCGGAACCAACGCCAAGTTCGAATGGCGCTTCCGTTACGTCGAACGCGCCCTCGCGGAAAGCGGCTCCGCGACCGATCGTGCCTCTCTCGATGAGATGGAGCGCCATTGGCAGGCGGCAAAGCAGGAAGAGAAAGCCTCACGCTCCTGAATCGTGTCGTAAATTTACGACTAATGTCGTTTTGCCGCCGGTCGACTCTTTCCTCCAGATCGTTATGCTGAATCCTTGATCGGTCACTTGGGTAATGTTGGTCTGCCCAGACCGGGGTCGCCATTCGGCGACCTGGTGTAGCCATTTCAGGGAGGGATGCCATGAGTCCAGAACAGGAAACGTCGCTGCACGAATCGTTGCGAGACAACGTCCGGCTGCTGGGCGATAGCCTCGGCCGTACTATCGCCAAGGATCTCGGTAGCGAGTTCGTCGATCGTATCGAAACGATCCGTGCCCTGGCCAAGCAAGGGCGCCAGAGCGCCGAGGAGGCGGATCGGAGGGAACTGATCGATTACCTGCGGGCGCTCCCCGACCAGGAGTTGCTACCGGTCACCCGCGCCTTCAACCAGTTTCTCAACTTCTCCAACATTGCCGAGCAGCACTATCGCGCACGCTTTCGGCGTGTCGAAGATTACAAGCCCGGCACTCAACCCGATCTGGGCGAACTGCTCAAGCGCGTGGCGGCGTCGGGCCACTCCTCGCGCCAACTGGTCGATGCCATCGCCGGCATGCGCGTCGATCTGGTACTGACGGCACATCCCACCGAAGTCATTCGACGCACCTTGATTCAGAAATACGACGTCATCGATGACTGCCTGCGGACCATCGAAGACAGCGGCGGTCATCCGGAAGTGCTTCAGCGCGCCCAGGGCCGATTGGAGGAGCTCATCGCCCAGTCCTGGCATACCGACGAGATCCGCCACGAGCGACCTACGCCCGTCGATGAAGCGAAGTGGGGCTTCGCGGTGATCGAAAACTCGCTGTGGGAGGCGGTGCCGACGTTTCACCGCGATCTGGATGCGTTGCTGATGGAGACGGCCGGTGAGCGGCTGCCGCTGGAAGCGTCGCCCATCCGGTTCGCCTCGTGGATGGGGGGCGACCGGGACGGCAATCCCAATGTCACGGCCCGCGTCACCGAAGAGGTCCTGCTGCTGGGGCGCTGGATGGCCGCCGATCTCTATCTGCGCGACCTGGAACAGCTCAAGGCCGAGCTGTCGATGTGGAAGGCCAACGATGCGCTGCGCGCCGAGGTCGGAGACGACGCCGAACCCGGGTCCCGCCAGGCTGCAGAGCCCTATCGCGCGCTGCTCAAGCGGTTGTCGACCCGGCTGGAGGCGACTCGGGCATGGGCGCGAGCGCGACTCGATGGAGAGCCGCCCGGCGATGATCCCATCATCGAGACGCGCGAGCAGCTGTTCGCACCGTTGCTCACCTGTTACCGCTCGCTGTGCGACGTGGGGCTGGAAACCATTGCCAACGGCGTACTGCTGGACACGCTTAGACGCGTGGCGGTGTTCGGGGTCAATCTGGCCAAGCTCGACGTGCGCCAGGATGGTGCCCGCCATGCGCAGGTGTTCGAGGAGCTGACCCAATACCTCGATGTCGGCGCCGACGGCAGTCACTACCGTGACTGGGACGAATCCGCGCGGCAGGCATTTCTGCTCGAGGAGCTGGTGTCGCCGCGACCGCTGATTCCGCCTCGTTGGGAGTGCTCGGCCGAAACCCGGGAAGTCCTCGATACCTTCGGCGTGATCGGTCGCGAGCATCGTCAGGCGCTGGGGACCTACATCATTTCGATGGCCCAGCAACCCTCCGACGTGCTGGCGGTGGCGCTGCTGATGAAGGAAGCCGGCAACGGCGTGCGCCTGCCGATTGCCCCGCTGTTCGAGACATTGGACGATCTGGATCGGGCCGGTGACGTGATCGAACGTCTGCTGGCGCTGCCGGGGTATCGAGAGGTCGCCGGCGACTACCAGGAGGTGATGATCGGCTACTCGGATTCGGCCAAGGATGCCGGCCAGCTGGCGGCGGCCTGGGCCCAGTATCGTGCCCAGGAGCGGCTGGTAGACGTGTGCCGGGAGGGCGGCGTATCACTGACGCTGTTTCATGGTCGCGGCGGGACTGTCGGGCGTGGTGGCGGTCCGGCCCATGCCGCGATTCTGTCGCAGCCGCCGGGCTCGGTGAACGGCAGCCTGCGAGTGACCGAGCAGGGCGAGATGATTCGCTTCAAGTTCGGCCAGCCCGATATCGCGCTGCGCTCGATGGAGATCTATGTCTGCGCAGTGCTCGAAGCGACGCTGTTGCCGCCGCCCGCGCCACGGCCCGTATGGCGCGAGGAGATGGATCGCCTGGCCGACATCGCCCATCGTGCCTATGTCGGCGTCGTGCGCGAGGATCCCGACTTCGTGCCTTACTTCCGGGCGGTGACGCCTGAAGGCGCCCTGGGCCGGCTGCCGCTGGGGTCACGTCCCGCCAAGCGGCGTCAGGAGGGCGGCATCGAGACGCTGCGTGCCATTCCCTGGATCTTCGCCTGGACCCAGACACGCCTGATGCTACCGGCCTGGCTGGGTAGCGGCGAGGCGTTTTCGAAGCGGCTCGAGGAACAAGGGGGGCTCGACAGGCTACGGGAGATGCGCGAACAGTGGCCATTTTTCGGCACCTATCTGGACATGCTCGAGATGCTGCTGGCCAAGTCGGATCCGCTCATCGCCGCCTATTATGAAAAGCGGCTGGTCGAGGACCCGGCACTGGCCCGACTGGGCGAGTCGCTGCGCCGGCGCCTCGTGGATCTGGAAGCCGTACTGCTGCGGATACTCGATCAGCGCCGGCTGCTCGACAATACGCCGTTGATCCGCCAGGCGATCGAAGTGCGCAACCCCTACATCGATCCGCTACATGGTCTTCAGGCCGAGCTGCTGCAGCGTAACCGCGATGCCGACGGCCACATCACACCGGAGCTTTCCCGAGCGCTGATGGTAACGATGGCGGGTATCGCCGCCGGCCTGCGTAATACCGGTTAGGTGCGAGAGATGCGGCGAACCCTGCTATAACGGTAGTGACCGGCGGCATGAAAATGCAGTCGGTCATCGACCCGTTACCAGGGAGTGCGGCATGGAGTTCAAGGATTACTACGCGGTGCTGGGCGTGGAGCGCGATGCCACTCAGGAAGAGATCAAGCGCGCCTACCGCAGACTGGCGCGTAAGTATCACCCGGATGTCAGCCAGGAAACCGATGCCGATGCGCGATTCAAGGAACTGGGTGAGGCGTACGAAGTCCTGAAGGATCCCGAAAAGCGTCTCGCCTACGATCAGGTAGGTCAAGGTCAGCGGGCCGGCGAGGATTTCCGGCCGCCGCCGGACTGGGATGCCGGCTTCGAGTTCCGTGGCGGTGGCTATACGCAGGAAGGTTATTCCCACGAACAGAGCGCCGCCTTCAGCGATTTCTTCGAATCGCTGTTCGGTCAACGTCGAGGGTCGGGCCAGGGTTTCGCAGGCTCGAGCGGCGATCCCGGCGGCATGCGCTATCGTGCTCGCGGAGAGGATCATCATGCCAAGGTGTCGATCGCGCTCGAGGATGCCTATCGCGGTGCCGTGCGCACCCTCACGTTGCAGAGTGGCGAGCTCGATGAGCAGGGCAGGGTGCGACCCCGCCAGCGGACCTTGAAAGTCCGGATTCCGAAGGGCGTGAAACAGGGCCAGCGAATTCGTCTGGCCGGCCAGGGGGAGCCTGGCATGGGCGGCGGTCGGGCTGGGGATCTCTATCTGGAGATCGAGTTCGAATCGCACCGGCGCTATCGGGTCGAGGGGCGCGATGTCACCCTGATCCTGCCCGTGGCGCCCTGGGAAGTGGCGCTGGGCGCCACGATCGCGGTGCCGCTGCCCGAGGGTTCGGTGGAACTGAAAGTTCCGGCGGACTCCCAGGACGGGCGGCGCCTGCGACTCAAGGGTCGAGGCATTCCCGGCGAGCCACCGGGCGACTGCTACGTCGCCTTGAAGATCGTACTGCCGCCGGCGACGAATGACGACGTCAAGGCGGCCTATCGCCAGCTGGAAGCGGTGGCGAACTTCAACCCCAGAGCGGCAGCGGAGGGCAGGTCATGACCATCCACGATCTCACCCGGGTACCGGTCGACAACCTCGACGAGACACCGGTCCTGACGCTGGGCGAACTGTGTCGAACCTGTACGGTACATGCCGAATGGGTCATCGAGCTGGTCGACGAGGGCGTCATCGTTCCCGACGGTCGCCGACGCGAACAGTGGCGTTTCTACGGCGCGAGCCTGCATCGCGTCAGGGTCGTCCAGCGTCTGCAGCGCGACCTGGGCGTCAATCTGGCCGGCGCGGCACTGGCGCTGGAACTGATGGATGAGGTCGCGCGATTGCGTCGGCGAGCCGGCGAGTAACCCCCGGCCGGATACCGCGACTCGAAGCCGTACCGGCGCCTTGCGCCATTCGTCGGAGTGAATCCGGCGAGTGGCGTTTCATCGGCCGAATCCTGACGTCGGTAAGTTTACGACTTTGGTTGTGTCGCCGATAGACGACTCTCACCATCAAAATGAGCATGCTACGCTTGTTGCCACTTCCGGCTTTCCTGCGATCCCCTCATGCGTATCACGACGACGGAGACGCGGACGCTATCGATCGATATCGATCCGCTCATTCTCGATGCCGCCCGTAGCTTAATCGATTCATCTCGACGTCGTATTCTCGGCCTGGTCGGTGCTCCCGGCTCTGGCAAAAGTACGCTCTCCGAAGCCCTTCTCGCAGCGCTGGGCGATCGGACGCAGGTCGTACCGATGGACGGTTTTCATCTCTCCAACCGCCAGCTGGCCGCGCTGGGTCGCGAACGGCGAAAAGGCGCGCCTGACACGTTCGACGCGTTCGGCTATCGCGACCTGCTCAAGCGACTTCGCGCCAGCTTCGGTGGGGAGACGGTCTACGCGCCGGGGTTCTATCGCGAGCTCGAGGAGCCCATCGCCGCCAGTATCGCGGTGGCGCCGGAGACGCCGCTGGTGATCACCGAAGGCAACTATCTGCTGCTCGCGGATGAACCCTGGCCTCAAGTGCGAGAGACGCTGGACGAGGTGTGGTTTCTCGATGTCGATCGAGCGCTACGCGAATCGCGTCTGGTGGCTCGGCACAGGCAGTTCGGTCGCACCCGACAGCAGGCGCTGGACTGGGTTCGTACGACCGATGCGCCCAATGCCGCGCGTATCGAGGCGCTAGCCGCCAACGCCGACCGCCTGCTGTGGTGGAGCGGCAACCGGATTCGATTCAAGGACACGTAGCAGAGACGTGAAGTCATCATTCGAGCTGGGCGACTCAATCTCCAGGACGCCCGATTTCAAGGAGAGAAGCATGAATGCAATCGCTGCCGCCGGTCGCGGTCCGAAGCGCAAGGGGCTGGTCGTGATGGTGTCCGTCGTCGCTGCGCTGGGCGGCCTGCTGTTCGGTTACGATACCGGCATCATCGGCGTCGCCCTGCTCGGGCTGTCCAAGCAGTTCGCGCTGGACGACACGCTCAAGCAGCTCGTCACCGGGGCGATCATCCTCGGCGCCATCTTCGGCTGCGTGGGCACCGGCCGGCTCTCCGACCGGCTCGGGCGTCGCTGGACGATCGTCCTGGTCGGCGCGGTGTTCATCGTCGGCTCGATCCTGTCGGCGGCCTCGACCAGCGTCGGCATGCTGATCGCGGCGCGTTTCATCCTCGGGCTCTCCGCCGGCAGCGCGACCCAGATCATTCCGGTCTATATCGCCGAAGTCACGCCGCCGGAGCATCGCGGAAAGCTGGTGGTGATGTTCCAGTTCATGGTGGTGTTCGGCATTCTCGTCGCCTATCTCGTGGGTTACGGCCTGGGCGAGCAGTGGCGCTGGATGTTCGGCCTTGGCACCATCCCGGCGGTGATCCTGATGCTGGGCATGCTGGTCCTGCCGGAGAGCCCGCGCTGGCTGGTGAGCAAGGGGCGTGAACCCGAGGCGCTGGGTATCCTCGAGCGGGTGCGTGCCAGCCGGGAGGGGGCGCAGTCGGAGATGGACGAGATCAAGGAGGTGTCGGCCCGTCCCGAAGGATCCTGGCGCGATCTGTTCCAACCCTGGATCCGTCCGGCGCTGGTGGCTGGCGTGGGGATCGCGATGTTCTCCCAGATCACCGGCAACAACGCCCTGATCTACTACGCGCCGACCATCCTGAGCCAGGCCGGTTTCGGCGACAGCGCCTCGGTGCTGGCAGCCATCGGTGGCGCCGTGTTGATCAACCTGGCGACGATTCTGGGGATCTTTCTGGTCGACCGCATCGGGCGCAAGCGCTTCCTGCTGTGGATGGTGCCCGGCTCGGCGGTGGCGCTGGTGATCATGGGGATACTGTTCGTGGGCGGCGCCCCGGAGGATGCCTTCAGCCAGTACGCCCTGGTCGCCTGTCTGGCGATCTACATGGCGCTCAACTGCAGCTTCGGCGTCTGCCTGTGGCTGATCAACGCCGAGGTCTATCCGCTATTCGTGCGTGGCAAGGGTGCCAGCATGGGCGCGTTGAGCCATTGGGTCTTCAACCTGCTGGTGACGCTGACGACGCTGTCCTTGATCAGCACGCTGGGCACCTCCGGCACGTTCTGGCTTTACGCCGCAGTGACCACTGTCGCACTGGTGTTCATCGTACGTTACGTACCCGAGACCAAGGGCCGCTCGCTCGAGGAGATCGAGAGCGATCTGAAGAAAGGCGTCTTCTTTCCGGCTGACAAGGCCAAGGACGATTCGAACAGCGCCTCGCGGGCCACGAGTGCTACCGATTGATCGCGCGACATCTCCATGGCAGACGGGCACGGCGGGTCGAATCAACCGATCGTGCCGGTCCCAGCGGTCGAGTCCTCGAGCTCCAGCCATCGATTTCTTGGCTCCCGACCCGTCACAACCGGCTGATGAACGCTAGTTCGGCGTCGTCTGGTAGAGCGCTGTGAGCGTGGAGGTCTCGAGCGCATGGCGACACCCCGCATCGATCAGTGGCCCGAGAATGGCGTCACGCTCCGTAGGCCGGCCGGCGAGCACATCCTGCAGCATCGATGACTGATTGGCGGCGGTAGTCTCGATCACACCGTCGACGAGCGCCTGCCAGCCCTTCCCGGGTGGCTGAATGCCTTCGGCCTGCATGATGCGGCTGATCTCGGCGACGAGTGTTGCGATCCGGGGCCGGAACTCGGGCTTCGCTAGCTCGCCGTTGAGCACGCGATGGCTGGCGGTCAACGGATTGATCACTGCATTGACCGCGAGCTTCCACCACAGTCGCTGGCGGATATCACGGCAGGCTCCGGCGATCATGCCCGCATCGTTCAGACATGCGGCAACGGTCGATGCCAGGTCGTGATGCTGGCCGGCGAGATCGCCGATCCAGGTCTCGCCGGCGGCGGCATGAACGACATCGATGGAAGCGTGGTCCGTGGCGGGCGCGGGACGATAGGCGGCCTCGGTGGTCGAGGCGCACAGCACCGGCCCAGCCCAGCGTCCGCTGATACGCGGTTGTATCTGGAAGCCATTCTGCAATAGCAGCAATGGGGTCGTGGGCTTGAGACGGGGGCTCAACGCGTCGAGCGCGGCCTGCGTATCGCGGGACTTCGTCGCCAGCATGACCAGCGCCGGTGCGTCGATCTCCTCCCGCTCGGCTGCCCATTCACTCGGCAGTTCACGCCGCAACGCCACCGACAGATCGCTGCCATCCACGGTGCGCAGACGAACGACCGGCGCCGCCGGGCGTCTCCCCAGCAGGACCAACGGATGATGCGGCGCGAGTGATGCAGCGAACAGCTGGCCAAGCGCGCCGGCCCCGACGATCAGCCACGGCGGGATATCGCCGCTCGACCGCGCCGGACGAGACATCACGGCGTGCGTTTCCGAGTGCGGCGGACGCGCGCCGGTTTGCTGTCCGACGAGGACGACGGCCGGCTCTCTTTGGTCTGGGAAGTTCGACGCGAGCGGGTTCCCGCCGATTGGCGAGTGCCGCGCCTGCCGCCTTTGCCACTTTTCCGCA
This sequence comes from Salinicola socius, assembly GCF_001937195.1. GTDB lineage: Bacteria > Pseudomonadota > Gammaproteobacteria > Pseudomonadales > Halomonadaceae > Salinicola > Salinicola socius. The sequence continues at coordinate 197,136 of NZ_MSDO01000003.1, read as the reverse complement.
CAGGAGCTTCCGGCGCCGCCCCTTGGGCCGAAGCCTTGAGTGCCTGATTGAGCCGACCGGCACTCGCCTGGCCCAGCAGCGCGCGCAGATCGCTGACCAGCGCTTCCAGAAACGGCTCTGGCGCATCCTGACTCTCGGCGATCGCCGAAAGGCGCTGCTCCCAAAGCGCGGTACGCTCCGGCTGGGTCGCTGCCAGCGGCAGCGAATCGATCAGCGCGTGTCCGGTGCGTGTCGCCTTGATGGCCTTGCGATCGCGAACGAGATAACCCCGTGTCAGCAGCGTCTCGATGATGCTGGCGCGGGTCGCCTCGGTGCCGAGACCATCGGTATCGCGCAGCGTCCGCTTGACCACGGGATCCTCGACGTAGCGGGCGATATTCATCATCGCCTTGATCAGACTGGCGTCGGTGAACGGCTCTGGCGGGCGCGTTTCACGCGCTTCGCAGCCGGCATCGGTGACCGTCGCCGGCTCGCCCTTGGTCAGTAGCGGCAGGGCGGGAACGTCGTCACGGGTGGTGAACAGCGGCTTCCACCCCGGTTCGATGATCTCTCGTCCCTGGGCCTTGAAGCGCTCGTCGAGGATCTCGAACATCGCCTGCGTCTCGTAGGTTTCGAGCGCGGGATAGAACTGGGCCAGCACGTTGCGCGCGATCAATCGGAACAGGTTGGCCTCGTCGCGGGTGAGCCGGTCCATGTCCGCCGGCCGCCCCGTCGGCGCCAGCGCGTGGTGGGCGCCGACCTTGGCGTCGTCCCACGCCTTGGAGCGCAGCCTGAAGTCGGCTTGTTCTGCCCAGCCCCGCAGTTCTCCATCGAGCCGACAGGCGCCGAGCAGGGTCTTCTCTGCTTCCCGGTGATGCGCGGCGGGGAGATAACGACAGTCGGAGCGGGGATAGGTGATCAGTTGATGACGCTCGTAGAGCGTCTGGCAGACGTCGAGTACCCGTTTCGCGGACAGGCCGTGACGGCGCGCGGCATCGATCTGCAGCGACGACAGCGAATAGGGCAGAGGCGCGGCCTGTCGCTTGCGACGCTGATCGAGTTCGGCGAGGTGGCCATGGGCGCCAGCGAGTCGTTGTGCCAGCGCTTCGGCCGGGCGCGGGTCGAGCAGGCGGCCCTGTTCATCGAGACATGAGCCATCCAGCGGGTGCTTCTCGCCGGGCTGCCACCAGGCGCGCAGGGAACCGTTGGCAACCTGCAGATCGGCCCACAGTACATGAAACGGCTTGGGCTCGAACGCCGCGATATCGCGGTCACGGCGAACCACCAGCCCGAGCACCGGCGTCTGCACACGCCCCACCGACAGCAGCCCGTCGAAGCCGGCCTGGCGGCCGATCAGGGTCCAGGCGCGGGTCAGATTGATGCCATATAGCCAGTCCGCCCGTGAGCGTGCTTCGGCGGCGGCATAGAGCGGCTGGTAGCGGCGGTTGTCTTCGAGGCGGTCGAGCGCCTTGACCACCGCGGGGCGATTGAGATCCTGGATCAGCAGACGCTGGGTTTCCCGGTGCCAGCCAAGATGGTTCAGCACCTCCTGAACCAGCAGCTGGCCTTCGCGGTCCGGGTCTCCGGCATGGACGACGCTGTCGGCGCTCTTGATCAGCTTGCGCAGGACGGCCAGCTGGCTTCGTGCCTGGCTTCTGGGCACCAGCTGCCAGCGTTCGGGAATGATCGGCAGGTCGTCGAGGCGCCACTGCTTGTATTTCGGATCGTAGCGTTCGGGTGGCGCCTGTTCCAGCAAATGGCCCAGACACCAGCTCACCACGGTATCGCCGGCCTCGAGATAGCCCTCCCGGCGCGTCGCCCTGACTGGCAGTGCCTCCGCAATCGCGCGGGCGAGACTCGGCTTTTCGGCGACGATCAAACGCATGCGGCACGCTCCGGCAAATGGCTGTTATCGATCCGGTCTCTACCCCTGTCGATACGACTTCTGCCGATATCGATACGACTTCTACCCATATTGGTTCGACTTCTGCCGATAGCGATCCGATTGGCGACTATCACTTTTCGAGATGACGGCGGGCGCGGACCAGCGCGCGATACCACTGACGGTGGGGCTTGCCCACGGCTGGCGGCGCCATGCTGAGATAGCTGATGTTGGGCGTTTCGCCGCGTTCCAGATTGACGTTGGTCAGCATCTGCAGCGTGGCTTCCCGCGCGCCGTACTGGCGTTGCAGGAATGCCATTGCCTCCGGTTCCAGAGCGACACGATAGTGCTTGACCAGAGCCAGGGCCAGCGACTCCGCGGTGCGCGAAAGATCAGTCTCGATCTCGCGGACCATGGCGGATCCCATTGCCGCTTTCGCCGCCACCGACAAGTTGGGCTCGAGCTGGCCGAAGTCGGCTGCATTGGTGCTGTTGATGGCGCGCTGCACGGCCGGTCGCGATAGATGCACGTGGGGCTCCAGCGCCAGGAATATCTCTACCGCCACGCGCTTGGCGCTCTCGACCCCCACGCTGAGCTGGGTGTCCCTTTCGGCCTGGCGCAGGCGTTCGCGTAGCGTACCGATATTGGCCTTCTCCAGATGTTGTCCGAGCCGCTTGCACACTACCGCCTTGGCCTCGTCGTTGAGGGCGATCTTGCTCTCACGTATGCGCAGGCCGCGCCGGCCCGGGCCCAGGCGTAGGCGGGTCGTGTTGTCGGAGAGATCGGCGCTGACCGCGTCCCAGCGCTCAGCCATGCGCAGTCGATGGGCGTGGCTGCGACCGACTTCGTTGTAGGCGCTGGAGACGCTCTTGTAGAGCTTGATCGCGTTGGTCAGCACCTCTGCCTGGTGACGTAGCGTCTGGCGGTCGTCGCTGCGCCCGGTGTGGATGGCGTGGGCCAGCGACTGGATCTGCTCGCTCAACTCGTCGATCGCTGAGACGCTGTGCATCAACAGAGCATCGGCGCGCTGGCCGGAGACGCTCTCGGCGAGCGGCGTCACCGAATGCTCGATGAGATAAGTGTTCAGCGCCTTCAGGCGAGAGAGACCGGTCGCCTGCGCGATACGGTGCCGGGCACGGGCCTCCTCGAGGCTGTCGAACGCCCGCGCCAGTTTCCAGCGCCCGCGGTATTCGAACGACAACACCGGTATCTCGCGGCCGCTGATCAGCTCGAATGCCAGGATCACCATCTCCTCGACGTCCTGCAGCGTCATCAGCAGATCGTTGTCGTGCTCGATCGACGCCATGACACGTTCGATGAAGTGTTCGTCGCGCGGTACGCCATAGCGCGGATCCGGGGCATGGCCCTCGAAGCGCTCCCGCAGCAGGGTGATCGCCACCGGTGCCAGATCGTAGAGTTCGGTAAAGCGTGGCTCGATGTCGTCACGGTAGATCTCGACCAGATCGCTGACGCGAGCGTGAAGCCCGACCCGGCGATAGACGTCGATCTGGCCAATCAGGCGGGCGCTGTCGCGGTCGTCCAGCAGTTCGAGAGCCGCCAGTTCGACGCCCTCGGGCGACAGGTCCTGCTTGCGCAACAGCATGGCGGCGGCTTCACGGCGTCGGGCATCGCCTTCGAGGCTTTCGACGATCAGGTTGCGGGTCGCCAGCAACAGTTCCGGCAGCGTCTTGATGACCCGCTCGATCCGACTCGAGGTGCGCTCCAGGCGTCGCCCGCCGGTCAGGTGATGCAGCAGGTTGGCGATGATCCCGGCGGCACCGGTGATCACGGTGAACGAGATGAAGAAGATATAGTTTTCGAGCGTCGGCGCCTTGCCATAGCCCAATAGATAGCCGCCCCAGGCACCGAGCAGCGTCACTGGCCCGGCGGTCCACAGGATCTGCAGCAGGCTGATGGTCCACGGCACCTTCTCGACCGCCGCCGTGATCCGCCGGATTTCGTCGCGACCCTCTCGCTCCAGCCGCACCTGGGGCGCGTCGCTGGCGATCGACTGCGAGGGGCGGCGAAACGGAATCGGCATGAGCACGGGCGCTTCTCTCTAATGGCGGCAATTGGCTGGCAAAGGCGATGGAGCTGGCGCCAGCGACAGGGTAAGCGGCGGCTAAATTATCACCCCATGCCGGCACTCGCCAGCGCTCTTGCCCGGCATGCTAGGATGGAGTCAGAAAACGGAGGAATGCCATGCTGACAGCTTGGGTTGAACAGCTGCTGGGCTTTGCCAGCGGCGCCCTCGAGGCGATTCGCGCCAATGAACACTACCCGACGATGATGGCATGGGCTCGCAGTGAAGGAGCCGAGCACTGTGGCGGCAGTCTCGATCTGGCCCAGGCGCTCGCGCCGCTCATCTGGAATCAGACACCGCTGGTAAGACGAGGTTTCGACACCGAACCGCTGGCCGAGCCGAAACGCGAGGAACTCTGCTGGTGCGATTCGGGGCGACTCTATCGCGACTGCTGCGCGCGAGTCGAGATGCCCAGCGCCATCCCCGACCACCTGATGTGGATGCTGTCGCTGCGCGAGTGGCGCGGCGAGACGCTGAAGTTGGCACTGGAAAGCCGCAAGGCGCCGGCACAGGCGTTGCTGGAAGCCGGCATCGTCTCGGCGGAGAGCGGCAACAATGGCCGGGCGCAGCAGATTCTGGAATCGCTGTTCGCCGGCGATCGCGACTGGGAAGCGTTGGAAGAGCAGATCGAACCGGCTTTCGAGATACTGGTCGATCTCTATCAGGAACGTGGCTTTCATCGCAAACGTGCGGCGCTGGTCGAGCGAGTGATGGCCGAAGGGCCGGGATTTCTGCGCGGCGCGGCGCTCGAGCGGCTGTGTCTGATGCATCTGGACAGCGGTGATCTCGCCAGCGCCCGCGAGGCGTTCCAGAGCGCCCAGCGCACGCTGCCGGATTCGCCGTCGTTGGCGTATATCGAAGCGATGGTGCTGCTCCACGAAGGCAACGTCGGCAAGGCGCGTCAGCGCGCGGCGTTCTGGTGGCGGCGACTATCGCGTCAGCACCATCTCGACCCGGACCAGCTCGAGTTCATCGCCGAGCTGGCCGATGACCCTCAGGCCGCGCTGGCGGAACAGGTGATTCACTCCGAGGAGGCGCTTTCCGGGCCGCTGACGGCGCTGCAGGCGCTGCTGCATACCCAGCAACGCCCGCCCCGTCTCGAACTGACTCATGCCAACGAGGGTGGGCTTCAGTATGAGCCCAGTTCCCGCGAAGCCTCGCTCTATAACGGCTGGGCCAATGCCTGCGAAGTCGAGATCGACGAGGACGCGGCGCTAGGGTTTCTGGGTGACCCCTGGGAGACGGCGCCTCAATGGCTGCAGGCGTTATGCGCGAACCCCGAATGGCTGGATGCCCCACGGGTGATGCAGGCGTTGACGCTGGCGCTGGCCAGCCGCTTTGGCAGCCTGCCGTGGATGGTCGATGCCTTCTTTACGCCGCTGGCCGAGCGCTACGGGTTCTGGCTGGGCCAGCTCGAGGATGCCGGCGGCACCTTCTCCTGGCACGATGCGGACAATGCGACGTTGCTTCGGACCGGCCTGGCGCTGGTCATCGGCATGGAGCGCGGCGCAGGCCAGGATGCAAGAAAGCTGGCGCAACGGCTGCTGGCGCTGGATCAGGAAGACAGCCTGGGCCTGCGCGAACTGGTGATCGACCAGCTGCTGCGCGAAGGGCGTGACGAGCAGGCATTGACGGTGAGCGAGCAGGGTCCGGAAGGGGCCGAGATGCTGGGCGTGCAGATGGGCCGGGTGCTGGCGCTCTTCCGGCTATCGCGCCACGATGACGCGCTCGCCGTGCTGCGAGAGGTCTACTCGTCCAACCCCTACATACTGCCGATCCTGTGCGAGGATCGACCTCGTCCGGCACGGCTCGGCGATGACATGCCGGAGCCGGGTACCCGCGCAGAAGCCTGGCAGTATCGCCAGTTGATGCGCGACCAGTGGCTCGCCTCGGATGGCGCCCTGGACTGGTTGTCCCGGCAGCGTCGTGCACTTTCCTGAATCGCGAACTCTCCCGGTTTCTGAACCCTCCTGAAGCGTCGGCTCGAGAATCCCGGCCGACGCTTCCGGGAGCGCGCGCTTCTCCTGTTGCCTGCCCTGTTCGAGTCCGTCAGCGCACGCTGGCGGGCTCGTGATCCTCTCGACCAGCTCGAGGGTCGGTCTCCCCATCGTCATTCCGGGTGTCGCCATCATTGCCGAGGGTCGGCAAGCGCCGGCTCAGCCACCAGGCCAGTGCCACGGCCGGCAGGCCGAGCAGGCAGACGATGACGAAGAAACTGGCATAGCCGACATCCGCCACCACCAGGCCGGAGAAGCCGCCGATGAACTTGCCGGGGAGCGTCATCAGCGAGGAGAACAGCGCGTACTGCGTCGCGGTGTAGGTGCGCGATGTCAGGCTCGAGAGGAAGGCGATGAATACCGTGCTGGCGAGGCCGTTGGCCAGATTGTCGCCGGTGATGGCGACGATCAGCAGGGCCAGGCTGTCGCCGCCGGTGGCAAGCAGGGCAAACAGCAGATTGGTCAGCGCCACCGCCAGCGCCCCCAGGACCAGCATCCGGCCGATGCCGTAACGAACGACCATCAGCCCGCCAAGCACGCCGCCACCGATGGTCATCAGAACCCCGAACACCTTGGTAACGCTGGCGATGTCGCTCTTGGTAAAGCCCAGGCTCAGATAGAGCGGGTTGGCCATCGCCGCCATCGAGATGTCGCTGATCCGGTAGATGCCGATGAAGACCAGCAGCCACAGTGCCAGGCGCCCGTAGCGCTGAAAGAAATCACTGATCGGGCAGATGACCGCCGCGATCAGCCAGACCCCGGCCTGGCGCTGCCAGTGGGAGCGGTTCCGCCGCTGGCGCAAGAAACGCTTCACGCGAGGGTGGAACAGTACCACCGTCAGGCTCTGCGGGCGCGGCGGTTCTGGACGCACCAGCACCGTGATCACGCCGATGCTGACCAGTGCTGCCATGCTGAGATAGGCGATTCCCCAGGAAGCCGCATCGGCGATATAGAGCGCGCCGGCACCCGCCATCACGATACCGATGCGATAACCGATGATATAGGTCGAAGCCATGGCCGCCTGGATCGCCGCTTCGCCGGACTCGATACGGTAGGCGTCGATGACGATGTCCTGTGTCGCTGCCCCGAAGGCGGTGAGCAGGGCAAAGGCGGCCACCAGCGGCAGGTGGCCGGCGGGATCGAGCCCGGAAAGCCCCAGCAGACCGGCGGCAATCAGTGTCTGGCCCAGCAGCATCCAGCTGCGCCGCTGGCCCAGCAAGCGGCCGATCAAAGGCAGCCTCACGCGGTCAACGATCGGCGCCCAGAACAGCTTGATCGAATAGAGCAACCCCACCCAGCTGAAAAAGCCGATGGCGGCCACTTCGACGCCGCTATCCTCGAGCCAGGCGGTCAGGGTCGAGAACACCAGCAGATAGGGCAAGCCGGCGGAAAACCCTAGAAACAGCAGGGTGACGACCGGCGCCCGTAGATAGACGCGCAAGGATGATAGCCAGTCACGTGGCTCGTGTTGCATGCAACCTCCAAAGGAAACGCTGCCTAAATGTCTGCGCAGGTGAATCGCTGCGTTGCGCGGTGATGGAGCGCCAGCCCGGTCGAATTCTCACCTATACCCCATAGGCTCCGGTTGCTGCGCTCCGTGCGCCTTGCGACGGAATGCCGCCCACTTCATCCCGCTCGCCGATTTATTCAGTGTTTCCAATAAACCGGATCGACCCGCCGTGGGCGGACGAGTCGGATCGAAAATGGTACTCTAGATGGCTTGTCGCGTCTGGCCGGATGTCACGCCGACGGCGCTGCGACAAGGCCCGGGTCTGTCTCGGCAGGCGAGCGAGAACAGGGAGGGTTTCTCTGGTGGTGATGATGAGTGGATATGATCGGTGGCAGCGCTCAGGAAGGGGTTATCGATGACCGATGAATCGACGCAGGACGGCGACTCGTTGCCGCGCTGGTATGTCATCCAGTGCAAGGGTGGCGAGTCGTTTCGGGCCAGCGAACATCTCGATAACCAGGGCTACGAGATCTTTCACCCGGTACTCGAGGTGCAGAAGCGTCGTCGTGGCAAGCTGACCTGGGTCGCCGAGCCGCTGTTCCCGCATTATCTGTTCATCCGCCTCGATCGCCTGGCCAGCAACTGGCGACCGATTCGCTCCACGCGTGGCGTGCTGCGGCTGGTCAGTTTCGGCAACGAGCCGGTATTCGTGCAGGACGGGCTGGTCGAGACGCTGCGGGATCGCATCACGACCGACGCGAGCCGAGATCGCGCCAACGTCTACTACCGTCAGGGTGATATCGTCGAGATCACCGATGGACCGTTTCGTGCCTTGCAGGGCGTGTTCGAGTCGCAGAAGGGCGAGGAGCGCGCCATCGTGCTGCTCAATCTTCTGCAGCAGACTCAGCGGCTCGAGGTGCCGGTCGAGGCGCTGCGCAAGCACTCCTCCTGACGTGTCGGGGTTGTCCGCCGCCAGGCCTGTCGAGTCCACTCGTCGCCCCATTCGTCATCTTTCCTGAACCCCACTGTCATTCCGGAGTCACCATGAGCCAGCTCGCCATCGAGCCGTCCCACGTTGCGTCTCTCCATTACACTCTCCTGGACGAGCGAGGCCGCCCCCTCGACGATTCGCGTGCGCGCCAGCAGCCGCTGGCGTATCTGCATGGGCACGACAATCTGTTCCCGGCACTGGAAGCAGCGCTGGCCTCTCGCAAGAGCGGCGAACGGTTGAGCGTCACGCTGGCGCCCGCCGACAGCTATGGCGAGCGCGACGAAGCACTGGTCAGTGAAAGCCCACGCTCCGCGTTTCCGCAAGATCAGCCGCTAAAGGCTGGTCAGCGCTTTCAGGCCCAGGGACCGGACGGCCCGCGAACGGTCACCGTTCTCGCCGCCGATGACGCGCAAGTGACCGTCGACGCCAACCATCCGCTGGCGGGGGAGACGCTGACCTACGAGATCGAGATTCTCGAGGTTCGCGAGGCGACGCGGGCCGAACTGGCCAAGGGCCATCCGTTGCCGCCGGGGACTTCTCACGCCGAGGTCGAGGACCGTAAACAGTAGCTGACAGTAGCAATATGGCGGGGCCTTTAGCGGTCTATCCACCAGCGGGTGAACCAGGCCTGCATCACCTGTTCGGGATAGATCGTGCGTCCGAGGCTGCCGTTGTAGCGTGCCAGGGCACTGGTCCAGTCGCCGTGCTCGCGTTTCAGATAGTGCGCAAGAATGGTGCAGCCGTAGCGCAGGTTGGTATCGATATCGTGGAGATCGTCCTGTGGTCGACCGATTTCCGCTTTCCAGAACGGCATCACCTGCATCAATCCCAGTGCGCCGGCCGACGACACCGCATCGGGCTGGAAGCGGCTTTCCACATCGATCAATGCCAGTACCAGCTCCGGCGGCAGCTGAGCCCGCCGAGCTTCGGCATGAACTCGTTCCAGCAGCGCCAGACGGGCGCGACGTGACGGGTAGGCCTCGGGCTGGCGCCTGGCCAGGCGCGACTGCATGTCGAGCAGCCACACCTGAGCGTCGAAGACGTCTTCGAACCCGTCCGGTGCAGCCATGGCACGGGACAGTGAATCCAGCAGGGCTGGCGACGGGAGTTCCCCCGGATTCTCGGATCGCTGGGCAGGCGCGGTCGACTGGGCCAGCGCCATGTCGGCGCTCGGCAGACCGGCGACGACGAGCCAGATCGCCGTCACCAGAATGGCCGAGAGCCGAGCCATCACGATCTCTTTCGATCAGGCGAAGCGGGTGTCCAGGAACGCTCGCAGATCGTCCAGCGCGACCATGGTGACTTCGCTGTCACGGCGTCCCTTGTACTCCAGCTCGCCGTTGTCGAGGCCACGATCACCGATTACCAGACGGTGGGGAATCCCCATCAGTTCCTGGTCGGCGAACTTGACGCCCGGGCGCAGGTCGCGATCATCCAGCAGCACGTCGATGCCGGCGTCCGTCAGTTCCTGATAGAGCGTTTCGGCGGTCTCGCGCACCCGGTCCGACTTGTGTGCGTTCATCGGCACGATCGCCAGCTGGAAGGGGGCGATGGCGTCGGGCCAGATGATTCCGCCGGCGTCGTGATTCTGCTCGATCGCCGCCGCGACCACGCGGGTGATGCCGATGCCGTAACACCCCATCCACAGCGTCGCCGGCTGGCCGCTGTCGTCGACAACCGTGGCGTTCATGGCCCTGGAATACTTCTGGCCAAGCTGGAAGACGTGGCCGACTTCGATGCCACGGGTGATCGAGAGCGTGCCCTGTCCATCGGGCGACGGGTCGCCTTCGACCACGTTGCGCAGATCGGCGACCTCGGGCAGCGGCAGATCGCGTTCCCAGTTGATCCCGAACAGATGGTGGTCGTCGACGTTGGCGCCGGCGCCAAAATCGCTCATCAGGGCAACGCTGTGATCGATGATCAGTGTCAGCGGCAGCTTGACCGGGCCCAGCGAGCCGGGGCCGGCGCCGATGGCGGCGCGAATTTCCTCTTCGCTGGCCATGGTCAACGGCGCGGCGACGGCCTCGAGGTTCTCGGCCTTGATCTCGTTGAGCTGGTGATCGCCTCGCACCATCAGTGCGATCAGGCCGCCCTCGGCGGCGTGCACGATCAGCGTCTTGACGGTCTTCTCGATCGGTAGATCGAACCCTTCGACCAGCGCGGCGATGGTGCGCACGCCGGGTGTCGGCACCTGGCGCATCGTCTCCCGGGGCACGGCACGCTCGACGCCCCGGGGCGGCAGCGCCTCGGCCTTCTCGATATTGGCGGCGTAGTCGGAGCCGGTGGAAAAGACCACGGCATCTTCGCCGGAGTCGGCCAGGACATGGAACTCATGCGAGCCGGTGCCGCCGATGGATCCGTTGTCGGCAAGGACCGGACGGAAGTCGAGGCCCAGCCGGGTGAAGATGCGGACGTAGGCGTCGTACATGCGCTGATAGGACGCCTTGAGACCGGCTTCATCGCTATCGAACGAGTAGGCGTCCTTCATGATGAATTCGCGCGAGCGCATCACGCCGAAACGCGGGCGAATCTCGTCGCGAAACTTGGTCTGGAGCTGATAGAAGTTGGTCGGCAGCTGCTTGTAGCTGCTGATCTCGCGCCGTACCAGATCGGTGATGACCTCTTCATGAGTCGGGCCGACGCAGTAGTCGCGCTGATGGCGATCCTTGAGTCGCAGCAACTCTGGGCCATACTCGTCCCAGCGACCGGACTCCTGCCACAGCTCTGCGGGCTGAACCGCCGGCATCAATATTTCCTGCGCGCCTGCGCGATCCATCTCCTCGCGGACGATGCGTTCAACCTTGCGCAGCGTTCTCACGCCCACCGGCAACCAGGTGTAGAGTCCCGAGGTCAGGCGGCGGATCATGCCGGCGCGCAGCATCAGCTGGTGGCTGACGATCTCCGCATCTGCCGGCGTTTCCTTGAGGGTCGAGATCTGTAGTTGGCTGGCACGCATGGGGTGTTCTTTCCTGTATTCATCAGCGTCAAGCGGAACGCGGCATATGCTCGATATGACGTGATCGGCAGTCATTCATCGGGTCGCCAGTATAGAGATTCGAATAGCGGACGGGGAAGGGCGACCGGTAAAAACCTCTCGGCCAATCTGGCGCTTACTCCTGGACATTACCGGCTTGCGGCGGCTATTGCGATTGACCTTTCCACCGGCCCAATCTTACCTATAGTGAAAGCAGGGCCGCGTCCGGCATCGTCGGGAGGCGAACGGAACAGACACCATCGGAAATCCGTCGTTGGCGGCCCGCGCCGGAGGGAGGTGTGTCATGATTCATCACGTCTGGGGCCTGCTCACGAATCCCAACCGCGAATGGCAGCAGATTCGCGGAGAGAACGAGACCGTATCGCATTTCTACGGTTCCCATGTGCTGGTGATGGCCGCGATTCCAGTGATCTGCGCTTTCATTGGCACTACGGTGGTCGGTTGGCATTTCGGTACCACCGAGGACGGATTGGCGAAAACCGTCAGCGTCTCGCCAGCCACGGCGGTACTGCTGGCGATCATTTTCTACGCGCTGATTCTGGGCGCCGTATGGCTGATGGGGAACGTGATCCATTGGCTGGCGCGGCGTTATTCCGAACGCCCGGACCTGAGCCATTGCGTCGTCTTCGCGGGGTACATGGCGACGCCGATGTTTCTGAGCGGCGTGGTGGCACTCTACCCTCTTATCTGGCTTTGCCTGCTGGCCGGCACTGCCGGTCTCTGTTACACGGTCTATCTCGTCTATGCGGGGTTGCCATCGTTTCTGGGCATCGATCAGCATGAAGGCATGCGCGCCTCGAGTGCGGCGCTGGCTATCGGTGTACTGGTACTGGAGGCTTTGCTCGCCATCACCGTGCTGCTGTGGGGGTATGGCGCTTCGCTGGTCTGATGCCGATCAACCATCATCCGACGCCTACGCTCACGGTGTGGGCGTCGCTGTGTCTGCACTCGCTTGCTGGACGTTGCTGGACGCGACGCCAGCGGATGGATTAGGTTACTTCGCGTAACTTTTCTGTCACCGGGATTTCTGCGATGCAACCTCTTCTCAAACGCTTGACGGCCGGCACGATCGTCGCCGGCATGGTGCTATCACTCACCGGCTGCGGAACCCTTTTCTATCCCGAGCGCAAGGGGCAGTTGCAGGGGCGCATCGACCCCGGCGTGGCGATTGCCGATGGGCTGGGCCTGCTGCTATTCATCGTGCCAGGCGTTATTGCCTATGCGGTGGATTTTTCCAACAACACGATCTACCTGCCGGGTTCGCATGATGCCTCGATCGATCGCGTTCACTATGACGGCCAGCTGAGTGACCATCGGCTGGCGTCGCTGATCGAGACTCGCACCGGGCGCGATGTCGACGCTGGTCTACCCATCGTCGAGCGGGTCGCGACACTGGATCAGGCGCTGTCCAAGCTCGAATTCGACAATCGGCAGTTTGCCGATTCGTCAGGGCGGATTCCTGGCGCCTCATTCTCGAGCGATGAGTCATGAGTCCCGAGTAATTTGCTAATCTGCTTGTCTGGGCACCGGAAAATGCCGCCGTCGGCGGTATTGCGCCACAGCTGATAGGGAGATTGGTCATGCGTACTTTCGAATGCCATCACTGTAATCCGTCGAGTCGGCTCTTCTTCGACAACACGCAATGCATCATCTGCGACGCTGAGGTCGGCTGGTGTCCGGCCTGTCATACCATTGCGGCGATGATTCCGGACAACGAGGTCGGCTATCGCTGCGCCAACCCGGGTTGTGGAACGGCGCTCGTGAAGTGCTTCAACTATGCCAGCGAGAGCGTCTGCAATCGCATGCAGACACCGGAAGACCACGCGGCTTACGACGGCTTGTGTGACTGTTGTCGCCACAATGCGGTGATTCCCGATCTCTCGATCGAGGGCCACCGTGAACGCTGGGCATCGCTGGAGGCTGCCAAGCGCCGACTGTTCTACACGCTGGATCTGATCGGCCTGCCGCACCCTTCGCCGCAGGACGAATCGGTGCTGCCGCTGAGTTTCGCGTTCATGGCCGATGCCCTGCCGGATGCCGGGCTATGGCGCTCCACCGGCAGCGACGAGAAGGTCTATACCGGCCATGCGCAAGGGTTGATCACGATCAACCTCAAGGAGACCGACGATGCAGAGCGCGAGCGGCTGCGCGTCGATATGAACGAGTCGCATCGCACCCTGATCGGCCATTTTCGCCATGAGATCGGCCACTACTATTGGGATCTGTTGATACGAGGGCATGACGAGGATGCCAGCCGGGCCATTTTCGGCGATCCCGAAGCGCCGACTTACGCCGAGGCGCTGGAACGCTATTACGAGCAGGGGGCCGCGGCGGATTGGGCCCAGTCCCATGTATCCGCCTATGCGACCATGCATCCGTGGGAGGATTTTGCCGAGACCTTTGCCGCCTACCAGGACATCGTCGCGGTGCTGGATACTGCCATCGGACTGGGCATGGCACGGGCCGAGCACGATGGCACCATCGACGCCATGATTCTGGCCTACCAGCAGGTTGGATTGGCGCTGAACGAACTGAATCGGGAGATGGGGTTGCTGGACATGGTGCCGGTGGTCATCACGCCAGCCATCCGTGAAAAACTCGATTACATTCATCGGGTCGTGCAGCGCAGTACTGCAACCACAACTACACCTACACCCACACCCACACCTGCCCCGTAGCTCGTTCCCGAGACATCGACGTCTGCCCCGATCGGCCCGGTGGCGTCACCGGGTCATCGGTTCCCCACCGATAACATCTGTCTTCTCGCCCGTGCTTTTCAGTCATCCTCATCATCGACGTAAGTCGTCTGTTCCTGGCTCTGCGACGCCTTCACCGGCCGTTCGCTGACCGCGAAATAGGCGCTGGCGATCGCCTCGTGGAGATTGTTGAAGCCAATCTGAAACTCATCGATCAATTGGTGTAGCTGGTCCGGTGCACGCGCCAGCGATTGCACATCGGCCTCGGCGACCTCGGCGCGGACCAGGGCAGCGACCGCCAGCGGCCGATCATGGTTGGGTAGCGCCTGCAATTCCCAACTGACCTCTTCCAGGCTGCGCAGCACGGACCGGGGCAGGGCACGATCCTGCAGCAGGAAGCGCAGTACGTCGGGACCGCGCACGCGAAGTCTGACTGCCCGCCGATACATCTGATAGGCCGTCAGCGACTTGAGTACGCTCATCCACTGCAGGTGTTCGAACGGAATCAACTCTTCCGGGTTGCGGGGCAACAGGTTGTTGGACCGCACGTCGATGATCCGGGTGGTCATGTCGGCGCGCTCGAGATGGCGTCCCAGGGTCAGGAACGTTCTCGCTTCGGTATGACTCAACGTGCCTTCGATCAAACCGGTCAACGTCTGGCAGGCGCGTGTCACGCGCTTCAGGAACTCGTCCCGGTTGCGTGCCTTCATGCCGGTCTGGGTCAGCTCGCTGATCTCCAGATAGCAGTGATTGATCTCTTCCCAGATCTCTCGCGGGACAACGTCGCGAGTCGTGCGCAGGTTTTCGCGCGCATTGGCCAGCGAGGAGAGGATCGAACTGTCATGCTCGCGTGACAGGCACAGGAACTCCACCACGTTGCGTTCGTTGCGCTCTTCGAACAGCGTGTCGAACACGTCTCCGCTGCCGGTTATGTCGATCAGGGTCGACCAGCTCAGCGCCGCCTTCCCCGGCATGTCGAGGAGCAGGTTGCTGTTGACGCTGATCAGCCGAGCGGTGTCCTCGGCCCGTTCGACGTAGCGTGCCAGCCAGTACAGATTCTCGGCGACTCGTGACAGCATGCGCTCACTCTCCCTCGGTTTCGACGATCCAGGTGTCTTTGCTTCCGCCACCCTGAGAGGAATTGACCACCAGCGAATCCTTGACCAGTGCCACCCGAGTCAAACCGCCCATGGTGACATGCGTCTCGGTGCCGGACAGGATGAATGGGCGCAGATCGACGTGACGCGGCTCCGGCGTGCCATCGAACAGCGTCGGCGCGGTGGAGAGTGCGAGTGTCGGTTGCGCCATGTAGTTGCGAGGGTCCGCCTCGATGCGCCTGGCGAATTCCTGGCGCTCCTCCTCGGTGGCGCGGGGGCCGATCAGCATGCCGTAGCCGCCGGACTCGTTGGCGGGCTTGACCACGAGCTCGTGCAGATGCTCCAGCACGTAGCGTCGATCGTCTTCGAACATGCACAGATAGCTGGGGACGTTGGGGATCAGCGGTTTCTGGTCGAGATAGTACTCGATCAGCTTGGGTACGAAGGCGTAGACGACCTTGTCGTCCGCGACGCCGGCGCCTGGAGCATTGGTCAGGGCGACCTTGCCCGCACGCCAGGCTCGCATCAGTCCCGGCGTGCCGAGCAGGGAGTCGGGAATGAACGCTTCCGGATCCAGAAACAGGTCGTCGACGCGGCGGTAAATCACGTCCACGCGCTTGAGGCCGTCGACGGTGTGCATGTGCACGACATCGTCGTCGTCCACCATCAGGTCGGAACCCTGCACCAGTTCCACGCCCATCTGCTGCGCCAGATAGGCGTGTTCGTAATAGGCGGAGTTGTAGATGCCGGGCGTCAGCACCACGATCTGCGGCTCGTCACCCGGGCGCGGAGACATGCTGGCCAGCATGTCGTAGAGCTGAGCCGGGTAGTCATCCAGCGGCAGGATACGACCGGTCGCAAACAGCTCCGGCAGCACTCGCTTGGTGACATTGCGGTTCTCGAGCATGTAGGAGACGCCGGAGGGGACACGCAGGTTGTCTTCGAGCACGTAGATCGTGCCGTTGCCGTCGCGGACCAGATCGGAGCCGCAGATATGGGCCCATACACCGTGGGGCGGATCGATGCCCATGCATTGCGGACGAAAGTTCACCGACTGCGCCAGCACTTCCTCGGGAAACACACCGTCCTTGATCACTTTTTGGTCGTGGTAGAGGTCGTCGATGAACAGGTTCAGCGCATCGACGCGCTGCTTGAGACCGGCTTCGACGGCACGCCACTCATTGGCCGGGATGATGCGCGGCACGATATCGAACGGCCAGGCTCGATCGATCGTGCTGCCTTCGGAGTAGACGGTGAAGGTGATGCCCATGGTCCGGATGGCGACTTCCGCCGCGATCTTGCGTTCGTTGAGTTCCTGTGGCGTGAAGCTCGAGAGAATGTCGCAAAGCGGCTTGGCCGCCTCTCTGGGGATGCCGCTGGCATTGAGCAGTTCGTCGTAGAAGCGCTGGCCCGGGTACTGCTTCCAATCCACATTGCCCATGGGAGAAGACTCCTGTGTGCGGGTTTGAAGACGCATTTGTTGGGTGTTGTCGCGTCGCCCGTCGTGGCAAAACCGTATATAAAGATTCTGTAGGCGCTATCAAGCATAGTGAGAGGCTTGTGTAGATGTCACGTTAAACGGCTACGCTGATAGCCTGAATTTGTTCAGTACCGTGTCACCAGAACCCAGAACAAGATCGCCAATCGGCCAAGAGATCGCCATGACCCTACGCGTTGCGCTGTCTCACCGTACGTCCTACATCTTCGATCGCCCCGTCAATCTGTCGCCGCACCTGATTCGGCTGCGGCCGGCGCCGCACTGCCGGACCCCGATCGAAGCTTATTCGCTGAGCGTCTCGGCCAAGCCGCAGTTTCTCAGTTGGCAGCAGGACCCTTTCGGCAACTTCATCGCGCGGGTGGTGTTTCCCGAACCGGTAACGCGGCTCGACGTGGCGGTCGAGGTGATCGCCCCGATGACGGTGATCAACCCGTTCGATTTCTTCGTCGAGAGCTACGCCGAGAACTATCCGTTTGCCTATCCCGAGGCGCTGCGCAAGGAACTGGCGCCTTATCTCGAGATCGGCGAACGCGGCGAGCGTTTGATGGCCTGGCTGGCAAAGGTCCCCAGGGAGTCGTCCGGCATCGCCGATTTCCTGGTGATGCTGAATCAACGCCTGCAGCAGGACATCAGTTATCTGGTGCGCATGGAGCCGGGGGTACAGAGCGGCGAGGAGACGTTGGAGAAAGCCCGGGGCTCGTGTCGGGACTCGGCCTGGCTGCTGGTGCAGATTCTTCGCCATCTGGGGTTGGCGGCACGTTTCGTCTCCGGCTATCTGATTCAGTTGACGGCCGACGTCAAGGCGCTGGAAGGGCCCTCCGGCACCGAGACCGACTTTACCGATCTTCATGCCTGGACCGAGGTATTCATCCCCGGCGCCGGATGGATTGGTCTCGATCCGACCTCGGGTCTGCTGGCAGGCGAAGGACACATTCCGCTGGCGGCAACACCGGAGCCGACCAGCGCCTCGCCGATCGTCGGTTATTCCGACGAGTGCGAGGTGACGTTCGATTTTTCAATGGGCGTCGAGCGGATCCACGAGGATCCGCGTGTCACACGACCCTATAGCGACGACCAGTGGCAAGCCATCGAGCGCCTCGGCGAGCAGGTCGATCGCCGCCTGAGTGGCGCCGATGTCCGTCTTACCATGGGTGGCGAGCCGACCTTCGTGTCGATCGACGACATGGAGGCGGACGAATGGAACACTGCCGCCCAGGGCCCGACCAAGCGCAAGCTGTCCGGCGAGCTGCTCAAGCGGTTGCGGCGCGCCTTCGCCCCGGGCGGCCTGCTGCATTATCGTCAGGGCAAGTGGTATCCCGGCGAATCGCTGCCTCGCTGGGCCTTGGCCTGTTACTGGCGCAAGGACGGTGAAGCGATATGGCATGACGAACGCTGGTTGGCCGACGAGAATTTCGAAGAGAGTGCCGCCCCCGGCCATGCCGCCGAGGATGCGCTTCGCTTCGGCGAAAAATTGGCCGAACATCTGGGCGTCGACGCGGATCATCTGCTGCCGGGCTACGAGGACGCTTTCTACTATCTGTGGCGCGAGCAGACCCTGGCGGTCGATGTCGACCCGCGCCAGTACGATCTCGACGATGAAGAGGAGCGCCGGCGCCTGGCACAGTTGCTGGAGCGAGGTCTGGGCAAGGTGATCGGCTATGCGTTGCCGCTGCGATACGCGCCACGGCTGAATGGCTGGCAGAGCGGCGAATGGCCGTTGAGACGCGAACATCTCTATCTGATCCCTGGCGATTCGCCCATGGGCTTGAGGTTGCCGCTGTCGTCGCTGCCGCAGGCGGCATTTCGCGATGTCGACCAGCCGCATTCACTGTGGGCGCCGACGGCGGCGCTCGAAGACTCGCATGGCGGAGTGACGCGACGCTACCAGGCGGTGCGCAAGGCCGTCGAGGCGGGCCCCTCGGACGCGCGTCGCGAGAATGCCGAAAGCCTTCCCTACAACGCGTTGAGCGGTGGCCGCCTGCCCGCAACCGTCGCCCAGACGGACGACGAGTCGCCTGGCAAGGGCAGCGTGGTCAACGACCAGCCTGACACCATCAACACCAGCCTGTGCCTGGAAGTACGCGCCGGACAGCTCTACGTTTTCGTGCCACCGGTCACGCGGCTCGAGCACTATCTCGAACTCATCGCGGCGATCGAGCAGACCGCCGCGACGCTCGAGATGCCGGTGTTCGTCGAGGGTTATCCGCCGCCTGCCGATCCACGCCTCAACCATTTCATGATCACGCCGGACCCCGGCGTGATCGAGGTCAATATCATGCCGGCGGAGAGCTGGCCGGCGTTGGTAGCCCAGACCGAGACGCTCTACGGGCAGGCCCGACAGACTCGCCTGGGGGCGGAGAAGTTCATGCTCGACGGCCGTCACACCGGCACTGGCGGCGGCAATCACGTTACCCTGGGTGGCGCCACGCCGGCCGACTCGCCGTTCCTGCGACGTCCGGCACTCCTGGGGAGTCTGGTCAGCTACTGGCAACGCCATCCGGTGCTTTCCTATCTGTTCTCGGGCCTGTTCGTCGGCCCGACCAGCCAGGCGCCCCGTGTGGACGAAGCGCGCCACGAGTCGTTGCACGAACTCGAAATTGCGCTGGCGCAACTGTCCCGAGAGGAGACCGCGCAACCGTGGCTGGTGGACCGCCTTTTCCGGCATCTGTTGACCGACCTCACCGGCAATACCCACCGTGCGGAATTCTGCATCGACAAGCTCTATTCGCCCGACAGCGATACCGGTCGGCTCGGCCTGCTCGAACTGAGGGGGTTCGAGATGCCGCCGCATCCGCGCATGAGCCTGATGCAGGGGCTGTTGATCCGGGCGCTTGTCGCGCATTTCTGGGATCGGCCGAGTTATGGTGGCCTGGTGCGCTGGGGCACGGCTTTGCACGATCGCTGGATGCTTCCGCACTACCTTTGGTGCGATCTCGAGGAGGTTCTGGTCGATCTCGACAATGACGGCATGGCCTTTGCGTTGACGTGGTTCGCACCATTTCTGGAGTTTCGGTGCCCGGTATTGGGGCGGGTTCAGTATCAGGGGCTCGAGCTGGAGCTGCGTCAGGCGATCGAGCCCTGGCACGTGCTCGGCGAGGAGGCCGCGGGCGGTGGTACGTCGCGCTATGTGGACTCGTCGGTGGAGCGAGTGCAAGTCAAGGTCAGCGGCATGAGCGGCGATCGCTATGTCGTGACCTGCAACGGGCAGCGGGTGCCGCTGAGGGCAACGGATCGTAATGGCGAAGCGGTCGCCGGGGTGCGCTATCGTGCCTGGCAGCCACCGTCGGCGCTGCATCCGCGAATTCCGGTTCATGCGCCGCTGGTGTTCGATATCGTCGATACCTGGAACCGGCGTTCGATCGGCGGCTGTACCTATCACGTCTCCCATCCGGCCGGGCGCAATTTCGAGAGCTTTCCGGTCAACGCCAACGAGGCGGAAGCGCGGCGTCTGGCCAGGTTCCTGCCTCACGGTCATCGGCAGGGCGTACATGAAGTTCCCGAGCCGCATATCAGCCGTGATTATCCGTTTACGCTGGATCTGCGGGAGCGGGAAAGCGGAATCGACTAGCGGCCTGGCTAAACATCTATATGATGGGCGCCGATAATGGGATGTCATCAGCGACACGATGAAGACCGCATTGCATCAGTTTTGAACGCTTTGCTGAGAACGGGAAGTCGACGATGTCGTCGAGTCTCATGACACCGGCAGGAGTCCGGTGATGACCGGCCGCTGGGAAGGATTCCCCGGCGCACACGCAGACAATAGATGATGGTGGCGATCGAGACGCTTCGCACTCCCTGGTTGGAAACTTATGCCCCTGGCAGCGTTCACGATGCCTTGATCGCTGACGATGGTTCGGTGCGCCCGCGGTGGCTGCCGCTACTGGATCAATTGGGACAGTTGGGGCGGGATACGCTGGTGCAGCGAGCCGATGAAGTGCAGCACCTGCTGCACGAGAACGGCGTGACCTACAACCTGCCGAACGACGAAGCCGGCAGCCGCCGTCAGTGGTGGCTGGATCCGCTGCCGTTGGTGATCGCGCCTCAGGAATGGCAGCAACTCGAACAGGGCCTGCGCCAGCGCAGCCGATTGATGGCAGCGCTGCTCAAGGATATCTACGGTCCGCGTCGAATGCTGGCGGAAGGTGTGCTCCCGGCCGATGCCTTGTATGCCAATTCCGCTTTTCTGCTGCCTTGCGATCAGCTGCTGGCCGAGGAAGACCCTGGCCTGCTGCTGCACGGGGTGGATCTGACGCGCGATGCGCAAGGACACTGGCGTGTGCTGGCGGATCGAGTGCAGTCTCCTTCGGGCGTTGGCTTCGCGTTGGAGAATCGCATCGCCATGGCGCGTGCCTTGCCGGATCTCTATCGCCGTGCACCGCTGAAGCGGCTGGCGGGGTTCCTGAGTGCCCAACACCATTCGCTCTCGTCACTGTCGCGGCTCAATTTCGATCATCCGACCATCGCGTTGCTGGCCCCGGGCCCCGGGCATGACAGTCATTTCGAACACGCCTACCTGGCCAACTACCTCAATCTTGCCCTCGTCGAGGGTAGCGATCTGGTGGTGCGCGACTCGCGTGTCTGGATCCGCACGTTGGGGGGGCTGCAGCCGGTGGACGTTTTGCTGCGCCATATTGGCGATGCATGGAGCGATCCCCTGGAGTTGCGAGGGGATTCCTTGATCGGTGTGCCCGGGCTGCTCGAGGCGATCCGGGCCGGTGGAGTCGGCGTCGCCAATCCGCCGGGCGTCGGTGCGCTGGAACATCCGTTGATCGGTGCACACCTGCCGGCCCTGTGCAAGCGCCTGCTCGGCGAGACATTGCAGATCGAAGGCATGGAGCGTCACTGGTGTGGGCAGCCGGAAGGGCTGGCCTGGGCGATGGCGGGCTTCGAGACGCTGAGCTTTCAACGCCTGGACGGCGAGCCTGGTCCGGTGTCGCCCGCGGACATGAACGAAGAGGCGGCCAGCCGGTTGCGCCAGGCGATCGTCGCCCAACCGGATCGTTACGTGGCCCAGCAGCCGCTGGTGGCGGCGACCGCGCCGTTCTTCAGCCGTGACTGTGCCGAGCTGTCGCCACTACCGTTCAACGTGCGCTGCTTCACCCAGGCGGTCTTCGATACCGATTATCGATTCAGTGGTTATGACGTCATGCCCGGTGGGGTGGCGTGGCACGGTGCTCCGGGTAGTGCGATGCGGTCCAGTCAGTGTGTCAAGGATGTGTGGGTGACCGCGGAAGAACCGCAGCCGCATGTCAGCCGTCTGCGGCGGTCACGCCAGCCGCTGGTAGTCACGCGGGATGGCGCCGATCTACCGAGTCGCGTTGCCGATAGCCTGTTCTGGGTCGGGCGCTACGGCGAGCGGCTCGAGGGACGGTCCCGATTGCTGCGCGAGGCGCTGTATCGATTGCTCGAGCAGGGGCAGGAAGGGCAGGCGGATGACACGCTGGAGGACCTTCTGCATCTGCTCGAGCTCGATACATCATCGCCCGGCGAGTTGCCGGTCGAACGTTTTGTCATGCATCGGGACCGTCTGATGGGGTTGTTTCACGAGACCCAGGACGGCAGTTTACCGATGATGGTCTCGCGTATGGTCAACAACTGCCGCGCGGTTCGTGATCATCTGGGAGACGATGCCTGGCGGGTCTTCAATCAGCTGCGTCAGGAAGCGGTGCGGCTACCCAACGCCGGTATCGACCAGGGGCGGCGATCCGTCGAGACCGTGATCACCCAGCTGGCGGCTTTCTTCGGCCTTTGCAACGAGACCATGCCGCATCACTTCGGCTGGCGCTTCATGGATATCGGGCGTTTTCTCGAGCGAGCGTTGGCGACACTGACGCTGCTGCGTCTGGCGCTGATCGACTCGAGGCATGCCGGCGAGGCGCTGTGGGACGTGGTATTGACCACGACCGACAATGCCACGGCGTATCGGCGACGTTATCGCAGCGAGCTGCATCCGGCAGCCATTCTCGATCTGCTGCTGTTCGACGAGGCCAACCCGCGCTCGGTGGGTTACATGTTCAAGCGTCTCGAGCGCCAGATCGAGCGCCTACCCCAGCCCAGCAATACGCCTTATCGCAGCGACGAGGCCCGGCTGTTGATCAAGGCTCGCTCGGCCCTGCATCTGGCGGATCTGGAGTTGCTGGCGAAGCTGGAGGATGACGAAGATGCCAAGCAGGCACTGGCGGATCTGCTCGATGCATTGACGGTGCCGCTCGAGGCGCTGTCCTTGGCCATCGAGCACAGTCACTTCAGTCACGTCGAAGCCCCGCGTCAGCTGATACCGATGCAGACACCATAGCGGGCGGCTGGCGGCGTTTACGACCGACCGAGTTCGCGACCGGCTGATTTTGCGAGTGACCGAGTTCGCGAATGATTGAGTTGACGACTGTCGTCGCCAGCGACTGTCATCGCCCGGTTGTCATCTTTTCGTTACAGGATTGATGCATGCGCTATCGAGTTCGCCACACGACCCGCTATGAGTACGCGGCGCCGGTTTCGCTATGCCACAACGAGGCACGAATCCTGCCCCGGGAGCTATCGTGGCAGAAGGTCGAACCGACCGGACTCGATATCGAGCCGCGTCCGGCCGTTACCAGCGAGCGCCTCGATTTCTTCGGTAATCGGGTGGCCTTTTTCAGCGTTCAGGAAGTCCATCTGGCGTTGTCGGTCACTGCCTCGACCACCCTTCGAACTCAGGGACGCCCGCTGCCGCCAAGCGAGGTCGATAACGACTGGCAGATGGCCGTACGACATGCCAGCCGAACACCGGAACTCCGCCAATTTCAGCTGGATTCCCCGTTCATCTCCCGAGACCCGGCGCTACGCGGATTCGCAGCATCCAGCTTTCCGGTCGGCCGGCCGTTACTGAACGCGGTAGATGACCTCAATCGTCGTATTTTCGAGACCTTCACCTATGACCCGGCGTTCTCGACGCTGGCGACCCCGGTGCTGGACGTGCTTCGCGCCCGGCGCGGCGTTTGCCAGGACTTCGCCCACCTGATGATCGGATGTCTGCGCTCGCTGGGGCTCTCGGCGCGCTATGTCAGCGGCTATCTGGAAACCCTGCCGCCACCCGGTCAACCCCGGTTGATCGGCGCCGATGCTTCCCATGCCTGGGTCGCGGTACATGTGCCGAACTGGGGCTGGCTCGAGTACGATCCGACCAACGGCAACCTGCCGGGTGAGCGGCATCTCATTCTGGGGTGGGGGCGTGATTACGGTGATGTACCGCCGCTCAAGGGCATCATGAATGGCGGCGGCGCGCACGAGCTCGACGTCTCGGTGGATGTCGAACCGATCGCCGATGACGATGGACGGTCGCGGCAGGGCGCCTTGATCGGCATTTGATGTGTAATGGCGCCTTTTTGGCGCGTCTTTGGTCAGTTCAGATACGGCACGGTTTCGTCAGTACGAACAGCGCTAGCAACCCGGCCGCTAGCCCCCAGAATGCAGCGCCGATGCCGCACAAGGTCACACCGGAACCGGTTACCAGAAAGGTGATCAGGGCCGGCTCGCGCTGGTGGCTTTGCAGCAGGGCGCGATGAAGGCTGCCGCCGATGTTAGAAAGCAGCGCCAGGCCGGCGATCGCCAGCACCAGGCCCGACGGCAGGGCATCGAATACAGTGCCGATCGATCCACCGAAAAGCCCAGCCAGTAAATAGAATACGCCGGCGCAGATCGCTGCCGGGTAGCGCCGGCTCGCCTCGGGATCGACCTCTGGCCCCATGCAGATCGCTGCGGTAATGGCGGCCAGACCGATACTGAAGGCACCGAACGGGGCTAGAAGGAACGTCGCCAATCCGGTCCATAGCATCAGCGGCGAAATGGGTGCGTCGTAGCCGGCAGCGCGCAGCGTGGCTACGCCGGGAGCATTCTGTGAGGCCATGGTCACCACGAACAGTGGAATCCCCACGCCAATCAGGCTCGAGAGCGAGAAGGTTGGCCAGACCGGAGAGGGAGCGCTGACGATCAGTTGGGCCGCCTGGATATCGATCTCACCCAGCAGGCCGGCCACGCCGAGTCCTGCCAGGAGTACCAGCACGATGGCGTAGCGTGGCACCCATCGTTTGGCGGCGAGATAGGTTAAAAACATCGATAGTACCAACAGGAAGTCTCCGTCCAGCGAGGAAAATGCGTCCAGACCGAAGCGCAACAGCACGCCGGCGAGCATGGCAGCAGTGATCGATTGCGGAATGATTTGCATCAGCCTGGCGAACCAGCCGGTGACACCGCAGATCAGAATCAGGACGGCGCTGAATAGAAAAATACCGATTGCCTGGCTCAGCGGAAGACCCGGCAGGCTGACTGCCAGCAATGCTGCGCCCGGGGTTGACCAGGCTGTCAGGATGGGTTGCCGATAGCGCAGCGAAAGCCCGATCGAGGTGATGCCCATGGCCAGGCCCAGCGCGCTCAGCCAGCCTCCGATCTGAGTGGGAGAGGCGCCGGCTGCAGCAGCAGCCTGGAAAATGATCACGGCGGAACTCGTGTATCCGACCAGAACCGCGACGAAACCGGCTGTAACCTGCGAGAGGGTGATTCTGGACGAAACCAGGCGACGTCCATTCGGTAAACGAGCCATGGGAGATATCTCGAAGGGATCAGTAATGTGCGTTATAGCGTACACTTTCGATGAAGCGGTGCCAATGTGCGCTATAACGCACGACCCTGGTTTTTCCAGGCTGACGATTCACTTGCGGTAAAGTGAGGGCTCCAGCAGTGCGTCACTCAGGAGGAAGCATGGAGGCGGATGTATTGGCCATCGGCCGACACTTGAAAAAGCGCCGCGCCGAATGTGGCTGGAGCCTTGATCGAGTCGCTCAGGCCAGCGGCGTGAGCAAGGCCATGTTGGGTCAGATCGAGCGCGGTGAATCCACGCCGACCATCTCGACATTGTGGAAAATAGCCAGTGGTCTGCGGGTACCGCTTACGGGTTTTCTGGTGGCGCAAACCCCCGAACTACAGCGCCCGACATCGACTCCTCAACGGCATCACGACGCCTCGGGAATGATCGTCACGCCGCTGTTTACATTCGATCCGACACTGGGATTCGAAATGTTCGTGATCGAGCTGCCACAGGGCACGGTCAGCGAGTCGGCACCCCATGCGCCTGGTGTCGTCGAGCACCTGGTCGTGCTTGAAGGAGTGATGGAACTCCGACTCGACGAGGAGTGGCAAACCCTGGCGGCGGGGGATGCGATACGCTTTCCGGGTGATCAGCCTCACGCCTATCGCAATCTGTCACGGGCATCGGTCAGAGTTCACGATCTGATTCATTATTCTTCCAGCCAATGAAGCGTTGCCGCGGACCCGGCGCCGGCCTCTCTCTTTCATCGATTTATCGAGAGCATTCCGGTCTTGAAAGATCGTTGTCCATTAGCGCCTGTGGGCGATAACGGGCGAGTAGTGCCCACAGAATGGCTGACGTCTCGCGATCCGGCTGGCCGGCATAGTTGGCGGGACGAAAATGCATCTGGAAGGCGCGTAGCACCTCGCGAGTCTGCCTATCCCCTTTGCCGTTGACGTCGATGGTGTAGCCATAAGCGCTCAGCGCTCGCTGAACTTGCGTCATCGAGGGAGCGCAGCGCGCGAACTGTCGACGATAGTCAGCGACGTCATCGTCTTCTGGCCAGGCGCCGACCCCGGCATCATGAAGTCTTTTCCATGGGAACCGGGGCCCGGGATCGATCTTGCGTGATGGCGCGATATCAGAGTGCCCGAGGATGGCCGTCGGCGGCAGGCGGTAACGGTGGATGATATCGTTTGCCAGCGCGATGACAGCGTCGATCTGCGCATCGGGGTAAGGCTGCCATCGTTGGCTGGCGGCCAGACGGTTAGACGTATTCTGGGGCGTGTTCCGAGACGGATCCCGAAGCGCTCGCTGCGGACCGCGATTGACGATTTCCACGCCAATCGAGGTGTCGTTGAGCTGCGTGCGGTCTTCCCAGCCACTGATGCCGGCGTGCCAGGCGCGGGCGGATTCATCGACCAGTTGCCAGACTCGTGGAAGGCTATTCGTCGTGGGAGGCTCTCTGGGCACCAGATAATGCGAGCTGACATCAGGGCCGAGCAGGGTGCGCATCGCCCTGGCTTCCTCGGAGTCGGTGTAGTGAAGAATCAGATAGCGAATCCGCTGGTTGTAGGCATCGGATCGATGCGCGCGATCGGCCACGTAGCCGTCGCGAACTTCCGTCGTCGGCAGGCTGGTACAGCCGGCCAATAGCGCCAGCAGCCCGGCGATCAGCAGGTGTCGGGCGGGGCGTGAATGCCCGGCGTCGACGCGACTCATAATGCGTCCAGCAGATAGCGGGTCAACAGGCCCAGGGTGAGCGTGATCGAGAAACTCAGCATGGTGCCGAGCAGCACGTATTCGGTCAGCTTGCGGTCGCGGTCCTCGTAGAGGTCGCCGAAGCGCAGTACCGACTTGGCGGTCAGCAGGAACCCGATTGCGGCCATTTGATGGCTCAAGACGAAAGTCAGAATGAGAAAGCGCTCGAGCATGCCGATTCGCGCGCCCGCATCGGCCAGCGTGCCTCGGGTGTCGACGCCTTCACTCCAGCGCCGCATGATCAGCGCGATCAGAACCGAAGCCGGGCGCATCACGGTCAGATACGCCAGAGCGACCAGTAGCGTTGACGGCTGCCAGAACAGCGCGAGATCGAACGTGAGACCGGACAGGTTGTCGCCAACGATCCACCACCAGACGAGCCCGAGTATCAGGATGTGCAGGAGCTGGTCGAGCAGGAAAAAGCGCACCTGGCGCGCGGGGGTATAACTTTTCAGCGTGTCGATGAGCCAATGGGATGCACCAATTCCGAGTGTGCCGACAATAGCGCTAGCGACGCTTGCGCCGAAGAGCACGAGAACGACCAGGCTCAACAGCATGTGAATTCCGACATGCCAGTAGAGCGACGGTGCGCGGAAGTGGTGTTGCTGTTTCTGAAGCGCCCAGCTGTCGCTTTGCAAAACGAAGTCGGCGACGGTGTGCGAGAGCAGCAGTGCCAACAACAGTGACAGACTTGCCTCGCTCATGTCAGTCCCTCCAGGCGGAACCGGGTAAATTCGAGAAATTCGCGAATCAGCGACCAGCGCGCGGCGCTCAGGCGACGATTGATCGTCGGTTGGGAGCGACCCAGGCGTCTGGCAAGTTCGCTTTGAGAGTGTTCGGTCGTCAGGTTGAAGCGAACCACTTCTGCGGCGTTATGGCTCCAGTGGCTGATGACGTCATCGGCAAACAGCATCAGCAGATCGAGATCCGGCTGCGGCGTCGCGAGGAACAGGCCCAGACGCTGATGGCTCTCGCTCAACGCGTCCAGACCCTGGCCGGAGCGCACGAAGGTCTCGCCATCGGCGTCGATGAAGTTGTCGAGTGTGGGCACGCTGCCTTCACCGATGCCGATCGCGATTCTCGCATCCCACATCTGCTGTCTGGAGGGGGAGTGTTCGATGAGACTGGCGCGCATGATTACTGCTGCCGTGACCGACTCCGTCGCCTCGGGAATCGCTACCTGAAAAGCGTCACCGCGAAATCGCATACCCACCGCGCCCAGTGACTGGCCAAGTCGATCAATGCCGAGGTCTATCGCGCGGCGAAGCGCGCGCTTGTCGCTGATATCGCGAGACGCGACGATGTCCCCGCTGAGCACGCCGATCATAGAGATCCCCATCGATAGTGTTTCGCAACGTCTTTCACAACGGTCAATCTATAGCTTAAAAAAGCTATTTTCGCGATTATGCATTAATTTGGCTATTAAAGAATGGTGGTAGTGCTGGTGCGTCGATAAGGATAAGGTAATTAATGACTGTATTTATATCCAGTATTTTGCTGTAAAAAATTGCCCGCTGAACTGTAAAGATTGTTGTCCGAGGCGGGTTACGCCGTTGATTCGGTCGAGGGACGAAACGCCTGCGCCGTCTGCTCCACGCCGATCACGCGTGCCGCCACCTGATTTCTGCCATGAGCCTTGCAGTCGTAGAGTGCCTGATCGGCGTGCGCAATCATGTCGTCGATGTCGATCAGCAAGCCATTGGGGCTGGTCACTACCCCGACACTGACGGTCACGACCTCCGCAACCGGCGAGTATTCGTGAGGTAGCCCCAGTGCCTGGATCATGCCGCGCATGGCATCGGCCAGCGCCCAGGCTTCCTCCTTGCCGGTGTGGATCAGCAGGACCAGAAACTCTTCGCCACCCAGGCGTACCACGACATCGGTTTCCCTGCGGAAAGTATCCCTGAGCACACCGGCGATATCGACGAGACACGCATCGCCTGCCGGATGACCATAGTGATCGTTGAATGCCTTGAAGTGATCGACATCGATCATCATCGCCGACACCGTACAGCTCAGGCGGCGACTGAGAGGCACGAGCATGTTGAGGCGACTTTCCAGCAGGCGCCGATTGCCAAGCCCGGTCAGCGGGTCGTTCAACGTCTGCTCCAGTAGCGCGGCGTTGTAACTCCTGGATTCTTCAATCAACTTTTGCAGTTGGCGTGCCAGCAGGCCCACGGCATCCGAGCGGCTGGTCAGATCCGGGGGCACCTGCCGCGAAGTGCTGGTGAAGTCATGCTCGAGGCGGACATGATCCGCGAGTCGTCTGATCGGCACCAGCAACCGGCGATCGAACAGCCAGACACTGGCTACCAGGCCGGTCAGCCCGCTGAAAAGGGTGGTCAGTACGACGATCGCGAACGGTCCGCCTGAGACGGCCAGCCAGGCTGCGCCCAACATCAGCAGCGAAGCGAAAAACCAGATGCCGGCCAACACCGCCAGCGTTCGGGTCAAGAAGTGACTTCGAGTTTTTGGCATATCTTGAGCCGGTGTCCTGATCATCGAAAATACGCCCTGTGCGGCCAGACAGGAGGAACTCGATTTCATTCCTGTCGGCTCCGAGTCTCCTATCCACTATCGACGACAGGAGGAAAAACTGTAGACACCTGGAAGAGCGCCAACCAATTAGATTTCATTGATGTAGTGGCCATTGTCCGGCGTTATTTGTTGACGGGAAATGCCAGTATCTGGTGCCGATGATGAAAGTATTCAATAGACATGGGGCTACTGGACAATGATGGGCCTGCCAGACGATAGTCCGGATGGCATTGTATGGCTGGATCGAGAGTCGTTAAAAAACAACCTCGGCATTGGCGTAGCGAAGGCCGTTAGTGTCCTGCCTCATTAACGAAGCCGCCGTTAAATAAATATTGGCAATCCGTTTGTTTTAAAAAAATCACTTCGATAAGACTTGCAAGTTTGTGGATATCGGCAATAATATCCACGCTTAAACCAATCCGCAACGGAACAACGAATGTCTCTACTCAGCGATTACGTCAAGAAAGAACAGCTCCTGAAGCAGCTTGAAGAAGAGCTGAAGCGCATGGAAGGTGACCAACGTCTGAAAGCCGAGCTCGAGTTCAAGGAGAAGCTCGAAGCATTGATGGCGGAATACGGCAAGACGACACGTGACGTCATTGAGTTGTTGAACCCCAAAGCCGACAACGCCCAGACCACGACGTCGCAGACCGGCTCAACGGGTAGCCGTCGCAAGCGTAAGCTCAAGATTTACAAGAACCCCACCACCGGGGAAGTGGTCGAAACGCGCGGTGGTAACCACAAGACCTTGAAAGTGTGGAAGGACGAGCACGGTAGCGACACCGTCGAATCCTGGGTCGTCAGAACGGAAGACTGAGCGCTTTTCTTTTCATCCCGCTCAGCCAAAAAAGAACCCTCCGTCGAGTCTCTCGGCGGAGGGTTCTGCGTTCCATAGACCTCGAATTTTTCAGCGCCAGGTGAGCATTGAGTGGCGATGGGACTCTCGCCGTATCACGCCTTGGAACTGATACCGCCAAATCCGTTATGCCGGGACTCGCCCCTGGGACCGTAGACGTTGCCGCCGATGGCGCGGTTCAGAAAATCGATGGCTTGCTGATTGTGTTCCAGCCGGGCGGAGATGATGTGGCCATTGAGGCGATTGGTTCGACGCACCTGTTCCGCCAGCGCACGAATTCGTTGCCATGCCTCATGCCCGCCTATCGCGAGGGCGAACTGCCCGGCCCCCTGACTGCCCGTGCCGAACCCCTGGGATTGCTGATGCTCCCGACGAAGGCTCTCGATCCGATCAAGCGCATCCAGCTGGCGCTGCTTGAGTGCGGCCAGTTCGCCAAGACGCTCCCCGTCCACTCTGCCTTCGCCGAGGCAACTGGCTTCGGCATCGAGCGTTTGCACAAGTGTCTGCAACAGAGTCTGCTGTTCGGCAATCAATTCAGCTGGCGTCATGCGGGAATCCTGCCATCAGGCCTGAAATAGAAGGAACCTGAAATAAAAGGAGCCTGATGTCACAGGCCCTGAAATCAGGTGATTAGGCACTGTCTGAAAACTGCCTGCGCTCGTCGATTTTTCAGACAGAACCTAGGACTTGTCCAGCATATCGCGAACGCTCTGGACCAGACCGTCGGCGATCTTGCCGGTATCGAGTTCGAGCCGGCCCTCGGAAATTGCCTGGCGAATCTCGTTGACACGAGCGGTATCGATATCTTCGCTCGCATCTCCCTTCGGGATCTGGCTCAACGTCGTCGTGGAGCCGGCCGAGGCTTTGGTGTCTTCCAGTGATTCGGCGCCTTTGCGCTGCTCGACGGGCTCGTTCTGCGTGGAGCGAGTCAGCGGCTGTGTCTGATCGATTTTCAAGGTCGTTACCTCATGGCTGTATGCACAATCCCGTGGTTGCTTACGTTATCGGCAAAAGCAGCGCGAGCTGAAAGAGATTCGAACGGAGTTTTGTTAAGAAATTTATCTGAGCAGATCAGATGTCGACACGCAGTCGGTCCTGACCTGTCACCGTTCCTTGGAGGATCTGGTTGTTCTCGGTCTTGAGGCGAATGGTACTGCCCAATCCGCCATTGTCCAGCGCCTCGACGCTGCGACTGACGCGAAACCCCTGACCGACGGCTGTCAGCACGACCGTATCGCCGCGTTTCACCATCCAGGGCTTTCTCAACATGTTGTCGGTCAAGGTCGCGCCATCCGGAATGCGTCGTGTGGCCACCATGCCGGACGCCTGATCCATGTTGTCGAGATAACCTCGGCGTAGCCGTGAAATCTCCGACTGTTGCCAGCCCAGCATCGCGGGATCGATACGCTGGCCGGAATCGATCGACTTGAGAGCCACCAGGTGGCGAACCGTCGCCGAAATCGTCGCCTGAAGATAGCGCGTCTGACTGCCGTCGTTACCGCAGTGGACGCCCACCGTCACCCGGCCCTGGGGCACGCCGGGACGGGGCAGAAACGGTTGCGGGTTGATGCAGTGTCCAAGATCGGCGGCGCTCTGCCGGATGTCGATCGTTACCTGATCGCCGAGTGAGGCGGTGCGCTGCTGGAGAAATCGCTCCACGCTGAGCGTGAGGGGGTCGCCTTGCTCGACGATGTTGTCGTCCGCGCGAGCGATCGAAGGTATCGGCAGTAGCGATAGCGCGAACAGGCAGGTCATCAGCGTTACGGCGGCGGCCCACAGCAGGCGTTGGATGTAGGGGCGATATCTCGATCGAAGGCGCTGCAAGGCTTCGGACGGGTCGTCACGCATGTCACGGATCTCGGCGGCGGTGAGTATCGCGGCGCTTCCCGCCAGGCGACGGAATTCTCCACATTGGGTAGCGATTGTAGAGATGCCCGACAACGAGCATTGCTGAAAATGGCGCGCAATTGACAGCTTGTTTACACGTTTGAAACGAACCGCCCGCCGCTATTCTCCATCCTGTCAAATTTCCAGCGAACGCCATCGAGGGGCACGGCATGTTCGACAAGTTGGATAACGCGCTGCGCTTTCAGCAGGAAGCCATCAATCTGCGCGCAGAGCGTCAACAGGTTCTGGCCAATAATATCGCCAACGCCGATACGCCCAATTTCAAGGCCCGAGACTTCGATTTTCGCACGGAGTTGAATCGGGTCATGGAGCAGGGACGCAGTGAATCTTCCGGCGGTTTGTCCTTGTCGCTGACATCGGCCCGCCATATTCCGGGACACGCCGGCGGCGGATCGGGGGTTCATGACCTGCTCTACCGTGTGCCGGATCAGCCCAGTCTCGATGGCAACACCGTCGACATGGACCGGGAACGCTCGGCCTTCGCCGACAACTCGCTCCGCTATCAGGCGGATGTCACTTTCGTCAGTCGCAAGATTCAAGGCCTGAAGAAAGCCATGCAGTCGGAGTAATACGATGTCGATGTTCAGTGTATTCGAAATTTCCGGGTCGGCGCTGTCTGCCAATTCGCAGCGCATGAACGTCACGGCGAGCAATCTGGCGAACGCCGATAGCGTTGCCGGCCCGGACGGGCAGCCGTACCACGCCAGACAGGTGATGTTCCAGGCGATGAGTCAGCAGGGCGGAAGCGCGGGTGGCGTGCGCGTCAATGGGGTAGTCGAAGACAACACCACGCCATTGCGGCTGGAGTATCGTCCCGGGCATCCGCTGGCCAACGATGAAGGCTACGTACAGATGCCCAATGTCGATCCGGTCAACGAAATGGTCGACATGATCGCCGCTTCCCGCTCATACCAGGCCAACGTCGAGGTCATGAATACCGCCAAGACGCTGATGACCAAAACACTCACCATCGGCGAAGGCTGATCGGTTTAGGGCACATCAAGGAGATGTCATGTCCAGTCCGGTGATTGGTAGCAGTACCCTAGCCAATATCAATGGCGCGGCCGCCAGCAGCAGTACCAAGGGGGTCGATTCCGGCAGCGAGCTTAACGAACGATTCATGACGCTGCTGGTCACCCAGTTGAAGAACCAGGATCCCACCAGTCCGATGGAAAACTCGGACATGACTGCTCAGTTGGCTCAGATCAACACCGTCAGCGGTATCGAGAAACTCAACGATAGCCTGTCCGCCATCACCGATCAGATCGACGCGGGTCAGGCGCTGCAGGCCACCGCATTGATCGGACAGGGCGTCATGGTGCCGGGCAACGAGATTCTGGTCGGCTCGACCGAGGGTTCCGACAGCGTGGTTACCACTCCGATCGGCGTGGAGCTGAATAGCGCCGTCGAGGATTTGCAGATCGATATTCGGGGCGCCAGTGGCGAGATCATCGACAGTTTCTCGACGGGACCGCTGAAAGCCGGCGTGCACAGCTTTACCTGGGATGGGAAGTTGGCCGACGGCACCAGTGTCACGCCCAACAGTACCTATACGGCATCCCTCACTGGCAGCGTGGGTGATGAGACCTACGCGCCGACAGCACTGAATTACGCCCTCGTCAACGGAGTGATTCAGGGCGCGAATGGACCAAAACTCGACTTGGGATACGCTCAGGATCCCGTGGCGCTCTCGGAAGTGCGCCAGATTCTCTGAGTAAGATCAGTACCGACACAGAACAGTTCTAGCGTACGCAACCGATAAACGCAGGGGATCAGTCATGGGTTTTTCACAAGCATTGAGCGGCGTCAACGCCGCGGCTCAGCAGTTGGATGTCATCGGGAACAACATATCCAACTCTCAGACCAAAGGATTCAAGAGCGGCTCGGTGCAGTTTTCCGATGTCTTTGCCAACAGCGCCGTTGGTCTGGGTACCCGGGTTTCCGGCGTGCTTCAGGACTTCAGCACCGGCAGTCTGGAAGCCACCGGCCGAAATCTGGATATCGCCATCAGCGGTGATGGCTTCCTGCGTTTTCAGCAGGAGGGCGAGGTCGGCTATTCGCGCAATGGCCAATTGACGATGACCGCCGACGGCTTCCTGGAAAATGCCCAGGGTGCGCGGCTGATGGGCTACGGGCTGGCAGATGCCGCCAACGTCAATTCCGGCGTCGTCGTCGGCGGCCAGCCGCAGGTGCTCAACATTCCGGCGGCGGACATGCCGGCCAGCGCGACCGGCGCGACGGGTACCGGGATCAATATTCAGCTCAACCTGGATGCATCCACGGTCGCCGATGACACCTCCACTACCGTGCTCTATGACAACCTGGCTGCCAAGACTGCCGAGGACACCACCCAGCAGACATCCATTGCTTATAACTACTCCACCAGCTTCACCGTCTACGACTCCCAGGGCGCACAGCACAACGCGACACTGTATTTCCAGAAGACCGGTGACAACGCTTGGAGTGCACGCACGGCACTGGATGGCGTGCTGACGGATCAGGAATTCCCGGCGACGTTCGATAGTGCCGGCAAGCTCGCGACGATCAATGGTCAGGACGCCACGGCCAACCCGGTCAACTGGCCGACGTTGTCCTTCGGCGCTAACGAGCTGGGCAATGGGGTGGATCCGATCAACGCCACCTTCAATATGGCGGGCAGTACCCAGTTCTCCGACGACTCGACGGTCAAGAGCCTGGCGCAGGACGGTTATTCGTCCGGGGCGCTGGTCGGTATCAGCTTCGCCGATGACGGTTCCGTCGTCGGCAGCTATGCCAACGAGAAGACGGTCAGCCTGGGCCAGATCGCACTGGCAACCTTCCGTAATCCTGAGGGCCTGACACCCTCCGGCGGCAACCTGTTCGCGGCGACGGCGGATTCCGGCAACGAACTGCTGGGTACCGCGGGCACCGGTACATTGGGGTCGATCGAGTCCGAGACGCTGGAAGCGTCAAACGTCGATCTGACCCAGGAACTGGTCAATCTGATCATTGCGCAGCGCAACTATCAGGCCAACACCAATTCCATTCGTACCCAGTCCGAAGTCATGGATCAGGTGGCGCAGCTGCGCTGATAGTTCGGTCGCCAACAGCAATGGCGTTGCCGGTCGCCGCATGGCCGGCAACGCGCTCCCTTCGACAAGCTCTGGTTCGCAAGGCTGACTTGAAAGGCTTCGGTCATGGATAGAATTCTTTATACCGCCGGCGGTGGTGCCAGCCAGACCATGGCGCAGCAATCGGTGGTCAACAACAACCTGGCCAACGTCAGCACGCCGGGTTTCCGAGGTGAGCTGATGGCGTTCCGCGCGGTGCCGGTGGAGGGCGAAGCGCGTCTGTCGACGCGTGTCGCTTCCATGATGACCACGCCTGGCGCCGACTTCACGGCCGGCAACATCAACACCACCGGGCGCAGTCTGGATGTGGCTCTGCAAGGCGACGATACCTGGCTGACGGTGCAGTCCCCGGAGGGCGGCGAAGCCTATACCCGGCGCGGCGATCTTCAGGTCGATTCCACCGGCTTGCTGACGTCGCTCGGCAATCCGGTTCTTTCCGACAATGGCCAGGCCATCGTGGTGCCCCTCGGCGGCGACGTGACGATCGCGCCGGATGGCTCGATCAGCGTGCTGGAGCCGGGTCAGAACCCCGACGCCGTGGCACCGCTGGCACGGCTCAAGATGGTTGCACCAGGCAACGACAACCTGGTGCGCGGCGAAGACGGCCTGTTTCGCATGACGCCGGCGCAAGGCCAGAATGTCGCGCCGCCGCTACCGGCCGATGATACCCGGCGCCTGGTTCCCGGTGCGCTCGAGGGCAGTAACGTCACTGCGACCGACGCGATGATTTCGATGATCGACAGCGCCCGACGTTACGACATGCATATGAAGGTGATCGAAAGCGCGGATGAGAACGAGCAACGCGCCAACAGTCTTCTTTCTCTGACCAGCTAACGTCAATTTCGACCAGCGGCGCCAGCCACCGCGCTTGCGCACCGACAGCGGGATTTTTGTCATGATCAAATCATTATGGACGGCCAAGACTGGCCTGGAATCGCAGCAGACCAAGCTGGACGTGATTTCCAACAACCTGGCCAACGTCTCGACCAATGGCTTCAAGCGGTCTCGTGCCGTCTTCGAAGATCTGCTGTATCAGAACGTGCGTCAGCCCGGCGCGCAGTCCTCGGTGGTCGATACGCTGCCTTCGGGCATGCAGGTAGGTACCGGTGTTCGCCCGGTCGCGACCGAGCGCCTGCACACGCAGGGTGGCCTGCAGAATACCGAGAACTCCCGCGACCTCGCGATCAACGGCAAGGGCTTCTTTGCCGTACAGATGCCGGATGGCACCACTGGCTATACCCGTGATGGCAGCTTTCAGGTCAACGAGAACGGCCAGCTGGTGACCGCCGGCGGTTACCCGGTCGATCCGCCGATCGTGATCCCCCAGAACGCGCTGTCGATCACGGTCAGCCAGGACGGCGCGGTGTCGGTGACTCAGCCGGGAACGTCTCAGAGCAACGCAGTGGGGCAGATGATGCTCTCCACGTTCATCAATCCGACCGGGCTGCAAAGCATTGGCCAGAACCTGTATCTGGAAACCGATGCCTCCGGACCACGTACCGACCTCAACCCCGGCCTGGATGGTGCTGGCAAGCTCTACCAGGGTTACGTAGAGACCTCCAACGTCAACGTGGTGGAGGAGATGGTGAGCATGATCGAGACGCAGCGGGCCTACGAGATCAATAGCAAGGCTGTCGAAACTTCCGATCAGATGCTGCAGCGTCTGACGCAGCTATAAACCGGGGAAGGCGCGTGTTGCTGACCGCAGAATTGGCCACGATGTGGCGAAGAGTGATCATGCTGGCAGGCTTGTGTCTGGTGTTGACCGCGACCGGCTGTGCCCAGATCCCGCGTCACTCCGTGGTCGAGGATTCGGCGCCGGTGGAGATTCCCTCGACCCCGCCCGTTCAGGCCAACGGCTCCATCTATCAGGCTCGATTCGGCTTCCAGCCGCTGTTCGAGGATCGTCGTCCGCGCCAGGTCGGCGACATCATTACCATCGTGCTCGACGAACAGGTCAGCGCCAGCAAGAATTCTGCCGCGAATGCCACGCGTAACGGCTCCGCGTCCTTTACGCCGACATTGCTGCCCAATGATCTCGATTTTCTCGATCGATATGCCAATGATATCGAGGGCGAGAACGTCTTCAACGGTGCCGGTGGCGCCAACGCCAACAACACCTTCACCGGGACGATTACCGTGACGGTCTACGACCTGCTGGCCAACGGAAATCTCAAGGTGAGAGGGGAAAAGCAGATCGCGATCAATCAGGGCACCGAGTACATCCGATTTTCCGGCGTGGTCAATCCCCGCGCGATCAGCGGTTCCAACACCGTGCAGTCGACTCAAGTCGCCGACGCCCGCATCGAATATATCGGTGATGGCTATATCAACGAAGCGCAGACCATGGGTTGGCTGCAGCGCTTCTTCCTCAACATCTCACCGTTCTGATGCCTATGTCGTCTCGTCTCTCATATCTTTCCCGGATGCGGTACTCGTCGCTGACGAAAACGTTGGTGCTGCTGGCGATGCTGCTGTTCAGCCTGAGCGCTCAGGCTCAGCGCATCGAGGATCTGGCCAACTTTTCCGGCGTGCGGGATAACCCGCTGGTCGGTTACGGCCTGGTAGTCGGACTCGATGGTACGGGCGACCAGACCACCCAGGCTCCGTTCACCGGCCAGAGCGTCACCAACCTGTTGTCGCAGCTGGGGGTCACGATTCCCGCTGGTACCAACATGCAGCTACGCAACGTGGCGGCGGTGATGGTGACGGCAAAACTGCCGCCGTTTTCGCGTCAGGGCCAGGAGATCGATGTCACCGTTTCGTCGGTCGGCAACGCCGACAGCCTGCGCGGCGGCACGCTGCTGATGACGCCGCTCAAGGGCGCCGACGGCCGCGTCTACGCGTTGGCCCAGGGCAATGTCTACGTGGGCGGCGCCGGGGCGGAAGCTGCAGGCAGCAGCGTTTCCGTGAATCACCTGTCTGCCGGACGCATTCCCGGTGGCGGTCTGGTCGAGCAGGAAGTGCCGATGCGTCTTGGCAACGCCAGCGGCACGCTGGATCTGTTTCTGAAGCAGTCCGACTTCGAGAACGCCCGACGCATGGTGACGGCAATCAATCAGGAGTTCGGAGCGCCGGTGGCGGCCGCGCTGGACGGGCGTACGGTGCAGTTGAAGTTGCCCGCCAATGACAACGATCGCGTCACCTTTCTGGCCCGCGTTCAGGGGGTGAACGTCACCACCGAGCGTGGCCCGGCCAGAGTCATTCTCAATGCGCGTACCGGGTCGGTGGTGCTGTCGGATACCGTCACGCTCAATCGTGCCGCGGTGGCTCACGGCAACCTGTCGATCGTCATCGATTCCAATCCTCAGGTCAGCCAGCCCAATGCGCTCGCCGGTGGCGACACCGTGGTAGTGCCCAACGCCGATATCACCGTTCAGCAGGAAGGCGGGGCGCTGCAGATGGTCGAGACCAGTGCCGATCTGATGGACGTGGTCAATGCCTTGAACGCGTTGGGCGCTTCGCCCCAGGATCTGATGTCGATTCTGCAGGCGTTGAAGTCCGCAGGCTCGCTCAACGCCGAACTGGATGTCATCTGATGGCGATCAGCAACGATCTCTCCGGCCAGTTCGCGCTCGACGTTCAGAGCGTGCAGAAGCTCAAATACAGCGCGGCCAACTCGCCGCAGGGCAGTCTCAAGGAGGCCTCGCGTCAGTTCGAGGCGGTCTTTTTGCAGATGATGCTAAAGAGCATGCGTGATGCCAGCCCCAAGTCCGGTCTGCTGCAGAGCGATCAGATGGACATGATGCGCTCCATGCAGGATCAGCAGTGGGCGCAGCAGCTCGCGGGCAAGGGTCTGGGGCTGGCCGATCAGCTGGTTCAGCAGCTGGAAGGCAGTGGCTTGCCGGGAACGGCAGCGCTTCCCGGCGCGGCTGCCTCCGAGGATACCTCGACCCTGATCGCCGGCATCCCGCGGGGAGCGCCGCGATTGCTGCACGGCGGGCTGCGCACGCCAGGGTTCATGCCGGAGCCGTTACGGCACGACATGCCAGGGGCGGGTATCGCCGGCAGCGGTGCGAGGTCCAATGAGTTTTCAGTCGCCTCTTCATCGGCGATGGCGCCTGCCGAAACCGATGACCGCCCGGCACACGTCCGCGCCTTTCTGGATAGCCTTGCCGGGCCTGCCAGGAAGGCCGAAGGTGCGTCGGGTGTGCCCGCCAAGCTGATTCTCGCCCAGGCCGCGCTCGAAACCGGGTGGGGCCAGCGTGAGATTCCCACGGCCAGCGGTGGCAACAGTCATAACCTGTTCGGCATCAAGGCCGGGCGGTCCTGGCAGGGGGCCACCACGGAAATCACCACCACCGAGTATGTCGACGGGCGGCCGATCAAGATGGCCGACCGCTTCCGCGTCTATGACTCCTATGCCGATGCCTTCACCGATTACGCCAGATTGATCGGTGATAACCCTCGCTACCAGGGCGTCGTGACCGCCTCCTCGCCGGATATGGCAGCGCAGGCATTGCAGCAGGGCGGCTATGCCACCGATCCGCGCTATGCCGAGAAGTTGCGTGGCATCATGGCCCAGTTGGGCACGCTCGACGCTTCGGCAGGTAGCAACCTGGTGGCGATGGCTGGCAATGGCGGCAATCCATTCGGTCCTGACGACTTGCCTACCGCCATCTTCTGATCGCAGTAACAATTCGTTGCGAAATCGCTGTCCGCAAGGATCAAGAAGCGGCTTTCGCAGCCGATAAAAATCATAATCTTGCACGGACATCGCCACAGTCGTCATGGCGTTTCACGGGATAGCGATATGAGCCTGTTTTCGATTGGCCTGAGCGGTTTGAGCGCAGCGCAGAACGCGCTGTCGACCACCAGTAACAACATCAGCAACGTCTATACCGACGGCTATAGCCGCCAGTTGACGTTGCTGGGGCAGAACAGCAGTGGTGTGGGCGCTGGTGCCGGCGTCAGCGTCGATGGCATTCAGCGCCAGTACAACAGTTACATCAGTTCGCAGCTCAATCAGGTCAACAGCCGTCAGTCGGCACTGGAAACCTATCAGAGCCAGATCAATCAGATCGATGACCTGTTGGCGGATAGCGATTCCGGCCTGACCACCTTGATGCAGGGCTTTTTTTCCAGCGTCGAGGATCTGACCGGCGCACCGGCGGACGCCGCAGCGCGGGAAGGGCTGCTGGGCAGCTCTAACAGCATGGCGGCGCAGTTCCGAGCCTATGACGGCTACCTCAGCGACATGCGTGAGGGCATCAACGGTCAGATCGGTGACGTGGTGACACAGGTCAACAATCTCAGTGACCAGATCTCGAATCTCAACAAGCAGGTCACGCTGGCCCGCGCCCGAAGTGGCGAGGAGCCCAATGCGCTGCTGGATCAGCGCGACAAGCTGGTCAGTGATCTTGGCGAGCTGGTCGACGTCAATGTCCAGGTGCAGGACGGCTCGACCTACCAGGTCTCGCTATCCAATGGCATGCCGCTGGTCGCCGGTAACCAGTCGTTCGATCTGGTTGCTGTCAAGAGTA
This sequence comes from Salinicola socius, assembly GCF_001937195.1. Classification (GTDB taxonomy): domain Bacteria; phylum Pseudomonadota; class Gammaproteobacteria; order Pseudomonadales; family Halomonadaceae; genus Salinicola; species Salinicola socius. The sequence continues at coordinate 156,249 of NZ_MSDO01000003.1, read as the reverse complement.
GCGACGATCCCTCCAGCACCACGATCGCCTATCAGGATGGCGCCGGTTCGCGCTCCCCGCTCAAGGAATCGGTCATCCAGGGCGGTGAGCTCGGCGGGCTGATGAGCTTTCGCAGCGAGACGCTGGACAGCGCCCAGAATCAACTGGGGCAGTTGGCGGTGACGTTGGCGGGGAGCTTCAATAAGCAGCATGAAGCCGGCCTGGATCTCAACGGGGATCCGGGCGAAGCCTTCTTCGATATCGGCAGCCCTACTGTCATCAGCCGTTCGACCAATACCGGCAGTGGTTCGATGAGCGCCGAGTATGGCGATGTCAGCGAGCTGACCGCGGACGACTATCGTCTGACCTATCAGGCGGATGGTTCCTACTCGGTCGAGAATCTGGGTAGCGGCGAGATCAGCACGATCTCCCCCGACGGCGACGGCAACCTGTCCGTCGCCGGGGTGACGCTAACGCCTGGTGGCAGCCCGGCCGAGGGCGATGTCTTCATGCTCCAGCCGACACGTCATGCGGCAGCCGGATTCGATGTGGCGTTGAGCGATACCAGCGAGATCGCGGCGGCGGCTGCCGACGGCGGCGGTAGCGGTGACAACCGCAACGCGCTGGCACTGCTCGATCTACAGAATCAGAAACTGGTCGGCGGCAGTGCCACCTTCAGCGGCGGTTACGCGTCGCTGGTCAGCGATGTCGGCAACCGTACAGCGATTACTCAGGCCAACCTCACTACCCAGGAAGGGTTGAGCGACCAGCTTTACGCCTATCAGCAGGCCGACTCGGGCGTGAATCTGGATGAGGAGTACGCCAATCTGTTGCAGTTTCAGCAGTACTTTTCAGCCAATGCCAAGGTTATCGAAGCCGGCTCGACCATCATGGATACCATCCTGGGTCTACGCTCCTGAGCGTTGCCGAAGGGTCATGATTGATCGATGTCGTCTTTGAGAAGCGTCTTTGAGAAGCATCGTTTTTGAGAAGCGTCGTTGAGAAGCGTCTTTATTGAATAGCCATTGAGCGCGTCGGTTTCGAGGCGCCTTCGAGGAGAGAGCCGTGCGTGTCAGCACCGTGATGATGTTCGAGCGCAGTGTCAGCTCGATGAACCGCCAGCAGAGCGCTTTCATGGAGGTCGGCGAACAGATCGCCTCCGGCAAGCGCGTCGTGCGGCCGTCAGATGACCCGCAAGCCGCCTCGCGGGCAGTCGGGGTGTCGCAGTCACTGGCCGCCAATGGTCAGCAGAGCGACAGTCGAATCACGGCGCGCAATTCGTTGAGCCAGGAGGAGAGCATTCTCGACAGCGTTTCCGACTCTCTGACGCGAGCCAAGGAGCTGCTGGTTCAGGCGGGTAACGGCACGCTGAGTGATGCTGACCGTCAGTCGATGGCGACAGAGATGCGAGGCGTCTACGAAGCGCTGCTGGGACAGGCCAATTCCACCGACGGTAACGGCAGTTACCTTTTTGGCGGCTACCAGGACGGTGCCGAGCCCTTCGTCAAGGATGTGTCCGGCGCCGTCCAATATGCCGGCTCCGATCAGGTTCGTGAGCAGAAGGTCGATTCCTCGCGACTCATGGAAGTCGGCAATACCGGTCGTGACGTGTTTCAGACGGTGGCGGCAGGATCCGGTTACTTGGCCAGGGCTGACAGCGGAAACAGTGGCAGCCTGACATTTACCGGCCCTAAGGTAACTGACACTACGGCTGACGGTTACGGCGATGATTATGCGATCTCGTTCAGCGATAACGGCGACGGGACTTTCGAATACACGATCAGCGGTGGTCCGAATGGCGACACCTCGGGCACCTACGATGGCACCAGTACCACGCTAGAATTCGGTGGCGTGCGTCTGACAATGGAAGGCGCGCCGGAAGGCGGAGATTCCCTCTCGGTAAGACCCGCCAGGAACATGAGTCCGGATGTCTTTACTACCTTCGAGAACATGCTCTCGGCGCTGGAAAATCCGCTCGATTCCGATGCCGACAAGGCCGCTTTTGCCAACACCCTGTCGACCTCCAGCCGGGAGATGGATAACGCGCTGGACAATGTGCTGACCGTCAGGGCATCAGTGGGTGCCCGGCTCAACGAGCTGGATACCCTAGATGCCGTGGGCAGCGATCGCGCGATCAGCTATACCCAGACTCAGAGTGATCTGATCGATCTGGACTACACCACGGCCATCTCGGATTACGTGCTGCGTCAGGTGGGATTGCAGGCTTCGCAGAAAGCATTCGTCGATCTTCAGGGGACGTCCCTGTTCGATCTGATGTGACGGACCGCCTCGGCCCGGGTCGAGATCGATAGCTGTTCGACATGAAGACGGGATAGGAAAGAAAGGGACGCATCCTGCAGGATGCGTCCCTTTCTGCATATGGGATATTGAAACGCTCTGTCGGTTCTCTATCTGCCGGTTCTCTATCGGATCGACATCGTGTGGGGCCATCGGCTCAAGGCGGCCCGGCCATCTGCTCGATCATGCCTTGCATGAAACGCAGCTGCTGACTGAAGAGATCGTTCCAGAAACCGCCCATGTCCGGAATCAAGACGGTCATCATGACCAGGCCCGCCGTCAGCGTCATTGGAAAGCCCACCGAGAAGATCGAGAGCTGCGGTGACGCACGGTTGAGTATGCCCAGCGAGAGATTGATCAGCAGCAGTGCGGTAATGACGGGAATCGCCATCAGCAGCCCGGAGGAGAAGATCGTGCCGCCCCAGCGAGCCAGCGTTTCGGCAAAACTGGCGTCGATCGAGGTCGAACCGATCGGCAGCACCTCGAAGGTCCAGGCCAGAATCTCGATCGTGATCAGGTGACCGTCCAACGCCAGGAACATCAGCAGCGTCAGCAGTTCCAGCATGCGCGAAATCACCATGGTGTTGGTCCCGGCATCCGGTTGATAAAAAGTCGCGAATGCCAGGCCCATCTGCATGCTGATGAACTCACCTGCGGTCTGTACCACCGCAATCATGATCCGCAGCACCATCCCCATGGCGACGCCAATCAGGATCTGTTGCAGCATGAGGCCGAAGCTTTCCAGAGAGAACAGCGGAATCGCCGGCATTGGCGGTAACGCGGGCGCGATGGCAATCGCGATGCCGGCGCCGAACAATGCCTTCACTGGCGTCGGCACGCTGGGCAGGCTCCATAGCGGCGAGGCCATGAAGAAGGCGAGAATGCGGACCGTCGGCCAGAAGAACAGTTGCAGCCAACCCAGCCACTGGGCGGAGGTGATGTCGATCATCGGGGGCGTTGACGCCTCAACTCACCATTTGCGGGATGTTCTGCAGCAGCTCGCGGGTGAAATTGACCAACAACTGGATCATCCAGGCGCCGGACACGATCAACATGGCGAAGACGCCCAGGATCTTGGGAATGAACGACAGCGTCATTTCGTTGATCTGGGTCGCAGCCTGGAACAGGCTGACCAGCAGCCCGATCAGCAACGCGGTCAACAGCAGCGGGGCGGCCATCATCAGGGTCACTTTCATGCCCTGATAGGCCAGGCTCATTACCATTTCGGGAGACATTGCTCACCTCCGGGCGGCTGCAGGGCTGCGGCCGAGGATGCCGCGCATGCCTGCGCGATTCATGAGAGATAGAAACTCTGCGTCAGCGAGCCGATCAGCAGCTGCCAGCCGTCGACCAGCACGAACAGCATCAGCTTGAACGGCAGCGAGATCGTCGCCGGCGGCACCATCATCATCCCTAGTGCCATCAATACGCTGGCAACGACCAGGTCGATGATCAGAAACGGGATGAAGATCGTGAAGCCGATCTGGAAAGCCGTCTTCAGTTCGCTGGTGACATAAGCCGGCACCAGTATCCGCATCGGCACATCTTCCGGTCCCTGCATCTCGCCGATATCGGCGATGCGGGCAAACATTGCCAGATCGGCTTGCCGGGTCTGGGCGAACATGAACTCGCGGAAGGGCTGGCTACCCCGATCCAGAGCTTCTTCCATGGAAATTTGTTCGGCCGAGAACGGTTGCCAGGCTTCGTCATAGACCCGGTCGAGCACCGGCGACATGACAAAGAATGTCAGGAAAAGAGCGAGCCCGAGTAGAACCTGGGTGGGTGGGGCGGAAGGCGTGCTCATGGCGGTGCGCAGCAAGCCCAGCACGATGATGATCCGGGTAAAGCAGGTCATCATCAGCAGCATCGCCGGCAGAAAGGCGAGTGAGGACAGGAACAGCAGGGTCTGCAGACTCAACGACCAGCGCTGCCCGCCATCGGGCATCGGTTCGCTGACGATGCCGGAAAGCGCCTGAGCGCTGGCCCACTGGCTGACCATCAAAGTCACAAGGGCCAACAGCGCGATCAGGACGCCACGCGATTTGTGTCGAGTCGCTGATCGAAGCACGGTCCTCGACGCTGTCATCATCGCTGCCATAGCCACTACGAATCGGCCCCGTCATCGTCGCGGGAATCGACGTTCCCGGGTTGCGAGGCGCGGCGTCCGAGCGGGTTCCGAACGCCGCGATCACGTGAGCCCCCGGCATTCTGCTTGAGTGCCTGCCCCAGGCGACTGGCGAAAGAGCCGGTCAGCGGTGAAGAATCCGGCGCTGCAGGCGGGGCGGGCGGTGGCGCCATGCTTTCCAGCTTGGTGACCTGGCCGCCGCCGACCCCCAGTACCAGCCAGCGATCGTCGACCTCGACGATGACCACGCGCTCACGCTGGCCAACCGGGGTGCTGGCGACGACACGCAGATGCTGCGTACCCGCGCGTCGATTGGGGCCGAGACGCTTCAGCAGCCAGGCGCAGCCCAGAATGATCGCCACCACGATCAGCAGTGACACGGCGGTCTTGCCCATCATCAGGAGACCGATGCTGTCGCTGCCGGCACCGGCCGTCTGGGTCACCTGCCGTAGCGGTTCGTCGTTCATCGGTTCAGTTTCTGAACACGCTCGGACGGCGTGATGATTTCGGTGATCCGAATGCCGTACTTGTCTTCCACCACGACGACTTCGCCCTGCGCGATGAGATAGCCGTTGATCAGAATATCCATCGGCTCGCCGGCCAGACCATCCAGCTCGACGACCGAGCCCTGGGCCAGTTCGAGTAGCTGTTTGATGGTGATGCGTGTTCTGCCCAGTTCGACCGATAGCTTGACCGGGATGTCCATGACGACTCCCAGATCCCGAGACTGGCGTGCGTTGCCGCTGCCCTGATCGAAGGACTGGAACACCCCCATCTCGGCCGCGCGGGACTCACCGGAGTTCGCCGTGGCGGTAGGTCGGGTATCCGCCACGGGCTCGCTTGCAGTCGCAGGCTCGTCGGCGCCGGATTCATCGGCCTCGGGCTCGACGCCCTGTTCCGCCATGGCCGCCGCCCACAGGTCCTCAGCGTCTTCTTGGCTGTTAGCGGTATGCTCGGAAGATCCCTTCTGGGATCCCGGCTTCTGATCATCACTCATTGTCGAAGTCCTTCATGGCGGTGTACGTACCATGGTCAATAAGATGCTTTACCCGTAGCGCGCGTTGACCTTGTCGGGTCCCGTATTCGCAGGCCATGACCGGGACACCATCGACACGCACGTCGATGGCTCTGGGCAGATCGATGGGGAGAACGTCTCCGACCTCCAGCGACAGCACGTCGCCGATGGTCGAAGAGATTTCGGCAAAATCGGCGATCAGTTCGACCTGGGTCTGCTTGATCTCGCCTGCCATACGCGATTCCCACTGGGTATCGTCGCTATCGAGCGCACCGATCGGGCTGGACAGGATGTCCCGGATCGGTTCGATCATGGAAAACGGAATGCAGATGTTGAAGTCGCTGGCCAGATTGCCGACCTCGAGATGAAACGTGCTGTTGACGACGATCTCGTTCGGCGAATTGGTGATATTGGCGAAACGGACCTGCATCTCCGAGCGCATGTAGTCGATCTCCAGCGGATAGATCGACTTCCAGGCGTCGCTGTAACCTTCCAGGGCCAATGACATCAGGCGCTGGATGATGCGCTGCTCGGTGGCGGTGAACTCGCGACCGTCGGATTTGGTCAGGAATCTGCCGTCACCACCGAATAGATTGTCCACCACCATGAAGACCAGACCCGGCGGAAACACCAGCAGCGCGGTACCCTTGAGCGGCTTGAGACTGATCAGATTGAGGTTGGTGGGGACCGGCAGGTTGCGCGCGAACTCGCTGTAGCTCTGATAACGCACGCCGGAGACCGTGATATCCGCGCTGCGCCGGATCAAGTTGAACAAGGCCACCCGGAAGAGGCGCGCGAAGCGCTCGTTGATGATATCCAGTGACTGCAGACGCTCGCGAATGACCCGATGCTGGTTGGCCGGATCGAACGGTCGTGTGCGACGGTCACCCTGGGTGTCGTCGGCTGGCTTGTCGTCATCGCCGCTGACGCCGTTGAGAAGGGCGTCGATCTCTTCTTGCGACAGTAGATCGTCTTGGGACATGGTTGGCCTGGCGTCCGCTTACTGCACGATGAAATCGGAGAACAGCACGTCATCGATGGATAACGTCGGCTGTGGCGTCGTGATCGGCTCGTCGAACAGCCCGAGGATCTGCTGTTTCAACTGAACCTTGCCCTCGGGTTTGATCAGCTCCTGCGCACTCTTGCCGGACAAAAGCATCAGCAGACGGCTGCGGACCTCCGGCATGTGCTGGGTCAGAAATGCGCTGGTTGCGTCATCGCTGACACGTAGCGACAGCCCGACGTAAAGCAGACGGTCACCGTAGTCACTCTGCAAGTTGACGGTGAATGGCTGGATGGTGACGAAGATCGGTATCGGCGGTTCGCTCGGGGCCTGGTCGACCGTAGCGCCAGCTTCGGTGTCGTCGCGAGCATCGAGGAAAAAGTACACGGCGACCGAACTGGCAACTGCCAGCAGCACGAGGAGGAGTCCCACCAGTAGCATGGGTCGTTTTTTACGAGGTGCGGCCATTGCTTCTGCCATTACGGATCATCTCTGAAAGTTGCAGCGGAGTATGCGGTGCCAGGGGGTGTTGCGATCGACGGAAAAGACGCCTTCCGGTCTGCCAACTTCCGCTTTCATGCATACGGGAGGGTAGACCCATGCGAGCCGATCGCGACCGGCGTCGCATGACGGGTATGGCGGCAGACCCAAGGTCGCCGCTATCCGTGTTATCGGCAGCGACGTCTAGGCGTAAAGGTTGATGTTGCCGTTACCGGACATGGCGACCTGGCGCAGCATGGTGTTATCGCCTGAGTCCACGCCCGACGTGGCAAGCAGCTGGCCGGAGACGTTGGGGGCCTGGCGTGGCTGCTCGTCGTTCGGTGACTGACCTTGCTGGAACTGCCCCTGGTCACCGACCATCGCTTCGCCCAGCGCGATACCGCTATCCGCGAGCGCCTGACGGAGCTGAGGAATGGCCGCTTCGACCGCGGCGCGAACCGGGGCGTGGGCCGACAGGATCTGGAGCTGCGCCTGCTGGTCCTGCACCGTCAGCGAGACGCTGATAGGGCCCAGTTCCTGCGGGTGGAGACGCAGCGACATTTGCTGATCACCGCGTTGATGCATCTGCAGTATCTGCTGGCCGAAGGAGGCCGGCCACTGGGGTGACTGCACCGGGGTGGTGAGGGTACCGGTCGTTGCCTGGGCCGCCGACGACGACAATCCCGTCGTGTTCGACGGTGACGACGTCAGATTTGCCAGGGAGCCGGGATCGAAACGAGAGTTGGAAAAAGCGCTGTTGTCAGGATCGCCACCGTTGCCGTTGGCTGCCAAGGGGTCCGCCAGGGCACCGGTCAGCACCGCGCCAGCGTCACCCAGGGGGAGTCCTTGGCCATTGGCCGTCGCTAGCCCCTGACCCGAGCCCGGGTTGCCGCCGCGGGTGACGTCGATCGCCGAGAGCAGGCCACCGACTCCGGCCTGCCCGGAAGTCGAAGTCGTCCTGGCGTGACTCGAGGCGCCGGGATGGTCTGCATCATCCGGCAGTTCCCCGGTGACCATCGCGGCAGCGTTTCGGGCGCCCTCGGTGAGCGTCAATGCCACCTGCTGCAGGGCAGGGGAGCCGGTCGCCAGCGTAGCGGCACCATTCGTCCCGGCGGTTTCGCTACCGGTCGCGGGCTGAGCATTCACCGTCAGCGAAAGCGTGGCAAAGAGGGAGGCGAGATCGGTCGCGTCGAGCGATTCTGCTGCGCCCCGGCTATCCTGCCCGCTCGAGAGGCTCGCGCTGTCGGTGTCTTTCGACCCGGTTTTCCCCGAAAGACTCGCCAGCACCGCGTGCAGCCCCGACATGTCACCTTGCTCGAGTGCCTGCAGAATACGGCTGGTGTCCGTATCTGCCTCGGTGTCCGGGCCCGGGTCGCGACCTGGCTCGATTTCAGAATCCGACTGGCGTGAATTCGGTGCCGTCTGCTCCGCCGCGACACCGGCTGGTGTCGGCTCGCGGGTTTCCTGCGCGCCCGCGGTCCGAGATGCCGAGCTTTCACCGCGCGCCTCGGATCGCTGAGGTTTTTCCGCTACTGCGGCTCGCTGCATGACGTCGGCGAAGGGGGCGTTGGCCGTGTCTCGGGACTCGCCATTTCTGGTCTCGGCGCCACGCGTCGAGGATGAGGTCACGCCGGTCAGGGAGGAGAGTTCCATGGGCAGGGCCGCCAGTTGCGTTGTCGGGTAGAACGTTGAATCGGTGTTTTGGCTCGGTGCCGTGAATCAGGGCATCGAACGGGCTTCACGTCAGTGCTCAGGATCATGAATCGTGCTTCAGTGATGATGCCCGGACTCGTGCTGACGGCGACGTAACTGCGCGGCCATCTCGTCACTGTGGCGTTGCTCGTGGCGGGCCTGATGCCGATCCGCTTCACGCATTCTTCGCGTGTGCAGCGTTTCGTAGGCGTTGAGCTTGCGACGTTCGCCTTGCCAGTGCTGCTTGCCGCTTTCGACCCGGGTCTGATGCTCACCGAGTCGACGTTGCTGCTGTTCGATCGCCTTGTCCAGCGAACCGATGAACTGCTGATAGTCGCGCCATTGGCTCGATGAGACACCTTGGGTCAGGCTGTCGTGGAGCTTGCGCTGGTACTCGTCGCGATAGCGCTGCAACTGCCCCAGCTGGCTCTCGGCATCCTGCTGCTGACGTTGCAGTTGACCCAGATTTTCGACGGCCTTGTCGCTGCTGCGCTGCGCCAGGTCCCGAAGCATCTGCATGGCTTGCATGTTGGCCAAAGCGTTACCTCCTTTCCGTCTATCGATACCCAATGAAACCATTCGCCGCTTGCCATTGTGACCGGCCCGGCATCGGCTCGAAGGTTCGATAAACGATCAAAAATGCCACTATTCTCGTGTCGTACATGGTGGATCGGCGTTCGATGAAAGACGCCTGCAGAGGCGATCAGGGCTTGGTCGTCGATGGGGATGTGTCGTCGATGGGGATGAGTCGATCGAGCTCGGCCCGGGTATGCTCCAGTTTGGCGATCTCGTCCATGCGCTGTTGCAGGAACGTTTCGAGCCGCGGATAGAGCGCGACTGCGCGATCCAGTTGGGGGTCTTGACCGCTGATATAAGCTCCGACGTTGATCAGATCACGGTTGCGTTGATAGCGGGATATCATCTGCTTGAATCCCTGGGCCTGACGCAGACGTCTGGTGTCGACCACCGCCGGCATCGCCCGACTGATGGAGGCTTCGATGTCGATGGCGGGATAGTGACCGCTCTCCGCCAGCTGCCGGGAGAGCACGATGTGGCCATCGAGAATGGCGCGAGCAGAATCGGCGATGGGATCCTGCTGGTCGTCGCCTTCCGTCAGTACGGTATAGAAGGCGGTGATCGAACCGCCGCCGCGCTTGCCGTTACCGGCGCGCTCCACCAGTGCCGGCAGTTTGGCGAAGACCGAGGGTGGATAGCCCTTGGTCGCGGGCGGTTCACCAATGGCCAGCGCGATTTCGCGGGCAGCCATGGCGTAGCGGGTCAGTGAATCCATGATCAGCAGCACGTCGCGTCCCTGATCGCGGAAATCTTCCGCCAGCCGCGTCGCGTACGAGGCGCCCTGCATGCGTTGCAGTGGAGAGGTGTCGGCCGGCGCGGCAACGACCACGGCGCGCGCCAGACCTTCCTCGCCCAGAATGTTCTCGATGAAGTCCTGAACCTCGCGGCCACGCTCGCCGATCAGGCCGACGACGATGACGTCGGCGTCGGTGAATCGCGCCATCATCCCCAGCAGCACACTCTTGCCCACGCCGGACCCGGCGAAAAGGCCCATGCGCTGGCCTCGCCCGACGGTCAACAGACCGTTGATCGCCCGAATGCCCACATCGATGGTGGTGTCGATGGGGGCACGAGCCAGCGGGTTGATCGGCGGAGTGTCAAGCGGGGCGTGCGGGGCATGTTCCAGCGGACCGTGATCGTCGAGCGGCCGGCCGTTACCATCGACGACGCGGCCAAGCAGCCCGTCGCCCAGAGGAAACCGCCTGGCGCTGGCGATGTCCAGGCGATTGCCGCTGAGGGCCAGCACGCGGGCGCCCGGCAACAAACCGCTGGTGTCAGCCAGCGGCATCAGGAACAGCTTGTCTCCGGAAAACCCCACCACTTCCGCCTCGGCGTAGCGTTCGTCGTCGCGTCCGCTGCCGGAAGAGAGTTCGATCAGACAGGCGCTGCCCAGAGGAAGACGAATGCCGACGGCTTCCAGCACCAGCCCGGTGGCACGAGTCACGCGGCCCTCATGGCGGTAGTGGGAGAGCGACTCGACGCGGTGTGTGACCTTGCCCAGCGCCAGTCGCCAGCGTTGGTGATGCGCGGAGATGTCCGAAATCACTGAGGTATCGCCGGGCTCACTCATCGCTCGGGTTCCCGTCGTCCGCGCTATCCGGGCCGGCGTCTGCCGACCGGGAACCGGCTCGGGCGGCATTGTCAGGCCCGGATTCGTGAGTCTCCTGACTCTCCGGTGAGGCGGACGGCATCATCTTGCGCTGACGCCGCTGGTCGAGAATCGCCTTCCACTGGGTGCTCAAGCTGGCATCGAGCCCGCCGCCGGCACTGGTGACGCGACAGCCTCCGCGCTCAAGCGATGTATCGGGCTGGCACTCCCAGCCGCTGGCCATGAGTCGCTCGCCCATGGAGCCCGTGACCAGTTCGAGATCGTCCGGGTGCAGCCACAGGCGAGGCTTGCCATTCAGCGTGGTGTCGGCATCCAGCAGCTCGTGCACGACGGAAAGAATATGCTCGGGATTGGCGGCCAGAGACTCGCCAGCCAGTTGGCGGCCGGCAATCAAAGCCAGCTCGACCAGTTGATCGGCAATCTCGGTATCGAGCGTCGTCATCGCCTGGCGAAAATGCTCGGCGAGTTCGGCAAGCGGAACCAGCGTCAGTTCCAGGCGCTTGTGAAATTCCAGCTCGGCGGCCGCATCGGCCGCGGCAAGCCCCTCACGATAGCCTGCCTGATAGCCTTGCTCGTGGCCTTCGCGATAGCCGCTTTCCATGCCCTGACGCTGCGCCTTCTCGGCGATGGTGCGGCGTGCCTTTTCCTCGGCGTCGTGCTGCCGGCGGCGATGCTCGGCGTCGCCATTGGGGCCTGGCTTCTCGGACGCGGGGCCGCGTCCGAGATCCTCCATCTGCCAGCGATGCCATTCATCGCCGGGTCCGGGCGTGGCGTGCGGGTGGCGATCAGACGTAGCCATCGTCGCCACCACTCAAGGCGATCTCGCCGGAATCCGCCAGACGCCGCACGACCCCCAGAATCGACTTCTGTTCGTTCTCGACCTGAGACAGACGAACCGGACCGCGATTTTCCATGTCCTCGCGCATCAGCTGAGCCGCACGCTGGGACATGTTGCGAGTGAACTTGTCGATCAGTGCATCTTCGGCGCCGCGCAGCGCGATCACCAGCGAATTGGTCTCGACTTCGCGCAGGATCATCTGGATGCCGCGATCGTCGATATCCAGCAGATTCTCGAACAGGAACATCTCGTCGATGATGCGCTGGGCGAGGTCCTCGCTGTGGGCGCGGACCACGTCGATGACCTGCTCCTCCTGAGCCGAGTTCATCAGGTTGAGAATTTCGGCCGCGGTTCTGACACCGCCCATCTTGCTCCGCTTGAGGTTGGTGCCGTCCAGCATGGAGGTGAGCACTTCCGTCAGTTCCTGCAATGCCGCCGGCTGAACGCCACTGAAGGTGGCGATGCGAAGCATGACGTCGTCACGCAGCTTCTCGTCGAACAGCTCGAGAATGTCGGCGGCCTGGGAGCGCTCCAGATGGACCATGATCGTGGCAATGATCTGCGGATGCTCATCGCGGATCAGTTCGGCAACCATCGAGGCTTCCATCAGGTTCAGCGAGTCGATCCCCGATGCGGTGTTGCTGGTCTCGAGAATGTCTTCGATCAGGCTGCTGGCGCGTTCGCTGCCCAGGGCCTTGGTCAGGACCGCGCGGATGTGATCGTTGGAATGCAGGTTGATGGCGGTGAACTGCTCGGCTTCGTTGTGGAAGTCACGCAGCACCGCGGCCATCTCTTCGTGAGAGACCTGGCCCAGTTTGGCCATTTCCTGACTGATGTCCTGCACTTCACGACTGGACAGGTACTTGAAGACTTCCGCGGCGCTGTCTTCGTCCAGCGAGAGCAACAGAATGGCACCGCGTCGGGCGCCGGTCATTTCCACCGTCATGATTTGTCCATCCAGGTTCTGACGACCATGGCGACCAGGCGGGGATCTTCCTGGGCGATTTCGCGAACGTCCTTGAGATCCTGCTCGTAATTCGAGGCGCCACGACGATTCCGCTCGCGGGCTTTGGCGGCGCTGCCGGCGCGGCTACCGCTGTCGTCGACGCCACTGTCACTGACCGTCTGATAGCTTGCGGCGCCGGCGGTGGCCGCCGCGCCGCTCGCGGGCATCGGTGACGCTGCCGGGGCCGGTACGGGTTCCGGTGTCTGACGGCGCAGCAGCGGCTTCACTACCTTGAACCACAGGAACAGGGCAACCAGAGCAACGACCAGATACTTCAGCAAGCTCTTGGCGAGACTCCAGGCTTCCGGCGTTTGCCACCACGGCTGAATCTCGAAGTCGGGAGCGTTGAGCTGGAACGGGCTGTTGACGACTTCGAGCGCATCGCCACGTGCCTCCGAGAAGCCCATGGCCTGACGCACCAGGCCGCGAATCTGCTCCATTTCCGTATCGCTCAGGGCCACGCGGGTCGGATTTCCTTCGTCATCCACCCCGTCGCGATAATTGACGACGATGGCGGCGGAGAGGCGTTCGATATCGCCACTATGCTGCTTGATGTGTTCGACGGTGCGATCCACTTCATAATTGGTGGTGCTGTCGCGGCGTACCTGGCCGGTATTGGCATCGGTTTCGGTTTGGGTCGCGTCGCCTTCGGTGTCGGCATTTTCCCCATCGGCCTGATCGTCGTTGTTATCGTCCTGGGCCTGGGTGCCCGGCGCATTGATCGGCGACGCTGCAACGCCCGGCGGCTGATTGCTCATTGCGCCCGGTACGCCCATGGCGAGGTCGCTATTGCTCTGGAACGACGAACTGCTCTGCTGGCTGCGCACCGCGGCCTCGTTGGGCGACTGATTGGGGCCGTATCGCTCCGCGGTCTGTTCGCGTTGAGAGAAGTCGATCTGCGCGGTGACCTGAGCCCGCACGTTTCTCGCGCCGACGATGGGCGCCAGAATCGCTTCGATGCGTTCGGCGTACTGGTCCTCGAGATTGCTGACGTAATCGAGCTGGCTGCCATCGAGTTGACTGGCGTTGCGATTGGAACGACTCAGCAGATCGCCATTCTGATCGATGACGGTGACGTCATCGACGGCCAGTTGGGGCACGCTGCTGGAGACCATGTGGACGATGGCATTGACCTGGCCTTCGCCCAACACGCGGCCCGGCTGCAGGTCGAGAACCACGGAGGCGGTGGCGGGTTCACTCTCGCGAACGAAGACAGATGGCTTGGCCATGGCGAGATGCACCCGGGCGCGAGCAACGCTGCCCAGCGTGCCGATGGTGCGTGCCAACTCCCCCTCCAGTGCACGCTGGTAGTTGACCTGCTCGGCGAACTGGCTGATGCCGAATGCCTGATCGTCCATCAGTTCGAAGCCGACGCCGCTGGCTTCGGGAAGCCCTTGCTCGGCTAGCTTGAGGCGAATCGGGCGGACCTGATCGGCGGGAACGAGCAGGGCCTGTCCGCCCTCGCTGAACTCATAGGGGACGCCCATGGTGTCGAGCTGGGTGATGATGCGCCCCCCGTCGGCGTCCGTGAGCGTGGAGTAGAGGACGCGATATTCGGGGCTGCGGGCCCACAGCAACAGCGCCATCACGATCGCCACGGCTGCCGCGCCGGCGATGATCAAGGGAACGCGTGGATTTTTCTGCAGCTTGCTCAACCAGTCGCGGCCGCCAGCGGTCGCCTCCGAAGCGGCTTGCCGATTCGGATTCCGGGCGGAGGATGTGGTTGAACTCTGAGTGTCGTTGGACGACGTGGCCGTGCTCATGTCGGGCTCCGATCATGGCACGTGGTGCGACTCGACAACATAGCAGTAATCTGCTCCCTGCAACGCGTCTGCTCATCCGTCTCCTGGCACGCTCGGAGAGTCGTTCCGATGCGGTCCTGGGCGGGGCGTTAGTTTGATGGCAGCCATTATGTGTCGGTCTGTTAACGGTGAAGGTGGGAAAAGCCGCTGTTTTCAGGCGCATTTACCGCGATAGTGGTTGGCTTGCTGTTGATAGGCTGCGAGCGTCGAATCCACCGACGGTCCTGTCGCCTCCCGCACCGGCGCCGTCACACAGGAAAATCTTCATGAGTGCTCCAGCCATTCAAGCGGTGCTTCAGCAGATGCAGGCTCTGTCGGCCCAGGCCGGCGGACAGAGCGCGGGCTCGCAGTCTCCGCTTGCCGAGACCAGCGGTAGTTTCGCTGGTGAGTTGCAGGCATCGCTCGGGCGCATCAATCAGATGCAGCAGTCCGCCAACCAGCAGGCAATGTCCTTTCAGGCAGGCGACCCCAACGTGGCGTTGAACGACGTTATGGTCGACATGCAGAAGGCCAGCGTGGCCTTCGATATGGGGGTCCAGGTGCGCAATCGTCTGGTGACCTCATACAAGGAGATCATGGGGCTGCAGGTCTAACGCCGCTCGGCGATTCCGCTCGTGCTGTACCGATGCCCGGCCGTTGTCCACAACCGCCGGGCTTTGTTCGTGCTTCAGAGTGCGAGCTTGCGATGCTGACGCCAGGTGTCCACCGAGTAGAAGCCCAGCCCGATCCAGATCAGCACGAACGTCGCAAGCTGAGGCCAGGAGATTGACTCGCCAAAGACCCACAGCGCCAGCAGAAACTGCAGAGTCGGGTTGAGATACATCAGAAAGCCGACGGTGGAGAGTGTCAGTCGTCGTGCAGCGCCGGCGAAAGCGAGCAGGGGCAGCGTGGTGACGATACCGCTGACGATCATCAGCGCGGTGGTCCGCGCGGTGTCGCCGAAGTGGGATTGGCCGTGCCATGACAGCCAGATCAGCGCCGCCAGACTCAGTGGCAGCAGTAGACTCGTTTCCACCAGCAGGCTCGACAGGGCATCCAGAGAGACGCGCTTGCGCAGCAGGCCGTAAGTTCCGAATGTCAGTGCCAGCACCAGGCTGATCCAGGGTAGCTTGCCGAGCAGGACGAGTTGCAACAGTACTGCCATCAGCGCCAGGCCGATGGCCACCAGCTGCCAGCGGCCAAGTCGCTCGCGCAGAACGAGCATGCCCAGGGCGACGTTGACCAGTGGGGTCATGAAATAGCCGAGACTCGCCTCGAGTACGTGATGGGTTTCCACCGCGTAGATGTAAAGCCCCCAGTTCAGCGCGATGAGCAGCGCGCAACCCAGACTCCAGGCTAGCTTTTGGGCCAGCTCGCGAGGCTCGGAGAAACTTCGGCGCAGGGCAGACCAGCGTCCCATCAACGTCACAACGACCGCCAGGAAGGCACAGGACCACAGGATTCGCTGGATCAGCACCTCGAAGGCCGGTACGCCATCGAAGAGAGAAAAGAACAGCGGAAAGCAGCCCCATAGAGTGTAAGCGGCGAGTCCGAACACGACGCCTCGACGCGCGTCGTCAGCGAGAGTCCGCGATGTCGCGGTTTCCGTTCCGCCCGCCTGGGGTTGCGACTCATCCATTACCGGATTTGGCATGATCGACGCTCCGTGTCTTTAGTCCGTAATCTATCATGACCCACAGGCGGTGGCCGCCTGTGGCCGACATGTCAATGGTTCTCGGCTTCGAGGGCGTGGCGTTCGTCGATCCGGTTACCGTGTTCCTGATTCACTAAAGACATTTCGCGACCCGTTCCTGGCGTGGCAAGATGCCGACACTTTTTACTGGGATGACTGACAATGCGGTTGGATCGATTTCTTAGCGAGGCCACGGAACTCACTCGTAGCCAGGCCAAACGCGCGCTGCGCCAGCTCGAGGTCAGCGTCGATGGCGAAGTGACGCGAGACGCCTCCTATCAGGTCTCCGATGACCAGGTGGTGCGATGGCAGGGCGACACGCTGGAGCGTGTCGGCTGGCGATATCTGATGATGCACAAGCCGGTAGGTGTCGAGTGTTCTCTGCGCCCGACACACCATCCCTCCGTGCTGAGCCTGATCGATATCCCGCAGATCGAACGGGTACATCCAGTAGGGCGGTTGGATCTCGACACGTCGGGGCTGCTGCTGATCAGCGACGATGGCAAGTGGACGCACCGGGTGACGTCACCGAACCGCGCCTGCGTTAAGCGCTACCGCGCGACGTTGGGTGAACCCCTGGAGGAAGGCGAAGCCGAGCGAATCGCACGGCAGTTCGACGAGGGCGTCGAGCTCAACGGCGACGAAAGACCGACCCGGCCTGCCACTTTCGAAGCCGTGAACGACACCGAAGTGCTGATCGGCGTGACCGAAGGTCGCTACCATCTGGTTCGGCGCATGCTGACGGCAGTGGGGCATACGGTCGAGGCATTGCATCGCGAGGCCATTGGTCCGCTGGAACTCGATCCGGATCTCGAGCCCGGCGAGTGCCGCTATCTGCGCCCGGAAGAGATCGCCGCGTTCTGAGCCGTAGAAGATAGGCGTCTGAAAGAAGTTGGGTGGGGAAAAATTTATACCGTTATCTTATGATATCGAACAAAGACACCTTCTTGATTGTCACGAGAGCGCAGAAGCCTCGATCAATGCTTGGGTATAAGGCGATCGAGGCGCTTCCAGCAGCGCTTCACACTCTCCCTGTTCGACGACCTTGCCATCTTTCAACACCAGCATCCGGTGCGCCATCGCTCGAACGACGGCCAGATCGTGACTGATGAACAGGTAGCTGAGGCCGTGCCTGGTCTGAACGTTGCGCAGCAGCTCGATCAACTGTTTCTGCACCGTGCGATCGAGTGCCGACGTGGGTTCGTCGAGCACCAGCAGTCTCGGCTTGAGAATCAGGGCGCGTGCGATGGCGATGCGCTGGCGCTGGCCACCGGAGAATTCATGCGGGTAGCGGCGGCCGCAATCCGGCGGCAGGTCGACGTCCCGGAGCGCTTCGGCAATACGCTCGGCCACGGCCGCTTCCTCGAGCTCGGGATGGTGGAAGCGCAGGCCCTCGCTGATGATATCGGCCACCGGCATTCGCGGTGACAGCGAACCGTAGGGATCCTGAAACACAATCTGGAAGCCGCGCCGCTGTCGTCTCAGCGCATCGCCGCTCAGTAAGTCGAGACGTTGGTCGGCGAAATGGATCTCGCCGCTGGCCGGCAGCAGCCGAATCAGCGCCGATGCCAGGGTGGTCTTGCCGGAGCCGGATTCACCCACCACGCCTAGCGTCTCTCCCTGACGCAGTTGCAACGACAGCGGTTCGACCGCGACGAAGGCGGGCGGCCGGGGGCGCAGGAAGGGCTTGGGCCGAGGGAAGGTGACGCTGAGCTGGTTTGCCTTCAGCAGTGGCTTGGCGTCATCTTGCAGCGGAACGGGCCGTCCGTCGGGTACGGCATCGATCAGCTGACGGGTATAGGTCGCCTGCGGCGAGTCGAAGACGGTCGGTGTGGGGCCGGACTCCACATGTTCGCCATGACGCATGACGACGACGCGGTCGGCATGACGACGCACCAGATTGAGATCGTGGCTGATCAGCAGCAGGCCCATGGCGTAGCGATCACGCAGATCGCCCAGAAGTGCCAGAATGTCCCGCTGAACCGTCACATCCAGCGCCGTGGTGGGTTCATCGGCGATCAGCAATTGTGGATCGTTGGCGATCGCCATCGCGATCATCACCCGCTGGCGCTGTCCGCCGGAGAGCTGATGGGGCCAGGACGACATCAGTTCATCGACTCTGGGCAGCTTGACCTGAGCCAGTAGCTCTCTAATGCGGCGTTTGGCGGCTTCGCCTCGGAGCCCTTGATGCAGACGCAGGGTTTCCCCCAACTGTTTGCCAACGCTGTGCAACGGGTTGAGCGACGTCATCGGCTCCTGGAAGATGAAGCCGATCTCACCGCCGCGTAGCGCGTTCCATTGGCGAGCCGAGAGCGTATCGAGATCACGCCCGTCGAAACGCCGCTCGCCCTGGATTTCGGTGCCTGCCGGCAGCAAGCCCAGCGCTCCCAACGCGCTGACCGACTTGCCCGACCCGGATTCCCCGACCATGGCCACCGTCTCTCCGCGATCGACATGCAGATCCAGTGAATTGACCGCCGTGTGGGCACCGAAGCGGATAGTCAGCTGACGCAGTTCGAACAGTCGCTTGTCGCTCATGGCAGGCTTTCCTGGCGCGGGCTATCGGATGGGCGCCCAGTTGGACTCCCGGCGCGCTTGATCTGAGTCGAAGTGGGAATGTGGCGCGGATCGAAAGCATCACGCAGACCTTCCCCGATGAATACCAGCAGCGACAACATCACGCTCAGGGTGAGGAACGCAGTCACCCCGAGCCACGGCGCCTGAAGATTGTTCTTGCCCTGGGCGACCAGCTCGCCCAATGACGGCGAACCCGGCGGCAGCCCGAACCCTAGAAAGTCCAGTGCGGTCAGGGTGGTGATCGCGCCGGTGAAGAGAAACGGGATGAACGTCAGCGTCGCGACCATCGCATTGGGCAGTACGTGCCGACGCATGATCAGGCGCGAGGGCAGGCCCATGGCGCGAGCGGCTCTGACATATTCCAGATTGCGGGCGCGCAGAAATTCCGCACGAACGATGTCCACCAGGCCCAGCCAGGAAAACAGCAGCATGATGCCCAGCAGCCACCAGATGTTGGGCTCGACCAGGCTGGCGAGAATGATCAGCAGGAACAGCACCGGCAATCCTGACCAGATCTCGATCAGACGTTGGCCGATCAGGTCGATCTTGCCGCCGAAATAACCCTGCACGCCGCCGATCACGACGCCCAGAAAAATCGAGCCGATGGTGAGCGCGAGGGCGAAGGCCACCGACAGTCGAAAACCGTAGAGGACGCGGGCAAACACGTCACGGCCCTGATCATCGGTTCCCAGCCAGTGGCGGCTGCCGGGCGGCGAGGGCACCGGGCCGCGCACGTCGCGATCGAGCGTCTGGTAGGAAAACGGCACCGGTGGCCACAGCATCCAGCCGTTGCTGGCGATCTGCTCGAAAACCACGGGATCGCGATAGTCCGTCGTCGTTGGCAGGAAACCGTCGAATTCGGTCTCGGGATAGTCCACCAGCAGCGGCACGTACCAGTGGCCGTCGTACTGCATCACGATCGGCTTGTCGTTGGCGACCAGCTCGGCACCCAGGCTGACGATGAACAGCAGGCCGAAGATCCACAGCGACCAGACGGCGCGACGATTGGCGCGGAAGACCTCGAGACGGCGCTGAGTGATTGGCGACAATCGCCTACGGTGGCTCGATGTCATCAGGACTCCCGGGTGCCGAAATCGATGCGAGGGTCGACCCAGACGTAGGTCAGATCCGAGACCAGCTTGAGTACCAACCCGATCAGCGTGTAGAGATAGAGCGTGCCGAAGATCAGTGGATAGTCGCGCTGCATCACGGCCTCGAATCCCAGCAGACCCAGGCCGTTGAGGGAGAAGATCACCTCGATCAGCAGCGAGCCGGTGAACAGGATGCCGATCAGCGCCGCCGGCATTCCGGCGATGATGATCAGCATGGCGTTGCGGAAGACGTGGCCGTACAGCACGCGGCGTTCCGAGGCGCCCTTGGCTCTTGCCGTCAGCACGTACTGCTTGTGGATTTCGTCGAGGAAACTGTTCTTGGTGAGCATGGTCAACGTGGCGAAACTGCCGATGGCCGAGGCGAGGACCGGCAGCGTGATATGCCAGAAATAGTCCTGGATCTTGCCGAGCAGCGACAGTTCGTTGAAGTTGGACGACGTCAGCCCGCGCAGCGGGAACCAGTTCCAGTAGCTGCCGCCGGCGAACACCACGATCAGCAGGATGGCGAACAGGAAGCCGGGAATCGCGTAGCCGATCACCACCGCGCCCGACGACCAGACGTCGAAAGCGCTGCCATGGCGTAGCGCCTTGCGAATGCCCAGCGGAATCGAAATGAGATAGACCAGCAGCGTGGTCCACAGCCCCAGCGAGATCGACACCGGCAGCCGATCCAGTACCAGATCGATGACCGGCTGGCCGCGGAACAGACTGTCGCCCAGATCGAACGTGGCGTAGTCCTTGAGCATCAGCCCGAAACGTTCCCAGGCTGGCCTGTCGAAGCCGTACTCCTCGGTCAGCGCCTGGCGCAGCTCTTCGTTGGCGCCGCTGAAACGCTGCGAGCTGCCGCCTGTGTTGCCACCGCTATTGCCGTCACCACCGCCACTTTCCAGACCGGTGCTGGCATTGCTGTTCAGCCCCTCGAAGCGGGCCATCATCTGATCGATCGGGCCGCCGGGTGCGGCCTGCACGATGATGAAGTTGAGCAGCAGGATGCCCAACAGGGTCGGGATCATCAGCAACAGACGGCGAACGATATAGCTGGCCATGATCGTCAATCACTCCTGGCCGCGCTGGCGCGCGGTGATCGCCCGGGCCCGATCGGCATCGACCCACCACACCGTGAAGTCGGGCGTATAGCTCGGGAATGGGCGAGGGTAGCCGAACTTGTCCCAGACGGCGACACGAGTTCCGTCGAAATTCCACTGCGGGACGACGTAGAAGCCCCAGCGCAGCACCCGATCGAGGGCTCGGGAGGCCGTGTCCAGCGTGCTCCGGCTGTCGGCCTGGATCAAGTCGTCGACCAGGGCGTCGACGACGGGATCGTTGACGCCCGCCAGGTTGCGGCTCTGCGGCACGTCGGCGTACTCGCTGGTCCAGAAGTCCCGCTGCTCGTTGCCAGGGTTGGCCGACTGAGGATAGCTGCCGACGATCATGTCGAACTGGAATCGGCGGAGGCGATCGAGGTACTGGTTGACGTCGACCACGCGAATCTTGCTCTGGATGCCGAGCCGCTCGAGATTGCGCGCGAACGGCTGGGTGATGCGTTCCCACTGACTGTCGTAGAGCAGGAATTCCAGGGTGAACGGCTGGCCGGTCTCGAGATTCACCAACGTCCCGTCCCGCACGTCGTAACCGGCCTCGCGCAGCAGATTCAGTGCCTCGCGCAGTCTCGGACGCAGGGCTTGCGGGTGCGGTATGGGAAGCTGCTGGTCGAATACGGCGGCCGGTAGTCGGTCGCGGTAGGGCGAGAGCAGCTTCAGCTCTTCTTTACCGGGCAGACCTTGCGCAGCCATCTCCGAGTTCTGGAAGAAACTCTCGGTACGTTGATAGGCGCCGTAGAACAGGTGCTGGTTGATCCAGTCGAAGTCGAATACCAGGCCGAGCGCGCGGCGAACCTTGGGATCCGACAGCTTGTCGCGACGGGTGTTGAACACGTAGCCCTGCATCCCCGCTGGCTGACCGTCGGGGACGATCACCTGCTGGATCGCTCCGTCGTCGACGGCCGGCGTGTCGTAGGCCGTGGCCCAGTTCTTGGCACTGCTTTCGACGCGCATGTCCAGCGCGCCGGCAAGGAATGCCTCCAATGCCACCGACTGATCGCGGAAGTAGTCGTAGACCAGCCGGTCGATGTTGTAGCGTCCGCGATTGAGCGGCAGATCTCGGCCCCAGTAATCATCGACCCGGCGATAGACGATGCGTCGGCCGGGATCGACCTCGGCGATTTCGTAGGGGCCGGAACCCATGAGCTTGTCGAGCGTCGGCTTGGTGAAGTCCCGGTTTCGCCAGTAGTGTTCCGGCAATACCGGCAATTGACCCAGGATCAGCGGGAGTTCCCGCGATTGATTGTTGGAGAACACGAACCGCACGGTGCGCTCGCCGAGAGCCGAGACCGATTCGACGCTGGCGTAATAGGCGCGATAGAAGGGCGATCCCTTGTCTCGCAGCAGGCGAAAGCTGAATACGACATCTTTTGCGGTGACCGGCGTGCCGTCGTGGAAACGCGCTTCCGGTCGGATATCGACTTCCATCCAGTGACGATCGGGATCGAGTCGGATGCCGCCAGCCAGCAGCCCGTACATGGTGAAAGGCTCATCGGCGCTGGCTTCCATCAGCGTATCGTAGATCTGGTTGAGACCGTCGGCGGGCGTCCCCTGGATGATGAACGGGTTGGTGGAGTCGAAGCTACCGTTGGCAGCGCGACGCAACGTACCGCCTTTGGGGGCGGCAGGATTGGCGTAGGGCAGATGATCGAAGTTGGCGGGGAGCGCCGGATCGTCATAGAGCGCGATGGCATGCACGGTCGCCACGCGGTCGACTTTCCTATCTCCCGCCTCCCCGGCATTGTGCTGCGGGGCGTTGGCAGAGGCAGACAGCGGGATGGCCAGCGCCAGCGTGGCAGCGGCCACGAGCCATCGGAATCCAGCCATCGTCGACATCCTTCTCTGGGTACGGGCGCCAGTGTGGACGCTGAAAAGTGTGGAACGCAGTAGCGGTAACCAGCACATCGGCCATCATCGCAGCACCGGGAATCTCCGCAATGGAACCCGTTTTACTGGCAATCGTCGCGACATCAAAGCGATATCTACTGCGCGTTCTGTGCCAGCGCCGTGGCCGGGACGGCCAGCGTTTGTCCGATGCGGATCTTGCTGCCGTGGATACCGTTTTCGCGACGGATCTCGCCGACGCTGGCGCCAAAGCGTGCGGCGATCGCCGACAGGGTATCCCCTTTTCGGACGACATAGCGATTGAGCACCGTGCGCTCGGTGGCGGGTAGCGTCGCCAGATTGGCGAGGAACCGCTGCTTCGCCGCCACCGGCACCAGGATGGTGGCATCGTCGCGAGGACGAGTCGACGCCCGTTTGAAGCCCGGATTCAGCTTGCGCAGCGTCTGCGGATCGACACCTGCGAGATTGGCCGCCAGCGATAGCGTCAGCGGGCCGTCGGTCGCGACCTGGGCAAACTGGGTCTTGTCGGGAATCGAGGGCAGCACCACGCCATACTGTTCCGGCTTTGCAATCACTTCCGATAGTGCCAGCAGACGCGGAATGTAGGCCATGGTCTCGGCAGGCAGGCGTAGATGCCAGTAATCGATCGGATCGCCGCGATTGGCTGCGGCGTTCCGGGCGGCGTTCACTGTGCCGGCGCCTGCGTTGTATGCGGCCAGCCCCAACAGCAGATCGCCGTCATACCAGCGATCGGCCTGCTGTCGGATATAGTCCATGGCGGCTTTAGTGGCGGCAACGACATCGTGGCGGCCGTCGTACCAGGCCGTGCGCGAGAGACCCATGGCATCGCCGGTGCCGGGCATGAATTGCCAGAGACCCGCCGCGCCTCCGGGGTTGGTGGCCGTCGGATCGTAGCCGCTCTCGATGAACGGCAGCAGCGCGATCTCGCTGGGCAGATGGTGAGATTCCAGCTGCAGAGTGACCCAGCGCAGCCAGGGTTTTGCCTGGGCCGCCACTCGCTCGACGTGTCGGGGATGCTCGCGATACCACTCCAGCCACTTGGCAACGCGTGGATTGTCCGTCTCGTGAGAGAGTCGCAGCCCTTGACGCAGACGAGTCCAGGCGTCGGGGGCGTGCCGCTCCTGGAGCGCCAGTGATGACCAGAACGTACGTTGTGGAGCGCTGCCCACGGCATCCGCCGCCGTGGCGGTCACGGGAAGGGCGGAAAGTAGAAGGCCGCCGGCAATGCCCACAAAGACATGGCAGCACTTCGATCGGGAATTCATGCGTCGTAAATCCTTGATGGCGCTGCCGGAGTGGCGTGCGGGCCGGCAGCGAGTCACGTCGTCTCTCGCCATGATGTTAGAAGCGATCTTTCCACGCACGTAGCGTGGTGAAAGCCTCCAGACTGTTATCGGCAGGTCCCTGCTGACGTAAAGTTGTCAGCAGACTGGGTTCGTCGATGCGCAGGAACGGATTGATCTGGCGCTCGCGTCCCAGCGTGGTCGGTAGCGTCGGCCGATCCAGATCGCGTGCCGTCTGGCATTCGGCGCGATAGGCATCGCGAGCGGCGTTGTCGGGCTCGGCCGCCGCGGCGAAGGCAAGGTTGGCCAGCGTATATTCGTGCGCGGCGAATACCAGCGTGTCGTCCGGCAGGGCGTCGAGTTTTGTCAGCGACTCGCGCATCTGCGCGGGAGTCCCTTCGAACAGCCGGCCACAGCCGCCAGAGAAGAGCGTGTCACCGGCGAACAGCAGTCCCGGTGTGCCGGGAGCGTAGAAGGCGATATGATCGAGGGTATGGCCGGGAACGGCATGGACTTCGAAGTGACGCCCCAGAACGCGACATTCATCGCCCTCGCCGACGTGATGGCGAATACCGGGAATGGCGTCATTGGCGGGGCCGTAGACCTCAGGGGAATAGCGTTCGATCAGTTCGCGCAGACCGCCCGTATGATCCTGATGGTGATGGGTGACGAGAATGGTATCGAGCGTCAGATCTTGCTGTTCCAGCCAGGCAATGACGGGCTTGGCGTCACCGGGATCGACGACAACAACGCGGTCCTGGTTGTCCTGTTGCAGCAGCCATATATAGTTGTCCTGGAACGCGGGAATCGGTTTCACCGTCAACATGTGGCATCCTTCTCCGGCAGGTTCGAACGTCAGGGTTCGGATGTCGGTCTGACCGATGTGGCGCGCGCGGGTTCCCGCAAGGGGCCGCCTTTTCGCCGCGGGTTCAGAATCGAACCACTGACCGTCAGAGTCGAACCACTGTAAAAAAGCGCTAACCTTGGGGAGTAAAGCCGTCCGTGTCAATCTCGCCACCCGATCCAACCCTGCAGGCAGCTGTCCGCGAGGGTCGCCAGTTCTGGGAGTCATCACCCGGAGTGGCGCTGTGGCGGGCGGAGCGTGCGTGCCTGGGCCCGCACTGCGAACAGCACCGCGGCATCCTGAGTCTGCAACTGGGCATGGCGCCGCTGATGAGCGATATGTGTCCGATCCGCCATGCGCTGGACTGGGCACCCTCCGAGGAGCTCGCTCGCACCCGCAACAGTCTGGTCTGTCTGCCTGACAGCCTTCCCCTCGCCGACGACAGCGTCGACCTGGTACTGCTGCATCATCTACTGGAAGCCGTGGATCGACCACACCATGTGCTGCAGGAAGCCGTTCGCGTGACACGCCCCGATGGCCGTCTGCTGGTGTTCGGTTGGCATCCTTTCGGACCGGCTGGCGTTCGCCGACGCGAACGACCGATGCCCTGGCGGCATCCGTGGCGAACGCCCGGTCGGCTGCGCGACTGGCTGGCGTTTGTCGACTTCGAGATCGAGCGGGTAGACTACTGCGGCTTCCGGCTGCCGGGCCGCGAGATGGGCAGCGATCGCCTGGAGACGCTGGGACGTCGCTACAACGTGCCGCTGGCCTCGGCCTACCTGCTGGTGGCGCGTCGACGCAGCATCCCCGTTCAGCCCATCAAGTTGCGCGATCCGGTTCTCGGTGGTAACAAGTCCGGCGCCTGGCTGGGACTGGCAAAGGAGACCGCGCCGGCCAGCCATCGCGGTCGGGACGAGTCGAATCGCAGACCGGTCAGCGCTGTCGGCCTAGTGGCGGTCGAAGACTCGGCAATCTCGGTCGATACGCTGAAAGGTGAGTCGCGGCCTGCGACAGAGCCGGACCACGGCGAACGTCGCTCCGTTGCGCGCGCCCGATCTCCTCGGTCGATTGCCTGAAGTTGATATCCGCCTGATGCCGTAAACCGGCCGGTATCAAGCGCGGTCTGACAATCAGTGTCCGCTGCAAACCCAGGTTCGCTGTGAAACCAATCCCGCTTGAAAGCTCAGGCCATTTACATCGAAGAGAGTTAACGTCTTGCCAGCTCCGAATTCCGAATCGTCGACGATGCCCGCCGTGACCATCTATACCGATGGCGGTTGCCGCGGCAACCCCGGCCCCGGCGGATGGGGCGCACTACTGGTCTCCGGCCGACATGAAAAGCCGTTGAAAGGCGGCGAGGTTGAAACCACCAACAACCGCATGGAACTGATGGCCGCGATTCAGGCGCTGCGCGCGCTGGATCGCGCCTGCCGGGTGTCGCTGTGGACCGACTCTCAGTACGTCCGCAAGGGCATCACCGAATGGATACATGGCTGGCAGAAGCGCGGCTGGAAGACGGCCGCCAAGCAGCCGGTCAAGAATGCGGAACTGTGGCGAGAGCTGCTTGCCGAAACCGAGCGCCACATCGTCGAGTGGCATTGGGTCAAGGGGCATAGCGGCCATGAGGGGAACGAGGCCGCCGATCGCCTGGTCAACGAGGCGATCGATGAAGTCATCGCCAAACGGCGGTCGTCGGCGCAGTGACTCGATCATCGAGGGCGAGCCCCGCCTCGTCAGCAACACAAACGACTGTCGCCAGGCACAAGCGAGGATAACGTATGCGCCAAATCGTCATGGATACGGAAACCACCGGTATCGACCCGCGAGAAGGCCATCGCATCATCGAGATCGGCGGTATTGAACTGGTCAATCGCCGCTTCACCGGGCGCACTTACCATCAGTACGTCAACCCGGAGCGGGACATCGAGGCGGAAGCCATCGGGATCCACGGTATCACCAACGAACGGGTTGCCAACGAGCCGGTTTTCGCCGAAATCGCCGATGGGCTCTGGGAGTTCATGCGCGGCGCGCAGCTAGTCATTCACAATGCCCCGTTCGATGTCGGCTTCTTCGATCACGAATTCAAGCTGCTGAAGGCAGCGCGGGGCGAGCCCGTGCTGGGACCGGTAGCCGAGCACTGCAGCGTACTGGATACGCTGAAAATGGCGCGGAAAATGCACCCGGGGCAGCGCAATAGCCTGGACGCGCTGTGCAAGCGCTACGACATCGATAATGGCCAGCGCGTGCTCCACGGGGCGCTGCTGGACTCGGAAATCCTGGCGGAAGTCTATCTCGCCATGACCGGCGGGCAGACCGCATTGTCGCTGGCCGGCAGTGATACTGGCGACAGCCGCGAATCGGGCGGAGCCAGCGGGTTGCGCCGGATCGAGCGAACCGGCCTGCCGCTGACGGTGCTCAAGCCCAGCGATGCCGAGTGGGAGGCCCATCAGCAGCGTCTCGAACAGATCAGACAGTCGGCAGGCCAATGCCATTGGGACACGCTGAAAACGCCGGGGACCCAGCACTGATGCTACAGCGCGAAATACCGCCGATGGACGTCGTCGGTGGCTGGTTGCTACGTATGAACGCAAGCGGCGTGGCGCCGGGGGAGACCGATGACATGCTCGTCTACCGGGAGCGGTGGCCCGGGCAAGCACTGCGCCTGGGGTATTGGCAGGGTGAGCCGGTCGCCGTCGTGGTCGAGGAGGATGGCGAAGAGTGGCCCGCCTTTCGCGACTGGTTGGCGCAGCTATCCGCCGCGCAAAGCGAACTGCTGGCGACGGCTCTCCAGGTAACGCACTGGCAACGGGACCATCGTTTTTGCGGACGCTGTGGCCACGCCGCGAAGCGGCTATCGCACGAGTTCGCCATGCATTGCGACAACTGCGGACTGCGAAACTATCCGCGCATTTCGCCATGTATCATCACCCTCGTGACCCATGGCCGGGATATGCTGCTGGCACGCAGCCCGCGATTTCCGCCGCAGCGCTACTCCACGCTGGCCGGATTCATCGAACCCGGAGAGGCCGTGGAGGCGGCGGTCCGGCGGGAAGTCATGGAGGAGGTCGGTGTCGACGTGGGGCGGGTCAGCTTCTTCAAGAGTCAGTCCTGGCCTTTCCCGCATTCGCTGATGATGGGCTTCTTCGCTGAAGCGGCTAGTCGGCGAATCCGCATCGATGGCGAGGAGATCGTCGATGCCGCGTGGTTCACACCGGAAAAAATGCCCCAACTACCCCCGGCCTACTCGATTTCGCGGCAATTGATCGAGACTCATCGTGGCGCGGTTGCGATCCGCTGAGCGTATGGGTCACGGAGAGGATCTGGAGAAGAGTTTGGGGAGCCGACTGGCAAGCCCGATATCTCCCTTGACCTTCACTTTACCTGTCAGCAGTGCCTGCATCGCGTTGAGCTCTTTCTTCACCAGGGCCATCAGCGTCGTGGTGTCGCTGGAAATGGTGACGCTGGGATCCGGGTGACGGCCCGGCTGGATGTCGAGCGAGCCATGATCGATAGTCATGTGATAGTCCTCGACATCGTCGAGATCGAATTGATAAATGGCCGAAACGTTCTCGGCGGCCTCGGCATCGAATCGGGCGCGGAGTTTGGCGATGAGTTGATCGTCATCCATGATGATGTCTCCCGTGACAGAAACGCCAAGCAAATCATTGCCGCTATCCCCATGCAAGGGGCAAAGGCGGGGGTTTTGGTTCATTCCGACGCGCGCAGAGCGCGACACACTCTCCCAGGTCCCGCGAATTCATCGAACCCGGGGTATGCCCGGACAGAACGAATGCCTTGAACAAGGAGCATGACGTGATCGAATGGTTGGCCGACTACGGTCTATTTCTCGCCAAGACGGCGACGCTGGTGATCGCCATCGGCGTGATTCTGATGCTGATCGCCCGTGGTCGGCACAAGGGGCAGGGCGGTGGCGGTGCCACGCTCAAGGTCGTCGAGCTGGATGAGCGGTTTCAACGCCGGCAGCGTCAACTGCGCCTCGCCGCAGTACCCAAGGCGGGCCGTCGTCGGTTCGCCAAGCAGTTGCGAAAATCCGCCAAACTGGCCACCAAGCGTGACGCGGAGCGCGACGCCGAGCGGGTCTGGGTACTCGATTTCGACGGCGACTTGAAGGCCTCCGGAACCCCGGCTCTGGCCGAGCTGATATCGCTGCTGCTGGAAGAGATTCAGCGTGGTGACGAAATCGTGCTGCGCCTGCAGTCAGGTGGCGGCCTGGTCCATAGCTATGGTTTCGCGGCCGCGCAGCTGGATCGCCTTCGCGATGCCGGCGCGCGTTTGACCGTTTGCGTCGACAAGGTTGCGGCAAGCGGCGGCTACATGATGGCGTGCTGTGCCAGTCATCTGATTGCCGCGCCGTTCGCGGTCATCGGTTCGATCGGCGTAGTGGCGCAGATACCCAATGTCCATCGCCTGCTCAAGAAGCATGATGTCGATGTCGAGCTGCTGACGGCGGGCCGTTACAAGCGCACCTTGACGGTGCTGGGAGAAAACAGCGAAGAGGGGCGGGCCAAGTTTCTCGAGGATCTGGAATCCACGCACGATCTCTTCAAGCGTTATGTGGCCGAACGGCGGCCCGCATTGGACGTCGACAAGGTCGCGACCGGCGAAATCTGGTACGGCAGCGAGGCGCTGGAGGCCGGGTTGATCGATGCCGTGGGCACCAGTGATGCCTATCTGCTGGAAAAACAGCGGCACCAGGCACGGGTGCTGAACGTATCGCTGGCGTCGCGTTCCGGCCTGATGGGCAAGTTGAGCAAGAGCATGGAGAGCGGCCTGGAAAGGAGTATCGATCGCCTGCTGCAGCGGGTCGAGGACCTTCGCTGGCAGCGCCGATAACCGCTTTCCGGGATCCGGCTCAGGCGATATCCAGCTCACCGAGCGTCTGGATCAGGCGCTCGGCCACGTTGCCATTCAGCGAGTAATAAATTACCTGGGAGCTACGGCGGGTCGCCACCAGCTGTTCCTGCCGAAGTACGGCAAGGTGCTGCGATAACGCTGACTGGCTCAGCGTCATCTCCCTATTGATCTGGGTAACCGAATGTTCACCCTGCATCAGCAGGCAGAGAATACGCAACCGGCTCTCGTTGGCGATGGCCTTGAGGGTGGCGGTAGCGGGACCGATCTGGTGGTCGCTAAGCGGGGTAACCGTTGTCATCATCGTAAAATTCCGCAGGCGCGTTGGGCAGATTGCCCGTACTGAACCCACTGTTCAGGGTATGCTGATATTAGCTTATTGTAACTTAGAGTTACAATACTTTTCCGATGTATCTTGAGCGTTGTACTGGCGATCCTGGGTCGGGATCCCTATAATTCGCGCCCGCTGCAGCGTGCTGCAAGCTATCCGTCATCCCAGAGGGTTCCCTAACCCCTCGGCCCGGCACCGCCGCTTCATTCGCACCGGCGCCCGGTAAGCTTCCGTTGACGGTCGTTCGTTACGCCAGAACGCCCGTGACCGAAAGCCCGGCAAACGAAAAAGGCTTCCCATGTTGAGACTCGATAACCACCAGCTCCGACTTGCGTTACTTTGGCTGGTCAGCTTTCACGTGATGGTGATCACCGCCAGCAACTATCTGGTTCAGTTGCCATTCACGCTGTGGGGGCTGCACACCACCTGGGGCGCTTTCAGTTTCCCGTTCATTTTCCTCGCTACCGATTTGACGGTTCGTCTGTTCGGCAAGTCATCGGCGAGACGAATCATTGCCGGCGTCATGGTGCCGGCTTTGCTGATTTCCTATGCGGTATCGGTGCTGTTCCAGCAGGGACGGTTTCAGGGTTTCGAGGCCCTGGCCCAGTGGAATCTGTTCGTCGGACGCATCGCGTTGGCCAGTTTCATGGCTTACGTGCTGGGGCAACTGCTCGACATCCATGTGTTCGACCGCATGCGTCGGCTTCGTGCCTGGTGGGTCGCGCCGACCTTATCCACGATCATCGGCAACCTGGCGGATACCTTCGCGTTCTTTGCCATCGCCTTCTGGCAGGGTCCCGATCCGTTCATGCGTGAACATTGGGTGGAGATCGCCTGGTTCGATTACGCCGTGAAGCTGTCGATCAGTCTGATCTTTTTCCTGCCACTGTACGGCGTGCTGCTGGCCTACCTCGGTCGGCGCCTGTTGACGCAACGAGACCAGGTCAATCTGCCGGGGGCGTCGCGCCAGCAGGGGTAACCCCCGGCGGCATTTTGTTATCCTGCAACTTGCAACGGCGGCTGCCAGGGTTGCCGAACCGGCTTTCAGGAGGGATGACGTGCAACTTTACTGTATCGATACGGGCGTGCCGGAGAACGGCGACGCGACGCTACCGCTGGTCATACTTCACGGACTGTTCGGTAGCGCCGACAACTGGCGTTCCCACATCAAGCAGTGGCAGGACGAGCGTCGGGTGATTGCCGTCGATCTGCGCAACCATGGCCGTTCGCCGCATGCCGACGGGATGCAATATGCTGCGATGGCGGCCGATGTCGTCGCGCTGCTGGACGAGCTCGAGGTCAAACGATTCGACCTGCTGGGCCACTCGATGGGCGGCAAGGTCGCGATGACCCTGGCCCGCTTGCATCCAGCGCGGGTGGCTCACCTGATCGTTGCCGACGTCGCGCCGGTTGCCTACGACCACGGCCACGATGACATATTTGCGGCAATGCGCCGGGTCGAGGCGGGAAGGCCGACATCGCGCCGCGACGCCGCAGCGCTGATGCAGGAAGAAGTCGATGACGCGGCCACGCGCCAGTTTCTGGCCACCAATCTGCTCCGCGGTGACGACGGGATCATGTACTGGCGAGTCGGTCTCGACGAAATCAGCGCGGGGTACGAGGCGATCATTGCTCCACCCGACGGCGATCGGCCATTCGAAGGCGCGACATTATTGATCCGGGGAGGCGCCTCGCACTATGTTCCGGATCGGTATCGCGAGTCTGTCGATGCGGTCCTGCCCAATGCCGAATGGCAGACGCTGGATGGCGCCGGGCACTGGCTGCACGCCGAACAGCCGGAAGCGTTTCGGGATGCGGTGAACCGCTTCCTCGCCGCATCCTGACAGCGCAGCAATCAGGTCAGGACGGGGGCGTTTCAATTCGGTCTCATATCAGGTCAATTTCGCCATCGATCGGAATCGGTTCGATGGCTGGGCTCGGCGTCGAGATAAAGCGGTTGAGAATGCGATAGGTATCGATATCGAAACCGCGCGTATCGGGCAGCGCATGCAGGTCGTCTAGCCGTTCGACGCTACCCAGGTAGTGCCAGTGATCGACGATATGCAGACCGATCTCGCCATGCTGGTTGCTTTCTCGAAAGGCGACGCGCCCCGGCCATGGCCAGTTTTCGATACGCAGTCTTTCCATCGCCTCACGCGCTCGCTGGGCGTGAGCCTCCAGGCTCTCAGCGCCACAGCAAGCGCCTCGGCAGCGCCCGATCTGGTAGCCGAAACAGCGACCGCTACCGGCCTCCAGTCCCAGAACCCGCAGGCAGAGCGATTCGTCCGTGGCGATATCACGCAACGTCATCTGGGCGTCGCGGCGATTGCGAAACAGCCCGAAGAACTGCGTCCGCGCCGTTACGATCCATTGGCCGTCGGTGAGTGTCGGTCGGTCGTCGCCGTCTGGCCAGTTCCAGCTCACCATCCGCACGCGCTTGCGCAACTGACGGTTGTAGAGCGGCATCCAGCGTTTGATCAGGTCCGCTTCCAGCAGCTGGGCGCCTAGATCGCCGCTGGTTCGCAGCCACGCGATGCGTCGGGTCTGCGCTACCATCTGAGCGTGTCGCCTGGAAACCGGCTGCTGGACATGACTGCGGACGCGGCTGCGAATATTGACGCTTTTGCCGACGTAAAGCGGCAGTTCGTTGTGACCGAAAAAGACATAGACGCCCGGGCGTGCGGGCAGCGCGCCCAGTGCATCGACGTTCGTGCTGGGCAGCGCCTGGATCGGATCCTGCTGCGGATCGTAGTGCAGCAGGTCGTATTGCAATACGTCGTAACATGATGATCTTGAAGTCATATCATCAATCTAGTCGATTTTCCTCTACGGCGCGTTGAGATCGACCGCCAGACGAGAGATCGTGCTTTGCGCTTTGATCTGGCCGCGCTCGAGCAGAAAGGCTTCGAATTCGCGGTAGCGTTTGGAATCCAGTGCCGCGGGACGCAGGGCGAAGCGCGGCAGGGTAGCCTTCCACGCTGCGGCGTTCAGGGGCGTATCCAGCGAGGGGTCGTAGGCGATGAAACTCTGCCACGCGTCGTCCGGGTGGTTGATGATCCAGGACGTTGCTTCACCAATGGCATCCATGAAGCGCCGGTCGGCGTCGCGGTGCTCATCGAGCGTCTCGCGATTGGCGACAAAGATCAGTTCGTCGTAGCTGGGAACGCCCTGTTCCTCGATATAGAACGCCTTGCCCTCGACGCCTTCCTGCTTCATCTGCGCTGGCTCGAAGTTACGAAACGCGCCGGTCACGCCGTCGACTTTTTCGCTGATCAGAGCCGGTGTCAGCGAAAAGTTGACGTTGACCATCTCGACATCGTCCAGGCTCAGGCCGTTATGCTCGAGCATGGCCGACAGCAGCACTTCCTCGACGCCACCGACCGAATACCCGATTTTCTTGCCCTTGAGCTGGGAGATATCCTCGATGCCGCTGTCCGCTCGTACCAGCAGGGCGTTCAAGGGCGTCGCGATCAGCGTGCCCACACGCACGATGGGCAGACCCTGATCGACCTGCAGGTGCAACTGGGGTTGATAGCTGACCGCCAGGTCGATTCGGCCGGCGGCGACAAGCTTGGGCGGAACGCTGGGGTCTGCCGGCGCCTGAATGTCGACATCCAGACCGCGCTTCTCGAAAAGCCCGCGCTGCTTGGCGATGATGATCGGGGCGTGAACCGGATTGACGTACCAGTCGAGCATGACGCTCAGCGGAATCATCTGCGGCGCCAGATCGTCGTCGGCTTCCTGCGCCAGGGCCGGCATCGCCAGAGTCAGGGCAAGCAGTGCCAGACTCATCGCCAGACCGCGGCGCCAAGATGTTGAACGTTGGGTTGTCATCGGGAGTTCCCCTGTTGTTTCGATGAAATCATCAAGCCTGCATGGATGAGGCGGTAGCTTGCGAAAAGAGCGGTCGTGGAATGCTTCAGGGTTCGGATTCCACACGGTCATGGTGCCAGGGCATTGCCAGTCTCAGCGCGGCATCGACGCCGAAGTAGAGCAGTACGGCAAACGCCACCAGCACGACGAGGGCGGCAAACATCAGGTCGATCTGCAATCGGGCATTGGCATTGAGCATCAGATAGCCCAGGCCCTGGCTGGAGCCAACCCATTCGCCGATGACCGCGCCGATCGGTGCCGCGCTCGCTGCCATGCGAAGGCCGGAAGCGAGCGACGGCAGCGCGGCCGGCAGCTGGACTTTCAACAGCCGCTGGCGCCGGGTCAATCCGAATGTCTGGGCCAGGTCCAGCCAGCCCTGCGGTGTCTGTCGCAGGCCGTCATAGCCGGTGGAGGCGACCGGAAAATAGATGATGACCATGGCCATCAGAATCTTGGGGCCCAGCCCGTAACCGAGCCACAGCATCAGAATCGGTGCCAGCGCGAACAGCGGAATGGCCTGGCTGATCAGCAGTAGCGGCAGCAGCGTGCGCCGCAATGCCCGGAATCGAGCCAGTGCCAGTGCTGTCGTCAGCCCCAGCAGGATACCGCCGATCAGTCCGGCGACGATCTCGATGGCGGTGATCCCGGCATGATGGGCAAGGAGACCACGCTGGTCGATCAGGGCGCGTCCAACGGCCATGGGCGAAGGCAGAATGTAGCGTGGTACGCCGGTCAGGGTCAGCACCAGCTGCCAAATGGCGACGATCGTGACCAGCGCCAGCAAGGGCCGAACCAAGCGTTTCAGCAGTGCGCGTTCAGGCATCGTCCGTCTCTCGCAACTGGGTCACCAGTTCGGCCTGACGACGCTGTAGCTCGCTGTCGTCGAGCGAGCGCGGCCGGTCGCCCGGGGGAACCGAAATCGATACCAGGCGTGCGGGTTCTCCCTGCAGGATCAGGATTCTATCGGCCAGGCGCAGCGCCTCGAGCGGATCATGTGTCACCATGAGCACGGTGCGGTCGGCCAGAAGCCGGCTAGCCAGATCGTGAAGTTCGAGCCGGGTGATGGCATCGACGGCGGAGAAGGGCTCGTCCATCAGAACCACGCTGGCGTCCGCGAACAGGGTGCGGGCGAGAGCAATACGCTGGCGCTGGCCGCCGGAGAGCTCGTCAGGCCATCGATCGGCCTTGTCGGCAAGACCGACCTGGGCCAGCAGATGCTCGGCGCGCCGTCGATCAGCCGCAGTGGGTCGTCCTTGCCAGTGGGCGCTGAGCATGACGTTACCCGCCACTCTTTGCCAGGGTACGAGCAGGTCCTGCTGGGCCATCCAGGCAACACGGCCTGCCAACGGGATGCCGTCACTGGTCTGGAGATCGAGATGGTGGTTGTCAGGCAGTCTCAGGCTGGCGATCATGCGCAGCAGAGAACTTTTGCCACTGCCGCTGCGACCGAGCAGGCAAGTCCAGCTGCCCGCGTCGAATCGCGCCTGAAGCGCTTGAAACAGCGGGCGATCGCCGAAAGTCAGCGAAGCGTGGCGGAGGACGAGTCCGGGCGGTGACATGACAACTCCCATCAGGGGGAAACGGGCGAAGTCATGCGAGAACAGCTGGCATTTCCTCCGCCGGTACTAGCCGGTTCAGGTTCCAGGGTTGTGCATGAACGCACTCTCAGCCCGTCGCGCGGGCACCCCTATCCAGTGCCCGGGATTGTACGCCGCCCGACGCCGCCTGCCCACCGGCGATAGTCGAACCGACGCAAGGATGAAGTCCATTGACGACCCGAGATCGCCCGATCCGAGCGGATGCCGAACTGACTCGACGGGTATCGGTGTTGACCGGCAAATCGCTGACGCCGCTTGCGCTGCGTTGGCCGGACAGCGCCAACTGGCTGTGGCGAAGCGAGGAGCTCTCCCCGCAGCTGCTCAAACTGGCCCGAAGGTCGCCGGCGACCGACGGGTTCTGGTGGGGGATTCAGCAGCTGTTCGGCCTCGATCGCTGGCAGGCGGCCGAAGCGCTGACCCAAGTGCCGGGACTGCTCCCACCGCGCCTGCCGATGGCGCCATTGCCGATGACGTTTCTTGGCCGATTACAGGGCATCCCGCTCTGGAGCCTGCCTTGGCGTCATGCCGTTTCCCCTCCGATGAGCGTGGCGTTGGCAACCCGGCTCGGCGAGCAGCTCGCGATCCTCCATCGGGAAGCCCTGCCGGGCTTCGGCCATCCCAGCGCCGACGTCTGGCCGCTATCGAGCTGGCCCCAACGTGCTCGCGCGTTCGTCGAAGGGCATCCCGGTCGTCGCTGGATTCCGGAAATGCCGAGCTGGCCGCAGCCCTCGAAAAGCGTCTGGTCGCTGCCGGATCTTCGCAGCGATCAGTTTCTGGAAGGCGCGACGGACTGGCTATGGAGTGACTGGGAAGC
Organism: Salinicola socius; assembly: GCF_001937195.1. GTDB lineage: Bacteria > Pseudomonadota > Gammaproteobacteria > Pseudomonadales > Halomonadaceae > Salinicola > Salinicola socius. The sequence goes on along the minus strand of NZ_MSDO01000003.1, from coordinate 119,884 downwards.
GTTGGTGTGGGCGCCACTGGAGCTCGACCTGTGCCTGCTCGAGTTGCTTCTGGAAAACGCCTCTCAGCGCGATGCCTTCGTCGCGGCCTATGGCCGTCTCCAGACGCTGCCGGATCTCGCGCGCTTTCGCCCCGGGATGCGAGCGCTGGCGCTATTGTTGTCCCTGCACGGGGAGAACGCCAAGGATCGGACAATCGATCACCCGCATTGGCTAAAAGATTAAATTTCCTGCTATTTTTCGCCGCGCATGGCAACGTCTGCATGGCATACTGGGTCATCTCAACTCATAACCGATGGCTGAGACTTGGACTCGATCAATAGCCTGTTTCTCGTGTGTGGGGCGCTGATAGCCCTCAGTATTCTGGCCAGCCGGGTGTCGTCCCGGATCGGCGTACCGCTGCTCGTTCTCTTCCTGGGCCTGGGCATGCTCGCGGGTGAGGAGGGCGTGCTGGGACTACAGTTCGACGACTACTCCCAGGCGTTCCTGATCGGCCATCTGGCGCTGGCGATGATCCTGCTCGATGGTGGCCTGCGCACGCGTTTGCGAACCTTTCGGGTGGGCCTCAAACCGGCGCTGTCGCTGGCGACCATCGGAGTGTTTCTAACCAGCGGCATCGTCGGCCTGCTGGCCATGTGGCTGCTCGATCTGACGCCGGTCGAAGGTCTGCTGGTCGGGGCGATCGTCGGATCGACCGACGCGGCAGCGGTGTTTTCGATGCTCAAGGGGCAGGGCGTCAATCTCAACGAGCGAGTGGGGGCCACGCTCGAAATCGAATCCGGCACCAACGACCCGATGGCGATCTTTCTCACCATCACGCTTGCCGACCTGCTCACCGGGGCGGTCGGTGGCGTCTGGGAAACGTTGATGCGCTTCGTCCTGCAGTTCGGGCTGGGGCTCGCAGTCGGCTTGGGTGGCGGCTGGGTATCGGCAAAACTGCTGCGCTATCTGGATCTGGCCCCCGGGCTCTATTCCCTGCTGGCGCTGGCGCTGGGATTCTGCATTTTCGGCGCGACCAGCGCCGCCGGTGGCAGCGGGTTTCTGGCGATCTACCTCACTGGGCTGATGATCGGCAATCAGCCCGGACGTCATCTCACCCACATCCTGCCTGTCCATGACGGGCTGGCCTGGTTGAGTCAGATCGGGTTGTTCCTGGTCCTGGGGTTGCTGGTCACGCCCTCCGAGATGATCGATTATGCGGTGCCGAGTGCCATTCTGGCCGTGGCCCTGATCGTCGTGGCGCGCCCGGTCGCGGTGATGGCCTCGCTGGTACCTTTCTTCAGTTTCCGATGGCGGGAGATCTGCTTTATCTCGTGGGTAGGGTTGCGCGGAGCGGTCCCCATCGTGCTGGCGATTTTCCCGGTCATCAGTGGCGTCGAAAACGCCTCTCTCTATTTCAACGTGGCATTTTTCGTCGTGCTGATCTCGCTTCTGCTACAGGGGTCGACGCTGGCGAGAGTCGCCCGCTGGATGCGTGTGGTGCTGCCGGAAACCACGACGCCCGATCGCCGGGGACAGCTGGGCGTGCTGCCGGAAAACGATTACGAGATGTTCGTCTACAAGGTCGAGAATGAATCTCTCGACGACGTGCCGATTCGCCTGCTTCGACTGCCATCGGGCACGCTGATCTCGGCGATCTTTCGCCAGCACGCGATGTTGCACCCCAAGGGGAGCACTCGCCTGCGCCTGCGCGACGTGATCTGCCTGATCGGGCGAACAGGGGATTTGCCGTCCCTCAATCGATTGTTCAACGGCGAGGCGAAACTGAAACGAGAGCGTGCCTTCTTCGGCACGTTCACTCTCGATGGCGAGGCCCTGATGCAAGAGGTGGCCAACGCCTACGGTCTGACCCTGAGCCCTGGCGAGCAGGAAATGACATTGGGAGAATTCGTGGCACTACGCGTCGGCGGCCATCCCGTTGTCGGGGATGACGTCGACTGGCACGGTTTTCACTGGGTCGTCAGCGAAATGGAAGGGAATCGCGTGACCCGAGTGGGGCTGCGTCTCTACCACTGAAATAGTCAGTGAAGCCAGTGATGGGCTGTATGGCTGGCAATGGATTGTCGCTATTCGACCTCGGCCTCGTCGGTCGGCTTGTCCAGGCGCTTGCCGGTCTCGCGAGAGGTCATGCTGTTCATGCTGTCGGCGCGTTGCTGAGCCTGAGTCGCGTCTTCGAAATGCCCCAGGCTGCCCCCGGTGTCTCCATCATAAACTTCATAGCAAACCTGTTCAGGGTTGCCGGGTTTATGAGTCTTTCTGATCTCGACGAACGGTTCTGCCATGATGGAATCCTCCAGTAAAGACATCGATCTTCAGGTTAGTTGGGCTTTCGCTGTCGTGCAGCGGGTCTTCAGGCTGGTGCGCAGGCGCGACGATGCCATGAGTGATCAGTCCGGATCCAGATCCCACTGCAAGCCGAATTGAAGACCATTGATCGCATCGTCGAGAAACCCGTCGTTACGATCGTTGCGGCTATCATCCGCCTGCTGCATGGCGGTCTGCTTCTGCGGATCGGGCCAGCCCAGACGTGCCATGCACAGCTGATACTCCGGCTCGCCGGCGATCTGGTGCGACTGCCGCTCGCAAGTATTGCTATCCCGCAGAAAGTTCGTGGCAGTCAGCCGCGGTGTCGCCGACACACAGCCAGCCAATAGAAGAAAAGAGATGAAAAGGATTAACGCGCGGCGCATTGGCAACATCACTGGAGACTCGTTGCAGGGTAGCACCGTTCAGTCCTGCATCCTCACCGTCGATCAAAAAAAGCGAACATCGACCGTATCCGGTCGACGCCAAAGCCTTACATTGCCGCTCTTACTTCGTCTGGATCACGAGGCGAGACCCGACGTCGGCGAGCACCAGTTGAGCAGGATGTCGTGGCGGGTGATATGAATCACGCGGACTCCCTCGCTGTCATCGAACTGCTCGACGAGGTTTTCCCAGACACTGACGGGTTCGAGCTCTCGTCGGCTGATCGTCACCTGATGACGATGATTGGCCTGCGCCTTCGCGATTAGTTTTTCCACTCGGCGTGTGAGTCGGGCTTCGGGCGTAGGGAAAGGAATGACCATCGAACACTCCGCGATAACTGTTTATTCATACAGTATCGATCATGACAGAGACGAAAACAATCACGACGACGAAAATGAAAGAGGGCACGGCGGCGCGTTTCGCCAGACCCACTTGCCCGGATGACAGCGACCGGTACCGACCAGAACAATCCTGGGCCATGTCTGAAAAGTACTGTGCTTGCCCATACGGCCTTAAAAATCGGCTGGTGCGCCAGCCCGGTCCGTCTTCGCCGATTTCTGCCTTAGCTACGTGTCCCGGTCTTGCCTTCGCTCGTCGACTTTTCAGACAAAGCCTAGTGGGGATGACTCTCCATATAAGACTGAATGGCGGATATCGTGGTCTGCATGTCGTTGCAGAAAGACTGGGACGGCTTGAAATCGGCACCGCTGGCCAGTTTCTTCATCTCCCCGTCATGATCGGAGACCTGACCGTTTTCACGCAACCCCCTCGCCATGCTCGTCAGTGCCTGCTGGGTCTGCTGCGGGTCGTCGCTGCTGGAGATGTAGGAATCGATCTGCTGCGTTTGCTTGCTGACCTGCTTCATCAGGCTGTCCGAAGAGCACTCGAAATCGTCTGCGGCCGCGTGGGTTGAAGCGACGAGGATGCCAAGAACTCCGCCGGCAAATATTTTTGTCATGTAATTCAATGTGGTATCCAGTATCAAGACATGTACCACACACTATGGCACTTCTGACGTGAGCTCTCTAGCATCGTGATCAAAGGATGGCTTTGAAAGATGGCGGCCCCGATTTCAGTGCAGACCTGAGTTCGTTGCCATCAATCAGTCGATAATCTGAGAATGTGCCGAGACCGGCGGGCAAGAAACTGACAATCCGAAACGAAAAAAGGCCAGCTAAGTAGCTGACCTTTTTCGAAAAAGTGGCGGAGGGACAGGGATTCGAACCCTGGGTAGGCTATTAACCTACGCCGGTTTTCAAGACCGGTGCATTCAACCGCTCTGCCATCCCTCCGGCTTACGGCGTGGAATACTACCAGCTCGTCTGTGGACGTCAATAGGTTCTTTAGCTTTCAACAAGTTATTTCGCTTTGGATCGGTCGTATAACGCTTGTCAGGGGAACTTTGCAAGGGCATTCTGGTCTACGGGTGAGTTTCAATAGAACTGAGGGGGCTACAATGGAATACCGGACTTCGCACGACGTCACAGATCGTCGATCAAGCGCGGTCAGCACCAACAAGGTGTTGCGTAACACCTATATGTTGCTGGCCATGACGCTGCTTTTCTCGGCCGTGACTGCCGGCGCCGCTGTGGCGATGGGCGTCACGCAGCTCAATATCTTCGTATTCTTCATTGGCGCCTACGGCCTGATGTTTCTGGTTCACAAGACTGCCAACTCCGGCGCAGGCATTGCAGCGATCTTTGCCTTCACCGGTTTCATGGGGTTCACGCTGGGGCCGATCATCGACCTCTACCTGTCGATTCCCAATGGCGCGCAGCTGGTGATGACCGCGCTGGGCATGACTGCGGCGACGTTCCTGGGGCTGTCTGCCGTTGCGCTGATCACGCGCAAGGACTTCAGCTTCCTGGGTAACTTCATGATGGCAGGTGCCATCGTGCTGGTGCTGGCCATGGTTGCGGCGATGGTCTTCAACATCCCGGGGCTGGCTCTGGCAGTGTCTGCCGGTTTCGTGCTGTTCTCGTCAGCGGCCATTCTGTACCAGACCAGCGAGATCGTGAATCGTGCGGGTGAGACGAACTATATCCTCGCGACCGTTACGCTCTACGTCTCGATCTACAATCTGTTCATCAGCCTGCTGTCGATCCTGGGCGTCATGTCTCGCGACTAAGCGCAGAAAGCGGTATCGGCTGTCTCGAGGCCCCACTACGGTGGGGCCTTGTCGTTTGGTACCATGGGCCTTTCCAAATTCGGTTTGGTCGATCGGAAGGAGCTGTCGCCAGAGTCATGCTCAATTACGCGTTGTTGGTACACGCTGCGCCCTACAGCCATCAGGCGGCACTGTCGGCTCTGCGCTTCGCGGAAACCGTCGTGGCGGGCGGCCATCGGTTGAAGACGGTCTTTTTCTATCACGACGGGGTTCATAACGCTTCGGCGTTGATGGCTCCGCCGCAGGACGAAGTGCATCTGGCCGATGGCTGGAAGCGACTTCATGATGAGCACGGCGCCGAGCTTCTGGTTTGCGTGGCAGCGGGCTTGCGCCGCGGGTTGCTGGATGCCGGCGAAGCCAATCGCCACGGATCGGCTTCACACAGCGTCGAGCCGCCATTCGAACTGACCGGCGTTGGGCAACTTGTCGACGCCATGCTCACCAACGACCGACTGATCACGTTTGCGCCATGACGACGCATCCCTCATTCGACATCGAACCTCAGGATCTGCTGGTCGTGCTGCGCCATCCCCCCCATGGCACTCAATGGCTACGCGAGGGTCTCGACGTGGCGCTGGTCGCAGCGGCGTTCGGCCAGCGCGTCGGCTTGCTGTTTCAGGGCGACGGTATCTTCGCGCTGCTGAAGGACCAGCAGGCAGGGGCCCTGGGGCAGAAAGGCACCCATTCGCAGATAGCGATGCTGGAAATGTACGATATCGAAGCGTTATGGGTCAGCGAAGCCGCGCTCGCGGAACGGGGACTTGCGAGAGAAGACCTGATGTTGCCGACGACGTCCTTGAATGCCGAAGCGGTGGCAAAACTGCTTCGATGCCATCCCCACACCCTGATTTTCTAGCCTCGGGACGACGCCAATGCTGCTGCATCTGCTTAACCGGTCCCCGCAATCGCCCTCGGTCTATCGGGACCTGGGCGAAGCTTTCGGTGCGGGCGATCATCTGCTGTTGATCGAGGACGCTTGCTACGCGGCGTTACCACCGTCCAGCGCGGTGCTCGAACCCTTCGCCGGACGGGTATCCGTACTGCGGGAAGATCTGATTTCGAGAGGGTTGGCCGAACGGGTCAGCCCAGACATCGCCGTCGTCGACATGAACGGATTTCTGGCACTGACGGAAACCCACGAACGCTGCGTGAGTTGGTTCTGATGGTTACGACAACGGCAAGAACATTGATGGTCGAGGGACGGCCTATCGGGCTGGACCCGGAGGGCTATCTGGTATCGCTCGACGACTGGTCGGAGCGTGTCGCCGAGGCGTTGGCGGCGGATGACGATCGGGAGCTGACTCCCGCCCATTGGGAGGTGATCGAGGTGCTGCGGGATTTCTACCGGCGCTATGAAGCGGCGCCAGCCATGCGTCCTCTGGTCAAGGCGGTCAAGCAGTCGCTGGGCGAGGAGAAGGGCAGTTCGATCTACCTGATGCAGCTTTTCCCCGAGAGCCCGGCCAAGGTCGGTGCACGCCTGGCCGGCTTGCCCAAGCCGACCAACTGCCTCTAGTGCTCGATCAACCGAGAGTTCCATCATGAACTTTCTTGCCCATGCCTGGCTCTCGCGTCACGGTAGTGACGACTTCCTCTATGGCAACCTGATCGCCGATGGTGTCAAAGGATCGCGTCTCGAATCCTGGCCGACGGCGATCGCCTCGGGCATTCGCCATCATCGTCAGGTCGATGCCGCGATCGATCGCCATGCCGAAGTATTGCGCCTGCTGCAGATGGCGCCGAGCGCGCAGCGTCGTTTCACGGGAATCGCGCTGGATCTGGTCTGGGATCATTTTCTGGCAAGCCGCAGCCCCGATGTAGCGCTGGTCGAGCGTTGCTATCAGGTGTTGGGCGAGCGGCAGGCACCGGAGCGCCTGGCAGGAATGGTGCCGGCAATGATCGACGGCGACTGGCTACAGCGGTATGCGGACTTCGACTTTACCTGTCGTGCCATCGCCGGCATCGGTCAGCGCCTGCGCGGGCCCAACCAACTCGCCGCACTGACGCCCTGGTTGCGCGACGAATACGATAATCTCGAAGCCGCCTTCTTTTCGCTATGGCCCGATATGCAGCATCGCTTCAGCGAATGAATCGATGCTGCACAGTCCGGCAGAGCCGAGAACGCCAGCCCGGTACCGGGCTCATTGACCCTGCAGCCACAGACAATCGACGCGATCGCCGGGGCGAACATGGCTTCCGGCCGGGATCACGGCAAACGCATTGGTCGCGGCGCAGGAGGTCAACACCGCCGAACTCTGCTCGGGGTAGACGCTTGCCACGACGCGCTCTCCCTGAAACTCGAGATGGGCGCGCATGTAGTGGCGCCGCCCCTGAGTGCGAGTCTCGAATTGTGCCTAGGCTTTGACCACCGGGAGCGACTCCCTGTCGCGGCAACCCTGCAGTCGCCCCAACAGCGGCCGCAGATAGAGCCAGGCGCCGACGTAACTCGACACCGGATTGCCGGGCAGGCCCACCAGTCGGGCCTTGTCGATCGTTCCCAGTGCCAGCGGTTTCCCCGGCTGCATCGCCAGGCGCCACAGCGAGAGTTCGCCAAGCTGCTCGAGCGCCGGTTTGACGTGATCTTCCTCGCCGACACTGACACCGCCCGTGGTGACGATGACATCGGCCCGGGCCGCGGCTTCCCGCAGGCGCTCCCGCGTGGTGTCGAAATCATCGGCCACCTTGATCTGACTGACCAGATCTCCGCCGAAGCGTCGGATCAGCGTCGCCAGCATCGGGCCGTTGCTGTTGTAGATCTGTCCTCGGCACAGGGGCTGACCGGGTTCGACGATCTCATCGCCGGTGAGCAGCAGCGCCACTCTGGGCCGTTTGACCACCTCGACCGTCGAAAAACCCTGCCCGGCCAGCAAGCCCAGCGCCGCGGCGCCAAGGCGCGTGCCAACGGCGAGCAGTGGTTGCCCCGTGGTGACGTCCAGCCCCCGACGACGCACGTTCTGGCCGACTTGCATGGTCGGAACGATGGCACTGTCACCATCCAGCTCGACGTTCTCCTGAATCGCCACGCAATCCGCGCCGGGCGGTATTTCGCTGCCGGTGAAAATTCGGGCGCACGTGCCGGGGGCAAGCGGCTGCGGGGGCTGACCGGCGGGGATGCGCTGGGAAATCGGCAGGCGCTTGCCGCTATCTGCGCTGGCAAGGGCGTACCCATCCATGGCGCTGTTGTCGGCCGGCGGCACGTCGATGGCAGCCAGCACGTCGGTCGCGAGGATTCGGTCGTCGGCGTCGAGACAGGCAATGCGCTCGCTGTCGAGACGGTCGACGCCGTGGAGGAGCGCTTCCAGAGCACGCTCGACGCTCTGAAGTTCACTCGTTGGTCGTGCGGCGCTGGACTGGCCCGCAGGAGATGGCTCAACCATGAATGTGCGTGCCTCGCTCGGGAATCACCAGATTGGCGAAGTTGCACGGCCGATGGCGGCTGTCCAGCTGCTCCTCGAGTATGCGCTTCCAGCCTGTACGGCAGGCGCCGGTCGAACCCGGCAGACAGAAGACGACGGTGGCGTTGGCCAGCCCACCGAGGCAGCGGCTCTGGACGGTAGAACTGCCGATCTCCTCGAACGAGAGCTGGCGAAAGAGTTCGCCGAAGCCCTCGATGCGCTTGTCGAGCAGCGGTCCGATCGCTTCCGGCGTAGCGTCGCGCCCGGTGAAGCCGGTACCGCCGGTCGTCAGCACGACCTGTACGTCGGCATCGGCGATCCACCCTGCGACGACGGCGCGAATCCGATAGATATCGTCCGGCACGATACGCTTCTCGGCGAGGCGATGCCCGGCCGACTCGAGGCCGTCGATGAGTGCCTGCCCTGAGCGGTCGCTGCTCTCGTCCCGGGTGTCCGAGATCGTCAGCACGGCGATCGACAGCGGGATCATGGCCGTTTCGTTCATGACGCCCCCTCTGAGTCGTTGGCTTCACGCTTGCGTGCCTGGCGCGCTTCCAGCGCGGCGAGCTGTTCATTGCTCGCCGGCGCCTGATAGTGGGTTTTCCACTCGGCGTAGGGCATTCCGTAGACGTACTCGCGAGCCGTTTCATAATCCAGCTCGGTGCCGCGGGTCTCGGCCGCGCTGACCAGCCACTTGGACAGGCAGTTGCGACAGAAGTCCGCCAGAATCATCAGGTCGATGTTCTGGACGTCCTTGTTGTCGTCGAGATGGCGAAGCAGGCGCCGGAACGCGGCCGCTTCGAGCTCGGTGCGGGTCTCTGGATCGAGATGATTCATGAAGGACTCCCGTCGTTGCGGATGATTGGCATCAGAAGGAATAACAGTAGTCGAGCTGTCAGCCGGCGTCGCCGGGCGTGCAGACCGATAGCACCACGGCATCGCTCTCGCTCGTGGAAACCAGGGCATGCCCCATGTCGCTGTCGAAATAGAGCGAGTCGCCGGCAACCATCGCCACCGGTTCGTAGAACTCCGAGTACATCAGGATTTCACCCTCGAGAATCATCAGAAACTCTTCTCCGTCGTGGCGAACCCACTCATGGAACTCCTCGAAGTGGCGAGCGCGAACGATCGTCTTGAACGGAATCATCCGCTTCTGCGCCAACTGACACGACAGGAGCTCATGTTCGTAGGTCGGAGTCGGGTGCTGCTTGCCGTTGCCGCGCGGGGTGAGATCGCGCCGGCCGCTGGACTGACGTTTGGGCTTGGTGGGCTTGAGCAATTGGGGCAGGTCTATGCCCAGCCCGGTAATCAGTTTCTGGACGGCGGTGAACGTCGGCGAAATCTGATTGTTTTCGATCTTTGACAGCGTCGAACGCGCCAGTCCGGTCCGGGTGCTGACGTCGCCCAGCGTCCACTGGTTCGAAAGCCGTATCTCCTTGAGCCGCTCGCCCAGACGAAGGGGTTCGACGAAGGCTTTGCGTCCGGCGGCGATGCGCAGCGCGGCATCCTGATCGTTACTGGCGGCCATGAAACTCTCTGTCGGAGCGTGGAAAAACGATGTGTCGCGTGAAGGCGCAAGAATATCACAGCGAGACGCGCGGGCTGCGCGCTGAAACCGACCCCGTCGACGCTTCAAGGCGAGTAGGGATGCCCCAGCAGCGCGGTCAGATGAGCCTCGACGCTCAATGGCAAGGTTTTCAAGTGGTATCCACCTTCCAGTACCGACACCAGCTTGCCGCCGGCATGGCGGCGCGCGATATCCATCGCGAACGTGGTGATCCAGTGGAAGTCTTCGTGGTCCAGCGCCAACTGCCCCAGCGGATCGTCGCGATGGGCATCGAAGCCGCTGGAAAGCAATATCAGTTGCGGCCGGTGCCGCTCCAGCGCCGGCAGCCATTCACGCTCGACCGCGTTTCTGAAGCCGAGGCTTCCGGTGCCGGCGGCCAGCGGCGTATTGACGATGTTGGGCCAATCTCCTGCCAGATAGCGCCAGGGATAGAACGCCTCCTGATAGCTGCTGCAGACCAGTATCGCCGGATCATCGTGAAAGATGTCCAGGGTGCCGTTGCCCTGATGGACATCGAAATCGAGGATGGCGATTCGCTCGATGCCATGAACGGCGCGCGCGTGGGCGGCGGCCACGGCGATGTTGTTGTAGAAGCAGAAACCCATGGCCAACGCCCGCTCGGCGTGATGGCCGGGCGGGCGCACGGCACAGAACACGTTGTCGGCCCGATTGCCGCAGACCAGGTCGACGCCACGAACGGCAGCGCCGGCACCGAGCGCTGCGGCCTCCAGCGAGTGGGGCCCCATTCGCGTGTCGCTATCGAGCTGCTGAAGGCCGCTTTGCGGTTGCTGCGCGTCCAGCGCGCTGAGGTAGTCTGGGGCATGCACCCGTTCGAGCTGGAGTCTCGTCGCCGGGCCCGGCTCCGATTGCATCGTCTGCTGTAGCAGCCCGCTCAGCATGAGCCTGGCGCGAATGGCCTGGAGGCGCATGGGAGATTCCGGATGGTGAGATCCCATGTCATGCAACGCGATGTCAGGGTGCGTGAGATACGAAGTGATCATGAGTCTCGCCGGCCGGTTCGAAGTCGCTTCATTCTGAGCGAGAGTGAAGCGCCGCGTCACACCATCAGGCATCGACTTTAGTCTATTGGCTAAACCTTGTCGGCCTGACCGTGTAGGGTTGAAACCCTCATAGCCGACCTCGTGAGGTCCAGCGTGGCCACGCAATTCCTGCGCCGATTTTTCGCTCCGCGGTCACTGGTAGTGATCGGAGCCTCCCCCAAACCCGAATCGACCGGGGGAGTCGTCCTTCAGAACCTGCTTCAAGCCGGGTTCCCCGGTCCGATATGGGCGGTCAACCCGCGGGGCTACAAGGAGGTGCATGGCGTGGCGTGCTTTCGACGTATTGCCGATCTTCCCGAAACGCCGGATCTGGCCGTCGTCTGCTCGCCCTTGAGCGGCGTACCCGAGGTGCTGGAGCGGCTTGGCGCCAGGGAGGTCAGGGCCGCCTTGATCGTTTCCGGCGGGGCCTCGCTGAGCGCTGACTCGACCTCGGGCAGGTCGCTGCGCGCGCGGCTGCAGCGGGCGGCGTTGCACTCTGGCATGCGGGTACTGGGGCCGGAGTGTCTGGGCGTCGCCGTTCCCTTCGTCAAGCTCAACGCAACCTACGCCAGTCAGCCGATCCGCGACGGGAGCGTCGCCTATCTGGGCCAGTCAGGCATGCTGGGCAATGCGATGATCGACTGGGCCGCGGGTCGCGAGATTGGTTTTTCCCATCTCGTGACGCTTGGAGACAGCCTCGACGTTCAATTGCCGGATGTGATCGACTACCTGAACCAATCCGCTCGCTGTCGCGCGCTGTTGCTACATCTGGAGTCGTTTCAGAATGCGCGCCATTTCATGACGGCCCTGCGAGAGTCGTCGCGCAATCGCCTGGTGCTCGCCATCAAGAGCGGGCGTACCGCGGAGGCGACATTGAGCCCCGTGCCGCCGACTGCCGGTATCGATCGACGGGACGCCATCGTCGACGCCGCGTTGGCCCGCGCCGGAGTGGTGCGGGTCAGTGATTCCGACGAGCTGTTCGACGCCCTGGAAACGCTTTCGCGGTTCAAGCCGCCGAAAGGCGATCGTCTGGCGATCGTCTCCAATGGCGTGGGGCCGGCGCTGCTGGCCATCGACAAGTTGATCGACGGTGGCGGTCTGTTGGCCGAGCTCGGTAAGGCATCCGCCGAGGCCCTGATAGAACAGAAGCTGGATATCAGCCGGCCGGGGCGCAATCCGGTCGATCTGGGTGGCAGCGCCACACCGGAGGACTATCTGGATGCGCTGGCGATCGTGACCCGTGATCCCAACGTCGATGCAGTTCTGGTACTGCACGCGCCGACGCGGCTGGCACCGTCGTTGGCAACGGCCAACGCCCTGATCGAGGCGCGCCAACGGTTTCGGCACCGCCTGCTGGTGAGCTGGATGGGATTGAAGGAGGCGTTGGACGCGCGTGCCGCCTGCAACCGCGCCGGTATTCCCAGCTACGTCTCTCCGGAAAAGGCGGTGAGGGCGTTTCTGCACCTGGTGCGTTATCGCCAAGTGCAGCATCTGCTTCAGGAGACGCCGCCATCGCTTCCCCTCGATGCGAGCGCCGAGCGGCGTCAGCGCTGTCATGCGCTCATCGATGATGCGCTGGCGCGTCAACGGGATCGGCTGACCCACCAGGAAACCGGCAACGTGCTGGACGCCTATGGCATCGAATGCGCCCCCAGCGAATACGTGTTCGACCTGGAACAGGCGGAGCGCGCGACCGAAAGACTGCAAGGCCCGTGGGCGATCAAGATCGTGCATCGGGATAACTGCGAACCGTTCCGTTATGACGGCGAATCGCGTCGGCAGGCGGCCTCGTTGATCCAGGATCTGGAGCAGCCCGGCAGCGTCGTGGATGCCGTCGTGCGTCTGGAAACGCGGATCAGCGACACGCTGCCGAAGAGCCCGATCTACAGTTACTGCCTGCAGACGATGCAGCGTGGCAAAGGGTCGCTGCAGCTGTGCGCCGGTATCACCCGGGATGCGGAGTTCGGCCCGGTCATCGTGTTCGGCACCGGCGGATACAAGATCGACGTGATGGCGGATCGCCAGACGGCGCTGCCGCCGCTCAACCTGCGTCTGGCGCAGGAGTTGATCGATCGCACGCGCGCTGGCCGACTGATTCGTGAGCATAGTGAAGATCCGCCCCAGGCGGTCGCCTGGGTGGCTCGCCTGCTGGTCAAGCTGTCTCAGATGGCTTCGGATCTGCCGCGGCTCAACGGGCTCGAGATCAACCCGCTACTGCTCAATCGTGAAGGCTTGATGGCGGTCGATTTTGCGCTGGATCTGGGGGCGTCGTCGACGCAGGCGATCATGCCGTACCCGGAGCAGTTGCGCGAGACGCTGGTGCTGGCAGGAATGGACGTCGAGATCCGCCCGATCCGCGGTGAAGACGCGCCGTTGATCACTCATTTCCATACGTTTCTATCCGAGCAGAGCATCCGCTATCGCTATTTTCATCACAAGGCCGTGCTGTCGACCCGGGATCTGGCCCAGTTGAGTCAGATCAACTACGACCGCCAGATGGCGTTCATCGCCGTTCGTCATCGAGAACAGGCCATCGCCAGGGACCAGACGGCCGACGAGGAGATGCTGGGCGTGGTCCGGGTCTGGAACGATCCGGACAATATTCGTACCGAGTTCTCGATCATCATCCGCGATGACTTTCACGGTATCGGTCTGGGGCGGCTTTTGATGCGAAAAATGATCGACTACAGCCGGCAGGTAGGAACGCTGACCATGGTAGGCACGATCCTGAGCGACAACCTGCCGATGCGGCGGCTGTTGGCCGGTCTCGGGTTCGCGCTGCGCGTCAATGTCGAGGAGGGGGTACTGGAAGCCACGTTGCGATTGAATGAACCGCAGAGCGATTGGCAGCGACACCGCCTGGAGGCGGCACTGGATTGAGATGAGAAGGGCGCAAGCGGCGGATAAGCGCGATGACCAGCGGCAATTGAACGCTCATTCAATTATAGGATATTGTCGTTTGAAGGGTTATTGATAAAACCGTATGATACGAAACCTAACAACACTAACAGATACCGTTCGACACGCGTCTTAACGGCGGCGTTAAGAACTTCTTCTGCTTTGCCAACCTAGGCCTGACATGACCGATACACAGCAAACCAAGATTCAAGTGCGGAACTTGAGCAAGGTGTTCGGCGACGATCCCAAGAAAGCGCTCAAGCTACGTGACGAGGGGCTCAACCGCGCCCAGATCCTCGAGAAGACCGGGCAGACGCTCGGGCTTTCCAATATCAACTTCGACGTCCGGGAAGGCGAGCTTCTCGTCATCATGGGGCTCTCCGGCTCCGGCAAGTCGACGTTGATTCGGTGCCTGAACCGACTGATCGAACCGACCGAAGGCGATATCATCATCGGCGGGGAGAACATCCCCCAGCTCAACGACAAGGCGCTGCTGCATTGTCGTCGGCGCCATTTCTCGATGGTGTTTCAGAACTTCGCGCTGTTCCCGCATCGCACGGTGCAGATGAACGCCGAGTACGGGCTCGAGATCCGCGGCATCGCCAAGGGCGAGCGTGCCGAAAAAGCCAAGAATTCGCTCAAGCAGGTGGGCCTCGAGGGGTGGGAGCATGCCTATCCCAGCCAGCTCTCCGGCGGCATGCAGCAGCGTGTTGGCCTGGCGCGCGCCCTGGCCAACGATTCCAGCGTGCTGCTGATGGACGAAGCCTTCTCGGCGCTCGATCCGCTGATTCGTCGGGACATGCAGCAGGAGCTGATCGAGCTGCAGCACAGAATGAAGAAGACCACGATCTTCATCACCCATGATCTCGACGAAGCGCTCAATATCGGCGACCGCATCATTCTGCTGCGGGATGGCGAGATCGTGCAGATCGGCACGCCGGAAGAGGTGCTGACCCGGCCTGCCGATGACTACGTGGCGCGCTTCACCGAAGGCGTCGACCGCTCGCGAGTGGTCACGGCGCGACGCGTGATGCGCCCGGTTCGCGCCACGGCCCGTCACGACGACGGCCCGCGCACCGTACTGCGCAAGATGAGCGAGAATTCGCTGGATTCGATCTACGTCGTCGATCGCGAGCGCAAGCTGCTGGGGATCGTCGAGGCCGATAGCGTCGACGAAGCGGCCAAGGCCGGCAAGGATTCGATTCAGGAGATCGTGTCGACGGATTTCCCGCATATCGGTCCGGACGAATCGCTGGCAACGCTGTATCCCATGTTCCAGGGCAAGAGTTTCCCCGTTGCGGTCATCGATGACGAACAGCGGCTGCTCGGCGTGGTCGTCAAGGGTGCCGTACTCGAACAACTCGCGCAGACGGGAGAACACTGATGGACTTCGATATTCCAAGAATTCCGCTGGGCGACTGGATCGAAAGCGGACTGGATTTTCTGACCACCGAGTTTTCCGGTGTCACTCGAGCCATTTCCCGCGGTACGCAGACCGGTATCAACTTGCTCAACGACGGGTTGATGTGGGTCCCGGAGTGGGCGCTGATCGCGCTCGTGACGCTGCTGTGCTGGAGAGTCGGCGGCCGTCGCCTGGCCATTGGCGCCTTGCTCGGTCTGGCTCTGATCTGGAACCTCGGGCTCTGGAATCCGATGATCCAGACGCTGACGCTGGTGGTCATCGCAACACTGATCGCCATCGTGATCGCGCTGCCGCTGGGCATCCTGGCCGCGATATCCGATCGCTTCTACCGGGTGATCATGCCGATACTCGATTTCATGCAGACGATGCCGGCATTCGTCTACCTGATCCCGGCGATTCCTTTTTTCGGCATCGGTTCGGTGTCCGGCATTTTCGCCACGGTGATCTTCTCGATGCCCCCGGCCATCCGTTTCACCACGCTGGGGATTCGGCAGGTGCCGAAAGATTTGATCGAGGCCGCGGACGCATACGGTTCCACGCGCAGCCAGAAGCTGATCAAGGTCCAGCTGCCGCTGTCCCTGCCGACGCTGATGGGCGGTATCAACCAGACCATCATGCTGGCACTGTCGATGGTGGTGATCGCGGCGATGATCGGCGCCAACGGTCTGGGTAGCGAAGTGTGGCGCGCCATCCAGCGTTTGCGTCCCGGCGAGGGCTTCGAGGCCGGTATCGCGGTCGTCATCATGGCGATGCTGCTGGATCGCCTGACGCAGTCTCTCAGCGGCGGCAAGAAAAAGCAGTAGACCGAGACAGCATCGGAAGAGAATGAGAAACGAAAGAGAAACAAGACAGAGTCCAATGCTGTCGGCGGTTCGCCGGCAGCATGACTGGCGGTACGCAAACCACAAGAAGGGGAAAGTCGATGACACGTAATGCAATGTCACAAGCCGTTCGCTACGGTGCCTTGATGATGGCAGCCGGCGTCAGCATGAGCGCCGGTGTCGCGCAGGCGCAGGATGACAAGGGAACCATCAAGCTCGCCTACGTCGAATGGGCTTCTGAAGTCGCTTCCACCAACGTGATTCGCGCCGTGCTCGAAGAGCAGGGTTATGACGTCGAAATGAATTCGCTGGGTGCTGCCGTCATGTGGCAGGCCGTGGGTACCGGCGATGCCGACGCCATGGTCGCTGCGTGGCTGCCGACGACACACGGCGATTATCTCAAGCAGGTGCAGGACGATGTCGAAGACCTCGGCCCCAACCTGGAAGGGACCAAGCTCGGGCTGGTGGTACCGGCTTATACCGATATCGACTCGATCGATCAGTTAAATGACCATGCCGATGAATTCGATGGCAAAATCGTGGGTATCGATCCGGGTGCCGGGCTGATGGCGCAGACCGAAGACGCTATCGACGCCTACGGTATCGACAATCTGCAACTGCAGTCGAGCAGTGGCGCCGCAATGACTTCCGCGCTGGCCAACGCGGTCAAGAACAAGGAAGACATCGTGGTGACCGGCTGGACGCCGCACTGGATGTTCGCGCGTTGGGATCTCAAGTATCTCGACGACCCGAAGAAAGCCTATGGAGACTCCGAGCATATCAGCACCGTCGTGCACAAAGGGCTCGAAGACAAGATGCCGCAGGCCTACGCGATCCTGGATAACTTCCACTGGACGCCGGATCAGATGGGCGAAGTCATGCTCATGAACCAGGAAGAGGGTTCGGATCCCTACGAAAATGCCAAGAAATGGGTCGACGAGCATCCCGACGTCGTCGCCGAATGGACCGACGGTACCGCCGAGTAACGAAGCGGATATCGACCGTCGACCACATTTCATGTGTCGTGAAAAGAACGCCCGGTCTCATGGCCGGGCGTCTCTGCGTTCAGCGATCACGCAAGTTAGCCGTTAGGCGGCACTCGTCCTGAGTCAGGGCGCCAGGCGGGTGCGATGCCACTCCGTTGCCTGGCTGTCTCGGCGCGTGTAGCGCACGCGATCGTGCAGCCGGCTACGCTGTCCCTGCCAGAATTCGATCGTGTGGGGCACCAGAAGATAGCCGCCCCAATGTGGCGGTCTCTCCACGTCCTGATCCTTGTAGACCTGTTCGAAACGCGACAGGCGTTCTCTCATCCAGTCACGGTTGGGTATTTCGACGCTTTGCTGCGAAACCCAGGCGGCTAGCTGGCTCTTGCGCGGGCGGCCGGCGAAGTAATCGTCCGACTGCTGGGCGTCGACCCTCTCGACGTTGCCTTCGACGCGAACCTGGCGCTGGAGCGCCGGCCACCAGAACACCAGAGCCGCACTGGGGACGTGGGCCAGCTCATTGCCTTTCTGACTCTGATAGTTGGTGTAGAAGCGAAAGCCCTGCGAGTCGAATCCCTTCAACAGCACGATGCGTGCGTGAGGGTGTCCTTCGCTATCGACCGTTGCCAGGGTCATGGCGTTGGCATCCAGCCCTTCGCTCTCGGTGGCCTGTTCCAGCCACGCTTCGAACAGGGAAAGTGGCGTATCGGGCGTATGTTCCGGCGCCAGAGCTTCGCCCTCGTAGTCTCGTCGCATACCGGCGAGGTCGCTCATCAGTGGTTCTCCGTGCGGACGCTGTGAATGAAGGCCAGTGTAACCCGAGCCTCTGATTGAGGGTGCCTTTGTGTCTCAACCATTAGGCTAGGCTATGTCTGAAAAATACCGTGCTTGCCCATGCGGCGTTAAAAAACGGCTGGTGCGCCAGTCCGATCAAGATGCTCATTGACACCCCGTAAACTGGTACGCCAGCCCGGTCCGTCTGCGCCGATTTTTGCCTTGGCTACGCGCCCCGGTCTTACCCTCGCTCGTCGACTTTTCAGACAAAGCCTAGCGCGGCGTGAAGCGCCAGTACGACGCCGCAACAGCCCCAGCCGAGAACGGCGTAGGGCAGATTCCAGCGCAGCATGTCTCGAACGGCAATCTGATAGCGCACGCAGATGGCCAGATTGCTGCCGGACAGCGGACTGCTGCCGGTTCCCAGCGCCCAGCACATCAGGAACAGCATGCCGAGCAGGGTAGGGTCAGGATGCAGCGGGGCGATCAGCGGCGCCAGCGTGGCAATGCCGATCAGCGGATGGATACCGGTAAAGGAGATAACCACGATCAGGCCGAGCGCGAACCAGGCATGCCAGTGGCCGAAATGATCGATCGGCAAATCGAGTCCGTCGGGGAGACTGGCCAGCAGCGCCGCCAGTCCGGTAGAGATGACGCCAGCGCCCAAAAACAGCGCGAATTGAGGCGCCAGGCGCTGCAATCCGTGGGTGAACTGGTGGTGCATTCGCTCGCGCCGATTGTCGCGTGGCATCAGGAGGAACGAGAACAGCGGGGCAACGATGGCGATGATCAGTGGAATGGAAAGACTCGGCGAGAGCAGATGCAGCGTGACCACCACGACTGCCAGCGCGCAGGGCATTAGTAGTGCGCTTTTCTCGATGGGATAGCCGATGAACGGGGCCTTCAATCGCCAGACATCGATCCAGTTGAGGATCAGAAGCAGCGCGGCCGCCAGAAGTCCCCAGGGCAACAGGCTCAAGTAGTCGAGCCCCGGTGCGTAGGTCAGAGCCACGCCCATCGCAACGAAAAACGGCGACCAGGCCGCGGCGGCGGTGAATCCACGCCCGACGATGAGCGCCTGCGACCGCGTCAGTTTTCCGTCACGCTGCATGCGTTCGCCGAACAGAAAGACCACGGAAAGATTGATGGCCGCGCCGAACAGATGCGCCCCCAGCATGGTACCGACCATGCTCCCCGGCTGCTGGTGGTCGCTGCTGACTCTGGGTGTGGCCATGGTCAGAAAGCTGACCCCGGCGAACATCATCAGCAGCGACTGGTTGATGGTCAGCGCGTTCAGCAGGGGATAGGGGGTTCCGCGAATCAGCGCGACTCCCCATAGCAGCAGGCCGGCGGCAAATAGCGTTCCGGCCTGCCGCCGCGCGGTTCGTGGCAGCGTTCGGAAAAGTCGTAACGTTGCCAGCCAGGCCAGTATCGCCGCCGGCCAGATCGGCCAGCCGATCAGGTTGCAGGCCACGCTGAGGGTCAGCATAGCCAGGATCAGGATGGAAGAAAGCCTCATGCGCCGGCGCGATCGAGCCGGCCGCGCAAGCGAACGTAACGATAGGCCATGATTGCCAATGCACTAGCCGCCAGTATTTCGGCGATCACCAGCACTGATCCGCCGCCCTTGGCGATGATCAGGATGCCCTGAATGACATAGAGCACGCCCAGCGCCGTCAGCCAGACATGGCCGCGACGGCGTTGCATCAGCAACGTCGGCAAGAACAGCACCAGCGGCAGGATCCTCACCAGTAGCGCGGCGGCCTGGGCATGCTGCTGCAGGTAATGCCAGATACCGCTGATCACCAGCAGCGCCAGCAGTGTCGCGTAGGCGATCCAGACCGAACGGCGGGCGACGTCGAGTGCCGCAGTGTCCTGCTGTCGAGGAGATGCCTCGCTCATGAGCGCGCATCCCGCATCGACTTCAGTGCCAGCGAGAGTTCGGCCAGGCGGCGACCCTGTGCAACCGCCAGCCTGCGCTCATCGGCATCGACCTCTCGGTCCGCATTGGGCCCGGCCAGATGGCTGGTGCCGTAAGGCGTACCACCGCTCCGGGTGCTCAACAGCGTCGTCTGGCTGTAGGGTACGCCAGCATAGACCATGCCGTGATGCAGCAGCGGGATCAGCATGGTCAGCAGGGTGCTTTCCTGGCCGCCATGGAGACTGGCCGTCGACGTGAACGCGGTTGCGGGTCGATCGACGAGCGCGCCGTTCATCCACAGCCCACTGGTGGTATCGAGAAAGTACTTGAGCGGGGCGGCCATGTTGCCGAATCGGGTCGGACTGCCCAATGCCAGGCCTGAACAGTGTCGTAGATCGTCCTCGTCGACGTAAATAGCGCCTTCCGCGGGGACTTCCGGCGCGGTCGCCTCGCAGACCGGGGAAACCGCCGGCACGGTACGCAGCCTCGCTTCAACGCCGGAAACGCTCTCGATGCCGTTGGCCAGCTGCTCAGCCAGTGTCTTTGTCGCCCCTTGCCGCGAGTAGTAGAGGACAAGAACGTAGGGCGCGGTGGGCCCGCTGGACGTCGTGTGATCGATCATGGAGTTTCCTCGAAGGCGCTTTAGATCAGTTGAAGAACGGCCTGCGGCGGACGGCCGATAACGGCATAGTCGCCGTCGTCGGCAATCGGTCGCTGCATCAGCCGCGGATGCTCGACGATGGCATCGATGAGTTGCGCACGCGTCGGCTCGGCGATCCCTCGGGCTTGCCACTCGGTTTCTTCGCGCCGCAACATTTGATCGGCATCGTCGCCGAGACGGCCGGCCAGGCCTTCCAGTTGCTCACGCGTCAGCGGATCGGTGAGATAGCGATGTTCGATGACCTCGACGCCTCGAGACTCCAGCAGGGTCAAAGCCTCACGTGACTTGGAACAGCGAGGATTGTGGTACAGCGTGAGCGTTGGCATCGGTATGGCAGAACCTTCTATGGCGGTACGGCGGTTTCGGCAGGGCAGGCCCGCATTGTAGCGGTTGTTACGAGGTGGCCTCAATTATCGCCCCGGGTACGCCTGCTCGAGCTCATTCCGGCAAGCGCTTGTAGACCCAGGCGGTATCACCGTTCTCGAGCTTGACGCTTTCGCGCGTGTAGCGGACCCCGAGACGTTCATAGCGGTCCAGAGCCTTCAGGGCATCGGGAGTGACGGTGAGAACTTCACCCGTCACCTCGGCGCCCGCTTGTGGCTGGATATCGAGATCCTGACGTCGATAACCCTTGAGCGTTGCCTCGCGCGTCTCGGCCGGTGTACCCATGATGATCCAGCGCAGCCAGTCGTAGCGCAACGTGCCGTAGACGAAGACGTCCTGCTCCGGGATCCGCTCGTCGATGATCGCCGGCTCCGCGGGGTGGTAACCATAGGGACTCATGAAGGTGTACCAGAAGCCGCCGGCGGCGATGGCGATACCCGCGATCGACAACACGGCCAGCCACTTGAAAAGACGTCGTATCATGAACAATCCTGATCTACGTGGATTAGGTCGAGAGACTGTCAGAACAGCCTGCACCGGGGCTCGGTGCGTTATGTTGTCGGGATGGACGACACGCCGTTGAATACGGTCTTGAACCCCATGCTAGCATTTGAAGTCGAAGCGCTAACGACGTTATTGCCGGAGGAACGCCATCATGAGTTACGCCGCCGACGACTACCAGGCATTCCGCGAAGCCTTGGGTAACGATGTGCAACCTCTTACGAAGAGCCGGGACAAGATCGCGCTGGCCCGGAATCAGACGTCACCCTCCGATGCTCAGTTGGCACGCCGCGAGAGCGCCCAGCAAACCAGCCGTGACGAACGCGATTTCCTCTCGGATGAGTTCGTCGATCTGATTGGCGCGCACGATCCGATCGAGTTTCGCCGGGACGGCATTCAGCTCGGCGTGCTCGAGCGATTGCGCCACGGCGGTTACGATGCCGAGGCACGTCTGCACATCATGCGCATGCCGGTGATCGAGTGTCGCCGCGCCGTATTCGGTTTCGTGCGCGATGCCTACGAGCACGATCTACGCAGCGTCCTCATCGTTCACGGGCGCTCCCGCGAGGACGATGGGCACTCCAATATCGTGCGTTCCTATCTGAGTCATTGGCTCCAGCAGCTCGAGCCGGTTCAGGCGTTCAGCTCGGCACCGGCTCGACAGGGCAGCATCGGGGCGACCTTCGTGATGTTGCGCAAGTCCGAACGAGCAAGATCTCGCAATCGCGAGCGCCAGCAGAAACGCCGTGGCTGAAAAGGCCGACGATTGACGGAGGAACCGTGCGATGCAATGACCCCGGCCGAAGCCGGGGTCATGGTTTGCAAGCATGCGCCGTCGCGATTGGCTTACCGCTCCCGAAGGCGGCGAGCGAACAGCGGCTCGTCGAGGTCCACGGCTGGCTGATAGCTGACGCTGAACGCTTTCAGTGCATTCAGGGCGGGTTCGAGCTCCTGGTCCGCGCGCAGTGCCATCGCGTCGAAGCCACAGCGGCTCATGTAGTAGAGCTGATCGATCAGCACATCGCCGATGGCGCGCACTTCGCCGGCGTATCCGAAACGCTCCCGCAGCAGTCTTGCCAGCGTATAACCACGGCCATCGGTGAAGGCGGGGAAATCGATCGCCACCAGTGCCGTCTGTTCCAGCTCAGCGACCAGTTCCGGTGTCAGCTCGGTGTCGCTCGGCAGCCACGGGGCCAGGTCGTCCTGATCCGCATGCTGTTGCCAAAGCGCCAACGGGACGATGGCCGGACGCGTCGACGGCAGGGTCTCCTCTTCCCGCGACAGCACCCAGGTATCGGTCACTTGCTGGCCCAGCTTGATCAATACGCTCGTCGTGGCCACGGCGGCTTCCTGAGTCTCTTGAAGTTCCTGTTCAGGCTGCATAGACACGCTCCTTGAAAACCTGGTGGCCGACACGGCGGTAGGTATCGAGGAAACGCTCTTCATCCAGACGCTTCTCGACGTAAACCTGCAGGACCTTGTCGATGACGCCGGGAACGTCTTCGCGGTAGAAGGAAGGGCCCAGGATCTTGCCCAGCGAGACATCGTCGTCGGCATTGCCGCCGAGCGAGATCTGGTAGTACTCCTCGCCTTTCTTGTCGACACCGAGGATACCGATGTTACCGACATGGTGATGACCGCAGGCGTTCATGCAGCCGGAGATGTTCAGGTCGATCGGGCCGAGGTCGTAGAGAAAATCGAGATCCTCGAAGCGCTCCTGAATCGCCTGGGCAATGGGGATCGAGACAGCATTGGCCAGCGAGCAGAAATCACCGCCGGGGCAGCAGATGATATCGTTGAGCGTGCCCACGGTGGGATTGGCCATGCCCAGCGCGTCGAGTTTCTGCCATAGCGTTTCGAGGTCGTCGACGGGGACGTCGGACAGAACGAGGTTCTGTTCATGCGTAACGCGGAGTTCGCCGAAGCCGAAGGTCTCGGCAAGATCGGCCACGGCGTCCATCTGGTCTGCCGTAATATCGCCCGGCGCCGCTTCGCGACGTTTCAACGACAGGGTGACCGCCTTGTAACCCGGCACCTTGTGATCCATGACGTTGTTGGTCACGAATCGCGCGAAGGCTCGGTTGTTCTGTCGCAGCTGATCAAACGCAACGATCGCCGACTCCGCTACCGGGCGGCGCTCGGGCTCGGGGAAGTGGGTCTTGGCTTCGTCCACCGCGCCTTCGTTCAACGTCTGCGGACCATCCTTGAGATGGGCCCATTCGGCTTCGACGCGACGGGCGAACTCCTCGACACCCAGCGCCTTGACCAGAATCTTGATCCGCGCCTTGAACTTGTTGTCGCGACGACCGAACTGGTTGTAGACGCGAACGATGGCTTCCAGATAGGTCAGCAGATGCTGCCAGGGCAGATCGGCGCGTACCACCTCGCCGATCATCGGCGTGCGGCCCATGCCGCCGCCGGCGAGGACGCGGAAGCGAAGCTCGCCGTCGTCGTTCAAAAACAGCCGAAGGCCGATGTCGTGAACGTGGATCGCAGCGCGGTCATGGGTGGCGCCGGTGACTGCAATCTTGAACTTGCGCGGCAGATAGGCAAATTCAGGGTGCAGCGTGGACCATTGACGAATCAGCTCGCACCAGGGGCGTGGATCGACCACTTCATCCTTGGCAATACCCGCGAACTGGTCGCTGGTGGTATTGCGGATGCAGTTGCCGCTGGTCTGGATCGCGTGCATCTGCACCTTGGCGAGATCCGCCAGGATATCGGGCACGTCTTCCTGCGCCGGCCAGTTGAGCTGCAGGTTCTGACGGGTGGTGAAGTGGCCATAACCGCGATCGTAGCGACGAGTGATGGTCGCCAGTGCGCGTAGCTGATGGCTGCTCAACATGCCGTAGGGGATGGCGATACGCAGCATCGGCGCATGGCGCTGAATGTAGAGACCATTCTGCAGCCGGACCGGGCGAAACTCCTCCTCGCCGAGCTTGCCGGCGAGATAGCGGTCCATCTGGTCACGGAACTGCGCAACGCGCTCGTCGACGAGCGTCTGGTCATAAGAATCGTAGCGATACATCGGGCCTGATCCTGCTAGTCATGGATTGCCAATGAGTGCACCTTACCCCGGGCGCTTTATTCTACAAAAGAATAAATACTCATAATTTATTGCTTTATCGTTATTACAGCCATGCGATCACGATGCCAGTGCCGAGCTTGGGTCCCGTTCATCGTCACCTGCTTCGGAGACATCCGGATCGTAGGAGAGCACGGGGGACAGCCACCGTTCGAGCTCCGCCAGCGGCATCGCCTTGTGTCGCGCCAATACCTCGACCTGATCGCGGCCGATCTTGCCGGTGGAGAAATATTTCGACTGAGGGTGGGCGAAATACCAGCCCGACACCGCTGCCGCCGGCCACATGGCGAAACTGTCGGTCAGGATGATACCGGTATGGGCCGAGGCATCCAGCAGCCGGAACAGGGTGGCCTTCTCGGTATGATCCGGACACGCCGGATAGCCGGGGGCGGGGCGGATACCCTGATATTTCTCGGCAATCAGGGCGTCATTGTCCAGTGTTTCTTCCGGAACGTATCCCCAGAACTCCTTGCGCACGCGTTCGTGCAACCGTTCGGCAAAGGCTTCCGCCAGACGATCGGACAGCGCCTGAACCAGAATCGCATTGTAGTCGTCACCGGCGGCTTCGTAACGCTTGGCCAGTTCGTCGGCGCCGTGGCCGGAGGTCACTGCGAATCCGCCGATCCAGTCGAGCTTGTCGCTGAGCTCTCCGTTCTCTCGATAACGCGGCGCGATGAAGTCGGCCAGGCTATGGCAGATGCCGTCGCGGCCCTTGGTGCTCTGCTGTCGAATATGATGAAGCCGTTCGACCACCGTTCCGCGATTCTCGTCCGCATAGACCTCGATGACATCGTCGTCGACGCTGTTGGCGGGCCACAGACCGATCACGCCACGGGCCTGGATGTGACGCTCGTCGATCAGCTTGCGCAGCATGACCTGGGCATCGCGGAACAGGTTGCGAGCGGCTTCGCCGACCACCTCATCCTCGAGAATCCGCGGATATTTGCCCGACAGCTGCCAGGTCATGAAGAAGGGCGTCCAGTCGATGAACTCGACGAGCTCGTCGAGATCGTAATCGTCGAACACGGTGATCCCTGGCTGGATCGGCTTGATCGGTTCGAAATGGTTCCAGTCCACCTGAAAGCGCCGCTCTCGGGCCGAAGCGTAGGGCAGGTCGGAAGCCTTGGGGCGACGCTTGGCGTTACGCTCGCGGACCTGGTCGTACTCCTGCCGGATATCGGCAAAATAGGCCGGCTTCTGCGTCGGCGAGAGCAGTCGGCTGGCAACGCCTACGGCGCGGGAGGCGTCGCTGACGTAGATCACCGGTTCATCGTACTGAGGTGCGATCTTGACCGCGGTATGGGCCTTCGAGGTGGTCGCTCCGCCGATCAGCAGCGGCAACTGGAAGCCTTGACGCTTCATCTCCTTGGCGACGTGAACCATCTCGTCGAGCGAGGGGGTGATCAGGCCGGACAGGCCGATGATGTCGGCGTTTTCCTCCCGTGCGGTCTTGAGGATCTTCTCGGTGGGGACCATCACGCCAAGGTCGATCACATCGTAGTTGTTGCACTGCAACACCACGCCGACGATGTTCTTGCCGATATCGTGCACGTCGCCCTTGACCGTCGCCATCACGATCTTGCCCTTGGACTGCACCTCGCCGGACTTTTCCGCCTCGATGTACGGGATGAGGTAGGCGACGGCCTGCTTCATCACGCGGGCGGACTTGACCACCTGGGGCAGGAACATCTTGCCGGCACCGAACAGGTCGCCGACCACGTTCATGCCATCCATCAGCGGGCCTTCGATCACCTCGATCGGGCGATCGGCGGCCGCGCGGGCCTCCTCGGTATCGGCTTCGATATAAGCGGTGATCCCCTTGACCAGGGCGTGCTCGATCCGCTTGTTGACCTCCCAGCTGCGCCATTCGAGATCTTCTTTCTTTGCCGCGCCGCTGCCATCGCCCCCTCCGTTCTGACGATAGCGTTCGGCGACGTCCAGTAGTCTTTCCGTGCCGTCGTCGCGGCGGTTGAGCACGACATCCTCGACGGCTTCGCGCAGCTCGGTCGGCAGATCATCGTAGACGGCCAGCTGGCCGGCGTTGACGATCCCCATCGACATGCCTGCCTTGATGGCGTGATAGAGGAACACCGAATGGATCGCTTCGCGCACCGCGTTATTGCCGCGAAATGAGAACGAGACGTTGGAAACCCCACCCGAAATCATCGCGTGGGGCAGGTTCTCGTGAATCCACTGGGTCGCTTCGATGAAATCGACAGCGTAGTTGTTGTGTTCCTCGATCCCGGTGGCGATAGCGAAGATATTGGGATCGAAGATGATGTCCTCGGCCGGGAATCCGATATCGTCGACCAGCAATCGATAGGCGCGCTGGCAGATTTCGGTCTTGCGCGCGAAGGTATCGGCCTGACCCTGCTCGTCGAATGCCATCACCACGATGGCGGCACCGTGACGTCGGCACTCGTTGGCCTGATGGCGAAACGCGGCTTCGCCTTCCTTCAGCGAGATCGAATTGACGATCGCCTTGCCCTGAATGCACTTGAGGCCGGCCTCGATGATCGACCACTTCGACGAGTCGACCATGATCGGGACACGGGCGATATCGGGTTCGCCTGCGATCAGGTTGAGGAAACGCACCATCGCTTCCTCGGACTCCAGCATGCCTTCGTCCATGTTGATGTCGATCACCTGGGCGCCGTTCTCGACCTGCTCGAGGGCGACCTCCAGGGCAGTGGTGTAATCCTCTTCCTGAATCAGGCGTTTGAAGCGCGCCGAGCCGGTCACGTTGGTGCGCTCGCCGACGTTGACGAACAGCGAATCCGCCTCGATGTTGAACGGCTCGAGGCCGGAGAGTCGGCAGGCGGCGGGGCGCTCGGGGATGGCCCGTGGCACGACCCCGTCGACGGCGCGCTTGACGGCTGCTATGTGCTCCGGCGTGGTACCGCAGCAGCCACCGATGACGTTGATCAAGCCGCTTGCGGCGAACTCGCGAACGATCTCGGCCATTTCCTCGGCGGTCTGGTCGTATTCGCCGAATTCGTTGGGCAGGCCCGCATTGGGGTGGGCGGACACGAAAGTGTCGGCCTTGGCGGAAAGTTCCTGCAGATAGGGTCTGAGCTCTTCAGCGCCTAGCGCACAGTTGAGGCCCACCGAGAACGGCTGCGCGTGACGCACGGCGTTCCAGAACGCCTCGGTGGTCTGGCCGGAGAGCGTGCGCCCGGAAGCATCGGTGATGGTGCCGGAGATCATCACCGGCAGGCGCTCGCCACGCGTTTCGAACAGCGCCTCGAGGGCGTAGATGGCGGCCTTGGCGTTGAGCGTATCGAAGATCGTCTCGATCAGGATCAGATCGGCGCCGCCTTCGATCAGCGCCGTGGCGGCTTCGATGTAGTTGTCACGCAGTTGATCGAAGGTGACGTTACGCCGGGCCGGGTCGTTGACGTCCGGCGACAGCGACGCGGTGCGCGAGGTCGGGCCCAATACGCCGGCGACAAAGCGTGGAACGCCGGTTTCCGAGGCCACGGCGTCGCACACTTCCCGTGCCAGGCGGGCCGCCTCGCGATTGAGCTCCGCCGTCAGCGATTCCATGCCGTAGTCCGACTGCGACAGCCGGGTGCTGTTGAAGGTGTTGGTCTCGACGATATCGGCGCCAGCTTCCAGGTAGGCGCGATGGATGGATTCGACGATATCCGGTCGCGAAAGCGTCAGCAGATCGTTGTTGCCCTTGAGTTCACTGGGCCAGTCAGCGAAGCGCGCGCCGCGAAAATCCGCTTCCTCGAGACGATAATCCTGCAGCATCGTGCCCATGCCACCATCGAGAATCACGATGCGTTCACCAAGCGTCTGTCTCAGCGCCTGACTCAATGCATCGGGCGAGGGAGTGGCGGTAATGGCAGTCATGGCGGTGACTCTCCAACAGCAGGGGAACGGATCGCGTCCCGTCCGAGACGCCAAGGGGCCGCATGGTATCAGAAAGGCACGATTGGCGGGACTTTGGCAAGGGGCTGTGTAGCAAAGGGCTGTAGCAAAGGCCGTGACAACGATCAGTAGTGACGGCCTGGCGACCGTTCTGACACAAGCCTGACTAAATCACTCGGGATTGTTTTGCTGCGCGCTTTTTCCTACCATAACGCTAAATCTCAAGCAGAGTTCCCAGTCATGAGCCAACCGATTCAGATTACCGAGAGCGGCCAGGAATATCTGGCCGAATTGCTGGCCAAGCAGGGCGTGGATGACATCGCCGTGCGTGTCTTCATCACGCAGCCCGGCACACCCTATGCCGAGACCTGTCTGGCCTATTGCCGTCCAGGCGAGGAAGAGCCGAGCGACGAGCGGGTCGAGCTGGAGAAGTTCAGCGTCTATCTCGACAAGAACAGCCTGCCGTTTCTGGAAGAAGCCGTCGTCGATTTCAACGCCGATCGCATGGGCGGGCAGCTCACCATCAAGGCCCCCAATGCCAAGATGCCGAAGGTCAATGCCGACAGCCCTCTCGAGGATCGCGTCAATTACATCCTCTACAGCGAGATCAACCCGGGGCTGGCGTCACACGGCGGCGAGATCCGGTTGATCCAGATGACCGAAGAACAGGTCGCGGTGCTGCAGTTCGGTGGCGGGTGCCAGGGCTGTGCGGCGGTCGATCTTACCCTCAAGGAGGGGGTGGAGAAGACGCTCATGGAGCGGATTCCCGAGCTGGCCGGGATTCGCGACGTGACCGACCATACCGACACCACCAATGCCTACTACTAGGTCTATCAGGTCTACCAGGTCTTTCTACTGAAGCCTCTCCATCGAGGTTCTTTCACCCAGGCCTTTCCACTGGGTCGGCACACTGAGCCCATGGCTCGGAAAGTCATGATGAGGCTGATGGAAGCGTCATGGGCAATCACTGGACGAGAGGGTGCTCCAGTGAGTGCCCTTTGGCGGCTCTCGCCGGGTTTCAGCCTGGCTCGATGACATTCGTATTTCAGCCGCACCCGGCGTTGCCGATACTCTGGTTGATCTCGGGGTTCAAATCATTGACCAGATTGTGGCAGCGGAGATGAGCGAATGCGTTTCATGCGTACCCGGTGGGCTTGCCGTCATTCCATCGCCGTCGTCATTACGCTCTGGTGCGCGCCCGCCTGGGCAGAGACGCCGGTGGTAATCGGCACCGGAGGCACCTCCGGCGTCTATTTGACAGTGGGGCAGGCCATCTGCGAGCTCTATCGGCAGGGGACCGGTGCCACATGCCAGGCGCTACCGACGGGTGGCTCGCTGTACAATGCCAATAGCATTCGCAACGGCGATCTCGACTTCGGCATCGTCCAGTCTGACATTCAGTATGCCGTCTCTCAGGGCACGGCCGAATTCTACGATAGCGGCCCCAGCCCCGATTTGCGGGCGCTATTTTCGCTGCATGCAGAGGCCTTCACCATCGTCGCCAAGCCGCCAGATGTCCAGGTGTTCGACGATCTGTCGGGCAGGCGTGTCAATGTCGGCAATCCAGGCTCTGGCCACCGCGCCACGCTCAACGCGCTACTGGCGGTGAAAGGCGAGACGGAAGGGATGTTTGCTCTGGCGAGTGAACTGAAGCCTGAAGACATGACCCGAGTGATGTGCAGCGGCAAGCTGGATGCTTTCTTCTACGTGGTTGGCCACCCGTCGCAGGCGATCACCGAAGCGACCCGACGTTGCGGGGCTCACCTGGTCGGCGTCGCGAGCGAGGATATCGATACCCTGATCGATAGGGCGCCCTACTACAGCGTCACCGTGATTCCCGGCGGCACTTATCCCCACACACCCGATGACGTCATGACCTTTGGCGTCCGGGCCACCTTGATGGCCCGTGCGGATGTCGACGAAGAGCGCGTCTATCAACTGGTCAAAGCCGTGTTTGGCCATCTGGATGCCTTCCGCCAGTCACATCCCTCTCTGGCGGCACTGACCCCGGAGGGCATGGTCCGGGAGGGGCTGACGGCGCCGCTACATGACGGCGCGCGGCGCTATTATCAGGAAATCGGATTGCTGCCCGGTAGCAGTGATTGATCCGCTTGGCGTTGGCTAGCTCGCCGTGGGCGGCAACGACGCACGAGACAATCGGTCGTGCAGTTCACGATTGGCGGCTCGCAGGTTCTTGAGTTCGCTCTCCAGACGCTGTCGCTCCTGCTGCATCGATTTGACCCGGTCGTCGCTCACGCGCTTCTCGCTTTCGGCCTGCTCCATATGCACCTTGTCAGCGCGCAATGACTCCTGAAGCTGGCCGTACTGGCGGCGCTGCTCGGAGAGGTCCTGTTGCAGGCGCTCACAGCGCTGATCCAGCGAAGCCAGACGCTGCTCGTACTGCTTTTCCTGCTTCAATCGCTCCTGGCGGGCGTCTTCCAGCAACCCCATGAGGCGCGTCTCGGCGGATTCATGCCGTTTCTCTTCCTGAGCGAGCTTGGCCTGATTGGCTTGATGCTGCTTGGCCATGGCATCGCGGTGCTGTTTCTCGGCCTGTTCCAGGCTGGATTGATGGCGTTGGAGGGTCTGCTCGAGCTGAAGGATTCGTTTTTGCTGCTGACTCTGTGCAGACTGCAGCGACTGCAGTTCGGCCTGAAGGTGGGCGGCTTCGGTCGTCTTGTTCTCGAAGCGCTCCTGAACACGAAGCATGTGGTCGTTGAGCGCCTGCAGTCGCTGCTCTGCATTTTCACACTGGCGCTGCGCCTGGTGGCTGACGTCGTCCGCTTCGCGAATCTGTTCGTCTGCCTCCTGCCGATAGACGGCCAACTTTTCGTAGGCGGCCTGTTGCGCCTTGTCCCAGATATCGGCCACCCATTTATCGAGACCCTCGGGGCGCTCGAGATTGCGGGGAATGGACTGAACCGAGTCTCCGTTCTGACGAAGCCGCCAGTCCCGTAGATGGTCGCTGATCGTGGTGTAGCTACCGGTGCCCAGAAGCTCGCGTATCTTCTGAACGCTGACCGTTTCGTCACGTTGTTGCAACGTGTCGATGGCGCGGCAGACATCGTCGTACCGAATACCATTTCGTGCCATGTCGAATTCCCTTGCGTTGCTGATGTCGCTGGAGGCTCTTGGGGCTCCTGACACACAGCATAGGCGATTTACGTAAACTGTATACGTAAAAATTTTTGAGCATCGTTTCGGCTGATCGTTGCTCGATAGTTCCCAAGTTCGAGCTCGCCTGCTATGGGGATACGCCGGCTCAGGCTCTATAATGAGCGAATTCAAAGAGGGAGGCGCTATGAGTATTGGACAG
Source organism: Salinicola socius (assembly GCF_001937195.1). GTDB lineage: Bacteria > Pseudomonadota > Gammaproteobacteria > Pseudomonadales > Halomonadaceae > Salinicola > Salinicola socius. The sequence goes on along the minus strand of NZ_MSDO01000003.1, from coordinate 88,329 downwards.
GCCCAGGCCGAACTGCGGGACGAGTTCTCGATGTTCGATAACTGGATGGATCGTTATCAGTACATCATCGACATGGGGCGGCAACTCCCGGACTATCCGGAAGCGGACAAGGCGGCGGCTTACAAGATAGAGGGCTGTCAGTCGAACGTGTGGCTGCGATCCACGCAAGAAGCGGGGCGGCTACGTTTCCAGGCGACATCGGATGCCGCCATCGTCAGCGGACTGATCGCCATCTTGATGCGTATCTACGATGACCGCGAGCCGCGGGAAATTCTCGAGGGTGAACCGCAGTTTCTTACCGAGCTGGGGCTCGATCAGCATCTGTCTCCGACCCGCAGCAACGGTTTGCATGCCATGATCGAGCGCATCTACGGTATCGCTCGTGAAGCCCACGCTAATCAACAGCTTCACTGATCACTCCTGGCGTTGGTCGCCGCCGCCCGGTGGGCAGCGGCAGGTTTTCCGATCGGGCTCGGGTACCGGGTCGACACCACCGGCGTGGAACGGATGGCACTTGAGCAGTCGACGAAGGGCAAGCCAACCGCCACGCCAAGGCCCATGCAGCTGGATCGCTTCCAGCGCATAGCTGGAACAGGTCGGCCAGAATCGGCAGCGCGGGCCGAGAAGCGGGCTGATCCCGTAGCGATAACATTGAATCAGTGCCGTCATCAGCCACGTGGCAATCCTGGCGATCACATCGAATCTCAGCGGTTCATGCCGTAGAGCTCGTCGGCGGACATCAGCGGCTCCCGGTCGATTTCGGCCATCGATGTGCTCAACCTGAGGTAAAAGCAGCTGCGACGTCCGGTATGGCAGGCAGGGCCCGATTGGTCCACCTGCAACAGCAGGGTATCTCCATCGCAGTCGAATCGTGCCTCGACGAGCTGCTGCTGCTGACCCGACGTTTCGCCTTTGCGCCAGAACGCCTGGCGCGAGCGGGACCAGTAGCAGACTCGCCCGGTCGACAGCGTCTCTTCCAGTGCGGCACGATTCATCCAGGCCATCATCAATACTTCGCCGCTGTCATGCTGCTGGGCGATGGCCGGTATCAGGCCGTCATCGTTCCATTTGGCGGCCGAAAGCAGTTCGTCCAGCGCCACCTGGGTGTTCGTCGGCGATCGTTCGAGATCATGGAAAAGACCGGACATGAGTATTTCCGTGGTACTGGGGTTGAGCTAGGCGCGATCAGGCTTTTTCGAGGCAGGCATCACAGGCGCCGAGCAGCTCGATGGTCTGACGCTGGATAGTGAATCCGCGTTCGCGGGCCGTGGCGGCCAGCATTTCACCGACGGCTTCCTGATGCAGTTCCTCGACACGACCGCAGTGACGACAGATCAGCAGCTGAAATCGATGAACGTGCTCGGGGCAAGGACACGCAATGTAAGCATTGAGCGACTCGATGCGATGAACCAGACCTTGCTCGATCAGGAAATCCAGGGCGCGATAGACCGTCGGCGGTCTGGCCGCGGCATGTTCGTCCGATAGGCGATCGAGCAGATCATAGGCCTTGAGACCGCCCGGCGTACCGGAGATCATTTCCAGTACGCGCCGACGAATGGGCGTAAAGCGGACGCCGCGTTCCTGACACTGTATATCTGCCTGTTTGAGTAGCACTTCGGAATCGAACATCGACATTCCCGGCAAGTATCGAGAGGGCTATATTCTACGCGCTCGCGCTGGCTGGAACCACCGGACGGAAGGAAACGGCCGTGGCGAAGGATCGAGATCCGTAACTGGATAGCATATTTAACATAATATATATTATGCGAACCTAAGGGGCCGTCGCTCGAAGCGGCTCGGTCCCGATCATCACTGCACATCTGACCTGATGCTGCGAATCGCCCCGACGGCGTTCATCTCGAAAACCACTTGGGTCGTTACCGAGTTGCGCTACGCTTGAGGAAGCATCATCGAGTGAGCTGCGACGGTCTGCGGCAAATCGCCACACTGGCGGGAACTTTGTCGCCACCGTCTGATCGTCAGCCATTTTTTCGGTACAATACCGACCGCGAAATCCCTACTTCTGTTGGCGACATCCGATGCTGGATACGTCATTTTGCGTCGTGTCAGAGTTGTCAGTCCTGGCTAGCGGCGTATGATGCAGGCCGCTAACCGATTGATGCAGGGCCGAAAAGCTTTCCTCCACTGGGGTCGTGAGATGAGAAAAAGGAACTCCCTCAAATATTTGAGTGTGATGACGTGGCTAACCGCGCCATTATTGTTGAGTGGCTGTGGATCAGCGTTGATGGACCCGACCGGTGAAGTGGGTCAGGGCCTGAAATCGTTGATCATTACGTCTTTTGGCTTGATGTTGATCGTGGTGATCCCGGTCATCGTGATGACCATTCTGTTTGCGTGGAAATACCGCGGGACCAACCTCGCGGCCAAATACACGCCCAATTGGGAACATTCGAACATCATCGAGATATTCGTCTGGGCCATCCCGTGCGTCATCATCTTCTTCCTTGCCATCCTGACATGGCAGACGTCGCACTCCTACGATCCGCACAAGCCGATTGCCAGTGAAGAGGAAACCATGACCATCGATGCGATTTCGCTCGACTGGAAATGGCTGTTCGTCTATCCGGACGAAGGCATTGCTACCATCAACGAGGTTGCAATCCCCGTGGATACGCCGGTTCACTTCCGTGTGACCTCCGGTACCGTCATGAATTCCTTCATGATTCCCACGCTGGGCAGCCAGATTTACGCCATGGCTGGCATGAACAACGATGTCTACCTCGAAGGCAACGAGATCGGCAACTTCCGCGGCCGTTCGACCCACTATAGCGGTGAAGGTTTCTCGGAAATGCTGTTCGATACGCACGTGACATCGGACGAGGATTTTCGGGCCTGGGTCAACAAGGTCAAGCAGTCTCCCAAGAGCATGAGGTTCCCGGAAGACTACAACCAGATCGCGAAGCCCTCGATTGCCAATCCGGTGGAGTACTTCTCGCAGGTCTCGCCCGATTTCTACGGCGACCTGATCAAAAGTTACAAAGCGGGTCATGGCGGCACCGATAGCCATGGCGAGCACAACGAAGCACGGGAGTCTTCAATGCCCATGAGTGCGCAGGCAGCGGAGTAACGTCATGTTTGGAAAACTCAGCTTAGATTCGATTCCATTCCACGAGCCGATCATCATGGTCACTGCGGCGGCCATCGGGATCATCGGTGCGCTGGTCGTCGGTCTGATTACCTATTATCGCAAATGGGGCTACCTCTGGACCGAGTGGGTAACTTCCATCGATCATAAGAAGATCGGTGTGATGTATTTTCTGGTCGCGCTTGTCATGCTCATCCGCGGTTTCGCCGATGCCATCATGATGCGTACCCAGCAGGCCATTGCAGCGGGCGGGTCGGAAGGCTTCCTGCCGCCCCACCACTACGATCAGATCTTCACCGCTCACGGTGTGATCATGATTTTCTTCGTCGCCATGCCCATGGTCATCGGTCTGATGAACCTGGTGGTGCCGCTACAGATCGGTGCCCGCGACGTGGCCTTCCCGTTCATGAACAACCTGAGCTTCTGGCTGTTCGCGGTGGGCATGATTCTGGTCAACGTTTCACTCGTCGTTGGTGAGTTCGCCAAGACCGGCTGGTTGGCCTACGCGCCGCTATCGGAGTTGCAGTACAGTCCGGATGTCGGGGTCGATTACTGGATATGGGCGTTACAGTTATCGGGGATCGGCACGACGCTGACGGGGATCAACTTCTTCGTCACCATCCTGAAGATGCGCACCAAGGGCATGACCCTGTTCCGCATGCCGATCTTCACGTGGACTGCGCTTTGCACCAACGTCCTGATCATTCTGTCGTTCCCGATTCTGACCGTGACCGTCGCCCTGCTGACGCTGGATCGTTATCTGGGCATGCACTTCTTCACGAATGACATGGGCGGCAGCCAGATGATGTACGTCAACCTCATCTGGGCCTGGGGCCATCCTGAGGTCTACATTCTGATCCTGCCGGCATTCGGTGTCTTCTCCGAGGTCATCGCGACCTTCACCAAGAAGCGTCTGTTTGGCTACAAGACGATGGTCTGGGCCACCGCTGCCATCACCGTACTGTCGTTCATCGTATGGCTGCACCACTTCTTCACCATGGGTGCAGGTGCCAACGTCAACGCCTTCTTCGGCATCATGACGATGATCATCGCCATCCCGACCGGGGTGAAGATCTTCAACTGGCTGTTCACGATGTATCGCGGTCGTATCCAGTTCACCACGCCCGTGCTCTGGACCATCGGTTTCATCATCACCTTTACGCTGGGTGGAATGACCGGTGTCATGCTGGCCGTACCGGGTGCCAACTTCGTGCTGCACAACAGCCTGTTCGTCATTGCCCACTTCCATAACGTCATCATCGGCGGTGTGGTGTTCGGCATGATGGCCGGTCTCACCTACTGGTTCCCGAAAGCGTTCGGTTTCACGCTGAGCGAAAAATGGGGCAAGCGCTCCTTCTGGTGCTGGCTGATCGGCTTCTACGTGGCGTTCATGCCGCTCTATGCGCTGAGTTTCTTCGGTGCCATGCGTCGCATGCAGTCCTACGAACAGACCGAATGGCAACCGTTGATGATCGTGGCCTGGGTCGGTGCCGTCATCATTGCCATGGGTATCGCCTGTATCGTCATCCAGATCGTCGTGAGTATTCGCGACCGCGAGAAGAATCGCGATCTGACCGGCGATCCGTGGGATGGCCGTACGCTGGAATGGGCCGCTGCATCACCGCCCGCGAAATACAACTTCGCTTATCTTCCCAGCGTCGAATCGATCGATCCCTTCTGGGAAATGAAGCAGCAGCCCGGCGGCTTCAAGCGGGAGCTGGCGACCGAGTTCGAGGACATTCACATGCCCAAGAACACGGCCGAGGGCCCGATCCTGTCGCTGTTTGCCCTGTTCTTCGGTTTCGCTCTGATCTGGCACATCTGGTGGCTGGTGGGTCTGGGCGCCATTGGCATGTTCGTGACGTTCATGTTCCGTATCTTCAACGACGATACCGACTACCACGTCAGCGCCGCCGAGGTCGAACAGACCGAACGTGAATACCACAAACGGTTGGAGATGCAGGCTTAATCATGGCAACCGACACAATCAAGCAACATGACGCTCATGCCCACGACGGGCATGAGCACCACGACGCGGGTGCAATGAAGGTCTTCGGGTTCTGGATTTACCTGATGAGCGACCTTGTGATCTTCGGCACCCTGTTCGCGACGTTCGGTGTTCTTTCGACGGCGACAGCCGGCGGCCCGACCTCGCAGGAAATTTTCGAACTGCCGTTCGTGCTGGTCGAGACGTTTCTGCTGCTGATCAGCAGTTTCACTTTCGGACTCGCGGTTCTGGCTCAGAATGCCGGTGACCGCGGGGCCGTGCTGAAATGGCTGGCCGTCACCTTCCTGCTGGGCGCAGGCTTCGTGTCGATGGAAATCTACGAGTTCCATCACCTGATCGCCGAAGGCGCCGGTCCGGATCGCAGCGCATTCCTGTCGGCGTTCTTCACGCTGGTCGGGACACACGGCCTGCACGTGACGTTCGGGTTGATCTGGATCGCGATCATGTTCTTCCAGATATCCAAGCGTGGGCTGGACAGCGTGACCAAGCCGCGGATGCTCTGTCTCAGTCTGTTCTGGCACTTCCTGGACATCGTCTGGATTTGCGTCTTCTCCTTTGTCTATCTGCTAGGAGCCATGTGACATGAGCGATATTCACACTTCGCATGACGGCGCCAGTCACGGCAGCTACAAGTCCTATATCATCGGTCTGATTCTCTCGATCGTGCTCACGCTGATCTCCTTCGGCGTGGTCATGACCGGCAGTTTCGGTATCCCGGCCATGATGATCACGGTCGTCGTGACCGCCGTGCTTCAGGTGCTCGTGCAGCTGATTCTCTTCATGCACCTGAATACCAAGTCCGAGGGTGGCTGGAACGTGATTTCCTTCGTCTTCACCGGCGGTATCCTGGTGCTGATCATTGGTGGTTCGCTATGGATCATGCACAACATTCACGTCAACATGATGCTGGGTTAAGCCCGCAGATGGCCTTGAAGCCTTATCTGGCGCTGACCAAGCCCGGTATCATCTTCGGCAATCTCGTCACAGTCATCGGCGGCTATTTCCTGGCCGCCGGTGGCCGTTTCGAGCTCTGGTTGTTCCTGGCAGCGGTACTCGGCACCTCGCTGGTCGTGGCGTCGGGTTGCGTTTTCAATAACGTGATCGACCGCGATATCGACGGTCATATGGCGCGGACGCAGTCCCGGGCCATGGTGACCGGCGAGATTTCGATTCCGATTGCCCTGCTGCTGGCTTGCGCGTTGGGTATCGCCGGCTTCGGCCTGCTGGCAGGGATGACGACGCCGCTGGCGACGGGGTTCGCGGCATTCGGTTTCGCCATCTACGTCGGTGCCTATAGCCTCTATCTCAAACGCCACTCGGTATACAGCACGCTGATCGGCAGTCTGTCCGGCGCCTCGCCACCGGTGATCGGCTACTGTGCAGTAACGGGACAGTTCGATCTGGGTGCCCTTCTGCTGCTGATCATTTTCAGCATGTGGCAGATGCCGCATTCCTACGCGATCGCCATCTTTCGATACGACGATTACGCATCGGCGTCCATCCCGGTTCTGCCGGTAAAATGCGGCGTCGCCGTGGCCAAACGACACATCGTGATCTATACCGCGTTGTTCGTGATCGCCTCGGTCATGCTTTCCGTCGCCGGCTATACCGGCTGGGCCTATGCGATCGTCGCCATCGCGGTCGGCGTCTATTGGCTCAGCGTGACGCTCAAGGGCTATCGGACCACCGATGATCGAGCCTGGGCTCGCAAGGTCTTTGGCATCTCGATCATGGTGGTGACCGCTCTGAGCGTGATGATGTCGGTGGATAGCCGCATGCCGATGACTGAATCGTTGCTGTCGTTCGCCTTATTGCGGTGAATGGTGTCGAGTAGACGTTGTTCAATAAAAAAGACCGCCGAGGCGGTCTTTTTTTTGTATCGCGCTCATCGAGAGCTGACGCTGGAGGTCGAGAGCTGACGCTGGAGGCGCCTGGATCTCAGTCGTCCGCCGGCGCGTAGGAGCCATCTTCACGATGCACTTCACGACCGGTCAAGGCCGGGCTGAAGACGCAGGCAACGGTCATGCCCTTCTCCTTGCCACGCAGCCAGTGTTCGTCGTGCTGGTCAAGCAGGTACATGTCGCCGGCCTTGATGGTGTGGATCTTGCCATCGGCAATGGTTTCCACTTCCCCTTCACCCTCGTAGCAGAACACCGCTTCGATATGGTTCTTGTAGTGAATATGGGTTTCCGTACCCGGATGAATACGTGTGATGTTGAACGAGAAACCACAGTTGTCTTCGGCCAGCATCAAACGGGTGCTATCCCAGTTGCCGTTTTCGGCTTTGACGAAACGGTCGGTTTTCCGGCATTCATCAAGATTACGTACGATCATCGATTACAACTCCTGGTGGGTGACTACGTTAAGGGGAACATCAGAGATGACCTGAAGGGCGAAAAAAGTGGCCCGGGCAGGGCCACCTTTCCAGCGCCGGTTTCCGATTCAGCCCAGCGCTTCCTGAACACTGCGCTCCAGAATATCCAGGCCTTCGAGAAGGTCTTCATCGCTGATGATCAACGGGCACAAGCATTTCACGACCTGGCCATCCTGGCCTGCGGTTTCGATGATCAAGCCGTTTTCGAAGGCCTTGGCGGTGATCTTGTCGGCCACGCCACCGTCGCGCACGTCGATACCGCGCATCAAGCCGCGTCCTCGCTCGCTCGCGGGGTAACCCATTTCGGTCAACGATGCGGCAATCCTGGCAAACCGCTCTTCGACGATGCGGCCTTTACGCTGGATATCGCGTTCGAAGGTGTCGTCGCTCCAGAAGTGTCTGAGCGCGGCTGCGGCGGTCACGAAGGCCATGTTGAAACCGCGGAACGTGCCGTTGTACTGGCCCGGCTTCCATTTATCCAGCTCGGGGCGCATCAGCACGTGGGCAAACGGCAGGCCGTAGGCGGAGAGCGATTTCGAGTTGGTGATGATGTCGGGCACGATGCCGGCATGCTCGAAGCTGAAGAACTTGCCGGTACGGCCGCAGCCTGCCTGGATATCATCGATGATCAGCAGGATGTCATGCGCGCGGCAGATGCGCTCCAGACGCTTCAGCCAGTCCAGACCGGCGGGATTGATGCCACCTTCGCCCTGCACGGTCTCGACGATCACGCCAGCCGGAACATCCAGCCCGCCGGACTTGTCACCCAGCAGCTTTTCGAAATAGTCGAGCGTATCGGTGTCTTCGCCAAGATAGCCATCGAAAGGCAGGAAGCTCGCGCCCTGGGTAGGAATGCCCCCGGTCGCTTCGCGGAACTTGCGATTGCCGGTCGTGGCCAAGGCCCCCATGGTGACGCCATGGAAACCATTGGTGAACGTGACGATGTTGTGACGACCCTTGGCAACGCGAGCCAGACGAATGGCCGCTTCGACGGCATTGGTCCCGGTCGGCCCGGGCAGGTGAACCTTGTAGTCCAGGCCACGCGGCTTGAAGATCACCTCTTCGAGTGTCTCGAGGTACTCGCGCTTGGCGGCGGTCCACATGTCCAGTCCATGAACGATGCCATTGGACGTGATGTACTCGACCAACGCTTCCTGCAACTTCGGATGATTGTGCCCGTAGTTGAGCGTGCCGGCACCGGCGAGAAAATCGATGTACTCGCGGCCGTCTTCGGCGGTCAGGCGTGCGCCCAGTGCCTTGGTGAAGACGATCGGAAAGGAACGAGAATACGTCCGGACTTCGGACTCCATGCGTTCGAGAATCTGGGTCTGCATGCAACCTCCTTGATGGGAGCGTGAATGTGCGGGAACGGGGATGAAGCCGCCTGAAACAGGCGTGCACGATGACGCAGCCTTCACCCGCCTTGGATACGCTGGGGATCGAAGGGACCAATCCGGACGAGATTCTCCGGATCGTGTTCCCCGCCCAGTTGATCGGTCGAAAAGTATTCGCGGCTGATGAGCGGCGCTCGCCATCGATCCGCAAGACGCTTGAACAGCCCCCAGGACGCCTGGTTGTCCGGAGTGATGGTGGTCTCCAGATGGTTCAGGCCGGCCAGTTCCGGGCGCGTCAGCACGGCTTCTACCAGGCGTCGGGCCAGCCCGGTACCGCGAGCCTTCTCGCCGACTGCCACTTGCCACAGGAAGTAGATATCCGGTGCCGCGGCCTTGACGTAGCCGGAGACGAATCCGACGATCTCGCCGTCTTCCGTCGTCGCCACGGCACAGCTGTCGCGAAACTGCGTTGCCAGCAGCAGATAGGCATAGCCGGAATTGACGTCGAGCGGCGGGCAGGCCTTGACCAGTTCGTAGATACCCCACCCGTCTTCCGTGGTGGGCTTACGTATGAAGAGCGGCATACCGGGTTTGCCAACGACGGCGTCAGCCACGGTGGGTCTGGCCAAGTCTGCCGACGGCGTGAATGCCGGATTGGGGTTGGTCATCGTCATTGTCGCTATGGCGAATTTGGGATCAAGGATAACAGCGAGGCACCCAAGCTTCAAACGGCAGGTTATTTCACTGCATCAATTCAATAATGAATATTTATATTCGGGTGCCCGGCGGGAACCCGAACATCGTGAGTGTAGATCAAGGTCAGCGACAGGTTGGAAAAGATGACCATCGATGAGGCGGGGAACGAACAGGAACGAGAATATCCAGAGCGGAGTCGGTCGGGTTCCCAGCGACAATCACCGCCCTCTCGGGCGGCCATTGTCCTGCGAGGCCGATAGGCGACGATCAGCGGCGAGTCAGGCTGCGCATGGTCACGAACTCTTCCGCCGCCGTCGGGTGGATCCCCACCGTGGCGTCGAAGTCGGTCTTGGTCAGTCGGGCCCGCACGGCGATCGCGATTCCCTGAATGGTCTCTCCCGCTTCGTCGCCGACCATATGAGCCCCGACCACGCGGTCGCTGGCATCATCGACCACCAGTTTCATCAGGCAACGTTCGTCACTGCCGGACAGGGTGTGCTTCATCGGTCGGAAGTCCGCGCTGTAGATGCGAACCGCCCCCAACCGCTCACGCGCCTCCTCTTCGGACAGACCGACGGTCCCGATGTTGGGATGGCAGAACACGGCCGTGGCGATGTTCTGGTAGTCGAGTGGCGCCGGGGGCTTGTCGCCTGGGTCTTTGGGAAAATGGTGCTGAACCAGATGCATTGCTTCCGCCAGAGCGACAGGCGTCAGTTCCGGGCCCCCGGTGACATCGCCCAGCGCCAGGATCGACGGTACGGAAGACTCGTAGCGCTCGTTGACCTTGAGCGTGCCATCGGTATCGAGCTCGACACCGATGGCGTCCAGCCCGAGACCTTCCAGGTGCGGGCGTCGTCCGGTGGCGGAGAGCACGGCGTCCACCTCGAGCTGCTCGCCATTGGTCAACGTCACTTCGAGCCCGCCTTCGACCTTGCGGATACGCTCGATATTGGTCTCGAAATGCAGATTGACGCCCTTCTTGGCCATCTCGTCACGCGTGAATTCACGAACTTCCTGATCGAATCCGCGCAGGAACAGTTCGCCCCGGTAGATCAGATGTGTATCGGCACCCAGACCCTTGAAGATACTGGCGAATTCCACGGCAATGTAACCACCGCCCAGCACCAGAAAACGGCTGGGGAAGCTATCGAGATCGAAGACCTGATTGGAATTGACGGTAAGCTCGCTACCTTCGAACTCCGGCGTCCAGGGCCAGCCGCCAACGGCGACCAGTATCTTCTCGGCAGTGATGCGCTCGCCGTTGATCTCGACCGCATTGGAGTCGATGACCTTGGCACGGCCGTTGATCAGCGTGACGCCGGCGCCTTCCAGCAGGCGGCTGTAAATGCCGTTGAGGCGCTTGATCTCTTCGATCTTGTTGTCGCGCAGTGTCGCCCAGTCGAAGCTGGGCGCTTGCGGAATCGTCCACCCGAACCCGTGGCTGTCCTCGAATGCATCATGAAAATGCGCCGCGTAGGAGTAGAGTTTCTTCGGCACGCAGCCGACATTGACGCAGGTGCCGCCCAGGTAGCGATCTTCGGCAACCGCCACTTTCGCACCCGTTGCCGCGGCCGTGCGCGCGGCGCGCACACCACCCGAACCGGCTCCTATCACGAAGAGATCGTAATCGTAATTCGCCACGGTAAAACTCCTTGAGACATGATGCGGCGATGATACCAGCCTCGGTCCGGTGTCGGAAAAGTCCCTCCCTATCGGGGCGATATAAAAATACCTTGTGAAGGGCGCCGACACCGACATCGCCGAACTCACTTCGAAAACTTCGTCGAATAGCCTAGAATCATGGCCTTAACCGTGAAACACGACGTTCGCCAACCCCGTACCTCAGGTTACCGTCATGAGCGATATTCAGACTCTTCTCGAACAGAATCGGCGTTGGGCCGATGGCGTTCAGCAGCGCGATCCGCACTTCTTTGCGCAGCTCTCGCAACAGCAGAACCCGGACTATCTATGGATCGGTTGCTCCGACAGCCGCGTTCCTGCCAACCAGATCGTCGATCTGCCGCCGGGCGAGGTTTTCGTCCATCGTAACGTCGCCAATCTGATCTATCACAACGACATGAATGCGCTTTCGGTGGTTCAGTTTGCTGTCGACGTGCTCAAGGTCAAGCACATCATGGTCGTCGGGCACTACGGCTGCGGCGGGGTCAAGGCTGCGATCACCGGTGGCGAGCACGGTATCGTCGACTACTGGCTCAACAGCATCAGCGAGCTCTACCAACAGCATCGCCCGACTCTCGAGTCGCTCCCTCTGGAAGAACAGATCGATCGCATGTGCGAACATAACGTTCGCCTGCAGGTCGCCAACCTGTGTCGCACCAAGATCATCCAGCGCGCCTGGGAACGCGAGCAGCCGCTGTCGGTTCATGGTTGGGTCTACGGCCTGACCGATGGCCGCGTCAACGACCTGGGGTGCACGGTGTCACGTGCCGATCAGATGGGAAGCATCCGCATCCAGCCCACTTTTTCCGCTCAGGAGTGATTGCCAGTCCGGCCAGCCGAGCAACGGTTCAACGCAACGCCATACTCGATAACAACACCAATAACGACGACGGGACTCTCATGCGTCTCAAGACGATCATGCTCGGCTTGCTGGTCGGGGCCCAGTTGCTGCCGTCAATGGCGGCAACGGCCCTGGCAGATGACGACAAGGGCATCACGCTCCGTGTGGCATACGACACCGCCCCTGTGTCGCTGGACATCCAGGAGCAGCTCTCGATCGGCATGCTACAGCTGTCGCATCTAGCCTTCGATCCGCTGGTTCGATGGAACCGGGATCTCGAATTCGAACCTCGTCTCGCCACGAGCTGGGAACGTCTCGACGACACCACCATGCGGCTGCACCTGCGTCATGGCGTTACTTTTCACAGCGGTAACGCCTTCACGGCCACGGATGTCGTCTGGACGGTGCGACGCCTCAAGCGAAGCCCCGACTTCAAGGCCATTTTCGACCCTGTCGAGCGCATCGAGGCGGTCGATGATTTCACCGTCGATCTCATGACCCGTCAGCCCTATCCGCTGCTGCTCAATCTCGCGACCTACATCTTCCCGATGGACAGCCGGTTCTATACCGGGATGTCAGCGGACGGGCGCGACAAAAGCGAGATCGTCAAGAACGGCAATTCGTTCGCGTCGAGCCACCTGTCGGGTACCGGACCTTTCGAAGTGGTAAAACGACAGCCAGGCACCCGAACCGAGTTCATCCGTTTCCCGAACTACTGGGATCAGCATTCGCCGGGCAATGTCGATCATCTGGTGATGACACCAATCGCCGAAAACGCCACTCGTGTGGCTGCCCTGCTTGCCGGCGATGTCGACTTCATCTCGCCGGTGCCCTTCAATGCGGTGCAGCGATTGCGTCATGCCGATGGTTTCGAGCTGGTCACGATGCCCGGCACGCGTATCACCATGCTGCAGCTCAACGAGCAGCGGGTGCCGGCATTTCGCGATCCCCGCGTTCGCCGCGCGTTCGCCTATGCGGTCAATCAGAGCGCGATTGCCGAACGCCTGTTGAAAGGCTTCGCGACGCCCGCCGGGCAGATGTCGCCCGAGGGATATGCGGGCCATGTCGCAGCGCTGGAGCCGCGCTACGATCTCGCCAAGGCCAGGAAACTGATGCAGGAAGCGGGCTACGCCGAAGGTTTTTCGGTCACCCTGATGGCGCCCAACAACCGCTACGTTAACGATGCCCAGACCGCGCAGGTCGCATTGGCGGTAGCCGCCATGCTGGCCAGGATCAACGTCACTGTCGAGTTCGAGACACTACCCAAGAATCAGTACTGGGCCGAGTACGACGAGCGCGCGGCCGACATGATGATGATGGGGTGGTATTCGGATACCAGCGATTCCGCCAATTTCTTCGAATATCTGACCTTCTGTCCCGATCCCGTTACCGGCGCGGGCCGATACAACGCCAGCGAGTACTGCAATCCGCAGATCGACGCGCTAGTTCGCCGTGCCAACCTCACCATGCAGCCGGAGGCTCGCGCCCGGCTGCTGAGACAGGCAGAGCGGGCAATTCATGACGATGCCCCGTTCATTCCCCTGTATTGGCAGAATCTTGCCTGGGCGTCGGCCGATCGCGTCGAGATTGCGCCAGTGTTGAACGTGATGAACATGCCCTACCTCGGCGACGTGGTCGTCCACCCGCGATGATCATGTTTCTGATTCGGCGGCTATGCCAGGCGCTCGCGGTGATGTTCGTCATCAGCGTGATCGGCTTTGCGATTCAGGGCGGGCTGGGGGACCCCGTGCAGCAGATGCTGGGGCCGACGGCATCCGAAGCGGAATCGACGACGTTGCGACACTCGCTTGGCCTGGATCAGCCGCTATGGGCTCAGTACCTGCATTTCGCGGGCAATGCCGTGCGCCTGAACTTCGGCAACTCCTACTTTTTCCACGAACCCGCGCTCAGCGTGATCGCCCGCTATCTTCCCGCCACCCTGGAGCTGGTGGCGGCCAGTGCGCTGCTCACGCTCGTGCTGTCGGTGCCGATAGGTGTCTTCTGCGCCATCCGTCCACGCAGCTGGCCGTCGAAAGCACTGATGGGGCTGTCCGTGCTCGGCATCTCGGTGCCGGTATTTCTGTCGGCCATGGTATTGATTCAGCTCTTCTCGATCGGCGTGCAGGTGACGCTGTTCCCGGCGGACACCCAATGGGGAAACTGGCTCAATCAGCTTCTCTCCATCGAAGGGGGAATGCCGGCCTACGGGCGTGGCAATCCGGTTCATGTCTGGGGCGTCTGGTATACCAATTTCGCCTCGCTGCAGGGTCTCGTCTATCTGCTACTTCCTGCCCTGTCGCTGGCATTCGTCATGCTGCCCCTGTTCGTGCGTCTGATTCATGCCGAGATGCTGGATGTATTGGAATCTGACTACGTGAAATACGCCAAGGCCAGGGGGCTGCGGCCGTCGCGCATCTATTTTCTGCATGCGCTGAAGAACACGTTGCTGCCGGTAGTGACCCTGGGCGGGGTCCAGATCGGCACGCTGGTGGCCTATACCCTGCTGACAGAGACCGTGTTCCAGTGGCCGGGCGCGGGGCTGATGTTCCTGGATGCCATCGAACGCGCCGATATGCCGCTGATCGTGGCCTATCTGATGGTGATCGGTTTGATGTTCGTCGTGACCAACACTCTCGTCGATCTGGTTTACCGGCTGCTGAATCCGCGAGTGATATTGACCCGGAGCGTGGCATGAGTATCCAGGATCCGTCGTCGCCAACGACCTGGCGTCGTTTTCGCGACTCCTATTTCCTCTACCGCCTGCAGCGAGATCGCCGGGCCCAGATCTGCATGACGCTGTTCGTGGCGATGATGGCCAGCCTTTTGCTCACGCCATGGCTTGCGCCGAGCAATCCCTACGATCTTGCTCAGATCAGCCTGCTCGACTCCGAATTGCCGCCGCTGTGGATAGCGGGAAGCGACCCCGCTCACCTGCTGGGGACCGATGCGCAGGGGCGGGATCTGCTCTCGACAATGCTTTACGGCGCGCGGGTGTCGATTGCGATCGGTTTCGGGGCGGTGCTGGTTCAATCGCTGCTGGGAACGGCGCTGGGTCTGCTCGCAGGCTACCGCGGGGGAGTGATCGACACTCTGCTGATGCGAATGGCCGATATCCAGCTGTCGTTCTCCACCTTGATGATGGCGATCGTCATCGGGGCGGTGGTCAAGGCCGCGTTTGGCGGCGCGTTCTATGGCGACTACGGCGTCGCGATCCTGATCCTGATCATCGGCTTGAGCGAATGGCCTCAGTACGCCCGTACCGTCAGGGCCAGCGTGCTGGCGGAAAAGCAGAAGGAGTATGTCGATGCCGCTCGCGTGCTGGGCTTTTCGAATTATCGCATCATGTGGCGCCACATCCTGCCCAATGCCCTGGCACCGATCTTCGTGCTCTCCACCGTCCAGATCGCCAATGCCATCATGGCCGAGGCGGCGCTGTCGTTTCTGGGCCTGGGTATGCCGGAGACCGAACCGTCACTGGGCTCACTGATCAAATCCGGGTTCGATTATCTGCAGTCCGGCTCCTGGTGGATCACATTGTTGCCGGGCCTGTTGCTGGTAGCGTTAGTGCTGGTCATCAACCTGCTGGGGGATTGGTTGCGCGACACGCTGAACCCCCGTCTCCACCGGGCTCGGCACGAAGACTCGCGATAACCGCCCAGCCCAAGAATTCAGCTCAAGGAACCGCTGCCATGGCGTTACTGGAAGTCGAGCATCTCGAGGTGTGCTTTCCGTCGAGAGACGGGGAGATACGAGCGGTGCGCGATGTCAGTTTCACGCTAGAACGTGGCGAACGTCTGGGCATCGTTGGCGAATCCGGTGCCGGCAAGTCGGTGCTCGCCTTCAGCCTGCTGAAACTGCTCTCCCGCCCCGGGCGTATCGTCAGGGGCCAGGTTCGGTTCGAGGGGCGCGAGCTGACCCCGCTGTCCGATCGCCAGTTGCGCCGGATCCGGGGCAATCGGGTGGCGATGATCTTCCAGGATCCGCTGACGACGCTCAATCCGGTGCTGACCATCGGCCAGCAGATGATCGAGAGTCTCAAGGCGCACCGCCGGATTGCCGCCCGCGACGCAAGGATCCTGGCGCTCCACAAGCTACGCCAGCTGCAGGTGTCGTCACCCGAACAGCGCCTCGAGCAGTATCCGCATCAGCTTTCCGGCGGACTTTGCCAGCGCGTCGTGATCGCCATCGCGCTGCTGCTGGATCCCGACATCATCATTGCCGACGAGCCGACCACTGCCCTCGATGTCACCATCCAGGCCGAGATCATCGCCCTGCTCAGGCAGCTTTGCGACAAGCACAACGTCGGTCTGATCGTGATCTCTCACGATCTCGGTGTCATCGGTCAACTGACGCAGCGCCTGCTGGTGATGTACGCCGGCCGCATCGTCGAGCAGGGCCCGACCCGTGAGATCATCAATGACGCGCAGCATCCCTACACCCAGGGGCTGATCAACGCCCTGCCCCAGATGACGCTGCCCCGTCAGCGTCTGGCGCAGATCCCCGGCAACATGCCGACGCTTTCCCGGGCGCCGGACGGATGTGCCTTCCACCCCCGCTGCCGATACGGATTCACCTCCTCCGGGCAGCCACGCCAGGACTGCCGCGAACGGGTTCCCGGGATCATCGTATCCGGTGACAGCCAGGTCGCCTGCCACTGGGTGCAGGAGCTGATAGCAACCGCGCCCGTCGAGGAGGATATGCCATGAACCCGATCGACGCATTGCGGACGCTGGGTCGCGCTGCCGACGTCCCCGCACCGCTGGTCAAGGTGCTTAGCCTGCGCAAGCGTTTCGCGCTATACCCGGATCGCCTGCTGCCCTGGCGTTTCGATAAGCACAGCCGGGCTTGGCGTCGTCAACGGATTCATGCCGTGAACGGCGTCGATCTGGAGATCCAGCGCGGCGACGCGCTCTGTGTGGTGGGCGAATCGGGCTGTGGCAAATCGACCCTGGCGCGGCTGATCATGGGGCTGCTGAGGGCAAGCGAGGGGGAAGTCCACTATGACGGCCAGCGCATCGATCACCTGAGTGCCAAGCAGTGGCGCCCGTTTCGCCAGCGCATGCAGATGATCTTCCAGAACCCTTATGCGTCGCTCAACCCGCGGCTGACGGTACGACAGAGCCTCGAGGAGCCGATTCGCCTCCACCATCCGGGCTGGTCGCGTTCGCGGATTCGTGACAGAGCCGATTCGCTGATGGCCGACGTGGGCATCGATCTCGGCTGGAGCGAACGCTTCGCACACGAGTTCTCCGGCGGACAGCGGCAACGCATCGCCATCGCTCGCGCGCTGAGCGTGGACCCCGAGTTCGTCATCGCCGACGAGCCCGTCTCTGCCCTCGATGTCTCGGTCCAGGCTCAGATCCTGAACCTGCTGATGAATGCCCAGGCGGCGCGACGCTTGACCTATCTGTTCATCACCCACGACCTGGCGGTCGTCGAGCACTTCGCTACCCGGGTGGCGGTGATGTATCTGGGCACGATCTGCGAACTGGCGGACACCGACACGCTATTCGCCCACCCTCGGCATCCCTATACCCAGGCGCTGTTGGCAGCCAGTCCACGGTTGGAAGATGGGCATGTGGCGCCGCTCCGGCTGGGAGACGAGGCTTCCATGCCGATCGCGCCGCCGAGCGGCTGCGTGTTTCGCGGACGTTGCCCCCACGCCGACGCGCGCTGCCAACGGGAGAATCCCGAGCCGCTCGCCCTTCGGGGCGATCATCAGGTTGCATGCCACGCCGTCGAGGAGGGACGCATCTGATGGTCGTCTTCAATAGTCGCCTCGGGGCGTATCGGGTAGGCTGTTTCGAATCGGTTCTATGCTGACGAGTCGATCTGCCAACCCACCGTCCACCGCATCGAAACCGTGTGATTGACGATAGAGAACACCATGGAACTACGTTGGCTCGAGGACTTCATCGTCCTGGCCGAAACGCGTCATTTTTCTCGTGCCGCCGATCAACAGAATGTCACCCAACCGACGTTTTCGCGACGCATCAAACTGCTCGAGGAATCGATGGGCACCACGCTGATCAATCGTCAGACGCTGCCACTCAGCCTGACGCCGGCCGGCGAAGAGTTCCTGATTCTGTGCAAACAGATTACCGAGCGCGTGCGGGTAACGCGGGAGCGGCTGAAAAACCTGGGTCGAGAGGACGCCCGTCGCGTCAAACTCGCAGCGCCCCAGAGCCTGTTGACGCATTTCATTCCCGGGTGGGTGAAAGCGAACGCGATCGAGCCCCAGATCGAACCCTATCTGCGAGCGACGAGCTGGCTGATCGCGGAGTATTTCCAGGCGCTGGAGCGCGGCGAGGTGGATCTGGCGCTGTGCTACTGGCCGGAGGGGCGTACGACACTGGATATCGATCTCAGTGGCGTGCGTTATCTCGAGATCGGCGAGGAGCGACTGGTGCCCGTCAGCGTGGCCAATCTCGATGGCCACCCTAGTTTCGCGCTGCCCGGCAGCAAGCGCGAACCGGTTCCGCATATTGCCTATCATCCCAGCGGATTGATCGCCGCGGCGCTGCAGGCGCATTGGGGGCGTTCCCGTCAGGAGGTGCATCTGGCCACGCTCAACGAGAACGTCCAGACCTCCAACATCCGCGAACTGGTGCAGCAGGGTTATGGGCTCGGATGGCTGCCCTGGCGGACGGTTCGGCATCTGCTCGAGACCGGCGAGCTGACGCGGGCCGGTGATCAGCGCTGGGATGTGCCGCTATCGCTGCGCCTCTACTTTCGCCAGGACAGCCGACACCCCACGTTGCCGGGTCTGCTGACCCAGCTCTCCGCCGGCGCGACGACAATGCCGGCGACAGCCTCGACGTCCGTTTCAACGTCCGTTTCAACGTCCGTTTCAACGACAGGAACCGCACAATGAACCTCCCCATCGACACCCTCGAAACCCTACAGCGCGCGCATCTCGAACGTCTGAAGGCGGCGTACGCCGACGTTCTGGCCGCTCACAAGTTCGATGCCGTTCTCATCTACAGCGGTCACGCCGGCGTTCACTTCGCCGATGACCAGGAAGCCTCTTTCAAGAGCTACGGTCATTTCGTGCACTGGACCGGCGCCAGTCACCATCAGCACGACTGGCTGCTGATCCAGCCCGGCAGTTCGCCCCGCTGGTACTACTACGCACCGGAAGACTTCTGGCACCTGGCCACACCGGCACCCCAAGGCGTGTTGGCGGAAGTGCTGACGCCACAGCCGCTCCGTGATACCGGCTGGCCGCCCCCGCGAGACCTTTCCGCCCGGCGACTGGCGGTGATCGGCAATCTGGAAGCATCGTCGATGCCTCTCGGGGCCGAACTCAATCCGCCGGCACTGTTAGCCGCGCTGGATGAACTGCGCATGCGCAAGGACGACTACGAACGACACTGCCTGTTCGTCGCCAACCAGTGGTCGCTGGCCGGCCATGATGCCGCCAGGGAAGCCTTCGCGCTGGGCGCCGGCGAGCTGGATATCCAGCTCGCCTATCTCGCGGCGACTCGCCAGCGGGAATCCCAGGTCCCCTATCAGAATATCATCGGCATCAATCACCATGCCGGCACTCTTCACTATCAACACTACGACGTGGATGCCCCCGATACGCCGAAATCGTTGCTGGTCGATGCCGGCCATTCCCATGCGGGTTACGCGGCAGACATCACCCGTACCTGGGCCTCCACTCGAGCCGACCCGCTGTTCGAGCGGCTCATCCAGGGCGTGACCGACTATCAGCAGCATCTGATTTCACGTCTGGCTCCAGGGCTGGATTTCATCGAGCTGCACCAGGAGATGCATCGCCATCTGGCCGAGCTGCTGATCGATACAGATGTGATATCGACCAGCACCGAAGCCGCCATGGAGAGCGGCCTGACGCGCGCCTTCTGTCCGCACGGGCTGGGGCATAGCCTGGGCATTCAGGTTCATGACGTGGGGGGGCGTCAGCGGGATGGTTCGGGTGCACCACTGCCGCCTCCGGCCGCGGACCCCGCTCTGCGTCTAACCCGCACCCTCGATGCCGGCATGGTGGTTACCATCGAACCGGGGATCTACGTGATTCCGATGTTGCTGGCACCATTTCGGCAGGGGCCGCAGCGTGATGCGGTGAACTGGGCCGCCGTCGACCGGCTCCAGGATCATGGTGGCATCCGGGTCGAGGATAACGTGATCATCACATCGGAGGGGCACGACAATCTGACCCAGGGCAGACCGATCGCCGAGGACTGAAGCTTTCCATGGCAAGCACGATCGTATCGGCTGACTTTCGCCCGCCGTCGGGGCTGCACAATGCGCATTTCCAGACAATGCTGCCGCGGGTACTGCCCTTGAGACCCGTGGCGAGAGACACGGAAATCGTCAATCTGCCGGATGGCGATTTCGTGGAACTGGCCTGGATTCGGCCAGCGCCTCAGCACCATGACGCGCCGATCTTTCTGCTTTTCCACGGCCTGGAAGGATCGTTCGATTCACCCTACGCCCGCGAACTGCTCCACGCTGCGGGCCGAATGGGCTGGCGCGGCGTGCTGATGCATTTTCGCGGCTGCGGCCAGACGCCGAACCGGCTGCCGCGAGCCTATCATTCGGGGGACACCGCCGATGCGTACTGGATCATGGGTCAACTGGCCCAGCGCTACCCCCATGCACTGATGGCCGCGGCGGGCGTTTCGCTGGGGGCTAACATGCTGCTCAAGCTGGTCGCCGAACAGGGTGGCGATGGTCTACCGCTGGAGGGGGCCATCGCGATCAATGCACCACTGGATCTTGCCGCAAGCGCCGACACCCTCAATCAGGGCGTTTCCCGCCTCTACCAGCACTACCTGCTGCGTCAGCTCAAATGCAAGGTGCTGGCGCGAATGGAAGCCATGCCCTTGCCCCTCAAGATCAATGCGCAACAGGTTCGCCAGCTGAACAGCTTCTGGGCGTATGACAATGACGTCACCGCCCCGCTGCACGGGTTCCACTCCGCGAGTGACTACTATCGCAGAGCTTCGGCAGGTCCGCTGTTGGGGGAAATCGAGTTGCCGACACTGATTCTGCATGCCGACGACGACCCGTTCATGCCGGCAAATCTGTTTTCGCGATTGCCGCCACCCTCGCCATCGGTGCGGGTGGAAATTGCTCGCCACGGTGGCCACGTCGGGTATGTGGAGAGACGCGGCGGGCGCCTGTGCTCCTGGCTGACCCGGCGCGTCGAGGCGCAACTACAGCAGTGGGCGCCTCGCAGACAGCGCCTAACCGTACCTTATCCTCAGCACGATCGATAAGCGTTGCCGAGAGGCAGTCCCTTCGGGATCAGGCGGGTAACGGACAGCTGACACCGGTGCCCTTCAGGCCGCAATAGCCATTGGGGTTCTTGGCGAGATATTGCTGATGATACTCCTCGGCATAGTAGAACGTTTCCAGTGGACGGATCTCGGTCGTGATCTTCCCCAGCCCTTGAGATTGCAGCGCCGCTTGATACTCGTCGCGGCTCTGCTCGGCCGTCGCACGCTGACTCTCGCTGGTGGTGTAGATCGCCGAGCGATACTGGGTGCCGAGATCATTGCCCTGGCGCATTCCCTGGGTGGGGTCGTGGGCTTCCCAGAACGTGCCCAGCAACGACGCCAGCGACACGCGGGCCGGGTCGTAAACGACCCGCACGACTTCGGCATGCCCGGTCTTGCCGGTGCAGGTCTCTTCGTAGGTAGGGTTCGGCGTGACGCCGCCGGCGTAGCCCACTGCCGTGACGACCACGCCATCCAGCTCCCAGAACAGACGCTCGGCGCCCCAGAAGCAGCCGAGCCCCAGTACGATCTGCTCGGTACCGGCCGGAAACGGTGGCAGCATCGAGGCGCCGTTGATCAGATGTTCGCCGCTGATGGTGATCGGCGTGTTGCGGCCAGGGAGTGCTGTCTCCGCGGTTGGCAACGATTCGGAACGTCGTTGAAACATGGCTTATCTCCGAGTGATCGAAGTGGGCGCACGGCATGGCCGGACGCCGACAATGTCAATGTGGGAACTCAGGTGCCACTCGCCCGACCCAGGCTGAACGTGTAGATCAGGTCGACGGCCTGCGCTGCCCCTGAAACGGCCTGCAGATAGAGGTTCTGGATCAGGCGGTAGCGCAAGGTCAGTTCGGCGATGGGAGAGAATATGCCGACGCCATAGCTCACCTTCAAGTCGTCGAACACATAACCGCTGACGACCACCTGGCTGTCGTCACCCGAACCCGAGGCATCCAGGCTCAGATCCTGCACACCGAAGGCCTGGCCCACCTGTCCCACGGCGCTACCGGTCTGGGATAGCGAGAGCCCGATCAAAGCCGAGGTCAGGGCGTCGTCCCCGCTACCGGAATCCTCCGGGGCTCGGCCCCGTAGAATGTAGGAGAGTGCTCGACTCTCCGTCATTGCCGGCTCGGAGAAGATCGTCAGTCGCGGCGCCGATGCCGAACCGGTGACTCGCAACCCGGCCACCACGTTGTCTTCGGTGGTATCCGGGTTGCGGATGGCTTCGAACTGCAGACTCGGTTGCGACGCCGGCCCGCTGAACAAGACCTGTCCCTGACGGATGATCAGGTCCTGTCCGAACGAGGTGTAGGTGCCGTCGACGAGATTGACGTCGCCATACAGCTGAACCGGCCCCGTGCCCTGACGCACCTGCAGCTCGCCCCTGAGGCCCGCCTCGAGCCCGTAGGCTTCCAGTTTCATGTCCGGACCCAGGTGAAGGTTGACGCGGACGTCGAGCTGCATCCCCGCATCGGCCAGTGCCTGGGCGGTACCGGCGCCCTCTTCGTTCTGGCGGGCGGCGGCCGCGGCCTGCTGCTGGCGATCCTCCTCCTCGGTGATGATGACGGCATCGCTGCTGGGCGCCTGGGCCGACGAGGGAATCTGACCGATCTCGAGGCGCGCCCACGGCACGCTGACGTCACCTCGCACCTGCAACCGCTGCGGCATGGCATGGATCTGGAGATCCGGGGCGATTCTCAGGCGACCGTAAGCCGGCATCGCCACCAGCAGCGGCGATTCGGTGCCATCGATGTTGACGTTGGCCCGCCACTCGGCCGGCTCCTGCCAGTCGGCGTTGCCCGTGAGATCGAGCCGCCCTTCATCGCTCTGCACGAAACCCTCGAGCGTCGACGACTGCCCCTGTAACGCCAGAGTCAGTTGGGCGTCCGTTACCGCGATCGGCGAGACGCCACCCTTGACCTTGACGCCATCGATCACGATATCGCCATTCAATGCCGGCATGGCCAGCGTGCCACCGAGCGAGACATCACCGTTGACGGCGCCTTCCAACTGATCGATTCCCGCCACCAGCGGCTGATACGGGCTGAAACGAAGATCGTTCAGCTGCAGTCGACCCTGCAGCGCACCATCGCCGGCCGGATCATCGATCCGGGCCTGCAGCTGAATCCGGCCCGCGTCTTCCAGTTGCAGATCGAGCCGGGTTTCCGCCCGCTGCTGGTTGGCATCCAGCGACAGTGACATCGTCGCTGCCGGCACCTGCCAGGGTGCACCCCTCGCGTCGACGCCGCTGACCGCCACGTTACTATCGATGTCGGCGTTGGCAGCCCAGGCCTGCCCCCCTCGTGACCAGCTGGCGACCACGTTGCCATTCGTCTGGCCATCGATCTGCCAATCGCTCGGCATGAAGTCGTTGAGCAATGCCATTGGAATGTCATCGATGGACAGCGCGGCTCGTCCCTGATCCTTTGAGGCATTCATGCGCTCGGTCAGGCAAAGCGCACCGCCTTGCTGACGAGCGAGACAGAACGGCGCGATCGTGGCGCTTGACTGGGTCAGATTGGCGTTGAAATTCAGCGAGTCGCGCAGTGCAATATCGCCGTAGTCGGTCGAGGCCGACAGTCTCGAGAATGCGCCCTGATAGCGCTGATAGGCGCTATCGAGTCCACCCTCCAGGCGGATGGACGCTTGCGAGACGGGCAGGCCCTCGCCACCGCTCATGTCGAGGGATAGCTGATGCCGGGACAGGCGGCCGGCGAGCCCCAGATCGACGGAGCGAATCTGCTGGCCTCCGGTCTGAATGCCGCTTGCCGCGAGATCGACATCGAACTGTGGATCCTGAGTGCCGGTGGAATTGGCCTTGAGGGTCAACTGTTCGAGCCGATTCTCGGCATAGCCGACATCGTTGCCCTGAAGATCGATCGCGATCTGCGGACGCTGCAGTGTTCCGCGGCCCTGAAACTGACCCCGCAACGCACCGGAAAGATCCGGCAGTATGGTGCCCAGCGCGGGAGCATCGATCCGACCGTCGATGTCGAGATTCTGATCGATACGCCCGCGGGCGGTAATCCGGTTGTCACCCTGCCGGAAGTCGAGTTCGCGAATATCCCACTGCATCTCGCTGTTACCGTCGACCTGCGCGTTCAACTTGAGTGCCCGCTGCTGCAGCTTGCCATCGATCGCCAGTTGCGGGACCGACAGCTGCCAGCCGCCGTCGTCACGCATGGCGAAAGCCGCGCGCGTTCGGCCGTTCAACTGCCCGCTGACGGCCTGGGTGAAGGCCCCGAGTGGGAGATTCTGGAAATCCAGATTCAGGCTGGCGGAGAGAGCCGGCGCCCAGCGCACCGTCCCCTGGCTCTGGAGTTTGCCGCCCTGGCTTGCCAGCTGCATCGGTTGCCAATGGAAATGATCCAGATCCCCCTCGCCCGCAAGAGTCAACGTGACGGGCGGCAACCCCTCGCCCTGACCGGCAAGATCGATGGCGGCACGGTAGTTCCGTAACGTGCCATCGACATCCAGTCCCAGATGGTCGAGTTGGTACTGGATCGCGGGTTCGGACGGGGCCCTGCCGACGGGTGCCGGGCCGCGTAGTTCGCGTGCCGCGAGGATCGCATTCTCGTCGATGCCTCCGTCCAGATCGGTAAAAGGCGCAAAGGGCCGTGTGGCCAACGGCCAACGCAGTCGACCGGTGTCGACGTGAAGCGAGAACGGTACTCCCGGTTCGAAGGCCTGAACTCGCGCATCGACCGACGCCTCGGCATGACCGACGGTGTGCAGCTTGACGTTCAGATCGGCAAGCGTACCGTCGGCGTCGAGCGTGACCGTCTGTCCGTAGACGGGGGCCCGGGTCACCCGCCCCTGTATCGACAGCGAGAGCGGGATATCGCCCTGAAGCTCCGCACTGGCGGTGAGCTCGGCATGACCCTCCGGCGACTCCAGCTGCAGCCGTTGGATCTCGATCTTGCGATCCATGGCCGAGAATGAGAGCGCCAGGCGATCCAGCTGTTGCGGGGTCGGGCCGTCCAGCCTTAGATCAGTGACCGTTACGTCCGGTGCCTCGATCTCCAGCGGCAACTGGATATCGGGCAGTTGCTCGCGAAGCGCCTGGAGACTCTGCTCGATCTGTTCGAGACGGGCGTCGGGCTGCTGGGTATCGGCGTCGGCGACATTGGCCGCGGCGGCCAGCGTCAACGGTGACAACGCCATCGTCGGCGAATCGTCGGGGAGCGCTGCCGGTCGCATGCGCTCTGCAGGCGTCTCCGGCGCTGTCGTGTCCTCATCGGGCGCATTGATGGCGACCGAGGCATCGATGGCGTCCGGGCTCAGGACGCCCGTGCCAAGCTCGGGCATGGCGAGCGTCTGCCCCGGGCTTCGTGGCAACTGAATGCGCGTCTGTTCCAGCGTCGTCGGCAGCAGTTTCAGGTGATTGCCGGACATGTCGGCACCGGTCTGGAAATGCTGCCAATGGATGTCGGTACCGTTGGCCAGGCGAATGCCCACATCATCCAGCCGAACCTGACGGATCTCGATGGGTAACGGTACGGCAATCGACGGCATGCCTCCGCCAT
Source organism: Salinicola socius (assembly GCF_001937195.1). Taxonomy (GTDB): domain Bacteria; phylum Pseudomonadota; class Gammaproteobacteria; order Pseudomonadales; family Halomonadaceae; genus Salinicola; species Salinicola socius. Next base: position 62,519 of record NZ_MSDO01000003.1, on the reverse strand, counting down.
CCTCCGCCTCGGGCGGCGGCGGGGCCTGGGTATCGCTCTCCCTCAGCCGAATACGCGCCCCGGCGATGCTCAGATCGTCGAGACACACTCGCCCCTTGAGCAGGCAATCCTCGGCCCACGCCAGGTGGAAGTGATCCACGGCAAGATCCAGCGTGCCGGCGGAGAGACGCAACCCGTCGATGGTCAACTCATCGAGCGGCGCACCCTCGAAACGCTGGGCTTCGACCCAGCCGCGCGACTGGGCCTGCTCGAACAGCCAATGGCTGCCCCAGGGTGACAACCCCAACCCGACGAGCGTCAGCACCAGACCCAGCAGCCACAGGATCAGAAACACCAGAAGCCGAATCAGAACTCCGGTCCGATGGAGAAATGGAGACGCCAAGAGTCCTCCTCGTCGTCAAACGGATGGGCGATGTCGAAACGGATCGGCCCGACGGGTGATATCCAGCGCACGCCGACCCCGGCGCCGGTCTTGAGTTCATCCGGCCACCATTCATCGAAGGCGTTACCCGTATCGACGAACGTGGCGCTCCAGAAGTTGCCGGTCAGGTGGCGCTGATACTCGATACTGCTGGTCAACATGTGCTGGCCGCCGAGAAGTTCGCCATCGTCGTTTTCAGGCGACAGGCTCTCGTAGGAGTAGCCGCGGATGCTTTGATCGCCGCCGGCGAAGAAGCGCAGCGATGGGGGTATCTTGTCGAAAGTGTTGGTCGCCATGGCACCGCCACCGATTCGACCGACGAAGCGGTTTTCGGTGCCCAGCATCCGGATCCATTGCGAATCGAACGTGGTTCGCACGAAACGCGCCTCCGAGCCCCAGGCCGGGTCCGACCACTCCAGCGTCAACTGCTGCTTGTCACCCCAGCTCGGAAAGGTCTGGTTGCGCTTGCGCGTGCGCGACCAGCTGATGCCGGGATAGAGCAGCAGCACGGCATCGTCCTGGTCGGCCTGGGTAAAGTCCTCGTAGGTCGTCTGCCAGTAGAGATCCTGGATCCAGCCATTGGAAAACTCCCAGTGGCGGGCCACCTGCACCGAACTCTCGAAGCTCTTGGTATCTTCGTTGTCGATGTTCTTGAGCCCGTAGCGAACCCGGTAGCTGTCCCTCAACGGATTCTCGAGCGGGATCGTGTACTCCCCCGAGAAGCGCTGTTCCGGCGCCGAGAGATACAGCGAGTTGGTCAGGCTGTGGCCGTAGCGATTCAGCCAGGGCATGGTCCAGGAAAACTGCGTCCGCGGTCCGACGTCGGTGGCATAGCCCACGCCGACCTCGAACTGATGGCGATCCGCCGGTGTCAGTTCGACATCGACCGGCACCACCGTGGGGCGGCTATCGGTCAGCTCTCTGGCGGCGTTCAAACCGGGCCCGCCCAGCACCGCGGAGGTATCGGCAGTAGTATCGCGGCCGGTTTCCTCGCGCCACCACTGGCTGGGTGCGGCCGGCGATGACTCTTCGTTGACGCGCGGGCGCACCGCGACGCCACTGAACCAGTCGGTCTGCCCCAGGTTCTGGTTGAGCGTCGCCAGGTCACCGGCGAGATAGGGATCTCCAGGGGCGAACGGAATCATCGCCTTCAGACGCCGTTGTTCGATCTGGCTCCCCTGGAAGTGGACCTGTCCAAAACGGTAGCGTTCGCCACTGTCGAAATCGAGGAAGATACGGGCGCTGTTTTCCCATGGGCGAACTTCGATCCGCTGCTGACGGAAACGGGAATTGAAGTAGCCGCGCTCCAGCGACAGGGTCGAGATTTTTGCCTTGAAGCCGTCATAACGGGAATGCAGTAGCGGGTCCCCCACCTTGAGCGGGTTCGACTGCACGACATCCTCGAACGCCTCGTCCTTCTTGGCATCCCCTTCGAGCGAGACATCGACCTGAGTGATCTTGGTGCGCTCGCCAGGCTCGATGTCGATGACGACCTGCTCGTTACTCTTGTCGGGATAGCGAGTGGCAAGCGTTGCGTTGTAATAACCGAATGCCTGAAGCGCCTGTTGGGCACGATTTCTCACCACACCATCCAGGCGCTGCCTTGTCGACTGACTATTGGCATCCAGTTCGGAGAGAATGTTGACGACGTTTTCCGCGGGAGCGCCGCTCAATCCGTTGACGGTCACGTCCAGTGCCCAGGCTTGCCCCGCGGCGGGTAGCGCAAGGCAGATCAGTCCCGTCCTTAGGACCTTGAGGTGGATCATCGACTCAACCCCCGCCGCGCTGTAGTTCAGACACATTGGTGATCAACGAGGCGACACGGCGCGTCAGCTGGGCGCGGCTGGCCTCGAGTGACCCCAACCTTTCGTTGAGTTCGCGAATCTGGGAAGCGCTGGCGCCGGAGGGCAGATTGCCGATGCGCGACTGCAGGGATTCGAGTCCCGCATTGAGAGCGGTCTGCCCCTGTCGAAGTTCCGTCACCGAACGACGAATCTGTTCCAGCGCGTCCGAGGAGGGCGTCTCCTGCTGCGCCAGCGTGTCGACACGAGTCTGAAGTTTCGAAAGCGAAGATTGCAGGTCCGTCATGGCCGTTCGTGTATCCGAGCCGTCGTTTGCCTCGACCTGCTGTGAAAGATCCTGCTGATTCTGGCGCAATGTCTCGAGCGACGCGGTGAGCTGATCGGACAACTTCTGGTCGGCCTGCTGCTGCCGATCGAGCGTCTCATCGACTGAGTCGAGACGGTCGTCCTGCTGCTGCTGGCTACCCTCCAGCGTGCCAAGGCGAGCAGCCAGCGCGCCCCGTTCATCTTCACCGGTGCTTTCGAGCGCAGTAAACGAGGACTGCAGCGTTGCGATCAGATCCCGAAGATCGTCATCGGTCTGCTGCAGCGATTCGAACTGCTTGGCGATCTGATCGCCCTGCCGAGAATCGGCGACCCGGGTTTCCAGACTGCCCACCGCCGCCTGGGTGGATTCGAGCTGATCGCGCAAGCGATCGAACTCGCCACGCAGGCTCTCGCCGGAGGCATCCAGTGTCGAACCGGTGGCGTCCAGGCGCTGGTTGAGCTTGGCGATCTGGGCATCCTGCGCCTGCAGTCTCTGCCAGAGCTGCCAGCCGCCCAGGCCGGCGCCGGCGATCAACAGCAGGATAAAAATCCATAGCGGCCATACCCTGGGCGGACGCCGGCCCGGCGAACCCTGGTAGTGGCGGGTTGTCCGGCGCGGTGACGTCATGTCGCCGCGATCGGGCACGATGGTCGGGGATGCACGATGCTCGTCGGATGGTGATGGCATTGCCGTCGTATACCTTGCCAATAGTGATGCTGACCTGACCCAGAAGCGGAGACAATGCTCGGTGTCCAACAGCTCAGACCCCGAGTTCTCGAGATATCATCACCGCGAGCCGATCTCGAGCCGCTAACTATGATTACGTTACGTGAAAGCCGGGGCAAAGCCTAGGCTTGGCAGCGCAGGGTTCGCATGTTAACAGCAGGAGCCGGAGAAGCGACCGGCGCATTGGCGAAAACGGTGCCATTCGCGATAGCATGCCCCGGCAATCTCCTGGCTTGGCCTGTTGACTCCCACTCTTGCCTCGATCACTCGCTGTCGATTCACGGATGGCTTCGACCCACTTTTTCACCACACCGATGAGTACGATGTCTCACTTAGCGGCCCGATTCGAACTACCCGCCCTTCCCTTCGAGCGCCATTCGCTGGAGCCAGGAGTGTCTCGGGCTCAGGTAGATCTGCTCTACAGTCATTGCCATCGCCGTCATATCGATGCCCTCAATGCAGCTCTGCCTCCAGAGGACGATCGATCCCTGGCAGCGCTGGCAGAAGCCGGTGATGAAACCGTGCGCCATCACGCCCAGGAGGCCTGGAACCTGGTGTTCTTCTGGCATGGGCTGAACGCGCGGAGTGTGGATGTCCCCGGCGCACTGAGTCGACGGATCGATGCCGCCTTCGGCGGCGTGGGAGCGCTTCAGTATCAGTGGCGGCAACAGGTCCAGAGCAGCGCTGGCGGTTGGTCCTGGCTGGTGGAGGGTCCTCGAGGGGAGTTACTGCTGGCGACCTCGGCGCCGGGGCAGGCGCCCGCGGGATCGACACCCTTGCTGGCCATCACGTTGGCAGAGGACGCCTACCGGATCGATCATGCCCAGCAGCGTGGGGCGTACTTCGATGCGCTGTGGCCGCACCTGAATTGGGAGTACGCGCAGCTCAACAGTGAGGTTGCCGAGCGCGCGCCAGACTGACCAGCCGGCGCGCGTTCGGGCAGCCGCCGCCTCCCGGCTAGGCGCGACGGCCAATACCGCGGTAGACGAATCCCCGCGAAGCGACATAGGCCGGATCATAGATGTTGCGTCCATCCAGGATCAGCGGCGTGTTAAGCGCCTGCAGCAGTCGTCTCCAGTCCGGGTTCCAGTAGCACTTCCATTCGGTCACGAGCATCAGGGCATCGGCCCCCTCGCAAGCGCTGTAGAAGTCGCCCGCGCACAGCTCGAGCTGCGGATGATCGGGATAAAGCTCTCCCAGCGCATGCAGCGCAGCCGGGTCATGCACCTTGACCGTGACACCCTGGGCCCAGAGCGCTTCCAGCAATGTCAGCACCGGTGCGTGATCGATCCGAGCCGTGCCCGGTTTGAACGCCGCCCCCCAGATAGCGACGGTACGGCCTTCGAGCTCGCCCTTGAAGTGGTTCCAGAGCTTGCGGAACAGCGTCTCTTTCTTGCTTTCGTTGATGTCGAGAACATGCTCGAGCAGATGAGATTCGCGGCCCGTGGAGTGCTGAACATCGGCCAATCGGACCAGATCACGAGAAAAGTTGGGGCCACCGAAGCCGCAGCCGGGATAGAGATACTCGAAACCGATACGGGTATCGGCGCCCATTCCCTGACGTACGAATTCCACATCGACATCGAGGGAATCGGCCAGACCCGCCAATTCGTTCATGAAGCTGATGCGGGTCGCCAGCATGCCGTTGATGGCCAGCTTGGTCAGCTCTGCGGCGCGCCGGGGCATCAACTGGAACACTTCGTGACGCCGATTGAAGGCGCGCAGCAATTCGCGAATCTGCTGCGTGCCCCACTCCTCTTCGCTGCCAAGCAGCCAATGGGCCGGCCGGGTAAACGTTTCCCAGGCCCGCCCCTCCTCGATACGGTCCGGCAACGCGACGGCGACCTGGCCGGAGTGCCCCAACAACGCTTCCAGCTTTTCCGTCTGCCCCACCGGAAAGGTGGAGTTGTTGACGATGACCAACGGCGTGGTCTGGCGACCCGGTACCTGCTTGACGTAACGCTCGGCGGCGTCGCGCTGGTCCGGCGACAGGGCCAGCCAATGCACGTCAGCATCGGTATCGGCAGGAATGTCTTCGACGATCGTCAACTGGCCGGAGGCTTCGCCCGCCACGATCTGATCCTTGAGTCCGGGCTCGCTGATCACCCAGTCGGCATTGGCCAGACTCTTCCAGGGGAAATCGGCATGTGGCATCCAGGTAACCTGATGCCCAACCGAGCATAATGCGGCCGCGGCAGTCGCCGCGGCCAGTTCGCTACCATGTACGACCACCCGCATCGACTTATTCCTCGGCTGCGTATTGTTGAATCAGCTGCCGGAAGCCTTCACCCAGCGTCGGATGCTTGCGTCCCAGTGCCAGCGTCGCTTCGAGATAGCCGAGCTGGCTACCGCAATCGTAGGTCTGACCCTGCATCCGATAGGCGGCGGCGCCACTTTGCTTGCGCAGTGTCTCGATCGCATCGGTCAGCTGGATTTCGTTACCCGCGCCGGGAGGCGTCTCGGCCAGAATCGGGAAGATCTCGCCCGGCAGCAGATAGCGTCCGATCACGGCCAGCGTCGACGGCGCTTCCTCGACCTTGGGTTTCTCCACCATGCCGGTCAGCGGCGCGCTCTTGCCGGCAACCGGCTCCTCGCCCTCCAGCGCCACGATGCCGTACTTGTAGGTCAACTCCTTGGGTACGGTCTCGACCATGATCTGTGCCTTGCCGGTCTCGTCGAAGGCTTTGATCATGCCGGTAAGGTCATTACTGGCCAGGCCGTCATCGTCGATGACGACATCCGGCAGCAGGACCGCGAACGGGTCGTTGCCGATCACCGGACGGGCGCAGAGAATCGCATGGCCGAGACCCAGCGCTTCGGGCTGGCGCACGCTGATGATATTGACGTCGTCGGGAATGATGTTGCGAAGTTCTTCGAGAAGTTCGTTCTTGCCCTTGGCTTCCAGCTGCGTCTCGAGCTCGAAGTGCTTGTCGAAATGGTTCTCGATGGCGCTCTTCGAGGAGTGCGTGACCAGAACGATCTCCTTGATACCCGCCTTCACTGCCTCGGTGACCACGTATTGAATCACCGGCTTGTCGACGATAGTGATCATTTCCTTGGGAATTGCCTTGGAGGCGGGGAGACAACGTGTGCCGAAGCCGGCGACGGGCAGTACAGCCTTGCGAATCATCTTTTGAGTCCTTCCCTTCCTGGGTATGTAATCAACGGAAGTCAGCGTCCCGATATCGAATCCTCCCGCTAGCTTAGCGGGCGAGAAGCCGAAAGCACAGTCGCAGAACGACGACACCAATCGTGCCGCCTGTGCACCATCCAGTTTTTGCTAACTTGGCATCCAGTCAAGCTACCGTCCATAGTAGAATATCGTAAAGCCACGCATTGCTGCACCGGCTCCGAGTTTTCACGACGTTTAGAGCGGTTCGGTCGGCAAGGCGATGATATCTCCCGGAAGGAATCTATTCATGACTCAATCGCATCACGACAACGTCGCCCTCCACGGCAACGTGGATCAGGCGGAGATTGCCAAGTTCGATGCGCTGGCCAGCCGCTGGTGGGATCGTGAGGGCGAGTTCAAGCCGTTGCACGACATCAACCCGCTGCGTCTCGGCTTCATCGACGCACAGGTTTCTCTTGCCGGCAAGCGCGTCATCGATGTCGGTTGCGGGGGCGGCATTCTGAGTGAAGCCATGGCAATGCGTGGCGCCGAAGTCACGGGTATCGATCTGGGCGAGGCCCCGCTGGCCGTCGCCCGCCTGCACCAGATGGAGAGCGGCGTGGAAGTCGACTATCGCCACATCAGCGTGGAAGCGATGGCTGCCGAGCACGCTGGCGAATTCGATGTCGTGACCTGTCTCGAGATGCTCGAGCACGTTCCCGACCCGAGTTCGGTCATCGAGGCCTGCGCCAAACTGGTCAAGCCGGGCGGACATCTGTTTTTCTCGACGATCAACCGCAACCCGAAATCCTACGCCTTTGCCATTCTCGGTGCCGAATACGTGCTGGGCCTGCTACCCCGCGGGACGCATGAGTATCGTAAATTCATCCGCCCCTCGGAGCTGTCCAGTTGGTGCCGACTGCACGGCCTGCGGCTCCAGAATCAAACCGGACTGACCTACAACCCGGTGTCGCGACGCTATCGCCTCACGGCCAATGACGTTTCGGTCAATTACATGGTGCATGTACGTCCGGAGTGGACCGGTAACGGCGACGAGAAATGAGTTCGAGTGCATTGCCGCAAGCGCTGCTGTTCGATCTCGACGGCACCCTGGTCGATACGGCACCCGATCTGGCGGAAGCCACCAATCGGCTGCGAGAGCATCATGGCCTGGAACGGCTACCCTATCAGGTCATCCGCGAGCAGGTCTCCAACGGGGGCAGCGCGCTGGTGACGCTGGCTCTCCAACTCTCCAGCGATCACCCTGCGCATGCGGGTGCTCGCCAGTACCTGCTGGACCGTTATGCCGAGGTCGTGGCTGACAACAGCTGCCTTTATCCGGGGCTGGAAGCGCTCATCGCGCGCTGGGAAGCCGACAATCGGGGTTGGGGTATCGTGACCAACAAGCCGCGGCTGTACGCGGCGCCGCTGATCGAGGCGCTCGGATTGCGTCCTGGCGTCCTTGTGTGCGCTGACGACCTGCCGGTCAGGAAACCCGATCCCGAGCCGTTATGGTTTGCCGCTCGCGAGCTTGGCGTAGCACCCGCGCAGTGCTGGTACATCGGTGATCATCGGCGAGACATGGAGGCGGCCCAGCGTGCAGGCATGACGGCGATCGCCGTGCGTTACGGTTATATCCCCGCCGACGAGGCCATCGATGAGTGGCCAGCAGTACGCTGGTTCGATACGTCCGAACTGCTCGCCAGCGAGCTCATGACGTCAAGCGCCAAAACCCAGCGAACCTCATAGATGGGATGCTAGTGTGGCGTCTCGCAAGTAACGCGAAGAAATATCGGATGCATGGCGTTGCCAGGCAAGGCGCGAGGAGGCGTCATAGTGGGGTCTATGGCAACGACGAGCAACGCCGCATGGCGGCGCCGGGGACCGGTATTATTGGATGGTATTTGTGAGACACCACACTAGTTTCGTCTGAAAAGTCGACGAGCGAGGGCAAGACCGGGGCGCGTAGCCAAGGCAAAAATCGATGAAGACGGACCGGGCTGGCGTACCCGTTTACGCGGTGTCAATGAGCATCTTGACCGGGCTGGTGCACCAGCTGATTTTTAACGCCGCATGGGCCAGTGCAGGCAGTTTTCAGACAGTGCCTAGACAAGATTGGGTGGATGCGTCAGCTCAAGGCTTCGGCGGCTGGGCATCGAAGGCCTGGCCACTGAGTCCTAGGCTATCCGGCCCCATCAGCCAGAGATACGTCGGCATGATCTCTTCCGGCGTGCGAAGCCTCTGGGGATCCTCGTCCGGGTAGGCGGACTGACGCATGCTCGTGCGTGTCGCGCCCGGATTGAGCGAGTTGAAGCGGATCGCGGAGCCTTGATGCTCGTCAGCCAGGATCTGCATCAAACCTTCGGTGGCAAATTTCGAGGTTGAGTAAGCGCCCCAGTTGGCACGTCCGCGGCGCCCGACGCTGGAGGACGTAAAGATGACGGAGGCCCCGGTCGAGCATCCCAATAGCGGTAACAGCGCCTGGGTCAACCCCAGCGTGGCGCTGAAATTGACCTGCATCACTCGAGCCCAGAGTGCCAGGTCATAGTCTTCGACCGTGACTCGGTCACCGAGAATACTGGCGTTGTGGAGCAGGCCGTCAAGACGACCGAACTCCTTTTCCAGCTTGGCGGCAACCGCCAGATAATCCTGCGGCGTCGCGCTCTCCAGATTGAGCGGAAATATGGCCGGCTGCGGCGCCCCCATGGCTTCGATGGCGTCATAAACCCCTTCGAGACGACTGATGCTGCGACCCAGCAAGATCACCGTCGCCCCGTGCCGCGCATAGCTCATGGCCGCAGCCCGGCCAATGCCGGCGCTGGCACCGGACACCAGTACGATCTTTCCGTCGAGCAACCCTGGAGGCGCTTGATAATCGATGTGGCAGGTCATACTCGTGTCCTGAGTCGCGAATTCGGGGTAACCGATGGACCGATTCGATCAGCCCATCTGATTGAGAAAATCGCTCGCCATCTGCGCCGCGTTGCTGTCGGGATAGTCGCTGCGAACCCGCTCTAGCAGCTCGCGGCTACCCGCGGTATCCCCTTGACGTGCTTTCAGCAGACCGAGCTTGTAAAGCGCATCCGGCACCTTGCTGCTCTGCGGGTAGTCTTTGATGACGGTATCGAACGCGTCGGCTGCCTGATCCACCTGTGACTGGGCCGAATAGAGCTCGCCTAACCAATAATGGGCATTGGGAAGCAAGCTGGACTGCGGATAGTCATCGATGAAAGTCCGAAAGGCATCGATCGCCGAGGCGAACTGGCGTGACTGCACCTGCTGAAACGCCGCCTGATAGGCATCGCGTCCTTCTTCACCGCCGCCGCTCGCGCCAGACTGAGCCGAACTGCCCGCCGAAGCGTTGACGCTGTCATTTGGCGGTTCACTGCCACCGGCGACATCATTGGCGCTGCCGCTGTCGACATTGGTACTGTCGACGTCATTGGCAGTGCCGTTCGAGCCTCCGCCGGAGCCTTCCTGACTGCCTGCCCCCATGCCACCGCCGGAAAGGCGATCGTCAAGGTCCAGGTACTGTTGTTGAGTCTGCTGCTTGAGCTGATCCAGCTGATATCGTAGCTCTTCGACCTGGCCACGAAGCTGTTGGATCTGCTGCTGGTTATCCTGCAGCTGATTGAGAATCGTCAGCGTTCCCCCGCCACTCTGGCGAGCTTCCGTCTGACTGTAGAAACCGTTCGACTGACCGGTGAGATCGTCGACGACGGGTTGCTGAGCCCATACGGACAGCGGGAGCACCAGGGCTCCCGCGCCGCACAGTCTTTTCAGACCGTGTTTCATGCTTTTCTCCGTCGGTACTTAGTACGAGAATACGACGCGACGGTTCTTGGCGTAAGCTTCTTCGGTGTGGCCCTGCATTGCCGGACGCTCTTCACCGTAGCTCACGATCTGGATCTGAGACGGAGACACGCCCTGGACAGTCAGATACCGCTCGACCGCCTGTGCGCGGCGCTCGCCGAGACCCAGGTTGTATTCACGGGTGCCACGCTCGTCTGCATAACCCTGCAGCGTCACGTTGGCGTTCGGGTTGGCCATCATGTACTGAGCGTGGCCGCGCAGTACGGATTCGAACTCGGGGCGAATTTCTTCGCTGTCGAATGCGAAATAGATGGTGTTGACGCTAGGCATCTGCTCGCCGGCGCCCATCTGGGAGCCTGAAGTGCCCTGACCGGAGTTCATGCCCTGTCCGGACATGCCGCCGGAAGTGCCATCCATGTCCCCTTCCTGGGTGCCGCCACTGCTAGAACAGCCAGCCACCACGGCTAGTGAAAGCGCGACTGCTAACGTCTTGGCGTAGGTCTTGATTTGCATTGTCATCTCCTTGCTCGGATGTCGAATGACACAATGACTGTAGTCGTTTAGTTCAGAAACGGCGACCACGCGGGTTCGCGTACGTCACCCTGCGCCGAAGGCAGTCGGAAAGACGCGCGTCCATCCGAAGAAACTGCCCCCAACACACCTTGCGCCCCTTGCTGGGTAGCGAAGATTATCATGGTGCCATTCGGCGCGACACTGGGCGATTCATCCCAACGTGAATCCGTCAAGACCGTGACACGACTGGTGTCCATGTCCTGCTTCGCCACGTGATAGCCGCTGTCGTCACGAGTCACCATGAAAAGCGTTTTGCCGTCGGGAGAAAACCGCCCGTCGGAGTTGTAGTTGCCGGTGAAGGTCACCCGCTGGGCCTGACCGCCGCTGGCAGACATGCGATAGAGCTGCGGAGCGCCACTGCGATCGGAGGTAAAGATCAGCGACTGGCCGTCAGGCGTCCAGTCCGGCTCCGTCTCGATGGCGGAATTGTTGGTCAGACGCGTGAGCTGGCGAGATGCCAGATTCATGACGTAGATTTCTGGCTGGCCGTCCTTGGAGAGCGACATCGCCAGCTTGCTGCCGTCCGGCGACCAGGCAGGGGCGCCGTTGATTCCCCGGAACGAGGTCAACCGCACGCGCTCGCCGGTCGAGGCGTTCTGCACGTAGATTGCCGAATTGCCGGATTCGAACGAGACGTAGGCAATCTTCTGACCGTCCGGCGACCAGGCCGGTGACAATATCGGATCATCCGACGACAGAATCTGCTGACTGTTGTAACCGTCGGCATCGGCGACATAGAGGGCATACCGCGCGTTGTCCCCTGCGCCGCTGGCAGAAACGTAAGCGATCCGGGTCGAGAATGCACCGCGAATGCCGGTGATCGCTTCGAATATCTGATCGCTGATGTAATGGGCGCTGGCCCGTAGATTGCCATTGGACGAAGTCAGCGTCTCACCCAGCATGCGCTTGCCGCCAAGAATATCCATGAGTTCGTACTGGATGCGATATTGATCGCCCTGAGGCTCGATCTTGCCGACCACGAGGTAGCGGGCATCGACGCGCTTCCAGTCATCGTAGAAGACATCTTCGCTGCTGCTGGGCAGTGATACCAGCGCACTGCGGCTCAGCGGCGAGAACTGGCCGCTGTGCTCGAGGTCGTCGCTGACGATTTGCGCCACGTCCTGTGGCAGCCCACCTTGACCACTGAATTCGAACGGCACCACGGCGATCGGCGTGGCCTGATCGCTGCCGCGGGTGATCTCGATGGTCAAGTTCTGCGCCTTAGCCGTGGTCGTCAGGCACATCAGTCCCACCAACGACACCAGCCAACCGGCAGCCAGGGTTTTCCATCCTTGAGACATCCATCGTTTCATCACTGTACATCCCCGGGGGTGAATTTGAGATTGAAATCGCGAAAGCGCCGCTGCAGCCCGGCATCCAGCTGCTGAAGCTCGCGGAACGGCGCTGCGGCTTCCACTGCCTGCGTGGCCGAGCGATCGAAGCTGGGGTTGCCACTACTACGCGTGATGCTGGCTGCCAGCAACTCACCTGAAGGCCCCAGTCTCACACGCACTTGTGCTACCAAAGCATTGTCCGCGTTGGCCGGCAAGTGCCATCGATCCTCGACGGCCCGCTTGACCAAGTTGATGAAGCTGTTCGACGCCTGGTCGGACTGCTGGGCGTTGGCGATTCGCTCCTGTTCGTTGGCGATCGAATCACTCAGCGCATCGGCAGCGGCTTTCTTGGCCGCGGCTTCCGCTGCCTTCTTCTTCTCGGCCGCTTCGGCCTGGCGTTTCTTTTCGGCGGCTTCGGCCTGACGTTTTTTCTCAGCCTCGGCGGCCTTTTTCTTCTCAGCCTCGGCCTGGCGCTTCTTCTCAGCTTCGGCCTTGGCCGCTTCCGCCGCCTTCTCCTTCTCGGCCTTCTCCTTCTCGGCTTTTGCCTTGGCGGCGGCTTCAGCCTGACGTTTCTTCTCGTCCTCGGCTTTCTGCTGCTTTTCCGCTTCGGCCTTGGCAGCCGCCTCCGCCTGACGTTTTTTCTCGGCCTCTGCCTTGGCATTGGCTTGTTTCTCGGCTTCAGCCTGACGCTTGGCTTCGGCTGCCTGCTGCTGCTTTTCTGCTTCGGCCCGTTCGGCCGCTGCCTGTTCCGCCGCCTGTTGGCGCCGCTCCGACGCGGCCTCGGCCTGCTCTGCAGCGGCTTGTCGCGCGGCCTCCTGCTGTTGCGCCTGTTCTTGAGCCTGCTGCTCCGCTGCCTGCTGAGCGGCTTCCTGCGCCTGCTGTTCGGCGGCCTGTTGCGCCGCCTCCTCGGCCTGACGCTGGGCGGCACGTGCCCGCGCCTCCTTGGCGTACTGGGCCTGATCCGTCGCTGTCACATCGCTGACCAGCGTCGCCTGCACCACGGAGGACGAGCTTGGCGTGGGTTCGCTGTCCGGCAGACGCAGCATCGTCATCAACAGTGCTACCACGTGAACGGCAATCGCCAGAACGACGGGCAAGCCGTAACCGACACGGCGGTTTCGCTTCGCCATGCTGACTCCTTACCCGTTGTTGCCTTGCGGCGGCTCGGAAATCAATCCGACATTCGCCACACCTGCCATCTGCAGCGTACTCATTAGCGTCACGACCTGGCCATAGGAGGCGTTCTTGTCACCACGCACCATCACCGGCGTGTTGGGTTTGCGCTCGAGAATCGCCACGACCTGATCGCCGACGGTCTGCAACGTGACCGGCTTGTCCTGCTCGCCCCGCGAAATGAAATATTCGCCCTGGCTATCCACGGAGACGATGATCGGCTCCTGTTCATCGGTATCGATCGGCTCCGAGGTGACCTGGGGCAGATCGACCTGCACGCCCTGGGTCAGCATCGGTGCTGTGATCATGAAGATCACCAGCAGGACCAGCATGACGTCGATGAACGGGACGACGTTGATTTCGGCCATCGGCTTGCGCCGGTGATCGCGGCTATAGGGTCCACCCATGTTGAACCTCCGCCTCAGGTCGTCTGATTGCCACCGCGACCTTGCAGGTTACGGTGCAGAATCGAATGAAATTCCTCGGCGAAGTCTTCGTATTCGCCGAGCAGGCGACTGGCAATCGATGACAGGCGATTGTAGAAGATGACTGCCGGGATCGCGGCGAAAAGCCCCATCGCTGTCGCGACCAGCGCTTCGGCGATCCAGGGCGCCACCGTCGAGAGTGTCGCCTGCTGGGCCATCGACAGGCTCTGGAAAGAGCCCATGATGCCCCAGACGGTACCGAACAGGCCGATATACGGGCTGGCGGAAGCCACGGTCGCCAACAGCGTCAGATTGGCATTGAGGCTGTCCTCCTCCCGCGATAGGGCCACCCGCTGCGAACGCTGTACGCCATCCAGCACGGCTTCACTGCTGCGCGTCTTGGGCATCAGACGGTTGAACTCACGAAAGCCGGAGCGGAACACATGTTCCGAACCCTGCGCCTGATGGTTTTCCGGCACGTCGCGATAGAGCTCGTTGAGATCGACGCCCGACCAGAACCGCTCGTCGAATGCTTTCTGGGCCTTCTTGGCTCTGCTCAACGCGAAGCTGCGTTGGAAGATCACGACCCAGGATGCGATAGAGGCGGCCAACAGCAGGATCATGACCAGCTGGACCACCACACTGGCGTTCAGGATCAGATGGGGGATGGACATGGAATCGTTCACGAAAATCCTCGAATCACTGGCTTGGAATGTCTGGCGTCAGAACCGCGCGAAGTTCGCGGGGCCAACGCATCGGTTTGAGGCGTTGCGCGTCGACACAGGCAATATCGACCGTCGCTTCGCATAATGTATCCCCGTCATACCGAACGGCCTGCTCGAACCGGATCGAGCAGGCAGCAAGACGACTGACGTTGACCGTTACCTGCAACGGATCATCGAGTCGAGCCGGGCGTGCATAACGGCAACTCAGGGAATGCACCACTAGCTGCACGCCCTGCTCGATCAGCCCGCGCTGACCGAAGCCCAGCGCGTTCAACCATTCGCTACGCGCACGCTCCATGAATTTCAGATAGTTGACGTAGTACACGATACCACCGGCATCGGTATCTTCGATGTAGACCTTGACCGGCAGGACGAATTCACTCACTGATGGCTCCGCCATCGTCCAAGCCTGGCGCCACCCGGTCGCCAGCCGCGTGCTCATGCGGGACGATGCCGAAGTGGGTGTAGGCGGCGCGAGTGACGACGCGGCCACGCGCCGTGCGCATCATGAACCCCTGCTGGATCAGATAAGGTTCGATCACATCCTCGATCGTATCGCGCTCCTCGCTGATCGCTGCCGCCAGGCTGTCGACACCAACCGGACCACCGTCGAATTTCTCGATCATCGCCAGCAACAGCCGACGATCCATATGATCGAGCCCGTGACTGTCGACGTTGAGCATGTTCAGTGCCTGATCGGCGACGGATGCGCTGACGCTGCCATCGCCCTTCACTTCCGCGAAGTCGCGCACCCGACGCAGCAGGCGATTGGCGATCCGTGGGGTGCCCCGTGCACGTCTGGCGATCTCTCTAGCGCCGGCCACGTCTGCCGGCACGCCCAGCAGACGGGCGGAGCGCGTGACGATTTCGGTCAGTTCCTCGATGGCATAGAATTCTAGCCGCTGAACGATGCCGAAACGGTCGCGCAGCGGCGACGTCAACAGCCCCGCTCGGGTCGTCGCCCCCACCAGCGTAAAGGGTGGCAAGTCGAGCTTGATCGAGCGTGCTGCGGGGCCATCCCCGATCATGATATCAAGCTGGAAATCCTCCATCGCCGGATAGAGCACTTCCTCGACCGCCGCAGGCAGGCGGTGAATCTCGTCGATGAACAGTACGTCGCCTGCCTGCAGGTTGGTCAGCATCGCCGCCAGATCACCGGCACGCTCGAGCACCGGGCCGGAAGTGGATTTGATGTCCACGTCCATTTCGGCAGCGATGATATTGGCCAGGGTGGTCTTGCCCAGTCCGGGCGGGCCGAAGACCAGGGTATGATCGAGGCTGTCCCCGCGCTTGCGCGCGGCGGAGATGAAAATATCCAGCTGTTCGCGCACTCGCGGCTGCCCGATGTAGTCATCGAGTCGGCGAGGACGAATGGCATGGTCAACCTGCTGCTCGCCCTGCTGCGGTGGCGCCGCAATCAGGCGGTCGGGCTCGATCATGGGGCGTTATCCAGCCAGCTGGCGTGATAGCGCCGCTTTGATCAGCGCTTCGGTCGAAAGGTTCTTGTCCAGACCGGAGAGCATGCGGGAGGCTTCCGTGGGCTTGTAGCCCAGAGTGACCAGTGCGGCCTCGGCATCGGCTTGCGGATCGGACGCTGGGCGTGCTGCCGAGATGCCGTCGTCCAGCAGCGATGCCTGCCCTTCCTGCCAGTGTGGAAAGCGATCACGCATTTCGACGATCAGGCGATCTGCCGTCTTCTTGCCAACGCCGGGCAATTTGGTCAATGCCTTGCTGTCACCTTCCATCACGCAGTGGATGAAAGCGCCGGTATCCATCCCCGACAGAATCGCCAGCGCCAGCTTGGGGCCAACGCCATTGACCTTGATCAGCGCCCGAAACAGCTGCCGTTCCTCATCGCGCGCAAAGCCGTAGAGCAGGTGAGCATCGTCACGCACGCTGAGATGCGTATAGACGCGCACCTCTTCCCCCACACCGGGCATCGAGACCAGTGTGGTCATCGAGGCTTCGAGTTCATAACCGACACCGTGTACATCGATGACGATCCAGGGGGGATGCTTCTCCAACAGCGTGCCGTGCAAACGTCCAATCATGCCATCCGTGTCCTTACTATGACGGCGTCCACTATACGCATCGCCGATTCAACTGACTAGCTGCCGCGTACACCGCAACCAAGCCATCGCCACCGGCAAGCGAGCAGCGTCATCGCCTTCCCTGTTCAGGGCCGTCCCCGACTGACCAACCCGGCGTCGCGATGGCCTCCGTCGTCTTGCCAACGCTTCTCACGCAGTGAAGTGATCATCGAACGAAACGCGGCTTCCGTCTTTCCTTGACGCCTCCAGTATCGAACCGATTCGGTTCGATTCGAAATTCGCTTGGCAAAACCATCGGCACGCCTTATAAACAATTCGTAACAAAACGGTACAAATATGCCAGACCATTGATCTTGACTTCAGCGCGACTGGGGCGGGCGGTAGCGTTCTCCAGTACAGCGCACCTTCTGGATACGCTGCCATGACATCTCCGCGCGCCCTACTGTTGGCCATGATGACGTTTGTGTCTCTCGCTGGACCGTGCCAGGCCCAGATGCCCGCCACCCCCCTTGGCCTGGATATTCAGCGGGATCGTCAGCAATCGTTGCTCGACGACGCGCAGCGTCAACGCGAATCGCTACAGCGGGGGCTGGAGATCGTACCGCAGGCCGAACCGGCAGAGCCGGATCATGCTGCCCCCTGTTTCGTGATCGACCACTTCGAGTGGCAAGACGCTCCTCATCTGTCCGACGCTCGCCGACAGGCGCTGACACACCCGCTGGAGGGCCAGTGTCTGAGTCTGACGCAGATGCAAGCACTGGCGCACAGGGCCAGCAATGCCTACATCGAGAAGGGGTATGTGACGTCGCTCGTGCACCTCCCCGACCAGGACGTCAGTGACGGCACATTGCGCCTGCAAGCCCAAGAGGGACGCATCGAAGCCATCACGCTGGACGGACAACAACCGCGCGGACTCGAAATGATCTTCCCGCATGCCCGAGGAAGCGTCCTGAACCTGCGCACCCTCGAGCAAGGCATGGAGCAGATCGACCGCCTGCCCTCCCAACGTGTGAGCATCGACATCCAACCGGGCACCCGCCAGGGCTACTCGCGTGTCGTGCTGCATCGCATCCATCAGGACAAGCCCTGGCGAATCGCACTAGGCATCGACAACAGCGGCCAGAAAGGTACGGGAACGCGGCAAGGGACGCTCGGCCTGGCGCTGGACTCCCCACTGGGGCTGTTCGACCAATGGCAATTCGAAACCAGTCACGATCTGGAAGGACGCCAAGGCCATCTCAGTCGCGGTCTCGCCGCCGGCGTCACGCTGCCATACGGAGACTGGAGTTTTGGCTATCGCTACGCCCGTAGCGATAGCGAACAGCCGTTGCGGGTGGCCGATCGCCATTGGCCTTACCTGGGCAGCGTCAGCCAGCACGTGCTCGACCTGCACCGGAATCTCTACCGCGACGGGGATAGCACACTAGGCTGGGCGCTCTCGCTGACGAGACGAGACGCTCGCACCACCTTTGCGGGGCAGCGGCTCAATGTGAGCAGCCCCACGCTGGCCATTGCCGGCAGCGGGCTCGAGTACGCGACGCGTTTGGGATCGGGATACTTCACGCTGAACCCTTCGGTCTCGCGAGGACTGCACGCTCTTGGTGCCAGTGCTGACCAGCGCGGCCTTCCACCCTCCGATTTCACCCGCATCAGCCTTGCGGCGAGCGGCTTTCTACCGCTCACACCAACGATCAGCTACCTCACCTCGGGTTACCTGCAGACCACACCGGATGACCTCTACCCCAGCGAGCGCATCAGCATCGGTGGCGAGTATTCGGTCCGCGGCTTCAAGGACACCTTCCTCGACGCCAACCGAGGCGCGTACTGGCGCAATCAGATCGACTGGAGCACTCAGGCCCTTCCGCTGATCGGCCAGCCGACGTTGAGTGTCGCGCTCGATGCCGGCGGCACGATGAAGAGCCGCAGTGCCAAGGGCGGCGGGCTCCTGGGTAGCGCCATCTCGCTGGCGCTGAGCCAGCCGAACCTCACCCAATCATTCAGTCTCGGCAAGCCGCTGCTCTCCCCCCGAGGACTGCACCCCGCCCGCTGGGTCGTCTATTGGCAAGCCAGTTTCACCTTGTAATACCGCAAGGCCCCTTCCACCGCGTACATCACTCGAGGAAACATCCGATGAAAAGGTCGGGAACTGTCGCCCGCTGGACCTGCTGGGCCGTCATCGCCACCTGGCTACTGCAACCGCTGCAACCGGTATGGGCCGCCGGCATCGCAGCTGCCGACAAGCGCACTGCGGTCACCACTCGTCACGGCGTGCCGGTGGTCGAAATCGCCAGGCCCAATGCCAGCGGCGTCTCGCACAATCGCTACCGAGACTTCAGCGTCGGCCACGCCGGCGCCGTACTCAACAACGCCACGAGCGCGACCAAATCGGCGCTGGCGGGCAAACTTCGCGCCAACAGACATCTGAAAGGGAAGCCAGCGGCGCTGATCATCAACGAGGTCACAGGCAAACGTCGCTCTCAGCTCGCTGGCCAGTTGGAAGTGGCCGGCCACCGAGCTGAGGTGATGATCGCCAACCCCAACGGCATCACCTGCAACGGTTGCAGCTTCCTCAATGCCCCCGGTATCACGCTGACCACGGGTAAGCCGGGATTCGACCGCCATGGAGCGCTCAGTTCACTGAACGTGGACAAGGGCGACATTCGGATCGGTCGTCAAGGCCTGGACAGCCGATCACAGGACTACACGGCGCTGATCAGTCGCACGGCAAGGCTGGAAGGCAAGCTGCAGGCCAAGGCGCTGGAAGTCACGCTCGGTCGCAACCGTCTGGACATCACCAATGGCACCCTCGATCCTCTCGCGGCGAAACGCAAGGAGACGCCACCCACGCTGGCACTCGATAGCCGCGCGCTCGGGGGCATGTACGCCAATCGCATCCGCCTGATAGCTACCGAGGCGGGTGTCGGCGTCAATGCCGGCTATCTGCAGAGTCACAGCGGGGACATACTGCTCGACGCCAAGGGGCGACTGGGCGTCGCCAAGGCCTCCTCCGCCCGGGATATCGGTATGCGTGCCGGCACTATCACCCTTGCCAAGGGGGCCGATATCGAGGCGAAACGCGACGTGACCCTGGTCACCCCCAGGCTCGACAACGCCGGCACCTTCACCGCACAGCGTGACATGCGGCTCTTCACCAAGCGGCTCGACAACCACGGCGACACCGCTCGCCTCCAGGCTGGTCACGATCTATGGATTCAGAAAAACCCCAAAGGTGACAAGAGCGCTGTGGTCAGTAACCGCTCGGCGACCATCAAAACCCAGTCCGGGAATCTGGTGATCCGCACTCAGCAGTTGAGCAACACCCGCGAACGCGTAGTGATCAAAACTCGCGAACTATCACCTAATTCAACAACTAGTCAGAACAAGGTAGGTGCTAAAGCCATTCTCAATCGCGGCTATATCGCACATAAGCCTCCAGCCTTTTACATCAATACCCAGGTCGATTTGCCCAAACTCGGTGTCAAGAAGTGGTTCGGCCACCCCGATCTCGCCAAAGATTCCAACGTCAATGTTGGAAAGACAAGGGATGAGGCGCGTGCGATATCTCGCCCAGGGTTTATCGACTCAGGCAAGAGTCTCTATATCAACGCGCGCAATCTAGACAACCTCGGCAGTATCATCCGCGCCAAACAGGATATGTTCCTTGCCGGAGAATCTCTCAAGAGTAACGCGGGCAAGGTACTAGGGGAACGCAACCACTATATGACGCTGGATGGTGACCGCGGGGAGAGCGAAGCCGCCCTGCGCGCCAAGCACCTCCCCGGGCCCTTCGGGACGGTCGATGTCACCAAGCATTGGCAGAAAGTCGGCGAGTACGATGTATGGCATCCAACGCTGATATTGCCCGCGACCATCGCGGCTGGCAAACGCCTGGTAATGGACTTTGCCAACAGCATTGATTTGCAGACTTTCCCCGGGGTGCCGACTTATGAAAACCATTTGGCGGACATGCCCACCAGTATCAGCGCCAACGACATCCTGGTAACCAGCCGGCATTTGACCCTATCGAGCGGTGTCTCTGCCAAACACGACCTGACCCTGATCTCGAGCGGCCAGGTGAAGGCTACGAATGCTTCGCTACATGCGGGAAACCATCTGGCACTCGCGGCAGCCAAGAGTATCTCGCTGCATCAGACCAGCCTGACAGGCGGTGACATATCGCTGCTCGCTCGCGGCGGCAATATCACGCTCGGCAGCAATCCCTATGTCTACGATACTCGGGGCAAGGCCCGAGCACCGCTGCTTGCCGCCAGACGCGGTCTCGATCTGGTCGCCGGCGGTGATATCAGAGTCCGGGACATGGGCAGCCTGCAAGCTGCCGATATCGCCCTTCAGGCCGGCCGGGACATTGGGTTCTCGATCACTGATCGGCACCTCGCGACCTGGGGCAAGGCCAATGACAAGATCGCCAATCGCGCCGATATTCGGCGTGATGTCCTGACACAGCGTCTCGCGCAGACGAACCATGTCGCCGCAACACAGTCACTGTCGATGGTGGCCGGCCGGGATATCGATATCCCGCTGGCGCGCCTCGACGCCGGCAATAGCCTTTCGCTTCAGGCCGGGCAGGACATTCAGCTCGACGCCTACCCCCTGAGCGATCGCTTCGCTCCGCTATTCGACGTCACCCACTCCGGTGCGCTCACCGCGCGCGTTGCCGCGGGTGGCGACCTGCTGCTCAATGCCGGCCGCGACATCGATACGCAAGCCGCCAAACTCGCGGCCAAGCGCAACCTGACGCTGCTATCCGGCCGTAGCATGGCCTTCGATCATCTCGCCTATCGTGTCGGGTCCGACCGGGACTATCAGGACCGGGACATTGTCGCTCGTCTCGGTGCCGGCCGCGACCTGACCCTGGCTGCCAATGGCAAGATCGACACGCTGGGCAGCGATCTCGGCGCCAGACGCGACCTGCGCATTGCCTCTCTCGGCAATCTCTCTTTTCGTGCGCTGGAACAGACCTTCCATCGACCGATCAAGCATGGCCACCGGGAAGGTAGCACCCAACGTGAGTCAACGCTGAAGAGCGGGCGCCATACCGTGCTCGACAGTCGTGGCAGCATGCTGTTCCAGGCTACCCGGCTCAACGCCGGCGGCAACCTGAACGCTGCCGCCAGGGGCGGATTCCTGTTCGCTCAGGCGATGGAAGAAAACTCGAGCTACCAGACCAAGAAGAAGAAGAAAAGCTGGCTGGGACTGCGCAAGAAGACCGTCAAGCGTACCGGGCACAGCGTCACCCACAAGGTGGTCTCATTCACCGCCAAGCAGAATATCGATCTGCTCAGCCGCGACGACAGCACTTATCAGGCCAGCCGTATCAGTGCCGGCAAGAATGCCAAACTGACCAGCCTGAAGGGCAAGGTACGCTTCGAGGCGGTCAAGGAGAGCCGCCTGGAGCAACGCATCCGTCAATCCCGCGGGTTCTATATCAAGACCGCCGACAAGGGATATCGGAAGGACACCTGGCGGCTACCCCGCCTGCAGATCGGCGGCAGGTTACGAGTCGATGCCGCCAGGGGCATCAGCGCAGACTACAAGAAGCAGCAGGGCCAGCAGCTCGATCGGGCCTTGGCCCAGTTGGCCAGCACACCGGGGACCGAGTGGCTCAAGGCGCTCAAGGGCAACAAGAAGGTCCACTGGCGCGAGGTCCAGGACGCCTACGCCAAGTGGCATCACACCGAAAAACATCTCAACCCGACCGTCGGCGCCGTCATCGCCATCGCGGTGGCGGCTGCCACCAGTGGCAGCGGCCTTGCCGCCTGGGCCGGCAACGCCGCCGCCGGTAGCGCCACAGGCACCGCGGGTGCAGCGCTCTACGGCATGGGTGCTGCCGGCATGAGCGCACTCACCTCGCAAGCGGCACTCGCTCTCGCGGACAACCAGGGCAACCTGTCCAGGACCTTCAGGAGCCTGGGCAGTAGCGCAACGGTGAAATCCATCACCACGGCCATGCTGGTCAGTGGCGCCATGGCCGGTTTCGATCAGAGCGTGCTGGCCAAGGCGCCCACCCCCGACTCCCCTCGCCTGCCGGTGCTCAACGACGGTGACTGGACCCGAGTCGCCCAGCGTGTCGGTGCCGAAAGTCTGATCAATGCCGGCGTCAGCCAGGCCGCCTACGGTGGCAGCTTCAACGACCGTTTCCGAGACGCACTGCTGGGCAACATCGGCGCCCAGGTCCAGGCCCAGGGCGCCAATCTCATTGGCGACAACGGCCAGATTCTCGGCAGTGGCGGCAAGGCCATTTCCCATGCGGCACTCGCTGGACTGGCCGCCGAGATCGGCCGCGGCAGCGCCAAAGGTGGCGTCGCCGGCGCACTCGCGGCGGAAATGATGGCCACCCGTATGGGCAATGACGCCGTCGCCCCCGAACAATGGAACCGCGACGCCAATCGACAGGCCCAGCTTGCCCGTCTACTCGGCGGCGTTGCCGGTGCCGTCTTCACCGGTGACGCCAAGGGCACCTACAGCGGTGCGGATAGTGGCGAGCGGGTCTATCGCTACAACGCGCTGGCGCATGATCAACTAGTGGCAGCCGCCAAGAAATTGAACCATTGTGAAGCCAAGACTCAGTGCAAGCCCGAAGCGATATATGAGCGCTATCTACGCCTGAGTGCCGAGCAAAATCGCGAGGCTATCGAGGCTTGTCGAACGGATGCCAATCGTTGCGCAGCCCTGAGCCGAGTGTTCCAGGAAGCCACTGTCAGACTGGATGAGGTTTATGGTCAGTACAATGGTGGCAAGCGCTATCTTCTCGACCGCCTGATAGATGAGAACATTGGCGTCCAAGAGCAGTTGGCAGAAGCCACCACAAGGCGTCAGGCTAACATCTATGCATCTGCCGTCCTCAAGGCGCTAGGTCTTCCAAGCAGTCGGAAAGCCGTAATTACCGATGGTCTGGTCACTGTGGTCACGGCGATGGGAGTGGTTGGGCCTGGTAAGCGCGGAGTCAGTGTTAAAGCGCCTATTGTCATTGAGGGGAAAATCTACAAACAGATGGGAAAAAGAGGCTGGTCGATAGATTCAATAAAAGAAGCCATTGCAAAGCCAAGCAAAACTGTAGCCACTAAAGATACGAGATTTGACCCGGCCACAAACAAGCGTCTCAATGATCCGGCCACTGGCTATATCACCAAAGACGGCTCTTATGTCGTTCAGAATGACCGGACCGGAGCAATTGTCCAAATATCCAACAGGAATAATAAAAAATGGAATTCACCATGGGAGGAAAATCATGACTGAATACAAAATGCCTCGGCCAGATCCGAAGCCAACGAAAATTTTGGGAAATATGGAGCTATTCAACAAAAAGGATAGCGAAAAGCTGCTAAATTTTTGCGAACATCAAAAACTGGCGATTCTTGGGATAGAAGGATTCAACATTTCTGGTGATAAAATAACCCCCGATCTTGATTTTATTGCAGACTTTTCTTGCTTAGCCACCACTGACAAAAAATATTTTATAGACACCTCAATAAAATCGGCAAGGAAATTCCTTGAATTAATTACAGACAACGATCTATTGCTCGAATTTGTCTTGGTGAGAAACTAGGTATTTTTAAAGATCAAAAGGTGAGGAACGAGCAATCTCAGCGTTAAGGGGCTACAAGCCAAATACAAAAAGTGTCTCAATTAAAAATTAAGACACATACTCTCGCTCACCAGAAAGTTCTCGGGGGGATGGTTCAATCGCTTCTTTATTCGCCGTTAAAACCACGGGTGAGATCTTGGGCCTGCGCAGTGCAGCGCGGTAAGTTGAGCTGACAAGCTGGTTTACGTCCACTCATTCCGGGCGAAAGTCCCGCCACCGCCCGCCTCGCGAGGATTTTCCACGACGCTTGGGCGCCACGGCCAGCAAGCCCTGACGGGCGTATCCATGGGTCAATGCAATCGCCAACGCGTCGGCGGCATCGGCCGGTGGCGGGGCGTCGAGAGACAGCAATGCCATTACCATGTGTTGAATCTGCGACTTCTCCGCCCCGCCATTGCCGGTGATCGCCTGCTTGACCTGGCGAGCGGCATACTCATGCACCGGCAGGCCATGGTTGGCGGCGCAGACGATGGCGCTACCGCGGGCCTGACCGAGCTTGAGTGCGGAGTCGGCATTCTTGGCCATGAAGACGCGCTCGATGGCAAATTCCGTCGGCCGGTAGAGGCCGATCAACTCGCTGACGCCGGCGTAGACCCGCGCCAGTTTCTGGGCAAGATCTTCGCCCTCGATACGAATGCAGCCGCTGGCGACATAGCGCGGCTTGGCGGCAACATCGATCACACCGTAGCCGGTCACCCGCGATCCGGGATCGATCCCCAGCAGAATCAACAGCGGGACTCCGCTACCCGCTGAGCAATATCTCTCATCCCCAGATCTCCTGTCGCGTCGGCGAACACGCTTCTAGCATGCCAACAGGTTAACGCGCATTTCAGTGACGCGCCGTCGAAACAACACCGGCGCCCCTGGGGACGCCGGTGTGATGACAGCCAGGCTCACTATTCGCCGGCGTTTTCCGGCTGCGCTTTCTGACGCAGGCGGATGTGCAAGTCGCGTAGCTGCTGATTGGTGACCTCGCCGGGGGCATCGGTCATTAGATCCGCGGCGCTCTGCGTCTTGGGGAAGGCGATCACGTCACGGATCGTGCGCGACCCGGTCATCAGCATCACCAGACGGTCGAGACCGAAAGCCAGGCCACCGTGAGGCGGTGCGCCGTACTGCAATGCGTCGAGCAGGAAGCCAAACTTTTCCTCGGCCTCTTCCTTACCGATACCCAGCACCTCGAAGACGGCACGCTGCATCGCCTGATCGTGAATACGGATCGAGCCGCCACCGAGCTCGGTGCCGTTCAGCACCATGTCGTAGGCGCGGGACAATGCCGTGGCCGGCGATGACTGGAGTTCCTCCGGCGAGCAGGACGGCGCCGTGAACGGATGGTGCAACGCGGACAGGCGGCCATTGTCATCGGCTTCGAACATCGGAAAGTCGACGACCCACAGCGGAGCCCATCGGGCAGTGTAGAGATCGAGGTCTTCACCCAGCTTGACGCGCAACGCCCCGATCGCCTCGTTGACGATCCGCGTCTTGTCGGCTCCGAAGAAGATGATGTCGCCATCCTCGGCACCGACGCGATCCAGCAACTGCTCGACGATGCCTTCCATGAACTTGACGATCGGCGACTGCAGGCCCTCGAGTCCTTTCGCGCGTTCGTTGACCTTGATCCAGGCCAGCCCTTTGGCACCGTAGATGCCGACGAACTTGGTGTAGTCGTCGATCTCCTTGCGCGACAGCTTGGCGCCACCGCTGACCTTGAGCGCGGCGACGCGACCGTCCTCCGCCTTGGCCGGGCCTGAGAAGACCTTGAAGTCGACAGACTGCATCAGATCGTCGACGTCTACCAGTTCCAGCGGAATGCGCAGGTCCGGCTTGTCGGAGCCGTAACGCTGCATCGCTTCGCTGTAGGGCATGCGCGGGAATTCCGGCAACGCCACGTCAAGGGTTTCCTGGAACAGCTGGCGCACCATCTGTTCGGTGGTGCCCATGATGTCCTGTTCGTCGACGAACGACGCTTCGATGTCGATCTGGGTGAATTCCGGCTGCCGATCCGCACGCAGGTCCTCATCCCGGAAGCACTTGGCGATCTGATAGTAGCGGTCGAAACCGGACACCATCAGCAGCTGCTTGAACAGCTGAGGCGACTGCGGCAGCGCGAAGAAATGGCCATCGTGGGTCCGGCTCGGCACCAGGTAGTCACGTGCCCCTTCCGGCGTGGCTCGAGTCAGAATCGGGGTCTCGATATCGAGGAAGCCCTGATCCTCGAGATAGGCGCGGACGCTATGGGTGATACGCGAACGCAGGCGCAGCTTCTCGATCATTTCCGGACGGCGCAGGTCGATATAGCGATACTTGAGCCGCACCTCTTCGCCCACTTTACCGTGCTCGTCGAGCTGGAAAGGCGGTGTGGCGGCGGTGTTCAGGACATCGACCTGCTTGGCCAGCACCTCGATCATGCCGGTGGGCATGTTGGGGTTCTGGGTGCCTTCGGGGCGCAATCGAATGCGACCGACGATACGCAGCACATACTCGCTACGCGCGCGGTCGGCATTGGCAAAGGCTTCTGCAGTATCGGGATCCACCACCACCTGAGCGACACCATCTCGATCGCGCATATCGAGGAAAATGACACCGCCATGGTCGCGGCGGCGATGCACCCACCCGCAAAGCGTGACTTCGTGATCGATCAATGACTCGTTCAACTGGCCGCAATAATGACTGCGCATGCTGGATCCTAAAATTGTGAAGCCTAAAAATGTGAAGACGGTACTCAGGCCGACGCTTTGCTATCGCCGCTCGATTTGCTGCCGCTATCGCCTGACGGTGCGGGACTGGCGCTATCGCCCACGAGATTCTTCTTGCTGCCCGATTTGAAATCGGTTTCATACCAGCCACCCCCGGCCAGCCGAAATCCGGCCGCCGAGACCAGCCGGGAAAGCGCCGAACGCTCACAGGCCGGACAGTCGGTCAACGGTGCCGCGCTGAGCTTTTGAAGCTTCTCCAGGCGATGGCCGCAGGCCTTGCACTCATATTCGTAGATGGGCATGGTTTCATCACTCCAAGACGGGATAGCGCCGCTTCATGTTTCGGCACCGCCCTGCTGTCGACGCGCCCCGGTGTCGGGGCCTTCTGGCGTATTGCCGTGACACCGCAAGCGGTGAGGCGTCGCCTTCCAGATCGCTATTGAAATCGGGGCCGAGCCGGCTTTTTCAAGGACTGCTTCCGCAGGTCTCGAAGCCCGCGAAGCGCTGTCCGAACCCGCACTTGCCAGATTGGATTCGAAAGCCGCGTTCGAAAGCCGCATAGTATAGCGCGCAGCAGCCGGTCGCGGGCAATATTACCGGCTGATAACGCCGATGTCGTCGTTCGCACGCCAGCGATTGTGAGACGACGACGCAAGAGCACGGTCGATAGACAGAAAAGAGACAAGGAAAAGAAGCATGAAAGCCGTACTTCTGGATGCCGCCTCACTGGGTGACGACGTCGATCTCGCCCCGATTCGCACCCTCGTCGACAATCTCGACGTTCATCAGCTCACCTCGGCCGAGCAGACGCGGGAGCGTCTGACCGGCGCCACGATCGCCCTGACCAACAAGGTCGTCATCGACGCCGAGCTGATCGACACGTTGCCGGACCTGAAGCTGATCTGCGTGCTGGCGACCGGCACCAACAATATCGACATGGTAGCCGCCGAGCGGCGCGGGATCACCGTGCGCAATGTCGCGGCCTACGGTACGGCCAGTGTCGCCCAGCACACCTTGATGCTGATGCTCACACTGGCCGCGCGTCTTCCACTCTATCAGACCGATCTTCGCGCGGGTGCCTGGCAGCGCAGCGACATTTTCTGCCTGCTCGATCACCGCACGCTGCAACTGGCCGGCAAGCATCTGGTCATCGTCGGTAGCGGCGTGCTCGGCACCGCCGTGGCCAAGCTCGGCGAAGCCTTCGGCATGCGGGTCACCTTCTGCGCCCGCCCTGGCAACGAGGCCCACGATTCACGTCCGGCGCTGGCCTCCTTGCTCAGTGACGCAGACGTGCTCAGCCTGCACTGTCCGCTGACCGACGCAACGCGTGGTCTCATCGATAGCGATGCGCTGGCTGCGATGAAGTCCGATGCGCTGCTGATCAACTGTGCTCGCGGCGGGATCATCGACGAAAGCGCGGCGCTGGGCGCGCTGCGGGATCGGCGTCTTGGCGGATTGGCCGTCGACAGTCTACCCGCCGAGCCGCCGCGTCAGGGGCATGCCCTGCTCGATGCGCTTTCCGAACCGCTCAACCTCATCGTGACGCCCCACAATGCATGGATCACACCGGAAGCACGCCAGCGAGTCGTCGAGCTGACGGCGGACAATCTACGTGGCTGGCTGGTCTGAGGGACGACGACATGGCAAAAGAGACACCGACGATTTACAACTACGGCTCCATCAATATCGATTACGTCTACCGGGTCCCTCACCTGGTTCGGCCGGGCGAAACCCTGGCGAGCACCAGCGTGCATCAGGTGCTGGGCGGCAAAGGCGCCAATCAGTCACTGGCGCTGGCGCGGGCCGGCGGCAAGGTCGCCCACTGGGGGCGACTCGGTGAGAGTGATCGCTGGGCGCTGGCCCCGCTCGAAGACGCGGGCGTCGAGGTGGCCGACATCGAATTGGTCGCCGAAGCGAGCGGTCACGCGCTGATTCAGGTGGACGACGCTGCCGAAAACGCGATCATCCTCTATCCTGGCGCCAATCACGGCTTCGATGAAGCGCGCCTGGAAGCCTTGGTCGGCTCCGCGAGAGCCGGCGACTGGGTGCTGTTGCAGAACGAATGCAACGCCGCCGAACGCCTCCTGCGCCTTGCCGCGGCTAACGGGCTTTCCATCGCCTTCAATCCGGCTCCGCTTTCGACAGACGTTACCGAGCTTCCGCTCGAGCTGTGCCGGATCCTGTTTCTCAACCGCGGCGAAGCGGCCGCGCTGGCTGGGCAGGAGGAATCCGCCGATGCCGGCACGCTGCTCGAAGCGCTGTCAACGCGCCTGCCGGAGGTGGAGATCGTGCTGACGCTGGGCAGCGAAGGCGTGTGCCATCAGTACCGAGGCGCACGCGTGACATTGGCGGCCCATGCGGTGGCTGCGATCGACACGACTGCGGCCGGCGATACTTTCATCGGCTACTTCATGGCGGCCAGGCAACGGGGGGACGATGTCGAGCAGGCACTCCGTCTGGCGACGACTGCCTCGGCGCTGTGCGTTCAAAAGGCCGGCGCCGAGCCCAGCATTCCGACAAGCAAGGACGTCGAGGAAGCCCTGCAGACGTTGCCCGCTCTCTCGCTCGAAACCTGAACGACCGAACACCCGAATGACTTTACGTGACCGGCTACGGCTGGCACACCAACAGGACCGAATCCAGGAAATATCATGCCTACGCCCATCATTTTCGACACGGATCCGGGTGTCGACGACGCTCAGGCGATCGCCATCGCTCTGGCGCATCCCGACATCGAGCTGCTCGGGCTGACGACGACGTTCGGCAACGTCACGATCGATGTCGCGACCCACAACGCACTGCTGCTCGCGGAACTGGCCGGGCAGTCGATTCCGGTAGCTCAAGGCGCGGCAGAGCCGCTGGTCAAGCCAAAGAATCCGCCGCCGGGACATATCCACGGCGATAATGGTCTGGGCAACATCGCGCTTCCCGAGATCACCACGCAAGCGCTGAAACAGAGCGCGGCGCAGTTCATCGTCGATCAGGTCAATGCCCGTCCCGGTGAAGTCGTGCTGGTTGCCGTCGGGCCTCTGGGCAATCTCGCCGCCGCGTTGCAGCTCGACCCCGGCCTGGTCGACAAGGTCAAACGCGTGGTGGTGATGGGAGGATCGATTCGGGAAGGCGGCAATGTGACCCCGGTTGCAGAAGCCAATATCTTCAATGATCCCCACGCCGCTGCCAAGGTGCTGCAGGCTAGCTGGCCGTTGACGCTGGTCGGGCTGGACGCAACGCATCGCTGCGTGCTGGACCCACAAAGCATGGCGCGGATCGTCGATGCCCAAGGGCCGCTGGGGAAAGTGCTGGGCGAGAGCTATGCGTTCTACCGCCAGTTCTATCGGCAGGCACTGGGGATCGACGGATGCTGCCCCCACGACAGCTGCGCACTGGTCTGGTTGCTGCGACCGGATCTCTTTACCGTCGAGCGGGGATATCTGAGCGTGGTGACCGAGGGATTGGCCGAGGGGCAGACCGTGATGGCGCCGGAACGGCGGGAATTCGTGGATACCCGCTGGTCGCAGGGTGCCCCGGCAGAGGTGTGCCTGAATGCCGACGGCCCCGCCGTGATCGAATGGATCGTCGACACACTCACGACTCCCCCCGCTCGCTGATGTGATCTGGTCCGATCGCGAGCTGCAGCGCTCGGACCAGATCGTTGCCGTCAGGCTTCAGCCTGTGGTGAAGCTCGCCGGCGCCGCGAACGTAGCGTCTTCCACCGTCACATCGGTGACGTCGGCCGCCGGCGAGCCATCCCACAGTTGATCGATCAGCTCGGCGATGGCAATGGCCTCGCCATGGGCCATCACCTCGACACGACCATCCTCGAGATTGATGGCGTGTCCGGTGATACCCCAGCGCTCGGCATGGCGCCGAACGTGTTCACGATAGCTCACGCCCTGGACTCTACCGCTCACCCAAGCCTTGATCGTTCGGTGTGTCATGAGCTGGGTCCTCCTTCTTTATGACTTCATGGCGTACCAGTACGGCCGTGTTGCGTGGCACGATTCGACGTCCCTTCGCAACGACGTGAGTTCGCGTGAATGCGGCGCCGAACAGCAGGATCAACGACGAGTAGTAAACCCATAGCAGGACCAGCACCACCGAGCCCGCCGCCCCATACGTCGAAGCCGTTGCGGTGTGCGCCAGATAGGCCGCAATTGCGTTGCGCCCGATGATGAACAGCACCGCCGTCACCAGGGCGCCCAGCAGCACGTCGCGATAGGACAGCACGACGTCCGGGAGCACCTTGAAGATGGCAGCAAAAAAGAGCGTGATGACCACGATCGACAAGGCGAACTGAGCGATCTCGAGGAGAAACACGCTGCCAGGCACCCAGTCCCCGGCGTAACTGAACGTCGCCTGTACGATGACGCCCAATATCAGTGACACAAGCAGCACGAAACCGATCGCCAGTACCACGGCCATCGACAGCAGGCGCTTCTTGGCAAATAGAAAGATGCTGTTGCGATCCGGATTGGGGGCAACCCCCCAGATGGTATTGAGTGAAAACTGCATCTGACCGAACACCGTCGTCGCCCCGATGAGCAGCGTGACGAAGCCCGCCACCGTGGGCAGGATGCCCGAAGCCTGAATGCTGGATTGCGCGACGGCGCTTTCGATCGCGCTGGCAGCGGACGGCCCTAAAGTATCCTGCAGGCGCGTCACGATCTCGCCGCGCGCCGCATCCTCGCCCAGCCACAACCCCACCACGGTGACCGCGATGATGACGGTCGGCGCCAGTGAAAAGAGCGTGTAGAACGCCAGTGAGCCGGCGTAGCTGAAAGCGTTGCGATCGAGCCAGAGTTTGATGGAATCGCGGACCACGGCGAACCAATACTTGCCGAAAGAAACGACGCTGGTATGAAGGGCTGTCACGTTGGATCCTTATGATTGGCTCCACCTTGCTCGGTGCAGACGAACTTTGGGGAAATCGCTGGCCGATAGGCCGTTTCCCGATGCTGTTTCTCTGTACATCAGCAGTTTAGCCGAGATTACAGCAATGCCAGTCTCACCGGCTGAAATCCGCCGCGCCGTTTCTGCCGGTCGACCAGCCTCATGCACGCAGAAAATCACTGGGGAGCTTCATCATCCGCCTCCACAGCTTTTCGACGCCGGGCTTGTGTACCAGCGAGCAACGATAGAGCCGGATCTCCAGCGGGATATCCCAGCTTTCGTCCGCCGCGCGAACCAACTTGCCGGTGGCCAGCTCATCGCGAATGCAGAAATCGGGAATCCAGGCAAGGCCGACGCCCTGCAGCGCCATCCCCTTGAGCCCCTCCGCCATGGCGGTCTCGTAGACGGTCTTCAGCCGCATTCGACCGGGCTCGTTCTTGAGCAACATGCGAACACTGCGACCCAGGAAGGCGCCCTGAGTGTATGAGAGAAACGGTATCGGCCCTTCCCCTTCGAACGAGAATTTTGGCCCGCCGCTGCCATCCGGCACGCTGATGGGCACCATCTTCACCTGACCTATGGAGAACGAAGGAAATATCTCGGCGTCGAGCTGCATCGTGGCATAGGGATCGTGATACGCCAGCATCAAGTCGCAATTGCCTTCGCGCAGCACATGGATGGCGTCGCCGACATTCATCGCGACCAGACGGGTCGGCAGTTCACCGACGCCCTTCTGCAATCGTGATATCCACGGGGGATAGAAAGCCAGCGCCAACGAGTGGGCCGCAACGATGTCCAGCGCTTCGTTGTCCATTGCCAGGCCGCGAAGATGGGCCAGGCTGTCGTTGAGCTGTTCGACGATATTGCGTGCCGTGACCAGAAAAAGCTGCCCCTCCGGCGTCAGGCTGACCGGGGTCGTCGAGCGATCCACCAGAGTGGCGCCGACCACCTGCTCCAGCGAGCGGATCCGGCGGCTGAAGGCAGGCTGAGTAACGTGTCGCTGACGCGCCGATGCCGAAAAACTGCGCGTGTTGGACAAGGCAACGAAGTCCTCGAGCCACTTGGTTTCAAGATTCAATGACGCCTCCCGGCATCCATTTCTCCCCACGTCCAGCGGATCGACGCAGCGTCAGTCGCGTCGTCATTGGACGGGTGACAGCAGATAGGTCGCCCGTGAGAGCAGCTTGCGCCAAAGGGGACGCTCGGACAGCTCGCGCTGGCTGACTTGACGGCTATTGGCAAAATCCTGTTCGAGCATATCGCATACCGAGGCAGCGAAGGCTTTATCGGGCACATAGGCGGTCACTTCAAAGTTGAGCCTGAAAGACCGGTTGTCGAGATTGACCGTTCCCACCATCGAGGTGTGATCATCCACGAGAAGCACTTTCTGATGCAGGAAGCCTGGTTGATAACGGTATATTTTTACGCCATTGCTGATCATCTCCGGCAGAAAGGCGAACGCCGAGAGAAATACCAGCAGATGATCCGGTCGCTCGGGAATCAGTACCCGTACGTCGACACCCCGTAACGCGGCCAGAGTCAGTGCGTCCTGAACGCCGTGATCGGGAACGAAATAGGGGCTGGTGACCCAGAGTCGGTGGCGGGCACCGTGGATCGCGTGCTGCACCAGAAGACTGGCCGTTTCGCGTCCATCGGCTGGTCCGGATGGCACGATGGCCACATGCTGGGACGCGTCGGCTACCTGCCGAGGTTGCCATCCCAGGGCGAGGATATCGCCCGTCGCCCAGTACCAGTCTTCCCAGAAAGCTTCCTGCAGCGCCAACACGCTCGGCCCCTGGAGCTTGAGATGGGTATCGCGCCACTTGCCGTATCGCTCGACACGACCCAGATACTCGTCGGCCACGTTGAGTCCGCCGGTCCAGCCCTCGCGACCGTCGACGACCACGATCTTGCGATGATTGCGGAAATTGATCTGAAACCGATGTCGCCAGCCCCGGGATGAATTGAACGCCGACACGCGTACGCCGGCCTCTTCGAGATCCCGCAGATAACCGCCGGACAGCCCCCGACTACCGATCTCGTCGTAGAGAAAGTAGACATTGACGCCATGCTCCGCCTGATGGATCAGCTTGCGCTTGAAGGCCAGGCCTATCTCGTCGGCGCGCACGATGAAGAACTGGACCAGGATGTACTCCTCGGCGCGGTCGATGCCGTCGAACAGACTCTCGAAAGTGGCGTCGCCATCGATCAAAAGCTCTGCCCGATTGCCGCGGGTCATCGGCATCCGCGCCAGCTCCTCTACCGCGCGAATGCGACCGCTGACCGCTTCGGGCCGAGAGATATAGGGTTCCATCTGGGGTCGATAACGCTGCAGTACCTGGCGCAGCACGGTATCTCGCTCACCGCGGGCGGAAACGTAGCCGTAGAACCGCGGTCGGCCGAAAGTCCAGAAGATCGGCACCGCAATGTAGGGAAAGCTGATCAGCGTGACGATCCAGGCCACGGCGCCCTGAGAGGTGCGACTCGACATCAGTGCCATGACGGCGGTGATGATTCCGGCGACATGAGAGACGAACAGCAGCCAACCGATCAGCCAGGTCATGTCCGCCCTCTTTTGCCATCTCGCGTCATCGTCATCGCTTCCGCCGAAATCGTTAAGCTAACCAACCTCATACCGAAAAAAAGAGAGAGCCCCACAGGGGCTCTCTACCATAGCTGTTCACAAGAATTCTCTGAAGCAGTTCTCTACGGCAGCCCTCTTGCGCAAGCATCCTCCGATGACCTTGCCACTGAGATCGCCAACGTTGGTCATCTGGCCACCGTGGTGTCGCCGCGGGTATCGATCAGACGCGCTCGGCGATGATCTCCTTCCACCTGGCGGGCCCGGTCTGGTGGACCGACGTGCCCAGATGATCCACGGCCACCGTCACCGGCATATCCTCGACCTCGAACTCGTAGATCGCTTCCATGCCCAGGTCATCGAAAGCGATCACTTCCGCTTTCTTGATGGCCTGGGCCACCAGATAGGCCGCGCCGCCGACCGCCATCAGGTAAACCGCCTGATTGTCGCGAATGGCTTCGATCGCCAGCGGCCCCCGCTCTGCCTTGCCGACCATTCCCAGAAGCCCGGTCTGCTCGAGCAGCGTGCGCGTGAACTTGTCCATGCGTGTCGCGGTGGTCGGCCCCGCAGGTCCCACGACTTCATTCCCCACCGGGTCGACCGGACCCACGTAGTAGATGAAGCGATTTCTGAGATCGACCGGCAGGCTTTCACCCTTGGCCAGCATATCAATCATCCGCTTGTGGGCCGCGTCGCGGCCGGTCAGCAGCTTGCCGGACAGCAGTACGGTGTCGCCGGGCTGCCACTCCCGCACGGCTTCCGGCGTGACGTCGTCGAGATTGACTCGACGCACGCCCTCACCGACCTCCCAGGTGATCTCCGGCCAATCGTCGAGCTTCGGTGCCGGCAGCTCGGCCGCACCACTGCCGTCGAGACTGAAGTGGACGTGACGCGTCGCGGCGCAGTTCGGAATGATCGCCACCGGCTTGTTGGCCGCGTGGGTCGGGTAATCCTTGACCTTGATATCCAGCACCGTGGTCAATCCACCCAGCCCCTGGGCACCGATGCCACTCTGATTGACCTTCTCGAACAGCTCGAGACGCAGCTCCTCGCCTCGGTTACTGGCACCGCGAGCCTGCAATGCCTGAATATCGATGGGATCCAGCAGCGCTTCCTTCGCCAGTATCATCGCCTTTTCCGCGGTGCCGCCGATGCCGATGCCGAGCATTCCCGGCGGACACCAGCCGGCCCCCATCTTGGGCAATTGCTCCAGCACCCAGTCAACGACGCTATCCGACGGATTGAGCATGGCAAACTTGGATTTCGCCTCGCTACCGCCGCCTTTGGCCGCAACGTGGACTTCGACGGTATCGCCCGGCACCAGCTTGTGATGGATGATCGCCGGCGTGTTGTCGCCCGTATTCTGGCGTTTGCCATCGGGATCGGCCAGCACCGATGCGCGCAGAATGTTATCGGGTAGCGTGTAAGCGCGACGAACCCCTTCGTTGACCATGTCATCGAGGCTCATCTCGGCTTCCCAGCGGACGTTCATGCCGACATGAACGAACACCGTGACGATACCCGTGTCCTGACAGATCGGGCGGTGGCCGGTCGCACACATTCTCGAGTTGATCAGGATCTGGGCGATCGCATCACGCGCGGCGGGATTTTCTTCCCGCTGATACGCCGCGTGCATGGCGTCGATGAAATCCTTGGGATGGTAGTAGGAGATGTACTGCAGTGCGTCGGCCACGCTTTGGATGAGATCCTCCTGGCGGATCACGGTCATCACGGTACTCCTGGCTGGTCACGGTAACTGCTCGGCGGGTTCATCGCCCGCGAGTCGGTAACTTCAAGCGCGGCAATCATACCGTAAAGACGTGAATTTGGCAGTTGTGACGAATGCGATACCACATAAGATAACGGTATAAATAGGCTTGGGTATTGGCCGCGCGCCAATACGTTTACTCGGGTTGACAGGACGGGCATCGGTAGAGTCGACGCGAGGCAACGGATTCGCGCAGGATGATGGAACCGCAGACGTGACAAGGTTGATGCTCGCGATTGAAAACGGCGAACCGCCATTCGGACCGGCGTTTACCCGCCTGCTGCAAGCGTTGGCGCCAGGCCGGCCGGTTGGTCACACCCGCCTCTCGATACGCCTGATCAATCGTCGCCAGGATGCAGTGCGCCAGTCTCTTCCGTTGGGCACCGGATAGATCCTTGGGACGCTGCCTTGGCCCAAGCCCGGCGAAGAACAGAATCTCCGAACGCAGGTAATTGCCGATTCCGGCATAGAAGCCCTGGTCGAGCAGCAAGCTGCCCAGGCCCCGGCTCGCAAAGCGTCGCTCGGTCAATCGCGCCACGATATCCTCGCTTGCGACGTCATGCGTTAGAAGATCCGGACCGAGACGCGCCAGAAATGGCTGTTGTGCCAACGTCTCCGTGGTCCACAGCGAGATATCCGAAGCACTGTAGAGACTGGCGGCATGATCTGCGGTCGTCAGGCGAGCGCGCAGCTGGCGGCCCGTCGAAGGCGGCTGGTCGCGCCGATGGAGGCGCCAGACACCGTAGAGCTGGTTATGGGAATAAAGCACGTGGCCGTCGGCGAAAGTGATCAGCAGCGCCTTGCCCCAGCAATCCACTTGGGTCACGTGACTGCGGGACAGGCGCCCCGCCGCCGCTTCGATCTCGGGAAACGCAAACCAGACCTGGGTCAACGGTGCATTGATCAGCACCCGGCCCACGCGATCCGCGACGCGGCGTATTTCTGGTCCTTCCGGCATAGAATGGCGCTACCTCGATCGGGCTTTCAGCTTGTCCCGCTCTGATTCATCCCTGCTTTGATTCATCCCCGCTTCGACTTATCCAAGTTCCAGCAGGCGGGATTTCAGCGTCTGCAATTGATCGCGCAGCTTCGCGGCCTGCTCGAATTCGAGATTCTGCGCCGCTTCGTGCATACGATCCTCCAGCTTGCTGATCTCCTTGGTCAGTTGCGGCGCATTCATCGCGCTCAAGGCCTCGCGGGTATAAGCACCCGGCGCTTCCGCCACCAGTTGCTCGCTCCGCTTACGACCACTCTTGCGGCTGCCCGGGGCCTGCGCGCCTTCCATGATATCCGCCACCGACTTGGTGACCGTCGTCGGTGTGATGCCGTGTCGCTCGTTGTGCTCGATCTGCTTGTTGCGACGGCGTTCGGTTTCATCCATGGCTCGGCGCATCGAGTCGGTGACCCGGTCCCCGTAGAGAATGGCCTTGCCATGGGCGTTACGGGCGGCGCGGCCGATGGTCTGGATCAACGAGCGTTCGGAACGCAGGAAACCCTCCTTGTCGGCATCCAGGATGGCCACCAGCGAAACCTCCGGGATATCGAGACCTTCGCGTAGCAGGTTGATGCCGATCAGCACGTCGAACTTGCCCAGACGCAGATCACGAATGATCTCCACCCGCTCGACGGTATCGATATCCGAGTGCAGATAGCGGACCCGCACATCGTGCTCGTCGAAGTACTCGGTCAGATCCTCGGCCATGCGCTTGGTCAAGGTCGTGACCAGCACGCGCTCCCCTACATCGACACGCAACCGGATCTCGGAGAGCAGGTCATCGACCTGAGTGGTCGCCGGGCGGACTTCGATCTGCGGATCGACCAGCCCCGTCGGGCGCACCACCTGCTCCACGACCTGGCCCGCGTGCTCCGCTTCGTAGGGTCCGGGCGTCGCCGACACGAACACCGTCTGCGGCACGATGCCCTCCCACTCCTCGAAAGTCATGGGTCGGTTGTCCAGCGCCGAGGGCAGGCGAAAACCGTACTCGACCAGAGTTTCCTTGCGCGAACGGTCGCCCCGGTACATGCCGCCGACCTGGGATACGCTGACGTGGGATTCATCGATGAACAGCAGCGAATCATCCGGCAGATAGTCGAAGAACGTCGGCGGCGCCTGGCCCGGCGCTCGCCCGGAGAGATAGCGCGAGTAGTTCTCGATCCCGTTGCAGTAACCCAACTCCAGCATCATCTCGATATCGTAGAGCGTGCGCTGCTCGAGACGCTGCGCTTCGACCAGACGCTCGTGCTTGCGTAGATATTCGAGCCGGTCCGCCAGCTCCTGCTTGATCGCATCGATAGCGCCCAGAATCGTGTCCCGAGGCGTCACGTAGTGGCTCTTGGGGTAGATCGTCATGCGCGGTACCTGACCGCGAACTTCTCCCGTCAGCGGATCGAACAGCCGAATCGAGTCGATCTCGTCATCGAACAACTCGATACGTACCCCTTCGTCCTCGGCATCCGCCGGGAACACATCGATCACATCGCCGCGGACCCGGTACGTCCCGCGCCGAAAGTCCATGTCGTTGCGTGTGTACTGCAATTCCGCCAGCCGGCGCAGGAAGCTGCGCTGATCGATCTGCTCTCCCCGATTGAAGTGCAGACGCATCTTCATGTACTGCTCGGGATCGCCCAGCCCGTAGATTGCGGATACTGACACCACGATCAATGCGTCGCGACGTTCCAGCAGCGCCTTGGTCGCCGACAGGCGCATCTGTTCGATGTGATCGTTGATCGAGGCGTCCTTCTCGATGAACGTATCCGACGACGGCACGTAGGCTTCCGGCTGGTAGTAGTCGTAATAGGAGACGAAATACTCGACCGCGTTGTCCGGGAAGAAGCTCTTGAACTCGCCGTAGAGCTGGGCCGCCAGCGTCTTGTTGGGCGCGAGCACGATCGTCGGCCGCTGCAGCGTCTCGACGACGTTGGCCATGGTGAAGGTCTTGCCGGAACCGGTGACACCAAGCAGCGTCTGGTGCGACAGGCCTGCCCCCAGTCCACGCACCAGCCCTTCGATAGCGGCGGGCTGGTCACCGGCCGGACGGTAATTGGAGTGAATCTTGAAAGGTTTGTTCATGGTCACTAATTAGGGTCCAAACTATCGTCATTCAAGGGGCAAGCTCGATTTTCCCGGCGCGACCGTCTCCCGGCTACCTTTCACTCCGCGCCGAAGCCCGATTTCAAAGAATCGATGGCCTTTATCAGCGCCTCGCGGTTCGCGCGACCTTCGACTTCCGCCCATTCTCTGCCGATCTCGACACTCTCGACGCCATCCACCATCATCAGGGCAGTCGTGACGCGATTGAGGTCTTCCGGGGTCGCTACCCCTTTCAGCGTCAGATTGATCCGGGACATGCAGGGCTCTCCACAACGGTCTGTTGGCAAATGCTTTTCACGGCGTTCCCGTTACCAGGATCTCTTCACGATTGCACGTTCAGGCAGACAGCATAGCGTAGCATGGGGTTTCCGCGACCTGACGTTGCAATGCGACCGAATCGACACCATCTTGACGCCAGCATGATTGGCAGACAGATATCTCGATGGCGTTCCAGGAGCGCTGAGTTCCGGGGCTCGCAACCGGAGATTGCCATTCGCGCACAGACATCAATATTTTCACGGGAGGGATCGGATGGACGATTGGCTGGCACATCTCAGTATTCTTGAATGCGATGGCCCGGATGCAGCGCGTTTTCTGCAAGGCCAGACCAGCGCCAATATCGATCACGCCGATGGCGAATTCGCGCCGTTGACCGCATTCTGCACCCCCAAGGGCCGGATGATTGCCAATGCCGAGGTGCTCAAGGTCGCCGCCGAGCGATACTGGCTGTTGCTGGATGGCTCCCTGGCCGCGCCGCTGGCGACGCAACTGGGAAAGTACGCCCCGTTCTACAAGATGACCCTGCGTCATCGCGAAGACCTCGCGCTGATTGGCATGATCGGGGAACCCGAATCCTGGGTCGGTAATGCCACCCTTCCCGTACTACCTGATCTCGACTGGCATATGTCTCGGCAAGGAGACACGGTGGCGCTGCGCCATCCCGCCAACCGTCCCCGGTTCCTGCTGATACTACCCATATCCGAGGTGCCCTCCCGCTGGCAGGCTGCGAATCTGGATGTGCACGGCGCGACCACGGCGCAGTGGCGCCATGCGGACATCGAGGCGGGTGTGGCCTGGCTCACGGCCGAGCATAGCGATACGTTTCTGCCGCAGATGATCAACTGGGAAGCGCTGGGCGGCATCAGTTTCCGCAAGGGCTGCTACACCGGCCAGGAAATCGTGGCACGTGCGCATTTTCGAGGGCAGGTCAAACGGCGCTTGCAGATCGCCATGCTGGAGGGGACCTCGGCCCCCGCTATCGGCGCGGACATTCGCAGCGCCGATGACAAGCGCGTGGGCGAGATTTTCCAGGCCGCGATCGGTGAGGATGCCACGCACTGCGACGCTCTGGTCGTGCTCAATACCAGTCAGACCGACGCCTCGGCGCTGTTCGTCGGCGATCGCAACCTGACGCTGCGCGAACTGCCCTATCCTCTGGAGCGCCTCGATCCCGAGAAGGTCGTGGGCGCGTAGGCGCCGGTTACGACGCTCGACCGTCAGCGTCCAGACCGAACAGTCGACACGTATTGGACCACGCATTGGCAGCGACAGAGTCTCGCGTCTGCCCCCGCAGCCTCGCAATGGTGGCGAGAGTCTCCATCAGGTAGGCGGGTTCGTTGCGCTGGCCCTGGCGCCCGGACAGCGGCATATCCGGGCTGTCGGTTTCCAGCACGAAGCCGTCATCAGGAATCATTGTTACCGCCCGATGCAACCGCTGAGCCCGATCGTAGGTTGCGGCGCCCCCCAGCCCCAGCGTGTAGCCCAGATCCAGAAACCGCCTAGCCTGCTGGGGACTGCCACCGAAAGCATGAACCAGGCCCCGGCGCGGCAGGTCGAGCTGCCTCAACCGCTTGGCTACCTGATCATCGGCATGAACGCAGTGAATGACGACAGGCAACCGATGCTGCCTGGCCAGTTGAAGCTGGGCTTCGAACAGTGCCCACTGCTGCGCCAGCGTCGTCTCGAATCTTGCGTCGATCCCACACTCGCCGATGGCGACCAATCGGTCGTGGCGCCCCAGTTCCTCCGCCAGCGCCTCCAGATCACTATCCCCATGGGAATCGATGAAGTACGGATGCAGCCCGAGGGATACGGCGACGCCCTCACGCGCGCCGAGCGCCAGAACGTGCTTCCAACGTCGGCGCGTCGTGCCCGGCACCATGAAGCGACAGACGCCGGCCGCACGGGCTCGTTCGAAAACGGCCCCGCGGTCGGCGTCAAAGCAGTCGAAATCCAGATGACAGTGAGCGTCGAAAAGGGGCGCGTTAATAAGGGGCGCGTTGAAAAGGGACGCGTCGAACGGCACGATTAGGATTCAGCTCGCGATGCTCTCTTCCTGTGGCGGAAGATCGGCGGTGCAATGACCGCACTTGGTCGCTCTGACTGGAATCGTCATGAAGCAGTGTGGGCAGGCCTTGTCAGACGGTGCCTTGGGCGCGACCGCCTCTTCGCGCTTCATGCGATTGATGCTTCTGACCAGCAGGAAAACGGCAAAGGCGACGATGAGAAAACTGATTACCGCGTTCAGAAACAGTCCGTAATCCAGCGTGACGGCCCCAGCTTCCTGCGCCGCCGCCAGCGTGGCGTACGGCCCGGGCGCGCCTCCCTCCTTGAGCACGACGAAGAAGTTGGCGAAATCGACACCGCCAATGAGCAACCCTAGCACCGGGTTGAAGATATTCTTCACCAGGCTCTGCACGATCAGGGTGAAAGCGCCGCCGATGATGATACCCACCGCCATATCGACGACATTGCCCTTGACGGCAAATTCCCGAAACTCTTTGAGAAACTTGGAAGCCATCGCCATTTTCCTTTTTCTGGTCGACCGGGTTGTCTTGAAGTGAACCATCGCGCCTGCCTGGCACGTGGGGTTCACCCGATTCAGCATGGCGCAAGCGCCAGGGGGCGGCAAGATGAATAGCCTCACTGGCTATCGCCGGTGGATTCCGACATCGAGAGCTCGCTGCGATATCGGCAAACGGCCTGCAGGCCGAGTCGATCAGGCCGCCCGGCGAATCATGCCGACTCTCGGGCTCAGTGCTCGCGGGTGGCTCTGAACTCGATGTCAGGCCAGCGTTCCTGGGTCATCTGCAAATTGACCCGGGTCGGCGCCAGATAGGTCAGGTAATCGCCGCCATCCATCGCCAGATTGGTGCTCGCCTTGCGCCTGAACTCGTCGAGCTTCTTGGCATCCTTGCTGTAGATCCAGCGCGCCGTGTGGACATTGACCGGCTCATAGAGACAATCGACCTTGTACTCTTCCTTGAGCCGATGCGCGACGACGTCGAACTGCAACGTGCCCACCGCGCCGACGATCAGATCGTTGTTGTCCAGCGGCAGGAATACCTGGGTCGCGCCCTCTTCGGACAGCTGCTGAAGGCCCTTCTGCAACGCTTTCATCTTCAACGGGTCGCGAAGTCGAACACGACGGAACAGTTCCGGCGCAAAGTGCGGGATACCCAGGAACCGCATATTTTCACCCGCCGTGAAGGTGTCGCCGATCTGGATCGTGCCGTGGTTGTGCAACCCGATGATATCGCCCGGCCACGCTTCTTCCACATGGGAGCGATCGGAGGCCATGAAGGTCAGCGCGTCGGCGATCTTGACCTCCTTGCCGATCCGCACATGGCGCATCTTCATGTTCCGCTCGTACTTGCCCGAGCAGATCCGCAGAAACGCAACCCGGTCCCGATGTTTGGGATCCATGTTGGCCTGAATCTTGAAGACGAAACCGGAAAAGCGGCCGTCGTCGGCGACCACTTCACGGGCATCGGTTTCCCGCGGCTGCGGCGTCGGGGCAAACTCGACGAACCCGTTGAGCATCTCGCGAACGCCGAAGTTGCCCATCGCGGTGCCGAAGTAGACCGGCGATAGCTCTCCACGACGATAGGCTTCCAGGTCGAAGACGTGGGAAGCGCCTCTCACCAGCTCGACTTCCATCCGGAGCTCTTCCGCTGCGCTCTCGCCCAGCACCCGATCGACGTCGGCGCTGTCCAACCCCTCGATACGCCTGTCTTCCGGAATTCGGTTGCCCTGGCCCTGGGTATAGAGATGAACCACATCATCATAGAGATGATAGACACCCTTGAACTGGCGCCCCATGCCGATGGGCCAGGTCATCGGTGCGCACTGGATGTTCAGGACCGTCTCGATCTCGTCCATGACTTCGATCGGATCCCGGGTGTCCCGATCCATCTTGTTGACGAAGGTCAGAATCGGCGTCGTCCTCAGTCGACAGACTTCCATCAGCTTGATGGTCCGATCCTCGACCCCCTTGGCCGCGTCGATGACCATCAGTGCGGAGTCCACCGCGGTCAAGGTGCGATAGGTGTCCTCCGAGAAATCCTCGTGGCCGGGCGTATCGAGCAGGTTGACGATGCGTCCGTTGTAGGGGAACTGCATCACCGACGTGGTGACCGAGATGCCACGTTCCTGCTCCATTTTCATCCAGTCGGAGGTGGCGTGGCGCTCGGCCCGCTTGCTCTTGACCGAACCCGCCAGCTGAATGGCGTTACCGAACAGCAGCATCTTTTCGGTGATCGTCGTCTTGCCCGCATCCGGGTGACTGATAATGGCGAACGTGCGGCGAAGCGCCGCTTCCTGGGCAAGCTGAGCATCTGACATGTGTGGCTTCACTGACTAGAGGCGACTCACGCGAACCATCGGAAGAGGGTCGCGAGTGCGCGGAGAATCGAAGATGGCAGCGATTGTACGCGTTGAGCGGAAAGAGTTGTAGCCGCCGCCGGGCCCACGTCGGCGTGACCAAGCGGCGTTAACTGCATCATCTCAAAGTGGAAATCGCCCCGATCCTTTTTAAGGTACCGGCGACATCGCCTTGACGGGCCGCCACCTGCGACAAACGGGCGCCCCGCTTTCCGTCAATGACTGGCACCCATGGGCTCACGCCCGATCCTGGCATGCGGTAACATGACGCGTGCCCGGGCAGCGATATCGAGTCAGCCGCCCACCGGCATTCGACCGACGACCGTGCCCCGACTCGATCCGGAGAGATCATGCTGCAGCCGCTTCCGCTCGCGACGCCGAACCGCAACCTGGTTCGCCTGACGATCGTCCGCGGGATTACCTGGACCGGCTTTCTCGCCGCCATCATCTTCGGTATCGAAGTGTTGGGCTTTCAGTTGCATGTGCTGCCGGTCATCAGCGTCATCGTCGCGATGGGTCTGTTCAACGTGGCCACATGGTGGCGCCTGGGTCGGCCGCGCGCCGTCACCGATACCGAGTATCTGCTGCACTGGCTGATCGATATCGCCGGGCTGAGTCTGCTGTTCTACTACACCGGCGGCTCGACCAACCCCTTCATCACCTATCTACTGGTTCCGTTGGGTATCGCCGCGGCCACGCTCCCCTGGTCCTATGCCTGGATCATCGCCGTGGCGGCCACCGCCAGCTATACAACGATGATGCTCGTCTATCAGCCGGTCCCCCAACTGACCAATAGCACCATCGTGTTCGGCGTACAGCTGCATACTCTGGGCATGTGGCTGAATTTCATCCTCTCCGGCAGCCTGTTGACCTTCTTCATCTTCAAGATGGCGCACACCCTTCGCCGACGGGACATGACACTATCCCGGACGCGCGAGGCGGCGCTGCGCAACGAGCAGATTCTGGCGGTGGCAACGCAGGCCGCCGGCACC
The DNA here is from genome assembly GCF_001937195.1 of Salinicola socius. Taxonomy (GTDB): domain Bacteria; phylum Pseudomonadota; class Gammaproteobacteria; order Pseudomonadales; family Halomonadaceae; genus Salinicola; species Salinicola socius. The sequence goes on along the minus strand of NZ_MSDO01000003.1, from coordinate 17,771 downwards.
GCCCACGAGCTCGGTTCCCCCTTGTCGACGATGGCCGTCCTGCTCAACGAGATGCGTCATGAGGCCGGTCAGCAAACCGCGCTGGTGGAAGATATCGATCTACTGCGCAAGCAGGTCGATACCTGCAAGCAGCGGCTGCAGACGCTTGTCGCGAATGCCGACCGCCGCCGCCTCGAAAAGCCCGAAACGATGCGCGCAATGCCCTGGCTCGAGAATCTCATCCAGCGCTGGCTGGTGTTGCGGCCCGATGTCCAGCACCGGCTGGAGGTACTCGGCAAGCGTGGCCAGCCGAGCATTGCGGTGGATGCGACCCTGGAGCAGGCACTGATCAACCTGCTCAACAACGCCGCCGACGCCAGCCCCGATGCCATCGTCACCACTCTCGACTGGAATGCCGAAGAGGTGGTCATCGACATTCGGGATAAGGGCCCGGGCATCCCGATGTCGATCGCGGACCAGCTAGGCGACACCTTTATCTCGACCAAGAGCAAGGGCATGGGCATCGGCCTGTTTCTGACCCACGCCACCGTCAATCGCTTCGGTGGCGGCGTGAGTCTCTACAACCATGAAGAAGGCGGTACCTTGACCGAGGTCAAGCTCCCCCGCGTCATGGCTGGCGAAAGCCTGTAGCGTTGGCGTTCCCCGCCTGGCCCATGACATTCAGCGTCACGGAAATTCGCAACCATGGAAATTCAGGGCCAAAGGAATCGACCAGAGCGTTTCAGATCAACCCGGTTCAGGGTCAGCAAGAACCCGTGCCGGAAAGATTCAGCGACAGGAGGATTCAGTGATGAATGACTCGCAACGAACAGGCGATCAGGAACGTCTGCTGATCGTCGACGACGACGAACAGCTCTGCTTCGTAATGGAGCGCGCCATGCGCCGCCGCGGCTACGACGTGGTCGTTGCCCATACTTACGATGAGGCACTGGCGGCGGCACGGGAGGCTCCACCCGCGCTGGCAACGCTCGATCTCAAGCTGGAGTCCGACTCGGGCCTGAAGCTGCTGCCTGCACTACTGGAAGTGGCCCCGTCATGCCGCGTGGTCGTGCTGACCGGCTACTCGAGCATTGCCACTGCCGTGGAGGCGATGAAACTGGGCGCGACCAACTATCTCTGCAAACCCGCCGACGCCGACGAGATCCTGCAGTCGCTCGAGCGCGAGAGCGGCGACGTCGATGTGGAAATCGCCGACAACCCGCCATCGGTGAACCGGATCACCTGGGAGCACATCCAGAAAGTGCTGCACGAGCACGACGGCAATATCTCGGCGACCGCCCGGGCGCTGGGCATGCACCGTCGGACGCTGCAACGTAAACTGCAGAAACGCCCGGTGAGACATTGATCGACAAAGCCCGTGACCGAAACCACAGGGCCGACAGTTCGGATCAGCCTTGCGAATTCATTTTCTCCGCCAGGAGCCTAACGTGAAGCACCCCCAACGCCTCGAGCAGATGATGCGTATTGCCCGCCAGGCCGGCGACATGATCGTCCAGGCACGTCAGCAGCAAAATTTCACCCGCCAATACAAGGGGGGTGACGAACTGGTGACCGAGGTGGATGTCGCCGTCGACCAGATGATCGCCGACGAGCTGGAATCGCTGTTCCCCGGCGAGGCCCGGCTGACCGAGGAGTTGGCGCCGGATCGCAGCCAGCTCGAACAGCGTGGCTCGCTCTGGATCGTCGATCCCATCGACGGCACCGTCAATTTCGCCTACGGTCACGCGCATGTCGCGATATCGATCGCCTGGGCAGTCGACGGGGAGGTCCATCTGGGCGTGGTTCATGCACCCTTCCTCGGAGAAACCTTTACTGCCGTACGCGGCCAAGGCGCGCAGCTCAATGAGCAGCCGATGGCCTGCAGCCAGTCGAAAACCCTGGAACGGAGCCTGGTCGCCACCGGGTTCCCGTACGCTCGCGACCGTCGCGCGCCGCTGATCAGACGTCTCAACCACGTGCTTCATGCCTGCCGCGACGTTCGTCGCAACGGCTCTGCGGCGCTGGATCTCTGCCACGTCGGCTGCGGTCAGCTGGATGCCTACTACGAGAGTGTTCTCCCGTGGGATTTCGCCGCGGGACTGCTGATCGCGCGCGAGGCCGGTGCCAGCACCAGCCATCTCTACGCGTGTCCCGAAGGGCTGCCCGCCGAGCTCTACGGTGAAAACCTGCTGGTCAGCGCCCCGGGTATCCATGCACCGTTGGCGAATCTGCTACGCGATGCCGATGCGGGACAGCGCTTCGACGCCGGGCACGCGCCCAATCCCTAGCTTCACGGCCAAGCCCGCCGACCGGGCCCGATAGCAGCGTGCAATGGGGCATGTAGCGAGACTCTATTGGGCCGGTTGGGTTTAATACGAAAGAATAACCCCCATCTTACTTTTCCGACCTTTTCACTATCCGATTCAGGAGAACCATCGATGCTGACCGTCATCTTCGGCCGCCCCGGTTGCCCGTTCTGCGTTCGCGCCAAGGAGCTGGCCGAAAAGCTGAAGGAAGCTCGCGAAGACTTCGACTTTCGCTATATCGACATTCACGCCGAAGGCATCACCAAGGCCGATATGGAGAAGACCATCGGCAAACCGGTGGAAACCGTACCGCAGATCTTCGTCGACCAGACGCATGTCGGTGGTTTCACTGAATTCGATCAGTACGTTCAGGACAAGGCCCTGATGCCCGAGAACGCCTGACCGAAGTCGATGTGAGATAGATCCCGGAAGCCGGCCTGTGCCGGCTTCTGTCGTTACTGGCCCGTCCTACCGAACCTGTCCTACCGAACCTGTCTCACCCACTCTGGATAGACCGTGGGCGTCGGGCGTCGGTCTCGGCATTGCGGGCGCACGCGACCGCGTCAAGCCGGCGAATAGCCCGAGTCGTCATGTCCCGGCGCCAGGTCCCCTTCCAGATTCAGCTCGTATTGATGAGGTCCGTGGCGGGGATCCAGCTCATTGATGTAGTGGGTCGATTCCACCATCGGCACCAGCGGCATGTAGGGTTCCTGCTCTTCCGGCGCCATGACCGGTTCGCGGCGCCACAGGCGATAGGCGATGAAAGCCGCGAGTCCCAACGCTGCTGCGCCCAGGAACAGCCAAAGTCCATCCGGACCCATGCTATGCATCAGCAGTGATGCGCTGAACGGCCCGACCACCGAACCCACGCCATAACACATCAGGATCTTGGCGTTGGCCTGGATCGTCTCCTCGGGCTCCAGCCAATCGTGAGTGTGGGCCAGGCTCAGCGAGTAAAGCGTGTGCAGCATCGCGGTGTGGAAGCTGGCCACGAAAACCAGCAGCCAGTAACTCGAGCGCGCCGCGAAGACGATCATCACTCCGGAGATCGTCATCACCAGCGCCATGCACAGAATGACCTTGCGCCGATCGAAACGGTCCGAGACGCGCCCGAGCGTCCACTGTGCGATCAGTGCCACCAGGGTCGTTATCGACATGAACTTCGCTGTCTGCGCTGTGGTGAGCCCGATCTCCTGCCCATAATATGGCGTCATGGCAAAGAACGCCTGCACCATCAACCCGGCGACGAAGGCCCCTACCAGCCCCACCGGAGCGCGTTTCATCAGTTCGCGCATGGAGATCTTGGCGGACACGTCGTGACTGCTGCGCAAGGGTCCCTGGATGCGATGGATCGACAGCGGTACCAGCGACAGGGCAAACAGCACGCCCGCGATGGAAAACAGCACGAAGGTGCCAGGATCGGCCATGTTCAGCATCCACTGTCCACCTGCCAGCGACAGCGTCGAAATCACCAGATACCACCCCAGCACCCGGCCCCGGTTCTCGTTGGTCGACTCGCCGGACACCCAAGACTCCATCACCATCAACAGCCCCGCCGTCGCCGCGCCGCCGAACAACCGCCAGACCAGCCAGGCCCAAGGATTGACCCACAGGCCATGAAGGATCGCGGTGGCGGACAGCAGCGCCGCACAGGCGGCAAAGACTCGGATATGGCCAACGCTGCGTATGCGTTTTTCGAGCCAGTAGCTGCCGGCAACGAAGCCAAGCGAGAAGCAGGACATGAGCAAGCCTGCCATCTGCGACGGGAACGCCTCCAACGACATGCGCACGCCGAGCAGCGTCATGATCAACCCGTGCCCGAGCAGAAAGCTGATTTCGCAAAGAAACAGAATCGGTAGAGTCGCGGGTAGTGAACGCAACAGAGTCTCCTGGCAGCGACGTTGAAAAATTCAGTCGACGAATGGCATCGATTAGGATCAATGAGCGGTGCTTCGCCGTAACAGGAGGCGAAAGCGCGCGGCAGTCTACCAATTCAAGGGCGATCTTGCCGAGATCATGCAGCATGGTTCTTCGCCGATGGCTGTCACGTCCACGATCTGTGCGCCGATCCGAATTATTCACATCTTCTGTGGATAACACTGTGCATTTCCGGTGGCGAAGCGCAGTGCTCGGCGGTCCCTATCCCTGCTTGTCTTAAATTGGTCAGTTTTTCGTCAATGGCAAATCTCATTCTTTATCGCCAGAGCTGGCTGGTCCCGCCGACTCGCTGTCGTTGCGGGCCGGCATTGTCGTCCGAGCGCTGTGCAGTCTGAAGACATTCCAGTAACATTGAACCCAAGTCATTGATGGAGAATGGCATGTCGACCCTGAAGGGTTGCATCAGCGTCCTGTTGCTGGTTCTCAATACGCTTTTCTGGGGCGTCCCCCTGGTCATGCTGACCGCGGTCAAACTGGTGACGCCCGTTCGGCGCTGGCGTTTGCGCGTGCTCGGCGGGCTGCATTGGGTCGCTCTTGCGTGGATAAGAACCAACAACGTCTGGATTCGGCACTGGATTCATCCACAGATCCGGGCCGACATTCCGGAAACGCTCTCTCGTCGCCAATGGTGGCTGGTCATGGCCAATCATCAGAGCTGGACGGATATCATCGTCATGCTCTACGTGCTGACGGGACGCATGGCCATGCCCAAATTCTTCCTCAAGCGGGAGCTGATCCTTGTCCCGATCGTCGGACTCGCCTGGTGGGCGCTCGAATTCCCCTTCATGCGCCGCTACAGTCGCGAGAAGCTCGCCCGCAATCCCGGGCTGGCCAGGCGGGATCGTGAGGCGACGTTGCGGATGTGCGAACATGCCCGCGAGATGCCGATGACGATCTACAACTTCGTCGAAGGGACTCGATTCACGCAGGAAAAGCAGCGCCAGCAGCAGAGCCCCTACCGCCATCTGTTGCGACCCAAGGCCGGCGGAATCGCCCAGGTCATCGGGCTATTGGGATCGCGTCTGGACGGCATCATCGACGTCACCCTGCATTATCGTCGCGGGACGCCCAACTTCTGGGATTTCCTGTGTGGTCGCGAGCGGGACGTCGCGATCATCGCGAAATGTCTCGACAGACCGGAATGGATGCTGGAGGGGAGCTACGACGATGCTCATTACAAGGAACGTTTCTACACATGGTTGAATTCACGGTGGCAGGAAAAAGACGCGGCGCTCTCCTCCTTCTCCTGGGAGTGATGCTCCTGCTTGGCGGTTGCGCCAGCGGCGGCGGCACCCGTATTGCCGACGGTGGCGGATGGGTGACCGTGCAGCGCGGCGACACGCTCGGAAAGATCGCTGATCAGGCCGGAATCCCGCTCCTCCGCCTGCAACGTTTCAATCCAGGGGTGGATTCTCGCCGACTGGCGGTCGGCCAGCGCCTGATGCTGCCGTCGAGCCAGGAACGAGCCCCGGGCGGCGGACCGTACCGCTATCAAGTGAGGCGCGGCGATTCGATCTATTCGATCGCACGCCATTTCGGTGCCAATCCCCAGCGCGTCCAGACCGCCAACAGCGGTATCGATCCCGCCGATCTGGCTGTCGGGCAGCTGATTCAGGTGCCGCTCAGTGGCGGTTCATCCGGCGGTACCCGTGCGGCGTCGACACCGGCGGCTTCGAGATCCCTGCCGGACCCCGGCCCGCTTCCCGCGTCGGCTCGCGGATGGCAGTGGCCTCTGGACAATTACGCTATCGAGCGCCGTTTCGGTCGGGATGCCCACGGCACCCTGCAGCCCATGATGATGTCGACACCGGGGCCGGCGGTTGCCAAGGCCACGACCTCGGGCAAGGTTCGATTCGCCAGCGGCATGCGACAGCTGGGCCAGGTGGTGATTCTCCACCACGCCGACAACATGCAGAGCGTCTATGCCTTCTGCGACAAGCTGATGGTCTCCGAAGGACAATCCGTCTCGAGCGGCGCCCCCGTTTGCGAAATCGGCCAGGAGAGCGGCAGTAGCCGCCATCACCTGTTGTTCGATCTTCGTCATGGCGGCAAACCCGTGGATCCCGCGCGCGTGCTACGCTGATTGGCATGTCATGCATTCGTCATCAGCGTGACACATTGACGTCATCGGTACCCCGCAGGATCGAAGACAGGATCAAACACGATCGGCGTCGGACCGGGGATTTCGGCAACTTCGCCGGCGTGGAAGGAGTGGTAACAATGCGTATAGCCCTGGTCAGTGAAACATGGGCGCCGGAGGTCAACGGCGTTGCTCACACGCTTAGCCATCTCGCCAGCCATCTGGTCTCCAAGGGCGTCCTGTTGCAGCTGATCCGCCCCGATCCGGCGGACGCCAAACTCGACCCTTTGGCGGAACGGGATGTCCATGTCCGGGGTATCGCGCTACCGATCTACGCCGACGTACACGTCGGCCTGCCGTGCCGGCGGCGACTGATGCGTCTGTGGCGGCAGGAGCGCCCGGATGCGATTTATATCGCGACCGAAGGGCCACTGGGGTGGTCAGCCCTGAACGCCGCCCGGCGCCTGCAGATTCCGGTCGTCAGCGGGTTTCATACCAATTTCGATCAGTACGCCAGCAACTACCACCTCGGCTGGAGCATCCCCATTGCCCGGCGCGGGTTGCGTTATTTCCACAATCGCTGCGAAGCGACGCTGGTTCCCACCTCGGCCCAGAAACAGACGCTCGAGCGTTCCGGCTATCGCCGTGTCTCGGTGCTGGCGAGAGGCGTCGACGCCGTTCGCTACAACCCGGGACATCGCGATGCCGAACTGAGACGTCGATGGGGGGCTGGCCCCCAGCAGCCCGTGGCGCTTTACGTAGGGCGGTTGGCCGCCGAGAAGAATATCGATCTGCTGGCCGAGACGATGGCCGCCATGCAGCGTGCCAATCCGTCGCTGGTGCAGGTGCTGGTCGGCGATGGCCCTGCCCGCAAGACGATCGCCAGACGCCTGCCGGATGCCATCTTCACCGGTTTCCAAACCGGCGAAGCGCTTGCCAGCCATTACGCCAGCGCGGACATGTTCATCTTTCCCTCGCTATCGGAAACCTTCGGCAATGTGGTACCGGAAGCCATGGCCAGCGGGCTCGCGGTGGTGGCTTTCGATCACGCCGCGGCCAAGGAACTGATAACCGACGGTGTCGATGGACGCCTGATCGCACCGGAGGGAAATCAGGATTTCATGGATGCGGCCAGCGAACTCTGCCGCCAGCCGGCGTTTTACGCCCGCCTGGGACGCCAGGCGCGTCAACGAGCCTCGGGCCTGAGTTGGGCCCATATCGGTGACCGCTTTCTTGCCCATCTGATTCAGGTCCAGGGAACTCAACATGCCGCCACGCATTCCACGTCCCACGTTTGAGCAGCTGGACCGCGCCGAGAGCCGGCTCAGCCACTGGTTGGCGGAATTCTCCCGTCATACCCCGACGCTCTGGCTGTTTCGCGTCGTCAGTCGACTTGGCGACTGGCCAGCCTGGGTCGCGTTCGCCTTGATCCAACCCCTGCTGCACGGGAATCAAGGCTGGCTGATCGCGGCACACTGGGGTCTTACCGCCAGCGTGGCAGCCCTGATATATCGTCTTCTCAAGACTCGACTGTGTCGCGAGCGCCCCTACATCACGTTTACCACGATTCGTTGCACGATGCCGCCGGTCGACCGCTACAGCTTCCCCAGCGGGCATACATTGCATGCCGTGATGTTCAGTTGCCTGATTGGCGCTACCAGCCCGCAGCTACTGCCTGTCGTGCTTCCTCTCGCTGGCCTGATCGCAGTCTCGCGCGTCGTGCTGGGACTGCACTACGTCAGCGACGTCATCGTCGGCGCGCTGATCGGGGCGATCCTGGCCTGGTGCAGCGGGCTTGCCGCTCTGTTCATCTGGGGCTGAAGGCCATCGTCATGCCCGATCCCGATAACAGCGAATGGCAACAGATTGAAGACTCTCCCCTGCTGGCTTTACACCCGCACTTCCTATCGACCGACGGAGCCTCACGTCTCCACGATGCACTCGATAACGAGATCGAGTGGGAGTCTCCCACCCTGCGACTCTACGGCCGGCAGCACACCATTCCTCGATCCCAATGCTGGATGGGAGACAGTGACGCCCGCTATCGCTACTCCGGCCGCACGTTCCAGCCGCGATCATGGCATCCGCTGGTCGAGAGGCTACGCGATCGGGTTCAGCGGAGCTTGCGGGCTCACGACTTGCCCGTTACCGAATTCAACAGCGTGCTGCTGAATCGCTACGCGAGTGGCGAGCAACGCATGGGCTGGCACAGCGACGACGAGCCGGAACTTGGTGAGAATCCCATCGTGGCCTCGGTATCGCTCGGCAGTGAGCGCCCTCTCCGGTTTCGGGAAAAAGCGGGTGCCGTTCGAGGCGCGTTCAACGTCTGGCTACCCCATGGCAGCCTTCTGCTGATGGGCCCCGGCGCCCAGACTCGATGGCAGCACGCGCTGGCGCCACGCGCCATCGAGGGTAGCCGCATCAACCTCACCTTCCGCCGCATCGTCTAGTGCTTCACCCGACGGCCATTCTCCTGGCTCTTCAACGAGATCTGCAGGACCGATAGCTGCAGGACCGAGATCAGGACCCCTGGCAGGGTGATGACAAGTCCAGACAAAACGCCTCCCTGCTTCAGGGAGGCGTCAACAAGATAACGGTATAAATGATGACCTGGGCTTTTCTCAGACAGATCGATTCGGCTCTTTGCGATGCATGCCGGCGTTAGCTTCGGTGGCCATTAACCCCGAAAGTAGTTAGCCGCCACGAAAGGCATTGAGCTGATCACCATCGGCAGGCGCTTGCCACGAACATCGGCGTAGAGCGTCGCGCCTTTCTCGGCCGCTTCGATGACGACGTACGCCATGGCGACGGGCGCCCCGACACTAGGGCCGAAGCTACCCGACGTGACGCGCCCGACTTCCCTATCGTCGGCGTCAAACAAGGTGGCTCCCTCTCTGACCGGCGCCCGACCTTCGCCAATCAGTCCGACCCGACGGCGACGATGATCCTTGGCCTGCAACTGATGGAGCACCATATCGGCCCCAGGGAAGCCGGCCTCGCGCTCGCCTCCGACTCGCCTCGATTTACCGACGGCCCAGGAAAGACTCGCTTCGACAGGTGTCGTGGTGGTGTCGATATCGTGGCCGTACAGGCAAAGACCGGCCTCGAGACGCAACGAATCGCGCGCACCCAGTCCGATCGGCTCGACTTCCGGCTGGTCGAGGAACCATCGTGCCAGCGCTTCGGCTGCCTCGGCCGGCACCGAGATCTCGAAACCGTCCTCACCGGTATATCCGCTACGACTGACCCATATTTCATGGCCCATGACGTCGAAGCGAGCATGCTGCATGAATACCAGTTCGCAGGCAGCCGGACACAGACGCTGCATGACGTCCCGCGCTTGCGGGCCTTGCAGTGCCAGCAGCCCGCGATCCAGAGTTTCGACATCATGGCCGGTGCCCAGACCGGTGCGCATCAACGCAATGTCCTGATCCTTGCACGCCGCGTTGACGACCACGTAGAGCGAGTCGCCGTGATTGACGATCATCAGGTCATCCAGGACGCCGCCCTCGCTATTGGTGAACAGTGCGTAACGTTGGCCACCTTCGGCCAGCCCGACCACATCGGCAGTGACCAGGGTTTCCATCGCCTTGGCAGGAGAGGGGCCGGTCACCTTCACCTGCCCCATATGGGAGACATCGAACAGACCACAGGCCTTGCGCGTGTGCTCGTGCTCCTTCTTGACGCCAAGCGGATACTGCACGGGCATGCTGTAGCCGGCGAACGGCACCATCTTGCCACCGAGCTCCTGATGCAGCGCGAACAGCGGGGTCTGTTTCATAGTCGACATCGATGTCTCCAGTTAAGGGCAGATTGAAGCATTCATGCTTACCGGTCGCGATCTTCCAGCGCCTCGCCCGGCAGCACCGTCTTGCCGGCGAAGTGATCGCGAGTCAGTTTGAAAACGACCGGCGACAGCAACGCCAGAGCAATCAGGTTGGGGATCGCCATCATCGCATTGAAGGTGTCCGCCACCAGCCAGATCAAGTCCAGTTTCGCCATCGCACCGATCGGCACCGCCAGCACGAACAGGATCCGATACAGCAGGATAGCCCGATCGCCGAACAGATACTGAAAGCACTTCTCGCCGTAGAACGACCAGCCCAGGATCGTGGTGAAAGCGAATATCGACAAGGCAATCGCCACGATGTGCTGCCCCACGCCCGGCAAGGCACTATCGAACGACAACGACGTCAACGCCGCACCACTCTCGCCATCCAGCCAGTGTGTCGAAGTCAGGATCACCAGGGCCGTCATGGTGCAGACGACAAGGGTATCGATGAAAGTCCCCAGCATGGCAATCAATCCCTGACGCACCGGGTTGCGCGTCTGAGCTGCAGCATGGGCGATGGGTGCGCTCCCGAGACCGGCCTCGTTGGAAAAGATCCCCCGCGCCACGCCGAAACGAATGGCTGCTGCTACCGCGGCACCGGCAAAACCGCCGCTGGCCGCGATCGGCTGAAACGCATGCGTGAAAATCGTACCCAATGCGCCACCAATCTGATCGGCGTTGATGATCAATACGACCGCGCCCGCCGCGAAATATGCCACGGCCATCAAAGGCACCAGTTTGCCGGCAACACTGGAAATACGCTTGATGCCCCCCAGAATGACCGCGCCGGCAAGTACCATGATGATGACGCCGGTCAGCCAGGCCGGAACACCAAACGACGTCGTCAGCGCATCCGCCACCGAGTTGGCCTGGACGGTATTGCCGATCCCGAACGCCGCCACGGCGCCAAAGAACGCAAACATTCCGCCCAACCAGGCCCAGCGCTTGCCCAGGCCATTTCGGATGTAATACATCGGCCCGCCGACGTGATCGCCATTGGAATCCGTCTGACGGTAACGCACCGCCAGTACCGCCTCGGCGAATTTCGTTGCCATTCCGACCAGGGCGGTCAACCACATCCAGAACACCGCACCCGGTCCACCGAGCGCAATGGCCGTGGCAACACCAGCGATATTGCCAGTGCCGATCGTCGCCGATAGCGCCGTCATCAGTGCATTGAACGGGGATATCTCACCTTCGTCATGGCTATCAGCGTCGCTGCGGCGTCCGCGCCATAACAGGCTGAAGCCGAGCCCAAGCTTGCGAATGGGCAGCAACTTGAGGCCCAGCTGTAGATAGATGCCGACGCCGAATAGCAGGATCAGCATCAGCGGGCCCCAGACCACACCGTTGATAGCGCTGAATATCGTGTTGAGTTGGTCCACGTCGAACTCCATTATCGCGTTATTGTTGCTGTCGAACGGGCTAACGTGTGCGTTGATTGCCGCGAACGATCTCTAAAGGTCAAAACGGGGCAACGATAGAGGATTCAACTACGTATTCACAATTATCCCAAAGCATTCATCCAGTATCATTCAGCGCCTGTCGACGCTTGACGCCACCTTAGCGAATGGCGCCGGTGTTTCCAATAAGAAACCCGTGCCTTGGACCATCGGCGCCGTATCGTGAAGGCCTTGAACGTGATCGCTTGAACTGGCAACTGAAGACACCGCCTGGCAGAGAGGGATCGCCCGCCTCAGAGGCCGAGTCAACCGGGCATGGCGGAGAACGGCATTGCGAGACTGGACGTTTTTTGGATCTAGGCTCAATCTAGTAGCGCTAATCCCATCAGGCAGAGCGGGAAGCAGGTGAGGCTATGCCAATCGCTGCGGTATTGATGCATAATACTCACCAAAATTCCCCGTTCCGAAAATTGTTTCGTATAGGAAACCCTCATGAGCGACATTCCCAACAACCTGCTCTACACCGACAGCCACGAATGGGTGCTCGACAACGGTGATGGCACCGTCACCGTCGGTATCACCGATCACGCCCAGGAAGCGTTGGGTGACGTGGTCTTCGTCGAATTGCCGGAAGCGGGTCGCGAACTGGATGCGGGCGACGAGTTCGGTGTCATCGAATCGGTCAAGGCTGCATCCGACCTCTACTCTCCACTGGCGGGCGAAATCGTCGAGGTCAATGAGGCGCTGGAAGATAGCCCGGAGACCGTCAACGATTCCCCCTACAGTGACGGTTGGTTGCTCAAGCTGCAGCTGGCGGATCAGGCCGATCTGGAATCGCTGATGTCGGCAGAAGCCTACAACGAGCTGGTCGCCGCCGAGGAAGATCAGAACGACTGAGCGGCGCGCTTCCATCGTCTTCGCGTCCTGACCGTTCGGTGGCGATCACCACCGAACGGTTTCCTCCCTCCCCTGCCCATTCCGCCGGATAGATTATGCCCACCGAGACTCGACCGTTAACCGAACTGGCCAACCACGCCGACTTCCTTCAGCGCCATAACGGCCCGCACCATCACGATGTCACCGAGATGCTCAAGGCGCTCGACATGCCGTCGCTGAAGACGCTGATCGACCGTACCATCCCCAAGGGGATCCGTCTCGAAGGGGATCTGGCGCTGGACGGACCGCGTGGCGAGTCGGAAGCACTGGACTACCTGCGTGGCCTGGCACGGCAGAACAAGGTGTTCAAGAGCTATATCGGCCAAGGCTACTATCCGACGCACCTACCGGCGGTGATACAACGCAACGTGCTGGAAAATCCGGGCTGGTACACGGCCTATACGCCGTACCAACCGGAAATTGCACAGGGCCGTCTCGAAGGACTGCTCAACTTCCAGCAGATGGTGATGGACCTGACCGGCATGGCGATCGCCAACGCATCGCTGCTGGATGAAGCGACGGCGGCAGCAGAAGCGATGGCGCTGTGCCGGCGCTCGAACAAGAAGCACAAGAGCCAGCGCTTCTTCGTCGCCGACAACGTGTTGCCGCAGACGCTCGACGTGCTGCGTACCCGCGCGGCCTACCTTGGCTTCGAACTGGTCGTGGCCCCCGCAGCGCAACTGGCACATGAAGACGTGTTTGGCGCCCTGCTCCAATATCCCGGCATCGATGGCGAGGTCGGCGATATCGAGAGCGTCGTCGCCGATGCGCGGTCGCGCCAGATCATGACCTGCGTGGCGGCGGATCTGATGAGCCTGGTTCTGCTCAAGGAACCCGGCGCCATGGGCGTGGATATCGTTTTGGGCAACTCCCAGCGTTTCGGCGTGCCCATGGGTTACGGTGGCCCTCATGCCGCCTTTTTCGCGACCAGCGAAGCGCTCAAGCGTTCGCTGCCGGGTCGCGTCATCGGTGTCTCCAAGGACAGCCGCGGGCGCCCGGCGCTGCGCATGGCGATGCAGACCCGCGAGCAGCACATCCGCCGCGAGAAGGCGACCTCGAACATCTGCACCGCGCAGGCACTGCTGGCGAACATCGCGGGCTTCTACGCGGTCTACCACGGTGCCGAAGGCCTGCAGACCATCGCCGGTCGCATTCACCGTCTGACAACGCTGCTGGCCACGGGTCTCAAGCGACATGGCATCGCTCTCAAGCACGACAGCTGGTTCGACACGCTGACATTGACCGGCATCGACAGTCATCGAATCCAGGGGCGGGCCCTGACCCGCGAGATCAACCTTCGCTATTCCGCCGACGGCGAAGTCGGCGTCAGTCTCAACGAGACCACGACCGCCGCCGATCTGGCAGTCCTGTTCGACGTGCTGATCGGGGAAGAGCACGGCCTGTCCGTGAGCGAGCTCGATCGAGAAGCCGTCGAGCAGAGCGCCAGCGGGATCCCGGCTGACTATCGTCGCGACAGCGAGTTCCTTCAGCATCCCAATTTCCAGCGCTTTCGCAGCGAGACCGAGATGCTGCGCTATCTCAAACGCCTGGAAAACCGCGACCTGTCATTGACTCACGCGATGATCCCGCTGGGCTCGTGCACCATGAAGCTGAACGCGACCAGTGAAATGATCCCGATCACCTGGCCGGAATTTGCCGACATCCACCCGTTCGCGCCCAGCGAGCAGACGTCCGGTTATCGCCAGATGATCACCGAGCTCAGCGACTTCCTGATCGAGATCACCGGCTATGACAATATCTCGATGCAGCCCAACTCCGGCGCTCAGGGCGAATATGCCGGTCTGGTCGCCATTCGTCGCTATCAGGCCGCCGTGGGTGAAGGCCATCGCGACATCTGCCTGATCCCGAGCTCGGCCCATGGCACCAACCCCGCTTCCGCCGCCATGGCGCAGATGAAGGTGGTCGTGGTCGAGTGCGATCGAGACGGTAACATCGACATGGCCGATCTCGAGGCCAAGGCTGCCAAGCACCGGGACAACCTCTCGGCGATCATGCTGACCTACCCTTCGACCCACGGCGTGTTCGAGGAGAATATCCGTCAGGCCTGTCAGCTCGTTCATGACAACGGCGGGCAGGTCTACATCGACGGCGCCAACATGAATGCCCAGGTCGGCCTGTGCCGACCCGGCGACTACGGCGGCGACGTCTCGCATCTCAACCTGCACAAGACGTTCTGCATTCCGCATGGCGGCGGCGGCCCGGGCATGGGCCCTATCGGCGTCAAGGCGCATCTCGCACCCCATCTGCCCAATCATGTCGTGACGCCGCAGGAAGGCATAGAGAAGGATTCCGGCGCCGTCTCGGCGGCGGCTTTCGGCAGCGCCTCGATCCTGCCGATCTCCTGGGCCTACATCAAGATGATGGGGGCTCGCGGACTGCGTGAAGCGACCGAGCTGGCCATCCTCAATGCCAATTACATCGCCAGGCGCCTGCAGGCGCACTACCCGGTGCTCTACCAGGCTGCCAACGGCACGGTGGCCCACGAGTGCATTCTCGATATGCGTCCGCTCAAGGCAGCGTCGGGCATCAGCGAAGAAGATATCGCCAAGCGCCTGATGGACTATGGCTTTCACGCGCCGACGATGTCCTTCCCCGTCACCGGAACCCTGATGGTCGAGCCTACCGAATCCGAGTCGCGCTATGAACTGGATCGTTTCTGCGATGCCATGATCGCCATTCGGGAGGAAATTGCCAGGGTCGAGTCCGGCGAATGGCCGAAGGATTCCAACCCGCTGGTGCTGGCACCTCACACCATGGCCGACGTGACCGAAGAGACCTGGGAGCGCCCCTACTCGCGCGAACGGGCAGCCTTCCCCACCGAAGCCGTGCGTGATGCCAAGTACTGGCCAGCCGTCAATCGGGTCGATAACGTGTTCGGAGATCGCAACCTGATCTGCAGCTGCCCGCCGATCGACGCCTACCGGGACGTGTCGTAGGCTCGAACCTGAACCGATGAAACGTGGAACGGCCGCTCAGTGAGCGGCCGTTCTGTTTTCCAACCCGCTTTCAGTGGTATGGGAAGCGTGGATAGCTAGCACCGGCAGCGGCCCACCCAGCCCCGACAAGTCAGGTCAGGTCGTTTCCAGCGTGGGAAGCTCGCTATAGCCGTAGAGGGAATTGAGCCGCTGCTGGCGGAACGACTCCAGCAACTGACGATAACGCTTGGGCAATTCGACGTCCGTCCGCGATACCAGGTGCAGCGTCTCGTAGACCGGCTGATCCAGCGTCATCTCCTTGACCTGGCGCTGCCATGGCGACGTCTCCAGCACCGGGCGGGAAACCACCGTAAATCCCAGCCCGCGGGCTACCGCATCCAGCACTTGACCCACCTCGTTGGTAAATCCCTGACGCGGAAAATGGCTCATGCTGCGAAACTCGCTGCCGAAGTTGCTCCGCAGCACCAGGCTCGCATTGGTGTTGCCGTCGTTGTAATTGACGAATCCCAACGCCAGCAGCTCACCGAGCGTGGTCCCCGTGAAATCCGCGGGCACCACCAGGCACAGCGGCTCCTGATGCCAGGCCTCGAAGCGCAGATCAGGATGCTTGCTGGTCTCGGTAACGATGCCAATGTCGTAGCGACCCGCCGCGACGTCCTGCGCGATTTCATGATTGAACGCGAAGCTGTAGTTGACCGTCAGACCCGGGTGCATCTGCTGATAGCCCAGCAGAAATGGGTAGAACATCAGCCCCACGCTACCCGGAGAAGCAATGCGACATTCGCCGCTATCCGGCGAATCATCGTCCAGCGAGTGACGAAAATGCTCGTGCTCTGCGAACAGCTTGACCGCGTAGTCATAGGCTCGGCGACCGGGATCGGTCAGCGAGAAGCGTCGACCATGGCGATTGAGCAGAGAGCGTCCGAGATACTCCTCGAGCTTGCGCACATGTTGACTGACACCGGGCTGGGTCATATCGAGCTTGCGCGCGGTCTGGGTGAAGCTTCCCGTCTCGACGAGCATCATGTAAGTACGAAAATACTGGGCGTTGAACATGGAAACGCGGATCACTCACGCTGTACGGCAGTAAAAGCGTCTCGACTCGGCGTGTTCCGCAGGCCGCCTTGCGATAACGCCCCGTTGTCGGCTAACGACTTTCCAATCATAGCAATTTATGGGCAGAGCCGCATCCCGCCAGAAGTGCCTGTACCGGCGGGCGCCCCCCACTGCGACGATCAGTCGCTCATGTTAGCATTGGCAGGCTCTCACTCAGGATTGAAAACCCTATGTCTGATCCCTTTGCGCAGCGCGCCAAGGCCGTGCAGCAAACCCTACTCGTGATGGAACAGAACGCCGCCGACGGCGAACTGTTCGCGCTGGGCTACATGATTCCGCAAATCGCTCTGGTACAGGAGATGGCCGAATACGACCCGGCCGAAGTCGACGCCGACGATTTCGATGCGACCTACTGGCAGTGGCTGGAGAGCACCTTCGCTCAGGACAACATGAGCGATGCCGATCAAGAGCAGATTGCCCAACTCTGGCAAACCGCTGCCGCTCGCGCCGATCTCTGAATCACCGTTATCTATTTTCATGAGGATGTCGTCCATGCCTGAGACGCTATCAACCATCGTGTCCCCCGAGGGTAGTCTCGAGGTGCTGTCCCAATCCGAAGTCAATCGACTGCGCGACACGTCGACGAGCGGGCTTCACGATCTGGTCAGGCGCTGTGCGCTGGCCATTCTCAACTGCGATACCCCTACCGACGACGGCCTGGCGGTCATGGAAGCCTACAAGGACTTCGACATCGAGGTTCTGCAACAGGATCGCGGCATCCGTCTCAAGCTATCCAATGCACCAGCCTGCGCCTTCGTGGACGGGCGAATGATCCGAGGCGTGCGGGAGCAGCTGTCCGCCGTGCTGCGCGATATCGTCTACGTCTACAACGAGATCCAGAGCACGCCCAAGTTCGACCTCGAGACCAACGAAGGCGCCACCAACGCGGTATTCCACATCCTGCGTAATGCCCGGACGCTGCGCACGGCGCAGGAACCGAGCATGGTGGTCTGCTGGGGCGGCCACTCGATTACTCGCGAAGAGTATGACTATACCAAGGCCGTGGGCTACCACATGGGTCTGCGCGGACTGGACATCTGCACGGGTTGCGGTCCGGGCGCCATGAAAGGACCGATGAAGGGCGCCAACCTGGCCCATGCCAAGCAGCGGCGCAAGGACAGCCGTTATCTGGGGATTTCCGAACCCGGCATCATTGCCGCCGAGTCGCCCAACCCGATCGTCAACGAACTGGTGATCATGCCGGATATCGAAAAGCGGCTCGAA
>NZ_MSDO01000019.1 GCF_001937195.1 Salinicola socius | reverse complement strand
ATTCACAAGGTCAGGCCAAGCAGGACAGCGCCAGTGGCGCCAGCGACAGTGGCGGCCGGGGCGAAGCGGCGCGGATGAAAGCCCCCTGGCTGCACATGGCCTCGCCGGCCGGCATCACCCTGAGCACGCCGGAATCGACCCACCTGGCCCAGGGCCGGTCGCTGAGTGTCTCCAGCGGTGAAGACGTCAATATCGCCACCGGCAAGCGCCTGGTCGCCTCGATCTCCGAGAAGCTGTCGCTGTTCGTGCAGAAAGCCGGGATCAAGTTGTTCGCGGCCCGGGGCAAGGTGGAGATCCAGGCGCAGTCGGACAATCTGGAAGCCACCGCGCGGCGGGATCTCGGCGTCACCTCAACGGAAGACAAGATCGACTTCGCCGCCGCCGAGGAGATTCTGCTGGTCAGCGGCGGCGCCTACGTGCGTATCAAGGGCGGCAATATCGAGCTGCATGCGCCGGGCAAGGTTACCGTCAAGGGCGCGACGAAGAGTTTTGGGGGCCCGGCGAGTCTGAACGCGTCCATGCCCGAGCTGCCGGAGGGGGAAGACGTGCTCTGTGCCAGCAAGAGTCAGGCTGCGGCAAGCAGCGGCGACGGTAGCGTGGAAAGCTAGCGATGGACAGCATGAGCGACGAGGCATGGATGACCGAAGCCAGCGAGGCCGCCAGGGAAGGGCGTCTGTACCGCCTGGTGGACCCTTCGGAGGCGCCCGATTGGGTGCTGAGCGACGAGGCGCGCCAGCAGGCGACGCTGATTCGTCACCCGTTGCTGGCCCAGACCCCGGCCCAGCGTCTCTATCTCGAACGGATAGGCCAACACCGCGCCGCGGCGCTGGCTTCGCAACTGGAGCGGCAGCGTGCCGAGCGTGGCGCTGGCCTGCTCGGGCCTGTGCCGCTCTGCGGCTGGCTGATCTCGCGCCATGCGAGCACCAGCATCGCCACTTACCTCAGTCGACAGCTCAAGCAGACGCCTGAAGGGAAGCCTGCCCTGCTGCGCTTCTACGATCCTAGGGTGCTGGAACATCTGCCGCGGATCCTCGAGCCCTGGCAGCTCTCGGCGCTTTTGGGTCCCATCGACCGCTGGGCCTATCTCGACACTGAGCTGCATCTGCGCTGTCTCGATCCGCACGGGGAGGTGCGCCGGCTTGGTGGCCTGAAACTAAGCGCCGAGCAGTGGCATGCCATTCAGCGTATCGGCCAGATCAACCGCTGCCGGGAACTCTATCGCACGCTCCCTGGCTCGGCGGGCCTGTCGAAAGCCCCCGCGGAAAGCGTCGACGCCTTGCTCGTCGCCGCGCACCGCGCCGGTCTGCGGGACCGACCCGACGTGGCCACCTTCGTCCTTCACGGGCTGACCACGCGGATCGATTTTCATCGCCACCCGATCATGCAGGCGCTGCTGGGCCGCCTGGGCGGACGGTTGAATTACATTGGATTGTCGAATCAGCTTTCCGACGCTGACTGGGAAGCGATATCGGACATGGGGGAGATGACATAGTATGACGGCACCATCTCAAGTGAGCGCTCACGCAGCGGAAAATGAGACGGCGGGCCAGGAAAGCGGGCGCTGCCAGTTCTGTGAACGCAAGGGACTACCGATCCTTCCCGTGCGCTATGCCGTGTGTCAGCGTAACGGCCGCAACGGCGATATTCCGGAGCTCGATCCCTCGAGAATCCAGGAGTTCACCGACATCCTGCTGGACAAGACTCTGGTCGGCGGCGAAGAGCAGGGTAGAAGCGTGCCCGACGAGGTCAAGGCGGAGATTACCCAGAGCACCGGCGGCCAGGTCAACAAATACATTCTGCGCCAGCTGCGTCAGGGGTATCTCTACTTCTACGATCAGGACAACCCCAACGGCCAGCACTGGTACGCCTACGCGATCACCAGCGACGGTAAGTACTATCAGTTCCCCGTGCTACAGCCGCCCGCGTTGAACGACATCAAGTTCCCCGATCGCTGCAAGACCAATCCCGGCGATGTCCTGGACGCCTCCCTCGTTACCCTGCCGTTTCCCGAGGACTCGGGCACGCTCTACTACGCATTCAGCGAGCACCCCTGGCCCGAAGCCCATATCCGCATGATCGGGAAAAACGCGGATTGGCGTAACGCCCACATGCAGCAGGTGAATATTCCGGGTTGGGTCGGTGGGCAGCAACAGCCGTTCGCCTTCGGTACGGATGAGTTGGAAAAAGTCGCCGAATACAGCGCGGCGGCAGAGAGCCTGGACGAACAGTTCTGGTCCAGCGGCCCAGCGCGACCGCTATATAAACCCCGCGAGCTCAGGGGCGCCATGCAGCGCCGGCTCGACCACGCCGGCAGTGAATACCAGGGCAAGGGGCTCATTCTCGCGGTCAAGGACGAGATCGGCATCATCGATGAGTTGAACGCCTATCGGCATCAGGCGTTGGCCAGCGTCGAAGAGTTCTTCTACAACAAGGAGGAAGAGGACGACGAGGCGCAGATACACAATGTGCGTCGTCGCAAGCTGCTCTGCATGCAGGCCATCGATGCCTTCAAGAAGAACTTCGCGCGTAACTACGTGGCGAGTCAGGAGCAGTCACTGAGTGACAAAATCGATAAGGCGCGTGCCGAGCGGGATGCCTTTCAGGAGGAGGAGTATTCCCGAGAAAACGCCTCTCCTCGAGAGCGCGCCCAGCACCAGCGGCGTCTAGGTCAGTTGAATCGGGCCGTGCGCGAAGCTGAGACGGAAAAGGACGACTTTCTGCGTGATCAGCAGCGCGAAGCTGAGGAGCTGCGTGGAGAGAGACAGCGGCTCACAGAGCGGATAGCGCAACTGGAGCAAGAGCAGGCTGAACTCGATCGCCGGGTGGCTAGCAGTGATCCGGCGATCGCCAGACAAGCCGAAATGCAACGGCAGACTCCTTTTCTAGAAAACGAGCTTCAGCACAAGCGGTTTCTGCTCCAAAATCTTAAATCCGAAGCCCAGCGAGCGGCGGATAGGCACGCCGACCAGCTCGATGAGCTTTACGACTCTGATGCTCTCGACCGCTTCAAAGCCGATTACGAAGAGAATACGGCACATTGTCAGAGTCTGGCCGCCGTATTCGACGATGACTATGCCATCTGGGCAAGGCATGGTTTACCCGCCGTGATTGGCCGTTACAGCCAATCCGACTACTGGACCGGGCTGGGGCTCAGTGGTCTGATAGGCAATGCACTGCGTGGCGGCATCATGTCGCCTTCCAGTGGTGGCTTATGGAAGCTGTTGGCCGACGATCTCGAGTCGAGTGAGTCGCCGCTACTCGCGGCGCTCTTTGCCAATGACGCCGAAATGATCGCGCAGGCCCGGGAGCGTTTAGGTAGCTTGCCCGCTGGGTCACAGCTATCGGCGCAGACGCTAAAGTCCTGGGGGGAGCGCTTTCAGCAGGTACGTGAACGCACGCAAAAGCCTGACGGGCGCGCGCCGACAAGCGATCAGATCATCAACCGCTGGCGCCCGATACAGGATCTACTGGCAACGACGATCGGCAACTCGATTGCCTCGCTGGTACTGTACCGAGCCGCTGGTGTGCCCGCGCCGGACTATAAGCCGGCGCTCTCGCAGTTCGTGCGTTATCACCAGCTGGCCTTCATGGCCGATCCGCAAGCACTGGACGGCGAGCAGCCGGCGCCCACCATGGTCGAGCGGGAGGTCAAGCTCTCCGAGCTTCACCAATGGCTCCAAGCGGTCTCGAAAGCCAGCTCCGACCAGAAAAATCAGGGAGCGGATACCAGCCAGGCGCTGAAGTCCCTGGACGGCATGGTTGGCAACTTCTCCGCCCCGATGGCCGACAGCAGCAGAACGGTACGCATCACCTTGCCTGCCTACGTGGATATCGAGGCGGTGACGCAAGAGCGTGGGGAACAGATCGTGCTGCCGGAAAGCTACACGCCGGAGGATGAGCTGCAGCGCCGTAGTGATCTCGCGCAGAACGCCCGGGATGTCGGGAACACCCTGCTCAGTGCCAAGAAGGGAGGCGGGCAGATCGCCGGTGCCTGTTTGGTCTTGTGGAGCCTTATCGTCTCACTGCAGGAGGGCGCCTTCATCAATGAAGAAGAGGGTGCCGATTGGAGCAAAATCATCGGCTCTGGCGTCAGCGTCGCGAGTGGCGCAATGGCGGGGATCGAGGGCTACCATAAGATTCGAATGGCGAGTCTTGGCCTGTCGACGGAAGGCTCGGCGATCAGCGGTGCCAAATGGGCATTCCTTGGCGACGTGCTGGGGACGGCAGGCGGCTTGATCTCCATCTGGGATGGCATGAAAAAGCTGACGGAAGCCAGCGAGGCCAGCAAGACAGGTCAGAGTCTTAGCGGCCATTATGGAATGATCGTCGGGGGCGTCGGGGCTATGGCCGGTATAGCCTCGATCATCGTGATCGGCGCGAGCATCAGCTTTGGCATGGGGATCGTCGCGGGTCTGTTCATCGGCATCATAACGTTGCTGGTCGGCTACTGGTTCGTGGCCATGGTGTCTCCGGCGGTGCAGATGTGGGTGAACCGCAGCATTCTCGGTAAGCCATCGGAACGAGAAAATATGCAGGTCCTGCCGTTCGACGATATGGCGTCGGAGCAAAGCTCGCTGGAGATGGTGTTTCAGGGGGTATTGGTGCAGCTGTCTTGGAGAGAGGTGAATCATCTTGGGCCAGGGCCTAGTGTAGACAGAGAAGTAGAGTTGAAATTAAGTTTTCCTCGGTTGAATAGGTTCGAGGTTGCGTTTTCTCTTTTTTGTGCTGATGGTAATAGAGAGCTGTATAGTCATAAGCTTGTTAAGCTTGCCGATGCCAGAGCTCCTGTGGTAGATAGAGAGACCGCTGATATTGATTTTGAAGAGGGGGTTGATGGGCGCCCTGTTATTACGTCTAGTGAAAAGGAGTACTCTTTGGAGGTGAACAGGATTTTTGCTAAAGATCTTCTTGCCGATGAAGTTGTTCTGGACGTGAGTTTTAATTCCTCTCGCACTGTCGGGGCGAATGTTCACGATGTTTTCAAAATGGAGTTTGATAGTGTTTAAAAAGCATTTTTTCTTTCTTGTGTTTTTGTTGTTTGTTCCGCTAACTGCTGTTGGTGAGGTTCTGTTTCCCGATCCAACTGGTGATAGCTTGAATGCTGCTTATTCAAAAACTAGTAGGGTCGAGCTTGAAAATCAGGTTGAAGAGGGGGTGCCATCGGCTGAATATATGATGGGGATGATATATCTGAGTGGAGATGCGGCTTGGGGCGTTCAACCTGATTATAAAAAAGCTTTTTCTTTGTTCCATCGTGCCTGGTGCGATGATGTTTTTGATGCTGGCTACGCACTTTCCACGATGTATTACAAAGGGTTGGGTGTAGATAAAGATCTTGCCAAGGTTCGAGATTTTGTCTTGAAGTCCGGAGAAAATGGTTACATAAAATCGCAAAGAACTCTCGGGCTTGCTTACAAAGGGGATGTGTTGCAGAGTGTGTTCGATAAAGATATTGAGAAATCTATTTTTTGGTTTGAAAAGGCTGCGGTAAATGGAGATCAACTTTCAGCTGCTAATCTCTCTATAATTTATGGTGGCGATGGTGTTCCGCGAGATGAAAAAAAGTCTTTCGAGTGGAAGAAGAGGGCCGCTACAGCTAAATATGGCAACTCTCAATTTGTGCAGTTTTTAAAGTTGGCGGAGTTTTATGAAAAAGGTGTTGGTACTGATAAAGACCTAGTGCAAGCCTATAAGTATTACGGCCTTAGCGGATCTGCCGGTGTGGAAGGAAAACAGCGCGTTGCCAAGGAAATGACCCAAGAGCAGATCGACGAAGCTCTTCGTCAGTCCAAGGAATGGCAGAAAGAGAACAATGTTCAGGTGGGCGGTGGTTTTATTCGTCGTGCCAATTGATGTTGTTTTTTAATGGCTTGTAGTGTGTGTCTCTAGTATTAATGCCCATGGCACAGTCCATGGGTTTTTATTGAATATCTTTGCTCTGGTAGAAGAAAACGGTGTTGTTGTGACGACGACTGTCCATGCTTCGGGCTCGGCCCGGCAGTCATTGGGTGCCAGGCTTAGAATGGTGCGACTAGAGGTATCCGACCGATACAAACAGCGGTGCCGACTGGAACCGGTTGTTTAGTTCAGGTGTCGGTTTACCTAGCGCAGGCATGGGCGCTGCCGAGGGGTATCCGGCGATTCGAGTTGCCAGCATGGGCCCCGGTACCGAAGGGGCGTTGAGCAGAATCATTAACGGCGATACCTGGAAACTCGGGAACGGTCTGCTGAGTGTGGCAAGCGGTATGCTCTCGATCTGGGACGGCATGCGCAAGTTGACCGAGTCAGCGCGAGCCAGGCGCTGGGGCAGACGCTGAGTGCCGACAATCAGAAGATCATGGGTGGCTTCGGGGTCGTCAGTGGTATCAGCACCATCCTGGTGATCGGTTTCGGGGTGACGGCGGGCTTGGTCGTGGGGCTCTTCTTCGGGATTCTGACGCTACTGCTGGGTGTCTGGGTGGTAACGCTGGTAGCGCCCTCGGTGCAGATGTGGGTCGACCGCAGCCTGGTTGGATTCCACACCAGCCAGGTGGAAAAATTCGAGGATCTCGTCTCGGAGAAAAGTTCGCTGGAGATGGTGTTTCAGGGCGTGGTGGTGGAGCTATCGTGGGAGCCTGCTGCGCCTGATCCGACGAACTATATTGAATCTGATCCCTCTGGGGTCATGGGGTTTAGTATCGATTCAGAGGCACAACAATTAGAAGAGGAACGTGTTGAAGATTTGGTGCGGATCTACCTAAGGGTTAGGGTGCCGAAGTTGGGAGCTATTGGTCTTGTTCTGAGACTTACGCCACATGATGTGCCCGGAACGATTTTTGATTGGTCCTATCAAAAGACTCGAGAAAGCAATCTGCTAGTGTCTGCTGAGGCCTCGGGAGAAGGGTATGGTACGACTCAAGAGCTTGAAAGCCAACCCAAGTTTTCGCTTAAAAATAAAGCTTATGAGGCAGAGTGGTCCCATGTGTACGAAAAAAGAGTTCTAACTCATATGGCGGATCTTGCGATAGGCTTCAGGTCCACTAATACGC
Source organism: Salinicola socius (assembly GCF_001937195.1). GTDB lineage: Bacteria > Pseudomonadota > Gammaproteobacteria > Pseudomonadales > Halomonadaceae > Salinicola > Salinicola socius. The sequence continues at coordinate 159,143 of NZ_MSDO01000019.1, read as the reverse complement.
AGTCTATTAAAAGCGATACTTTGACTCTGGATATGGAGAGTCAGTAATTCGACGTGGGGTTTTATGATGAAATTTCTTGTTTTTTTAATGGTGCTTTTTTCCGGTTTTGTCCAAGCGGATATTCTTTTTCAGGATCCGACTGGCAAGAGTTTAAACACCGCGATAAACAGTCTTTCGAAAGAGGAGGTTAAGGGCTGGTCTCGACCTGGCTCCGGGCGCGAGGAGTTTTTTTTGGGGCTTTTTTATATAAGAGGAGCGCCAGAGTTTTCGATCCAAAAAGATTGCAAGAAATCCATCGATTTTTTGCGGTCGGCTTGGGGCGAGGGTGTGGCTGATGCCGGGTATACATTGGCGACCATGTATTATAATGGTATTTGCACAGCCAAAGATGTCAGCAAAGCTAGAGATTTAGCAACGCAGACGGCGCAAGAGGGATATGTTCTTGCGCAGCGCATGTTAGGTATGGCGTATGTGGGGAAGAAATGGCAGAATTTATATTCTTACGACGTTGAAAAAGGTATCTGCTGGTTTGCTAAAGCAGGGAACGCCGGAGATCGAGAGTCCGCTGCACAGCTTGCGCTCATGTATAATAGAGGTGTTGGGGTAGTCAAGGACGACAAGAAATATTTTTTCTGGTTAAAAAAAGCAGTCTTTAATAAGTTTGAGGAAGGTAATAGGCTTGGCTTTCCCGCATTGGCAGAAAGTTATGAGAGTGGGAAAGGTACTGAAAAAAATTTGGTCAAGGCATACAAGTATTTTGATCTGAGTGGTACCGCTGGTGTGAAAGGGAAAAAACGTATCGCCAAGGAGATGACCCAAGAGCAGATCGACGAAGCTCTTCGTCAATCCAAAAAATGGCAGGAAGAACACAATGTTCAGGTTGGTGGTGGTTTTATTCGTCGCGCCAATTGAGATTGTTGTTTTGCCAAGATTGTGGCGTGTGACTTTAGAATTAAGACCCATGGCGTTGGCCATGGGTTTTGTTTATTGGAATCTCTCCGCCCCGATGGCAAGTAGCGACAGAACGGTACGCATTGCCTTGCCGGTCTACGTGGATATCAAAGCGGTGACGGGGGAGAGTGGCGAACCCCTCTCCCTGCCAGACAGCTATACGCCGGAGGATGAACAGCAGCGCCTGGGTGATCTGGCGCAGAATGCCCGGGATATCGGCAATACCCTGCTCAGCGCCCATAAGGGCAGTGGCCAGGTTGCCGGTGCCTGCCTGGTGCTATGGAGCCTGATCGTCTCCTGGCAAGAAGGCGCCTTCGTGGACGATGAGGAGGGCGCCGACTGGAGCAAGATCATTGGCTCTGGCGTCAGCGTGGCGAGCCTGGGCCTGTCCACGGAAGGCTCGATCATCAGCGGTATCAAATGGGCCTTTGTTGGCGATGTACTGGGCGCCGCGGGTGGCATGATCTCGATCTGGGATGGCCTGAAGAAGTTGACGGAAGCCAGCGAGGCCAGCAAGACAGGCCAGAGTGTTACCGGCCACTATGGCATGATCGTCGGCGGGGTTGGGGTTATCGCCGGTATTGCCTCGATCGTCGTGATCAGCGCGAGCACGGGTGTCGGGCTCGTCGTGGGCGTGTTTTTTGGGATTTTGACGCTACTGCTGGGTTATACATTTGTGGCCATGGTATCCCCGGCGGTTCAGATGTGGGTGAACCGCAGTATTCTCGGTAAGCCATCGGAACGAGAAGATATGCAGGTTCTGCCATTCGACGATATGGCGTCGGAGCAAAGCTCGCTGGAGATGGTGTTTCAGGGGCTGGTGGTGGAGCTATCTTGGGAGCCCGCGGCGCCTGATCCGAAGAAGTATCTCGACTCTGATTCTTCTGGGTTTTTGGGATTTAGTGTCGATTCAGATGCACGCGACGCGGAAGAAAAACGTGTTTCGGATTTAGTGAGGATTAACCTTAAGGTTCGGGTGCCGAAGTTGGATAAGATCGAGTTGGCGCTTCAGCTTACACCGCACAATAGCCCAGAAACGATTGTCGGATGGACCTATCAAAAAAACAGGGGTAGGGAGGCGTTAACCGCCGGATCCAGTCGAGGCTCACTTCCCGGCGGTGAATTGGAAAATCGTCCAACATTCGCGCTAAAAGATAATGCCTACGTAGCAGAATGGTCGCAAGTATACGCGAAAAACGTATTGACCCAATTGGTCGACCTCACGATCGACTTCAAATCTTCGGACACCCAGTCGTTCAGCCAGGACCTCTTGGCTATGAGAATTGAAGAACCAGAAAGCGAGCGGGAGACAGCTGAATGAAACGCTTGATTTTTATGATGGTGCTGTATCTATCCAGCAGCGCTGCACAGGCGGGAATACTATTCCAAGACCCAACGGGCAAAGCGCTCAACGCAGCGTTCGACAGCCTTTCGGAGAAGCAAGTCAAAAATGTCACGCCTCCGGATGTCAGCAAGAAGCAATATCTATTAGGGCTTCTTTATTTGAATGGTGACAAGGAATTTGATGTCGAACAGAATTGCCAAAAAGCCGTTGAGTTATTAACGGACGCCTGGGATGCGGACATTGCCGATGCTGGTCATGCTCTGGCCACCATGTATTACCATGGTGTCTGTGCGGACAAGAATATTGACAAGGCGAGAGAGCTAGCGACTCAAGCGGCGGAAGAAGGCTATATCCTTGCGCAACGCATGCTGGGCATGGCCTATGTAGGCGCGAAATGGGAAGAGCTCTATACATATAATATAGGAAAAGGAATATTCTGGCTAAGTAAGGCGGGTAACGCTGGCGATAGGCAGGCTGCAGCACATCTTGCTGGAATGTATGATAGTGGTGACGGTGTGCCCAAAAATGAAAAAAAATACTTTGGATGGTTAAAAAAGGCCGTCTTTACCAAGTTCGAAAAAAGAAATATAGCTGGTTTTCCAGCACTAGCTAATTGCTATGAAAACGGCAACGGTACCGATGTGGATCTTGTCAAAGCATACAAGTATTACGATTTGAGCGGCTCCGCTGGTGTTGAAGGCAAGCAACGCATTGCCAAGGAAATGACCCAAGAGCAGATCGACGAAGCCATTCGCCAATCGCAGGAATGGCAGAAAGAGCACAACGTCCAAGTCGGAGGCGGTTTTATTCGTCGCGCCAACTGATACTGAGCTTCCAGCGGAAAAGTAGAGGCCAATGTCGTTGTCGATTGTTGGCCAGCGATCAAAAACCCATGGCATTGGCCATGGGTTTTTTGTTTCCAATTCATCAATTCCAGTCAGCTCACATGCGGTCTCAAGCCTCGTCCAGCTTCTGCTTGAGCAGGCCATTGACCTGCTGTGGGTTGGCGGTACCGCGAGAGGCTTTCATCACCTGGCCGACGAAGTAGCCGATCATCTTGCCGCGTTTCTCCGGGTCGGCGTCGCGGTACTGGGCGACCTGCACCGGGCTGTCCGCGATGACCTGGTCGATCATCGCTTCGATGGCCCCGGTATCGGTCACCTGCTTGAGGCCGCGGGTGTCGATGATCTCGTCGGCGCTCGCACCTTCGTTGTTCCACAGCGCGGCGAAGACCTGCTTGGCAGCCTTGCCGTTGATGGTGTCGTCGAGTACACGCTGGATCAGGCCGCCAAGTTGCTCTGGCGTCACCGGGCTGTTGGCGATGTCGATGTTCTCGCGATTGAGGTGCGCAGAGAGTTCGCCCTGAACCCAGTTGGCGGCTTGCTTGGCATCGCCGCAGACGGCCAGCACGGCTTCGAAATATTCGGCCGTGGGGCGCGTCGCGGAGAGCACGCCGGCGTCGTAGACGGAGAGGCCGAGGCTGGTCTCGAAGCGGTTGCGCTTCTGGGTGGGCAGCTCCGGCAGCGTCGAACGCTGGTGCTCGATGTAGGCGCTATCGAGCATCACCGGCAGCAGGTCGGGGCAGGGGAAGTAACGGTAGTCGTTGGCTTCTTCCTTGGTCCGCATGCTGCGGGTTTCGTCCTGGTCCGGGTCGTAGAGCCGGGTTTCCTGAACGACCTTGCCACCGTCTTCGATCAGCTCGATCTGGCGTTCGACCTCGAATTCGATCGCCCGTTCGACGAAGCGGAAGGAGTTGACGTTCTTGATCTCGGCGCGGGTGCCCAGCGTCTCCTGGCCCTTGGGGCGCACGGAAACGTTGACGTCGCAGCGCAGAGAGCCTTCCGCCATGTTGCCGTCGGAGATACGCAGATAAGTGACGATGGCGTGAATCGCACGGATATAGGCGACCGCTTCCTTGGCCGAGCGCATGTCGGGTTCGGAGACGATTTCCAGCAGCGGGGTACCGGCACGGTTGAGATCGATACCGCTCATGCCGTGGCCCCTGCTGTTGGAAAAGAGCTCGTGCAGCGACTTGCCGGCATCTTCTTCCAGGTGCGCGTGATGGATGCGCACGCGCTTGCGCACGTCGTCGTCCAGCACGAGCTCGACTTCACCCTTGCCGACGATGGGCTGGGCCATCTGGCTGGTCTGGTAGCCCTTGGGCAGGTCTGGATAGAAGTAGTTCTTGCGCTCGAACAGCGAGGTCTCGGGAATCTCGGCGTCGATGGCCAGGCCGAACTGCACGGCCATCGCCACGGCACCTTCATTGAGTACCGGCAGCACGCCCGGCAGGCCCAGGTCGATGGCGCAGGCCTGAGTGTTGGGCTCGGCGCCGAAGGCGGTAGAGGCACCGGAGAAGATCTTGGACTGGGTCGCGAGCTGGACGTGGACTTCCAACCCGATAACGGTTTCCCACTGCATTAGGTTGTCTCCTGGTCGCTCGGGTGCCGACGATGCCAATCCGTCGCCTGTTGGAACTGGTGCGCCACGTTGAGCAGCTGGCTCTCGGCGAAGTGCTTGCCGAGAATCTGAAGGCCGATCGGGCGTTTGCCAGCAAAGCCGGCGGGGACGCTGATACCGGGAATACCGGCCAGGTTGATGGCGATGGTGTAGATATCCTGCAGGTACATCGAGACCGGGTCTTTCTTGGCGCCGAGATCGAACGCCGGCGTGGGTGCGGCCGGGCCCATCAGCACGTCGACTTCCTCGAAGGCGTCCATGAAGTCCTGACGGATCAGGCGCCGAACCTGCTGTGCCTTGCGGTAGTAGGCGTCGAAGAAGCCTTCCGACAAGGTGTGAGTGCCGATCAGAATGCGGCGCTTGACCTCGTCGCCGAAGCCCTCGGCGCGGCTGCGCTTGTAGAGGTCTTCGAGATCGACTGGGTTCTCACAGCGGTGGCCGAAGCGCACGCCGTCGTAGCGAGAGAGATTCGAGGAGGCTTCCGCCGGGGCGATGACGTAATAGGCCGGTACCGCCAGATGGGTATGCGGCAGGCTGACCTCACAGACTTTGGCTCCGAGCGATTCGTAAACCTTGATGGCGTCGCGAATGGCGCTTTCGACTTCCGCGTCGAGGCCATCACCGAAGTACTCCTTGGGCAGGCCGATCTTGAGGCCGGCCAGCGGCGTATCCAGTTCGGCGAGATAGTCCGGCACTACGCGGGCGACGCTGGTGGAGTCGCGCAGGTCATGCCCGGCGATGGCGCCGAGCAGGTGGGCGCAGTCTTCCGCGCTTCGGGCCATCGGACCGCCCTGATCGAGGCTCGACGCAAATGCGATCATGCCGTAGCGGGAGACCCGGCCGTAGGTCGGCTTGAGCCCGGTGATGCCACAGAAGGCGGCCGGCTGGCGAATCGAGCCGCCGGTGTCGGTGCCAAGCGCCGCAGGGGCGAACCCGGCCGCGACCGCGGCGGCGCTGCCGCCGGAAGAACCGCCGGGGACGGCGGTACGATCCCACGGGTTCTTCACCGGGCCGTAGAAGCTGTTTTCATTCGACGAGCCCATGGCGAACTCGTCCATGTTGGTCTTGCCGAGGCTGATCATGCCGGCAGCTTCCAGCTTCTCGACCACCGTGGCGTTGTAGGGCGCCTGGAAGTTGTCGAGCATCTTCGAGCCACAGCTGGTACGAATGCCCTGGGTGCAGAAGATGTCCTTGATCGCCAGCGGCAGGCCGGCGAGCGGCCGTGACTCGCCCTTCGCACGGGCCTGGTCGGCGGCGTCGGCAGCGCTGAGCGCCCGATCTCGGGTGATGGAAATGAAGCTGTTGATGTCGCCATCCAGGCGCTCGATACGGTCGAGCAGGCTGCTGGTCAGCTCTCGGCTGGAAAAGTCGCCGGCCTTGAGGCCCTTGGCGAGTTCCGTGAGCGTCATATGATGCATGGGGTCGCGGTTCCCTGAGTCAAATCGCTGTGCGCGAGGGCTGCCATCGGTTTGTCGTGGCGCCACATCGCAAAATCGGTACCGAACGGATTCGGCGCTAGTACGCATCAGGCGAATTCATCTGCTGAATTCAGTCATTCATGGGTTCGAACGCACTGTTCTTGCCATCAACATCGAACTTATTCGACGACGCGCGGTACCAGATAGAGGCCTTCGGCCGTTTCCGGCGCGCAGGCCTGGAAGGTTTCACGCTGGTTGGTTTCGGTCACTTCGTCGGCGCGCAGACGCTGAGTGGCGTCGAGCGGATGCGACAGGGGCGCCACGCCGTCGGTGTTCACGGCTTGCAGACGGTCGACCATTTCCAGAATCTGGGTCAGGTCGTCGACATAACCGGCCGCTTCGGCGTCGCTGTTGAGGCCCAGGCGAGCCAGATGCGCTGCGCGCAGTACGTCCGCGTGTTCGATTGCCATGTGTTGAGGGTCCTGTAATGGGGACGTCGCGTCGTGGATTGCCGAGACGTCGCTTCGTTGAGTGTCGAAACGTCGTGTCATAGAAGTTGCGGTTTCTGAAACGCTCGTCGCGCAAACTTCGCGAAGGTTCGTCACTTGAATTCGTCATCCCGATAAATGGAGGAAACATTATCATAATCACGGCTCATCTGGCAGGCTCGAGCTTGCTGCTTTACCCCCACGGTGATACCGTTTGCGTCCGCACAGGGTTCCGGTCTGGACTAGGTAAAAGTTTCCATGTTTAAACGTTTACGGGGGCTGTTCTCGAGCGATCTGTCGATCGATCTGGGAACCGCCAACACACTGATTTACGTCCGCGGTCGCGGTATCGTCCTGGACGAACCCTCCGTAGTGGCGATTCGCCAATCCGGCAACATGCGCAGTGTTGCGGCCGTCGGTCTCGACGCCAAACGGATGCTGGGGCGCACGCCCGGTAACATTACCGCCATCCGTCCGATGAAGGATGGCGTGATTGCTGATTTCACCGTTACCGAGCAGATGCTGCAGCACTTCATTCGCAAAGTTCATCAAAGCACGTTTTTGACGCCCAGCCCGCGTGTGCTGGTCTGCGTTCCCTGCATGTCCACGCAGGTCGAGCGCCGTGCGATCAAGGAATCCGCCGAAGGCGCCGGGGCGCGCGATGTCTACCTGATCGAGGAGCCGATGGCTGCCGCGATCGGGGCTGGCCTTCCGGTCGAGGAAGCGCAGGGGTCGATGGTCGTCGATATCGGTGGTGGTACGACCGAGATCGCGATCATCTCGCTCAACGGGGTGGTCTATTCCGAATCCGTGCGCGTGGGCGGTGACCGCTTCGACGAGGCGATCACTTCTTATGTGCGCCGCCACTACGGCAGCCTCATCGGCGAAGCCACCGCGGAGCGGATCAAGGAAGAGGTCGGGTGTGCCTATCCGGGCGGCGAACTGCGCGAGATCGACGTGCGTGGCCGTAACCTGGCCGAGGGCATCCCGCGCAGCTTTACCCTCAATTCCCACGAGATTCTCGATGCGCTGCAGGAGCCGCTGGCGTCGATCGTCTCCGCGGTCAAGAGCGCGCTGGAGCAGTCTCCGCCGGAGCTCGCTTCCGATATCGCCGAACGTGGCCTGGTGCTGACCGGTGGCGGGGCATTGCTACGGGACATCGACAAGCTGATCGCCGAGGAAACCGGCCTGCCGGTGATCATCGCCGAGGATCCGCTGACCTGCGTGGCACGTGGCGGCGGCAAGGCGCTCGAGATGATCGATCAGCATACCTTCGAGTTGCTCTCCAGCGATTGAGGCCGGCCGTGACGGATAATGCCGCCGCGCGGCGTCTTCCGTCCTCGGTAGGTGGGAGTGAGGCCTATCAAACCGCTGTTTTCCTACGGTCCGATCCCCACGTACCGCATGCTGTTGTGTGCGGTACTGGCGTTCGGGCTGATGTTTGCCGAACACCGCTTCAGCGCGGTGGAGACGGCACGTTCTCATTTGACCTCGGTCGTTGCCCCCATTCAGTGGCTGGTATCGCTGCCGAGTGAAGGTGTGCGCTGGAGTGCCATGGCGATCTCCGATCAGCAGGCGCTGATCGATGAGAATGGCCGCCTGCGTGAGCAACTGCTGACGCTCTCCAATCGCGTGCAGCGGATGGCGAGTCTGACCGCAGAGAACATTCATCTGCGCGAGCTTCTGAACGCGCCCAATCCTGCCGACGTGCCCTATATCACGGCAGAGCTGCTATCGCTGGATTCCGACCCGTTTACCCAACAGATGGTGATCAATCGCGGTCGGCGCGATAGCGTCTATATCGGCCAGCCGGTCATGGATGCGTCGGGTCTGATCGGTCAGGTGGTTTCGGTCTCCGCCTATACCAGCCGGGTGCTGATGGTGGCCGACGCCAACCATGCCGTGCCGGTAGAGATCAATCGCAACGGCTTGCGCTTCATCGCCCAGGGCACGGGTCAACTGGATACGCTCAACATTCCCAGCGTACCGGCCACCGCGGACATTCGTGAAGGCGATCTGCTGGTGACATCCGGGCTGGGTGGACGCTTCCCGCAGGGCTATCCGGTGGCTCGAGTCGACGAGGTCAAACGTGAATCGAGTCAGGCATTCATGGAAGTCTCGGCCGAGCCGATTTCCCAGCCCGAGCGTTCGCGCTATTTCCTGCTGCTGTTTCCCCCCGAGCGTCCCGAGGAAAATCTGAGTGGGCCGGAGCGCATGGCACGGCAGGTGGTATGGCCGGGCGATCCGGCACATCCCGATGCCCATCGCATCAGCGAAGAGGCGTTGACGGCGGCGCTTGAGCTGCAGTCGGCGGAACAGGAGTAGACATGGGTCCGTTCGGTTATCTCTTCGTCTGGTTCACGCTACTGCTGGCGTTCTGTCTGCAGGTGATGCCGCTGCCGGATGCCTGGCTGGTGTGGCGGCCGGACTGGCTGGGCGTACTGCTGGCCTACTGGTGCGTTGCCACGCCGCAGCGCGTGGGGGTGCTTCACGGCTTCGTGCTGGGGCTGATGCTCGACCTGATCGAGGGGGCGCCGCTGGGGCAGAATGCGCTGGTACTCTCGCTGCTGGCCTATCTCTTTCTGCTGCTTTACCAGCGCTTCCGCGTCTACTCGATCTGGCAACAGGCGGTGCTGGTCTTCATTCTGCTGGGCATTGCGCAACTGGTGGAACAGTGGCTTCGCACGATCTACGGGCCGATCTCCCTGAGCCTCGAATTTCTGCTGCCCGCACTGATCGGGTCTCTATTGTGGCCGTGGCTCTTCACCATGATGCAGGCGGTGCGTCGCAGGCTGGGAATCGGCTAAGCCCGGCCTAACGTCCCGTTCGCGCGCGCTTCGACAGGCTCGCTTCTCCTCCGGTCCACGGTTCGATATCGCCGGCCGACAACTCAACATCCGCTCACAGGGTTCACGATGTCTTGCCACGCTCATCCCGATCGCGATTCCAATCCCGTGCTGCGTCTGGCATCGGCCTCGCCGCGCCGGCGTGAGCTGCTCGCGTCGATCGGCGTGGCGGTGGAGGTCGCGCCTGCGGACATCGACGAGTCGCCGCGTAAGGGGGAATCGCCCGAGCAGTTCGTCTCCCGGTTGGCTCGCGAGAAGGCCAAGGCCGGCCACATCGGTAGTGCGTTGCCGACTCTGGGGGCGGATACCGTGGTGGTCTGCGGCGACGTCGTATTCGGCAAGCCCAGGGACGAAACGCATGCCCGCGAGATGCTGACGGCGCTATCCGGACGAGCGCATCGCGTACTCTCGGCCGTGGCGGTGATCGGCGCTGGCGGGATGCGTGAGTGCCTGGTGGCGACTCAGGTTGTCATGCGTCGAATCGAGGAGGCGGAGATGGCCGCCTATTGGGCAACCAAGGAGCCGGTCGACAAGGCCGGCGGTTACGCGATACAGGGCTGCGCCGCCATCTTCATCGAGCGCCTGGAGGGAAGCTACTCCGCGGTGGTCGGCTTGCCGCTGAACGAGACGGCATCGCTGCTACGGGCCCACGGCGTCGCGCTCTGGGATGGCGCGTTGAACGATGTCGCCTCTGACGCCCGCTGAGCCTGCGCCTTAGGAGAGACCGATCGCCTGTGCCATAATTGTTGCGCGGCCAACCCCGCCCGCCCCGGTAAGGGATGTCGCCGGCGTGCTCGACCAATCTGCAACAAGGATGCCCGCATGAGCGGTGAGGTACTGATCAATCTGACGCCGATGGAGACCCGGGTTGCCGTGGTGGAAAACGGTGTGCTGCAGGAAGCCTTCATCGAACGCAGCCGGCGTCGTGGCATCGTCGGCAATATCTACAAGGGCAAGGTGGTACGCGTTTTACCGGGCATGCAGGCCGCGTTCATCGACATCGGGCTCGAGCGAGCGGCGTTCATTCATGTCAACGAAGTGCTGCCTCCCGATTCGCCGCACGAAGAGCCGGCTTCGATCAGTCATCTGCTCCATGCCGGACAGGCACTGGTGGTGCAGGCTACCAAGGACCCCATCGGGTCCAAGGGCGCGCGGTTGACGACCCATCTCTCCATTCCTTCCCGCTATCTCGTCTACATGCCGGACTCGCCTCACGTCGGCGTTTCGCAACGGATCGAGGATGATGCCGAGCGCGAGCGCCTGAAAGCGCTGGTCGAGAGCGGCAGGATTGCCTTGCCGGACAAGGATTGCGGCGGTTTCATCATTCGCACGGCGGCGGAAGGCGTCGGCCAGGAGGAGCTGTTCGCCGACATGGTCTTTCTGCAGCGGCTGTGGCAGAAAATCGCCGAGCGCCGTGTCACCGCGGAGATCGCGACGCCGATCTACGATGATCTCCCGCTGTTCATCCGCACCCTGCGCGACGTGATGCGCGATCAGATCGAGAAGGTGCGCATCGACTCCCGCGAGAACTACTTCAAGCTCAAGGAGTTCGCCCGGGAGTTCATGCCGACGATGGAGTCGCGGATCGAGTATTACCCCGGCGAGCGGCCGATCTTCGATCTCTACAGCGTCGAGGACGAAATCCAGAAGGCGCTGGGGCGCAAGGTGCAACTGAAGTCCGGCGGCTATCTGGTCATCGATCAGACCGAAGCGATGACCACCATCGACGTCAATACCGGTGGTTACGTCGGGCACCGCAACCTCGAAGAGACCATCTTCAAGACCAATCTCGAAGCCGCGACCGCCATCGCACGCCAACTCCGGCTGCGCAATCTCGGTGGCATCATCATCATCGATTTCATCGACATGGAAGAGCTGGAGCATCAGCGTCAGGTGCTGCGCGTGCTCGAGAAATCGCTGGAGCGGGATCACGCCAAGAACAAGCTGACCGGCGTCACCGAACTGGGGCTGGTGCAACTGACGCGCAAGCGCACGCGCGAGAGCCTGGAGCAGACCCTGTGCGAGCCTTGCCCGACCTGCCTTGGACGAGGATCGCTGAAGACGCCGGAGACGGTCTGCTACGAAATCTTCCGCGAGATTCTGCGTGAAGAGCGGGCCTATGCGCCGGAAACCTACATGGTGCTGGCATCGCAGTCCGTGGTCGACCGACTGCTGGACGAAGAGTCCGCCGCCGTGGCCGATCTCGAGTCCTTCATCGGCAAGACCATTCGTTTTCAGGTCGAGGCCCACTATTCCCAGGAACAGTACGACATCGTACTGATGTGAGCCGATGAGTCGTCTGCAAAACTCTCGTTTGCGTGTGACGGGGCGCTGGCTACTGACGCTGGTCGCCCTCGTTGCCATCGTCATCGCCGTTCTCGTCAGCGGCGTCCGGCTGGCTGCATGGCAGATCGACCGGCTGAGTCCGTGGCTTGTCTCGACGCTGGAGAGCCAGCTGGACGCGCAGGCAGGGCTCGGCCATGTGTCGCTCGCGGTTCACCGCTGGAACCCCCACCTGGCGCTGGATGATCTCCGCCTGACGAGTCGCGGCGGACAGCCGCTGCTCAGTGTCGACCACGCCGCTGGGCGCCTCGAGACGCTGGCGAGCTGGCGCCTCGGTGCGCCGGTCATTCGGGGCGGCGACATCGAGGGCATGACCCTTCATCTCTATCAGCGGGACGACGGCCAGTGGGCCTGGCCGGATGGCGCCGGTAGCCGCTGGTTTGGCGGCCCCGAGGATTCGACGTCGTCGCGACAATTGCCCGGTGTCGATGACTGGTTGCAGATGCTGATGCGACAGCAGGCGCAGCTCGAGGATGTCACACTGGTGCTGCATGGCCAGCGCGAGCAGGCGCGGGTTTCGATATCGCAACTGACGTTGGCCAGCCGTGATGGCGAGGCGTCGATTCAGGCAAAGCTGACCGCCGGAAGCCACAACGCCGGCCAGCTGCACGTGACGATCCAGCGTGATGACCCACAGCACGATGCCGCTGGTGATGCCGGTCACCCCGAGGCCCGCTTCGTCGGCGAGCTCGATCTGGCTGCACTGTCACCGTCGCTGGCCGCAGCGAGTTCGGGCTGGCCCAAGGCGCTGGGCGAGATCGAGGGACAGGCTTCGGTGGCAGGAGCGTGGCGTGATGGCGGGTTGCGGCGTGGCCGACTGTCACTGGATATCCCCCGTTTGCAGGTCAATGACACGGCGAACGAGGTTTCCGAGACGCTGACGAACCTGGGGTTCGATGCAGGGCTGGATCGCGACGCCAGCGGTCGCTGGCAGGCCTGGGTGAATGATCTGCGGCTATCTCATGACGGACTGTCGGTCATCGACTGGCCGCAACAGCTGCAGGGGCAGTCCACCGATAGCGGCTGGTGGCTGCGCAGCGCGCCTTTCGATCTGGCCGGCGTGACCGATTATCTCCGCTATCTGCCGCTGCCGTTCGAACTGTCCCAGACGCTGATCCAGCTCGATCCACGCGGTCATGTCGCGGGTCTGGAAGTCGGACGGGATCACGGAGAGTGGTACGCGCAAAGCGCCCTGGAGAACGCTTCGGTGACGGCCTGGAACGAGATTCCCGGCGGCGGTCCTGTCGATGCCTGGGTCTCCTATCGCGGTCGCGGCGGTACGGTGACCTTCTCAGGGGGCGAGGGAACCGAATTCTCGATTCCCACCGTCTACGCCGACCCGCTGGATCTCTCTCACGCCAGTGGTCAGGTCGACTTCGCATTGACGCAGCAGGGCGCGGTGCTCAGTGGCGAGAATCTCGAAGCCGGGTGGCGAGGTGCCAGCGCCGAAGGGCGATTCGGTCTGACGCTCTACGATGCCTCGGACAAACCCGGCACTTTCATGCTCGATCTCGATTTCGCCGATGCCGATGCGCGAAACTCCCGCCTGCTGTCGTGGTTACCCACCCGCGTGATCGATGACGCGCAGCTGCGTGAGTGGTTCGGCGGCGACATCGGCGGCATCGTCAAGCAGGGCAAGCTGGGGCTTTCGGTCACCCTGAGCGACAAGGAGGCGCCCGAGGGCCAGATGTTCGTCAATCCGGACGACTACTTCACGCTGTCGCTGAACGTGGCCGACGGACGTCTTCAGTACGCCCCGGACTGGCCGGCGCTGGAGCGGGTCTATGGCCATCTGCAGATGCAGAACATGGATCTCGATGCCGAGATCGATCATGCCACCAGCCACGATCTCACCACTCGAGACGCCACGGTCAAGCTGGCCGACAAGCAGTTGACCGTCGATGGCGATATCAGCGGCAGCACCGCCGGCGTGCTGGATTTTCTCGCCCACGCCCCGCTGGAGACCATGAGCGAGACCTTCGGGCTGTGGCAGAGCGAGGGAAGCGTCGACGCCAAATTGCACCTCGACATGCCGATGGATGAGGAGAGCGATGCCGAGACCGATATGAAAGTCGATGTTCAGGGCCAGGTCGATGCGAGATCGCTGACCTTCCCCGAGCTGAAGCTGACGCTCGATGACATAGACGGTGGTCTGCATTATCGCCGCGAACGAGGCGAGGACTACGTCAATGGCGACCTCGACGCGCGCGCCTTCGATGGGCAGACGAAGGCACACTTCAACGTCGGTGGCTATCAGCGTGGCGCCAGCGGTATCGCACTGGAGGGGCAGGTGCAGGGAAGCGGTCTACTGGAATGGGCGGGTGTTTCCGGTGTCGACGGTCTCCTCGATGGTTCGTTTCCCTATCAAGCCAGCATGAATTTCGACGATCAGAACAACGTCAGCCTGACCCTGCGCAGCGAACTGCAGGGATTGGGCGTATCGCTGCCACCGCCATTCGGCAAGGCGCCGGATGCCAGGGAGCCGCTGGCGATCGATGCCGATATCGCTGCCGGTACGGGGGCGGTGACATTGGCTGACTGGGGCCATGCGCGCTGGCGCACGATCGAGGATCAGGCCCAGGGGCAGGTGTGGCTGGAAGGCTGGCCGGGTGAGCCGGCCGCCTGGCCCAGCAAGCCGGGTTGGTATGTATTGTGGCGCCCCAACCGGCTGGATACGCAGCGTTGGGTGCAGGCGTTGACCCAGCTCAAGTCTAGCGATTCGACGTCGACGCCTCGAAGCGATGTCGAGACCACGCTGGAAGACGATGTCGTCGACCCGAACGCGCTGCCTGTGAAAGACGGCGGAGGGCTCAAGCGAATCGCGCTGTCGACGCCGTGCATTCTGGTGGATGGCCGCTGTCTCGGTGGCCTGCAGGCCGATGTCGCGCCGCTCTCCAACGGCTGGCGTCTCTCTCTCGACGGTGAGATTGCCGCCGGCCAGGCGAGCTGGCAGCCACAGGACGAGATGCCGATCGACGTCGATCTGACACGACTCAATCTGGATGCGTTGACGCCGGACGAAAAGGACGAGAAAGGACAGGGCGAGGCCGCAAGCCTGATGGAGCAGATCGAAACCGCGCCCCATCCGATTGCACTGCCTTCGGGGCTTGCCAAGGTGCCGGCGGGGCAGCTGCGTGTTGCCGAGTTCGAGCGCAAGGGCGAGCGGTTCGGCCCGCTGGAAGCCACCTGGCACGCTGACGATCGGCATCTCACCGTCGCTCCGTTGACGCTGTCGCTGGGTGAGTTGGATCTCGCGGGGTCCCTCGACTGGGAGGCCTCCGGAAGCGCCAGCCTGAGTCGGGCCCAGATGAAAGTCAGTGGCGGTGATGTCGGTAGTGCGTTTCGTGTGCTGGGCCAGCAGGTCCCGATCACCAGCGACAATGTCACAGCCGATGCGCAGCTCTCCTGGCCGGGTGCGCCGTGGCAGTTTGCCCTGCCGCTATCGACGGGACGGGTTCAGGCGACGCTGGGGAAAGGGCGATTGCGCCAGATTCATTCATCGGGGGCCAAGCTGGTGGGGCTTTTCAATCTCGACAATATCCTGCGCCGCCTGCAGCTGGACTTCTCCGACGTGACCAGCGGCGGGACCTCTTTCAATCGCCTCAACGGCAGCGCTACCCTGTACAACGGGCGGCTGCAGACCGAAGGACCGATCGTGATCGACGGCACCGCGACGCGCTTCACCCTGGCCGGCAGTGTCGATCTCAACCGTCAGACGATGGATCAGCGGCTCGGGATCACCGTTCCCGTCAGTCAGAACCTGCCGTTGGTCGCGATCATGGCCGGGGCGCCCCAGGTCGGCGTGGGTCTATTCGTGTTCGACCAGCTGTTCGGCCGCTGGCTGGATCGTGCCACACAGATTTACTATCGCATCGAGGGCCCCTGGTCCTCGCCGAACATCAACTTGGAAAGTGCCCAATGACTCAGAGCCCGATGAGACAAACGAGTGATGACGCCTTGAAACAGGCGTCGACGCTGTTGCTGGCCCCCGGGGGGCTGGACGTGGATTCGCTGGATGTCGGTCTGGGCCACGCCATGGGCGCCGGCATCGATTACGCCGATCTCTTTTTCCAGCGTACCTGGCACGAGATGTGGGTGCTGGAGGACGGGGAGGTCAAGGACGCCAGTTACAGCATCGATGGCGGTGTCGGGGTGCGCTCGCTCTCCGGCGAGAAGACCGGCTTCGCCTATTCCAGCCAGATCAGCCAGGACGCGCTGCTGGATACCGGCCGCACCGCTTCCGGTATTGCTCGCAGTGGGGAGCGGCGCAAGGCCGCGCCGATCCAGCTCGCGGCGGCGACGTCTCGCTATCAGGGCGTCGATCCGCTGAGCGGACTGAGCGCGGAGGACAAGATCGCCATGCTCAAGCAGGCGGATCGCGTGGCGCGGGCGGCGGATCCTGCCGTGACCCAGGTCAGCGCGTCGTTGACCGGCGTCCATGAGGTGGTGCTGGTGTGTGCCAGTGACGGCACGCTCGCGGCCGACATTCGTCCGCTGGTGCGTTTCAATGTCAATGTGATCGTGGCAAAAGAGGGACGGCGCGAGCGCGGCAGCGCCGGCGGGGGCGGTCGTTATTCCATGGAGCGGCTGCGTGACGAGAACGTGGCCGATGTCTATGCCAAGGAAGCCGTGCGCCAGGCGCTGGTCAATGTAGACGCGGTTGCCGCCCCGGCCGGCCAGATGCCGGTGGTGCTGGCCAATGGCTGGCCGGGCATCCTGCTGCATGAGGCGGTGGGTCATGGCCTCGAGGGTGACTTCAACCGCAAGGGGAGCTCCTCCTTCGCCGGCCGACTGGGTGAAAAGGTCGCCGCCAAGGGGGTCACGGTGGTCGACGACGCGACGCTTGCCGATTGCCGCGGATCGCTCAGTATCGACGACGAGGGAACGCCGGGCCAGTACACGCCGTTGATCGAGGACGGAATCCTGACCGGCTACATGCAGGACAAGCTCAATGCCAGGCTGATGGGCATGAAGCCCACCGGCAACGCGCGCCGTGAATCCTATGCGCACGTCACCATGCCGCGAATGACCAATACCTACATGCTGGCGGGAAGGGACGATCCGGAAGAGATCGTCAAAAGCGTCAAGCGTGGCCTCTATGCGGTCAGTTTCGGTGGCGGCCAGGTGGATATCACGTCCGGCAAGTTCGTATTCTCGGCTTCCGAGGCGTATCTGATCGAGGACGGCCGGATCACGGCGCCGGTCAAGGGGGCCACGCTGATCGGCAATGGTCCCGAGGCGATGTCGCATGTCTCGATGATCGGCAACGACATGGCGCTGGATAGTGGCATCGGGATCTGCGGCAAGGAAGGGCAGGGCGTGCCGGTCGGCGTGGGCCAGCCGACACTGAAGCTGGACGAGATCACGGTCGGTGGTACCGCATCCTGACGCCGACGAGCCTGTCCTTCGGCCGCGCCGCACCCATCCGGTGCGGGCGGCTCAAAGCCCGGCGGTGTCGCGGATCAGCTGGAACAGTTTGCGCGAACTGGCGGGTGGCTTGCCGCGCTGCTTCTCGCTGCGCGCGTTGCGAATCAGCTGGCGCAGGGCTTGGCGATCGACCTGGGGATGCGCATCGATGAACGGCTCCAGCGCGTCGTCATCGTCGATCAGCCGATCGCGTTGCTGTTCGAGGCGGTGGAAAGCGGCATTGCGCTGGACATGTTCCTGGTCGATCTCCTCGAAGGCGGCACGAATCGCCTCGCGATCTTCCTTGCGCATGACCTTGCCGACATACTGCATGTGGCGGCGGCGCCCTTCGTGGGAGCGAACTCGGCCGGTTTCCTCGACAGCCTCGCGCATCTCGTCGGACAGTGGCAGCCGGGCACGGACGGCGGAGTCAAGCGCGATGATACGCTCGCCTAGTGCCTGCAGCTCCTGCATCTCTCGTTTGAGCTGGCTTCTACTGGGAGGCGCGTCGTCCTCGAAAGTCATCTCGTTATCCGATTTTCTACCCATGTTTCTGACCAAAGCGACGAATGAGGGCAGCAGTATATCAGTGCGATTCGTCTCGCCAACGCCTGTTGTCCCTTTGGCGTGCGACCGATGGTCCACGGCATCGATGATCCGCGCTGTCAGTGGGCCGATCTTTGCCATCGAGCCGCACGGCTCAGGTGTTTATATTCCAAGTTCTTATGTTCGAGTTTCATGAATCAGGAGTCTGAGATGAGCCAAGCCTTCAATGCCGAGGCGCAGCAGTCGCGTCTCGAAGAGCGTGCCAGCATGGCGCTGGAACTCGCCAAGAGACTGGGTGCGGACGCCTGCGAGGTCGGCGCCAGCGTCGACCAGGGGTTGGGTGTGAGCGTGAGACTCGGCGAAACCGAGACCGTGGAACTGTCCCGCGATCAGGGCATCGCGGTTACGGTCTACGTGGGCAATCGCAAAGGCAATGCGTCCTCGTCCGACGCCGGCGATGCGTCCATACGCGCAGTGGTCGAGAAGGCGATCTCGATTGCGCGTTATACCGGTGAGGATCAAGCGTCGGGACTCGCCGATGCTGCGCTCATGGCCACCGACCAGCCGGACCTGGATGTCCATCATCCGTGGGCGCTGAGCACCGACGAGGCGATCGAACTGGCACTGCGCTGCGAGAGCGCGGGGCGTGAGCGGTCGGGTATCACCAACTCCGAAGGAGCGAGCCTGTCCTCCTCGGAAGTGGTCACGGTCTATGCCAACAGCCATGGCTTCCTGGGTAGCAAGCGAGGCACGCGCCACTCGCTCTCCTGTCTGCTGATCGGAGGAAGCGGTGATGCCATGCAGCGCGATCATGACTTCACCACCGCTCGCAAGGCCAGTGACCTGGCGAGTCCGGAATCGGTGGGTATCAGCGCCGCGGAACGGACCCTGAGTCGCCTGGGCGGGCAGCGCCCCAAAACCGGGCGGCTGCCGGTCCTGCTGGCGCCGGACATGGCGCGCGGACTGGTCGGCAACCTGCTCAACAGCATTGCCGGGGGGGCGCTCTACCGCGAGTCTTCGTTTCTCTGCGACCAGCTGGGCGAAACGCTGTTCCCCGAGTGGTTCTCGCTCGGCGAGCACCCGCGGGAGATGGGTGGCATGGCGAGTGCTGCGTTCGACAGTGATGGCGTGGCCACGCGTGACAACGTGTTCATCGAGCGGGGCAGGCTGGCGAGTTACATGCTGGCGGCTTACAGTGCCCGCCGGCTGGGACTGCAGACCACCGGCAACGCTGGCGGTGCGCGTAACGTCCGCATCCAGGCACCGACGGTCTCGCTGGAGAGCCTGATGCAGCAGATGGGCACCGGCATCATGGTGACCGAAATGATGGGGCAGGGGCTCAATCCGGTTACCGGTGACTATTCGCGGGGCGCGGCAGGCTTCTGGATCGAGAATGGCCGGATCTCTCATCCGGTAGAGGAGTTCACGGTGGCGGGCAATCTGCGCGAGATGTTCGCCGGTCTGCAGGGCGTGGGCGACGATGTCGACCGTCGCGGAAGTGTTCAGACCGGAAGCTGGCTGCTCGATTCGATGACTATCGCGGGGCAGTAAGCGCGATCAGGAGCGAGAACGAGAGCCAGCGACAGTCGCCAGTCGTCGCTGGCTCTCCCGTTGCCAGTGTCGGCGTGCGGCGCTTCCGGATTCCGCGCCTTCGGCTTCAGCCGTCGAGCCGATCCCTGATATAGGTGATCTCGGTGCGACCATGCGGCGCCGGGGTGCCGTCCTCACCGAGATTCACGAATACCATCCTGTCGATGGTGAGGATGCTCTTGCGCGTGATCTTGTTGCGCACGTGGCACTCCAGCGTGATCGAGGTGTTGCCGAAATGAGTGGCGGTGATGCCGAGTTCGATGATGTCGCCCTGGCGGGCACTGGAGACGAAGTTGATCTCGGAGATGTACTTGGTCACCACCTGGGCGTTGCCCAACTGAATGATGGCGTAGATCGCCGCTTCTTCATCGATCCAGCGCAGCAGACTCCCGCCGAACAGCGAACCGTTGGGATTGAGGTCTTCGGGCTTGATCCATTTGCGGGTGTGGAAGTTCATGTGAGGTTCCTCGCTGACCAGAGCTGCTTGAAGGGGCGCTGAAGGGGGCGATGTCCCGCTACAGATAGAAGACCGTCGCCAGCCCCAGAAAGGCGACGAAACCGACCACGTCGGTAATCGTTGTCAGCAGGACGCCGCCGGACAGCGCCGGATCGATCTTGAATTTCTTGAGCATGACCGGAATCAGGGTGCCGGCCAGCGTCGCCACGGTGAGGTTGATGACCATCGCCATGGCAATGATCTGGCCTAGCCGGATATCGTCGAAGCGGAAGACGGACATGGTGCCGACGACCACCGCCCAGATCAGGCCGTTGGTCATGCCGACGAGCAGCTCGCGGACCAGTAGCCAGCGGACATTGGCGCCGGAAACGTGCCCGAGCGCGATCCCGCGAATCAGCACGGTCAGGGTCTGTGAACCGGCGATGCCGCCCATGCTGGAGACGATCGGCATCAGTACTGCGAGTGCCGCGATCTGCTGAATGGTGTCTTCGAAGAAACCGATGGCGATGGAGACGATGGTAGCCGCGATCAGATTGATGCCGAGCCAGAACGCGCGGCGACGGCTGGTCTTGAGCGCTGGCGCAAAAGTGTCTTCGTCCTCGTCGAGACCCGCCATGCTCATGACCTGGTGCTCGGCGTCCTCGCGAATGACGTCGACTACGTCATCGATAGTGATTCGGCCGAGCAGCTTGCCGTCGATACCGACCACCGGCGCCGATATCAGATCGTGCTTCTGGAACAGTGTCGCGACATCACTATCCGAGGCGGTGGCCTGGATCGCGTGGAAATCGGTCTCCATCACCTCGCGCACCAGCACCGAGATATCCGAGACCAGCAGCCGGTTGAGCGACAGGATGCCGATCAATTCATCGCGTCGAGTGACGACCAGCAGGGTATCGGTAGCATCCGGCAGTCTTTCGTGACGGCGCAGGTAACGCAGGACGACATCCAGCGTGATGTCCGGGCGGATGGTGATCGCGTCCGGGTTCATCAGGCCGCCGGCGGTGTCCTCCGGGTAGGAGAGAACCGCTTCGACCCGCTGACGCTCCTGCGCCTCCATCGACTGGAGGACTTCCTGGATGACCTTGTTGGGTAACTGCTGCAGCAGGTCGGCGAGGTCGTCGACGTCGAGGCCTTCGGTTGCCGCCAGCAGCTGTTCCGCGTCCATGCGGTTGAGGAATTCGATCTGGACGTCGTCACCCAGATACTGCAGCACGTCACCGTGCAGCTCGGGATCCAGCAAGCCCCACAGGATCTCACGCTCTTTGGGTGGCGAGGACTCGAGCAGGTGAGCGACGTCCACCGGTGCCAGACCACGGTTGAGCATGCGCCGCGCTTGATCCAGCGCGCCGCTCTCCAGCGCTTCGTTGAGCTTGGCCAGCCGGGGCTGCAGCTTTTCCGGATTGTTGCTCATCCTGAACGGTCATCCTTGAACGACTGGCGATAGGCCGAACATTCTACCATCGTCGGAGGAAATGACGAGGATGGAAAACGCTGTTCACGAACGATGCCGATGGCTGTGAGCGTCACTCGTCCTCGTGGAAACGCGCTTCGAACAGGCCGACGATCGCATCCATGGCAGCGTCGGCATCGTCGCCTTCGGTCACCACGGTCAACTCGGTGCCGCAAGGCGCGGCGAGCATCAGAAGGGACATGACATTGGCGGCATCGGCCTGGCGTTCGCGATGGTGGACGGCAACGCGAACGGCGAAGGGTTGGCAGCATTGAACCAACTTGGTGGCCGCGCGGGCATGTAGCCCGCGGCGATTGGTCAGGCGAAGTTCACGTGTCGGCATCGCGCTTGGGGGATCCTGCGTTTTGTAGTGGTGCATCCTGCAACGCTGTCTCTCGCGGCCTCGATGCTGGCGAGAGGGCGGTCTGGATACCGAGTTCGCGATGACGAAGTCGGATGTCCGCGGATTCGTGATGAAAGTGGCGAGCCAGGCGCTCGATCAGGTAGACCGAACGATGCTGACCGCCGGTGCAACCGATGGCCACCGTCAGATAGCTGCGGTGGCTGGCCAGATAGGCCGGCAACCAGCGATCCAGCCAGGCATGGATATCACCGGCCATGGCGTGGACGTCGGAATAGGACTCGAGGAATTCGACGATCTGGGGATCGCGGCCATCGAAGGCGCGCAAGCCCGGGTCCCAGAACGGATTGGGCAGGCAGCGGGCGTCGAACACCATGTCGGCGTCCAGCGGAACGCCTCGCTTGAAGCCGAAGGATTCGAAGGTCAATGTCAGACGACCGCCGGTATGCCGCGCGACCTGCTCGCCGATTCGCGCACGCAGGTCATGCACCGAGAGTCCTTGAGTGTCGATCACCAGGTCGGCCATGCGGCGAATCGGTGCCAGGTACTCCTGTTCGTGATCGATCGCTTCGGCCAGCGTCATGTCGTTGCCGCGAGTCAGCGGATGACGACGGCGGGTGGCCGAGTAGCGCTCCAGCAGGATCTTGGCATCGGCGGTGAGATAGACGACCTGAGTGTCGATTCCGCGTTCCCGTACCGCGTCCAGCAATACGGGGAAGCGCTCGAGCGCTTCCGGCAGGTTCCGTGCATCGATGCTGACTGCCACGTTAGGGCGCGTTGGCGGCGCGCTGCGAAGTTCATCGATCAGTGGCGCCAGCAGGTTGGCGGGAAGATTGTCGATGGCGTAGTAGCCAAGATCCTCCAGTGCCTGCAGGGCGATCGACTTGCCCGAGCCGGAGCGACCGCTGATGATGACCAGTTGCATGCGTAATGTGTCCCGATGTCAGCCGTCGTCGCTGGGCTGGTGATGACGAATGGCCTCGCGCAGGGCCTCGTGCAGCGCCTGCTGTGATTCGGCGTGGCGCAGCTGCTGCCTGACGCTGCTCTGATTCATGATGCCGGCGACCTCTGCCAGCAATGAAAGATGCGTGTCGTCCGCTTCTTCCGGGACCAGCAGCACGAATACCAGATCCACCGGTTCGCCATCGATCGCATCGAAGTCGATGGCATCTTCCAGGCGCATGAATCCCGCGATCGGCACCTTGCAGTGCGGGCTGCGGGCATGGGGAATGGCAACGCCGTTGCCGATCCCCGTGCTGCCCAGTCGCTCGCGACCGATCAGGCGGCTGAAGACTTCCTGGCTATCCAGGCTGGGTGTGTTTTGGGCGACGAAGGTGCTGAAGAATTCCAGCAGACGTTTTTTGCTGCCCCCCGTGACCCCGTAAAGGGTGCGTTCGGGGGGCAGGATCTTTTCCAGTGTCATCATCAGGCGTTAACGGGCGCCGGCGCCTTGGGCGCGGGCTTGTGCCTTCTCTTTGTGTTTGACCAGTTGGCGGTCGAGTTTGTCGGCGAGCGAATCGATGGCGGCATACATGTCGGTATCGCTGGCGTCGGCGTGTAGATCGGCGCCGGCGGCATGCAAGGTCCCGGCGGCCTGTTGGCGCTCCTTCTCCACACTCAGGGTAACCTGGACATTGGTGATGTTGTCGTAGTGACGCTCCAAACGAACGAGTTTTTCTCCGACGTAGTCTCGGAGGGCATCGGTCAGGTCGACATGGTGGCCGGTAACGTTCACTTGCATGACACACTCCTGTTGCGGCAGATGGCACTTCTGATTGTAACCCTTTTCAGGGCACTGCAAAGGCATCGTGATGGATCGGGATCGGATTGGCGAGTGCCAATCGATGCGTCTCGCCGAATCGGCGTGACGATAGTATGACGTCAGGACAGGCGTTTGCGTTCACTCGACGAGGGAATGCCCATCGCTTCCCGGTATTTGGCCACGGTGCGCCGGGCGACGCAGATATCGGACTGGGCGAGCAGTTCCACCAGCTTGCTGTCGGATAGTGGTTTCCTGGGGGGCTCTTCGCCGATGAACTTCTTGATCCGGGCGCGGATCGCGGTACTCGAATGGCTGTCGCCGTCACCGCGCTGGCCGCCAACCTGGCTCGAGAAGAAATACTTGAGCTCGAATACGCCGCGCGGGGTGTGGATATACTTTTGCGTCGTGACACGGGAGATCGTCGACTCGTGCATGTCGACGCTGCCGGCGATGTCGGCCAGAATCAGCGGTCTCATCGCTTCTTCTCCGCGATCGAGAAAGTCGATCTGGCGCGCCATGATCTCCCTGCCGACACGCAGCAGCGTATCGTTGCGGCTGGACAGGCTCTTGAGCAACCAGCGGGCCTCCTGCAGATGCTGGCGCAGGAAGGTGTTGTCGTCGCTCTTGTCGGCCCGTTTGATCAGCGCAGCGTAGTCGGGCTGGATACGCAGCCGGGGCAAGGCTTCGGCGTT
Organism: Salinicola socius; assembly: GCF_001937195.1. Lineage (GTDB taxonomy): Bacteria > Pseudomonadota > Gammaproteobacteria > Pseudomonadales > Halomonadaceae > Salinicola > Salinicola socius. The sequence continues at coordinate 135,025 of NZ_MSDO01000019.1, read as the reverse complement.
GAGCTCGATCCGCCAGCCTGCCGGAGAGGGCGTGGCGACGAGATCGGGAATCACGTAATCGTCGCGACGGATATCGAAGCCCTGACCGGGCCGAGGGTCCAGCGTGCGAATCAGTTTGATGACACGGTCGAGCTCGTCGTCCTCGAGTCGCAGGCGTCGTTTGAGCAGCCGCCGATCATCGCCGGCCAGCGCTTCGAGGAATTGTCGCACCAGGCGTTTGGCTTGCGGTAGCAGCGGGGTGTCGCCATCCAGCGTGCCCAGCTGTAGCAGCAGACATTCACGCAGATCGCGGGCACCGACACCGGTGGGGTCGAACTGCTGCAGTCGCATCAGCATGTGTTCGAGATCGGCCGTGCTGATGCTGTCGCTGCGCTGGGCGCGGAGACTGATCGTCAGCTCGTCGAGCGAACCGATGAAGTAGCCGTCGTCATTGATCGCGTCGATCAGGCACTCACCCAGCTCCCGCTCGCGGTCATCGAAATCGCCCATCGCCAGTTGCCACAGCAGATGGTCGTGGAGCCCGACGGCGGCGGCGTTGCGATCGAAATCTGGTGCGTCTTCGCTGCCGCTACCGTTGCCCAGCGCGCCGGCGGTAGCGTCCTGGTAGGTGTCGCTCCAGTCGCTGTCGAGCGTCAATTCGTCGGGGATATCGGTGGCCCACTCGTCCTCCTGGGTCTCCGAACTCTCGAGTTCCTCATACGGCTCCTCCAGCTCCAGCATCGGATTGGACTCGAGCGCTTGCTGAATCTCCTGGCATAGATCGAGCGTCGACAGCTGAAGCAGTTGAATCGCCTGCTGAAGCTGAGGCGTCATGGTCAACTGGGTGCCGACTCTAAGTTGCAGCGAGGGCTTCATGGACATGGGAGAAGGGGCGTCACGATCAACGAGAGAAACGTTACGTTACTGGTTGATTTAACGACATGCAACGTTTTATGCAATATACATGCCACCCATGGCGGGGTGGATGACTCCAGCCACCGGTGGCATGCCGTACGAGAGCAAGGATGGCGGACTATAAGCGGAATTCGTGACCCAGGTAGACGTCGCGAACGCGCTGGTTGTCGAGGATCGCTTCCGGGCGGCCCTCGGCGATGATCTGGCCGTCGCCGACGATATAGGCGTTGTCGCAGATGTCCAGCGTCTCCCGCACGTTGTGATCGGTGATCAGAACGCCGATTTCGCGGTCACGGAGTTGGCGAATGATGCTCTTGATATCGCCGACCGAGATCGGGTCGACACCCGCGAAGGGTTCATCGAGCAGCACGAAGGCCGGCTCCGTGGCCAGCGCGCGCGCGATCTCGACGCGTCGACGCTCGCCACCGGATAGGCTCATCCCGAGATTGTCACGAATATGCTCGATGTGAAAGTCGCCGAGAAGCCGCTCGAGCTGGGCGCGTCGTCCGGCACGATCCAGGTCCTTGCGGGTCTCGAGGATCGCCATGATGTTATCGGCGACGCTCAGTTTGCGGAAGATCGAGGCTTCCTGCGGCAGATAACCGATCCCGGCCTGAGCGCGGTCGTGCATCGGGGCGCGGCTGAGGTCCCGCTCGTCGATATGGACGCTGCCGGCATCGGCCTTGACCAGGCCGACGATCATGTAGAACGACGTTGTCTTGCCCGCGCCATTGGGGCCGAGGAGCCCAACGATGCTGCCCTGGCGAAGAGTCAGGCTGAAATCATGGACGACGCGACGTCCCTTGTAGCTCTTGGCCAGATTGGTGGCCGTTAGCGTTTTCATGGTTACGATCCTTGTGGCAGCGCGACGCAACGTGATCCGGGGCCGGTAGTCATCACCGGCGTCGGTCCCGAATCGGCGCTCAATTCATGGCTGGAACGGTGACTTGGCCGATGGCTCGAGAAGATTGCGCGAACGATTGACTGTCAGGGCGGCTATTGAGACGACGGAGAGGCGTCACGTGGCGTCAACGTCATGCGGACGCGACCGTCACTGTTGCCATCGCTATCCTGGCTGGCCCGGGCCTGGATGCGGCGCGAATCGAGATAGTATTCGACGTAGGCGCCGTCGAACGTGTCCCCGGCCTGGTGCAGCTCGGCATTGCCGATCAGCTCCACGCGACGCTCCGCGGCATGATAGACGACGGTGTCGCCCCAACCCTTGACCAGATCCTCGTCGGGCGCCGGCTTCTGCTCGAGGTAGGCGCGTTCTCCGCCACCGCCCTTGGCGGTGACCTGGCTGACCTGGCCGTTGGCGCCCCGCTGGATGTCGACGCGGGCGGCTTTCAGGTTCATGCTGCCTTGCCGCATGTCGACGTCGCCGGTATAGACAGCGGTGCCCTGACGGTCGTCGATCTCGAGCTGATCGGCGGCGATCTCGATCGCCGCACTGGCATCGCTTTCCAGAGCGACGGCCGGAAGGCTGGAGAAGCCCAGTGCGGTCAGCACCAGAATTTGCCCGAGTTCTCGCCTCATGATCCTTGATCCTTGGGTTGCTGTGACTGAGGTTGCTGTGGCAGGTGACCCTGCACGTTGTCGGTCAGACGCATACGGTCTTCGTTGATCCAGGCGTCGAAGCGATCGCCGCGCATGCTCTGGCTATGCTGACGTAACACGGAGGTGGTGTCACTCCAGGCATGGGCTTCACGATTATCGTAATGCAGCGTCCGGGTTTCCAGGCTCCAGGCCTGCTCCGGCTGTACGAGGCGCGCATTGCCTTGCAGCGTCAACTGCTCGCCGCTTCGACTCATCCGCCCGGTGTCGCTGGTGACCTGCCATTGGCGCTGCTGGTCGTCGGTCAGATAGCCGTGGGGCTTTTCGGTGCGAATGATGTCGTCGGATGGCGTATGCACCAGTCGCGGAGTTTCCAGACGTTGATAGGCGCGACCCTGCTGGTCGAAGCGGGTCATGCTGGCGTCTTCGAGGTAGTAGTCCGGCTCGCCGGTCGTGTTGCCGATCGTGGGCTGTTTCTGGTCTTCCCCGCGTTGATCCAGATAGGTCAGGCCACCGCCCAGCGTCAGCAGCAACGCCAGCAGACCGAGGCGCCGCCACCAGGGAGACTGAAATCTGGCTGTCTTGGCCACGGTTGCTCCTTGTCTTGGTAAAAAACTTGATCGAAGAGCTCCGGTTGGAACCTTCTGATCAAAATAACGAATGGATTTCCGGGACGAACCGGCTGACTCCGACTCGGTCGGGCCATTCTCCTCTCGATTTTCCGAACGACGATGCGGTCCGTCGCGTCGATCGCGCCAGGCCACCGCGCTGTCGGATTGTCAGATGACGCCACTTCTCAGCAGGTCGTGCATGTGTAGCGCGCCAACGGGAATGCCGTTCTCGACCACCGCCAGCGCGGTGATGCGGTTATCCTCCATGATCCGGACTGCTTCAGCGGCCAGCATGTCCGGTGCCGCCGTCTTGCCGCCGCGCGTCATGACGTCATCGACGCGAAGCAGGGTGAAATCGCCACGCTGGTCGAGCGTGCGCCGCAGGTCTCCGTCGGTATAGACCCCGGCCAGCATTCCGCGTTCATCGACCACGCAGGTGAATCCCATGCCCTTGAGCGTCATCTCGAGCAGTGCCTCTCGCAACGGGCTTCCGGTGGCCACGCTGGGGAGCCGGCTGCCGTCGTGCATGAGGTCGGCAACACGCAACAGCAAGCGTTTGCCGAGCGTGCCGCCCGGATGGGACAGCGCGAAGTCCTCGGCGCTGAAGCCGCGCGCCTCGAGCAGAGCCAGCGCCAAGGCGTCGCTCATGGCGAGGGCGGCGGTGGTGGAAGAGGTTGGCGCCAGATCGTGAGGGCAGGCTTCCCGGGAAACGCCGACATCGATATGCACGTCGCTATAACGTGCCAGCGTCGACCCCGGCCGGCCGGTCAGGCTGACCAGTGGGGCGCCGAGACGCTTGAACAGCGGGAGCAGGCCTGTGATCTCCTGGGTTTCCCCGGAGTTCGACAGGGCGATCACCACATCGTCGCCGGTGATCATGCCGAGATCGCCGTGGCTGGCCTCGCCGGGATGTACATAGAACGCCGGCGAGCCGGTGCTGGCCAGGGTCGCGGCCATCTTGCGGGCGATGTGGCCCGACTTGCCCATGCCCGTCACGATGAGGCGCCCTCGGCAAGCGAGCAGCAGCCGACAGGCGGCATCGAAACGCGCGTCGAGTTTGGTGACGAGTTCGCCGATAGCCTGCTGTTCCAGCGTCAGCGTACGCCTGGCGCTGGCACGAAAGTCCAGCGTGGCGGGTTCGCTCAGGGTCTCGGCGGTGGCGGTTCGGGGATCGGTCATGGCATGAACGTCAGTCGTGAAATTGAGGGCGCCAGGCGATCTCGGGTTGGCGCAATACGTGAGAGTATACCTTTGATCGTTTCCCGATTCGTCCCTTGTGCGGCAGCGAGCGTGGTCGTCCGGTGGCGACTGCTGGTCGCTACCGCCAAGGTTAGGATACAATGTTCGATAATTGATCTCACAAGGTTGGTGGATGCTGCATGGATGACCCGATTATGGTCGAGGTCAAGGATCTGCACTTTTCCCGCGGCAATACCGATATTTTTCGCGGTGTCGACCTGCAGATTCCGCTCGGCAAGATTACTGCCATCATGGGGCCTAGCGGGACCGGCAAGACGACGCTGCTGAAGTTGATCGGTGGTCAGCTGATACCGGACCGTGGCCAGGTGCTGATCGATGGTCAGGACGTACACCAGCTGTCGCGGCGCTCGCTTTTCAAGCTGCGTCGTCGCATGGGCATGCTGTTCCAGAGTGGCGCCCTGTTCTCGGACCTGGACGTGTTCGAGAACGTCGCGTTCCCGCTCCGCGTGCATACCGAATTGCCGAACGCCATGGTGCGCGACATCGTGCTGATGAAGCTTCAGGCGGTCGGGTTGCGCGGTGCGCGACATCTGATGCCATCGGAGCTCTCAGGCGGCATGGCCCGACGCGTGGCGCTTGCGCGCGCGGTGGCGCTGGATCCGGAACTGGTGCTCTACGATGAGCCCTTCGTCGGCCAGGACCCGATTTCGATGGGCGTGCTGGTGCAGTTGATCAAGAAGGTCAATCAGGCGCTCGGGCTGACCGCGGTGATGGTGTCCCACGACATCAAGGAGACATTGTCGATCGCAGACTATGTCTACATCATCGCCGACGGCCAGGTCATGGCCCACGGCACGCCGCGTACGCTCGACGTGAACGACGATGCGCACGTCAGGCAGTTCGTGCATGGCGAGCCCGACGGGCCGGTGCCATTTCACTATCCCGCGCCGGACTTCTACGATGACATTCTGGCGCCGGCGGGGCAGTTTTCATGATGCGACATATCGCGACGCTAGGGCGCGCAACGCTCGATATCGTGAGCTCGATCGGCAGGGCGGGGCTGTTCCTGTTTCAGTCGATCTTCTGCCTGCCGTCCCGCGAGGGGTTCCATCTGTGGATTCGCCAGATGCATTTCGTCGGGGTGATGTCGGGGGCGATCGTACTGGTGTCGGGGCTATTCATCGGCATGGTGCTGGCGTTGCAGGGCTTCACCATTCTGGTGAGTTTTGGTGCCGACGAGGCGTTGGGACAGATGGTGGCGTTGTCGCTGGTTCGCGAGCTCGCCCCGGTGGTCGCCGCATTGCTGTTCGCCGGGCGCGCAGGCTCGGCGCTGACCGCCGAAATCGGTCTGATGAAAGCGACCGAACAGCTCACCAGCATGGAAATGATCGGCGTCGACCCGTTGCGGCGCATCGTCGCCCCCCGGCTGTGGGCGGGCTTCGTCTCGTTGCCCATCCTGACGGTGATGTTCGGCGTGGTCGGTATCTGGGGCGGGTACCTGGTGGGCGTCGACTGGCTTGGCGTCTACCAGGGTTCCTACTGGAGCAATATGCAGGATAGCGTCGACTTCGTCGGCGATGTGCTCAATGGCATGATCAAGAGCCTGGTGTTCGGTCTGGTCGTGACCTGGATCGCGGTGTTTCAGGGCTATGATCTGATTCCCACCTCGGAAGGTATTTCGCGCGCGACCACCCGGACGGTGGTATACGCCTCGCTGGCGGTATTGGGCCTCGATTTCGTGCTCACCGCGTTGATGTTTGGAGACCTCGGATGAAGCGCAACAACTGGTTGGAACTGGGCGTCGGCATGTTCATGCTGGCAGGTATTCTGGGGCTGGTGTTCCTGGGTCTGCGCGTCAGTGGCCTGGGCGTGGGTGTACCCAACGACACTTTCACGTTGACTGCCAACTTCGCCAATATCGGCGGGCTGCGACCCCAGGCCAAGGTAACCATGTCCGGCGTGCGCATCGGCAAGGTGACCGATATCGAGCTCGATCCGAAGTGGTTCGACGCCAAGGTCACCATGCAACTGGACTCGGCATACGACGGCAAGCTTTCCAACGACAGTACGGCGGCGATACTCACCGCCGGGCTGCTGGGCGAGCAGTACATCGGGCTGACCGTGGGCGGTGCGCCGGATATGCTGCATGACGGCGACGTCATCCACGACACCCAGCAGGCGCTGGTGCTGGAGGAGCTCATCCAGCAGTTCGTGTCGAATATGGCCAAGTGAGCCCGGCCGGCTCAGCTCAAGGCAAGTTGATCACAGACAAGGAGTCGATGATGAAAATGACTTTCGCGCGGCATGCCCGCACTGCCAAACGTGATACCGGAATGCGGGGCGCCTGGATGGCGGCCCTGGCGCTCGTCGCGATGTGTCTGGCGAGCGTGGCTCCTGTGGCCCAGGCGCAGCAGTCTCCGACCCAGGTCATCCAGCAGAGCGTGGATTCGCTGATGTCCGAGCTGGAAGGCAAGAAGGGCTACTACGCCCAGCACGAGGGCGAGCTTGCCAAGCTGGTGGATACCAACATGGCGGAAGTTGCCGACTTCCGCTACATCGGTGCCAGCGTGATGGGCCGTTACTTCCGTGGTGCCACGCCGGAGCAGCGTTCCAAGTTCGTCAATGTGTTCCGCAAGACCCTGATCGATACCTATGCCAGAGGCCTGGTGACGTTCGACTATCAGACGCTTCGCGTGAAGGAGAACGAAAACGCGGGACGCTATGACGATCAGGCGTCGGTGCCCATGGAGGTCGTCTCCACCAATGGGAAAACCTACCCGGTCGATTTTACGCTGCGTCAGAGTGACGGGCAGTGGAAGGTCATCAACGTCATCGTCAACGGTATCAACCTGGGGCTGACGTTCCGCAATCAGTTCGATCAGTCGATGCGCGACAACAATCGTGACATCGATGCCGTGATCGACAACTGGGCGCCGGAAGTCGGCACCGATGAACTCGAGAAGGGCAGCGACGCGTGACGCTACTGCTCGAACGCGATGATGCCACGCTGGAAATCGTCGATGGTCATGTGCTGACGATTCGCGGCGAGGCAGACTTCGACAGTGCCGGCCCGCTTGCCCAGGCGGGTCGACACTGGCTGGCGGAGCAGCCGCCGCAGACCGAGGTCTCCTTCGATCTGACCGGCATTCAGGTTGCCAGCAGTGCAGTGCTGAGCGTGTTGCTGGTGTGGGTGCGCAGCGTGCAGCACCACTCGCTGAGCCTGCAGCGTGTATCGCTGTCGCTGGCGCTGAAGCGGCTGATGGATATCACCGAACTGGCGCCGCTGCTGCCGGCCGTCGAGACGACCTGCGTCGAATCTGAGTCGGCCACGGCGTCGATCGAGCGCTAGTTCCCCGTCGTCGGCCTCGTCCGATCGACAGCTTGCGACGTTTTTGCATGCCGCCAAGATCGCCAAGACGGGGCGCTTTCCGCTACCATGTGGCGCTTTCCCTGCGCATTCTGCGCAGTCGTCACAAGGGAGCCTGATTCCATGCAACCCAGCGATGTCAAAAGCCGCCTCGAAAGCCAGCTCGACGGCTGTGAATTCCATATTCAGGGTGAAGGCTGCAACTTCCAGGTGATCGCCGTGGGAGAGGTCTTCGGCGGCATGAGCCCGGTCAAGCGCCAGCAGCTGATTTACGGCGCGCTGTCGGGTGAAATCGCCTCGGGCGCACTGCACGCCATCACCATCAAGACTTATACCCCCTCACAGTGGGAAACGGCGCCGGAGAATGTCAGCGCCTGATCCTCGTCCTGCGCCTTTCAGGCCGGTCATCTTTCTCGATTCTATAGCGAACCTTCATGGACAAGCTGATCATCACCGGTAACGGGCCGCTCGACGGCGAGGTCTGGGCCAGCGGCGCGAAGAATTCCGCCCTGCCGATCCTGGCGGCGACGCTGCTCGCCGACGAGCCCGTCACCATCGGCAATCTGCCACATCTTCAGGACATCACCACGACGCTGGAACTGCTCGGCCGGATGGGCATCGAGCCGGTCATGGGCGAGAAAATGAGCATCCAGATCGACGGCTCGCAGGTGCGTGACTGTCATGCGCCCTACGAACTGGTCAAGAAGATGCGGGCCTCGATTCTGGTGCTCGGCCCGCTGCTGGCGCACTTCGGTACCGCCGACGTGTCGCTGCCGGGCGGTTGCGCCATCGGCTCCCGGCCGGTCGATCTGCATATCCGCGGACTCGAGGCGATGGGTGCCGAAATCACCGTCGAGGGCGGCTACATTCGCGCCCGCGTCGATGGTCGACTCAAGGGCGCCACGATCTTTTTCGACACCGTCACCGTCACCGGTACCGAGAATCTGCTGATGGCCGCCACGCTGGCCGACGGTACGACGGTACTGGAAAATGCCGCCCGCGAGCCGGAAGTGGTCGACCTGGCCGAATGCCTGATCGCCATGGGCGCCGATATCCGCGGACAGGGCACCGATACCATCACCATCGAGGGTGTCGAGCGTCTTCACGGTTGCCACTATGACGTAATGCCGGATCGTATCGAAACCGGCACCTTTCTCGTCGCCGCCGCCGCGACCGGTGGGCGGGTCCGGGTGCGCAAGACGCGTGCCGACATTCTCGAGGCGGTGCTCGCCAAGCTCGAGGAAGCCGGGGGGACCATTACTACCGGTGAGGATTGGATCGAGCTCGACATGGGCGGGCGCCGGCCCAAGGCCGTCAACCTGCGTACGGCTCCGTATCCGGCGTTTCCCACCGACATGCAGGCGCAGTTCGTGGCGTTGAATGCGGTCGCCGAGGGCACCGGTACGGTCGTCGAGACCATCTTCGAAAACCGTTTCATGCATGTGCAGGAGCTCAACCGCATGGGTGCCCACATTGCGCTCGAGGGCAACACGGCAGTGGTGACCGGCGTCGAGAAGCTGTCGGGTGCGCCGGTGATGGCGACGGATCTGCGAGCGTCGGCGAGCCTGGTCATTGCCGCGATGCTGGCGCAGGGGGAGACGATGGTCGACAGGATCTATCACATCGACCGCGGTTACGAGTGCATCGAAGAGAAATTGCAGCTACTGGGTGCGCGCATTCGTCGCGTGCCGGGTTAAGTGACGGCTGATGACATGAGCAATCAACTGATCCTGGCCCTGTCAAAGGGCCGTATCCTCGAAGAGACCCTGCCGTTACTGGCGGATGCCGGTATCACGCCGGCAGACGATTTCGGCAGGAGTCGCAAGCTGCTGTTCGATACCAACCTGCCCGATGTCAAACTGGTCGTCATTCGCGCGGTGGACGTGCCGACCTACGTCCAGCTGGGTGCAGCCGATCTGGGCGTTGCGGGCAAGGACGTCCTGCTGGAGCATGGCGCCGAAGGGCTCTATGAACCGCTCGATCTCGGCATCTCTCGCTGTCGTCTGATGACGGCCGGTATCGTGGGCGCACAGCCAGCGCATGCCAAGCGACGAGTCGCGACGAAGTTCGTCAACGTGGCACGCCGTTACTATGCAGAGCAGGGCATCCAGGCCGAGGTGATCAAGCTGTACGGGGCGATGGAGCTGGCGCCGTTGATGAACCTGGCAGATGAGATCGTCGATATCGTGGATACCGGCAATACCCTGCGGGCCAATGGCATGGAGCCTCGCGAATTGATCGAGAACATCAGTACCCGCCTGGTGGTCAACAAGGCATCGATGACGATGAAGCACGAGCGGCTGAGGCCGCTGATCGAACGCCTGCGCCAGGCCGTGACGGCGCGTCTTCCGGCCTGAGTGATGCCGACATCGAGGCGTGTGGAGTGCACGCCTCCGGTTTCGGTCAGGTGCTGGAGTAGCGTTCATGACGGAAAGGCGTTTCTATTGCCTGCCGATGGCCGGGGTCGGTCGAACCTGGAGAATGCTTGAATGAGTCAAATGACTACCATTGCCCGCCTCGCCACGCGGGACACTGATTTCGACACCCGTCTCGCGTCACTGCTGGCCTGGGAAGGGGTTTCCGATCACGAGATCGGTTCCCGGGTGGCGGAGATCATTGCCGCCGTTCGTCAGCGCGGCGATGACGCCGTGATCGAGTACACCAATCGCTTCGATCGTCTCTCCGCGACCGCCATGTCGGAGTTGACGATCGGGGCCGAGCGGCTCGAAGCGGCGTTCGCGAACGTGCCGACGGAACAGCGCGAGGCGCTGCAGCACGCTGCCGAGCGCATCCGGCTCTATCACGAGCGCCAGAAGCCGGAGTCCTGGCAGTACAGCGAACCCGACGGGACCGTGCTGGGGCAGAAGGTGACGGCGCTCGACCGGGTCGGTATCTACGTGCCCGGTGGCAAGGCTGCTTATCCGTCTTCCGTATTGATGAACGCCGTGCCGGCCCACGTGGCCGGTGTCCGCGAGATCGTGATGGTGGTGCCGACCCCGGATGGCATCGTCAATGAGCTGGTGCTGGCCGCGGCGCACCTTGCCGGTGTCGATCGGGTTTTCGCGCTGGGCGGCGCTCAGGCCGTGGCCGCGTTGGCCTACGGGACCCAGAGCGTGCCCCGGGTCGACAAGATCGTCGGTCCGGGCAATATCTATGTCGCCACGGCCAAGCGAGCGGTGTTCGGGCAGGTCGGTATCGACATGATTGCGGGGCCCTCCGAGATCCTGGTCGTTTCCGACGGCGGCACCGATCCGGACTGGCTGGCGATGGATCTGTTTTCCCAGGCCGAGCACGATGAAGACGCCCAGGCCATTCTCGTCAGTTGGGACGCGGAACATCTGGCGGCGGTTGAGGCATCCATCGAGCGGCTGCTGCCGACTCTGGAGCGCGAGGCGATCGTTCGCGAATCGCTGGCGCGGCGCGGCGCGCTGATCCTCTGTGAAGGGCCCGAGCAGGCGGTCGAGCTGATCAACCGCATCGCCCCGGAGCACCTGGAGCTTTCCGTGGAAGCACCGCAGGCGATGGCGGAGGGCGTACGTCACGCCGGCGCCATTTTCATGGGGCGCTATACCGCCGAGGTGCTGGGCGACTACTGTGCCGGTCCCAATCACGTGCTGCCGACCTCGGGCACTGCGCGTTTCTCGTCGCCGCTGGGCGTCTACGATTTCCAGAAGCGCTCTTCGCTGATCCAGTGCTCGCCGGAAGGCGCCGACACGCTGGGGCGGACCGCCTCGGTGCTGGCGCGAGGGGAGTCGCTGACCGCCCATGCCCGCTCGGCCGAGAACCGCCTGAAACGTTGATCATCCAGCACGAAGCGAGATTGCCGCCTCCTCTTTGGGGCGGCGATTTCGTTTATGGCTGGTGGTCGCCGCTACGGATCGGTGCCGGCGCTGGTGGCACCATCATCGCCATCGCCATCGCCATCGCCATCGCCATCGGCCTCTGCGTCAGGCGCTGGTGCGCCCGGATCGTCGGCTCCCGGCGCGGTTCCCGCTTCCGGTGCGGGGTCCGTTTGTTGGGGCGAGCTATCGGCGGCTTCGGCTGGCTGCGGGCGCTCGCCGACATTCAGCGTCACCTCGCGTTTTTCGCCGCCTCGCACGATCGTCAGCGGCAGCTGGGTACCGGGCGGTATCTCGGCGATGTCGACCTGGGTTTCCCGCGGATCGAGGATCGGTTTGCCGTCGATCGCCAGCAGGATGTCGCCGGGGCGCAGCCCTGCTTCGTCACCGGGCCCGTCGGGGACGACGTTGGCGACAATCACCCCGCTCAGTGTCTTGAGACCGAACGACGATGCCAGATCCGGGGTCATCTGCTGCGCGTCGATGCCCAGCCAGCCACGGATGACCCGTCCCTGTGTCACGATGTCTTCCAGGATGTCGCGCGCCAGGTTGGCGGGAATCGCGAACCCGATGCCTTGGGAACCGCCGGAGCGGGAGAAGATCGCGGTGTTGATGCCGATCAGCGAGCCGTTGGCATCCACCAGGGCGCCGCCCGAGTTGCCCGGATTGATGGCAGCATCGGTCTGGATGAAATCTTCATACCGGCTCAAGCCGAGATGGTCTCGCCCGGTGGCGCTGATGATGCCCATGGTCACGGTCTGGCCGACGCCGAACGGATTGCCGATCGCCAGCGTGACGTCGCCGATGGCGATATCTTCCGAGTCGCTCAACTTGATGACCGGCAGATTGTCCATATCGATCTTGAGCACTGCCAGATCACTGTCGGGGTCGGTGCCGATCACCCGAGCGATGGCTTCGCGGCCATCCCGCAGCGCGACCTGAATCTGATCGGCGTCGCTGATGACGTGGTTGTTGGTCAGGATATAACCCTCTTCGCTGACCACCACCCCGGATCCGAGGCTCGACAGCATGCGCTGGCGCTGTGGCATGTTCTTGCCGTAGAACTGCCGAAAGAAGGGGTCCGACATCAAGGGGTGCTGGCTGGTGTCGACGACGCGAGAAGAGTAGACGTTGACTACCGCAGGGGCGGCACGATTGACCGCTTGGGAGTAGCTGACCGGCCCTTCGTGACGATTCAGCGCCGGCGCGTCGATCACCTCGGGTGCGGTCTCTCTGCCGGATGGCTCGCGACCCAGCAGTGACGGGAACGTGTAGAGCAACACGACCGCGAGCAGAATGCCGCAGAGGGCGGGCCACAGGTAGGCGGCTAGGTGGCGACGCATGGGCTGGGTCCTTAGACTGGAATTCGGACGATTTCGCGACATTCGATGACGCTACATATTCAGGGGTCGCATGCCCATTCCGATCGTCCGATGAGGAGGTGGCGTGATGGCGATACGTGGCCTAAGTGTAACATTCAGCAATGCTTTTGGCTGGGAGCCAACATGATTTCGCGGCAGACGCTACAAGAGGCGATCGATACGGAGCTGCGTATCGACGCGTTCAAGGATTACACGATCAATGGACTGCAGGTCGAGGGGCGGGAGTCGATCGGTCGGGTCATGACCGGGGTCACGGCTTGCCAGGCATTGCTCGACGAAGCGGTGGCCTGGGAAGCCGATGCGGTGCTGGTGCACCACGGCTATTTCTGGAAGAACGAGCCGGTCAGCGTGACGGGGATGAAGCGGCGCCGGTTTGCCACCCTGTTGCACCACGATCTCAATCTGCTCGCCTATCACTTGCCGCTGGACGCGCACATCTCGCTGGGCAACAACGCCTTGCTGGGCCGGCGCCTGGGGTTCAGTGCGGAGCGCTGTCTCGACGGTGAGCTCGGGCAGGGCTTGCTGTGGATGGGGCAGCCGGATACCTCGCTCGATAGCCAGGCGCTGGCTGCACGCGTCGAACGGGCGCTGGGTCGCGTGCCGACGTTGATCGAGGGACATGCCGGCGTCGTCCATAGCGTCGCCTGGTGTACCGGTGGCGCTCAGGACATGTTGCCGATGGCGGCCGAGGCGGGCGCCGATGCGTTCATCTCCGGCGAGATTTCCGAGCGCACCACGCACATGGCACGCGAGATGGGCATCACCTATCTGGCAGCGGGACATCACGCCACCGAGCGTGACGGTATTGAGGCCTTGGGCGAATGGCTGAAAGCGCGTTTTGGCATCGAGCATCGCTTCGTGGATATCGACAACCCGGCATGAGGCGTTTCCCGCAGACCCGTCGTTAGCCCGGTTCGGCCGGGGACGGGTCGTGAGGAACTGAACGGCGAGACAGTCGTTGTCAGTAGCGGGGGGGTTGCAGCGTGCCGTCCTGTTGTTCGGCCGTCTTGCGTTGGCGAATGCCGTAATCCTCGGCCAGCGTGCCGCCCGTACCATCGGCGTAGTCACGCGGGACCTGTGGCGCGTCGACCTCTTCGCTCTCGTCCTGGTTGCCGTGCAGTCGGCGTTTGAGCTTGAGATCGTCGACCAGCTTGTCGGCACCGTGGATGAGATGCTGCTCGAGATCATGGCTCTGGCGCTGAATGCTGGAGGCCAGATCGGCGACCTTGGCGAAATGATCGTTGAGGGCATCCTTGACCTGATTGAGCTCCAGCTCGGTCTCTGCCAGGCGCTGGCGCACTTTCTGATTGCGGGCCACATTGGCGTTCAGCAGGTGATAACAAAGGGCGCCGATACCGATGCCCGCCAGAAAGCAGGCGATTGCCAGAATCCAGTCGATATTGCTTTCGTTCACATTGCGCTCCTTGTTGTCGTGACTGGCACGACCTGTCTCTTTGCCCGGTGCACAAGATCGCTACGTAAGATCAGTGCGGGGCCATTATATCGACCCGTTCGGTTACCGGGTCAAACCTTCCTTGTCTGGTTGCCGCTGTCAAGACTTTCGTCGGAGGGTATAATGCCGCCACCTGTTTCGACATGAGGTCACGATACCGCCATGAGTTCTCCCCAGTCCGCGACGTCACATCCGCATGCCATGACGCCGATGTCACGCTACCGCGCCGATCTCGAGCGCGATGACTTCAGTCACGACGCCGCGCAGGAGAACGCCGTCAAACATCTGCAGCGCCTGTACGACGATCTTCAGCGAACGCCCGCACCCAAGCCGTCCGCCACCGTCTCCGGCGAGTCTGCGCTCTCGAAAGTTGCGGGTCTTTTCGGCAAGCGCAAGGCCGCGGAGCCCGAGGCGCCCGGCAAACCGCAGGTCATGGGGCTCTATTTCTGGGGCGGCGTGGGGCGCGGCAAGACCTACCTGGTCGACGTGTTCTACGAGTCGTTGCCGTTCGATCGCAAGATGCGCACGCATTTCAACCGTTTCATGCAACGTGTGCATCGTGAACTCGAGGCGCACAAGGGTGAGAAGAATCCGTTGACGCAGATCGCGGCCACGTTCGCCGCCGAGGCGCGGGTCATCTGCTTCGACGAGTTCTACGTCAAGGACATCACCGATGCGATGATCCTGGGCAACCTCATGGAGGCACTTTTCGCCCAGGGCGTGGTGCTGGTGGCGACTTCCAATATCGTTCCCGACGATCTCTACAAGGATGGCCTGCAGCGGACCCGGTTCCTGCCGGCGATCGATCTGCTCAAGCGCCACTGCGAGGTGGTCAACGTCGATTCCGGCGTGGATTATCGCCTGCGGGCTCTCGAGCAGGTCGAGATATTTCACTCGCCGCTCGATGCCGAGGCCGAGCAGCTGCTGGCGAAAAGCTTTCGCTCGGTGGCCGGCAACGAGGGAAAAGAGAATGCACCTTTGACGATCAACCATCGTGAGCTGAAAGCCCGTCGGCTGCATGAAGGCGTCGTCTGGTTCGACTTCAAGATGCTCTGTGACGGGCCGCGCAGTCAGAACGACTACATCGAGCTGTCGCGGGAATTTCACACGGTGTTGGTGTCCAGTGTGCCAAGGATGGGCGCAGGCACCGACGATCAGGCCCGGCGCTTCATCAGCATGGTCGATGAATTCTACGACCGTGCGGTCAAGTTGCTGCTCTCCGCGGAGACCGAGGTCGAGTCGCTTTACACGGGCGGGAACCTCGGTTTCGAATTCGAGCGGACGTTGTCTCGTCTGCAGGAGATGCAGTCCCGCGATTACCTGGCGCTGGCGCACAAGCCCTGAAGTCCGGGGTGCGTTCCGCAATGCTTGAGAATGAAAGAGGGAGCGACAACAGCAGGTGGCGAGAAGCGGGGCCGGCGCGAAGATCGTCTCTACAGATCGCAAGTCGATCTTTCGCCGTCCCAAAGGCTCGTGTACAATGCGCGCTCTTCGCACCGTTACCGACCGAACGGCAGCTGCCCCGCAGCTCGCTCCGGACGAGTAACCCAAGAAAAATAGGGATGGCCGAGAAGCGTTCGCTTCGACGCCCAAATACGTTTATTTGGTGAAACACTCATGAAGACGTTCAGTGCCAAGCCGCATACCGTGCAGCGCGATTGGTATGTCGTTGATGCATCGGGCAAGACGCTCGGTCGTCTGGCGACAGAAATCGCACGCCGCTTGCGCGGCAAACACAAGCCGGAATACACCCCGCACGTCGACACCGGCGACTACATCGTCGTGGTCAACGCCGAGAAGGTGCACGTGACCGGTAACAAGGCGCAAGCCAAGACTTATTACCGTCACACCGGTTACCCGGGTGGTCTGCGCACCATGTCGTTCGAGAAGTTGATCGACCACGCGCCGGAGCGAGTCATCGAAGGCGCCGTCAAGGGCATGCTGCCTAAAGGTCCGCTGGGTCGTGCCATGCACGCCAAGCTCAAGGTGTATGCCGGTACCGAGCATCCGCACGCCGCGCAGCAGCCGCAAGAACTGAACATCTGAGGGTAACCGTCATGGCACAACAGTATTACGGCACCGGGCGTCGCAAGACTTCTACCGCTCGCGTGTTTCTCAAGCCGGGCTCCGGCAAGATCACCGTCAACGATCGTGAACTGGGTGAGTTCTTCGGCCGCGTTACCGCACAGATGGTCGTGCGCCAGCCGCTGGAACTGACCGAAACGACTGGCCAGTTCGACGTCGTCGTCACGGTCAAGGGTGGCGGCGGCTCCTCTCAGGCCGGCGCGATTCGTCACGGTATCACCCGCGCGCTGATGGTTTACAACGAAGACCTGCGTCGTCCGCTGCGTGCAGCCGGCTACGTGACCCGCGATGCTCGTGAAGTCGAGCGTAAGAAAGTGGGTCTGCGCAAAGCTCGTCGTCGTCCGCAGTTCTCCAAGCGCTGATCTTTCGGGATCACCTCTGCGCTCAACGCCCGACTTATCAGTCGGGCGTTTTGTCGTTGGGATATGGCGGGTGAGCCATCGAGCTCTCCATGGTCATGGTGAGGCCCCGGTCGGGTTGCCCGCCGTGTTACCATTGGTCGTTGAATTAATTCGAGGAAAGTTTCATGGGTGTAGTGGCCAAGCGATCGTCGATGATCTTTTACTCAGGCAGTGAGGATCATTTCAGCCATCGCGTCAGAATCGTGTTGGCGGAAAAGGGCGTGGCCGTCGATATCCTGGACGTCTCGGCCGACGAGCACAACGCTGAGCTGGCGGATCTGAATCCCTACAACAGCGTTCCCACGCTGCTGGATCGCGACCTGGTACTTTACGAGTCCAAGGTCATGATGGAATATCTCGATGAGCGTTTCCCGCATCCGCCGTTGTTGCCGGTCTATCCGGTGGCGCGTGCGCAGAGTCGGCTGTGGATGCATCGCATCGAGCGAGAGTGGTGCCCTTTGGTCGAGCAGATCCAGCAGGGCTCCAAGAAGGACGCCGAGAAGGCGCGCAAGGAATTGCGCGAGAGTCTGGCCGGTATCTCGCCGATCTTCGAAGACATGCCGTTCTTCATGAGTGAAGAGTTCACGCTGGTGGATTGCTGCATCGCGCCGATCCTGTGGCGGTTGCCGGCGCTGGGCGTCGAGCTGCCGGAAAAGCAGGTCGCTCCGTTGATGGACTACATGGAGCGGGTCTTCGCGCGTGACGCTTTCAAGGTGGCGCTATCCGAATCCGAACGTGAGATGCGTAGCTGAGCGGCACTTGTCGTAAGCTGCCTGAAAGGAGATGACATGCTGACTAGCCGTCCCTATCTGGCAAGAGCTCTTTATGAGTGGTTGCTGGATAACGAGCAAACGCCGTATATCGTGGTCGATGCCGGGAAGCCCGACGTCAAGGTGCCACAGCAGTTCGTGCAGAATGGTCAGATCGTGCTGAATATCGCACCGGCCGCCGTGCGCGATTTGGCGATCGACAATGCGGCGGTCACCTTCGGGGCGCGTTTCAGCGGTCAGCCGATGCAGGTCGTGGTACCGATGGATGCCTTGATCGCTATCTATGCGCGTGAAAACGGCGTGGGTATGGTCTTCGGTCAGGAGCCGGTCATGCCTAACTTCTCCGGCGAAGAAGAGGCGGCGCTGGAAGACGAGGGTCGCCCGACACTGGAAAGTGTCGAGAACCGCGCGGAAAGCCGTTCTCCCGAGTCGACCGAATCTGTCGATGATGAGCGGGATGACGAGGCGCCGACTCGTCCCGAAAAAGGCAAGCCGTCGCTGCGTATCGTCAAATAGGTTTTCGCTGTCCAGCTTTACCCTTGCCCGGCGTGGCGCTAGCCGGAGCGAGGGTATCCCAAAAGCAAAAAGCCGCTGCCGAATTCGATTCGGCAGCGGCTTTTCCATTCCGGGCCCTTTTCCATTCCGGGCCTTTTTGCAGCCACGGGTCTCGAGTTCAGAGGCTCAGTTGAGGTATTCGAATACCTTGACGATGCGCTGGACACCGCCCACGCCGGAGGCGGCGGCAGTGGCTTCGCTGGCCTGCTGCTGTGTGACCAGGCCCATCAGGTAGACCGTACCGTTCTCGGTGATCACGCGAATCAGATTGGCGTCCAGGTCCTCGTTGGCAACGATGTTGGCCTTGATGCGACCGGTAATCCAGGTGTCCGTCATGCGCTGACTGACCGGCGTGTTGGCCGAGACCATCAGTTCGTTATGCACCTGACGCACGCTGCGGACGTCGCGGGCGATCTCGGTGGCACGCTGCTTGAGATCATCGCTGGGCACCTGCCCGGTCAGCAGCACATTGCTGTTGTAGCTATCGACGTTGACGTGGGCATCGCCGTAGCGGGCGTCCGCGGCATTGAGCGCATCGAAGATCTTGCTCTGAATATTGCTGTCTTCGACTTTGGCGCCGGGCGTGCGTTCGGCGTAGTTCTCATCCTGGTTGCCGCTGGTGGCGCATCCGCCAAGGGTCAGCAGGCCGATCAGGCATGAGGAAACGATCAGGGTCTTCTTCATAAGTCTCACTCGTTGCTGCCAAAAAGCTGTTGGTCGATCAGATCACACAAACAGTGAATGACCAAGAGGTGAACTTCCTGAATTCGTGCGGTGGAGGTGGCGGGGACGCGAATCTCGCAGTCCTCCTGGCCAAGCAGAGAGGCCATGTCTCCGCCGTCGCGTCCGGTCAATGCGACGACACACATTTCCCGATCGTGGGCGGCCTGGATCGCCTGAACCACATTGGCCGAGTTGCCGCTGGTGGAGATCGCCAGCAGGATATCGCCGGGCTGGCCAAGGGCGCGGATCTGCTTCGAAAAGACGTCGTTGTAACTGTAATCGTTGGCAATCGATGTCAGGGTCGAGGTGTCGGTCGTCAGCGCCAATGCCGGCAAGCTGGGGCGCTCGCGCTCGAAGCGATTGAGCAGCTCGGAAGAAAAATGCTGACTATCGCCGGCGCTTCCGCCATTGCCGCAGGCAAGTATCTTGCCCTCGCTGACCAGACATTGAACCATCATCTGGCTGGCGACTTCGATGAACGGCGGCAATACCTCGCTGGCGTAGGTCTTGGTGTCGATGCTGGCGTTGAACAGGTCGAGTATGCGTGTCTGAAAATCCATGGGCTGCCTATTAGGGCCTGGGTCAATATGCGTCGAAGGCGGCGCGAATCCAGTCGAATTCGAGCTTGGGAAGGCTTCCGGTTACGCCGACGACGTCGAAGCGGCAGGGGCATGATAGCCGCTGCGCATGAAGATAAAAACGCGCGGCCTTGATGATGCGGCGCTGTTTGGCGAGGGTGATCGTCTCCAGCGGGTCGCCATAGTCCGTGCGTTGTCGGTGGCGCACCTCGACGAATACCAGATTATCGCCATCCCGCATCACCAGATCGATCTCGCCACCCTTGGCATGCTGGTTGCTGGCAATCAGCGTCAATCCCTGCGTCTCGAGCCAGCGGGCAGCGGCCTGTTCGACCTGCTGACCGAGTTGCCGTCGATGGGGCGCGGGTGCCCGGTTGGCTGGATTCGGGCGATCAGTTGGCGTTGTCATCGTCGGCATCCATCGCGAATCCGTTCAGATCGCTATTGGACGAGTTCCGAGTGCTTTGCGGTGTCGCGTTGGCAGCGCCGTCTTCAGGCTTCGGCAGCGAGTCGGTCGATGTCGAGGGAGATGTCGTCAGTAGTGGTTGCGGCGATCCGGACTGGAACAGTGCCCATGGCAGCTTGCGCTGGATACGGCCATCGTCGCGAGCCTGCAGCGTGCCGGTCGCGCCGAAGATCTGGGTGTTTGGCAACGCCTGGATCAGCGGCAGGCGGCGGGCCAGTTCGTAAGCGTCGACGCCCATGGCATTGAGCTTGAGCAGGCCGGGGTCACCTTCCCCCACGAGCTGTTGGTAGGTGGAGGCGAAAGGCAAGGCGTCGGTGCCGCCAACGGCCGCATCCGGGATCATCCAGGGGATGTCGAGGAACTGTACGCCGTTCAGGTCATGGTCGGCCCGAGGTTGTGGCGTACCCTCGTAGAGATGGGAAGTGGCGTAGATGGGCAGGTTGCTGGCGTAGTAGAAATCCAGCGTCGGCGGCACCTGGCGGGCGTAGCTGGGCAGTGCCAGCAGGAACAGCATGTCCATGCTGGAGGGATCGCTGTTGAGCAGATTGCGCACTGCCGTGGCGACCGAGCCGGAAGGGTCGTAACTGACGACCGAGGCGACGCTGCCGCCATCGCTCTCCCACGTCTGGCGGAACGCCGCCAGAATGCGCGATCCCCACTCGTTGTCGGGCACCATGATGCCGGCCCGATGGTGACCGTCGAGATAGGCGCGCTGGGCGACCTGGCGCGCTTCGTCCTCCGCCGATAGGCCGTACTGGAACAGGTTGGTCGCCTGGTTGCGCGGATGCTCGCCGTAGTTGAGAGCGAGCGTGGGCAGGGGGACGTCGCTGCGGGTCTCGAGCTCGCTGACCTTGTCCTTGTCGAGGGGGCCGATCACTGCCTGGGCGCCGCTCATCGTCGCCTGGGCATAGAGGGCGTCGATGTTCTGCTGGCTGGAATCGATGAAGGTCAGTCCGGGGGTGCGCTCCCCCTGATTTCTCGCGTCGCTGGCACGGGTCTCCAGGCCCTGTCGGATCGCCGAGGCGATGTTGGCCAGCGGACCGCTGCTTGGCAGAAACACCGCGATCCGATCGATCTCATTGCCTTCGAGCTGACGCAACGCCGACAGATCCTTGGGAAGCCGACGATTGGCCGGATGATCCGGATAGCGGCTGCGCCACTGATCCAGGCGATCGAACAGGTTGGAAATATCGCCACCGCTGGTGCGGTAGAGTCGAGCCAGATCCACCCAGCCCTGGGTGATCGGATCGTTACCCGTTGCGGCCAGGGCGTTCAGCGCGGGCGGACTCAAGCTGGATAGCGGTGTCCAGATATCATCGTTCAGCTCGTAGGGCGCGTTGTTCCGCTGCAGATCGATCAGCAGCCTAGCCGCGGCTTCCGGTTCGCCGATCATGCTCAGCGCCATGCCTCGACGATAGCGCAGCGTCTGCCGGTCATCGGTGGACAGCTCGGTCGTGCTGTCGAGGATATCGGTGGCACGGATGACGCTCTGGCCATCTTTCTCCGCCAGTGCGCTATCCGATAGCACCATGGCCCAGCGGACCCGTTGGCCGCTGTCGAGCTGGCTGCTGTCGATCTGGCCGGCGATCTGGAGCGCCTGCGCCGTGTCGCCCTGGCGTGCTAGGATATCTGCCGCTTCGAGGCGGGAAGCCGCAGCCTGCTGGCCGCTCTGACCCTGGGCCTGTTCGAGCAGCTCCTGGGCGCTCGGGCCGCTGCTGCCCTGCATCATGTTCTGACCGGCACAGCCTGCCAGCACCAGGGTGGCCGCCAGAGGCAGGAGAAGTCGCCGCAGCGCGTAACGCATAATGTCTTTCCCTTTACTTGTTGAGAGGTCTGGCGCTGTCGGCACCGCTCATCGATAAGTCGATCATCGCTGGCCTGATCATCGCTGGCCTGATCGTCGGTGGCCGTTCCGCTCGGTCATCGATGATTCGATTGTCGAAGAGACGATTCTCGCGAGCGTTGCCCGCAGCGCCGGCCCGTTCCTGTTCCGCTGAAGTCTTGCAGCCCATGACGAACGGCCCTCGCCGCCCCGCGGAGGCTTCCTTGCCGAACTGAACATCGAGTCTGCCAGCGGCGGTCATCGATGTGAATGCATGTCAATCCGGATGGTACCGAATGAACGAGACAAAGGAAGGCGTATTGTACGTGGTCGCTACGCCGATTGGGAATCTTGAAGACTTGAGCGCCAGGGCTGGCCGGATTCTTTCCGAGGTCGATGCGATCGCTGCTGAAGACACGCGCCACACGCAGCGTCTGCTTCGGCATCTGGGCATCGAGCGTCCGCTGATTTCGCTGCACGAACACAATGAGGCGGCACGTGTCGACCAACTGAGAAAGCGTCTGGCCGACGGCGCGCAGCTGGCGCTGGTCAGCGACGCCGGAACCCCCTTGATCTCCGACCCGGGCTTCGTCCTGGTTCGCGAGCTTCGTCGAGCGGGCTGTCGCGTAGTGCCGATTCCTGGCCCTTGCGCGCTGGTCGCGGGGTTGAGTGCGGCCGGCCTGCCGACGGATCGGTTTACTTTCGAAGGCTTTCTGGCGGCCAAGTCCGGCGCGCGTCGAAAACAGCTGGAGGCGGGTGCGTCACGGGAAGAAACGCGAGTCTTTTATGAGTCGCCTCATCGGATTCGCGATCTGCTCGAGGATATCGCTGCGGTGGTCGGCGAGCGTCAGGTGGTGCTGGCACGCGAGCTGACCAAGACTTTCGAGACATTGCTCGATGGCTCTGCCACCGAGCTGCTGAGAATCATGGACGAAGATCCCGATCAGGCGCGGGGTGAGTTCGTGGTCATGCTGGCTGGCGCGCCCCGTCGTGAGGAGGCGGCCGACGACGTCGAGGGCACGGCCCTGATTCAGGCGATGCTGGCGGAGGGCGTTGCCGTGAAGAGTGCGGCAGCGGTCGTGGTGCGAGTGCTCGGTGGACGACGCAAGCATTGGTATCAGCTGGCACTGGCGCTGAAGTCCGACCCGTAGGTCGATAGCTGATGTTTTCGAGGTGACAGGGGGGCGTATCTCCGCTTCCTGGCCCGCGGGTGTCGGCGTTGGGCGACGGTTCGGCTCGATCGGTGAACGCATTTGCCCCGCACGGCAATGCTGTCTTGAGAGGGTTACGGGGTGCTGTTATTCTTGCGCGCTTGGGAGTCGGCCAGACAGTCGCCGCCGGCATTGCCGGGGGAGGAAAGTCCGGGCTCCATAGGGCAAGGTGCCAGGTAACGCCTGGGCGGCGCAAGCCGACGGCTAGTGCAGCAGAGAGTAGACCGCCTAAGCAGCGATTCGCTGCCGGTAAGGGTGAAAGGGTGCGGTAAGAGCGCACCGCGCGCCTGGCAACAGTGCGTGGCAAGGTAAACCCCACCTGGAGCAAGACCAAATAGGGATCCGTTGGCGCGGCCCGCGCTGGATCCGGGTAGGTTGCTCGAGAAACGTGGCGACGCGTTTCCTAGATGAATGACTGTCTTAGACAGAACCCGGCTTATCGGCCGGCTCCCTCTCCGATTTCCGCCGTTCGACACCGAGATCTGCATGCAGCACCGCGACAACGCTTCACAGGCATCCCCAGGCGGTGCGGCGAATGGTTCCGATTTTCGCCACACCAGCGTGCTGCTCGACGGGGCCGTGGAGGCGTTGATTCAATCCCCCTCCGGCGCCTATCTCGACGGCACCTTTGGTCGCGGGGGGCACTCCCGCGCCATTCTCTCGCGGCTCGACGCCCAGGGTCGGCTGATCGCGATCGATCGCGATCCCGCCGCGCTGCAGGTCGCTGCAGAGATCGACGATTCACGCTTGACGGTGTGTCGTGGCGTGTTTGCAGAACTGGACCGTCACGCCGAAGCGTGCGGCGTCCACGGCAGTCTGAGCGGTATTCTTCTCGATGTCGGCGTCTCCTCTCCTCAGTTGGACGATCCCGAGCGCGGGTTCAGCTTCCTGCGTGATGGTCCGCTGGACATGCGCATGGACCCGACCTCGGGCATGGGCGCTGCCGAGTGGGTCGCGCGCACCGACGATCAGGAAATGGCGCGGGTCTTCAAGACCTATGGCGAAGAGCGTTTCGCCAAGCGCATCGCGCGCGCCATCGTCGCGGCGCGACGGGAGGCGCCGATCGAGCGGACCCATCGGCTCGCCGAGATCGTCAAGGCAGCGCACCCTGCCTGGGAGAAGGGTAAGCATCCCGCGACGCGGGTCTTCCAGGCCATTCGCATTCATCTCAACGACGAGCTGGGCCAGCTGGAGCGGGCGCTGGCAGTTGGCCTGGATGCGTTGGAAACCGGGGGGCGTCTGGTCGTCATCAGTTTTCACTCGCTGGAGGACCGGCTGGTCAAGCGTTTCATCCGTGATCAGTCACGCGGGGATACGCATCTGCCACGTGGCATGCCGATCCGCGAAGACCAGCTCAACAAGCGGCTAAAGCCGGTAGGCAAGGCAATGCGTGCCAGCGAGAGCGAGGTCGAAGCGAACCCGCGCGCGCGCAGTGCGGTCATGCGCATCGCCGAGAAGCTGGGACCTGTCGCCGAGACGTCGAAATAAGGAGCAACATGGCCGTTCAAGGACGACGCAGTCTGCTGGAGGCCGGTGACTGGCCCTTTGCGCGACGCCTGGGAGTGCGCGCTTCATTGCTGGGTATCGTGATCATCGCGTTGCTGATAACGGCGCTGGCCATCATCAGCACGTCGCATCTGACCCGGGTGCAGTACGCCCGACTGCAGAAGCTGGAGAATCAGCGGGATTCGCTGCAGACGGAGTGGGGGCGCCTGCTCCTCGAGGAAAGCACCTGGTCCTCGCCGGCCCGCATCGAATCGTTGGCCAGCAAGCGTCTGAACATGCGCGTACCGAGTGTCGATGAAGTGAAGGTGATTCATCCATGAGTGCGGCAAGACGCGCCGCCACCGACAGGAAGCGCCGACCGGACGCACCGCTGGGAGCGGGGCGCTACTGGTTCATGCTGCTCGTGATTCTGGTGGCGCTGTCCGCGCTGGTGGGGCGTGTCGTCTATCTCCAGGTGATCGATCGCAGCTTCCTGCAGAATCAGGGCGATGCGCGCACCCTGCGAGTCGAGACCATCGGCGCTCATCGCGGGATGATCAGTGACCGCAACGGTGATCCGCTGGCCATCTCGACGCCCGTCGTCACGCTGTGGGCCAATCCGCAGGAACTGCCCAAGGATCCCATCCAGCAGACCCTGCTGGCGCAGGCGCTGAAGGTCGATCCCCGCCAGCTCGAAGACCGCATCGCGCGCTACGCCGATCATGAGTTCATGTATCTGCGTCGCCAGCTCACGCCCGCCGCGGCCAAACCGGTTCTCGATCTGCAGATGCCCGGCGTCTACTCCCGCGACGAATACAAGCGCTACTATCCGGCAGGGGAAGTGGCGGCGCAGCTCGTCGGCGTGACCAACGTCGACGACAAGGGGCAGGAGGGGCTGGAGCTTGCCTACAATCGCTATCTCACCGGTCAGCCCGGCAAGCGGCGCGTGCTCAAGGATCGCAAGGGGCATCTGGTCCGCGATCTGCACCTGATCGAAGAGGCCAAGCCCGGCGGCGATCTGACCCTGTCGATCGATCTGCGGCTGCAGTACATGGCTTATCGGGAGTTGGCAGCGGGGATCCGTCAGAACGATGCCGACGGCGGTTCGCTGGTGATGCTGGATGCGCGTTCCGGCGAGGTGCTGGCGATGGCCAACCTGCCATCCTACAACCCCAACAATCGCAGCGATGTCGATGTTCGCGGGCTGCGCAACCAGGCGATCACCGATGCCATCGAGCCCGGCTCGGTGATGAAGCCGCTGGCGATGTCGGCAGCCCTCGCTTCCGATCAGTTCACGCCGGAAAGCATCATCGATACCTCGCCTGGCTGGATGGTGGTGGATGGCTACACCATTCGCGATTTTCGCAACTACGGCAAACTCACGCCGGCGGGAAGCCTGCTGCACTCCTCCAATATCGGCATGTCGCACATTGCCCTGACGCTACCCAAGGATGCGATCTGGAATCGCTATCGCGAGCTGGGGCTGGGCCAGTCTCCCGGCACCGGTTTCCCGGGGGAGAACAGCGGCAGTCTGCCATCGCAGGTCAACCTTCCGCGCAGCGCCCAGGCGGCGATGGCCTACGGCTACGGTGTTGCCGTGACGCCGTTGCAGCTGGCGAGCGCCTATACCGCGATTGCCAACGATGGCAAACGGCTGTCGCCGTCGCTGCTCAAGCTCAATGGGGATCCGGACGGCGAGCAGGTGATTTCGCCGCGTATCGCCCACGAACTGCTGGCGATGATGGAAGAGATCGTTCAACCCAATGCGGGCGGGCATCTGGCGATGGTGCCCGGCTACCAGATCGCCGGCAAGACCGGCACGGTGCGCAAGGTGACCAGCACGGGGTATCAGGAAGTCGAATACCGCGGGCTGTTCGCCGGTATTGCCCCGGCATCCAATCCGCGTATCGTCACCGTGGTGATGATCGACAACCCCAAGAAGGGTGACTACTACGTTGGTCTGGTCGCCGCTCCGGTGTTCAGTCGCGTCGTCGGCAGCGCCTTGCGGTTGCTCGATGTCCCTCCCGATGCACCGTCCGACGGGGCGGAACAGGAGTCCAAGCCATGAGAATCGACACCGCGACGCTCGCGACCGCGTTGACCTCGCTCTGGCCTGAAGTCGCGAGACCTGAGCGACTGGCGTCCTGGCTACCGGAATCGTCTGACGCGACGCTGGTCCTGGATAGCCGACAGCTAAAGGCCGGCGAGCTGTTCGTGGCGGTGCCGGGAGTCGGAACCGACGGGCGGCAGTTCATCGGGGAAGCACTGCAGGCGGGCGCTGCGGGCGTGCTATGCGAGGCCGACGGGCTCGATCCCAAATGGCGGGCGGATGCGCGGGTGCTCGCCATGCCCGGGCTGACGCAGCAGCAGGCAGCGCTGGGTCGTCGGCTGTTCGACGTGCCGGAGTCACTGACGCTGATCGGAGTGACCGGCACCAACGGCAAGAGTTCGGTGACCCACTATATCGCCGCGCTGCTGGAAAGACTCGGTACCCCGGCCGGCGTGATCGGTACGCTAGGGTATGGTCGGCCCGGCGCGGTGCGCCCCGCAGTGCAGACCACGCCGGGTGCGCTGGCGCTGCAGCAGATGCTGGGTGAAATGGCGATGGATGGGGTCGGCGTCGTGGCGATGGAGATTTCGTCTCATGCGTTGGCACAGGAGCGACTGGGCGATACCCGAATCGACGCCGCCGTCTTCACCAACCTGAGTCGCGATCATCTCGACTATCACGGCAGCATGGCGGCTTACGCGGCGGCGAAGGCGCGACTGTTCAGGCGCGAGACGCTAAAGCTGGCGGTCGTCAACGGCGACGATCCGCTGGCGCGGCTGATGTTGGCGGGTCTGCGGCAAGGGGTCAGGGTGTTGGCGACCGGTAGCAGCGACGCCACGACGCTGCGTGTCGTCGACTGTGAAAGCTTGCCCAATGGCCTGCGCGCTATCGTCGCGACACCCGACAACGAGGGCGTTCTCGAACTGCCGTTGATGGGGCGTTTCAACCTCGACAATACGTTATCGGCGATGACGACACTCTACGGGCTGGGATACTCGCTGGAATCGCTCTGGCAGGCCGCCGCACAGCTGCAGCCGGTGCCGGGGCGCATGCAGCGATTGCCGTGCGGGGCCGATGCCACCGCGCCCATCGTGGTGGTGGACTATGCGCACACTCCGGATGCGCTGGAGAACGCGCTGTCCGCCTTGCGCGCGCATCTGCCGAGCCAGGACGGTGGCGAGCTCTGGTGCGTGTTCGGTTGCGGCGGTGATCGAGATAGCGGCAAGCGTCCGCTGATGGCCGGCGTGGCCGAGAGGCTGGCAGACCGCATCGTGGTCACCGATGACAATCCGCGCAGCGAGGATCCGGCATTCATCCGTGACCAGATCGTCGCTGGCTTGTCGCCAGCGGCGCAGGCGCTCGTCTGGTCCGTCGATGGCCGACGTCGGGCGCTCGAGCGCGTCATCGAAGCGGCCAGACCCAACGATATCGTGCTGATCGCCGGCAAAGGCCACGAAGACTATCAGGAGATCGCCGGCGTGCGGCATCCGTTCAGCGATGTCGATGTCGCGACCTCGCTATGTCAGGTGCGGGAGACAACCGCATGAGCGACAAGCTCAGCGCTGTTGCCGCGCGTCTCGGCGCCTCGCTCAAGGGGGCAGACGCCGCGGTGATGCGGATCGTCACCGATACCCGAGCGCTTCTGCCCGGTGACCTGTTGGTGGCGCTGCAGGGCGAGCGTTTCGATGCCCACGATTTTCTGGCCCAGGCGCGTGAAAAAGGCGCGATCGGCGCCGTTGTGTCATATCCGGTGGATGACCCGTTGGCGCAGATCCAGGTGCCGGATACGCGTCTGGCGCTGGGGCTGCTGGCGCGGGCGCACCGGCTCGCCTGGGACGGCAAGTTGATCGCGGTGACCGGTAACAGTGGCAAGACCACGGTCAAGGAGATGCTCGCCTCGATACTGAGCCGGCGCTCGCCGACGCTGGCGACGCGGGGCAATCTGAACAATGACATCGGTGCGCCGCTCACGCTGCTCGAGCTCACCGCCGAACATCGTTATGCGGCGATCGAGCTGGGTGCCAATCACCTGGGCGAAATCGCCTGGACCACGGCGCAGGCGAGGCCGCAGGTGGCCGTCATTACCAATGTCACCGGCGCGCATGTCGGTGAGTTCGGCGGCATGGGGCAGATCGCGCAGGCCAAGGGCGAAATTCTGGCCGGGCTGTCGATCGACGGTTGCGCCGTTCTCGATCGTGACGAGACCTATTTTCCGGTCTGGCGGACGCTGTCGGGGCGGGCTCGAGTCATCGACTTTGCCATCGACGCTGATGCCAGCGTCATGGCCCGCGATCTGGCTTGTGACTCTGGCGGGCGTTATGCTTTCACGCTTTGTTTGCCGGGCGAAGCGTCGGTCCGTATCGCGCTTTCGTTGATGGGCCGGCACAACGTGCGCAACGCCCTGGCCGCCGCGGCCGCCACCTATGCGCTCGGCTTCGGCGCCGCGGAAATCGCGACCGGCCTCGAAGCTTGCCGCAGCATGTCCGGGCGAATGCAGGTGGTCAAAGGTCTACGCGGCGGGGTCGTCATCGACGATAGCTATAACGCCAACCCCGGTGCGATGCGAGCGGCACTTGAAACGCTCGCGTCGCTCCCCGCCCCGCGCTGGTGCTTCCTCGGCGCGATGGGTGAGATGGGACGCGATTCCGAACGGTTACATGCCGAGATCGGGCGATGCGCGCTCGATCTCGGTATCGATTTTCTGGGCACGTACGGGGAACCGGCACGTGCCGCAACCGAGGCCTTCGGTCACGAAGGCCATCATTTCGATGACTGGGCAACGCTCGAGCGTTTTGCACAGGATCAGCTTCCTTCCCGGGCCAGCGTGCTGGTCAAGGGTTCGCGCAGTGCCGGCATGGAAAGACTCGTCGCCGCGCTGCGTGATGATGCCTCAAGGTGAATCTGACTCATGCTGCTTTTTCTGGCTGAACTGCTGACCCATTTTCAAAGTGCTTTCAATGTTTTCGGATACCTGACGCTGCGCGTGATTCTGGGCACGCTGACGGCGCTTTTCTTGAGTCTGTGGATGGGTCCGCAGATGATCAAGCGTCTGGTCGAGCGCCAGATCGGCCAGGCGGTGCGTGACGATGGCCCGCAGTCGCATCTGTCCAAGGCAGGAACGCCGACCATGGGCGGCGCGTTGATCCTGGTCTCCATCGCGGTCAGTACACTGCTGTGGGGCGATCTGACCAACCATTACGTGTGGCTGGTGCTGGCGGTGACGTTGGGTTTCGGCGCCATCGGCTGGGTCGACGACTTCCGCAAGGTGGTAGAGAAAAATCCTCGCGGGCTACCGGCACGCTGGAAGTATTTCTGGCAGTCGGTGATCGGCCTCGGCGCTTCGCTGATTCTCTATTTCACCGCGGCAAGTCCGGTCGAGACCAGCTTGATCGTGCCGCTGTTCAAGGATGTGGTGATTCCGCTGGGTGTGTTCTACATCGTGCTGAGTTACCTCGTCATCGTGGGGAGTTCCAATGCGGTCAACCTGACCGATGGTCTCGATGGCCTGGCGATCATGCCGACGGTGCTGGTCTCGATGGGGCTGGCGGTATTCGCCTATGCCAGCGGCAACGCCGTCTTCGCCAATTACCTGCATATTCCGGAAGTGCCCGGTGCCGGTGAGCTGGCCGTGTTCTGTGGCACCATCGCCGGCGCGGGGCTTGGATTCCTGTGGTTCAACACTTATCCCGCCCAGGTGTTCATGGGCGATGTCGGTGCGCTGGCACTGGGCGCGGCGCTGGGTATCGTCGCGGTGATCGTGCGCCAGGAGATCGTGCTGTTCATCATGGGCGGCGTCTTCGTGATGGAGACGGTCTCGGTCATCCTTCAGGTCGGTTCCTACAAGCTGACCGGGCGGCGTATCTTCCGCATGGCACCGTTGCATCACCACTTCGAGCTCCAGGGCTGGCCGGAGCCGCGAGTGATCGTGCGGTTCTGGATCGTCACCGTCATGCTGGTCCTGCTGGGACTGGCGACGCTGAAACTGCGTTGATGTCATGACCGAACAGGTGCCTGCCAAGTCGGCCTCGACGTCTCTGAAAGTCTCTGCTCACCCGCCCGCGACGCCTTGGCTGGTGGTCGGGCTGGGCATATCCGGCCGCGCCATCGCCCGTTTTCTGACGCATCGGGGCGAGCGATTCATGCTCGCCGACACCCGAGTCTCGCCGCCCGGCATCGAGGCGTTCCGGGCGTCGTTCCCGGATGTCGAGATCCATCTCGGCAGCCTTGACGCCCTGGACCTGCGCACGTTCGACGACATCGTCGTCAGCCCCGGCGTCGATCTCGAGGCGTCCGGCTTGAACAGGGTGCGGGAGCGCGTCCTCGGCGAGATCGCGCTGTTCGCTCGCCACTGCAGGGCGCCGATCGTGGCCATCACCGGGTCGAATGCCAAATCCACCGTGACCACGCTGGTCGGCGAGATGGCGCGGCGGGCCGGTAAGCGTGTGGCCGTGGGCGGCAACCTGGGAGACGCCGCGCTGGATCTGCTGATCGATCAGCCCGACACCGAGCTTTTCGTGCTGGAGCTCTCGAGCTTTCAGCTGGAAACGCTCGAGGGACTGGGGGCGATCTGCGCCGCTTTCCTGAATTTGTCCGCCGATCATCTCGATCGACATGGAGACATGGCCGGCTATCGTCAGGCGAAGGCGCGTGTTTTCGAGGGCGCGGCGCACGTCGTCGTCAATGCCGACGATGCGGCCACCTGGCCCGACGACACCTCGATCCCTTGCGAGCGGTTCACCACACGAACGCCGGCAGGCGGAGCTTGGGGCATCTCGGACCTCGAAGGCGACGAGTGGCTGTGCCATGGCCGGAAACCGCTGATGCCGGTTAGCGAACTGCGTCTGGCTGGGCGTCACAATCAGGCCAACGCGCTGGCGGCCCTGGCGATCGGGCATGTCATCGGGATACCGCAGGCGCTCATGCGTGATGTACTGGACCGTTTCGCCGGCTTGCCGCACCGTGGCGAGATCGTGGCCGAGCGCGGCGGGGTGCGCTGGATCAACGATTCCAAAGGCACCAACGTTGGCGCAACGCTGGCGGCGATTGCCGGCCTTGGCGAGACCCTGACCGGCCAATTGATCTGGATCGGCGGCGGTGTCGGCAAGGGGGCGGACTTCACGCCGCTGGCGGCGCCGCTCGCGCAACACGCCCGCGAAGCGATCGTTTTCGGGCAGGACGCGCCTCAGCTGGTGGCGGCGCTGCAGGATCGGGTGGCAACGCATCGCGTCGATACGCTGGCACAGGCCGTGCAGCGGGCGGCATCGATCGCCGAGGCCGGAGATTGCGTGCTGCTGTCGCCGGCCTGTGCGAGTCTCGATCAGTTTCCCAACTACATGGCGCGCGGCGAGGCGTTTCGCGCGCTTCTTGACCAAGGGCAGCTCGAACAAGGGCAGGAAGCCGAATGTTGAAAGCCATGGTGAAGACGTCGCAGGCGCGGCTGACCACGCGACATCAGTCATTCGACGGCTGGCTTTTGCTGTCGACGCTGTCGTTGATGCTGATCGGCTGGGTGATGGTGACCTCCGCCTCTACCGAAATCGCCGCCAGTCTTACCGGCAACCCATACTACTTCAGCATTCGTCACGGCATTTTCGTGCTGGCGTCGATCGGCGTCGGGCTGGTGGCGGTACGCCTGCCGCTGGACTGGTGGCGTCAGAAAGGGCCGCTGATGCTGATCGTGGCGCTGTTGCTGTTGTTCACGGTGCTGATCGTCGGCCGCGAGATCAACGGCAGCCGGCGCTGGATTTCGCTCGGCATCATCAACGTTCAGGCGTCGGAAGTCGCCAAGCTGTGTCTGATCGTTTACGTCGCCGGCTATCTCGAACGTTTCCTGCCGGAGGTGCGTCGGAGCTGGGGCGCGTTCATGCGACCGCTGGCGGTCATGGCGCTGATCGGTTTTCTGCTGATTCTCGAGCCGGACTATGGTGCGGTCGTGGTATTGACCGGCTGCGTCATGGGCATGCTGCTGCTTTCGGGGGCGCCGCTGTGGCGGTTCCTGCTGATCCTGGCCATCGTCGGCTCCGGCGCGGTCATGCTGGCGGTGGCGGAGCCCTATCGTCTGCAACGCATCACCAGCTTCGCCAATCCGTGGGCGGACCAATACAACACCGGCTATCAGCTAACCCAGGCGCTGATCGCCTTCGGTCGTGGTCACTGGTTCGGGCTGGGGCTTGGCAATAGCGTCCAGAAACTCTTCTATCTGCCCGAGGCGCATACCGATTTCGTGTTTGCCGTGCTTGCCGAGGAACTGGGATTGTTCGGCGCCGTGGGAGTCATCCTGCTGTTCGCACTGCTGGTGTTTCGCGCTTTCCGGATCGGGCGCAAGGCCGAATTGGCCGGTATCCCGTTTGCGGCGTATCTCTGTTACGGGATCGCTCTGGTGATCGGGGCCCAGGCATTCATCAACATCTCGGTGAGTTCCGGCATGCTGCCGACCAAGGGCTTGACGCTACCGCTTTTGAGTTATGGTGGCTCGAGTCTCATCATTAGCGGGATCATGATGGCGATACTGTTTCGCGTCGACGTCGAGGTCAGACGGCTGCAGCGGCGGCCGAAACCCTCGGCCGGAAGCGAAGATGACACCCGGCCCCCGGGCGAGGCGGTGGAGCCGACCCTATGAGCGAACTGAAACGGGTACTGATCATGGCTGGCGGGACGGGAGGGCACGTGGTCCCGGCGCTGTCGCTTGCCAAGGCCCTGAGCGATCGCGGCGTGGCTATCGAGTGGCTGGGCAGCCCGCGGGGAATCGAGAATCGTCTCGTTCCCGCCGCCGGCATCCCGCTCAATCGGATCGAGATCGCTGGCTTGCGCGGCAATGGCCTGGCTGGATGGCTGGCGATTCCGTGGCGTTTGACGCGCGCCGTCTGGCAGTCGCGCCAGGTGATTCGTCGTTTCGACCCCCAGTTGGTCGTCGGTCTGGGGGGATTCGCCAGCGGCCCCGGCGGTCTGGCCGCACGCTTGAGCGGCAAGCCGTTGGTCGTGCACGAGCAGAACGCCGTCGCCGGATTGACCAACCGCTCGCTCGCCCGTCTGGCCACGCGCGTCTATGCGGCGTTTCCCGGGGCCTTTCCCGGCGACAGGGCCGAGGTGGTGGGGAATCCGGTGCGCGAGGATATCGCCGCGTTGGGCGAGCGGCCCAGGACCGCGGCGCAGATGAGTGGTCGCGCCCTGCGGTTGCTGGTGCTGGGCGGCTCGCTGGGCGCGCAGTCGCTCAACCAGAAATTGCCGGTGGCGCTGGCGTCGCTGGAGCCGGCAGCACGTCCGCAAGTGCGGCATCAGGCCGGGCGGGACAAGGACGAGGTCACCCTTGAAGCCTACCGTTCTGCGGGTGTCGAGGCGGAGGTCAGCGCCTTCATCGACGAGATGGCCGAGGCCTATGACTGGGCGGATATCATCGTCTGTCGCGCCGGCGCGCTGACCATTGCCGAACTGACGGCGGCAGCCAAGCCGTCGTTGCTGGTGCCATTTCCGCACGCGGTCGATGATCATCAGACCCACAATGCGAGCCATCTGGTCGATGCCGGTGGCGCGGAGCTGATACAGCAATCCGAGCTCACCCCCGAGCGTTTGCAGGCGGCGCTCGAGTCACTTTTACAGCCCGACGTGCTGGCGCGGATGGCCGTCCAGGCACGCCGGGTAGCCCACCTCGATGCCGTCGAACGCCTGGTCGACGGCTGCATGGAGATTGGTTTTGAGCGATAGCATTCAGACACGCCCGGCGCGCTCGCATCTCGGCATGCGGCGCATTCGTGGCATTCATTTCGTGGGGATCGGTGGCGCCGGCATGTGCGGTATCGCCGAAGTCCTGGTCAACGAAGGCTACGCGGTCAGCGGCAGTGACCTGCGCGAGTCGGCGGTCACCCACCACCTGCGAGAGTGCGGGATCCGAGTGGCCATCGGACACGCGGCGGTCAATGCCGAGGGCGCCGACGTCATCGTGGTGTCGACCGCGGTCGATCCGACCAATCCGGAGATCCAGTGGGCCCGCGAGCATCGTATTCCGGTCGTGCGTCGCGCCGAGATGCTGGCCGAGCTGATGCGGTTTCGTCACGGTATCGCGGTTGCCGGCACGCATGGCAAGACCACCACCACGAGCCTGCTTTCGACGTTGTTCGCCGAAGCGGGGCTCGATCCCACTTTCGTGATCGGCGGCAAGCTGACCAGCGCGGGCACCAACGCGCGACTGGGATCCGGCGACTTTCTGGTCGCAGAGGCCGATGAATCGGACGCTTCCTTTCTGCATCTTCAGCCGATGACGGCCATCGTCACCAATATCGACGCCGATCACATGGCGACCTATGACGGCGATTTCTCGCGGCTGAAGACGACCTTCATCGAATTTCTGCACAACCTGCCGTTCTATGGGCGTGCCGTGCTGTGTCTCGACGATGACAATGTGCGTGAATTGCTGCCCCAGGTTCAGCGCCAATTCGTGACTTACGGCTTCAGCGAAGACGCCGATTATCGAGTGCGGGATTTCCACCAGACGGCCGACACCATTCGATTCGTCGCCGAACGCCCTGACGGCTTCGCCTCGTTGAAGATCACGCTGGCCATGCCGGGCACCCACAATGCATTGAACGCGCTGGCTGCGATCGCCGTGGCGACCGATGCCGGCGTCGGCGACGACGACATCGTCAAGGGGCTTGCGTCGTTCGGGGGCGTCGGTCGACGCTTCCAGGTGCATGGGCATTACCCGCTTCCCGAAGGGGGCGAGGTGATGCTGGTGGACGACTATGGCCATCATCCGCGCGAGGTGGAAATGGTCATTCGGGCGGTGCGTGCCGGCTGGCCGGAGCGTCGTCTGGTGATGATCTATCAGCCTCATCGCTATACCCGTACCCGGGATCTGTACGAGGATTTCGTCAGGGTTCTCTCCGGTGTCGACACGCTATTGCTGCTGGACGTCTACAGTGCCGGCGAAGTCCCGATTCCGGGAGCAGAGGGCAAGATGCTGGCAGGGTCCATTCGCCAACGAGGCCAGGTCGATCCGCTGTTCATCGAGAAGAAATCGGCGTTGCCGGATATTCTCGCGCGAGTGCTACGACCGGGCGACATCCTGATCACGCAGGGTGCCGGTGATATCGGCGGCATCGCGCAAGGGCTCGCTCACGCCGCGCTGAAGCTCGACGAGGTGCTCCTTTGAGTCTGTCGAGACGTCGCTGGTCCTGTCTCGCCATCGTCAAGACAGGACAAACGTCATGAATTCCAGCGCCCGGGGTACTCTGCTCGGCGTACTCATGATCGTGGTGCTCATCGGCGCCGGCGGCAGAGCACTATGGTTGTGGTTGGACAAGCCCATTGCTCGCGTGTCGATCAGCGGCGATTTGAATTACGTGAGTGCGAGTTATCTGCAGAAAGAGCTGGCGCCCCTGGTGCGCGGGCATACCTGGCTCTCCCTGTCATTGACCGATCTGCGCAACGAGGCACGCCAGATCGGCTGGCTGCGAGAGGTCACCGTGTCGCGCGAGTGGCCCAACACGCTGCGCTTTGTGCTCTACGAACAGGATCCAGTAGCCCGTTGGAATGATGAACAGCTATTGAACACCCGCGGTCAGCCTTTCGCGCCCGGACCGGTAAGTGATTTCGGCCGCCGCCTGCCGGATCTTGGCGGGCCCGCCGGATCGGGGAGAGAAGTGCTCGGCTACTACGACTCCCTACGTCGCGCACTGGCGGAGCTGGGCCTTTCGATCACCCAACTGAGGCTGGAGCCACGTGGCGCCTGGCGCTTTCAGGTCAATGATGGTGTCTGGGTCATTCTCGGACGTACGGACTTGGATGCACGACTGGCACGTTTTATTGCTGCATGGAAGCGACAGTTGGGGCAAGAGGCGTCGCAGATACGCTACATCGATCTTCGTTATCCCAATGGTGTTTCGGTGGCCAAGCATGGCGAAACGACGACTGTCTCCAATGATTAGTCTGCACCCCGCCGTCAGTTAAGCTTGCCCCGAGCCCGCAGTTGGCGCCGTCTCGGCGCCTCCTATCCCGCAAGAAGTGCGCCCGGTGGAAGTCGATATCCTGCTCGTCGTCGCACGCTTAACCTTCACGATCGGCGCGTTCCGCCATGTCGAGGGGGCTTAATTAGCCCTCAGACTCTTTCCCTATTTCCCTTTTAAAGAAAAAGCGCTTAATGTGGCTTTTGTTTCACCAATGGGCTGGTGAAAAAGGTCGTCTTGTTCCTATAATAAGCGCGAATCTTTATTGGCCCATTTTTATTCGGTTTATCGGTCAAGTTTGAGGAGCGACCCCGACCTATGGCAGGACAATCCAACGCTTCCAATATGGTGGTCGGGCTGGATATCGGAACATCCAAGGTGGTCGCCATCGTGGGTCAGCCCACTGATGATGGCGGGTTGGAAATTGCCGGGATTGGCTCGCATCCTTCGCGAGGTATGAAGAAGGGTGTGGTGATCAATATCGAATCAACCGTTCAGTCGATTCAGCGCGCCGTCGAAGAAGCCGAACTGATGGCTGGCTGCGACATCCATTCCGTCTACGTCGGCATTGCCGGCAGTCACATCAGTTCCATGAACTCCGATGGCGTCGTGGCGATCAAGGAGCGTGAAGTCGCGCCCGCGGATATCGATCGTGTCATCGATTCCGCCCGTGCCCGTGCCATTTCCGAAGGCCAGCGTGTACTCCACGTCATCCCGCAGGAGTTCGCGATCGATACCCAGGAGGGCATCCGCGAGCCTCTGGGCATGTCCGGCGTGCGGCTGGAAGCGCGCGTGCATCTGGTGACGGCGGCGATGAATGCCGTCCAGAACATCGAGAAGTGTGTGCGGCGTTGCGGTCTGGAAGTCGACGACATCATTCTCGAGCAGTTGGCCTCCAGTCATGCGGTATTGACCGAGGACGAGCGCGAACTCGGCGTCTGCATGGTCGATATCGGAGGCGGCACGACCGACATTGCGGTGTTCACCGAAGGCGCCATTCGTCACACCGCGGTCATTCCGATCGCCGGCGACCAGGTGACCAACGACATCGCCATGGCGCTGCGTACGCCAACCCAGTATGCCGAAGACATCAAGGTCAAATATGCCTGCGCGCTGACACAGCTGGCGAGCAGCGACGAAATGATCAAGGTTCCCAGTGTCGGCGATCGTCCGGCGCGGGATCTCTCCCGCCAGGCTCTGGCGGAAGTGGTCGAACCCCGTTATGAGGAACTCTTCACTCTGGTGCGCGAAGAACTGCGTCGCAGCGGTTACGAGGATCTGGTGGCGGCCGGGATCGTGTTGACGGGGGGGACTTCCCGAATGGAAGGGGTCGTGGAGCTGGCGGAGGAGATATTCCACATGCCGGTTCGTATCGCTTGCCCGTACAATGTCCGCGGCTTGGCGGACGTGGTGCGCAACCCGATTTATTCGACAGGGGTAGGTTTGCTACTCTACGGAATGAAAGACGCCAAGCACTCTCGCGCAGTATCAGCCCAGCCTCAACGGGAAGTTTCACTTCCCCGGCGCGCAACCAGGGATGAGGTTTCGACGCTGGAGCGACTCAAAGGCTGGTTTAAAGGAAATTTCTGACAGGCCGCAAGCGGTCTTGGAGACGGGGCAATGTTCGAACTAGTAGATAACGCACCTTCTAGTAGTGCAGTCATCAAAGTCATCGGTGTCGGCGGCGGCGGCGGTAATGCCGTCAACCACATGGTCGAGAGTAACATCGAAGGCGTCGAGTTCATCTGCGCCAACACCGATGCCCAGGCGCTCAAGCGCGTGGCGGCCAAGACCGTGCTTCAGCTGGGTAGCGAGATCACCAAAGGGCTGGGCGCGGGCGCGAATCCGGATGTCGGTCGCCAGGCGGCGATGGAAGATCGCGATCGCATCGCGGACATGCTGCAGGGTGCGGACATGATCTTCATCACGGCCGGCATGGGTGGCGGTACCGGTACCGGCGGCGCGCCCGTCGTTGCTCAGGTCGCCAAGGAGCTCGGTATTCTGACTGTCGCGGTCGTGACGCGCCCGTTCCCGTTCGAGGGACCGAAGCGCATGCGTGCGGCGGAAGAGGGAATGAAAGAGCTTTCCGAATATGTCGACTCGCTGATCACCATTCCCAACGAAAAGCTGCTGTCGGTATTGGGCAAGAATGCCAGTCTGTTGACTGCATTCAGCGCCGCCAACGACGTGCTGCTGGGCGCCGTTCAGGGCATTGCCGAACTGATCACCAGCCCCGGTATCATCAACGTCGACTTTGCCGACGTGCGAACGGTGATGTCCGAAATGGGCATGGCGATGATGGGGACCGGTGCCGCGACTGGCGAGAATCGCGCTCGCGAAGCTGCCGAGAAGGCCATTCGCAGCCCGCTGCTGGAAGATATCGATCTGCACGGCGCGCGCGGCATTCTGGTCAATATCACGGCCGGCCCGGATCTCTCCATTGGTGAATTCAATGATGTCGGTGCGACGGTTCAGGAGTTCGCTTCTCAGGACGCTACCATTGTCGTAGGCACGGCCATCGACATGGAAATGTCGGACGAGCTGCGCGTGACCGTGGTCGCCGCTGGCCTGGATGCCCAGAAAGAAAAAGCGGTGCCGCGCGAGACTGTCGCTTCACGTCCCGAAACGACCGACTACCGCAAGCTTCAGCAGCCTGCCGTGATGCGCCAGCAAGCCGCGCGTGCCGAGCAGGAAGCTGCTGCCAAGAAGTCGCCTCAGGATAAGCGCAAGACCTCCGATATGGACGACTATCTGGACATTCCGGCCTTCTTGCGTCGTCAGGCTGATTGATCGGTTAACCGCCGATCATCATTCTGTAACGTCGATATGGTTGGTGAAGCGGTGGGTTGGTGTTATAGTGAACACCGTTTCCAAACTATTTGACTGGCAGGTCGATGCCCATGATCAAACAACGAACGTTGCAGAACACGATCCGCGCCACAGGCGTGGGACTCCATTCCGGAGAGAAAGTGTATCTGACGCTGCGGCCCGCAACGCCCAATACGGGCATCGTGTTCGTACGTACTGATCTCGACCCGGTGGTGCATATCCCGGCGCATGCCGAGAGCGTTACCGACACCAATCTGTGTACCGCGCTATCCAAGGATGGCGTCAAGGTTGCCACAGTCGAACATTTGATGTCGGCGTTTGCCGGCTTGGGTATCGACAACGCCTACGTCGAGTTGAGCGCCCCCGAGGTGCCGATCATGGACGGCAGTGCGGGTCCGTTCGTGTTCCTGATTCAGTCAGCGGGTATCGCCGAGCAGGCCGCGCCGAAGCAGTTCATTCGCATCAAGCAGGAAGTCACTGTCAGCGACGACGGCAAGCAGGCGACCTTCTTGCCTCACAACGGTTTCAAGGTCAGCTTCGCGATCGATTTCGATCATCCGGTCTTCGAGCAGCAGAAGCAGACGGCCAGCGTCGATTTTTCCACCACTTCCTTCGTCAAGGAGGTCTCTCGCGCACGCACCTTCGGCTTCATGCGCGACCTGGAGTTCCTGCGCTCCCAAAACCTGGCGCTGGGCGGCAGCCTGGACAATGCCATCGTTCTCGATGACTACCGCATCGTTAATCAGGACGGACTGCGCTATGACGACGAGTTCGTAAAGCACAAGATGCTGGATGCGATCGGTGACCTGTACCAGTTGGGCCACAGCCTGATTGGGGAATTCAAGGGCTACAAGTCCGGGCATGGTCTCAACAACCAGCTTTGCCGCGAACTGCTTGCGCACCCTGAGGCTTACGAAATCGTGACCTTCGAAGAAGCGACTCAGGCTGCACCGATCTCCTACGCAGCGCCTGCCATGGCTTGATGAGCCTCCGGTCATCGCCAACGGGACGATGCCGTTCTGCCGTAGAATTCGACGCCGATCCCTGGATCGGCGTTTTCGCGTTTGAACGGTGAGCGGCAGGCGCGGCCAGTTGCCACCCTGGTGTGAGAGAAGGATGAGGCCGGTGTCACGAGCTCGAGTCGCTGCCGGTTTCCGGCGGCGCATGGGCGTGGGATGCCAACCGATTCAATGACCGCTTGAGCGGTGACTCTTCCAGACCTTCCGCGCAATCGGACAGCGCTTCGGCCCCGGCTTGAGACAGCCGCCGCGTCTGTCTCGGGATCGCCTTGACCGGCCGGATCGGGCGCACCTTCAGCGAGAATTTCATCACCGCCTCGAACCCCGGCAGTTGATGCAGCAGCTTGAGCAAGCGCGGCTGCTCGTAGCGCAGCCAGGTCAGCCAGGCTGCGCGATCGGTGATCAGCGTCAAAACGCCGTCATGGTAGCCGCCGACGTAGATATGCTCGGCCACATCCGGCGGCAGCTGATGTCTCAAGTGGCTCTGGGCACGTTCGATCAGCGTTGCCATGCGCATCACGTCGCCCAACCCCCCCGGTTGGGTCAGGAGTCGGGAAACGGGCTGGGCTCGCAAACGCTTAGCCTTTATACTCATCGGCTTGCACGCGGTGGGGATAGACCCGCTAAACCTATCACGACGCGGAGTTCGTCGACAGCATGAGTTCGGCCAAAGCGCAGTCCGGTCAGCGTGGTTCCGTATGGCGCCCCCGGCAGCGAGCCCATTGGTGGCTGGCGAGTGTGCTGGTCGGCTGTCTGTTGCCCGCGGGTTTGATGCACGCGGAAGCCATGCGGCTGGCAGAGCGTCTGACCCAGGTTTATCTGATGGCCCCGGAGGCCATTCGTGCCGAGTCTCGACGCGTCGCTCGCGTTGCCGCCAAGCGTCCCACGCATCCTCAGGCCACAGCTTCTCTTGCGCCGCTACCCGGATATTCCGAACCCGTCGTGATCGCCAGCGCTGCGCTGGACGTCATCTCTCGGCGTGGCCCGCCTGTACCCGCCTGATCATCGTCATACGATTCATATCATCGCGGGTCGATGCAGCTGTCATGGCATCGCCTTCTCAGAGTTATGCAGGAAACCGAGTCAGGCAGGAAATAGATCATGTTGAACGGATTGCTACATAAATTGGTCGGTTCCAAGAACGACCGCGACGTCAAGCGCATGCGCAAGCAGGTGGTGGCGATCAACGACCTGGAAGCCCAGTTCGAGGCGCTCGATGACGCGTCACTCCAGGCCAAGACGACCGAGTTCCGTCAGCGGCTCGCCGATGGCGAGAAGCTCGATGCACTGCTGCCGGAGGCATTCGCCACGGTTCGCGAGGCGAGCAAGCGGGTTCTGGGCATGCGCCATTTCGACGTCCAGATGGTGGGGGGCATGGCGCTTCACGATGGGCGTATCGCGGAGATGAAGACCGGCGAGGGTAAAACCCTAGTCGGTACCCTGGCGGTCTACTTCAATGCGCTACCCGGCAAGGGTGTGCACGTGGTCACGGTCAATGACTACCTGGCCAGCCGTGACGCCAACTGGATGCGCCCGTTGTACGAATTTCTTGGCCTGAGTGTCGGTGTCATCGCTTCGGGGCAGCCCAACGAAGAGAAGCGTCAGGCCTATGCCTGCGATATCACCTACGGCACCAACAACGAGTACGGTTTCGATTACCTGCGCGACAACATGGCGTTCTCGTTGCAGGACAAGGTCCAGCGACCGTTGCACTACGCGATCATCGATGAGGTCGAC
The DNA here is from genome assembly GCF_001937195.1 of Salinicola socius. GTDB lineage: Bacteria > Pseudomonadota > Gammaproteobacteria > Pseudomonadales > Halomonadaceae > Salinicola > Salinicola socius. Next base: position 93,056 of record NZ_MSDO01000019.1, on the reverse strand, counting down.
TCGATCCTGATCGACGAAGCGCGTACGCCGCTGATCATCTCCGGTCCGGTCGAAGAAAACGTCGAGCTCTATCGCACGATCCATACGCTCTCCAAGCAGCTCAAGCAGTGCACCGACGAGGAAGACCCGACCACCGGCGATTTCCTGATCGACGAGAAGCAGAAGCAGGTCGAGCTGACCGAAGAAGGTCACCAGCAGGTCGAGACACTGATGCGGGAAGCGGGTCTGCTGAAAGCCGAAGATTCGCTCTACGCGGTACAGAATCTGGGGCTGCTGCAGCACATCCACTCGGCGCTTCGCGCACGCTGTCTCTACCACCGCGACGTCGACTATATCGTCGCCGACGGCAACGTCGTCATCGTCGATGAGCACACCGGCCGTACCATGCCGGGGCGGCGCTGGTCGGAAGGCCTGCATCAGGCAGTCGAGGCGAAGGAAGGGGTGCCGATCCAGCGCGAGAGCCAGACGCTGGCCTCCACCACCTTCCAGAACTACTTCCGCCTCTACGACAAGCTGGCGGGGATGACCGGTACCGCCGATACCGAAGCCTTCGAGTTCAATCACATCTACGGTCTCGACGTGCTGGTCATTCCCACCAACCGGCCGTTGGCTCGGCAGGATCTGAATGACCTGGTCTACCTGAGCGCCGAAGAGAAGTACGCCGCGATCATCGAGGACGTCAATACCCAGCGCGAGGCCAATCGTCCGGTGCTGGTGGGTACCGCCTCGATCGAGACGTCGGAGTATCTCTCCAAGCTGATGCAGGCAAAGAACATTCCCCACAACGTGCTCAACGCCAAGCAGCACGACAGCGAGGCCGAGATCATCGCTCAGGCTGGCCGTCCGGGCGCGATCACGCTGGCGACCAACATGGCCGGTCGTGGTACCGATATCGTGCTGGGCGGCAACTGGGAAGCCGAGGTCGCCAAGCTCGACAATCCGAGCGAAGAGCAGATCGCGGCAATCAAGGCCGACTGGCAGCAGCGCCATGCGGCGGTTCTCGAGTCCGGCGGCCTGCACGTGATCGGCTCCGAGCGCCACGAATCCCGACGAATCGACAACCAGCTGCGCGGCCGTGCCGGTCGTCAGGGCGATCCCGGCTCGACACGCTTCTTCCTGTCGCTGGAAGACAGCCTGATGCGTCTGTTCGGGTCGGATCGCGTGCAACGCCTGATGGGCGCGCTGGGGCTGGAAGAAGGCGAGGCCATCGAGCACAAGATGGTCTCCAATGCGGTCGAGCGGGCGCAGAAGAAGGTCGAGGGGCGCAACTTCGATATTCGTAAGCAGCTGCTGGAGTACGACGACGTCTCCAACGACCAGCGTCGGGTCATCTACGAACAGCGCGACGATATCCTCGCCGCCGACGAGATCTCCGACAACATCGCCAGCATCCGCGACGAAGTGCTCGAGCAGACGGTCTCCGACTACGTGCCGCCGCAGAGCCTGCCGGAACAGTGGGAACTGGCCGGGCTCCAGGATCAGATAAAGCAGGAATTCAATCTCGACCTGCCGCTGGTGCAGTGGGCGGAAGAGGATGACAACTTCAACGAGGAAGTGCTGCGTCAGCGTCTGCTGGACCAGCATCGCGGCCAGTACGTCGCCAAGGTCGAGGCGATCGGCGCCGACATGATGCGGCGCTTCGAGAAACAGGTGATGTTGCAGGTGCTCGATACTCGCTGGAAGGAGCACTTGCAGTCGATGGATCATCTGCGTCGCGGCATTCATCTGCGTGGCTATGCGCAGAAGAATCCGAAGCAGGAGTACAAGCGCGAGGCCTTCGAGCTGTTCCAGTCGCTGCTCTACAACATCAAGCACGACGTGACGCGTATTCTCAGCCACGTTCAGGTTCGTCGTCAGGAAGAGGTCGAGGATCTGGAGCGTCAGCGCCGTGAAGCACTGGAGCGCGAGAAGGCTTCCAGCCAATCGGTACATGAGGACGCGGTCGCCGCCGCCCAGCAGACCGCTGAGGGCGCGGGGCCCGAGTCCGAGGTCGAAACCGACGACGCCAACGCCCAGCCGGTGCGCCGCGAGGGCCCCAAGGTCGGTCGTAACGACCCGTGCCCGTGCGGTTCCGGCAAGAAATACAAGCAGTGCCACGGCACGCTGAGTTGAGTGGGTTCCGGACTCGGGCCCGGCCCGAGTCCGCCAAGGAGAATCGACATGGCGGTAGGTAAGTCAGTGTTTCCGCAGATGCCCGCCATCGACGGCGTGCGGCTGGGCACGGCGATGGCGGAGATCAAGAAGCCGAATCGGCGTGATCTGGTGGTGATCGAGGTGCCGGAAGGGGCAACGGTGGCAGCAACGTTCACGCGCAACGCCTTCTGCGCTGCCCCGGTGCACGTCGCTCGGGACCATCTGCAGTCAGCGGCGCCGCGTTATCTGTTGATCAATACCGGCAACGCCAATGCCGGCACCGGGGTGCGCGGGCGTCAGGATGCCGAGAGTTGCTGTGCCTCGCTGTCGGATCTCGCCGGTGTCGATGCCCATCAGGTACTGCCGTTCTCGACCGGCGTGATCGGCGAGCCTCTGCCGGTGGCGCGCATTGTCGCCGGCCTGCCCGCAGCGCTGGCCTCCTTGAGCGAGGAGGGATGGGCACTGGCCGCCGAAGGCATCATGACCACCGACACCCGCATCAAGGGCTCATCGGCCCAGCTCGAACTCAGCGGTGGTACGGTCACGATCAACGGCATCAGCAAGGGCTCGGGCATGATTCAGCCCAATATGGCGACCATGCTCGGCTTCGTCGCCTGCGATGCCAAGATCGATCCGGTCAGGCTCCAGCAGTGGCTGCGCGACGCGGTTCAGGTGTCGTTCAATGCCATCACGGTGGACTCCGATACCTCCACCAATGACGCCTGTACCTTGATCGCCACCGGGCGCGGTCCCGAGGTCGAGTCGGCCGAGGACGAGCGGCGTTTCCGTGAGGCGCTGACCTCGGTGCTGACTGAGCTGGCCCAGGCGATTATTCGCGATGGCGAGGGGGCGACCAAGTTCGTCACGCTTCAGGTCGAACAGGCCTCGAGCGTCGACGAGGCGAGGGCGGTAGCTTTCACGGTAGCGCATTCGCCGCTGGTCAAGACCGCTCTCTATGCGAGCGATGCCAACTGGGGGCGTATTCTCGCGGCGGTGGGCCGGGCGCCGGTAAAAGACCTGGACGTCGATCGCATCGTCATCGATCTCGGCGACGAGCGACTGGTCGAACACGGGGGGCGTGCCGACAGTTATACGGAGCAGGCCGGCGCCCGAGTGATGGCTCGGGAAGAGATCGTCATCCGCATTCGGCTCGGCCGTGGTGATTCCCATGCCACGGTCTGGACATCGGATCTGTCCCACGATTACGTATCGATCAACGCGGATTATCGGAGTTGATCGATCTTTAGACGTTGCGCGCCATGACGACCTCGCGCGTCAGGGTCAAGCCTGTCTGAAAAATCGACGAGCGGTGGCCAGACAAGGCAGAAGTCGGCGAAAACGGACCGGGCTGGCGCACCAGTTTACGAGAGTGTAAATGAGTATTTCGAGCCGATTTTCAACGCCGTAAGGGCGAGCGCAGGCATTTTTCAGACAAAGCGTAAACACAGCAGTGGTACGAGAGACTGAGCAAAATGATCAAAAGACGGGTCCATGTAGCGGCAGCAGCCGTCATTCGCGGCGACGGACGAGTGCTGATCGCCAGACGCCCTGCGACAGTCGACCAGGGCGGTCTGTGGGAATTTCCGGGGGGCAAGCTGGCGCCCTACGAAACCGGGCTCGAGGCGCTCAAGCGGGAACTGAGCGAGGAGCTCGGCATTCAGATCGTACGTGCTCAGCCGCTGATCCGCGTGAACCACGAATATGCCGACAAGCATATTCTGCTGGATGTCTGGCAGGTGAGGGAATACGACGGCGATCCATATGGCCGGGAAGGCCAGCCGGTACGCTGGGTCGAAGTCGACGATCTGCCCAACTATCCGTTCCCGGCGGCCAATCTGCCGATTCTCCGGGCGGTAGCGCTGCCTCAGGAGTACCTGATCACTGCCGAGGCCGCGGACGACGACGCCTTTCTGGCCAGGCTCGAGCGGGCGCTGAAGGAAGACAGCATCCGTCTGGTGCAGCTCCGCGCCAAGGGGCTGGACGACGCTGCCTATCAGGCTCGCGCCGAGAAGACGCTCGCGCTGTGCCGCGAACATGGCGCCAAGTTGCTGCTCAACGCGGACCCTGAGTGGCTGCAGCGTGTCGATGCCGATGGCATCCACTTGACCAGCGCGCGACTGATGGAGCTCAAGCACCGTCCCATCCCCAGCGACAAGTGGCTGGGCGCATCGACCCACGGCGACGAGCAGCTCGCCCAGGCGGGGCTGATCGACTGCGATTTCGTCACCCTGTCGCCGCTGGCGCCGACACCGTCGCATCCGGACGCGACGACCATTGGCTGGCACGATTTCCAGCAGATGGTCGAGACGGCCGCGATGCCGGTCTTTGCGCTGGGCGGCATGACGCGCCACCACGCCAATCAGGCCCGGGCCGTCGGTGCCCAGGGTATCGCCTCGATTCGGGATTTCTGGCGTAACGATAGCGACTGACGCCGACAGACTATCGAGAGGCATGACGACAGACGCCGCGCAATTCGCGCGGCGTCTGTCGTTCGAGTCGGGGCTGGCGGGATCTGGATCGCGTTATCGCGGGACGGGATCCCGCAGCGTCATTCCTGACCGCGTTCGAGTCGGTCGATGAGCTCGTCGAGTTCGGTTTCGTCCATGTGAGGTTCGCCTGCGATGCGGTGCGAACCGTCCGCCCAGGCGCCCAGGTCGAGCAGCTTGCAGCGCTTCGAACAGAACGGGCGATAGGGGTTCTCGGACGTCCACTCGACCGATTTCTGGCATTGCGGGCAGGCAACGGTCAGCGTTTTGGTCGCGCCTGACCCCGTCCCTGAATCGTGACTGGCATCGTTGCTTGGGTCGTTACGTCGAGTCATGGGGAAAATGTCGTGTCGATGGCTGTTGTGTAAGGGCGGTCGCACAAGCGCTGTCGTATAAGCGCTGTCACGCGAAGACAACTGTGTCGCCAGTCACTGGATCGCTTGAGCGAACAGCTGACGATACCTGGCATCCAGACGGGCAACCTGCTCCTGCAGGTTGTGTCGGTCGCCACCATTGTCGATGACGTCGTCGGCCGCTGCAAGGCGGCGTTCCCGAGGGCTCTGGGCCGCCAGTATGGATTCCACCTGGCGCTGGTCGACACCGTCTCGCGCCAGGGTACGCTGAATCTGAATGTCCCGGGGGGCATCGACGACCAGAATCCGGTCGACCAACTGATGTTGCCCGGATTCGATCAGCAGCGGCGATACCAGCAGGCAGTAGGGCGCGCCGGTGTCGCGTAGCCGCTCCAGGTGCGTCAGCAGCCGCTGGCGGATACGCGGATGCGTTTCCCGTTCCAGCCATTGACGTTCGTTCTCGTCGTCGAAGATCCGGGCTCGCAGCGCGCGGCGGTCGAGGGTGCCGTTCGCGTCGAGGATCGTCGGACCGTAGCGCTGCGCAATGGCGACCAGGGCGGGCTCGCCGGGCATGACGACTTCACGGGCCACGTGGTCCGCGTCGACCCAACCGATGCCGAGGGCGCCGAAGGCCTCCGCCACCGCGCTCTTGCCGGAACCGATCCCGCCGGTGACACCGACGACCCGGGTACCGCTTTTACCCTCGGTCTTCGTGACGTGGATGCTCATCCCCAGCCTCCCAGTAGCAGCGCCTGATAGCTTGCCAGCAGGGGAGCGCCGACCAGCAGCACGATCCATCCGGCCAGCGCGATGTAGGGGCCGAAGGGCATCGTCTGATCTCGATCCTGTTGGCGAGACGCGATAAGTATCAGACCGGCGATCGCCCCCACGCCTGCGGAAAGCAATAGCAGTAGCGGCAGGCTCTGCCAGCCGAGCCAGGCACCGAGTGCCGCCATCAGTTTGAAATCACCATAGCCCATGGCCTCCTTGCCGGTGACCAGCTTGAACAGCCAGTAGACCGACCACAGCGACAGATACCCGGCGACAGCGCCCAGCACGGCGCTCTCCAGCATCAGCGGTGCGAACAGCCATTGGTAAAGCAGCCCGGCCCAGAGTAGCGGCAGGGTCAACGCATCCGGCAACAGCTGGGTCCGCCAGTCGATCACCGCCAGGGCCAGGAGACTCAGGCAGGCGCCGATCAACCACAGACTTTGCCAATCCACCCCGTGAAGTGCGATGACCGCCACTGACAGCAGTGCCGCTGCCAGCTCGACCAGCGGATACTGGACGCTGATCGACGTACCACACGCCGCGCAACGGCCGCGCCGCTTGAGCCAGCCGACCAGCGGCAAGTTGTCATGCCAGGCAATGAAATGCCCACAGCTGGGACAGTGAGAGCGCGGCGTCGCCAGATTGTAGCGGGAATCGGCTTCTGCCGGCTGCTCCAGCGCTTCCAGCGCCTCGGCACGCCAGCGCCGCATTAGCATCACCGGCAGACGCACGATGACCACGTTCAGGAAACTGCCCAGCGCCGCGCCGAGCAGGAACGCCAGCGGCCAAGTAAGCAAAGGGGGAAGATCGGACAACGGAAGCTCCACGAACATCGAATAAATAGTCAGCGCTAAGGGTAACGCATATGAAAGCTGGCTTTTGAGTGCGCTGAGGTCGAGATTCATTGTCGAGCGCTTTTGCCGCTAGGCGCCCGACGCCGAGAACCCGGAGCGGACGCGGTTGTCCGTGAGGATTTCGAGGTGGCGGGCAACAACGCGGCGGATGCGCGCAGTCATGAATAACAACCTAAATGGCTGAGCCCATCTGGAAAATGGGCAGATACATCGACACCACCAGGCCACCCACCATCGTGCCCAGCACCACCAGAATGAACGGCTCGAGCAGCGAGGTCAGCGCGTCGACCTGATTGTCGACCTCTTCTTCGTAGAACTCCGCCACCTTGTCGAGCATCGTGTCCAGTTCGCCGGCCTCCTCGCCGATGCTGACCATCTGCACCGCCATGACCGGAAAGATCCGCGTGCGGCGCATGGCGAAGTTGAGCTGCTGCCCCGAGCCGACGTCCTCGCGAATGCTGGCGATGGCGCGCTGATGCACCCGGTTGCCGGTGGCGCCGGCGGCGGTGTCGAGCGCCTCGACCAGCGGAATGCCGGCGTTGAAGGTGGTGGCCAGCGTGCGTGAAAAGCGTGCGATCGAACCCTTGTCGACGATATTGCCGAGCACCGGCAGTTTGAGCATCAGCTGATGAGCGCGATAGGCAAACGCGGGCGAGCGCTTGATCGCCTGACGCAGACCGAAAATGGCGGCCGCGATGACCAGAATCGCCTCCCACCAGTAAGCCTGGGTCAACTGGGACAGGTGCACGGTGAACTGAGTGAAGGCGGGTAGCTCGGCGCCGAATCCCTGGAACAGACTCTCGAACTGAGGCACGACCTTGACCAGCAGCAGCGCGGTGACCGCAATGCCGACCAGAACCACCGCTGTCGGGTAGTAGAGCGCTTTCTTGACCCGCCCCTTCAGGGTCTCGATCTTCTCGCGGTAGCTGGCGACGCGCTCGAGCATCTTGTCCAGCGCACCGGCCTGTTCACCGGCGGCAACCATGTTGATGAACATTCGATCGAACCGCGAGGGGTGCTTGGCCAGCGCTTCGGAAAAGCTGGAGCCAGCGCTGATATCGTTGGCCAGCGTTTCGACCAGATTGCGCATGGCCGGGTTCTTGAGCGTCTCGGCGACGACCTTGCAGCCCTGCAGCAGCGGCACGCCGGCCCGGATCATGGTCGCCAGCTGGCGGGAGAATAGCGTGATGTCCCGCGCCTTGACCCGGCCCAGGCCGAACATGCCGGTCTTGCGCGTGATCCGCTTGACGATGATCTTCTGACGCGTCAGCTCCTTGCGCACGTCACCGATATGGCCGGCGATGAGCTCTCCGGAGACCACTTCGCCACGCAGATTCTTGCCACGCCACTGCCAGCGGTGCATCACGACCCGTCTGGGGGGCTTGGCAGGCTTCACCGATTTGGCTGACTTGAGCGTGATCGCCATGAGTGCGTTCCTGACGGTGAATCGATGAAAAGAGGGCTGCAAGGCCGCCGGTAGTCGCGACCTGGCTAGTCGGTGGTCACGCGATTGATCTCCTCGAGGCTGGTCACGCCTTGAAGCACCTTGTCGATGCCGCTCTGGCGGAGCCCGGGGAATCCGGCATCGCGCGCCTTGCGTGCCAGATCGAGTGCGTGACTGTCGGCCATGATCAACTGGCTCATGGCATCGTCCACCGGCACCACCTCGTAGATCCCGATGCGGCCCTTGTAGCCCAGCGTGCAGTGGTCACAACCCGTTGCGCGGTAGAGCGTGGCGCCTGCCAGCTTCTCCGGTGAGACCCCTTCCCGGCGCAGCGCCTCCAGAGGAATCTCCGCCGGCGCCTTGCAGCGCGGGCAGAGCAGGCGGGCCAGGCGCTGGGCGATGATCAGCGACACCGAACTGGCGATATTGAAGCTCGCGACGCCCATGTTGCGAAGTCGCGTCAGGGTTTCGGCCGCCGAGTTGGTGTGCAGCGTCGACAGCACCAGGTGGCCGGTTTGCGCTGCCTTGACCGCGATCTCCGCGGTTTCCAGATCGCGGATCTCGCCGACCATCACCACGTCCGGATCCTGGCGCAGAAAGGCGCGCAGGGCGCTGGCGAAGTCGAGGCCGATGCGCGGCTGGACGTTGACCTGATTGACCCCTGGCATCTTGAGCTCCACCGGGTCTTCGGCGGTCGAGATATTGCGCTCTTCGGTATTGAGCAGATGGATGCCGGTGTAGAGCGTGACCGTCTTGCCGCTGCCGGTGGGGCCGGTCACCAGAATCATGCCCTGGGGTTCGACCAGCGCGACTTCGAACAGCCGGCGCTGATCCGGGGCAAAGCCCAGCGCATCGATGCCGAAGCTGGCGGTCCGTGCATCCAGCAGGCGCAGCACGATCTTCTCGCCGAAGACGGTAGGGAGCGTGTTGACGCGAAAGTCGATGGCCCGATTGGCGTCCAGGCGAATCTTCATGGCGCCGTCCTGGGGCAGGCGGCGTTCGGAAATATCCAGCCGTGCCATGACCTTGAGCCGCGCGGCCAGGCGGGTGCGCAGGTTGAGCGGCGGCCGGGCGATCTCGATCAACATGCCGTCGACGCGAAAGCGAATCCGGTAGCTGGATTCGTAGGGCTCGAAGTGGATGTCGGACGCGCCGCGATGAATGGCGTCGCGCAGGATCTTGTTGACGAAGCGCACCACCGGCTCGTCTTCCTCGCCGCCCTTGTCGAAAGCCGCGGCTTCGCTCGCCAGATCCGCATCGCTGGTATCCAGTGTCAGCGAATCGCTGGCTTCCCCCAGCGCTTCCAGCATGCCGGAGGTCTCCTGGTGCTGGTAACGCTTGGCCAGCGCCCGTTCCAGCTGATCGAACGGCACCAGCACGCCCTCGATCGCGAGTCCGGTGGTGAACTGCAGCTCGTCCAGGTTCGCCAGCGTGGCGGGGAAGGCGATCGCCACGGTGAGGCGGCGGTCGTCGCGCGCCAGCGGCAGCACCGGAAAACGACGGATGACCCTGTCCGCCACCGGCTCGATGACCGGCAGCTTGTCCCAGTCGACTTGCGTCAGGTCCATGAACGGCAGGCCATACTCGCGAGCCGCCAGAATGCCGGCCTCGCGGGCATCGATGCGACCTGCCCGAACCAGAAACTCCAGCAGCGTCAGCTGCTTGTCAGCCGCTTCACGGAACGCCTGCTTGCACTCCGCCGCGCCGATCAGACGATGTTCGATAAAGCGCTGAGCGAGACTGCTCTGTGCACGCGATGTGATGACGTCCGGCATGGAAGTAGGCGCCCCGGCTGACTGGCTGACGAACGGGCAGGCGATCGATCGAAACCTGAAAAGCCGATCTTCACCGTCTCTGATGAGTCTGCTATCGGCGAACGTCATTTTTTCTTTAAGTATTCTTCGCAACCGGCCGATAAGGCGAGTGGAGTGTCACCGAAGGTAACCTTGCGTATCTTTGCGTATGAGAAATCGTGAGCGAATCGAGGCGGTTCGGGATTGCTCGACCCCCTCGATGGCGCTCGGAAAGGCGGGGAGCGCAAGGGTCGGGGCGTTCGATGGGCACGACGTCGGGCGCCGCGCCCATCGGTCAATTATCGGCTTAACGATCAAGTCAATAACGGCAAGGCAGGGAATCACGATGCAGAACCTGAAACGACAGACCCGCCGGCAGGGCGGCTTCACCCTGATCGAACTCATGATCGTCGTCGCGATCATCGGCATCCTTGCCGCCATCGCGATTCCGCAATATCAGAATTACGTGGCGAGATCTGAGGCAGCTTCTGGATTAGCTACTTTGCGTAGCATTCAAACCAGCGCTGAAGAAACAATTTTGCGGGGGGAGCCGTTGAGCCTAAATACAGCAGCAGAAGGTCAAAACGCCGCAGGGCAAGGTACTCTCGGGATTGCAGCTGAGGCTAATGAACTAGGTACTATCAGCTATACCCCGAAGACAGTGGTTAAATCGAGTGACTCAGCGACGCTTGTCTTCACCTACGACGATACTGGCGTGAGTCCTAACCTCCAGGGGAAGAAGATCACCTATACGCGTGATACAGCTGGTAACTGGTCGTGCTCAACTGATATTGATGATGATTTCACTCCCAAGGGGTGCCTGTAATTACAGGCCGGCATCCGCCGGCCTTTTCTTTCTCTTCATTCCTACCATTTCAATACAACGCCTTCTCTTCCCCGACGACTTCCCGCAACACGTCCAGAAACAGCCGGTCCGCTTCCGAATGCTCGGCCGGGTCTTCCGGAATATGCACGCTGGTGGTATCCGAAATCTCGTTGGCGATGGTCGCCCAGGCCTGGGTGTCGTTGCTGCCGTCGGAGTGGCGCTTGGCGATGGCCAGCGAATTCTCGAGAATGCCGGGCTCCTGCAGCAGTTTCTTGATGAAGGCGCGAAGTTCCTGGATGACGCGGGTATTCTGCATTTCCGAGGCGGAACTCATGGGGGCTTTCCTCTAGTGACTGGCTTGTAAATTGGAGCTTTGATGGCGCCACCATAGCATATCTCGCCGTGCGGCCAGAGCGGATCAGAGAGGTGGCCGCGAGTCCTGGGCAAACGGTGGAGCGCATCCACAAGAAATGCAGGCGGGGTCGTGTCTTGCGCGCCGGGATGGCCTATCATCGCACCGGTTTGCTCGGTGTGTAATGGGTTCGCAGCCACGCAGAAAAGCCAGGCTCGTTAACGTCAGGGCGAACGTCAGAACGAACGACAACGCGGTTCAACGCGACAGGGCGAGCCAGGCGGTCCGAGGCCAGTAGACCTCGACGTCGTGGAGCTCGGAAGGGGATCGGGAGGAAATCTTGCAAGACGCCAAGCCAATTTTAAAGATTCTGGCGCTGCTGTTGGTCGTGCTGTCGCTGTTCATGGTGCCACCGGTGATTCTGCTGGGGCTCGAGAACGACCCGGATCTGTGGGCGTTTCTCAAGTCGATGGGGCTGGTGGCGGTCGTATCGATAACGCTGCTGGCATGGACATGGCGCACGCCGGTGGAATTGAAGACCCGGCATATGTTCATCCTGACCACCTCGAGCTGGGCGGTGATCAGTGCCTTCGCCAGCCTGCCGATGGTGCTGGGCGCGCCGCAGCTGTCGTTCACCGATGCGGTATTCGAGTCGGTCTCGGCCATCACCACCACCGGCTCCACCGTGCTTTCGGGCATCGAAAACCTGTCGGATGGCCTCAAGCTATGGCGCGGGCTGATGCAGTGGCTGGGCGGCATCGGGATCATCGTGATGGCGATCGCGATCCTGCCGTTCCTCAAGGTCGGTGGCATGCGCCTGTTCCAGACCGAATCCTCCGATTGGTCGGACAAGGTACTGCCCCGCGCCGGCGGCATCGCCAAGGCGTCGACCCTCATCTATCTCGGGGTGACCCTGGCCGCGATTCTGAGCTATCGGCTGGCCGGCATGGGCACGCTGGACGCCATCGTGCACGCCATGAGCTCGGTCTCCACCGGAGGATTCGCCAACTACGACGCTTCGTTCGGCATCTATCACGATCGACCGCTGATCCTGTGGCTGGGTTGTCTTTTCATGCTCGGCGGCGCGTTGCCATTCGTGCTCTATATTCGGCTATTGCGCGATAGCCGCGGCGCGCTGTGGCAGGACCAGCAGGTGCGCGGCCTTGTGACCCTGTTGACCCTGGTGATCGCAACGTTGACGCTTTACCGGATCCTGGCGTTCTCCGATGCGCCTTTTCCGGCGCTGACGAATGTGGCGTTCAACGTCATTTCGGTCGTGACGACCACCGGTTACGCCAGCGCCGACTACACCCAGTGGGGCCCGCTGGCGGTCACCACCTTCTTTTTCATCACCTTCATCGGCGGTTGCAGCGGCTCGACCAGCGGCGGCATGAAGATCTTCCGCTTCCAGATCGGTGGGCTGCTGCTGGCCAATCAGCTGCGCTATCTGGTGCATCCCAGTGGCATCTTCGCCCAGCGCTACAACGGCCGCCCGCTCAATGACGAGGTGGTGCGCGCCGTCATCGCGTTCTCGTTCTTCTTCTTTCTGGCCGTGGCGGTGTTGTCGCTGGCGCTGGCGGCGCTGGGGCTCGACATGGTCACCGCCGTCTCCGGTGCGGCGACTGCGCTGGCCAACGTTGGCCCGGGGCTGGGCGATACGATCGGGCCCGCCGGCAACTTCGCCTCGCTGCCGGACGCCGCCAAATGGCTGCTCTCCATCGGCATGCTGATGGGTCGCCTCGAGATTCTCACCGTGCTGGTGCTGTTGATGCCGTTCTTCTGGCGCAAGTAACGTTTTCCAGGCCAGGAACGTTGTTCCGGGACAGCTGTTTCAGGGCAGCTGTTTCAGGGAGATAACGCTGTTTCAGGGCAGGTAACGTTTCTCCTGCAATAGCGCTTATCCAGGCAGGTGAACGCGTGGCCATTAAAAAACCGCCATCGCGGGGCGATGGCGGCAGAGATTCGATGGCAGTATGGATTCGATGGTGAGCGGGGTGCGAATTTACGCGTCTCGTCTGTGCGCTTTTCCGGCTCGGTTCAGAATCGGATTGGCGTACTGCAGCAGCCACCAGTGACGCAGCGTATCGGGAACCGTGGCGAGCTGCGCCTGAAAGCGTTCGCGATCTTCCGCGGTCACCCCGGATAGATCGACCAGTTCCGGGGCCAGTCCGGTTTCGGCCAGCGCCAGCTGATGGCTGGGATAGGTCGGATAGTTCGCCAGTACCTGGCGGTCGATCTCGGCGGCGACTTCATCGGCAGTCTCGAAATCGCTGGTGAGCGGCGTGCCGAACCTGAGTTTGACGCGCCCCTTGTCGCCGGTGATGCCGGCGACGATGGAGAAAATGTCTTCGAACTCGACCTTCTGGTAGGCGCCGTCGGTTTCCTTGGCATGCAGCTCGCGGGCCTTGTTGATGGCGCAGGGGTCGTACTCGTAGCTGATCGATACCGGGACGATCTTGAGCTCGTGCACGGCATTGCCGATATCGCTGTCGCCTTCTTCCAGGCGTCGGGCCATGCACAGCATCTTGACGATAGCGCTGTCTGTACGGTCGACGCCGTCCTTGGCCCGGCCCTCGCGCTGCGCCATCCAGACCGAGTGGTTGTCGTCGGTGATCGAGTGGCGGATGTAGCCCGACAGTGACTGATAGGCGGCCAGCATCGCGCGTTTGCCCTTGATCGAGCGCGGCACGATGAAGCTCTTGTTGAGCCGCATCAGATCGGTGACGTACGGCTTCTGCAGCAGGTTGTCGCCGATGGCGATGCGCACGGTGTCATGGCCTGCACGGTAGAGCGCGTAATTGACGAAAGCCGGGTCCATGGCGATATCGCGATGATTGCCGATGAACAGATAGGCCTGATCCGGTGACAGCCGATCCAGCCCCTCGACTTCGAAGCCGCGGGTGGAGCTGTTGATCATGTGCGCCATGTAGTCGGCGATGCGCAGCTGAAGATCGCGCACGGTCTTGACGCCGCGCATCTCACGCTGCAGCCGAAAGCTCGCCAGCGCTCGTGCCAGCGGCGGGGCGAAACGCGCCAGGCGCGGCAGCCGGAAGCGAGTGATCGCGTCAAGCAGTTCGCTGTCATGCGCCAGTCGGGCCAGTACGGCCTCGACCTCTTCGTCATGATAGGGGCGAATGTCGGCGAAGCGATCGAGATCGATCGCCGCCTCGGCGCTGTGCGAATCGCCGGCCGTGGTGTTCTTGTCGGCTGCGGCGCCGTTGTCGGTATCGGTGCGGGTCGTCATGGCGTCGGGGTTGCCGGGTCGGCTTCGCCACCCAGCCATTCGATCAGTTGGGCGACGAAGGTAGCCAGGGTCTGCGACATCAGGGCAAAGTCCGTCTCGAGACTGACGATCGGGTCCTCTCCGCTATCGCTCTGGCTGGCTTCATCCAGTAGCGCGTCATCGAACTGCAGCGATTTGAGCGCCAGGTCGTCGTGCAGCATCACCCGAAGCTGACCTTCGCTGCCCAGGCTGAGCTGGCTCGCCTGACGTCCGTTCTCGAGCAGCGACTGGATCTCTTCGCTGTCGAGATCCACCTGACGCGCGCGCAGCACGCCGTCGTCCTCGGCGGCGCGCAGTTCGACCTGATCGCCGAGCAGCAGGCTGGCAGGGCGGCTGCCGGGATCGCTCAGCCACTGAGTCATGCCGCGCGACGGCGGGGTTTTCGTTGCCAGCGGGGTCACTTTCAGCGAGCCGAGCGTCTGGCGCAGCAGATCCAGCACCTCTTCCGCCCGCTTGCGGCTGGACGCGTTGATGCCGATCAGCCGCGTGCGGGTGTCCCACCACAGTTCGACCCGCTGCGTGCGAGTGAAGGCTTGCGGCAGCAGCTCCTCCATCACCTGTTCCTTGAGCAGCTGACGTTCACGGCGCGACAGCGGTTGGCCCTCGGACAGCTCGCGCGCCTCGCTACGCTCATTGACCTCGTCATTGACCACGGCTGCCGGCAGCAGGCGCTCCTGGCGCAGCATCGACAGCAGCCGGTGGCCCTGAATTTCATGTACGCGTTGTTCGCTGCGACGACCGGCCGGTGCGCTCCAGCCAACCCGGCGTGCTTCACGCGGGGAGACGGGGCGAAACGCAAATTCTGCCAGCGCGGTTTCCAGATCCTCCAGCGAGAGAACCTCGGTGTCATGGCAGCGATACAGATGACAGTGCTTGAACCACATGCGCCCGTTCCGTTTGAAAGGAGGCATATTATGTCGAAACGACCCATCCGTTACCACCAAGGTGACACGTCGAAATTTGCGTGAGTGTTTCAAACGGGCGTATGTTTTTGACTGCGAACCACGAGCTACGACAAAACCCTTGCGCCCAACCAGGAGAGGCTTCCATGGATTCACGCACCACCGTGACCGCTGTCCGCGTTCGCGGCTTCCATCTCGATGGCTACGGCCACGTCAATCATGCCCGGTATCTGGAATTTCTCGAGGAGGGGCGCTGGGCCTACGTCGATGCCCATCCCGAGTTCGCTGACGGGCTGGCAAAAGGCGTGGCGCTGGTCGCGGTCAATCTCAACATCGATTACCGCCGCGCGGCGGTCATGAACGACGATCTCGAGGTCGAGACCTGTCTGACCCGCGTCGGCGGTCGCAGCGGGGTGGTCGGGCATAGAATCACCCACGTCGGCAGCGGCGAACTGGTGGCGGCAGCGACACTGACCTTCGTGCTGCTGGATCAAAAAAGCGCTCAGGTGATCGCGATGGATGGGGAATGGGCACAGCGATTGGGACCGCTGGTGGTCGATACACTCGAAACGAAGTAGAAAACCTGGTCAAAGCGCGTCAACGCCTGCCTTTGAAGGCCCTGAAATGGTATGATCCCGTGATTGTGTGGCTGAGCCACTTGGCCGCCTTGCCAGGGCTTTAATAACGCTGCCACGGCCGGACCTCCGGTCGTGGCAGCGGTGCAAAGGATTTGACGACCCATGGGTGATATCGCCAGAGAAATTCTGCCAGTCAACATCGAGGATGAGCTCAAGCAGTCCTACCTGGACTACGCGATGAGCGTCATCATCGGGCGTGCGCTACCTGACGTCCGCGATGGTTTGAAGCCGGTTCACCGTCGTGTGCTTTACGCGATGCATGAACTCGGCAACGACTGGAACAAGCCATATAAGAAGTCGGCGCGCGTGGTCGGCGATGTCATCGGTAAATATCACCCTCACGGCGATAGCGCGGTCTACGACACCATCGTACGGATGGCGCAGCACTTCTCGATGCGCCACGTGCTGGTCGACGGCCAGGGCAACTTCGGTTCCATCGATGGCGATAACGCCGCGGCGATGCGTTATACCGAAGTGCGCATGACGCGCCTCTCCCATGAGTTGCTCGCCGATCTCGAGAAGGACACCGTCGACTGGGTCGACAACTACGACGGCACCGAGCGGATTCCCGAAGTGCTGCCGACCAAGGTGCCGAACCTGCTGATCAACGGTGCCTCCGGTATCGCGGTGGGCATGGCGACCAACATTCCGCCGCACAACATGGTGGAAGTGATCAACGGCTGTCTGGCGCTGATCGAGGATTACACGCTGACGGTCGATGACCTGATGGAGTACATCCCCGGCCCCGATTTCCCCACTGCGGGGATCATCAACGGCCGTGCCGGCATCATCGAGGCCTATCGCACCGGCCGCGGCCGCATTTACGTGCGCGCCAAGCACACCGTCGAGTTCGACAAGAAGAGCGGCCGTGACCATATCGTCATTACCGAGCTTCCCTACCAGGTCAACAAGGCGCGACTGATCGAGAAGATCGCCGAGCTGGTCAAGGAGCGCCGGGTCGAGGGTATCGCCGAACTGCGTGACGAGTCCGACAAGGACGGGCTGCGCGTGGTGATCGAGATCAAGCGCGGCGAGTCCGGCGACGTCGTCGTCAACAACCTGTTTGCGCACACTCAGCTCGAGAACGTGTTCGGGATCAACATCGTCGCCCTCGACGATGGTCAGCCCAAGACGCTCAATCTCAAGCAGCTGCTGGAAGCCTTCGTGCGTCACCGCCGCGAGGTGGTGACCCGGCGTACGCTGTTCGAACTCAAGAAGGCCCGCGAGCGAGGACATCTTCTCGAGGGCCTGACGGTCGCGATCTCCAACATCGATGAAGTGATCGAGTTGATCAAGGGCTCGCCGAACGCGGCCGAAGCGAAGGAAAAGCTGCTCGCCCGTGACTGGCCGCCGGGGCAGGTGACCGGCATGCTCGAGCGCGCCGGTGCGACTTCCTGCAAGCCGGAAGATCTCGAGGAAGGCTACGGACTGACCGACGACAGCAAGATGTACCGGCTCTCTCCGGCGCAGGCCCAGGCGATTCTGGAATTGCGCCTGCATCGCCTGACGGGTCTCGAGACCGAAAAGCTGCTCGACGAGTACCTCAGCATTCTCGAACGGATCGCCGAACTCAATCTCATCCTGGCATCACCGGATCGGCTGCTGGAGGTCATCCGCGAGGAGCTGGAAGCGATTCGCGATCAGTACGGCAACGAGCGCCGGAGCGAAATCCACACCAGTCGTCTCGACCTGTCGATGGAAGACCTGATCGCCGAGGAGGACATGGTGGTCACGCTCTCCCGGGGCGGCTATGCCAAGACCCAGCCGATCTCCGATTACCAGGCGCAGAAGCGCGGCGGACGTGGCAAGTCGGCCACCAGCATGAAGGACGAGGACGTCATCGAGCATCTGGTGGTGGCTTCGACGCACGACACCATGCTGCTGTTCTCCAGTCGCGGCAAGGTGTACTGGCTCAAGACCTACGAAATGCCCAATGCCAGCCGCGGCTCGCGTGGCAAGCCCCTGGTCAACCTGCTGCCATTGGATGCCGGCGAGTCGATCAGCGCGGTGCTGCCGGTGCGCGAGTATCGCGAGGATAGCTACATTTTCTTCGCCACCGCTGGCGGTACGGTCAAGCGGACGTCGCTGGACCAGTTCTCCCGCCCGCGCAGTGTCGGACTGATCGCCATCGATATCGACGAAGGGGATCGCCTGATCGGTGCCGCGATCACCTCCGGCTCGGATCACGTGATGATGCTCTCTTCCAACGGCAAGGCGATCCGGTTCGAAGAGGGCAACGTGCGGGCGATGGGGCGTACCGCCCGTGGCGTGCGCGGGATGCGCCTGCTCGATGGCGCCGAGGTGATCAGTCTGATCATCCCCCAGAGCCAGACCATCGATGCCGATGCGGACGCTGAAGCCGACGATCAGGTCGATACCGGCAGTGACGGCAGCCATGGCAATGACGAGCAGATCTACATTCTGACGGCATCGGAAAATGGCTACGGCAAGCGCACCCGGCTCGAGGAGTTCCCGATTCGCGGTCGTGGCGGCCAGGGTGTGATCGCGATGCAGACCACCTCCCGCAACGGCTCGCTGGTCGCGGCGATGCAGGTACGCTCGAGCGACGAGATGATGCTGATCACCGACCGCGGCACACTGGTGCGTACTCGTGTTGCCGAAGTCTCGATCAGCTCGCGTAACACCCAGGGTGTCACCCTGATCCGCACCGGCGAAGACGAGCACCTGGTCAAGACCGTGCGCGTCGACGAGCCGCAGGAAGAAGAGTGGGTCGAGGGTGACGCGGTGGACGGCGAGATCGTCGAAGGCGATCAGGCGGATGTCGAGGGCGAACCGTCGCCAACGGGCGAAGACTCAGTCGATAGTGAGGGTTCGGCCGATAGCGATGATTCGGCCGACAGCGACGACGAGCCGCGCAACGAGTGAGATGGGGAGGGCGCCCCGGTGGCTCCGGGGTGCCTGGATTGTCGCGCTGTTCAGCCGTTGACGAGTTTCGGACACAATCTAGGGATCCAGGCAATGACACGTCTGCACAACTTCTGTGCTGGTCCGGCGGCAATGCCGACCGCCGTTTTGGAACGCGCTCGCGAGGAGTTGCTCGACTATCGCGGGCAGGGGGCGTCGGTGATGGAGATGAGTCATCGCAGTCCGACGTTCGAGGCGATCGCCGCTCAGGCAGAGCAGGATCTCCGCGATCTGCTGGCGATTCCCGACAACTACCGCGTGCTGTTCATGCAGGGCGGCGCCACCATGCAGTTCGCCTGCGTGCCGCTCAATCTGCTAGGCCAGGGTGGTACTCCCAACTATCTGGATACCGGCATCTGGTCGGCCAAGGCGATCAAGGAGGCGGAGCATCTGGCCGGTGCCCATGTCGCGGGCTCGACGCGGGGCAATGGTTATATTCACGTGCCGCGTCAGGACGAGATATCGCTGTCGGGAGACGCCGCCTACCTGCATTACTGTCATAACGAGACCATCGGGGGGCTTGCCTTCGACTATGTTCCCGCTACCGGTGGGGCGGATGTCGAGGTGCCGCTGGTCTGCGACATGTCGTCGTCGATCCTGTCGGCGCCGCTGGATGTGAGCCGATATGGCGTCATCTACGCTGGCGCCCAGAAGAATATCGGCCCTGCCGGCATCACCGTGGTCATCGTTCGCGACGACCTGCTCGAGCGTGCTCTGCCGCAGACGCCGTCGCTGTTGGGCTGGAAGGTCTACGCCGACAACGATTCGATGATCAATACGCCGCCGACTTACGCCTGGTATCTGGCCGGTCTGGTGTTTCAGTGGCTCAAGCACGATATCGGTGGTCTGGTCGAGATGGAGACGATCAACCGACGCAAGTGCGAGGCGCTCTACACGGCGATCGACACCAGCGATTTCTATGCCAACCCGATCGATCCGGTCAACCGCTCGATCATGAACGTGCCATTCACGCTGGCGGATGAATCGCTGAACTCGGTGTTTCTGAGCGAGGCCGAGGCGGAAGGGCTGCTGAATCTCAAGGGGCACCGCAGCGTCGGCGGGATGCGCGCGAGTCTCTACAACGCGGTCAGCGAAGCCGACGTTCAGGCGCTGATCACCTTCATGCAGGATTTCGAGCGCCGCCGCGGTTGAGCGGGGCGTCACCCACCTCCTTCAGGATACGGTCATGAGTGACTCCTCGAATGCGCCGCTGGATCTCGCTGCCCTGCGGCAACGCATCGACACCATCGACAGCGAACTGATGCGGCTGATCAGCGAACGCGCCGATTGCGCCCAGCAGGTTGCCCACGTCAAGACGGCCGACGATCCGGATGCCGTGTTCTATCGCCCGGAGCGAGAGGCGCAGGTGCTGCGCCGGGTGATGGAGAATAACCCCGGGCCGCTGCATGGCGAAGAAATGGCGCGGTTGTTCCGCGAGATCATGTCGGCCTGCCTGGCGCTGGAAAAACCGATCAAGGTTGCCTATCTGGGGCCGGAGGGCACCTTTACCCAGCAGGCGGCACTCAAGCATTTCGGGCATAGCGCGATCAGCCTGCCGATGGCCGCCATCGACGAGGTCTTCCGCGAGGTCGAGGCGGGAGCGGTCAATTACGGGGTGGTGCCGGTCGAGAACTCCACCGAGGGCGTGGTCAACAACACCCTGGACTCGTTCATGGATTCCGGGCTGCACATCAGTGGAGAAGTGGTGCTGCGCATTCACCATCATCTGCTGATGTCGAGCGTCACCCGTCAGGACAAGATCTCTCGCATCTACTCGCATCCGCAATCCTTCGCCCAGTGCCGCAAGTGGCTGGACGCGCATTATCCGCACGCCGAGCGTGTCGCGGTATCGTCGAACGCCGAAGCGGCGCGGCTGGTCAAGACCGAATGGCACAGCGCGGCGATCGCGGGTGACATGGCGGCCCAGCTCTACGGTCTCGACCACGTCGCCGAGAAGATCGAGGATCGGCCGGACAACTCCACGCGCTTCTTGATCATCGGCAACGAGCTGGTGCCGCCCTCCGGCACCGACAAGACCTCGGTGGTGGTCGCCATGCGCAACGAGCCCGGCGTGCTGCACGATCTGCTCGAGCCGTTCCACCGCCATCGCGTCGACATGACGCGGCTGGAGACTCGGCCTTCTCGAACCGGGGCCTGGAATTACGTGTTCTTCATCGACTTCAAGGGGCATATCGACCAGCCCGATATCGCCAGCGTGCTGGCCGAAGTCCGTGGTCGCGCGCAGGACATGAAAGTGCTCGGTTCCTATCCGGTGGGTGTGCTCTAGGATGCGGGCAGGCGATGTATCCGGTACCGATCCGACGCTGCTGATCGTGGGGCTGGGCATGATCGGCGGCTCGCTGGCCGCCGCGCTCAAGGCCAACGGTTACGCAGGGCGCATTCTGGCGTGTGACCGCGATGGCGGCGAGATCGCCATCGGCCTCGGGACGGGGGTGATCGACGAGGGCGGTGGCGATCTCGCACCGCTGGTCGCCAAGAGCGATATCATCGTGCTGGCGGTACCGGTACTGGCGATGCGTCAGGTCTTCGCCCAGCTGGTGCCGCTGGTCGGTGATCGTGTCATGACCGATGTCGGGAGTACCAAGCGTTGCGTCTGCGAGGCCGCGCGGGAAGCCTTTGGTCATCTACCGACCCACTTCGTCCCCGGGCATCCAATCGCCGGTTCCGAAAAGAGCGGTGTGGCCGCCGCCAATCCGGCGCTCTACCGTCATCACAAGGTCATTCTGACCCCGGAAGCTGACACGGCCTCGGACGCCGTCGCGGCGGTGCGCTCGCTGTGGCAGCGCTGCGGCGCCGAAGTGCTCGAGATGCCGGTGGACCGGCATGATCAGGTGCTGGCGCGGACCAGTCATCTGCCGCACCTGCTGGCATTTTCGCTGGTCGACACGCTGGCCCGCCAGGACGAGCGGCTGGAGATCTTTCGCTACGCCGCCGGCGGGTTTCGCGACTTCACCCGGATTGCTGGCAGCGATCCGGTCATGTGGCGCGATATCTTCACCGCCAATCGCGGCGCGTTGCTGGCGGCGCTGGATGACTTCGAAGCCGGCCTGGCCCGGCTGCGGACGGCAGTGGAGCAGGGCGATAGCGACGCCATGCTGGGCACGTTCGACCGTGCCAGCCACGCCAGACACTATTTTGAAACGCTGTTGAATCAGACGAGTTATCAGACCATGGAAGCACGACAGGTTCAGTATCGGGTATCGCCCGGCGGTTCGGTCAGCGGCCGAATTCGCGTCCCCGGCGACAAGTCCAATTCTCATCGCTCGATCATGCTCGGTGCGCTTGCCAACGGTGTGACCGAGGTCAAGGGCTTTCTCGAGGGCGAGGATAGTCTGGCGACGCTGCAGGCCTTTCGCGATATGGGTGTCGTCATCGAGGGTCCGCATCAGGGCCGAGTGACGGTGCATGGAGTGGGCCTGCATGGTCTGAAAAAGCCGGCGGGGCCGATCTACGTCGGCAATTCCGGCACTGCCATGCGCCTGTTTGCCGGTCTGCTGGCCGGGCAGGCTTTTGATACCGAACTGACCGGCGATGCCTCGCTGACCAAGCGTCCGATGGCGCGGGTGGCCGATCCGCTGCGTCTGATGGGGGCGAAGATCGATACCGCCGAAGGCGGACGTCCGCCGCTGAAGATTCATGGCGGCCAGCCGCTGAAAGGCCTCGACTACGACATGCCGATGGCGAGCGCCCAGGTCAAGTCGTGCCTGTTGCTGGCGGGGCTCTACGCCGAGGGCGAAACCCGCGTCCGCGAGCCGGCCCCCACCCGGGACCATACCGAGCGCATGCTCAACGGTTTCGGTTACCCGGTCGAGCGCGATGGCGACCTGGCGATATTGCAGGGTGGCGGCGAGCTCACCAGCGCGCCCATCGACGTGCCGTCGGATATTTCCTCTGCCACCTTCTTTCTGGTCGCCGCGGCCATCACGCCGGGCTCGGATCTGGTGCTCGAACATGTCGGCGTCAATCCGACGCGTATCGGCGTGATCAACATCCTCAAGGCGATGGGTGCCGATCTGCGGCTCGAGAATCCGCGTGAAGTCGGCGGCGAGCCGGTCGCCGATCTGCACATCCGTTATGCACCGCTCAAGGGCATCGACATTCCCGTCGACCAGGTACCGCTGGCGATCGACGAGTTCCCGGCGCTCTTCGTCGCCGCGGCCAACGCCGAGGGCACTACCCGCCTGCGCGGTGCCGAGGAGCTTCGCGTCAAGGAGTCCGATCGGATCCAGGCGATGGCCGACGGTCTCACCATTCTGGGCATCGACACCACTGTCCACGACGACGGCATCGATGTCGTCGGGAAGGACGGCGAACGGCCCAACTACTTGGGTGGCAAGGTCGATAGCCTGGGCGATCACCGCATCGCGATGGCCTTCACCATTGCCGCCTTGCGAGCCAGTGAGCCGGTGGTGATCGACGATTGTGCCAACGTCGCCACATCCTTCCCGGGCTTCGTCACGCTGGCGAACAAGGTGGGGCTCGAGCTGACGGAGACTTCGACATGACCCACGCAGCGCCTATTCTCACCATCGACGGGCCGGGCGGTGCCGGTAAAGGCACCATCAGCCGGATGATTGCCGAGCGCATGGGCTGGCACCTGCTGGACTCCGGCGCCCTCTACCGGCTCACGGCGTTGTCGGCGCTGCGCAATGGCGTGGCGGTCGATGACGTACAGGCGCTCTCCGACCAGGCCCACGGGCTGGACGTGGTGTTCGCGGTCGAGAACGGTAAGATGCAGATCCTGCTGGAGGGCGATGACGTGACGACCGAAATTCGCAGCGAGCGGGTTGGCGGTGCGGCCTCCCAGGTGGCGGCGCTGCCGCCGGTGCGGGATGCCTTGCTTCAGCGCCAGCGCGACTTCCGTCAGGCGCCCGGGCTGGTGGCAGACGGTCGCGACATGGGGACGGTGGTGTTCCCGGACGCATCGCTCAAGATCTACCTGACGGCCTCGGCCGAGGAACGCGCCAGACGCCGCCAGCTACAATTGCAGCAGGCGGGTGAAGATGCTAGACTCTCGACCCTTTTAGAAGAAATCCAAGCGCGCGACGCGCGTGATATGCAGCGCTCCGTGGCTCCGCTCAAGCCCGCTGAAGATGCGGTGGAGCTGGACACGACGCAGCTGGATATACCGGAAGTCGTGGAGCGTATCGAGACGCTGATCGCCGAACGGAACCTGGTATAGAGCCTTCGTGGCTCGATTCGGGGTTCCACGGCATGAGCCGACGACGCACTTCCGCTACCGGGGCCCCTGGCAAGATGTCATGACGTGCAATGATCCGACTGACAAGTCGTTGCAGGTCGAACCAGCGCCAACATCCCCAGGGATATGTCGATAAGGCCCGTGCTTGCTGGTGGTACGGAGGAAGACGGTACAACCCTCATTGGTACAACCGTCATTAACGTTGATCACGTAGGAATCACATGAGCGAAAGCTTTGCTGAGTTGTTTGAACAGTCTCTCCAGGACATCAACATGGAACCCGGTGCCATCGTCATGGCAACCGTGGTTGACATCGAAGGCGACTGGATCACCGTCAACGCGGGTCTGAAGTCCGAAGGTCAGATCCCCGTCGCGCAGTTCCGCGACGACAATGGTGAAATGACCATTGCGATCGGTGATGAAGTCAAGGTCGCACTGGAAGCCGTGGAAGATGGCTTCGGTGAGACTCGCCTGTCACGCGAGAAGGCCAAGCGCGCCGAGGCGTGGAAAGAGCTGGAAGCGGCCTTCGAGAAGGACGAGATCGTCAAGGGCGTGATCAACGGTAAGGTCAAGGGCGGTTTCACCGTCGACGTGGCTTCCATCCGTGCCTTCCTGCCGGGTTCGCTGGTAGACGTGCGTCCGGTTCGCGACACTGCGCACCTGGAACACAAAGAGCTGGACTTCAAGGTCATCAAGCTCGATCCGAAGCGCAACAACGTTGTCGTTTCCCGTCGTGCCGTTCTCGAAGCCGAGAACAGTGCCGAGCGTGAAGCGCTGCTTGCTACCCTTCAGGAAGGCCAGCAGATCAACGGTATCGTCAAGAACCTCACCGACTACGGCGCTTTCGTCGACCTCGGTGGTGTCGATGGCCTGCTGCACATCACCGACATGGCTTGGAAGCGTATCAAGCATCCGAGCGAAATCGTTGCCGTTGGCGACGAGATCAATGTCAAGGTGCTCAAGTTCGATCGCGAACGTAATCGCGTTTCGCTGGGCCTGAAGCAGCTGGGCGAAGATCCGTGGGTCAACATCGTCGACCGTTATCCGGAAGGCATGAAGGTCAACGCCCGCGTGACCAACCTGACCGACTACGGCTGCTTTGCCGAGCTGGAAGAGGGTGTCGAAGGCCTGGTCCACGTTTCCGAAATGGACTGGACCAACAAGAACATCCATCCGTCCAAGGTCGTTCAGGTCGGTGACGAAGTCGAAGTCATGGTTCTCGACATCGACGAAGAGCGCCGTCGTATTTCCCTGGGCATCAAGCAGTGCACCACCAACCCGTGGGAAGACTTCAGCGGCCGTTACAACAAGGGCGACCGCGTTGCCGGTACCATCAAGTCGATCACCGACTTCGGTATCTTCATCGGTCTGGAAGGCGGTATCGACGGTCTGGTTCACCTTTCCGACATCTCCTGGAGCGAAACTGGCGAAGAAGCGGTCCGTCAGTTCAAGAAAGGCGATGAAGCGGAAGCGGTCATCCTGTCTATCGATCCCGAGCGTGAGCGCATCTCGTTGGGCATCAAGCAGCTCGAGTCCGATCCGGTCTCCGAGTACCTGGCTGTCAATGACAAGGGTGCCGTCGTTACCGGTCGTATCGTCGAAGTCGATGCCAAGGAAGCCCACGTCGAGCTGGCGACTGACGTCGTTGCCGTGCTCAAGGCTTCCGAGATCAGCGCTGACCGTGTCGAAGACGCGCGCAACGTGCTTAACGAAGGCGACAGCGTCGAAGCCCGGATCGTCAACGTCGATCGCAAGAGCCGTGTCATCAACCTTTCCATCAAGGCGAAGGATCAGGTTGAGCCGCGTCGCGGCACCACAGGCGGCGGCAAGCGCGATCAGGATGCCGAGCCGAACGGTCCGACCACCATCGGTGATCTGATCAAGCAACAGATGGGTCAGGACTGATTCGCTGAATGAGTTCTCCCACAGAAAACAGCGCCTCCGGGCGCTGTTTTTTTATGGGCGGTATTCACCAATCCGGCTTAAAGATCAAATTCATCGGGTCTCGGGATCGACGCTGACCTCAAACTGACCCGCTGCCGACCCTCTAGACTTCAGCAGACTTCAATGCCCAAACCAGTGGCGGAACCCCCGGGCAGAGGAAGATGTCCGGTTCGATTGTGCTGAAGCGGTGGCGAGAGACCGGACGGCCTGTCCGAGCGGTGCGCTGATGGCCTCGAGATGATGCCGGCAAAGATGTCGATCGAGCGCGCCCGGGCATTGAGCCATCAACAACCCGCAATGATAAGTTGCCTGATCCAGCGATGAATGGACCTCCCGAAAGGGGGAGGCATTCTGACGGCAACGTTTGAGTTCATCCAGCAGCATTTCGAGCGTCCGCGCATCGAGCCAGCAGCGGCTGGTCTGCTCGGTATTGGCCAGAACCGAATGGGTAATGGCCTGGAAGGAGACCTGTAGAAAGACGCAGGTGTAGTAGAGCTGAGAGCGTTCGGAGGACATCGCTTTCATCGCCTTCTGGATGATATCGATTCCCATTCTCTATTCCGATGGCTTCGCTGTCAAAGACCTTTGGCGACGATCATTCGGATCGGTTGCTCCCCTCCAGAGCGTTGAGCACGCCGCGAAGAATCGACAGCTCCTTGCGGCTGGGTTCGGCGCGGGTGAACAGAGCGCGCAAGTGGGCTTCGGTCCTGGCATGGGGCTGCGTCAGAAACCCGGCACTGTCCAGCGCACGATGCAGATGATCGTAGAAGTACTCCAGCTGTTCGACCGTCGGATAGGGGCCGTTGGCTCGGGGCGCCTGGGCCAGCCCGCCCTCGGCTCGGGACTGCCGGAACGCTTCGTACGCGACGATCTGCACGGCCTGGGAAAGATTGAGTACGCCATAGTCCGGATTGGCGGGAATGTTCAGCTGATGGGTGCAGTGCCCGATCTCGTCATTGGTCAATCCATAGCGCTCCCTGCCGAAGACGATGGCGACCGGGCCTTCCGGCAAGCGCTGCCAGAGCTCGGCGGCCATCCGATCCGGGGCATGGTAGCAGGGCAGCGGCAGACTGCGCAGACGGGCGCTGGCGCCGATCACCTGGACACAGTCGCCAATGGCCTCGGACAATGAATCCACGACACGACAGTGTTCCACGAGATCGGTGGCGCCAGCGGCAAGGCGAGTGGCTTCCTCGTCCGGGAACTGACGCGGTGCCACCAGCACCAGATCGCTCAGGCCCATGGTCTTCATGGCGCGCGCGCTGGCACCGATGTTACCCGGGTGGAACGTCTGAACGAGAACGATGCGAATGCGATCGAGCATGCGCGATAAGCTCCTGCAAGAAAAAAGGTCATGGCGATATCGTCGGCACGGCTCCCGTGCGACAGCACGATTCGAAAACAAAAAAAGCCCCGCCAATGGCGGGGCTTTCCATGATACCTGAATCTTTCGACAGTCCGAAAAACCAGGGGATGGCAGGGTGATGATTACATCATGCCGCCCATGCCACCCATACCGCCCATGTCAGGCGCGCCGCCACCTGCCGGTGCGTCGTCCGGATCTTCGGCGACCATGGCTTCGGTGGTGATCATCAGGCCGGCGACGGAAGCTGCGGACTGCAGAGCCGTACGAGTCACCTTGGCCGGGTCGAGAACACCCATTTCGAACAGATCGCCGTATTCGCCGGTCTGCGCGTTGTAACCGAAGTTGCCTTCACCGTCCTTGACGCGATTGACGATGACGGAAGCTTCTTCGCCAGCGTTGGTCACGATCTGACGCAGCGGTGACTCCATGGCGCGAAGCGCAATGGCGATACCGTGAGTCTGGTCTTCGTTGTCACCGGTCAGGCCCTGAATCAGGGTCAGGACGCGAACCATGGCAGTACCGCCGCCAGGTACGACGCCTTCTTCGACGGCGGCGCGAGTCGAATGCAGCGCGTCTTCGACACGAGCCTTCTTCTCTTTCATCTCGAACTCGGTAGCCGCACCGACACGGATGACGGCAACGCCGCCGGCCAGCTTGGCGACACGCTCCTGGAGCTTCTCGCGATCGTAATCGGAAGAGGTCTCTTCGATCTGGGCGCGGATCTGTGCAACGCGCGCTTCGATGTCGGACTCGACGCCAGCACCATCGATGATGGTGGTGTTTTCCTTGGACATGGTAATGCGCTTGGCGCTGCCCAGGTGATCGAGGTTGGCCTGCTCGAGGCTCAGACCGACTTCTTCGGAGATCACGGTGCCGCCGGTCAGGATAGCGATATCCTGCAGCATGGCCTTGCGACGGTCGCCGAAGCCGGGCGCCTTGGCTGCCGCGACCTTGACGATGCCGCGCATGTTGTTGACGACCAGGGTCGCCAGCGCTTCGCCTTCGATGTCTTCAGCGATGATCGCCAGCGGCTTGCCCGCTTTCGCGACAGCTTCGAGAACCGGCAACAGTTCGCGAATGTTGGAGACTTTCTTGTCGACCAGCAGCATGTACGGATCTTCGAGCTCGACCGCCATGGTGTCCTGGTTGGTCACGAAGTAGGGCGACAGGTAACCGCGATCGAACTGCATGCCTTCGACCACTTCCAGCTCGTCTTCGAAGCCGCGGCCTTCATCGACAGTGATGACGCCTTCCTTGCCAACCTTTTCCATCGCCTCGGCAATGATCTCGCCAATGCGCGCGTCGCCATTCGCGGAAATCGTGCCGACCTGGGCGATGGCCTTGGAGTCGGTGCACGGAACAGACAGCGCCTGGATGTGCTTGACAGCCTCGATGACGGCCTTGTCGATGCCGCGCTTGAGGTCCATCGGGTTCATGCCCGCAGCGACGCCCTTGAGGCCTTCGTTGACGATGGACTGTGCCAGAACGGTAGCGGTGGTCGTGCCGTCACCGGCGGCATCGGAAGTCTTGGAAGCGACTTCCTTGACCATCTGTGCGCCCATGTTCTCGAACCGGTCTTTCAGTTCGATTTCCTTGGCAACGGAGACGCCATCTTTGGTGACGGTCGGTGAACCGAAGGATTTTTCCAGGACGACGTTGCGGCCTTTCGGGCCGAGGGTCGCTTTGACCGCGTCGGCGAGAACATTGACGCCGCGCGCCATGCGCTTGCGAGCATCATCGGAGAACTTGACTTGTTTAGCTGCCATTGTTCGATCTTCCTAATGTAATGCGTGAAATCGTGATGAATCGTCGAGCGTCGAGCCAATCAGCCTTCGACGACGGCCAGAATGTCGCTTTCGCTCATGATCAGGACCTCTTCACCGTCGACTTTCTGTTTCTCGACGCCGAAGCCTTCCTTGAAAATCACGGTGTCGCCGACTTTGACGTCCAGCGCGCGCACTTCGCCGCTTTCGAGGATGCGGCCATTGCCCACGGCCAGCACTTCACCACGGGTCGGCTTTTCCTGGGCGCTGCCCGGAAGCACGATGCCGCCGGCAGTTTTCTGCTCTTCTTCTTTGCGACGTACGATGACACGATCGTGCAAGGGACGGATTTTCATTGCTCACGTTCTCCTGATGGTTGCATGTTGCAAATGCACATACCCATATGAGCGAGGCTCAAGGGGCGAAGGCTTAGCCTTCCGGTTAATCGGCCTGATGGCCTAAAGCTATCGCTGCTGCCTTGATTGGGTCTGGATAGCCGGTTTCAAGGGGCAGGCTGAAAATTTTCTCGTTCGGCCGGGGCTTCATCCCGCGCGATCACCTGTCTTTTCCCAGATATTCGCCTTCCACGGGTTTGGCGCCATCGTGAGTTCGTTCCCCTGTGGTCGATTGGCCGGCGTCTTGCTGGTGGAGGTTCCAGTCATCGGAAGCCTCCCTGCCTCTCCGCTGGCCCATGGCGTCAGCGCTGCGAGCGGTGCGCCCCGACCACCGACGCAGTAGTCGGCTGCTGCCGGGGATCAGGCATAGTAGACCCACGATATCCGAAAGAAAACCGGGTGCTATCAACAGGATGCCGGCGAACAGAAACGAGGCGCCCGCCAGCAGCTCGTCGGAGGGGATTTGGCCAGCGGCCATGCGCTCACGGGCTCGCTGCAGCGTGATCAGGCTTTCTCGTCGAATCAGATGAATCCCGAAAGCGGCGCTGACAACGATCCAGATCAGGCTCGCCAGCAGGCCGATCTTGGCGCCAATGGTGAACAGTAAAGCGAAGTCCGCGATCGCGAAGATCGTCAGCAGGAATAGCAGGGGCATGATGTCTCCGTCGTTGACGCTGCCTAGCTAGCCAAGATGGAGGCGATCGGGAGGAATACAAGCGTCGACGCGCCGGGACCATTGCTGGCCCCGGCGCTGGGCGTTACAGCGTTGCTTTCTCGGACAGGTTGCTGACAGTGGTTTCACCGATGCCGTCGACGCGAGTGAGGTCTTCCAGGCTGGCGTAGTCACCATTGGCTTCACGGTCATCGACAATGGCTTGCGCCTTGACCGCACCGATACCGGGAAGTGTGGCCAATGTCTCGACCGAAGCTTCGTTGATGTTGACCGGAGCGTCCTGAGCGAATACGGGAAGTGCGGTGAAGCTGAACAGGGAGAACAGTGCGGCATGGATCAGAGTCTTCATGGTGATCTCTCTTTTGATGTCGGTGAGTGAAGGCCGGTGTCGTTTCACACCGCCCGTCATTACCTTGTATCGACGCTGCGCCACGATTTTTTATCGGAAAAAAACGATCATTCCTGTCAGTCAATTTCTACTCAATCTGGCTAAAGTAGCTGGCGTGGATATGACAGGAGCGACCTATCCCATTGCGGCATTCGGTATACTCCCGCACGAACTCGACTGCCGGAGACCTGACATGGCTGCCACCGAATCGCCGCTCATCATTGCCCTCGACTACCCCGATCTCTCTCAGGCGCTGGCATTGGCCGATGCGCTCGACCCCGCCCGTTGCCGGGTCAAGATCGGCAAGGAGCTGTTCACCCGGACCGGGCCGGCGGCCATCGATGCCATGCATCAACGGGGGTTCGAGGTTTTCCTCGATCTGAAATTTCACGATATCCCCAACACGGTGGCAGGCGCTGTCGAAGCGGCCGCGGATCGGGGGGTATGGATGGTCAACGTGCACGCCTCCGGTGGCCGTCGAATGATGGAAGCCAGTGCCGAGCGATTGGTGAAACGAGGTTTGAAGACGCACCTCATTGCCGTCACCGTGCTGACCAGCATGTCTGACGACGAGCTTCACGAGACGGGCGTTTCTGGGAATGCGCTAGCTCAGGTCGAGCGACTGGCCAGACTGACGCAGCAGAGTGGACTGGATGGCGTCGTCTGTTCGGCACGGGAAAGCGCGAGCATCCGCGAACTGTGTGGCGGAGCGTTCCTCAAGGTGACGCCGGGAATTCGTCCCCCGATGGCCGACCAGGGGGACCAGCGACGCGTGATGACGCCTGAAGCCGCGATGTCGGCGGGCAGCACTCACCTGGTCATCGGTCGAGCGATCACCCGGGCGGCTGACCCGATGGCAGCCCTGGCCGACATCGAGCGCTCCCTGTCCGACAGGGCCTGACTATTCGCCTTCGAGCCCGGTGACCGGCTTTGTGGTGCCCCAGCTGCGGCAGCGCGGACACTGCCAATGGAGTTGCTCGGCTCCAAAGCCGCAGCGCTGGCAGCGATGGCGGGGACGGATGCTCAGCAACTGATGGGTATGCTGTTTGAGCAGCTCCAGGCGGTCGCGCTCTGCGGGGTCGCTATCGTCGAGGTAGAGATCCATCAGATAGTCGACCCCACGCAGGCTGGGATGTTCGCGCAGCTGTTCGCTGACGAAGGCGCAGGCGATGTCGGTACCCTGTCGCTGTCTCAACGTGTCCGCCGCCATCATCACCACGGTGGTTTGCGGATTGTGCTGCAGCTGCTTCTCCAGAAACTGCCACCAGCCGGTGTCATCGTCGAGCAGGCGGTAAGCGTCTCGTAGCGGTTGCAGAACGATGGTGGTGAAGCTGCAATCCTGCTCGGGCACACGTTGCCAGAGCCGAGCCGCATCTCGATACTGGCCGATATCCCATTCGAGCTGGCCCAGCATCCAGTTGGCGCGCACGCAGCGAGCGTCGATATTGAGCGCCTGTTTCAGCGCCTTGCGAGCCAATGATGGGCTACTGTTGCTGCGATGCTGGCTCGCCAGTTCGCAATGCCAGTGTGCGGCGGCACGTCGGATGTCGGCATCCTGGCGCACCAGTTGGGGCAGGGCGGTTTCCAGGGCCTGCGCCCACTCCTTTTCCCGCTCGAAAAGATCCACCAGCAAGCGCTTCGCGGCAAGCTTCTGCGAGTCGTCGGCATGGCTTTTCTGAAGTGACAGTAACAGCCGTTCCGCCCTATCCAGAAGACCCAGGTTGAGAAAGTCGCGGGAGAGTTCCAGCTGCACCTGCCCGCTTTGGGCGGGGGTCAAGGTGGGTCGGGCAAGCAGATTCTGATGGATGCGTACCGCACGATCCGCCTCGCCGCGGGAACGATAGAGGTTGCCCAGCGCGATATGGGTTTCGATCGTGTCGCTATTGACTTCGAGGGCTTGCGTGAAAGTCTCTATGGCGCGATCAGGCTGTTCGTTGAGCAGGTAGTTGAGACCGACGAAATAGTCTCTCGGCAAGGAGCCGCGAGGCGGTTGCGGACGATCCCGGAATCGTCCCGACTCCCAGCGCCCCAGCATCCAGCCGATGGCAATGGCTGCCACCAGCAACGCCAGCAGCAGAACATCGCTCATTCAGGCGCTTTCCTTGAACTCCTGCGTCCGTAGACGATCGAGTTCCTTGCGTTGTTGCTGATTGTGCCGTTGTGCGCGGGTCAGCAGCGTTCGCAGGCGCAGGTACATGCCAGTCATGGCCAGCATGCCCAGAATCACGCCGCAGGCAAGTGCCACCAGGAGCCACAGCGACAGTGATGCCTGGGGCAGCTGCACCCATATCAGGTCCAGGGGTAGCGGCTGCTGATTGTTGACCGCGAACAGAATGCCCAGCAGCAACACGACGATCAAGATGATGGCGAGGATGACGCCTTTGAGCCAGCGCATAAGTTTTCCTGGTGACACACCGCCAACGGCTCTCGCCGTCGATTCGTTCCGCGGTGGCAGCCGTCGACTCGGGCGCCGGCTGCAGTGACTGGTGAGATCAATAGCCTAGCGCGCGGCTGGCATTGACCTGTTCGCGTAGTTCCTTGCCCGGCTTGAAGTGCGGGACATATTTTCCGTCGAGATCGACCGGGTCGCCGGTCTTCGGGTTGCGCCCGGTGCGAGGTTCGCGAAAATGCAGGGAAAAACTGCCGAATCCGCGAATTTCCACGCGCCCGCCGTCAGCCAGCGCGTTGGTGATGTCGTCGAGGATGACACGTACTGCGGACTCGACTTCTTTCGCCGATAGCTCGGCTCGGCGGGCAGCAATCTGCTCGATCAGTTCAGACTTGGTCATCGACATTCTCCGTGAAGCCTCGGCCAGGCGGCGAGAGACCGCGCAATGGGCGTCCGACGTCTGTTATTGTCGTCTCAGCATACTTCGCAACTTTCGAGAAAACAACGCATTAGCCGGTCACCCGGCGCGCCTGAATAGTGGCCGGTGGGTACCTTGGGTATAATGCGGATCAATGCAGTCATTCAGTTCACCGGATCGAGGATAGTCCATGTCAGACAACGAAGATGTCACGCGTAGACGACTGTACTGGCATTCCCGCCGCGGTATGTGGGAGCTGGACCTGCTGCTGATGCCTTTTCTCGAGGCCTGTTACGACGAACTTTCGCCGGACGACAAGGAGCGCTATCGAGAGCTGCTGGCCAATGAGGATCAGGATCTATTCACCTGGCTGATGCGCCGGGAATGGCCGCAGGACCCGGAAATGCGCCGTCTTGTCCAGATGATCGTCGAACATGCCGAAACCACTGATCGCAGTCGCCATCAGGCGCTCTAGGCTGTCGCTGGCCTTCCAGCTCCTGGTGGGGCTTGGTTTGGCTTTGTATGCAGGCTGGTGGATCGATTATCGGTACGCCGCCATCGCGGCCTTCATCGCCGTCGCGATGGCAGCCAGACAATATCTCGCCTCGCCAAAGCAGCGTGACTTGCGCTGCATGCACGAAAACGAACAGCCGGTCTGGGAAAGTTCCGAAGATGCCCAGGCCTGGCAAAAGCAGACGTGCCGTCTGATTCGACTTGGCCCGCTGCTTTTGGCAATCGAGCTGTCGGGCCATCGATCATGGCTATGGCCCGACAGCAGCGATGCACAATCGCTGCGCCAGCTGCGTGAAACCTTGTCCGAGCAGGGTGATCACACCGGCTTATCACCTTGAGGAGGCCAGCATGCCTATCGTGACCATTCAGCAGTTTCCCCGTGACGTCGAACAGAAGCGCGAACTGGCCGAGCGGGTCACCGACGCTTTCGTGCAGGCGTATGGAATATCAGCGGAGTCGGTACAGATATTCTTCCACGAAACCGACAAGGAAGACTGGGCAAGGGGCGGGCGACTGGGGATCGACGAGGGCTGAAAGGGGAGTTGGCTGTCGGTCGGATGTCGATCTTGCATCGACACGATACGGCCCCGTGGCGCAGATATTGCGTCACGGGGCCGTATCATCAGGGTGGCGCCTTACCCGACAGGCGCGGACCTTCGCTGCCGGCCTGTCAGGCCGTCGGCAACGCTCTCTAGCGGCGACCGACGAAGAAGCCGATGGCGAAGCTGGCGAGTGCCACGACACCCATGCTGCTCCAGGCGTTGCGGTGGATGTAGTCGTCGGTCTCACGCCATGCTTCTTCCGCATGCTCCGCGAGTTCGTGGCTGACGTCGTCCGCCCGATGGCGAGCGCGGTCGAGGCTTTTCCGACCGCGGCGTTTGGCGTCTTGATAATAATGGCGCGTGTCTTCGCGATAATTACGGCTCATGGATCGTCCTTAATCATTCATCAATGGCGATCGGCGCTTGGCAACCGATCAGTGGTGGAAAACAGGGTGTCAACGGCGGCTCAGCAGCAGGGTCATCAACGCCCCGCCCAGTGCAGCGATGCCGACACTCTGCCAGGGATTGCGCTGCACGAAGTCGTCGCAGCTTTCCCGGGTATCGCTGATCTGATCGTCCAGCCGTCGACGCGAACGGTCGGCCCAGCTGTCGTGGGGCAGATAGGCGGCAGCGTAGGGTGAGGGCTCGTCGATACTCTCTTCCAGCGGCTCTCCCTCTGGCATCAGTGCGGGCTCCTCACGTATCGGATCATCCCCCAAATGAGGCGCGCGCTCGGCCGCGGCTGCCATGTCTTCATCGATACGGCTGGCCCCGGCTTCCTTGTCGTCACGGTGGAACAGACTCATTTTCAGCTCTCCGGTTCGAGGGAACGACCACCCTACGGGTTATCTGGCAAGGTACCTTACGGGGCATCTGGCAAAGTCCCCCGCGCTGACGGACCCGACCTGTGATCGACCACACCATGACGGGGCAGGCGATGACAGAATCGATAACAGATCGTTGTGGCGTGTCACTGTCATCGCGTCGTCATCATGATGTCATCGCTAAAGCATCGCTGTCGTAGCGCCAGGATCATGGTGTCGTCGTCGCGGTGTCGTCAACATAGTGTAGTCGCAATTTTACTCCCCGCTAGCGCGGGGTGGTGTCGAAGCGTGATCCTGCATGTCGCGCTCCAGACGTCGGCTGATGTCGCCGGGCGAACCGGTTCGTCGTGCCAGCATATCGTAGGCTACCGGCACGATGAACAGGGTCAGCAGCGTCGAGGCGGCAACGCCGCAGAAAATCACGGTGCCGATGACAATGCGCGATTCGGCGCCGGGACCGAAAGCCAGAATCAGCGGTATGGCGCCGGCCATGGTGGTGACCGTCGTCATCAGGATCGGCCTCAGTCGCGTCACGGCGGCCTCGACCAGCGCATCGAAGAAGGCCTCTCCTTCGTCCCGCAGCTGGTTGGCAAATTCGACGATCAGGATGCCGTTCTTGGCGGCCAGGCCGACCAGCATGACCAGACCCACCTGGCTGTAGATGTTGAGGGATTGTCCGCTGGCCCAGAGACCCAGCAGGGCGCCGCTGATCGCCAATGGAACCGTGAACATGATGACCAGCGGGTGAATGAAGCTCTCGAACTGTGCAGCCAGCACCAGAAATACGACGACGACGCCCAGCAGCAGAAGAAAGGTGGTCGCGCCGCTGGCTTCCCGGTAATCGCGAGAAGGCCCCTTGTAGTCGATGACCGCCTCGGTGGGCAGCTCTTCGTCGGCGATGCGTTGCAGGTAGTCCAGGGCGTCGCCGATGGCGACGCCGCTCTGCAGGTTGGCTTCCAGCGTGATCGCGCGCATCCGATTGAAGCGATTGAGTTCACTGGCGCCGGCGAACTCCGACACCGTCACCAGGCTCGCGAGCGGGATCAGCTCGCCGCTGGCCGCCGAGCGGACCTGGACGTTGTCCAGCGTGCTGGGGGCGCGCTGGCTATTCCGCTCGCCCTCGAGGATGACGTCGTACTCCTCGCCGCCGTCGACATAGGTCGTGACGTTGCGGCCCCCGAACAACGTTTCCAGCGTACTGCCGATGGTGCTGACGGTAACGCCCAGGGCGGCCGCGCGGTTATAGTCGATCCGGATGCGTAGCTGCGGCTGAGTCTCCTTGTAGTCGCTGTCCACCGCTTCGAGGCCGCTGTTGCCATCACGGCGAATGCGGGTCAGCAGCCGGTCGCGCCAGTCCGCCAACTGGTCGTAAGTGCTGCCGCCGATGACGAACTGGATCGGCTTTTCGACCCTGCCGCCGAACCCTTGACGCATGACCGGGGTGGCAGTCACGCCGGGCAGGTCGGAGAGCTGGTACCTGACATCGGCGATGATGTCCCAGGCCGATCGGCGATCGCCCCAGTCCTTGAGCGAGACGATGGCCATGCCGTCATTGAAGTTCTCGACGTTACCGAATCCGCGTGGCCCGCGAATCGATACCTGATTGATGTCACCGGCATCGACCAGCGTCATCAAGCGCGCTTCTATCTCGTCGTAGTAATCCTGCATGTAGTGGAACGTCGCGCCGGGCGGCCCTTCGATCAGCACGAAAAAGGCGCCGCGATCTTCCTGTGGGGTGTACTCGTTGGGCAACTGCTGGAACAGCCAGGCGGTGAGTGCCAGCACCAGGGTGAACAGGCCGACCACGATCCAGCGCCAGCGCAGAGACCATAGCAGGCAGCGGCGGTAGATCGTCTGCGAGCGGTCCAGCAGCCAGTGCACGCCAAGGCTGACGCGGCTTTCATGCATCCGCGGGCTGAGCAGCTTCGAACACAGCATCGGCGCCAGCGACAGCGCAACCAGGCAGGAAAGTCCGACGGCGGCGGCGAGGGTCAGCGCGAATTCCGAGAACAGACGGCCGATATCGCCCTGGAGCAGACTCAGCGGAATGAACACGGTGATCAGTACCAGGGTGGTAGCGATGACCGCGAAGCCGATCTGCCGGGTACCCCGATAAGCGGCGACCAGTGGCGTCTCGCCGTAAACCACCATGCGGCGATGGACGTTCTCGATAACCACGATCGCATCGTCGACGACCAGCCCGATCGCCAGGACCAGCGCCAGCAGCGTCAGCAGGTTCAGGGTGAAACCGAACATCGTCAGGAAGATGAAAGTGCCGATCAACGAGATGGGTACCGTCACTGCGGGCACCAGCGTGGTACGCACATTGCCCAGAAACAGGAAGATCACCACCACCACCAGCGCCATGGCGATGAACAGGGTCGATACGACTTCCTGTAGCGCGCCGGAGACGAATACCGACGAATCGAAGTTGAGCGAGAGCTGCATACCGTCGGGTAGCGTCGGTTGGAGCCGCGCCATTTCGGCCTTGGCGCCGTTGGCGACTTCCAGCACGCTGGCGGTCGACTGCTTGATCATGCCCAGACCGACCATCGGAACCTCGTTGCCCCGATACAGCGAGCGCTCTTCAACCGAGCCGACTTCGACGCGAGCGACGTCCGACAATCGGACCAGATGACCATCGCCACCTCGAGCGATGACCAGGTTCTGAAAGTCCGCAGCGGTGGTAAAACTGCGTGGAATTCTGAGGGTGAACTGGCGATCTCGGGATTCGAGGAAGCCGGCAGGTAGCTCGACGTTCTCGTCCTCGAGCGCGCTGGCGACGTCGTCGACGGTCAATCGACGCGCCGCCAGAGCGTTTCGATCGAGCCACACCCGCATCGCATATTCCTTGCCACCGCTGAGGCGTACTCGTGCCACGCCGTCCCGGGTCGAGAACCGGTCGACGAGATAGCGGTTGGCGTAGTCGGTCAGCTCCGGAATGGTATAACCCTCCCCGGAGAGCGATAGCCAGATGATGACATCGTCGCTGCTGTCGCTTTTTTCGATCTCCGGGGGCTCGGCCTCGTCGGGCAGGTTATCGGCAACTGACGAAATACGGTCGCGAATGTCGTTGGCGGCCCCGTCGATATCGCGATCCAGCGAGAACTCGACGTCGATCTCCGACTCGCCGTCGGCGCTGCTGGACTCGATCGAGACGATGCCCTCGATACCGGCAATGCGATCCTCGAGCAGTTGGGTGATGCGTGTCTCGACGACATTGGCGGAAGCGCCGGGGTAGTTGGTCTCGATGCTGACGATGGGCGGATCGATGGCCGGATATTCCTGCAGCGGCAGGCGCTCCATGGCCAGCAGGCCAAAAGCGATCAGCAGCAGCGAGACGACCGTCGCGAAGACCGGACGGCGAATCGAGAGGTCGGAAATTCGCATCAGTCCCTGTCTCGCGATTCAGTCGCCTGTGATTCGGTGGCGCGGCGTTGACGTTCGAGGACATCCTTGATGTCGCCTTCGCCGACGTTTTCGGCGATCAGTTCGACCGCATCGCCTTCACGCACCTTGAGAGTGCCGTGAGTGACGATACGCTGGCCGTCGTCGAGACCCGCGGTGACCTCCACTTCGCCTTCCCGACGCTCGCCGGTGGTGACTTCTCGGCGTGTCACGTGGGGCGGCTGGCCCGGTTCGATCAGCCATACCGTCTGGCGCTCCCCATCCGGGACCAGCGCACTCTCCGGAATCGTCAACGCCTGACGGGGAGGCTGGTTCAACTGGACTTCCATCAACATGCCCGGGAGCAGTCGACCCTGGGGGTTGGCCAGGTTGGCGCGCACCACCAGGCTGCGGGAAACGGGATCGATCCGCGTCCCGAGCGTGGCGACCTGGGCACGAAAGATCCGTTGCGGATAGCTTGGCGTCGTGGCACTGAGGGTGAGGCCGGGATGCAGTACCGACAGCAGCGTGGCCGGTACGGTGAAGTCGAGTTTCATGGTGTCGAGCTTGTCCAGCGTGACCAGTTCCGTGCCGGGCGTGACCAGAGCGCCGATGCTGATTTCGCGCAGACCGACCGTGCCGGCGAACGGCGCCTGCAAGCGATGATCGGCCAGTCGCGCCCGAATGGCATCGATCTCCGCTTCGCTCTGCTTGACCAGCGCGGCGTTGTCCTCGAGCGTGGCCCGCACGCCCAG
Source organism: Salinicola socius (assembly GCF_001937195.1). Taxonomy (GTDB): domain Bacteria; phylum Pseudomonadota; class Gammaproteobacteria; order Pseudomonadales; family Halomonadaceae; genus Salinicola; species Salinicola socius. The sequence continues at coordinate 53,719 of NZ_MSDO01000019.1, read as the reverse complement.
ATTGCGGTCCTGGAGCTGCTGGGCGCGATCGACGGCGCTCTGACGCTGACCGAGCAGCGCCTGGGCAGCGCGGAGTTCGGCCTGGGCCTGGTCGTCGTCGAGCTGAACCAACCATTGGCCGGCCGCGACGCTATCGCCATCCTCGAAGTTGATGGCGCTGACGGTACCGGTCAGCGTCGAGGAGAGCGTGACGCTTTCGTCTGCCTTCAGGGTGCCCAGCGCCTCGACCGGATCCTGCCAGGTGGAAGCGCTAGCGGTGGCACCGATCACCGCGATCGGGGCGTCGGTCTGCGCCTCCGATGTCAACGAGCCGAGCAACAGGGCGGCTGCGGCTGCCAGTCTCAGCAGCATGGGCGATGGCAGAAAGCGCTTCCGCGAGAGGGCTGATGTCGACGGGGGCGGATTCGACAGGGGTGGCCTCGACAGGGGTGGCCTCGACAGGGGTGGCTTCGAAAAGGGCGACATCGAGGGAAGTGAGGTCAAGAGGGTCGCCGGTATCATTGTCATAATGGGCTGATGTCTTCGCTGCGTTGCCAGAAGTAGGAGGGACGCTACCGATGTCCTGTGAGCTATCGAACCCCGTTAGTACCTCAACCCCTGGCGAATGAAAAGGCCGTGCTGGAAATAGGCTCTGTTAGAATGCCCGCCCAATCAGCAAGGCAGGGTCGTGTGGACATGAAAACCTACGACGTCGTCGTTATCGGCGCAGGCGCGGCCGGCTTGATGTGCGCGCTGACGGCGGGCTACCGTGGCCTTCGCGTACGCGTCGTCGATCACGCCAATAAAGCCGGCAAGAAAATTCTGATGTCCGGCGGCGGGCGCTGCAATTTCACCAACCTCGCGACCACGTCGGCCAATTTCTTCTCGCGTAATCCACACTTCTCGATTTCGGCCTTGAAGCGATATACGCCGCAGCACTTCGTCGAACTGATCGAGCGGCACGGCATCGAGTATGTCGAAAAGACGCCTGGACAGCTGTTCTGCGCTCACTCGGCCAAGGATGTCGTCTCGATGCTGTTGACCGAGTGCGAGTGGGCCGGCGTGGAAGTCTCTCTCTCCACGACGGTGGACAATGTCGAACGCCTCGGTGATGGCATGCGTCTACGGATCGACGGCCGCACCGTGGACACGGGCTCTCTGGTCGTCGCCACCGGCGGGCTCTCGATCCCGACGCTCGGTGCCAGCGGGTTCGGCTACGATCTGGCCCGCCAGTTCGGCCTCGCCGTGACCGAAACGCGGGCGGCCCTGGTACCGTTCACGGTGACATCGCAATGGAAGAGCTCGCTGGCATCGCTGTCCGGGCTGTCCTGCCCGGTAGTGGCTCGTTGCGGTGATGGCCAGTACCGCGAGCCGATGCTGTTTACCCATCGGGGCCTGTCGGGTCCGGCCATGCTTCAGGCGTCGAGCCATTGGCAGCCAGGAATGGCAGTCGAGATAGACTGGTTGCCATCCGTGCCGGTCGAGGAGTCCCTGCGGGAGCTGCGACAGAGCGCGCCCCGGCGTCAGTTGGGAACCTGGTTGGGCGAGGTGCTGCCCAGGCGACTTTCCCAGGCGCTGATGCAGTGGCAGTCGTGGAAGGATCGACCGATGGCCGAACTCTCCAACGCCGACATCGACACAGTGGCGCAGGGGCTCAAGACCTGGCACTTCAAGCCGGCCGGCACGGAAGGGTGGCGGACGGCGGAGGTCACCCTGGGCGGCGTCGATACCGAGACGATCTCGTCGAAGACGTTCGCCGTCAACGGCATTCCCCAGCTCCATTTCATCGGGGAGGTGCTGGATGTTACCGGTCAACTGGGAGGCTACAATTTTCAGTGGGCGTGGGCGTCAGGGGTAGCCAGCGGCCAGTCTGTCTAGAATGAAAAACGGCCACTGAGAATAGTGGCCGTTTCAGGCAATACCGACGATAGCGCACGGGTCAGCGATTGCGTCCGCGTGTTGCCCGGTATAGCGCCTTGCCGCGGTTGTACATCATGAACCCGGTCAGGGCTCGTCTGAACAACCGTCCGGTCGAGCGAGGTTTGCGCGCGCTGCGCATCGCCACCATCCCACCGACAGCCATCAGCGGAACCCGCCAGCTCATCATCTTCTCCCAGGCATGATCGATCGGCGCGGTCGCGTCGCGCCACTCGCGCATCGCCGAGGTCATGTCGAGACGTTGCTGTAGAATCTCGTCTTCGAGCTCGTCGATCTGCTGTTGCCGGGTACGTTCAGTCATGGGACGGTCCCAGCGCCTGGCGGTCGCGCTCGAGATGATGCAAGGTCGCGGCCATCAGCTTGCGCTGCTTGGCCACTCGCTTGGCCGCCAGAATCAATCCGCCCGCGATGACGAAGAGAACTGCCGAGCAGATACCGATCGCCTGCAGGCGATTGTCTTCCCAGTACACCACGACCACCAGCAGCAGCAGCATACCGATTGCGAACGAGAGTACGATCAGCCCTGCCCCTGCCAGCAGCAGCAGGGTCAACATGCGATCGCGCTCTGCCTCCCACTCGACGACGGCGAGACGCAGACGCGTCTCGCCCGTGGAGATGAGATTGGCGATCAGCCGCCGAGCGGCGGATATGACATTCTCGGCTGGACCCGCCATCAACGACGCCCCAGTAGCAGCCCCAGGACGACGCCCGTCGCAGCGCCGATACCGATGCTCGTCCACGGGTTCTCGTGCACATACTGATCAGTGGCGTCCATCTGATCCTTGGCGTTGGCGTAGATCTTCTCGCCGCGCGCTTCGAGACGTGCGCGAGTTTCCTGCAGGCGCTGCTGAGCGCGCTCGCGCAGCTCAGAGATGTTGCTGCGCGAGTCGTCGGCCGTGGCGTGGATCAGCTCTTCGACGGTGTGCGACAGATTGCGTAGATCTTCCTTGAGCTGCTCGGTAGAGGCTTCGCGTTCACGTTCGGGGCCATTGCCGCCGATGGATTGCATGGTCATGGTTGTCATCCTTTGACAGTCGAGTGGCATGGTTGATACAGACAGGCTTCAGCATAGACATGCTATCTGCTGTCATCAACGCGTGCCGGGAATACCGGCTAAAAAGGTATTGATGCTGAAGCCAAGACCGAAGCGCTGCACGTCATGGTCATAGTCGATCAGGCTCTCGCCGTAGCCCTTGTAATATTGCAGATAACCGCGAACCTTGCCGAACAGCGGGAATGAATAGTCGAGCTGTCCGCCATAGTGGGCTTTGCCCGGATTGCCGCGAACCATCAGCGAGACTTCCTGATCGCCGAAGGCGCGCACGACGGTCAGATCACCGTAGCCGAGGTAATCTTCCAGGTCGGGATTGTCGTCCTCTTCGTCATTTTCCGGGATACGCCAATGAGGGGCGACACTGAAGGCCCAGTCGCCACGCTGGAATATCGACTCGGCATAGAGGCGATTCCAGCTGCGCGACAGCGGATCCGACCGACCATTGGACTGGTGGGCAAAACCTACCCGGTTGATGGTGTTGGTCCATCCCAGTACCGTCCAGCGGTTGTCGAAGCTCAAGAAGCCCTCGGGCTCGTAGTTCGTCTCGCGAAAGGGCGCGGACGCCTCGGAGTTATAGGCCTGCCACCAACTGCGCTGGGTATAGGCGAAGTATAGATCACCGTTCTCGCCGAACATGTCGTCGAGCAGTTTGATCTTGAAGCTCAGCTGAAACTTGATTTCCGAATTGTCGACGTCGCCCTCGGAGGTGATTTCGCGGAAATCGGACTTGTCAGGATTGGTGTTGTAAGTCCAGGGCAGGATGTAGTTGCGGCGATAAGTCGTGATCGCCAGCGGGTTCTCGGCAGTTTCGGCTTCGAGATTGCGGCGCACTTCCGCCTGCTCGTTCGCCTGCTGGACCGGATCGCTGGCGGCCGTATCCTGTGCGGCTGCCAATGGTGTGGTCAGCATCCCCATCAATAGAAGACTGGTATGGCGCAGCGAACGAATGGGCGTCATAAGACTGTCCTGTCAAGATGATCCAATAGGGAGAAGCACGATCCGGTCGATGCCAATCAGGCTTCTTTTAAAGTAGTGACGATTTCTAGCATGTCGTCGGGTCAAGTCCAAACTCGTCCAGCGAGGTAACGAACGCCTCGGAATCCGTTCGCGCTGGCGGTAAACTCCGAATTCGACCGGAGATCGTACCTTGCGAGAGCGACGGTAGCCGCATGAACGAAGTTGACGAGGAGAGGGCATGTCGGATTCCCCGGCCGAGCGCGAGTCAGTCAGGCAATCGGGCTCTCTTGCCCGCGGATCATCTGAATCCGGGAGAATAGCCAACCCGACGGCGATCACGTCGGCGACGATGCTGGAAGGGAGGCCCGCGATCCCGACGCGAGCCCCTGCCATCCTCAAAAAAGTGGCTCAGCGTACCACGTTCTTCGCCCTCGTATTGTGCATACTGGTGACAAGCGCTGTCGCCCTGGCGCAACAGCCGGGAAGCCTGCCGACACGCGACAGGCTCAAGGCGGAACAGCAGAAGCTCGAGCAGATCGAGACACCCAGCGAGCAGCAGAAGGCCGATCGCGAAGATCTGCGTGCCGCGCTGCAGACGCTGGACTCACTGGAGGCGCTGCGCAAGGATCTGAAGGCGCTCGAGAACGCGGCGCAGCAGGCGCCGCAGCGTATTCGCGAGCTCGAGCGCCAGCTCTCTGCACTGAGTGACGACAAGGCGCCTTCGGGCGAGTCGCTCGATCAGCTCTCGGTGGAAACGCTGGGTCAGAGGACGTCCGACTCTCTCGATCAACTGGAGGCGCTGCAGAGCCAGTTGGCCACGGTCAACGCCCGCCTGATCAGTGCCGAGACGCTGCCTGAGCGGGCTCAGGCGGCCATCGCCAGCGCGATGTCCGATGCAGAGCAGGCGCGAACGGAGCTGGAGACGCCCGAGGATGGCGAGACCCGAAGCTTCGATCCGGCCCAGGCACGCTATCAACTGGCGCTCGCCCTGGCCGAGCTGCAGGCCGAATATCATCGTCGCGAACTGACCAACAACACTCAGCTTCGCGAGCTCGATGCACAGCGCCGCGAACTGCTGCAGCGCCAGGTCGCCATCGAAGAAGCCCGCCTGAATGCGCTGCGCGCGGCTCTCGATCGCCAGCGCCGCGCTGAATCGGAGAAAGCGGTCGCCGACATCGGCGAAGAGGATAGCGCGGCGATCTCCGCACATCCGGTATTGCGTGATATCCAGAAGACCAACCGCGAGCTCAGCGATCGCCTCCTCGGGATCACCGATCGCACCAATGAGCTGATCCGACAGGCAATCGATACCCGCTCGCAGCTCGATCGGGTGCGCCAGGTCAAGCGGACGCTCAACGAGCAGATCGAGGCGATCCGCGGCAGTCCTTTGTTGTCGCGTATTCTCAACGAGCAGCGCCGAGCGTTGCCCGACATCGACGAACTGGGCGGCTTGCAGGAAGAGATCGCCAAGACGCGATTGAGCCAGTTCGACCTGGTCGAACAGCGCGACGCACTTCGCCAGCCGCGCGAACTGGCCCAGAAGAGCTTGGCCGACACCGATATCGATGTCACCCCTTCGCTGATCGATTCGTTGACGAAGCTGTTTCAGTCCCGCAGCGAGATCCTGGAGCAGCTCGATCAGGAGTACGGCAACCTGCTGACGGTGGCGATCGATCTGCAGCTCAACCAGGAACAGCTGGCGAGTCTCACGACGTCGCTTCGCGGCGTCATCGAAGAGCAGCTTTTCTGGGTCGCGAGTGCGCGTCCGCTGACATTGAGCTGGTGGCGGGATGCGCCCGATCTGCTTGCCGACCAGGTGCGAAGTGGCGCATGGAAGCAGGCGTTGGCGAGCTTCTGGCAAGTGCCGGATATCCGGGCGCTGGCGGTCATCCCTGTGTTGTTGCTGACGGCTACGCTGCTGGTGTTGAGACGCCGAATCAAGGTGCGGTTACTCAACCTGCACGAGCAGATCGGCCGGCTCAAGCGGGATACCCAGATGCATACGCCGCGGGCGATTTTCTACAACGCGCTGCTGGCGGCGCACGGGCCGCTGATCATGGCGGTAATAGGCGGTTTGCTGCGACTCGGCAGCGATGATTTCGCCGAACGCGTGGGAGAATCGCTGCTGCAGCTGGCACTGGCGTGGGGCGTCTTGGGGTGGGCGCGACGGCTGCTGGTGTCGGATGGCGTGGCGACGCGCCATTTCCACTGGTCGACCGGCTACGTGGCACGTCTGCGTCGGCTGCTGTTCTGGCTGGGAATTTCGCTGATCCCGGTCATCCTCATCAGCGGCACCTCGCCTGGCAGTCAGGCCGAACTATCCACGCGCCCTCTGTTCCTGCTGCTGTTGCTGGCGGGGCTGCTGGCGATGAGCGGGATTCTGGTCCGACTGATCCTGGCCCACGTGCCGTATTTCGGTCTCAAGCTGTTTCGGCTGCTGCTGGGGCTTGGGCTGGCACTGGTACCGCTGGTGTTGGGCGGGCTGATTGCAATGGGCTATGAATACGCCGCATTGCGGTTGATCGGGCGATTCATCAATTCGCTCTATATTTTCGGGCTGTGGATTCTGGTCGAGGCCACGGTGGTTCGCGGGTTGGCCGTCGCCCAGCGGCGCCTGGCCTATCGCCGGGCGGTAGCGCGTCGCCGGGCGCAGATCCAGGAAGGCGCCGAGGGCGGACTCGAGGTGGTCGAAGAGCCGCCGCTGGACATGGAGCAGGTCAACCAGCAGTCGCTGAGACTCTCCAAGCTGATCCTGTTCATCGGCTTCACCTTTGCGTTCTACCTGATCTGGTCGGATCTGCTCGAAGTCTTCTCCTATCTCGATAACGTGAGCGTGTGGGAAATCGAGCGTGGGCAAGGCGAGGCGATGACCCTGGACCCGATCACGGTTGCCGATATCGTGATCGCCCTCATGACGGTGGCATTGACCATGATGCTGGCACGCAACCTGCCGGGGCTGCTGGAGGTCATGGTGCTGTCACGCCTGACGCTCAAGCAGGGTAGCGCCTACGCCATTTCATCGCTGCTGTCCTACACCATCGTCGGTACCGGGGTGGTGGTCTCCCTCGGTACGCTCGGGGTTTCCTGGGACAAGCTGCAGTGGCTGGTAGCGGCATTGGGCGTGGGTCTCGGTTTCGGTCTGCAGGAGATCTTCGCCAACTTCATTTCCGGCCTGATCATCCTGTTCGAACGTCCGATGCGGATCGGCGACACCATCACGCTCGGTCAGCTCCACGGTTCGGTCAGCCGGATTCGTATCCGGGCGACGACGGTGACCGATTTCGACCGCAAGGAGATCATCATTCCCAACAAGACCTTCGTGACCGATCAGTTGATCAACTGGTCGCTGTCGGACAACGTGACTCGGGTCGTGCTGACCTACGGCGTGGCGCACGGCTCCGATCTCGACGAGGTGCACCGCCTGCTGCGGCAGGCCGCGGACGAAAACCGGCGAGTATTACGGGACCCCGAGCCTCAGGTGTTCTGTATCAGTTACGGGCCGACGGCGTTCAACTTCGAACTGCGCATCTTCGTCAACGATCTGCTGGATCGGCTCTACGCCAGCGACGAAATCAACCGGCGGCTGGATCAGATGTTCAAGGAGCACGGGATTCGCGTGGCTTTCAACCAGATGGACGTATGGCTGCACGGCGATAACGGCCAGATGGCGAAGATCCAGAGCGCCAGCGGGAACGACGTGTCACTGGGTTCGGAGCCTGAGTCGACATCTCGCTCGCCGTCGGCATCCCGGGTTGCACGCCAGTCTCGCAGCGGCGACGACGGTCACCTGGGTGATGCCGACGTCGGCGGCGCCGGCCACGATGGCGGCGATGGAGGAGCAGACGGCGGGCGTTGATCGCACCGCCTCGAAAAGAGGGACGTCGCTCAGCGGCGCAGGGCGTGAAGCAGGAATTCGTGGTTGCCGTCGCCGCCCTGGATCGGGCTTTCCTGCCAATGATCGATGTCGAGTCCGAGGGAGTCGCAGGCCTGATGCAGCGTGTCGGCGACTCCCCGATAAAGGCCGGCATCGCGGACGATGCCCCGCGAGTCGACCTTGCCGGGACCGACCTCGAACTGCGGTTTGACCAGCGAGTAGAGCTCGCCGCCTGCGCGCAGCACGCGGGCGATTTCGGGCAGAATCAATGTCTGGGAGATAAACGAGACGTCCATCACCACCGCGTCGAAGCCCTCGGGCGCCAGCGTTTCCAGCCGGGTGGAAGGTAGCTGGCGCGCATTGACGCCCTCCAGGCAGGTGACTCTATCGTCATCGCGCAGCGAAACATCGAGCTGATCGTGGCCCACCTCGATACCGACGATCCGTTTCGCCCCGTAGCGCAGCGCGCAGTCGCTGAATCCGCCGGTGGATTGGCCGATGTCGAGTACGGTAAAGCCGTCGAGGCGCCGGCCCATCGTTTCCAGCAGCGCTTCCAGCTTGAGGCCGGCTCGTGATACGTAGCGCTCTTCCGGTGCCTCGGCGATGCGCAGTTCCGTCGTCTCCGGCAGTTTCTCGCCCGGTTTGGTCACGACTCGCCACCCACCACCGGCGTCGATGCTGACATGGCCTTGGCGAATCAGGCGCTGCGCCCGGGTGCGCGATCGCACGTGCACGGTGACCAGCTGGTCGAGGCGTTTCATCGGGTGTTCACTCCTGCGGTGTCTGGGGGAGCGGAGAGGGGTCTGCCAGCGGCCCGTCGGCATATGTCGAATGGTTCTTGAAGGCTTGCTGCCACTGCTCCAGTAGTGTCTGGCGCTTGAGGGTATCCAGCGTCGCCAGCAGGCCGGGGCCGATCTGGACCGGTCGGATGGCTTCCCCCAACCGCTCGCGCAGGTCGGCAGCGGTGCCGATGCCGTCGATCGAGGGGTGCACGGCACCCAGCGTGGTCTGCGTGGCGAGAAGGCGTTGCGCCGGTGCGCTCAACAGATATTCGACGAAACGCCGTGCCGTGGCGGGGTGGGGCGCGTCGCGGGAGATCATGACCAGGCGTTGCAGCACCAGGGCATAATCCTTGGGCACGACCATGACCAGTTCGGGATGCTTGGCGACGTAATCCTGCACGTAGGAACCGATCAGGTTATAGCCGATCCAGTAGCGACCGTCACTGAGCCCTTCGAGCATCGCCGCCGTCGTGGTCTCCAGCGCGCTATGGGTCTTGCCGAGCGCTTCGACCAGATCCCAGTATCGAGCCGAGATTCGGGCGTCCTCGATGGCGTAGGTATAACCGGCGCCACTGCGTCGCGGATCGTAGGTGACCACGCGATGGCTCAAGGCCTCGGGCTGTTGCTGTAGCAGCTTCAGAAGCTCGGCGTGACTCTGCGGCGGCGGCATGTGCCTGACCAGGTCCCGTCGGTAGACCATGACGATGGGTTCGAACGTGAAGCCGAACAACTCCTGACGCCAACGCGCCCAGCTTGGCCATGCCGCTGCGGCGGGGGAGTCGACCGGGGTCGAGAGCCCTTCGTTGGCCAGCTGATACTGCCACGGCATCGCGGGCGACATCACCACGTCGGCACGTGGTGCGCCGCGCTCCTGCAGTACCCGTGCGTGTAGCGCCAGCGTCTCCAGGTTGTGGTAGGCGATCGCGATATCCGGATTCCGGCGGTGAAAGTCCGCGAGCAGCGGACGCACCTGTGGCGGATCGACGACGCCATAGATGGTCAGCGGTTGCGGTGACTCGGTGTCTGCGGCGAAGTGCAGTGTCCTTGCCTGCACCGAGGCTGGCAGCAGCACGGTCAGCAGCAGCACAAGAGCCCGCAGGGCGGCATCGAGCTGCAAGATTCCAGGTGTCGCGATCATCAGGCGTTCACCGGAAAGGTCAAGGCGATGGACAGGCCGGGGCGCTCGGGATCGCCGGGCCGGGCCGCTTGCAGGCTCAGTCGAATGTCATGGGCACGGGCGATGCTGTCGACGATCGCCAGACCGAGCCCGCTGCCATCGCCGGTCTGCTGGCCGCGATGAAAAGGGCGCAGCATCAGCAGGCGCTGGGGCTCGGGAATCCCCGGGCCATCATCTCTGACCACCAGGCGTGGCGGTGCATCGGTGACCTGAACGGTGATCTGGCTGGCGCCGTAGAGCGAGGCGTTGTCGATCAGGTTGTTCAGCGCCTCCTCCAGTTGCCAGTCGTTGCCGAGCACCACCACGGCCTGTTCGGGGATTTCGACGCCGAGATCGATGCCTTGGCGGTGATGGCGGGAAAATGCCGCTCTCACGCAGCGCTGAGCCAGGGCGGCAAGGTCGACCGCCTGCTTGGCCGGCGTCGCCTCCGGGTTGTTGAGTCGGGTCAGCGACAGCAGTTGACCGGCCAGTCGCGCGGTATGGGTCGCGGTGCCGTGCATGGTCGCCAGTGCTTCGCGCCAGGCGTCAGGGTCCGACTGCCGCATGGCCAGTTCCGCGCGAGCCGAAAGACCGGCCAGCGGCGTTCTCAATTGGTGAGAGGCGTCGCCGATGAACCGTTCCTGATTGGCGCGCACGCGGCGCATGCGCGCCAGCAATTCGTTCAGCGCCTGGCGCAGCTCGGCCAGCTCGCGGGGGAGTGCCAGTTCGAGCGGTGCGAGGGTGCGCGGGTTGCGCTGGCGGATCGCGCGGCGCAGCCGGGTCAGCGGTTCCAGCGCGAAGCGGGCCGAGAGCAGGACGACCACCATGGCAAGCCCGGCGATGATCACGATATTGATCAGGCTTGCCAGGAACAGTTGATTGGCCAGGGCCTCGCGGCCTTCGCGGGTCTGCGCGACCCTGACTTCGAAGCGATCGCTTCGATCCCAGCCCTCGAGGCGCGCGCGCAGCACGCCGAGCCGCACGGGCATGTCACCGGAGATCACGTCGCCGTAGCTCATCCGATTGCCATCCCTGGCGGGCAACGAGGGTAGCGAACGGTTGCCGGTGACGAAACGGCCCTGGGCATCGTAGAGCGCATAGAAGACCCGTTCCTCGGCGTCGGTGGCGAGCATCTCCAGCGCCGAAGGCGGCAGATCCATCCAGAGTCGGCTCTGCTGCCAGCGGACCTGCTCGGCAATCGAAAGCGAGGCGGCATCCAGCAATCGATCGAAGGCGCGATCGGCCGCTTCACGCGAAGCAAACCAGGCCTGCAGCAGCATGATGGCGACCAGCAGCACCAGCGGAAAGAGCAGCCAGATCGTCAGCCGCCGATAGAGACTCAGATGGGACAGCCGCCATCGCCTTGACGAGCTCACTCGGCCTCCAGCAGATAACCGATACCGCGAACCGTACGCAGCCTGACGTCGGACGCGGCCAACCGGCGCCGCAACCGGTGCACGTAGACCTCGATGGCGTTGTCGCCAACCGGTTCCCCGGCAAAGGCGTCTTCGAGCAGTCGCGCCTTGTCCACCGGCTCGCCACCGTAGTGGATCAGGCACGCCAGCAGGCGATGTTCTCGCGGCGGCAAGGAGAGCACGGTGCCGTTGAGGGTGAAGTGCTGACGTTGACGGTCGAGCCGCAGCGAGCCGAGCGCCAACGGCTCGCTCGGATCATTCTGGCGGCGCCGCAATAGCGCGCGAACCCGCGCTTCCAGTTCGTCGAGTGCGAACGGTTTGGCGAGATAGTCATCCGCGCCGAGATCCAGGCCCCTGACGCGGTCCTCGATCGCCGCCCGAGCCGTCAAGATCAGCACCGGCGTATGACGGTCGCGCGCGCGCAGGGTAGCCAGCACCTCGAGACCGCTGCGGGTCGGCAGGTTGAGATCGAGCAGGATCAGATCGTAGTCGTGATCGAGCGAAAGGCGCGCGAGGGCTTCACCGCCGTCACCGAACCATTCGACGCGCTGGTTCTCGACCGCCAGCGTTTCCGTCAGGGTACTGGCGAGCAGAGGGTCGTCCTCGATCAACAGCAACTTCGGGGACATGGAAAACTCCTGAAGACGAAGGCGAGAGGATGGCCCTCGACCCGCAGCCGAGATATTCCCGCTCTCTCACGCTTTGCGGGCGGTGAGCCAGCGATGGCTTCGCCCATCGCGCATTGACAGGCAATTGTAAACGAATCGATCGAGATGACATTGAACTTTAGTCGGCTTTTGTACTCGCGGCGTTGACCCTTGCATGGCTTCACCCTAATTTCCGCCCATGGGAACAAAGTTCTACCTTACGAAACTGTAAGGTTGGCGTCAGCCACGAATAACTCCGCTTCATCAGCAAGGAGAAGCAACCATGTTTGCAGTCAAGACAATCAAATGGGTGGCGGCGGCAGCACTAGCCCTCACGGCCAGCAGCGCCATGGCATTCGAACCTGCCGGCAAGGTCGAATGTATTGCCCCGTCGGATCCGGGCGGCGGCTGGGATTTTACCTGCCGCAGCGTCGGTAACGTGCTTGAAGAGCTCAAGCTGGTGCCCGCCAGCGTTCAGACCATCAACATGGCCGGCGCCGGCGGCGGCGTCGCTTTTGCCCACACCGTCAGCAAGCGAGACGGCGACAATCAACTGCTGGTAGCTGCCTCCACGGCGACGACGACGCGTCTGGCGCAAGGCCAGTTTCCGGGCATGAATGCCGACATGGTCAACTGGATCGGTGCCGTGGGTGCGGACTACGGTGTCATCGCGGTATCCAAGGATTCACCGTATCACGACCTCAATGAGCTGATGGAGGTGATGAAGAAGGATCCGCGTGCGGTCAAGTTCGCCGGCGGCAGCGCCAACGGCGGCTGGGACCACCTCAAGGTGCTGATCGCTGCCAAGGCAGCGGGGGTCGAGAACCTGCCGCGCATCCCGTACCTCTCCTACAACAATGGTGGCGAGGCGATGACGCAGGTCATCGGCGGTCACGTCGATGCCTTCACCGGTGACATCACCGAAACCCAGGGCTTCCTCAAGTCAGGCGACCTTCGCGTACTGGCGGTGCTCTCCGATGAGCGTTTGCCGGGCGATCTGGCCGATATCCCCACGGCGAAAGAGCAGGGTATCGATGCGGTTGGGCCCAACTGGCGGGGCTTTTACGTCCCGGCCAACATCGATGACGACGCCAAGCAGTACTGGGTCGATGCCGTCGACAAGCTCTACGCCAGCGATCAGTGGAAGAAGGTCATGAAGAGCAACGGTCTGATGCCGTTCCACCCGGATTCCAGCGAATTCCAGGCCTTCGTCAAGCAGCAGATCCAGGATATCCAGTCGCTGTCCAAGGAAATCGGGCTGATTCAATGAGCAAGTTCAATGACCGCGTCTTCGGTTTGGTCATGCTGGTGATCGCCGTTGCCTACTACTACGGCGCCACCCAGTTTCCGGTCCCCTTCGGGGGATCGGAAGCCGTTGGGCCGGAGACGTTTCCCAAGCTGTTGGCCGTCATTCTCGCGATCTGCAGCCTGTACATGATCGTCAAGCCCGATCCGGACAACCATTGGCCGGTCGCCAAGACGTTCGTCGAGCTGGGCATTGCCGTCGTCGTGCTGATCGCCTACGCGCTGCTGCTCGAGCCGCTGGGCTTCATCCTCTCGACCATGCTGGCCGTCGGCACGCTCTGCTGGCGGATGGGCGCGCGTCCGAAGAAAGCGTATCTCACGGGGCTGATCAGCGGTGCGGTGGTATTCGTGCTGTTCACCTATGGGTTGGAATTGCCGCTGCCGCTCGGCCTGCTGGAGATGAACTGATGGAGACGTTGCACTATCTTTCGCTCGGCTTCGGCGTGGCGCTGCAGCCCGAGAACCTGATGTTCGCCCTGATGGGCTGTTTCATCGGTACGCTGATCGGCGCGCTGCCCGGTCTGGGTCCGGCCAACGGTGTGGCGATTCTGATTCCGCTGGCATTCACCCTGGGCCTCAAGCCGGAAACCGCGCTGATCATGCTCACGGCGGTCTACGCCGGGGCGATGTATGGCGGGCGAATCTCGTCGATCCTGTTGAATATTCCCGGTGACGAGCCGGCGATGATGACCTGTCTCGACGGTTATCCCATGGCGCGCCAGGGCAAGGCGGCGGAGGCGCTGGCGATCTCGGCGATCGCTTCCTTCATGGGCAGCCTGATCGCGACGATCGGTCTGATCCTGCTGGCGCCATTGCTCGCTCGCTTCGCGTTGACGTTCGGTCCGGCCGAATACTTCGCGCTGTTCGTGCTGGCCTTTGCCACGCTGGGCGGTATCACCGGCAAGAACCCGATGAAGACGCTGATGGCCGCGGCGATCGGGTTGATCATCGCCACCGTGGGGATCGATCTTTCCACCGGCACGCAGCGCTACACCTTCGGGGTGCTGGAGCTCTACGAGGGTGTCGATTTCATCATCGCCATCGTCGGTCTGTTTGCGGTATCGGAGCTTCTGTTCTTCATCGAAGAGAAAGCCGGTGCCGGCCGCGAGATGATCAAGGTCAATCCGCTGAAGCTCAAATGGCGGGAGATTGCGTCGATCTTCCCGACGACGGTGAGAGGGGGTGTGCTCGGCTTCATCGCCGGGGTGCTGCCGGGTGCCGGCGCCTCGCTGGGTAGCTTCATCTCCTATACCCTGGAAAAGAAGATCCTCGGCAAGAAGGGCTATTTCGGCGAAGGCGACCCGCGTGGGGTTGCCGCACCCGAAGCCGGCAACAATGGCGCCTCCAGCGGCGCACTGGTGCCGATGCTGACATTGGGTGTGCCGGGTAGCGGCACCACGGCCGTGCTGCTGGCGATGCTGGTGTCGCTCAACATCACGCCGGGCCCGCTGATGTTCACCCAGAACGCCGATCTGGTATGGGGGGTCATCGCGGCACTGCTGGTGGGCAACTTCATGCTGCTGCTGCTCAACATTCCGCTGGTCGGCGTGTTCGTGAAGATCCTGTCGGTGCCGCCGATGTATCTGCTGCCGATCGTGACCATGGTCGCGGTGGTGGGGATCTACTCGATCAGCCATTCGACCTTCGATCTCTACTTCATGATCGCCTTCGGCGTCGGCGGCTATATTCTGCGCAAGCTGGAAATTCCGCTGGTGCCGGTGATCCTCGGGCTGCTGTTGGGGCCGGAGATGGAGAAGAACCTGCGCCACGCGATGCAGATCTCCGACGGCGACTGGTCGATCCTGTGGAGCAGCGGTCTCTCCATCGGCCTGTGGGCGGTGGCGATCATCGGCCTGCTGTTGCCGGTCGTCGTGGGGCCGATCCTGCGTCGCCGGATGCAGGCGGCCAAGGCGAAAGTCGGCTGAATCACTGAAGTGACTGGGTCCATGCCCCGTACGGTCATCCCGGCGGGGCATTTTTGTTCGCCGCCATCCCGCTTGCCTTCGCCGCGATGGAGTGAGGTGCAACACAAATGAGTCACGAGGCCAAAAGCCGGGCGTGGGGGCGGACTCATGGATAACTTTTCGAGACAAGCCAGCTGCGCTGCGGTTGCCGGAAGGCGATGGCGCTGTTATAGTGCGCCTCGCTCGGCAACGCCTTGATGGAACAGGCTTTGTCGGCCTTCGGTCTCATCGATGTGGTTGATGAATCGAACTATGGTGGCCCTTACCGGTCCTCCCGCAACGCTAAACCGCAAACCCCGCCAGGCCCGGAAGGGAGCAACGGTAGTGGTGGTCGCGTGTGCCGGGATGTGGCTGGTCGGGGCCGCCTCCATTTCGGGTCCCCCATCCGAATGGCCTCCACCATGGCCTGGCGCTTCGAAAGCCGGTCTGGCTCGACATTCGCTCCCGTTCGAAAGTCGCTCTCTCCTGCCTCGTCACGTTTCTGCCGACCCTGCTAGAATGGCCCGATCACTTCAGGCTCACCCAGGCTGACAACGATGTTTCGATCGTCGCGTTTCGATCGTGGTCACCGCGGTCCCTGGCGATCACGTTCAGCCGCGAGCCTATCTGCGAGGAGTATCGCGCCGCATGAGTTATCAGGTTCTGGCCCGTAAGTGGCGCCCACGTACCTTCCACGAGCTGGTCGGTCAGGAACATGTCAGTCGTGCGTTGATCAATGCGCTCGATCAGAGCCGCTTGCACCATGCCTATCTGTTCACCGGGACTCGGGGCGTTGGCAAGACCACGCTGGCGCGGATTCTCGCCAAGTGTCTCAACTGCGAGCAGGGAGTAACGTCACAACCTTGCGGCCAGTGCGAGACCTGTCTCGATATCGATAACGGGCGCTTCGTCGATCTGATCGAAGTCGACGCGGCATCGCGTACCAAGGTGGAAGATACCCGCGAGCTGCTGGACAACGTGCAGTACGCGCCGACCCAGGGGCGTTACAAGGTGTACCTCATCGATGAGGTTCACATGCTGTCGACGCACAGCTTCAATGCGTTATTGAAGACGCTCGAAGAACCCCCGCCGCACGTCAAGTTCCTGCTGGCGACAACGGACCCCCAGAAGCTGCCGGTAACGGTACTGTCGCGTTGTCTGCAGTTCACGCTCAAGAACATGCCTCCGGAGCGGGTCGTCGAGCATCTGACTCGCGTTCTCGAGGCCGAGCAGATCGACTTCGATCCCCAGGCGCTGTGGTTGCTTGGCAAAGCGGCCGACGGCTCGATGCGCGACGCCATGAGCCTGACCGACCAGGCCATCGCTTTCGGCCAGGGCGAGGTGCGCCGGGAAGACGTAGCCGCCATGCTCGGTACGCTGGATCACGCGCACCTGATCGCACTGGCCCAGGCGCTGGCGGATGTCGATGCGGAACGGCTGCTGTCCGAAGTGGCGGCATTGGCCGAGCAGGGGCCGGACTTTGCCGGCGTGCTCGATGAACTGTCCGGATTGATGCACCGGCTGGCGATCGCTCAGATGGTGCCTGGCGCGCTGGATAACGGTCATGGCGACCGTGACGAGCTGTTGGCCCTGGCCGGACGGTTCAGCGCGGAAGACGTCCAGCTCTATTATCAGATTGCGCTGCAGGGGCGGGGCGACATCGTCAACGCGCCGGATACGCGTTCGGCGGTAGAGATGACGTTGCTGCGAATGCTGGCGTTTCGACCCCAGGGCGTACCCACGCCGCCGCAGACGGACTTGCCCTTGCGCAATACGCAGCAGGGGGACGGGTCGCAAGGCGCTGCCTCGTCGAGTGGCGATCGGCATGACCGGAGTGTGCCAACAGCTTCCGTGGCGCCGTCGAAAGTCAGCGCCGCGTCAGCGACGGCCGAGCCGTCCGCCGGTACTGAAGGCACCGTGGCCGCCGAGCAGGATGCGCCGTCTCCCGGTCCTCTGGAAAATGTTGCATCGCCAGCGACCGAGCCGTCGGCCTCACCAGCGCCGAGCCATGCTGACGAATCGCCGGACGACCGTCCGCCGTGGTCGACAGAGGCTTTCTCGACAGAGGCTTTCTCGACCGAAGCTGGCTCGACCGAAGCTGGCTCGAAACCAGCCTCATCGGGGCAGCCGGCCGAGCGAGATCAGCGTGACGTGGCCGCGCCCGCTTCGGACGAGGAGGTCGGCTTCGATCACGGGGCGGGATTCAGCGCAGGGAACGGACTCGATGATGTCGCCGATTTCAATGACGAGGCTTACGCCTGGGCGACCGATTCGGCGGTGGTAGACGCTGCGTCGGAGGGGATCGGCGACGGCGCGCTGACTGCCGATGCGTCACCCGGCACCGATCAGGCCGCTGCCGCGCAGGTGGCGCGAGTTCACGATACGGACCGAGCGCCGATCGAGACGGCGGCTCCGGTGGAGTCGACCGAGGAGGTTACCGAGACGTCGATGTCCCGGGCTGCCGACGATG
The DNA here is from genome assembly GCF_001937195.1 of Salinicola socius. Classification (GTDB taxonomy): domain Bacteria; phylum Pseudomonadota; class Gammaproteobacteria; order Pseudomonadales; family Halomonadaceae; genus Salinicola; species Salinicola socius. Next base: position 36,199 of record NZ_MSDO01000019.1, on the reverse strand, counting down.
TTGCGACGTCCTCACGGGAAGTTCCGGCAACCGCCGGAAAATTGACGCACGCGCTGTGGCTGGAGCGCTTCGATCAGTTGGGTATCGGGGGTCTGACCCGTAACCTGGCGGCGCACTGCGTCATCGAGAGCGATGACGGCAGCGTGCTGAAAATGACGCTGGACCCTGGACAGTCGGCGATGCTGTCGGATCTGCACACCGATCGTATCACCAAGGCATTGGTGGAGATCGGCTACGCTCGGCGTCTCGAGATCGACGTCGCCGAACTCGATGGGACTCGCGAAACGGCGAAGGCGAAGCGTGACCGTGAAGCGCGCGAACGCCATGCGCGTGCCGTTGAAGCCTTGCGTATCGACCCGCATATCCAAGAGTTGCAGGCGCGTTTTGGTGCCCGGCTGATGGAAGAGAGTGTGACCGCCGATCGTGTTTGACGCTGGTCAGGTGGCGTTGGTTTTCGAAGGGGGCGTTGGTGTTCGAAGGGAGCGCCCCGAACTGGCTTTCGAATTTTGCTGCGCTACGAGTTCAACAGCACCACGACTTTCGGCAGCGCCACGACTTTCGACAGTGCCACGACGTTCGGCAGTGCTAAAAGGCTCTCGACAGTACTTCCATTTTTCAACAGTACTTCCATTTTTCAAAAGTATTCCCAATCTCGAAGGAGTTCGTCATGTTCAAGGGTGGCATGGGCAATCTGATGAAGCAGGCTCAGGAAATGCAGGAGAAGATGCAGGAGGTTCAGGAAGAGATCGCGCAGATGGAGGTGTCGGGCGAAGCCGGCGCCGGGATGATCAAGGTCACCATGAACGGTCGCCATGATGTCAGTCGCGTCGAGATCGACCCTTCCCTGATGCAGGAAGACAAGGAGCTGCTCGAGGACCTGCTGGCAGCCGCGGTCAACGATGCCTCACGCAAGATCGAGACCCAGTCCAAGGCACGGATGGAAGAAGTCTCCTCCGGGCTCAATCTGCCAGCCGGGATGAAGATGCCGTTCTGATGAGCTTTTCACCCCTGGTCGAGCAGTTGCTGGAAAGCCTGCGCGTGTTGCCGGGCGTCGGGCCCAAGACGGCACAACGGATGGCGTTGCATTTGCTGGAGCGAGATCGCGACGGCGGCCGGCGGCTATCGCAGGCGCTGACCCAGGCGATCGAGCAGGTCGGCTATTGCGAGCGATGTCGAACGCTGACCGAAGAGGCGCTGTGCGGGGTCTGCCAGGATCCGCGGCGGGACTCGGCGCTGCTGTGCGTGGTCGAGTCGCCGGCTGACATGCTGGCGATCGAGCAGGCCGGAGGCTATCGCGGTCAGTACTTCGTGCTCCACGGGCATCTCTCACCGCTCGACGGGATCGGTCCGGACGATATCGGTCTGGATCAGCTGGAAGCGCGGCTCGCCGCCGAGGCGGTCAACGAGATCATTCTGGCAACCAATCCCACCGTCGAGGGCGAAGCGACCGCGCATTACATCGCCGAACATCTGGTCGGGCGAGAGGCCAAGCTCTCACGTCTGGCCTACGGCGTGCCCATGGGCGGTGAACTGGAGTATGTCGATGGCGGCACGCTCAGCCGCGCGTTTCAGGGGCGGCAACCGTTCTCCTACGATTAAGACGTGGGGCGCGAGGTTCGGGACGAATCTCGCCATTGCCCCGACTGATTTCCCGTACTGCCGGGCCTCGTCCATGGCCGCAAGGAATCTGAATGAGTTCTGACTATTCGCTATGTTGGGTCGACACCCCGGAAGGATTGCAGGTCGCCTGCGAGGCGCTGACCACGGCGGATATCGTCGCGCTGGATACCGAGTTCTTCCGGGAGTCGAGCTTCTATCCCGTGCCGGCGCTGATCCAGCTGACGGCGGGTGATGTCGTCTACCTGGTCGACCCCAAGGCGGTGGCGGTGAGCGACGGTCTCCAGCAGCTGTTGAGTAGCGGGCCGCCGAAATTGATCCACGCCTGCAGCGAAGATCTCGAGGTGCTGTCACTGTGGGCCGGCGTCAAGGTAGCGCCGCTGATCGACACGCAGGTTGCCGAATCTTTCCTGGGCTCGGATCCGGCCATGGGCTATCGGCGTCTGGTCGCGCAACGCTGCGGGGTGGACCTGCCCAAGGAAGAGACCCGCTCCAATTGGCTCGAACGGCCGCTGACACCGGCCCAGCTGGATTACGCTGCTCTCGATGTGGTGTTTCTGCCGGCGATCTGGGATCAGCAGCGCCAGGCGCTGACGGAGCTGGGGCGCGAGAGCTGGTTCGAGGAGGAGTGCGTCGCGTTGAGTCAGGGGCGCGATGGGGCTTCGGGGGATCAGTGGTACGCCCGCCACCGGCAGCTGTGGCGTTTGAAGCCGCGCCAGATCGAGGCGTATCGGGAGCTGACCGTCTGGCGCGAGGCCGAAGTTCGTCGTCGGGACGTGCCGCGGGGATGGCTGGCCAAGGATAGTCTGCTGTTCGCGATCGCCGATGCCATGCCGCAGAACCGTTACGAGCTCGCGGCAATCGATGGCATGACGCCCACGCTGGTCAAGCGTGAAGGGGACGCCCTGCTGGCGCTGGTCAAGGCCGCGCACCATCGGGACGAGGCCGAGCTCTGCGAGCCGCTGCCGATACCCACATCCCCTGCGTTCAAGCGTCGGCTCAAGGCGTTGAAGCAGGTCGTCCAGGCACGCGCCGAAGCGCTGGGTGTGGCGCCCGAACGACTCTCCAACCGGACGGAGATGGAAGCCGTGGTGGCTGCCCACCTCAGGCAGACGGCGTTACCGTTGCCGAGCGGGTGGCGGGGTCGGCAGCTGGCGGCCGGCTGGGAACAGGCACTGGCCGAGCAGGCCGCGGCGTGACGGATGCTTCCCGCCTGATCTGCGAGGTCTTCAAGAGTCCGCGCCGAGACGAGATGTACCTGTATCTCGACAAGGCGCGCGGGATGGCGGCAGTTCCGCAATCGCTGCGTGACCAGTTTGGCCCACCGATGTCGGTCATGACGCTATTGCTGCGGCCCGAGCGGCCGCTGGCGCGTGTCGATGTGATCAAGGTCATGGCCGCGATTCGGGCCCAGGGGTTCTACCTGCAGATGCCGCCGCCAAAGGATCCCGAGGTGCTGGACCTGTTCTCCCCACGTGACGAATGATGGCGTGGCAATGACGATGATGACGGGCCGCGCTGCGTGTCCGTTGCGTGCCACGGATAGCAGGCGAGGAGAGTCCTATGCGTGAACGATTCTGGGAGCAGTTTCCCCTCGAGGAGCTGACTCGGCAGGAGTGGGAGGCGCTCTGCGATGGCTGTGGCAAATGTTGTCTGGTCAAGATGGAAGATGCGGAGACGGGAGATGTCGCCACGCTCAACGTGGCATGTCATCTGCTGGATATCGGCAGCTGCCGCTGCAGCGATTATACGCATCGATTCGAGCGGGTGCCGGAGTGCACCCAGTTGAGCCTGCAGAACCTGGACCAGTTTCACTGGTTGCCTCATAGCTGCGCGTACCGACGGCTTGCCGAGGGTCGCAAACTGGCCAGTTGGCATCCGCTACGCAGCGGCAGCGATCGTCGCATGCACGAGCGCAAGATGAGCGTTCGCCATTTTGGCGTCAGCGAGGCCGATGTCGACGAGGCCGATTATGAAGAGCACATCATCGAGATCATTCCCCTCGACGAACGGCCCTGAGCTTGACCTCAGTCGACTGCCTCGCATTCATTCGATGATGGCCTGATTCGCCACCCCCGTCAGAGAGCGTCGAGTCCCAGCGCCCACAGGATGAAAGCGTCCTGACGGGCGTTGTCCCGCCACGCCTTGAATCGACCCGATGCGCCCCCGTGTCCGGACGCCATGTCGGTTCGTAACAGCACCGGCCCTCGCGCGCTGCCAAGTTCGGTCATGCGGGCATAGAGCTTGGCAGGCTCCCAATAAGGCACTCGAGAGTCGTGCCAACTGCCTTGCAACAGCATCGTGGGGTAGGGTTGGGCGGTCAGATTGTCGAGCGGGGAGTAATCGCGGATGCGCCGACGGACGGCGGGCTCGTCCGGGTTCCCCCATTCGGTATATTCCGCCGTGGTCAGCGGCAGATCAGGATTTTCCATGGTTCGCAGCACATCGACGAAAGGGACATCGAGCACGGCCGCGCAGAACGCTTCCGGCGCGAGGTTGAGGCTGGCGCCGACCAGCAGGCCGCCGGCGCTCGCCCCGTAGGCGGCGATCCGATCGGGATCGGAAATGCCCTCGGCCACCAGTGCCTGACGTGCGGCGATGAAGTCCCTGAAGCTGTTCTCCTTGTGCTCGAGCTTGCCCGCCAGATACCAGGGCTCGCCGCGATCGCCGCCGCCGCGTACGTGGGCGCCCGCGAACGCCACGCCGCGGGTCAGCAGTTCCAGCCGGGCAATCGAGAACCAGGGGTCCAGGACTTCACCGTAGGCGCCGTAGCCATAGAGCAGTGTCGGCATCGGCGACTGGCCGTTGCTGTCGGCTCTGGTCACCACCGAAACGGGAATGCGCTCACCGTCGTGCCCTTCGGCCCAGAGTCGTCGGCAGGTCAGATCGTCAGGCTGCAGATCGCCATAGAGCGGCTGGGTCTTGAGAACGCGCTGCTTGCCGCTGTCGAGATCGTGCTCGATCCAGCGCACCGGCAAGGTGAACGACTCCTCGCGCAGGTGCAGCTGACGCGTGTGGAAATCCGGGGTGTCGCCGAGCGCCAGGCTGCAGGGGGCCTCGGGGAGGGGAAGCCGAGCCCCTGGCACGCCGTCGGTTAGCTGGACATCGCTGCCGAGTTCGTCGCCCGTCAGTTCGATCACGCGCAGGTAGACCTGGGCTTCGTGATGATCCCGTTCGGTGACGACCAGCCCCCAGCCGAAGGCGTCGACGCCCTCGAGGGTGACGTCGTCGCGATGTGGCACCAGTGGCGTCCAGTTCGCCGGCTGCGATACCGGCGCCGTATCCAGGCGGAAGTGCGAGCCGTCGCGGTTGTGCAGCACATAGAAGAGGTCGCCGCGATGCTCAAGGGCGTATTCGATGCCGGTTTCCCGCGGCCGTACGCAGACAGGCGGGGTCTTTGGCGTACGCGCCGGAATCAGGTGGCACTCCGCGGTATCCTTCGAGGCGGTTTCCAGCACCAGCCATTGGCGCGAGCGTGTCTTGCCCAGTCCGACCCAGAATTCGACATCGATCTCCTCGAAAATCTTCTCGCAGTGATCATCCTCGGGGCGCAGCAGCCATACGCTGGCGGGCCGTTGCGTGGCGTCGTAACGGGTGAAAAGCAGCGTACGGTTATCCTCCGCCCACACCAGGTCCGGGCCGATACGGCGGCGTAAACGCTGCGGTTCGCCGTCCGGCAACCGTTTCAGATAGAGATCGAAATACTCGTTGCCGCTGGCGTCTTCGGTCCACGCCAGCCACTCCTCGTCCGACGAGATCGCCATATCACCGAGTTCGAGAAAATCGTGCGCTTTCGAGCGAGCCTCGAGGTCCAGCAGCAGCTCGGGAGCGGCGTCGCTCTGCACCGCTTGTCGCCACCATAGCGGGTAGTCGGCATCGCCGGCCGTTTCGCTCCAGTACCGGAATCGATCGAGCGCCGTGGGCAAACCGGTCACCTTGAGCTCCCGGCGCGCCAGATGGCCCTCATAGAGTGCATTTTCCAGTGCCGTCAACGGGGCGAAGAAGGCATCGCTTTCGCGATTGGCCGCGCGTAGGAAAGCCTTGACCTGAGGGTCGTCGCGCGATTCCAGCCAGTGCCAGTCGGGGTCGTCATCACGGCGGAAGTGAATGGCGGGGAGCGCTTGGGTCGTCTGCGAACGGGACATGGGTCGGGGGAGAATCCTTGCGGGCAGGATGTTTCAAAAGCGCCTCGATGAGGTTTCCAAGGCGCTTCGGTAGAAGCGCGTCTGGAAATGCGCTTCGAGAAAGATGGCTTGCGGCAGTCGCGCCCGGGCTCCGCGTTTCCACGGCTGCTAGCGGCGGCTGTGCTTTCTCGATTGGGAGTGTACCATGGCACAAATCGTATGAATCGAGAGTCATTACCATGCTGTTTTCCGATTCCCTGCCGCAACTCTGGCTGAGTTATGGCGTGCTTTCCTTGATCGTTCTGGTCACCGGTTATCTGGGTGTGCGTTGGTTGCCGCTGTTGCCGCGGCTGATAGTGCTAGGGGTCGTCGCCGGTGGACTGTGGATGGTGGCACCGTTCTCGCTGCCGCTGCTGCAACCGGGGGAAACCTACTCCGGTCTGGCCCCGGCGATCGTGGTGATGGCCGTTGGCGTGGTTCAGCACGATGGCGGGCAGGTCGCCGGGGCGTTGCCGCTGCTGTTGGTGGGCGCCGTGATCGGGGCGGCGCTGGGCCTGATGGCCTGGCGACTGCTGGTTCGCCGCCGCGGCGATGAGAATGACGACGCGGGCAACGGATCGGGCCGCTCCAGGCGCCCGTCACGTGAACGCTCTGCGTCGCAGACCAGGCCCCGGCGTCCTGCCCGTAAACCCGAAGAGGGTCGGGGCAAGCCTGGAGAGCGGCGAGAGCCGGTAGTCAACTGATTCCGGCAGGACAGCGGCTGAAAGGCGTCGATGCTTCGGGCGAGATGCCCGCCGCCAACGCCTGAGGTGTGTTTCGACAAGGAAGCGAGAGATGCGAGCGTTGTGGTTGATTGGGGTACTGGTAGCGGCGCTTTTTCCCGCCTGGACGCTGGCGCAGCCCGCTCCGGACGTGAGAATGGTGATCGATGTTTCCGGTAGCATGAAGCAGAACGACCCCCAGAACCTGCGCGCCAACGCGCTGGAGTTCGCCGCCACGCTGCTGCCGCCCAGCGCGCGAGGGTCCATCTGGACTTTCGGCACCACCGTCGCCAATCCGTTGCCGAGTGGCGAGGTCGTCGAGACATGGCGTGATCGGGCCGGGCGCATGGGCGCCCAGTTGACCGACTATCAGCAATTCACCGACATCGAGCGTGCGCTGCGCCAGACGTCGAGTGCGGCGCCGGATAGCGCCAATCGACACCTGATCCTGCTGACCGATGGCATGGTCGACCTGCCGGCTTCCGGCAGTGACAAGACCTCGCGTGACAGCGCTTCACGCCAGCGCATCATCAACGAGCTGGCGCCGGAGCTGGCGTCGCGCGGCGTCGTCGTGCATCCCATTGCGCTCTCCAACAACGTCGACCTGCCCCTGCTGGAGCAGGTGGCGCAGACCACCGGTGGGCTGGCGGCCGTGGCCAACACGCCGGAAGAGCTGCTACGGGCCTTTCTGGATGTTCTCGATCGTATCCTGCCCGGCGACCAGGTACCCATCGATGACCAGCAGCGCTTTCGCGTCGATGATGATATCGACGAATTCAACGCCTTGCTGTTTCACGCGCCGGATGCCGATTCGCCGGTGCTGATCGGTCCGGACGGGCAGCGCTACTCGCGCGACGATCATCCCGGCTCGGTGGAGTGGCAGAGCAGTGACCGCTACGACCTGATTACCGTGCCCGACCCCACGCCGGGCGAATGGCAGATCGACGGTGATATCGGCGCCGATAGCCGTGTCGGTATCCATGCCGATACGGTCCTGCGCAGCGCGCCGCTCCCGGCGACGCTCTATCGAGGTTTTTCGACGCCATTGGACGTGTGGCTGGCGTCGGATGGCGGAGCGCTGGGCACCGACGAGCGTCCCGAGGATTTCACCGTGCGTGCCGAACTGCGCGATCTCGACGGTGCGGTGCTCGCCGACACCGAACTGGCCCCTGCTCAGGATCATTTCCAAGGCGAGCTGCCGGGCGCGGATCAACTGGGCAACGCCCGCCTGACGATCACGGCGCGCAGTGATCGGATGATTCGCCAGCAAGTGCAGACAGTGAATGTGGTCGCTGCCCTGAGTGCCGTGCTGAGCGAGGATGGTACCCGGATCGTGGTGCGTGCGAATCATCCGGATCTCGACGTCAACAACACCAAGCTCAGTGCCAGTCTCACCGGTAGAGCGCTCGATATTCGCCAGAGCGGCGACCGGGAGTGGACGATTGCGATACCTCAGACCGATCCCGGACAGTCACTGCCGGTCGAGATCGCCGCCGAGGCCCAGCTTGGCGGGCGTACGCTGCACTTCGATCTGCCCGTGGTGCGTCTGCATCCGGAGGCTGCGGTGGGCTTGAACGGCGCGGATCTCGACCACGGCATTACCAGCGATTCTCGCCAGCAGAACGATAGCCTGGATGCCGACGACAGCGACACTTTCACCGACGGACTCACCGCCTCGCAGATGGCCGATATCGCGGTCGATAAAGCCCGGCAGAGCTGGCGATTTGCCAAACCCTACGTGGAAACCTACGCCCAGCGTCCGGTGACCTGGATCGTCATCGCGGTCATCGTGCTGCTATGGATGCTGCTTCGCTGGCGGCGGGCGGTGAGCCGTCGTCGGCTGGCCCGGCGCGAGGAGCCGTCGATCTAGGCAGTCGCGGCCCGGAGTCATGGCGGCGTATCGCAGCGTCCCGACGATCGCTTTACAACCTTGGTGGCAACGCCTTGCTGGCACGATCCTGTTATAAGATCGATAACCGTCACGAATCAAGGAGATCCTATGAGCGATAGCGTCAGCCCGTGCATCGAGACGGGGCCGCCGTTGGAGGGCATGGAGGCGTTCGCGTCGATTAACGACATCATCGCCGAGGCGTGTGAGCGATTCGCCGACAAGCCGGCCTTCAGCTGCCTGGGCCATACCTTGAGTTATCGGGACGTCGACCGGCTTTCCGGCGACTTCGCTGCCTGGCTGCAGCACGAAACCGATCTGGAACCCGGCGATAGAATCGCGATTCAGCTGCCCAACGTGCTGCAGTTTCCCGTCGCCGTGTTCGGCGCGCTGCGTGCCGGGCTGGTGGTCGTCAACACCAACCCTCTCTACACCGAGCGCGAGATGCGTCATCAGTTTCGCGATGCCGGCGTCAAGGCGATACTGGTGCTGGCCAACATGGCCCACAAGCTGGAAAAGGTGCTCGACCAGACCGATATCCGGCATGTCTATGTCACCGAGATGGCGGACCTTCATCCCTGGCCGAAAAGATCGTTGATCAACGGGGTGGTGCGATACGTCAAGAAGCTGGTGCCGCGCTATTCGTTACCCGACTCGATCGGCTTCCGGCACGCGCTGACCGTGGGTAGCCGGCATAAGGCCGATGTGGTTGTCAGTCACGGCGGCGACGTGGCGGCGCTGCAGTACACCGGCGGCACCACCGGGGTCGCCAAGGGCGCCATGCTGACCCACCACAACCTGATCGCCAACATGCTGCAGACCAAGCAAGTGGTCGGCAGAGCGCTGGTCGAGGGTGAGGAGACGATCATCGCGCCGCTACCGTGCTATCACATCTATACCTTTACGGTGAATTGCCTGTTCGCCATGGTGACCGGCCAGCACAATATTCTGATTCCCAATCCCCGCGATATCGCGGGTTTCGTCAAGACGTTGTCGAAGACCCCTTTCACGGTATTCGTGGGGCTCAATACCCTGTTCAATGCGCTGTGTCAGCGCGACGATTTCAAGGCGCTCGATTTCTCCCGGCTCAAGATGACGATTTCCGGCGGCATGGCGCTGACCCAGACCGGGGCACAGCGCTGGCAGCAGGCGACGGGGATCGGCATCGTCGAAGGTTACGGCCTGACCGAAACCTCGCCCATCGCCTTGGTCAATCCGCCGGAGGCGCCGCAGATCGGCACTATTGGCAAGCCGGTGCCGGGAACGTCGGTTCAGGTCGTCGACGACGATGGCCGAGCCCTGCCGCGGGGCGAGCGCGGCGAGCTGTGCGTCAAGGGCCCCCAGGTCATGAAGGGATACTGGAACCGCCCGGACGACACCGCCAGAGCACTCGATGCCGATGGCTGGCTGCGCACCGGCGACATGGCGGTGATTCTGGACGACGGCTACGTCAAGATCGTCGATCGCAAGAAAGACATGATTCTGGTCTCGGGCTTCAACGTCTATCCCAACGAGATCGAGGAAGTCGTCGCGGGCCATCCCGATGTCGTCGAAGCGGCGGCCGTCGGTGTCCCCGATGAAGAGACCGGAGAAGCCGTCAAGCTGTTCGTGGTCGCGCGCAACGATCGTCTCGATCCCCAGGCGCTGCGTCAGTGGTGCAAGAAGGAGCTGACCGGCTACAAGGTGCCGAAGTTCGTGGAACTGCGTGACGAGCTGCCCAAGAGCAATGTCGGCAAGGTACTGCGGCGTGAGCTTCGCGACGAGGCATCCAGCGCTGAATCCGCATCCTCCGGCAAGGCTGGCGATACGACGTCGACGGAACGGCGATCTTCCTCGGACGTGAGTTGATCCGCCGACGGCGCTACAATGACAGGTTCGCCACCGCCATGGATGGCGAACCTGTGGTTGCCGTTATCTCGCCGACGTAGAGGATCTCTTTGAGCGCTATCGCTTCCCCCTCACTGCAAGCCCTGAATGACCTGGAAACGCGCCTGGACGGCTGTCTGCTGCGTGACGCTCATGAGCAGCGTCAGCGGCTCCAGCGCCTGGCGCGGCGAGCCCGTGACGGCAAGCCGATCGATCGGTCGCTGGGCGAGATCGACGCGCGGCTGACGGCGTCCAGCGAAGCGCTGGCGCGCCGGCAACGTCAGCCGGTCACGCTGAACTATCCCGAGTCGCTGCCGGTCGCCGCCAGGCGCGAGACCATCCTCGATGCCCTGCGCGATCATCAGGTCCTGGTCGTCGCCGGCGAAACCGGCTCCGGCAAGACCACGCAGCTCCCCAAGCTTTGCCTGGAGCTGGGGCTTGGGCGGCGTGGCATGATCGGGCATACCCAGCCCCGCCGGCTGGCGGCGCGCTCGGTAGCATCGCGCCTGGCCGAAGAACTCCAGGTGCCGCTGGGCGAGCAGGTCGGTTATCAGGTTCGCTTTACCGATCGGAGCAGTGACAACACCCTGGTCAAGCTGATGACCGACGGTATCCTGCTGGCCGAAACGCAGCATGATCCGGATCTCATGCGCTACGAGGCGATCATCATCGATGAAGCCCACGAGCGCAGCCTCAATATCGACTTCCTGCTCGGCTATCTCAAGCGGCTGACGGCACGTCGTCCCGATCTCAAGGTGATCATCACCTCGGCAACCATCGACGTCGAACGACTCTCCCGACATTTTGCCGTCGAGCGCGATGGCAAGATCCAGCCGGCCCCCGTTGTCGAGGTTTCCGGACGCGCCTATCCGGTCGAAGTGCATTACCGGCCGCTGGTTCGCGAATCGCGGGAAGAGGAGGATCTGACGCTGCAGGAAGGGATCCTGGCAGCGGTCGACGAGGTGGAGCGCATCGAACGCGAGAAGCGCTGGTACAGCGGTCCGCGCGATATCCTGATCTTTCTGCCCGGCGAACGGGATATCCGCGAGACCGCGGACGTGTTGCGTCGCGCCGAGCTCAAGAGCACCGAGATCCTGCCGCTGTACGCGCGGCTCTCCAACGCCGAGCAGAATCGGGTATTCCAGTCCCATGCCGGCCGACGCATCGTGCTCTCCACCAACGTCGCCGAGACCTCGCTGACCGTCCCCGGGATACGCTACGTGATCGACCCCGGCCTGGTTCGGATGAGTCGATACAGCGCACGCGCCAAGGTCCAGCGGCTGCCGATCGAGCCGGTCAGTCAGGCCAGTGCCGATCAGCGCAAGGGACGCTGCGGGCGCGTCGCCGAAGGGGTCTGCATCCGGCTCTACAGCGAAGAGGATTTTCTGTCGCGGCCCGAATTCACCGAACCCGAAATCCAGCGCACCAACCTCGCCTCGGTGATCCTGTCGATGCTGTCGCTCAGGCTGGGCGACGTGTTCGACTTCCCGTTTGTCGACGCGCCGGACGCTCGCTTCGTCAAGGACGGTTACCGGCTGCTGTTCGAGCTGGGCGCGGTGGACGATGGCGAGTGTATCACCGACCTCGGACGCCAGCTGGCGCGGCTGCCGATCGACCCGCGATTGGCCCGGATGGTGCTGGCGGGCGAGCGCTTTCAGTGTCTGCGCGAGGTGCTGATCGTGGTCAGTGCGCTGGCGACCCAGGATCCCCGCGAGCGGCCCGCGGAGAAACGCCAGGCCGCCGATCAACGCCACAAGCAGTGGGAAGACCCCAACTCCGATTTCGTCGCCTGGCTCAACCTGTGGCACGGCTTCGACGCCATGCGCGAGACGCTCTCGAGCAGTCAACTGCGGCGCTGGTGTCGCGATCAGTACCTGAACTATCTGCGCCTGCGGGAGTGGCACGATACCTATCGCCAACTGCGCCAGCTGACCCGCGAGATGAAACTCGAGCTGTCGTCTGCCATGCAGCCTGGCGACAGCGAAGCGCGCCAGTCAGCCGTCGGCTCCGCCGAGGGGGCGTCCGCATTGGCGCAAGAGCCCGCCAGACTGCCTCAGGTCGATACTCAGCGGTTACATCAGGCGCTGTTATCCGGGCTGCTCTCCAATCTGGGGCAGCTGCAACCGGAGAGTCGCGAGTTTCTCGGTGCCAGAAATCGCCGCTTCCTGGTTCATCCGGCGTCGGGTCTCTCGCGCAAGCCGCCCAAATGGGTGATGGCCGGAGAGATGGTGGAAACCAGCCGTCTCTACGCGCGGGACGTGGCGAGGATCAAGCCGGAGTGGATCGAGCCGCAGGCGGCCCATTTGATCAAGCGTACCTACAGCGAGCCGCACTGGGAGCGCAAACGGGCCCAGGTGGTGGCGCTGGAGCAGGTGACGCTCTTTGGACTGCCGATCGTCACCGGCCGCCGCGTCGACTACGCCAAGGTGGCGCTCCAGGAGGCGCGTGAGCTCTTTCTGCGACGGGCGCTGGTGGAAGGCGATTACCAGACCAAGGCCGCTTTTTTCGAGCACAACCGGGCGATGGTCGCCGAGGTCGAGGACCTCGAGGATCGGGCGCGCAAACGCGACATTCTCATCGACGAAGAAACCCTGTTCGCCTTCTACGACGAGCGGATTCCGGCGGAGGTGGCTGGCGGGCGCAGTTTCGAGAACTGGCGCAAACAGGCCGAGCGTGACACGCCGAACATCCTCAAGCTCGATAAAGCGGTGCTGATGGCGCGGGATGCCGATGACGTGAACGTCGATCAGTATCCGGACGAGCTGGTATTCAACGGCGTTCGCTATCCGCTGAGTTACCACTTCGCGCCCGGTGCCAGTGATGATGGTGTCACCGTGACCGTGCCGGCAGTGATGCTGGCGCAATTGCCACAAGGACGTCTGAGCTGGCTGGTACCGGGGCTTCTGCGCGAGAAATGCATCGCGCTGCTCAAGGCTTTGCCCAAGACGATGCGTCGACAGGTCGTGCCGATTCCCGACTGGGTCGACGCTGCTCTGGTCTCGTTGACTCCGGACGAGTGCTCGGTCGAGGAAGCGCTAGGGGAGTTTCTGCGGATCAGGACCGGGACCCGGCTCGACGCATCGGCCTGGCGACACGATCAGCTCGATCCGCATCTGGTGATGAACCTGCGTGTGGTCGATCACCACGGCAAGGTGCTGGGGGAGGGGCGCGACCTGCGCGCGCTGCAGACACGCTTCGGCGAGGCCGCCGCGGCAGGCGCCAAGGCGCTGGCGGCGACGCCGCAAGAGACCGCCGAACGACTCGAGGATCTGCCCGAGACAGCGCTGCCGGATTCTCGCACGACCAGCCAGGCCGGCATTCAGGTCGAAGTCTATCCGGCCATGGTGGCAGAGGGAGACGATTTTCATATCGCCTGGTTCGATCACGCCGAACGTGCGGCGTCGGCGCATCGCGAAGGTGTCGTGCGGCTGGCCCGCCGTCGGCTGCCCGATACGGTGCGCTACATTCAGCGCGAGTTGCCCAAGCTCAAGCAGTGTGCGCTGCTGTTCGCCAAGGTGGGCAGTAAGCAGCAACTGGCCCGCGATGTGGTCGATGCCTGTCTGGCCCAGACCGTGGCCGCCGATCCGCTGCCGAGATCACGGGAGGAATTCGACACTCGTCTCGAGCAGTGGCGTGGCGAACTGGTCGCCTACACCGAGACGCTGCTGGATCACCTGCACAAGGCGTTGCAAGGCCACCTGGCGGTCACCAAGGCACTCAAGGGCAATGTCACGCTGGCAATGGCGCTGACCTACAGCGATCTGAAGGCGCAGATGCAGCGACTGGTCTATCCCGGATTCGTGCGCGACGCGGGCCCGTGGTTGACACACTATCCGCGCTATCTGCAGGCGGCGGAGATTCGTCTCGAAAAGGCGCCCCGCGATCTGCGTCGGGATCAGCTGGCCATGCAGCAGGTGCAGGCGTGGGAGCAGCGTGTCGATGCGCGGCGCCAGAAAACGCATCGCGACGGTATCGTCGATGCCGATCTCGTCGAGTTCGGCTGGTGGCTGCAGGAGTGGCGAGTCTCGCTATTCGCTCAGCAGTTGGGCACGCTGGAGAGCGTATCGGAAAAGCGTCTGACGCGACGCTGGCAGGAAATAACCGGGCAGTCCGTGTGATGGCAGGGCTCGCCATATTGCATCCACCGCTGGCGGATGCGCGTAATGCTTACAAGCGGCCGATGCCGCAGGAGGTAACAGCCGATGACGCAAGCCGTGATTACCGCGACGGGCCTGTTCACGCCACCGGATTCGATCGATAACGCCGAGCTGGTCGCCAGCTTCAATAGCTGGGTCGATGCGGAAAATTCTCGTCACGCGGACGCGATCATGAAAGGTGAACGCGACCCGCTGGCGTACTCCAGTGAGGCCTTCATTGCCAAGGCCTCTGGCATCGAAAGCCGCTACGTGATGGAAGCTAACGGCATTCTGGACCCCGAGCGTATGCGGCCACGAATTCCCGAGCGCGCCAATGAGGCGCTGTCGGTACAAGCCGAGATGGGCGTGGCTGCCGCCCGCCAAGCGCTGGATAACGCTGGCATTCGTGCCGATCAGCTCGATCTGATCATCGTCGCCTGTTCCAACCTCCAGCGACCTTATCCGGCGGTCTCGGTCGAGTTGCAGGCAGCGCTGGGCGCGGGTGGCTATGCCTTCGACATGAACGTGGCCTGTTCCAGCGCGACGTTCGCCATCGATATGGCGACCAATGCGATCCGTGCCGGCAGTCTGGAGCGGGTATTGGTGGTCAGCCCTGAAATCTGCTCGGCGCACCTCAACTTTCGCGATCGCGACAGCCACTTCATTTTCGGCGATGCCTGCACGGCCATCGTGCTGGAGGCCGATCATCTGGCGAAGGACCGGGAGCATTTCACGGTGCTTGGCACGCGTCTGGTGACCCGGTTTTCCAACGCCATCCGCAACAATTTCGGATTTCTCAACCGTCTTGCCGACGATGAACCGGACGCCATGGACAAGCTTTTCGTCCAGGAAGGGCGCAAAGTGTTCAAGGAGGTCTGTCCGATGGTCGCAGCGCTGATTCTCGATCATCTGGAAAGCCAGTCGCTAACCGGGGATTCGGTCAAGAAGCTGTGGTTGCACCAGGCCAACCGTCATATGAACGACATGATTGCTCAGCGAGTGCTGGGGCGTGAAGCATCGATCGCGGAAGCCCCCATCATTCTCGACCGCTATGCCAATACCAGTTCGGCAGGCTCGATCATTGCCTTCCACCTGCACCGGGACGAGTTGCAGGAGGGCGACGTAGGGGTGGTGTGTTCCTTCGGTGCGGGCTACAGTGCGGGCAGTGTGATACTGCGTAAAGGAAATGCGTGTTGATGAAATCGATCCATTGGCTGGGCGGTATCTGTATCGCCACAGCGTTGAGCGGCTGCGCCTCCACGGGTGAGGATTCCAATCCTCAGGATCCGTGGGAAGGCTTCAACCGCGGTGTCTATCAGTTCAACGACACGCTTGATCGCTATGCGCTGAAGCCGGTCGCGCAGGGTTATGACACCGTCACCCCGGACCCGGTTCAGGATGGCGTCGGCAACTTTTTCTCCAATCTGGGTGAGATCCGTACGGTCTTCAACAGCATCCTCCAGTGGCAGTGGGGCAATGCTGGCGTGGCGTCCGGACGTTTCGTGGTCAACACCATTCTGGGTGTCGGCGGCGTGCTCGATCCGGCTACGCGAATGGGGCTGAACGAAAACGAGGAAGATTTCGGTCAGACACTGGGTGCCTGGGGTGTCGATTCCGGGCCCTACCTGGTGCTGCCGATCTTCGGTCCAAGCACGGTTCGCGATGCCAGTGGTTTACCGGTCGATGCCTACACCTACCCGGTCACCTATGTGGAGGATGACAAATGGCGATACGGTTTGACCTTCCTGCGATTCGTGGATCTGCGGGCCGGTCTGCTTGACCAGGAGGCGCTGATTCAAGGCGATCGCTACAGTTTCATTCGTGATGCCTATCTGCAGCGTCGCCAGTTCGAGGTCACCAATGGCGCAGCGGGCAAGGATCCGTTTGCCAGTGGCGGTTTCGGTGACGATTTCGAATACAGTGAAGACGACTTCGCCGAGTAGACCTGTGGCCAATACGCTGTCGGACGCGCTGCCTGTGATCGGTTTGATCGACCTGCCCGGGCCGGATCGTGAACGGCTGGTCGAGGAGCTCTCTCGCCTCGACGCCGAGATCCGCGTCGCGATTTCGGTCTCGACCCTGCCGGCGCGCTGTGATCTGGTCGTTGCCCACGTGCGTGCCGTTTCCCACCAGGGCTGGGAGCAGCTGGCGGTGGGACGGCCGACGATCGTGATCAGCGAAAACCGTCTCGATGGCGATCTGCACAAGGCGATCGACGCAGGGCTGATCGACTATCTGGTGGAGCCGCTGAAGCATGCCGATATTCTGCGTCGTCTGATCGAGCGGGCGCTGGAGCTGGATCGGCTATCGAGCGAGCACCGCCAGAGTCGAGCGGAACTCGAAGCATTGAATGATCGCCTCGAAAGACATCTCGAGATGCTTCGCGACGATCAGCGAGCCGGTGGGCATGTGCAGCGCAAGTTGCTACCGTCTCCCGGGGTCACTCACCTCGGCGTGCGCTGCGATTACTGGTTCGCGCCATCGCTCTACCTTTCCGGTGATTTTCTGGATTTCCAGCGCTGTGACGATCGCTACAGCTTCTTCTATTTCGCTGACGTGGCTGGACACGGCGCGTCGTCGGCTTTCGTCACCGTGCTGTTGAAGTATCTCTGCAACCGCTGGCTGGCCCAGTGGCGAACGTTGCTGCCGGAAGCGTTTCCGTCACGGTGGCTGGGCGAGCTCAATCGCGAGTTGCTGGAGACGGGGATTGGCAAGCACGCCACGGTTTTCGCCGGCGTGCTGGACCATGAGCGCCATTTTCTGCACTATGCGCTCGGCGCTCAGCTGCCGATGCCGATTCTCCAGACAGAAGGGCGTAGCGCTTATCTGGGAGGCTCGGGGCCGCCCGTGGGGTTGTTTCCAGATGTCGAGTACCCCATCTACGGCTGTTCTCTGCCCGAGTCGTTCCGGCTCTGGTTCTGCTCCGACGGCGTTCTGGAATGCCTGCCGGAGAATTCACTGGACGCGCGGCTCAAGGAACTCGAGCTCCGCACGACACACTGCACCGGCGTCGACGATCTGAGGGAAGGATTGGCGTTGGGGGATCCTCTACCGGATGATCTCAGCATGATGACATTGAGTGGTTTCGACCATGATTGACGGGCGCATCAAGGCGGCCTTCGAGTCGGGCGTGTTCGTGCTCAAACTGTGCGGCGACGTACGGTTGACGCTTTGCGCCACGCTGGACGCCGAGGCGCAGCGCCTCGCTGACCTGCCTGGCCTGCGAGCGGTGATGGTCGACCTGCGTGCGGCGACCAACGTCGATTCGACGGCGCTGGGGTTTCTGGCCAAGGTGGCGATGGCCGTGCAGGGGCGGCTCGAGGATCCTCCCACGATCATCGCCCAGCATCCGGACGTGCGACGTATGCTGGACGTCATGGGGTTCGCCCGCTATTTCACGTTGCTGGAGGCGCCGCTGACCGAACCGTCGGAGCTGGATGAGCTGCCGCAGGTCGAAACTGACGAGAGTGCCATTCAGCAGCGGATCCTCGAAGCGCATCGCATCCTGATGCGGATGAGCGAGCACAATCGACACGAGTTCCAGCCGTTCGTCGACCTGCTCGAGTCACAGCGCGCCAACGCTTCCTCGCACCATTGAAGCAGTTGCCGGGGCGGCAGTCATGATGTCTCGGCAGTCATGATGTCTTGGCCAGCGTGGATGCGCCGCTTTGATATAGACGTCTGATGTCAGCGGTCGCCACATCGGTCGCTCGATTGTCACCGCGTCGGAATTGAACCCCTCTCGTCTTGCCGTTCCGGTGAGACGTTTTTATTTCGTTCTCATTGGCTCCGGTTCGTTGCGGATGTCGGACTCTCGAGCTGGTGAGGATCGTGGCCTGTCCAAGGAGTGTATGTGACGACGTTGAGCGCACGCCGTCTGGCGTTTCTGGTCGCTGCCAACACGGCGCTGGCACCACTGGCGATCGATGCCTATCTGCCGGCCATGCCGTCGCTGGCCGCGTCGATTGGTGCCAGCGTGCACCATACGGAACTGTCTCTCAGTGTTTTCCTGCTCGGGTTCGCGCTCGGCCAATTGGTCTGTGGGCCGCTATCCGATCGGTTTGGCCGCAAGCCGGTGCTGATGCTCGGCCTGGGAGTCTTCTTCATCGCCAGCCTGGCACTGACCCAGGTGGGTTCACTGGCGACGCTGTGGGGATGGCGCTTCGTGCAGGCGTTGGGCGGTGGCGCTTGCGTGGTGAATTCCGCGGCGATCGTGCGTGACCGGTTCAGCGGGCGAGAGGCAGCCAAGGTGATGTCCACCATGGTGATGATCCTGATGATGGCACCTCTGGTGGCTCCCGCTATCGGCAGTGCGTTGCTGCACCTGGCGGACTGGTGGCTGATTTTTCTGTTCCTCGCCCTCTACGCCGCATTCGTGCTGTGGCTGCTCGGTCGCTATCTTCCCGAAACCCACGGTCGCGATCCGCAAGCCCCCTCTGCACGTCAAATTCTGGGTAATTATGCCAGCGTGCTGAAGCACCGCGAGGCGATGGGCTATATCGGTGCCGTGTCGATGTCGTTTGCCGGCATGTTCGCCTTCATTACAGGGTCTCCTTATCTTTACATGGAGCACTACGGGCTTTCGACCACGCTCTATCCGTTCGTGTTCGGTGCCAACATTCTGATCATGGCGTCATCCAGCCGGCTCAATATCCGACTGCTGAAGATTCGCACCCCGCAGCAGAATCTACTCCTGGGTCTGGGAATCCAGTTGGTGGCGGGGATCTCGCTTGTCGCCATGGTCGCGACGGGGCTGGACTCCATATTCACCATCGCGCCGCTGATGGTGGTGTTCGTGGGGATGCAGGGTCTGATCAGTCCCAACGCGATGTCGTCGATGCTGGATCACTTCCCGCGCATGAGCGCCACGGCAACGGCCTTGCAGGGCTGTCTGCAGTTCACCTGCGGTGCCGTCACCGGCGCGCTGGTGGGCGCTTTCGAACTGGCCAGTGCGTGGCCCACGGTGCTGACGATGCTGGGCGCCACGCTGCTGGGCAATATCGCTGTCCGCGTGCTGGCCGGTCGAGCGCTCAAGGGCCAAGCCAATACCGACAAGGCGACGTCATGAGTCGTTACCGGAAGCGGCGCTATCGTTACTCTGCTTGACGATTGTCATCCTGCTGTCATCAAAACTTGTCATCGTGAAGACGCGAAGGTTGTGACGCTCACGCGCCAAGCTACATCGAAAAGCCATTGACGACCCTGAGGATTCAGGCAATCGCGCGATGGTTTTTTCGTCAATGGCGGGCATGATCCCGCAGCCTCCGCTAACGTTGCTGCATGGGTGTCATAAAACTGTCACGACACTGACGTACGGTGAGCGCTGAGAGTGTTGGCAACCTTCGCAACGTCGTTATCGCTCACGCATTCAAGGTGGAAACAGGATATCGCTATGCTTAAACATGTCTTCGCAGCGCTCATCTCCGGCTCGATGGTTCTGGGCGCCGCCGGTGTCCAGGCCCAGGACACCATTACCGGTGCCGGTGCAACCTTCCCGTATCCGGTCTACTCGCAGTGGGCAGATGCCTATCAGGATGAGTCGGGGATCGGTCTCAACTACCAGGCGATCGGTTCCGGCGGTGGCATCCAGCAGATCGTCGCCAAGACCGTCACCTTCGGTGCCAGTGACGCGCCGATGACCAAGGAAGAGCTCGACAAGAATGGCCTGATGCAGTGGCCGATGGTCATGGGTGGCGTGGTCGCCGCGTTCCACGTCGAAGGCATTGAAGGGGACTCGCTCAATCTGGACGGCCCGACGCTGGCTGACATCTATCAGGGCAAGATTACCAACTGGGACGACGAGGCCATCGCCAAATTGAACCCGGGTCTGGATCTGCCGGATACCCAGATCACGCCGGTCTATCGTGCCGACGGCTCTGGCACCAACTTCCTGTTTACCCATTATCTGGCGCAGGTCAGCGAAGATTTCGCCAACACCGTGGGTGAAGGCAAGTCCGTCGCCTGGCCTGCCGGTGTGGGCGCCAAGGCGAACGCCGGTGTGGCTAGCCAGGTTTCCAACACCAATGGCGCGATCGGCTATGTCGAGTACGCCTATGCCGAACAGAACGATCTGAGTCTGGTGCACCTGAAGAACCAGGCCGGCAACGTCGTCGCGCCGAACATGGAAGCCTTCATGGCTGCCGCCGCCAATGCCGACTGGAAAAAGGCGCCGGGCATGTACCTGGTGCTGACCAATCAGCCGGGCGACGAGAGCTGGCCGATCACCGGTGCCTCGTTCATCCTGATGCACAAGGAAGTTCAGGACGCCGACGCTGCTCGTCAGGCGCTCGAGTTCTTCGATTGGGCTTACAGCAATGGCGGCGACATGGCCAAGGAGCTGGACTACGTGCCGATGCCGGAGAACGTTGCCGAGATGGTTCGTGACAGCTGGAGCGAGATCAAGGGATCGGACGGTAGTGCTGTCTGGAACCCGTGATCACTGCATGACATGCCGCGACGGCGGGCGGGCGACCGCCTCCGTCGCGGCGCTGTATCGAATGCCGCCGGTTGGCGGCATGTTGGCAAGTCGATGAGGAATGAAGATGTCCACCTCCAACGCGATTCAAGCCAGCGGTCTGGGGCATCTCAGCGATGCCACCCGCAAGCGGCTCCAACGCAAGGCCCGCTTCGATGTGTGGTTCGAGCGCACGTTGTTCGCCTTCGCTTTTGCCGTACTGCTGCTGCTAGGGGCGATTATCGCGTCACTGATGGTGTCCAGCTGGCCGGCGATCCAACGCTATGGTCTGGACTTCTTTACGGAAAATCGCTGGGCAGCCAATGTCGAAGTCTTCGGCGCGCTGCCGGCAATCTACGGTACGCTGCTGACGTCATTCATCGCGATCGTCATTGCCGTGCCCATCTCTTTTGGCATTGCCATCTTTCTGACCGAGCAATGCCCCGGATTTCTGCGCCAGCCGCTGAGTACCCTGATCGAGCTGCTGGCAGGCATTCCCTCCATCATCTACGGCATGTGGGGCATGGAAGTGCTGGCGCCGTTGCTGCGCACGTGGTTCCCCACGGTCTTTCCCGCCGGCACCGGTTTGACGACGGCGGGTATCATTCTGGCGGTGATGATCATTCCTTTCATTACCGCCGTGAGCCGGGACGTGATCAATACCGTACCCGCGGTCATGCGTGAGTCCGCCTATGGTCTGGGCTGCACCACCTGGGAAGTTACCCGTAGCGTCATCCTGCCGTCAGTGAAGACTGGCCTGGTCGGTGGCGTCGTACTGGGGCTCGGGCGTGCGCTGGGTGAAACCATGGCCGTGACGTTCGTCATTGGTAATAACCTGTTCCTCAACACCACCTTGACCGGGCAGGGCACATCGATCGCGGCCTTGATCGCCAATCAGTTTTCCGAATCCGACGGCTCTCAGCGCTCGGCACTGCTGGCATTGGGCCTGATTCTGTTCCTGATCACTTTCGCGGTACTGGCTTTCGCGCGCTATCTGCTGCGCAACAGTACCGGTCGCCACGCCTGAGCGGCAGGAGAGAACCATGAATATCAGTCAAACGCCGCGTTATCGCCGTCGCAAACGGCTCAGCCAGTTGGTGATGGTGCTGTGTCAGGTGGCAACCCTGATCGGGTTTGCCTTTCTGTTCGCCATTCTCTTTACGCTAGTGACCAAAGGGTTGGGGGCGATCTCGCCCTCGACCTTTGTCGAGCGCACGCGCATGACCGGCGGCGGCCTGGGCAATGCGATCTGGGGGACTTTCATCATGACCTGCGCGGCGACAGTGATCGGGACGGTCATCGGCGTCGCCGCGGGCACCTGGCTGGCGGAGTACAGTGGCAAGGGGATGATGGCCAAGGTGATCCGTTTCATCAACGACATTCTACTGTCGGCGCCGTCGATCATCATTGGCCTTTTCATCTATGCCATGGTGGTGGTGCCGATGGGCAACTTCTCCGGTTGGGCGGGCGTGCTGGCACTGACGGTGATCATCGTGCCGGTCGTGATTCGCTCCACCGAGGACATGCTGCGCCTGATCCCCAACTCGTTACGGGAGGCCGCAGCAGCGCTCGGCGCCCACCGCTACTGGATCATCATACGAGTGTGTTACAGCGGTGCGCGCGCGGGCATCCTGACCGGCATTCTGCTCGGTTTCGCGCGGATCAGTGGCGAGACGGCCCCGCTACTGTTCACCTCGCTTAACTCCAACCAGTGGAACTTCTTCGACCTGGGTAGCGAGATGGCCAACCTGCCGATGACCATCTACCAGAACATGACGATCAACGCCTTCATTCCCGACCTGGTTGCGCTGGCTTGGGGCGGGGCATTGATCCTGACCGCTGCCATTCTGATTCTGAACATTGCGGCGCGCTATTTCTCGCGCCAGCGTTCCTGATTTCCAGCTGCGAGACTGCCATGACAGCCGAACTTCAACTCAAGCAGAAACGCGACGCCAGCGGCCCCGATGCCAAGCCAGCGCCGCAGGTCGCCACCAAATTGCGTGTCGACGATCTGAACCTCTACTACGGCAAATTCCAGGCGATCAAGAACGTCTCCATGGAAATTCCCGAGCGCCAGGTGACGGCGTTCATCGGGCCGTCGGGTTGCGGCAAGTCGACGCTCATTCGCTGCTTCAACCGGATTCACGATCTCTACGAGGGGATCCGGACCGAGGGGCAGATCCTGCTCGATGATTACGACATCTATCAGTCGGGGGTCGACCTCAACCTGCTGCGCTCCCGCGTGGGTATGGTGTTCCAGAAGCCGACACCGTTTCCAATGTCGGTCTTCGATAACGTCGCCTTCGGGATTCGGCTGTACGAGAAGCTGTCGGCCCGGGAACTGGAGGAGCGTGTCGAGTGGGCGCTGCGCAAGGCCGCACTCTGGAACGAGGTCAAGGACAAGCTCAAGCAGAACGGGCAGGCGCTTTCCGGTGGACAGCAGCAACGCCTGTGTATCGCCCGTACCATTGCGGTGAAGCCGGAGGTGATCCTGCTCGACGATCCGACCTCGGCGCTTGACCCCATCTCGACCGGCTATATCGAAGATCTGATCAACGAACTCAAGAAGGACTACACGATCGTCATCGTGACCCACAACATGCAGCAGGCGGCCCGTATTTCGGATATCACGGCCTTCATGTATCTGGGAAGCCTGATCGAGTGTGATGACACGACCAAGATATTCACCCAGCCGAAGGAGTCACGCACCGAAGACTACATCACGGGGCGTTACGGCTGATCAGTCAGCACCTGGTCTGGGTCGGTATCATCGGACGCCCCCGAGCGATGGCTCGGGGGCGTTTACGTTGGCGCATCGTCAATGAGGAGTTTTCCGGTACTTTGCACTACGTCAACGAACCCGCTCGGGGTTCGTGCTACTGTCTCGATTCACAGGATGTGCCATTAGGATTACCGCTATGTCGCCCGGGCAGGAACCCACGTTTCGGAACGTTCCCTTCAATCTGATGCTGACGTTGGCGTCGCTGACGATCATCATCGCCGGGATGCGTGCCGCTGAAAGTCTCATTATTCCGATACTGTTGTCGCTGTTCGTCGCCGTGATCTGTACCTCGCCGGTTCACTGGCTTTATCGCCGTGGCGTCAATTCCCTTGCGGCGGTGCTGATCACGCTGTTGATCCTGGGCGGACTGCTGGCCCTGTTCGGCACGCTGTTAGCCAACAGTTTCGCGATGTTCATGGAAAACTGGCCGGAGATGCAAAAGCAGTTGGAAGGGCATTATCTGACTCTGCTGCAATGGCTGGCGAACCAGGGGCTGTCGGTGTCGCCGCAGCGGCTGTCCGACATGGTGGATGGTACCGGTGATCAAGACTGGATTTCCGGATTCCTGAGCGGTATTGGCCTGGTCTTGTCGCAGAGCCTGGTCATTCTGCTGATGGTCAACTTCATGTTGTTTGAAACGCTGGATTTTCGTCAGAAAGTCGCTCGTGCGCTGACCAATCCCGGGCCGAGTCTGGAGCGATTTACCGAGTTCAGTTACAACCTCAAGCGTTATATGGCGGTCAAAACCGTCATCAGCCTGATCACGGGGGTGCTGGTGACCATCTCGGCTTGGCTGGTGGGGGTGCAGTTTGCACTGCTCTGGGGTGCACTGGCGTTCATTCTGAATTACATCCCCAACATTGGTTCGGTGCTGGCCGCGGTACCGCCGGTGTTGCTGACGCTTGCGATGCCGGATGGTGGGGTCGTGAAAGCGATGACGTTGGCGGGCGCTTATCTCAGTATCAACTTCGTGCTGGGTAATATCGTCGAGCCACGCGTCATGGGCCGAACGATGGGGTTGTCGACGCTGGTCGCGTTTCTATCCCTGGTGGTCTGGGGCTGGATTCTGGGGCCAGTGGGCATGCTGCTCTCGGTACCGCTGACGATGACGCTCAAGATCGCGCTGGATAGCCACCCGGAGACACGCTGGATTGCCAAGATGTTGAGTCCGTCCGAGCGCAGACGGCGACGTCAACGCAGGGCGCAGAACGCGCTGGACGAGTTGGAAGAAGAGATCGAGTGATGGGCGAGAGCCGGCCATCTCGACGAGCAGTGCTCTCGGGAAGAGTTGACGCCCAAATATGACGAAAAAAGCCGCACTCCGAGAGGGCGGCTTGGCTGGCAGGTCCTGATTGAAAGGGCGTGGCTGACGGCCCCAGCGGGTATCAGCCGTTCTGTTCGAGGAACTGGGTCAGCTGGGATTTTGACTGGGCACCGACCAGCGAGGCGACCTTGGCGCCGGACTTGAACAGCATCACCGTGGGGACGCCGCGCACCCCATGCTCGGAGGCGATTTCCGGTGCGTCGTCAACGTTGACGCTGACCACCTTGATGTCTGCGGCTTTCTCATCGGCGACTTCGTCGACGACGGGAGCCATCATCTTGCAGGGACCACACCACGGTGCCCAGAACTTGAGCAGAACGGGCTTGTCCGCGTTCAGCACTTCCTGCTCGAAGTTGGCAGTGGTGACATCGACGTTGTTGGACATGACGTTAACTCCTGTAGATATTGCGCTCTGACCGAGCTCATGGCATCGATGTTAGCCCTTGCATAGGGTGCTGGCAAATACCCTGCCGTATCGGAACGATAGCGCCAGGTTATTAAAGACCCTTTTTTCATACCGGGAATCGCGATTTCTGGCCTTCACCCGTCGCCACATATTGCGTAAAGTAATCCTCATACAGTTTCTTATGCCATTTTGGCGAGTCGGAAGCCACGAGGTCGCTTATGAAGCTTCAGCAGTTGCGCTATGTGTGGGAAGTGACAAGGCACCAGCTCAATGTATCGGCGACGGCGCAAAGTCTGTTCACGTCGCAACCCGGCATCTCCAAGCAGATTCGATTGCTGGAAGACGAGCTCGGCGTCGAGATATTCGCACGCAGCGGCAAGCATCTGACTCGCGTCACGCCGGCAGGCGAGGCGATCGTCGAACTGGCTGGCAAGGTGCTGCGAACCGTCGACGATATCAAGCACGTCGCCCAGGAACACAGTGACGAGCGTCGAGGCAATCTGTCCATCGCCACGACGCACACCCAGGCGCGTTACGTGTTGCCCGGCGTGATCAGTGAATTTCGACAGAAATATCCGGAAGTCGCGCTCCATATGCAGCAGGGGACGCCCAAGCAGATCGCACAGATGGTGAGCGAAGGTTCCGCGGATTTCGCAATCTGTACCGAATCGCTGGAGCTGTTCAACGATCTGGTGTTGCTGCCGTGCTATCGCTGGAATCGCTGCGTTCTCGTCCCCAAGGGCCATCCGCTGGCAACCGGTGAATTGACGCTGGAGCGCGTCGCGGAACATCCGCTGGTGACCTACGTTTTTGGTTTCACCGGTCGCTCGCAGCTCGACGACGCGTTCAAATCTCGTGATCTGAAGCCCAATGTCGTCCTCACCGCGGCGGACTCCGACGTGATCAAGACCTATGTGAGGCTGGGTCTCGGTATCGGCATCGTTGCCCACATGGCAGTCGATCCCGTCGCCGACAGCGATCTCATCGCGGTGGATGCCTCGCATCTGTTCGAAAGTTCCACCACCAAGATCGGTATTCGCCGCGGCACGTTCATGCGCACTTACATGTATGATTTCGTCAAACGCATGGCGCCGCATCTCGATCGAGATACCGTCGAAGCCGCGCTGGCGGCCGGGCCCAGGCATGAGGCCGATCTGTTCAAGGACCTTCAGCTGCCGGTGTTATGACAAGGCCGTTGTCGTGCCGCCGACAATGCCGACCCGATAACGCATGAGCCCCGCCATTGGCGGGGCTCATGCGTCAGGTGTCAGCGCTGAATCAATGTTGCAGGTGAAGGCCGCATTCCCGCTTGTCCTCGACCTTGGTCGGATCGAAGTAGTCGAAGTTGTTGGGCAGGTCGTGCTGCTGAAGATACTGATACATCTGCTTGGCCGTCCAGTTCAGTACCGGCGCGACTTTCAAGAGCCCATCGGCGTTGCGCGATAGCGGCTGCATGCGGGAACGTTCCGCGGTGTCTTCGGCTCGTAGCGCGGTAAACCAGACATCCGGTGCCGTTTCGGCCAGGGCGCGGCGGAAGGGCTCGAGCTTGACCTCTTCGGTGAATGCGGCATGACGCGGGTCATCGATCTGCGGCGTCGATCCCTCCACCGATTCCCGATGTGCTCGAGATCGGCGAGGGTGATAAATGGTGAGGTTGAGATCGAGCCGCTTCGTCAGTTCTTCGGCGAAACGATAAGTCGCGGGGGTGTTGTAGCCACTGTCCATCCACACGACGGGAATATCCGGGCGAACACGCGTGACCAGATGCAGGATCACGGCCTCGAACGGACGAAAGTTGGTCGTGCAGATTGCCTTGTTATCCAGACTGAGTGCGAATTCGGTAATGGCCACCGGATCGTGGCCAATGTCACGGTTGAGCGCATCGAGATCGAACGCCATGGTTGACTCCTTCGAAGGTGGTCACACCGCGCTGAGGGCTTGGTTCAGCGTAACGAGGGAACGCTGCCACT
This sequence comes from Salinicola socius, assembly GCF_001937195.1. GTDB lineage: Bacteria > Pseudomonadota > Gammaproteobacteria > Pseudomonadales > Halomonadaceae > Salinicola > Salinicola socius. The sequence goes on along the minus strand of NZ_MSDO01000019.1, from coordinate 8,871 downwards.
AGGGGTATGGAATATCGGCACTCTACCAATCCTGTCCCGGTATCGACCAATACCGTTTGGTTAGTTTGATAGATAACCGAATTATCACACCGGGGATTGGCTCCCGGCGATCAACCACCCAGTTGGCGTAGTGCCGATAGCGGAGTCACGCGGGGTGGGGCATCGGACGGCCATTCGACATGAGCCTCGATGGCGTAGACCTCCCGAAGGCGCTCTTGGGTCAGAACCTGGCCTGGGGTGCCGCTGGCCACATGAAGGCCTTGCTTGACCACCCATAGATGGTCGGCGAAGCGTGCGGCCAGATTGAGGTCGTGAATGGCCAGCAGGATCACGACGCGTTCTCGGCGTGCCAGACGCTGCAGATAATCGAGCACCTGTAGCTGATGATGCAGATCCAGCGCGCTGGTCGGCTCGTCGAGCATCAGCAGTTTCGGGCGACGTACGATGGCCTGAGCGATGGCGACCCGCTGCCGTTGGCCGCCGGACAGTACCGTCAGCTCGCGTTCGGCCAGCGGCTCGAGCTCCAGCGATTTCAGCGCCCGTTCGACCGCCGACAGCGCGCTGTCGACAGGCTCGGCTATCTGCGTTCGACGGGCCAGCAGCACGGCCTCGAAGACACTCAACGCGGCCTGGGTGCTGGTGTCCTGAGGCAGATAGTAGAGCAGTCGGCTGCGGCGCTCGAGGGACAGCGCATCGAGCGTCTGTTCGCCCAGGGTGATGCGCCCGCTGGCGGTTTCGATGCCGGCGATAGCTTTCAGCAGTGTCGATTTCCCCGCGCCGTTGGGCCCGATCAACGCCGTGATTTCTCCCGGTCTTGCCTCCAGCCCCGACAGGTCCCGCAGGATCCTGCGTTTGCCCAGGGTGCAGTCGAGACGGTCGATGCGTAGCGTCATCGCCAGATCTCCTTGCGCGAGCGCAGCACCAGCGAAACGAAAAACGGCAATCCGATCAGCGCGGTGAGAATGCCGATGGGGAGCAGAATCCCGGGAATCAGCGTCTTCGAGAGAATCGAGGTCAACGACAGAATCAGCGCGCCGGTCAGCGCCGACATCGGTAGGAATGTGCGCTGATCCTCGCCGACCAGAAGTCGGGCAATATGCGGGCCGACCAGCCCGACGAAACCGATCGTGCCGACGAAAGCCACTGCCGTTGCGGATAGCAGCGCGCAGCACAGCAGCATGCGTAGCCGAAGTCGGCCGACGTCGATTCCCATTGCCTTGGCCTGAATGTCTCCCAGCCGCAGCGCGGTGAGATGCCATCGCGCGAGGACGAAGATCGGCGTCGTCACCACCAGTGCCAGCCCCGCCAGCCCGACCTTGCCCCAGCTCGCCTTGTTCAGGCTGCCCAGAGACCAGAACACCAGTTGCTGCAGCGACTCGGCGGAGGCGACGTACTGCAGAATTCCCAGCAGGGCATTGAAGAAGAACATGATCGCGATGCCCATCAGCACCATCGTCTGCACGCTGACACCGCGTAGCCTGCTCAATCCCCAGATCATCAGCGAGGCGAGCATGGCCAGCACGAAAGCGTTGCCGGTCAACAGCAGTGTCCCGGCGACGGGCAGAACGCCGAAACCCAGCACGATCGCCAGTGCCGCGCCGAAACTGGCGGCGGAAGAGATGCCGAGCGTGAACGGATCGGCGAGTGGATTGTTGAGCAGCGTCTGCATTTGTGCGCCGGCGACGGCGAGACTGGCGCCGACGACGATGGCCATCAGTGCCACCGGCAGTCGTATCTCCCAGACCACGACGTGAAGAATGTGGGGCACTCCTGCGGGCGTCACCAGAGCCTTCATCACGTCAACGAGCGGATAGGCGCCAGGCCCGGTGGCGACGTCGACCAACAGCGAGATCAATGTTGCCAGGGCGGTCACAGCGATGAGCCACAGCTGACGTCGGCGGCGAGCCAGATAGCGGCTGATGGTGGAGTTCGGCGCTGTAGCGTGAGGCGAGATCGTGTGGGTTCTCAAGGCAGTGTTCGTTGTTTGACGATGGCGACAGGCAGCGTAAACCAATGAAATACTATTGGGAATCGTTCTCGTCGTGGACCTGGCTGGTCAGCGCTTGCATCAGGCGTTCGATCTTGGCGAGCGTCTCCTGATACTCCGCTTCTTCATCCGAATCCGCGACGAGTCCGCCGCCACCCCAGATATGCAGAGTGTCGCCATCGGCAATCACAGTGCGAATGGCGATCGAACTGTCCAGTCGGCCACGCCGGTCGACGTAGCCGAGGCTGCCGCAGTAGACGCTGCGCTGACAGGGTTCCAGCTCATCGATGATCTGCATGGCGCGATGTTTGGGGGCGCCGGTAATCGAGCCGCCGGGAAATGCAGCGGCCAGAAGGTCCAGTGGCGTTGCGCCTGCCGCCAGTTCGCCACGTACGATGCTGACCAGGTGATGAACGTTGGCATAGCTCTCCAACCCGCATAGCTGCGGGACCGCGACGCTGCCGGGACGACAGACGCGGCCGAGATCGTTGCGCAGGAGATCGACGATCATGATGTTCTCGGCACGATCCTTGGCGCTCTGCTGGAGTTCGGTTGCCAGGCATAGGTCTTCATCGGCCGTCCGCCCGCGGGGGCGGGTGCCCTTGATCGGGCGCGTTGCGACCTGACCGTCGGCAACGCCGATGAAGCGCTCCGGTGATAGCGACAGAATGGCCTGGTCTGCCCACGCGAGATAACCGCCGTAGGGCGTCGGGGTGGCGAGGCGTAGACGCCGATACGCCTGCCAGGTACTTCCCTGAAACTTTGCGGTAAAACGCTGTGCCAGGTTGATCTGGTAGCAATCGCCCGCGTGAATGTAGTCGATGACCCGTTGAAAGCGTCTTCCGTAGCTGGCGCGGTCGATATCGCCCACGAATTCACTGGTCAATGTGAAGTAGGCCGAGTCCGGCTTCGCGGGTTCTTTCAGCCAATCGATCACCTGCTCTCGGCGCGCAGCCGTCGCGACGAGCAGCGTGCGTTGCGTGTCGTGATTCTGGATCAGCGCCCAGTCGTAAAGTCCCAGCCGGGCTGCTGGCAGGCTGGGTCCCGGGCGCTGGTCGCTTTGTCCTGTTGTCGAATGAGTCGGCTCGTGGGAGTTCATCAGTGAATAGCCCCAATAGCCGAGCAGGCCACCGAGAAACGGGAGCGCCTTCGCCTCGGCCGCTACGGCCTTTGTCAGTAGAGGCAGCAGCTCGGTCTCGGCGTGATCCAGGAGAGCCTGCTGAGCCTCGAAGGGCTCGGCGGGCAGCGGCATCGGCGGTTCGCACCGCGTCAGGCCATCATCGACGCTCAGCATCGCCAGCGGATCGCTGCTGATAATGTCGAAGAGGCCGCCCGGCGCGTTCGGGCGCCCACTATCCAGTAATACGGCACCCGGACGTCGCTGCAATCGTTCGAAGAGCGAGGCCGGATCGGGCGTATAGGGAAAGTCGGTTATCTCGAGCCGGGGTCTCGTATCGGCCATTAATACTATTCCTGAGGAATGAAAGACGCCTGAGGAATGAAAGACGCCTGAGGAATGAAAGACGCCTGAGAAATGAAAGACGCCCGGGGAGCGCACGACGCCTGACGCCTGGACGACGACGGGCCGTCGGGACCCTGCCGTGCTGCGCGATACCGGACAAGAAAGTCTGGGCGATGCGTGTCAGGCAGTGAGTATCGGGCGCCAAGTCTATCGGGAGTGATGCCGACGAGCGAGGCCCACGGATCTCCGTTCGGGGCGTTGTGGTACGGCCTGATTCGCCTCGAGGCAGAATGACTGGCAGCACTGGCTCGTCTTGCCCAGCCTAATTGTTGACAATGTCGCATGGGAAGGCGTTGGTATTCCGACTAAAGTGTAGTCATTGCGAGCTTTTTTCCATTGATCAACAAAAACGGGCCGCCTATCATGGGGACTTCGCCCTCCAATTGTTAACAATTCAATGCCTCAGCCAATTTCCGATATGCATGACGCCGATACCGAGCTCCCCGTGGTTCGCACGCTTGCCGAGCGCGTTTTTCATCAGTTGCAGCGTGCCATCGTCCGAGGCGAGCTCCCCCCCGGCACTCGTATCACGGAACCGGAGCTCTCGACCCACTACGGTATCTCGCGCGGTCCGTTGCGGGAAGCCATGCGACGGCTGGAGACCTATCGGCTGATCGAGCGGGTGCCACATGTGGGTGCTCGTGTCGTCAAGCTGTCGATGGACGAGCTGTTGGAGCTGTTCGACGTTCGAGAGGCTCTGGAAAGCATGGCCGCGAGATTGGCCGCCAAGTCGATGACGGCCGAGGAAATCGCCGGCCTGCGCGAAGTGCTGGCTTTCCACGAGCGCCAGGAAGACCTTTCCAGTGGCGAGGCCTACTACCAGCGCGAGGGCGATCTCGACTTCCATTACCGCATCGTGCAGGGCAGTCACAATCGCATGCTGATGACGCTGCTATGCGACGACCTCTATTACCTGGTGCGGCTCTACCGTACTCAATTCAGCGCCAACGGCTCCCGGCCGCAACGCGCATTCGTCGAGCACCACCGTATCGTCGATGCGATCGAAGCGGGCGACGCCGAACTGGCCGAACTGTTGATGCGTCGCCATGTCAGCGCTTCTCGAGAAAACGTCGCGGCGCACTATGCCCGCACACTAGGCGACGAAGCGGTGCATTCACCCGAAACCCCAAGGATCGAATCATGACCCATCCGAGCCCCGGTGGCCGCTTTCGTGAAGCGCTCGACACTCATCGCCCGTTGCCCATCGTCGGCGCCATCAACGCTTACAGCGCGATGATGGCTAAGGCTGTCGGGCATCATGCGCTCTATCTTTCCGGCGGTGGCGTGGCCAACGCGTCCTACGGGTTGCCGGATCTTGGCATGACCACGCTCAACGATGTCGTGGAAGACGCCCGTCGAATCACTGGTGCCTGCGATCTCCCGCTGCTGGTGGATATCGATACCGGCTGGGGCGGAGCGTTCAACATCGCCCGCACGGTCAAGGAGATGGAGCGTGCCGGTGTCGCCGCGGTCCATCTCGAGGATCAGGTAGCCCAGAAACGCTGCGGTCATCGCCCCAACAAGGAGATCGTTTCCCAATCGGAGATGGTGGATCGCATCAAGGCTGCCTCCGACGCCCGGCGCGATCCGGATTTCTATCTCATCGCACGTACCGATGCCTTCCAGAAGGAGGGGCTTGCGGCCGCTGTCGAACGTGCCAACGCCTGCGTCGAAGCGGGGGCGGATGCGATCTTCGCCGAAGCGGTTCACACCCTGGATGACTATCGGGCGTTCTGCGAGGGCGTCGAGGCACCGATTCTCGCCAATATCACCGAGTTTGGCGCGACGCCGCTATTTACCCAGCAGGAGCTGGCGGAAGTCGGCTGTCGAATGGTGCTCTATCCGCTGTCGGCGTTTCGGGCGATGAACGCTGCGGCACTCAAGGTGTATCAGGATATTCATGCCAAAGGGCATCAGCGAGATGTCGTCGATTCGATGCAGACGCGAGAGGAGCTTTATGAATTCCTCGACTATCACGCTTTCGAACGCAAGCTCGATTCGCTGTTCGAGAGAGGGAGCGACTGAGCGCAGGCATTTTTCAGGCTAAGTCCAGGAGAGCATCATGGTGAACCAACCCCAAAGCACCGGGCTGAGAGGGCAAAGTGCAGGGTCGACCGAGATCTGCACGGTCGGCAAGAGCGGCTCCGGCCTCACCTATCGCGGTTATGACATCCAGACGCTGGCCGAGAACGCCCGCTTCGAAGAAGTTGCCTACCTGTTGCTGAAGGGGGCGCTTCCCACTCAGCAGCAGCTGGAGGATTACATTGCACAACTTCAACGTTCACGCTCGCTCCCGTCACCCTTGAAGAAGGTATTGGAACAGATCCCGTCCGATGCCCACCCGATGGATGTCCTGCGCACGGGCACATCCATGCTGGGAAACCTGGAAACCGAGCAGCGCTTGGAAGAGCAGCAGCGTCATGCAGATCGTTTGTTGGCCGTGACGCCGTCGATTCTCAACTACTGGTACCGATATTCACTCTACGGTGAACGTATCGAGACCGAGACTGACGATATCTCCGTGGGGGGGCACTTCCTGCATCTACTGCACGGCAAGCCCGCGTCGGACCTGCATGCGCGAGTGATGAACGTTTCGCTGATCCTCTATGCCGAACACGAGTTCAATGCTTCGACCTTCACGGCGCGAGTCTGCGCGTCGACGCTATCGGATCTGCACAGCTGCATCACAGGGGCGATCGGTTCGTTGCGGGGCCCTCTGCATGGTGGCGCCAACGAGGCGGCGATGGAGATGATCAGTCGCTGGTCGACGCCGGACGAAGCGGAGCGGCGCATTCTCGAAATGCTCGAGCGCAAGGACAAGATCATGGGCTTCGGACATGCCATCTATCGCGAGTCAGATCCCCGTAGCGCGATCATCAAGGAGTGGGCCCGGAAGCTGGCGGACGACGTGGGCGACAATCACCTCTATGCCGTATCGGAACGTGTCGACGAAGTCATGTGGCGAGAGAAGACGCTCTTTCCCAACGCGGACTTCTATCACGCCAGTGCCTATCACTTCATGGGTATCCCCACCAAGCTGTTCACGCCGATCTTCGTCTGCTCCCGCCTGACGGGATGGTGCGCTCACGTCTTCGAGCAGCGCGGCAACAATCGCATTATCCGTCCCAGCGCGGACTACGCAGGCCCGGAAAGACGCGAGTGGGTGCCGATCGAGCAGCGATAGTGTGAAACGGGAGCGTGTGGCGAGACACGGGCTTCTTACACCGACATAACCAAGGACGCCATTTCATGAGTGCCAACGTCGACCTCAATCAGCGCCCCGATTACGATCCGGAGCTTCAGGCCATTGCGGATTACGTTCTCGATTATCGTATCGAGAGTCAGGAGGCGTTGGACACGGCGCGGCACTGCTTGATGGACACGCTGGGTTGCGGGCTGCTGGCGCTGCGTTTTCCGGAATGCACCAAGCATCTGGGCCCGCTGGTCGAAGGTACGTTCGTTCCCAATGGCGCGCGTGTTCCGGGAACCCAGCTTCGTCTCGATCCGGTCAAGGCCGCCTGGGATATCGGCTGTATCATTCGCTGGCTGGATTACAACGACACCTGGCTGGCAGCGGAATGGGGGCATCCGTCTGACAATCTCGGCGCGATTCTGGCGGTGGCCGATCACGCATCTCAGCAGCGTCCGGCAAAGGGGCACCCCCCGCTGTTCATGCGCGACGTGCTCGAGGCGATGATCATGGCCCATGAGATTCAGGGGGTACTGGCGCTCGAAAACTCGTTCAATCGGGTGGGCCTGGATCATGTGGTGCTGGTCAAGGTGGCATCGACCGCCGTGGTTGCGAAGTTGATGGGTGCCAGCCGAGAGCAGCTGCTTTCGGCGCTGTCGCATGCCTTCGTCGATGGACAGAGTCTTCGAACCTATCGCCACGCGCCCAATGCCGGATCGCGCAAGAGTTGGGCCGCGGGAGATGCCACTTCCCGGGCGGTGAGGCTCGTGGATATTGCCATGCGAGGGGAGATGGGGATTCCTGGTGTGCTCTCGGCACCGCAATGGGGCTTTTATGATGTCCTGTTCAGCAAGACCAACAAGGATCAGGCGATCAAGCCCGAAGCCGAGCGCCGCTTCCGGGTCGAGCAGGACTACGGTAGTTATGTCATGGAAAATGTGCTGTTCAAGATCAGTTTCCCGGCTGAATTCCATGCCCAGACGGCGGCAGAAGCAGCCGTCACTCTTCACCCTCAAGTGTGTGATCGCCTGAACGAGATCGAGCGTATCGTGGTGACCACTCACGAGTCGGCCATCCGCATCATTTCCAAGGCGGGAGAGCTCGCCAACCCGGCCGATCGGGATCACTGTCTTCAGTACATGATTGCCGTGCCCCTGGCGTTCGGAGATTTGACCGCAGAGCATTACGAAGATGATTTCCATCTTGCCAATCCGATCATCGATCGTCTGCGCGACAAGATGGAAGTGATCGAAGACGAGCGCTACAGCCGTGACTATCATCAGGCCGACAAACGCTCCATCGCCAACGCGGTTCAGGTTTTCTTCAGCGACGGCACGCACACAGAAAAAGTGGCGGTAGAGTATCCGCTAGGCCATCGCCGGCGACGTGAAGAAGGGATTCCGCTGCTGAAGAAGAAGTTTCGGCACAACCTGGCGACGCGCTTTCCCGCGCAGCGCTGTGAACAGATCCTCGCACTGTATGAAGACGAAGCGCGACTCGCGTCGATGCCGGTCGATGCTTTCGTGGGACTTTGGGCTATCTAGGCGGGCAGTGACATCGGCTAGATGACAACTTGATGACCCGCGGTAGAGATCATCAGATTTTTGTCTGCTCGGGGGTTGCCAAGTGCCGGCGAGAGTCGTAAAGTACGCATCCGCTGTCGCCGAGACAGGTTCTCGGAGGCGGTGAAGGAGAAAGCCAAGCGTTTGATTTGATTGAAGAAATCGGTTGACGCAAGGCGGTGAGGCAGGCACAATCGCTTCCCAGTTCTTCGCAGGATCGGCACCACTGAGCAGCAACGGCGCCCGGCAGGATTCGACAGAAAAACGTTGACATCTTCGCCCAGATCCTTAAAATACGCCACTCCTTACGGCGAGCAAGAAAACAAGCGCTGACAAGCACTTGAAACCTTTCAGGCTCGTGGCGGAAGTCGCAAGACTCCCAAGTGGGAACGCTCTTTAACAATCGATCAGGTAATTGATGTGGGTGCTTGCTCTCGCGTGACGTCAGTCACGACATATCGAGGCAAGCGACTCGTCAAAGATTCGTTTGACCTTGAACCAAGTTTGGTCCGCTTTTTTCCTTTGTCTTCGGGCCTGGGAAAAGTAAGGACTATCAGACTTTAAACTGAAGAGTTTGATCATGGCTCAGATTGAACGCTGGCGGCAGGCC
>NZ_MSDO01000018.1 GCF_001937195.1 Salinicola socius | reverse complement strand
ACTCAAGGCGGTGAGGCAGGCACAATCGCTTCCCAGTTCTTCGCAGGATCGGCACCACTGAGCAGCAACGGCGCCCGGCAGGATTCGACAGAAAAACGTTGACATCTTCGCTCAGATCCTTAAAATACGCCACTCCTTACGGCGAGCAAGAAAACAAGCGCTGACAAGCACTTGAAACCTTTCAGGCTCGTGGCGGAAGTCGCAAGACTCCCAAGTGGGAACGCTCTTTAACAATCGATCAGGTAATTGATGTGGGTGCTTGCTCTCGCGTGACGTCAGTCACGACATATCGAGGCAAGCGACTCGTCAAAGATTCGTTTGACCTTGAACCAAGTTTGGTCCGCTTTTTTCCTTTGTCTTCGGGCCTGGGAAAAGTAAGGACTATCAGACTTTAAACTGAAGAGTTTGATCATGGCTCAGATTGAACGCTGGCGGCAGGCCTAACACATGCAAGTCGAGCGGCAGCACGGGGAGCTTGCTCCCTGGTGGCGAGCGGCGGACGGGTGAGTAATGCATAGGAATCTGCCCGATAGTGGGGGATAACGTGGGGAAACCCACGCTAATACCGCATATGTCCTACGGGAGAAAGCGGAGGATCTTCGGACTTCGCGCTATCGGATGAGCCTATGTCGGATTAGCTAGTTGGTAAGGTAACGGCTTACCAAGGCGACGATCCGTAGCTGGTCTGAGAGGATGATCAGCCACACTGGGACTGAGACACGGCCCAGACTCCTACGGGAGGCAGCAGTGGGGAATATTGGACAATGGGCGAAAGCCTGATCCAGCCATGCCGCGTGTGTGAAGAAGGCTTTCGGGTTGTAAAGCACTTTCAGCGAGGAAGAAAGCCTTTGGGTTAATACCCCAGAGGAAGGACATCACTCGCAGAAGAAGCACCGGCTAACTCCGTGCCAGCAGCCGCGGTAATACGGAGGGTGCGAGCGTTAATCGGAATTACTGGGCGTAAAGCGCGCGTAGGTGGCTTGGCACGCCGGTTGTGAAAGCCCCGGGCTCAACCTGGGAACTGCATCCGGAACGGCCAGGCTAGAGTGCAGGAGAGGAAGGTAGAATTCCCGGTGTAGCGGTGAAATGCGTAGAGATCGGGAGGAATACCAGTGGCGAAGGCGGCCTTCTGGCCTGACACTGACACTGAGGTGCGAAAGCGTGGGTAGCAAACAGGATTAGATACCCTGGTAGTCCACGCCGTAAACGATGTCGACTAGCCGTTGGGACCTTTAAGGACTTAGTGGCGCAGTTAACGCGATAAGTCGACCGCCTGGGGAGTACGGCCGCAAGGTTAAAACTCAAATGAATTGACGGGGGCCCGCACAAGCGGTGGAGCATGTGGTTTAATTCGATGCAACGCGAAGAACCTTACCTACCCTTGACATCCAGAGAACTTTCCAGAGATGGATTGGTGCCTTCGGGAACTCTGAGACAGGTGCTGCATGGCTGTCGTCAGCTCGTGTTGTGAAATGTTGGGTTAAGTCCCGTAACGAGCGCAACCCTTGTCCTTATTTGCCAGCACGTAATGGTGGGAACTCTAAGGAGACTGCCGGTGACAAACCGGAGGAAGGTGGGGACGACGTCAAGTCATCATGGCCCTTACGGGTAGGGCTACACACGTGCTACAATGGCCGGTACAAAGGGTTGCGAGATCGCGAGATGGAGCGAATCCCAGAAAGCCGGCCTCAGTTCGGATCGGAGTCTGCAACTCGACTCCGTGAAGTCGGAATCGCTAGTAATCGTGAATCAGAATGTCACGGTGAATACGTTCCCGGGCCTTGTACACACCGCCCGTCACACCATGGGAGTGGACTGCACCAGAAGTGGTTAGCTTAACCTTCGGGAGAGCGATCACCACGGTGTGGTTCATGACTGGGGTGAAGTCGTAACAAGGTAGCCGTAGGGGAACCTGCGGCTGGATCACCTCCTTAAACGACCAACCGATCGCGGAGCAAGCGCTCACATCAATTACCTGATCGACCAGAGCAAAGACTGTGGTATGGCTGCTTAAGTCGCCCAGTGACCAACGGGTCTGTAGCTCAGTTGGTTAGAGCGCACCCCTGATAAGGGTGAGGTCGGCAGTTCGAGTCTGCCCAGACCCACCATCTCTCGCGCAGTTGGTTGGCGCACCCCTTGGGGTGATGTCGAGAGAGGGTGAGGTCGCCGGGTTATTCGAGTCTGCCCAGACCCACCAAATTTTGCCGAATACGGCGTTGCTTTTTTCCTCGTGTAGCAGGCTACACGTCGGTCAAAAGCGCCTTGTCTTCAACAAAATTGCATTTATCGGGGCCTTAGCTCAGCTGGGAGAGCGCCTGCCTTGCACGCAGGAGGTCAGCGGTTCGATCCCGCTAGGCTCCACCACGCTTCACGCGGTGTACGACGCTCAGCAGGAAATGTGCCTGCCCTGCGCCCACCCCACAGTCGAATGCTGAAGTCCACAGTCACAAGCCAGGTTATCGAAGATAACGTCGGTTTGTGACTGTCGATTGACAGTCGCTCTTTAACAATTTGGATCATGCTGACAAGTTCTTCTCTTTGGAGAAGAACACAACGAGATACGTCTCAAGCGTATCCGGCAATTGTCGAATGATTAATCACTGACCAGACTCCTTCGGGTTATATGGTCAAGCGATTAAGCGCACACGGTGGATGCCTTGGCAGCCAGAGGCGATGAAGGACGTTGTAGCCTGCGATAAGGTTCGGTGAGGTGGCAAACAACCTGCGACCCGGACATTTCCGAATGGGGAAACCCACCCAGCACAAGCTGGGTATCCCACACTGAATCCATAGGTGTTGGGAAGCGAACCGGGAGAACTGAAACATCTAAGTACCCCGAGGAAAAGAAATCAACCGAGATTCCCCCAGTAGCGGCGAGCGAACGGGGAGTAGCCCTTAAGCATGTGACTGGTTAGACGAACGCGCCTGGAAAGGCCGGCCGTAGCGGGTGATAGCCCCGTAGTCGAAAACCTGAATATGTGAAATCGAGTAGGTCGGGGCACGTGAAACCCTGACTGAACATGGGGGGACCATCCTCCAAGGCTAAATACTCCTGGCTGACCGATAGTGAACCAGTACCGTGAGGGAAAGGCGAAAAGAACCCCGGAGAGGGGAGTGAAATAGATCCTGAAACCGTGTGCGTACAAGCAGTGGGAGCAGACTGGTTCTGTGACCGCGTACCTTTTGTATAATGGGTCAGCGACTTATATTCAGTGGCGAGCTTAACCGTATAGGGGAGGCGTAGGGAAACCGAGTCTTAACTGGGCGACCAGTCGCTGGATATAGACCCGAAACCGGGCGATCTATCCATGGCCAGGGTGAAGATTGAGTAACATCAATTGGAGGCCCGAACCCAAGTATGTTGAAAAATGCTGGGATGAGCTGTGGATCGGAGTGAAAGGCTAATCAAGCTCGGAGATAGCTGGTTCTCCTCGAAAGCTATTTAGGTAGCGCCTCACGTATTACCGCCGGGGGTAGAGCACTGTTTCGGCTAGGGGCCCATCCCGGGTTACCAACCCGAGGCAAACTCCGAATACCGGTGAGTAGAGCGTGGGAGACACACGGCGGGTGCTAACGTCCGTCGTGAAAAGGGAAACAACCCAGACCGTCAGCTAAGGCCCCCAAATTCTGGTTAAGTGGGAAACGATGTGGGAAGGCATAGACAGCTAGGAGGTTGGCTTAGAAGCAGCCATCCTTTAAAGAAAGCGTAATAGCTCACTAGTCGAGTCGGCCTGCGCGGAAGATGTAACGGGGCTCAAACCAGATGCCGAAGCTACGGGTTCATCCTCTGGATGAGCGGTAGAGGAGCGTCGTGTAAGTCTGTGAAGGTGAGTTGAGAAGCTTGCTGGAGATATCACGAGTGCGAATGCTGACATGAGTAACGACAAGGGGAGTGAAAAACTGCCCCGCCGGAAGACCAAGGTTTTCTGTTCTATGCTAATCAGAGCAGAGTGAGTCGGCCCCTAAGGCGAGGCTGAAAAGCGTAGTCGATGGGAAACGGGTCAATATTCCCGTACCGGATGTGATTGCGATGGGGGGACGAAGAAGGCTAGGTGAGCCAGGCGTTGGTTGTCCTGGTGAAAGTCGGTAGGCTGAAATCTTAGGCAAATCCGGGATCTCAAGGCCGAGAGACGAGACGAACGGACTACGGTCCGGAAGTCATCGATGCCACGCTTCCAGGAAAAGCCTCTAAGCTTCAGATCACATGCGACCGTACCCCAAACCGACACAGGTGGTCAGGGTGAGAATCCCAAGGCGCTTGAGAGAACTCGGGTGAAGGAACTAGGCAAAATGGCACCGTAACTTCGGGAGAAGGTGCGCCGGCTTAGGGTGAAGGACTTCGCGTCCCGAGCTCGAACCGGTCGAAGATACCAGGTGGCTGCAACTGTTTATTAAAAACACAGCACTCTGCTAACGCGTAAGCGGACGTATAGGGTGTGACGCCTGCCCGGTGCCGGAAGGTTAATTGATGGTGTTAGCCGCAAGGCGAAGCTCTTGATCGAAGCCCCGGTAAACGGCGGCCGTAACTATAACGGTCCTAAGGTAGCGAAATTCCTTGTCGGGTAAGTTCCGACCTGCACGAATGGCGTAATGATGGCCACGCTGTCTCCACCCGAGACTCAGTGAAATTGAAATCGCAGTGAAGATGCTGTGTACCCGCGGCTAGACGGAAAGACCCCGTGAACCTTTACTATAGCTTCACACTGGACGCTGATGTTGCTTGTGTAGGATAGCTGGGAGGCTTGGAAACCGGGACGCTAGTTCCGGTGGAGCCAACCTTGAAATACCAGCCTGGCATCATTGGCGTTCTAACTTGGCACCGTGATCCGGTGTGAGGACAGTGTGTGGTGGGTAGTTTGACTGGGGCGGTCTCCTCCGAAAGAGTAACGGAGGAGCACGAAGGTACCCTCAGCACGGTTGGAAATCGTGCATTGAGTGCAAGAGCATAAGGGTGCTTAACTGCGAGACAGACACGTCGAGCAGGTACGAAAGTAGGTTCTAGTGATCCGGTGGTTCTGTATGGAAGGGCCATCGCTCAACGGATAAAAGGTACTCCGGGGATAACAGGCTGATACCGCCCAAGAGTTCACATCGACGGCGGTGTTTGGCACCTCGATGTCGGCTCATCACATCCTGGGGCTGAAGTCGGTCCCAAGGGTATGGCTGTTCGCCATTTAAAGTGGTACGCGAGCTGGGTTTAGAACGTCGTGAGACAGTTCGGTCCCTATCTGCCGTGGGCGTTGGAGATTTGCGAAGTGCTGCTCCTAGTACGAGAGGACCGGAGTGGACGCACCTCTGGTGTTCCGGTTGTCACGCCAGTGGCATCGCCGGGTAGCTATGTGCGGACGGGATAACCGCTGAAAGCATCTAAGCGGGAAGCCTTCTTCAAGATGAGATCTCCCCGAGACCTAGAGTCTCCTAAAGGGTCCAGCAAGACTAGCTGGTTGATAGGCACGGTGTGGAAGCGCTGCAAGGCGTTGAGCTAACGTGTACTAATGCCCCGTGAGGCTTGACCATATAACCCCAAGGGGTTTACGAGAGACGGAAAGAAAGATCCCGTCTCCGTTCGGTGATCATCACCGACATTGCCGGATACGCGCTGCCCTCAAGAGCGGGCAGCCAATAGACGTCGCTCAGCAGCATGATCCGAATCAGTGGGAATGAGGGCCGGGTAGGCAGTGAAGGCTCATTATTTCTGCGTCAGTTTTGCCTGACGACCATAGCGAG
>NZ_MSDO01000156.1 GCF_001937195.1 Salinicola socius | reverse complement strand
GCGGACCAGGCTCTGCAGAACGTCGCCGATGCCACGCAACTGGCCACCGACATTTCGGCAAGCCGCAACCCGCTGGTCGGTGAGGGGCAAAGTGACGCAGCCGCTCAAGCGCTACGGGGCAGCGGGCAGTTCGCCCACGACACACGAGGCAACGGCGAGGTCAGCGTCACCACGCTGTAAGCTCGCCCCCTCGCAGCACCCACGCAGCACCCACGCAACAGCCGCCGGCACGAAGCCGGCGGCTTGTCGTTCCCCGACAGGATCCCCTCATCCTCTTCACCTTGCCGCTTTTCACCTTGTCCTCTTGCCCCTTGCACCTCTTGCCCCTTGCACCTCTTGCCCCTTGCACCTCTTGTCCCTTGCACCTCTTGCCCCTTGCACCTCTTGCCCCTTGCACCTCTTGCCCCTTGCACCTCTTCACCTTGCCCTCTTACCCCTTGCCCTCTTACCC